>CAXBEV010000010.1:0-124922 GCA_963974935.1 uncultured Rhodospirillales bacterium | reverse complement strand
CACAGTGGTGGATTTTTACTCCGGCCAGTGGTGGATTTTTACTCCGGCGTTGACAGTGAAATTAAAAACAGCCGAAAAGATGGCCAACACTATTGGGTGCAGACAACGATTGTTCCGTATTTTGGTGATGATGGAAAACCAAACAGATATATGGGTATCCGCACTGATATTACCGATCAAATCAAGCGTCGTGAAGAACTGCAGAGCGCCCGCGATCAGTTAGTGGCGGCTCAAGCAACCCAAACAAACTTCCTCGCTGCTATGAGTCATGATCTACGAACCCCGCTCAACTCTGTGATCGGATTTTCAGAGATGATGGCCCGAGAAGTCCTCGGCCCAATCGGGAACAAAACGTACAAAGAATATGCTGGTATCGTTGTAGGGAGCGCAAAGCAGCTTCTCGCCCTCGTGGATGATGTTTTGGACCTGAGCAAGATGGAGGCGACGGGGGTTGTTCTGAAAAAAGAGACCTATGACCCGGTTATGCATTCGAAAAAAGTCGCCGCTAGTTTTACCTATATTTCTAAGGAAAAGAATATCTCTCTGGAAGTTATTAGCGGACCGGACGCCCCAAGGTTGATCACAGGCGATCCTAGGGTCGCCAATCAAATCCAGAATAATTTAATCGCAAACGCCTTCAAACACACACCTAATGGTGGGAGGATAACGGTTACATGGGCGGGAGTGGTTGGCCGTGAAGTAACTCTAGCAATCGAAGATAATGGCACTGGAATAGATAAATTCGTTCTCGACAACTTTGGCATGCGATTTGTTGGAGGAGATGCGCTCAAAGCCAGCACCTCAAAAAAGACGCACGGATTAGGCCTTTATATCTGCAAAAAGTACGTTGAAGCGCGAGGTGGGCGCATGGAACTTCTAAATTTATCAGACGGGGGCGCACGAGTAACCGCCCGTTGGCCCGCAGAAGCCGTCGAAGCGCGGTTCGATTAATTCCCAATTTAACGGGATGGCTGCTCCTGGCTGAGGCAGACCAGCTCGAGGCCGTAGCATTGCGACTGCTCATAATCTGTAAGCGGACATTATGAGGCAGGAACGCCGAGCTCTGTTGATGACCCGTAACTGGCATATTGAGGGGCAACCAAACATTAGAGAGCAGCTTGGCCCGGAATTAGAATAGTAACGGTCGTACCCTGGCCCACGACGCTATCAATCATTAATTCCCCACCATGCATCTGAATCAAAGACTTCGATATAGCCAATCCGAGACCCCAACCCTCCTCTGTATGAAATGGGTCTTTCTTGCCGCGAGCAAAAAGCTCTGTAACACCCTTGAGCTCTTGTTCAGGGATACCCTTACCATCATCCTCAATTGTGATTTTAGACATCTGCCCAGTTTGGCTAAAAAGCACACAGACTTCTCCATGGCGCGGCGTATACTTTTGAGCATTGCCGATAATATTTAAGATTACCTGTGTTATGGCACGGGGATCGACGTTGACCTCAGCGCTTTGTTCAGGAAGATTCACGTAAAGCGTTTGAAGTTTATCGTCAGACTTCTGTTTCGCAATCGCCACGGCTTCTTTAATCAAAACAGTGAGGTCGGTTGGTTCCAATTCTAGGTCTTTTCGTCCCTCATCAATAGCCGTGACATCAAGAAGGTCGTTGACCAGTGACAGCAAGTATTTCCCACTTTTGTTTATATCCCTCACGTATCCGTTGTACTTGGGAGAAGCGGGGCCGAAGTGTTCGTTCGAAACGATTTCCGAAAACCCAATAATTGCATTAAGCGGAGTTCTCAACTCGTGACTAATTGTCGCTAAGAAACGAGACTTTGCTGCATTTGCTTCACTGGCAATTTCTGCCGCCTGCATTCGCTGCTCTTCAGCCAGTTTTTGATTTGTAATATCTCGACCAACAGCTTGGTATTCGATTACATTAGATTGATCATCATAGATTGCCCGCTTAGTCCAACTCTGCCAGGCAGGGCTGCCATCCGGTGCAGAGAAGGAAATTTCGAAAACACCAGTTGGATTGTCTGGCGTCATGCGGCTGTATATTTCCTGCAATTTCTTCAAGTCGTCGGAGTTCATTCCCTCGTAAGCAGATTGACCTAGGAGCACTTCCCTTGGCTTTCCATGAAATCGACAGTAAGCGTCGTTTACGAATGTGCGAATGCCATCTGGCGTATGCCGACTTATCATTTCTTCTTGATCTTCTACGATGGCTTTGTAGTTCCGTTCGCTCTCTCGAAGTGCGGCCTCTTTCTCATCTAATGATGCAATGAAAGCTGTTCTTTCGGCGCTTGCCTCTTCGAGGCTTCTAACAGTGGCCGATAGGTCACGATTAACTCTAATAACCTCGTTTGTTCGCTCTGATATTGTCCGTTCCATTTGCGCTTTCTCAATTTCCGCAAAGCTCGAAACAAAAAAGAAAAAAGAAATCAACATTCCTGTGGTCAGAAAGGTTCTTAAAAGTGGTGGCGCAAATCCAAAAAACTCAGTAAACGCAGAAGCGTTAATGACTGAAAACGGGAAAACGTCGATACTTGCCCCAAAGAAGGTTGTAACGCCATACGCAGACAGTAGAAGCCCTCCCACCCGCAATGCAGTCAGCGGCGGGCTATTGGGCGTCACAGCTCCGTTCGAGAAATTTAGGGCTTCAGTCTCATTACCCTTGCCCACCCTCCACAGAGTATATCCGATCAGGAGAGCGGCCGGGCCTCCGAGCAACCATCTACCGACGAGGTCTAGGTAAAGCCTATCAATTTTCGCTACTAAGACGAGAACGAATACGACAACCCAGATTAATGAGCACGTAACTGCGGCTAAGCTGATTGCCGCGCTCCACTTTGAGGACAGTAAATTGGCGGCTTCACGCGCTGCGAGGATAAGCATTAAGAAAGATAAGCCACCGACAAAAAAAGCCGATGTTTTATACGGGCAGTTTTCGTATGCCCCGGCTATGAAATGACCCATCATCAACCATTCTGAAACAGCATGGACGATTGCAAAGGCGCCAAAGAAATAATGTGTTTTTCGGTAATCAGAGATTATTACGGGCGGATTGCGAACCAACAACGTTAGTCCGAGGGCGAAGAAGGCCAAGCCGTATATAAAATACAGTAATATCAATAGTCACCGCCGGATACATAAATTCCTAATGTCGAAGGCTAAATCAGTATCCGACAAAAGTGAAGTCCAAGAAAAATTGTTCAGCTAATGGCTAAAGGCAGACCAATTTGGATAAGCGGATAAATGTCCGCTTTAAAGCGGTTAAGCGACGAACCTGAAATGCATGCAAATGTGCTAGTAATTTTTACAAAATCGCTGGTGAGTGCTCGAAGCTTGAGAGCCGTATAAACAGATCAGAACTGGACCGGATTTTTTGCCCCCCCTGTCACACTCCTGTCACAGTTGTCACAGAAAAAGGGGCTTTTCAAAAAACTCGTGCTATACTGTCGATGATCCTGACAGCCAGGGTTTCCGCGGGTTTGGTGATTGTTTTTGTACCCCCCTCCGCTTCTTCAGATTGTCCTTAATTGGACTCCGAAGGCAGAGGTCAGAGGTTCGAATCCTCTCGGGTGCGCCATATTTTCAATGATTTACTCCCCCTACTATTCCAACGAACCCGTTACGCCTCCGGAAGCAACACGGAAGCAACACGGAAGCACGATGAATGCTAGAAACGATGTGATTTTGACATGGGAAATCCAATTTTGGTGTGCTTCTGAAATATCCTCAATTTGAATCTAGCCCATTCTCTGAGAAATACGACAGACGATGAAGAGTGATTAGCCCTGATTATAAGGCGCCTTCGCTCTTCAGTTTACCCGGTCGCGCACCTCTGCGAATTTTGCAATTTTCGCCCATATATCGTTGGATGCGTTAATACTTTATACTTTCCGTGTGTCAGATACTAAAATCTCGCGCAATGGGACGGGGCCAGCCGTGTAATGACAGATGACGAGCCGGGTAAGGTTGGCTTAGGAACGGTTAGTGTTTCCTCTGTTCGTGTCTCTTTGCAGGAAATCACAGACAGCGATTGCTTAGACATATATCAGTACTGGGATTCGCTGAGGGGCAACCGCTTTGCACCGTCATGGGAAGATTTTGACCTAAGCCGTCTTCCCTCGAATTGTATTCGGTATACACATGTCGTTGACGTATCGCGTGATCCGTTCGACGTGACGTTTCGATTTTGGGGAACAGGCCTGACCGACGTCTTGTATTTCGATCGAACTGGACTGTCTTTGTTATCGACGAATATGGGGTATTTGGACGAAAGTCGTCGCGAGCAAGTCTTGACCGATTACAAAGCTGTGATCGAATCGCGAGCGCCAATGCCATTCCTTTGGGATGCTTCTTCGACACGCGAATACGCGCAAAGATTAATTGTGCCGAGTATCCGGCTTCCACTTTCAGCGGATAACGAGCGCGTAAACAATATCGTCACGCATTTTGACTTCGCACATCAAAAAAGCACCCTCTGGGAAGATATGTTCAAAGTAAGAAATCGAGTTTCGAAATAACAAGAAAATAACGCGCATTCAGAATGCGGCGTGCGATCCGCCATCTCCCCCTTCAACACGGCAAATTAGGAGTGCAGCCCCAAGCCCTTTCGAGTGCACCGTCTTTTTAATACATTAACATTTATGTGCGCATGATGCTTAGGCATTCGGGGTGCGCGTTGCGATTGGTGCGCGCAAACCGAAACTTCATCGAGGAGATCGGCATGAGCACACGTAAGGTTATATTTGGAACGTCCCTTTTATCGGCGGCCATTGTTCTGGGTGTTGCGGTGCCGCTCAGTTATCTCGGGCTCCAGTCCATCAATAAAAAGATGCAGGCGCAGCAAGCGGCGGTGAAGAGCGTTGTCTTGGACCTCAAGGTCGAAGCGCTGAAGGAAATCAAAGCTGCAAATGAAAATGCCGGCATGGCCAACAGCAAAGCGCGCGCCGAAGAAACGCAGGCAATGACATCCGAACTCGCAGCACTGAGCCAAAGCATCCGCGACCTGCGTGAAACGCAGCAATCGCTCGCGGCGAAAATAGAGCAAGGCGCGACAACCAACACCGCATCGGCTGCGCAAGCGATGCCTGGGACGCGCGAAGATGCTCTCAATCAAACGATATTTTTCCCGTTGGGAAAGATTGAAGGCCCAGAGATCGATAAACAGATCAACGATATGCTGCCAAAAATCGCAGACTACAGCCAAGGCCGCCCTTGCGTGGCCAATGTACTCGGATTCTCAGATACCCTGGGCGGCGACAAAAGCAATCTTGAGCTTTCGCAACGACGCGCCGTCCACGTTGCAGCCCTGCTGAAACGTAAAAATATCGACGTCAATAATGTAAAAGGCTGGGGCGAGCGTTGGTTGAACGAACACACGGTCGACGGCGTCAAGAATCAAAAGAACCGACGCGTCGTCATAGAGACCCTGTGCCACACGGAAATGCCTAAAACAGCTGCAGGACAAAAGCCCTCGTCGTAAGCGCACCGTTACGCCACCGCTTCAATCAAGCGCCTCAATCAGGGCCGCCGCGATCGCAGCGCCGCTTTGATATGCGTATTCGACGCGGGCGCCCAAACACCAGTCACCGCCGACAAAAAGAGTCCGGTCATCGCTACACATATATGGCGCGCCCAACGGTGTCGAAGTCAGCGCATAGCGCCAGCGATGTGCCTTTGCATAATTCAAAGGCGGCAGGCTGATCCCGAGCCTTTCTTCCACCAGCGCTAAAAGTAAATCCCGGGCATCGTCTGCCGTGTGCTGCAGATGGCGGATGCTCCATGTCGGACACGCATGCGCGACCCAGCCTTCAATCGCACCCGCACGCCCGGGCTTACTGTCATTTCGGGCCAACCAACGAAGATCCAGATCGTCTGATCGCCAAAGGTCTCCCTCCACATTCAATCGCCCGTTGATCCCGAACAGCAATGCCCAACAAGGCGCAATCGAGACGTCGAGCAAGCGATCACTAAACGGTTGGTCATGAGCTAAAAGTTTATGCGCCTGCGGTGCTGGCGCCGTACAGACCACATGATCAAAAGTCTCGTCAGATGCAGGGTCCGCACACGCAACACGCCAGCCCGCACCGTCACGGATAATAGCGCTGACTTCGCATCCAAAATGCGTTTCAACGTCGGATATCATTGGTTTGAGAAAGGCATTCATTGTCGGCACACCGACGAGCCACTCGTCATCCCCCGCACGGTCGCCGGCGCGGACATCCGGCGACCAACGCGCCACCGTCCCGGCAGACCGGGCATGATGCATGACGGTTTGAAACGCAGACGTACGCGCTGTCAAAAATTGCGCGCCATGGTCAATCGTCAGCCCATCACCAGCCCGGCGCGTCGCCAAGCGGCCACCAAGGCCACGGCTTTTCTCAAAAATTACCGGTGTAAACCCATGCTCGTGCAACGCATGTGCACATGTAACGCCCGCAACGCCCGCGCCAACAACGGCAACGCGCTTTTGTGGTACGCCCCCATGCATATCAAGCTCCGATCTTGTATGTGATGCGAACAAACAGTGATTTTGCACCGTTTAGATTGTGAACGTGACTATGAATTTCAATTACGCCCGGCCATCAAATCGGCACCACATCGCTCACACATTTGTGGGCGACCTTGCATGACGGTACCGCAGGCTTCGCACTTGGTTTGGTAATTTTTTGCAGCCTTATCAAATATCTTAAAAATCTTTTTGAAGATATTCATGGCACCTCACGCTTTCCCATCACCGGAAACGGGCGCTGCGCGCACACTCTCAGGGCCCAACGGATGCTTCGCCTGCGGATAGACCGGGTGATGATGATGTGCGTCATCGTGCGCATGATCATGATGATGATCGTGCTGGGCATCGGTCATCGCTAAGCGGCACGCGCCGGTACAGAACGTCGCGCACAATTGGCAATCAGACACGTTTGAGCCCGGCGCGGTGGCCCCTTGGCCTTCAACGTGGTGATGATGACTTTCCTGGGCGAGCCCGACCTCGGCCTCAAAGCCCAACACCTGGTCACGATACTTGCACATGGTGCAGTTCATGGCGTTACCGCCTTCAAGAATCTCCGTGACCCGCTCAGCAAACGTCGCGCGCACCTCGACATGATCGTTCAGATAGCTGGCCTTGATGAATTGTAAGTCGGGATGCGCCTCGGCGACGACATCCGTAAAGCCATAGATACGATCAATCAAAATGCCGGTGAACAAAAAATACGGAAAAACCACGATCCGTTTGTAGCCAAGCTTGACCACATGTTCCAAACATGGTTGCACCAACGGGAAGGTGACGCCGGAATAGCCGACCTCGCACCAGCCGACGCCGGTACCTTCGTGCAACAGCCGCGCGATTTGCGTAACGTTAGAATTGGCATCCGGATCACTTGAGCCCCGACCGATGACGACCAGGCAGGTATCTTCCAAAGCCACGGTGCCGTGTTCGGCATCCGCGGCGGCAATTGCGTCTTCGACTCGGGATCGTGCGGCTTTGATCATTTTCGGATCAACACCCAACTCGCGCCCGTATTCGACTTTGATGCCATGCTTTTTCGCATAAGTATTAAGAACGGACGGAATGTCGTTCTTCGCATGCATCGCTGCAAACAACATACCCGGCACGGCCAGAATGCGGGTACAGCCTTGGTCACGAAGCCGGTCCAAACCATCGCGGATCACCGGATTGGCAAACTCAAGATATCCGTATTCGACCGGCCAACCCGGAAAAGCGTCCGGCATCTGATGCACGAGGTGGGCGAACTCGTCGACCGCAGCATGGCTGCGCGACCCGTGCCCACATATCATTACGCCGATCTTTTCGTCCATCAGTGCCTCAGTTTTTGATCTGTATATCTATATCGGCACCGTACGAAGTTCGAGGCCAAGTCGCAACGCTTTGGCCAACCCGCCCCTATTTAAAGTGATGCCGAGTTCGATTGGCGAAGGCGACCAACGACAGCATCACCGGCACCTCGACCAGAACGCCTACTACGGTTGCGAGAGCCGCGCCCGATTGCAGACCGAACAAGCTGATCGCCACAGCGACTGCGAGCTCAAAGAAATTCGATGTGCCGATCAAGGCGCAAGGGGCGGCGATATTAAACGGCACCCGCCAGGCCCACGCCGCCGCATATGCAATCACGAAGATGCCGTACGACTGGATCAACAACGGCGCCGAAATCAACGCGATCACCAGCGGCTTTTCGATGATCACCTGCCCTTGAAAGCCAAACAGCAGCACCACCGTCGCAAGCAGCCCCAACACAGACGCTGGCTTCACCCGCGCCGTAAAGGCGGCCACCGTACTTTCTTTGGACGCAACATCGCGGCCCTGAATTAAAATACGCCGCGTGATCACACCCGCAATCAACGGCAGCACGATGTAGAGAACGACGGACAGCAACAGCGTTTCCCACGGCACGGCAAAATCCGTGACACCTAAAAGCAACGCAACGATGGGTGCGAACGCAAACACCATGATTACATCGTTGACCGAAACTTGGACCAGCGTGTAGGTCGCATCGCCCCGGGTCAGTTGTGACCAAACGAACACCATCGCCGTGCACGGCGCCGCACCCAATAAAATCAAACCGGCGATATATTGCTGCGCGTCCGCCGGTGCAATCAGGTCGGCAAAAAGATATTCAAAGAACAACACGCCGAGCGCAGCCATGGTGAACGGCTTGATCAACCAATTGACGACAAGCGTCAAAATCAAGCCTTTCGGCTTGTCACCGATATGACTGAGGCTGGCAAAATCGACGGCCACCATCATTGGATAAACCATCGCCCAGATCAGCACGGCGACGACCAGATTGACCGACGCATATTGCCAACTGGCGAGGACCTCAAACGCGGACGGGAACAGATTGCCAAGGGCGAGCCCGGCGAGAATACAAAGCGCCACCCAGACCGATAGCCATTTTTCAAAAAAGCCGATACCCGCCGGCGGCTCAGCCGGACCTTGGGTCGCGTCCATTTTTTCTGTCATGATCGGCGTTCCCGCGCTGGAAGTTCAGGATGTGGACTGGAGCCATGATTACGTCGGCTCAGAGACCGTTATCCCTACGCAGACCACACCCGATTGACAAGACCAGAGCTCGAAACGATCAAGTGGGTGGGTGCAGAACAATCTTCGCGGCACCGGAACGGCCGGCGAGCAGATCTGCAAACGCTTGCGGGCCTTCAGCGAGAGGACGAACTTCAATCCAATCGAGCGGCCCAAGCGCACCCGACGCCATGGCTGCCACGGTCGCGCGGAAATCATTCATGGTGTACGTGTAAGCACCGACCATGGCGATTTCTTGCAAGGTCAATCGCCGGGCATCAAAGCCGTCAACGCCGTCACCCAACCCAACATGCACGATGACGCCACCCGGACGGGCAGCACGGACAGCGGCTTGGCGGGTCGGTTTGATGCCCACCGCATCAATCACGATGTCGGCAAAACCTTCATCTATTGCATGGGCATCCGTTGGATCGACGACGTTCGTGAACCCGGCTTTGAGCGCGGTTGCGCGGCGCAGCGGGTTGGTTTCAGCCACACTCACATCCATGCAACCGAGCGCGCGCAGCGCCAGGGCAGCGCCGAGGCCGACGGCACCGCCGCCCATCACCAACGCACGTCCTTCGGCGGTTGGACGCGCAGAATGCCGGTCTGCGAGCATCACCGCATGCCACGATGTCGCCAAGGGTTCAGCCAAGGCGGCATGGGTGAAATCCAAATTGTCCGGGATGTCGATCAAGTTACGTTCGGGCACGACAATTTTTTCAGCAAACGCACCAGGCCGGGGCGGCATTGAGATGATTTCCCGCGACGCACATAAGTTGCTGCGCCCACCCAGACAATCCCGGCAGGCCCCGCACGTCACCAATGGATTGATCACCACCCGGCGACCCGCACCGGCGCCATTTGCGACGACGCCCGCAGCCTCATGGCCTAGAATCAGCGGCGCCGGTCGGCGATCATCATGGCCGAGATAGGCATGCATATCCGACCCGCATATGCCGACCGAGCCGACATTGATGATAACTTCGTCCAAAACCGCTTCGGGGTCTGGGACATCTTGGAATGAAATGCTTTCCGGACCCGTATAGACCAAGGCTTTCATCTGAAACGCTCCTATTTGGCGGTGAAACCGCCGTCGACCGGGATGGTCTGGCCGGTGATATACGCCGATGCTTTCGCTGCGAGAAAAATCGTGATGCCGTCCAAGTCCGCAAGCTCACCATTACGACCAATGGCCGTCATGGCGGCATTGTGACCAGCCTTCTTGGGATCGGCAAAGACCGGCGCGGTGAGTTCCGTCGGGAAAAAGCCAGGTGCAATCGCGTTCGCGGTAACCCCGTGCTTCGACCACGCTTCGGCCATCGCACGGGTCAGCTGCACAACCCCGCCTTTCGATGCGCCATAGGGGATGCTGTTGGCAAAAGCACGATAACTTTGCAGGGACGCAATGTTGATAATGCGACCGTAGCCGCTTTCGATCATCGCCGGCACGCACGCGCGGGCAAGAAAGAACGGCACGCCCAAATTCAAATGCATGGTCTGATCCCAGGACTCAATCGTGATCTCATCCCAAGGCTCGCGCAGATTGACGCCGGCCGCATTGACGACAATGGCCGGCGCGCCAAACGCTGCAGTCGCCTCAGCAACCAAATCCGGAATCGTCGCACGATCGCCAAGATCAGCCTGGATGGCTGCCGCGCAACCGCCATTCAATTTGATATCTGCGACAGCTTGTGATAGGCGCTCGACATTTCTGGCCGCCAAAACCACAGCCGCACCGGCACCGGCAAGTGCGCCAGCCATGCGCCGCCCGATACCGGATGAAGCCCCCGTCACAAGGGCGACCCGACCAGTCAGATCAAACGAGTCGTCACCGGCTTGAACATTGTTAGACACGCGCGCACCCCGCCAAAACGACAGACAAATGGACCTGTTGCGCATAATTGAATTTTGACATTAAGCCTCCCAGCTCTGCTGCTCGCTTATTTTTGATTGAGATATTGAGTAACACTTATTGCCCCATTAATGACGAAATGTAAGCGCTTACATAATGCTGTCATTGTCGATTATTTATGTCAATTAATTTGCGGTTCATTGCGTGATGGGGGTACGGCGCCTGCATACTGCCGAAATTCACATACGTTACAGTTATGCGTGTTTAGAATCCCGTTGCGCTTTCGCCGCACCGTTGGCCGGATTGCGCTTTTGCGCTGCGATCCACGCCGCCTGATAGCGGCGCGCACTTTCCGTCAGATACCCTTGGATACGCTTTTGTGCCGATTCATTGTCGGTAAACCATGTCGACATACCATTGATAAATCGGGTCGCCGTGCCCTCAGGGGCCAGCGGCATCTCCCCGTCTTCGAGCACGGCAGCGAAATAACTGACATGCGCGATCAAGCGAAATACATTCGGCTGATCGTCATAATTTTTATCGGCAATGGCGCGCAGCACACGTTGGCGCTCTCCCGTCGGGAGAGCGTCCAGGGTTTTCATCAGGTATGCCTGAATAAGGTCGGTCGCCGCTTGATAGGCATTTCCCCCGCCGACAACGTCAACAGCCAGCGCATCGGCTTTGGGGGCCATGGTTGAGAATATGCCTTGCTGCATCTCGCGCTGGCCTGCAAGAAACACTTCAACCGCCACATTCAATTGTTTGCGTGCCCGCTCGCGCTTACTAAGTCCGAACACTTATTTCTCCAACCTACATCGAACGATCATAGCGTGTTGATCCGTTGGGACCAGTGACAAGAACGTAATATTTCATTGCAGTCGAAACGGGTCAGCCCAATAGCGCGCCTAAGAAAACAATCAGACCAAAATCGCGATTCGATTTAAACCGAGCCAAGCAATTATCGGGCTGATCGATTTTCAAAGTTGAAACCTGCCAAACCATCTGTATCGCGCCGCCCGCAAGCATAACAAAATAAAACCATCCCAAGCCTGACAGCGCGCCGGCAATAGCCAGCAACAAGACGGTCAGCCCATATACGCAATATACAAACGGTCGCGTGTGCCGTCCGAGTTTAATCGACGACGATTTGACGCCGACCAAAATATCGTCAGCCTTGTCTTGATGGCCGTAGACGGTGTCGTAACCGAGCGTCCAAAAAAAGCCGGCCACATACATCGCCACCGCTGGCACCTCGACCTCACCCGCAATCGATGCCCACGCCAACAGTGCCCCCCAATTGAAGGTGAGCCCCAAGAAAGCCTGCGGCCAATAGGTGATTCGTTTCATCAACGGATAGACGACAATCAACACGAGCGAGGCGACGCCCAACGTGACCGCCATGGCGTTAAACTGCAACAAGACACCCAGACCGACCAACAGCAGCGCGCCCAAAAACCAGACCGCATGGCGCACCGGAATTTCGCCGGATGCGATCGGTCGCTGCGCCGTGCGTGCCACTTGCCCATCAATGTCACGGTCCCAAAGGTCATTGACGACGCACCCGGCACCCCGCATCACAAACGCGCCAAGCGCGAACAGTCCAACAAAGCCCGCTGGCGGCATTTCTGCCCCGCTGGCCTTGGCTGCCATCGTTACCGACCACAGACACGGCAAAAGCAACAGCCATGTACCGATGGGCCGATCCGCGCGCAGCAGGTGCAGGTATGGCTTAAACGCCTTAGGCGCGAGGCGCACCATCCAGGAATCGCCGCGGATATCGGTTGCTTTGTCAGGATTAAATCCGGGTCTCATCATGGTCAGTTTATAGCTGATTGTCAGGGCAAGGTGAAAGTCCCGTATGGCAATGTCGGCAAGGTTTACGCATTGTGCCAACAGGCCGATAATCGCGTCGCCTGGGAGGACCTATGCCTGAAAGCCCGTTGCCACGTCTATATATTGATGCGCCGCTGAGTGATAACGGCGAGATCGTACTTGATCGCGACCAAAGCCACTATCTGGTCAACGTTATGCGGCGGCCTTCGGATTCGCGCCTATTGCTGTTCAACGGACACGATGGGGAATGGCAGGCGACGATCATGGATGCCAACAAAAAAGTATGCCGGATCAGCCTTGACCTGCAAACCCGCATGCAATCGCCAGAGCCCGATGTTTGGCTTTTGTTTGCGCCTTTGAAAAAAGATCGCACCGATTTCGTTGTTGAAAAGGCCACTGAGCTTGGTGTGTCGCGGATCATCCCTATGCTGAGTGCGCGCACGCAAACGACCAGGGTTAACGTTGAACGCCTGCACGCTACGGCACGCGAAGCGGCCGAGCAGTCTCGACGCCTCAGCATACCTGCGGTTATCGAGCCGCGCGCACTTGAAGATATCTGCGCCACGTGGCCGGACGGGCGAACTTTGGTCTATTTGGATGAGTCCGGTGCCGGCCTTCCGTTGGCTGCCGCACTTGAGCCGATCATTGAAGCACCTCTCGCGTTCGTGATTGGTCCCGAAGGCGGTTTTGCGCCAGGTGAACTTGACGCACTCGGCAAACTACCGTTTTCTGTCGGTGCCGATCTCGGACCACGTATCTTGCGTGCCGAAACCGCCGTTACCGCCGCCTTGGCGATCCGCCAAGGCATTGCTGATTTGAAAAAGCATATTGCTTAACAGCCATCATCGGCTTGAAAGATCGGAGATCGCCATGTCAGGTGCCTCACCCAAAAACGATACCCCTATCGAAAGCAAAGACGACCTGGTCGCCTACCTCGAGGCCGGCTGCAAGCCACCGGAGCAATGGCGGATCGGTACCGAGCATGAGAAATTTGCGTTCCGCTTATCCGATCTAAAGCCGCTGCCTTACGACGGCGAAGACGGTATTCGCGAATTGTTGATGCGCCTGACCCGTTTCGGCTGGACCCCCGTTTACGAAGGCGAAAACGTGATCGCGTTGTCGTCGGAAACCGGCGGCTCGGTGTCATTGGAGCCTGCGGGCCAAGTCGAGCTCTCGGGTGCTGCGGTCGAAAACATTCACCAAACCTGTGACGAGGTCAGCAGCCACCTACATCAAGTTAAGGCCATCGCCCGCGAGATGGGAATCGGCTTTGTCGGTTTGGGCGCGCGCCCCAAATGGCCTGTCGACGACATGCCTTGGATGCCCAAGGGGCGCTAC
This sequence comes from uncultured Rhodospirillales bacterium, assembly GCA_963974935.1. Lineage (GTDB taxonomy): Bacteria > Pseudomonadota > Alphaproteobacteria > Rhodospirillales > Casp-alpha2 > UBA4479. The sequence continues at coordinate 110,887 of CAXBEV010000010.1, read as the reverse complement.
AAGATCATGCGCGACTACATGCCGAAACGCGGCAAGCACGGGCTCGAGATGATGCAGTCGACGTGCACCGTGCAAGTCAATTTGGATTTCTGCTCGGAAAGTTCGATGGTGGAAATGTTCCGCGTCTCGTTGGCACTACAACCGATTGCTACAGCGCTTTGGGCCAACTCTCCATTTAGCGCCGGCAAGCCGAACGGATTTCTATCCTATCGCAGCCAAATCTGGACCGACGTGGACCCGGATCGCTCGGGAATGCTACCGTTCGTGTTTGAGGACGGCATGGGGTTTGAGCGTTATGTCGACTATGCGCTGGATGTCCCGATGTATTTCGTCTATCGCGACGGCAATTATATCGACGCGTCTGGGCAATCCTTCCGTGATTTTATGCGCGGCGAGTTGCCTGCATATCCAGGCGAAAAACCTGTGATGTCGGATTGGGCAGATCACATTTCAACGATCTTCCCAGAGGTGCGTTTAAAGACATTCCTTGAGATGCGGGGCGCCGATGGCGGACCTTGGAATCGCCTATGCGGCTTATCTGCATTTTGGGTTGGATTGTTGTATGATAGCGAAGCCCGGACGGCGGCGTGGGATTTGGTCAAAGATTGGACCGATGAAGAACGCCAAACTTTGCGTGACGAGGTGCCGAAGACCGCGCTCAAAACGCCGTTTCGCAATCAAACCGTCGGCGATATCGCCTCCGAAGTTTTATGCATGTCGCATCGCGGCCTGAAAAGTCGCAAGCGCTTGGATAACGTCGGCATGGACGAAAGCCACTTCCTGCAACCGATCTTCCAAACCGCCGAAAGTGGCCTGACACCTGCAGAAGAACTTCTCGCCGCCTATTATCGCTTGTGGGGCGAGTCCGTTGATCCGGTGTTCACCGAATATGCTTATTGACCCACCATCAGCTTAAGTGCATTGCGAGCAAGGTGTACAGCTTAACCTATTTTTAGTTGCAATCCATTTGCATATATCACTACCCTTCGGTGTGAAGTTGAGGGGTAGTATGGTCAGCCAGCATTTAAACCGCAAGATTCGCAACAGGTTATTGATCGCCCATGACATTGCAATGGGCGAAAATCATAGCTGGGAAATCATCTCCTCCATCTGTGATGGCCTTGACGTGATGTTCGCCACCACAAAAATTGATCCAGATACCCGCAAACCGCTCTTCGCCCATGTGTCATCACACGCACAAAGGCTCACTGGATATTGGGCAAGAGAATTGGTGGGACGTGATCCGAAGGTTCTCCATACGCGCGCAACCAATACCGATGAAGCCCGTAAATTCATGCAAACTCTGGCCGATAGGGGGCACGCCGAGACGAGGCTCATAAATTGTCGAAAGAACGGCGATCTTTACGGTTGCCACATCCTCTCTTGCAGGGCCCCCAGGCATGACACGTCCACAAAACCGATATTCTTTGCCTTCCTTGCCGACTGCGCCATAGGCGAGTGCCTTTAAATCACCCCATCAACCGCGTCCGACAAACGGCATCGCGCTAGCCATAATCGTCATCGAAAAAATATTGGTGTCCAGCGGCAAGCTGGCCATGTGCGCAACGGCACGCCCGACGTCGGCGGCATCCATCATCGGCTCTGCACGGATGTCGCCATCCGCCTGCTTAACCCCCTTAGACATACGGCTCGCCATTGCCGACATTGCATTGCCGACATCCAATTGACCGACCGCGATATTATATTTTCGGCCATCCAAGGCTGCGGTCTTTGTCAAACCACTAACCGCGTGCTTGGTCGCCGTGTAGAGAATGGAGTCAGGCCTTGGCACATGCGCCGAGATCGAGCCGTTGTTGATAATCCGTCCACCCATCGGGTCTTGCGCCTTCATGGTGCGAAATGCTGCCTGCAGGCAAAAAAACGAGCCTGTCAGATTGACATCAACCACCGCGCGCCATTGATCGACAGAGAGATCTTCCAAAGGGATGCCCGGTGCATTCAGTCCAGCGTTATTGAACAGCAGATCAACGCGACCGAATGTTTCAGTGGTCTTTGCGAATAGGGCTGCGACACTATCTGGGTCACTTACATCAGTCGGCACTACGAGCGTGCACATCGGATGGGGCGCGCTCTCGGCCGTCTCAACCAACGGCGCTTCACGACGCCCTGCGAGCACGACGGTCCAACCGTCTGCATTCAGGGCATGGGCGGCTGCGCGCCCTATTCCTGAACCCGCCCCCGTGACGATCACGGTCTTTTCAGTCAATAGCATGTGTTGAGCCCTCCCCCGTTCATATTAGCTTTTGTAAGCTCTAGATTAATAAAGATCCTTTGAGCTGAAGCGCCCAAATATGTAGCAATGACGTTTAACAATCATAGGCACTCCGCAATCCACGACAACAACGATGGCACGGCAATGGCAAACAAACTGACGCTGCACGACGATCCGATTTCCGGCAACGGCTATAAAGTGCGCTTGTTGTTGGCGTTTCTTGATATCGACTATGATTACGTCAGATATGACATTCTGAAAGCCGAAACCCGGACCAAAGCATTCTTAAAGCGCCTGAACCCAAACGGGCGCATTCCGGTTTTGGAATTAGAAGACGGCACGCCGCTCGCTGAGTCGAATGCGATTTTGTGTTATCTTGCCGACGGCACAGTCTGGTGGCCATCTAATCGCTTACATCGCGCGCGCACCCTACAATGGATGTTCTTCGAACAATATTCACACGAGCCAAACGTCGCGACGCTGCGGTTTTGGAATCACCTACCCGCGTTGACACCCGCCCAAGAAACCGCACGCGACGGAAAGTTCACGCAAGGCTGCGCGGCACTGAGCCTGATGAACACCCATCTTGCTCAAAACCCATGGTTTGTGGGTGAGATGCCAACCGTTGCCGACATTGCCTTTTACGCATACACGCACGTCGCCCACGAGGGCGGTTTCAACATGGCGCCTTATGCCGCAATCGCCGCTTGGCTCAAGCGGGTCGAAGCCCTGCCGGGCTACGTAGGCATGACCAGTTAGAAATTTGTCGACTATTCGGACGGGCGAAATTTCAGCGCCACACCGTTGATACAATACCGCAGCCCCGTCGGTTCGGGGCCGTCCGGAAATACATGCCCAAGATGCCCGTCGCAACGCGCGCAATGCACTTCGGTGCGCGTCGTGAAAAACCCCTTGTCGACCTCTTCTTCGATCACGTCTGGGTCTTGGGGGGCATAGAAGCTTGGCCAGCCGGTGCCGGACTCAAATTTTGTCCCGGACTCAAAAAGTGACTCTCCACAGCCGGCACAGATATACATACCGTTTCGCTTTTCACGATTGAGCGCACTGGTGCCAGCACGTTCGGTACCCTTCATGCGCAACACCTTAAAGCCCTCAAGCCCTAATTGGGCCATCCATTCGGTTTCAGTCTTTTCAACTTTATCGACCATGGTGTTCCTCCGCTGTGTATTAGGGACATAGGTGCACCTAAAAGTTAATGCCAGCGTTTTTATTGCGCGTATTGTCAAAGTAACGTTATTTTGAACGAGGTGCTGTCCGATGCCCGGGCTGGATACAGGCAAAGCTTTAGAAGGGGAAGTGCTACTTCTTTTTCAGTTAGTCCAAAAAATGCGCCAAGATCTGGCGAGCGTTTATCAGTCGGCAGGCGAAGGTCTGATTTTGGACAGTGCCGCCGACCAAATCAACGCCATCAATGCTGAAGCCGAGGAAGCGACCGATGCGATCTTGAGCGCGACGGAGCGGATCGCGGCGGTGTCGGCAAAAATGGGCTCAGAAATTAAATATGGGGGTGCACGCCCTTACTTCGATACGCTGGACACGGAAAGCCGCCGCATCATGGAGGCATGCCAAGTCCACGATATCATCGGCCAGCGGCTTTCCCGGGTTGTGCGGACCATTAATGCCGTCGAAGGAACAATTAACGCTCTTGTCGTAACCTTGGGTGACGATGGCTTCACCGGGGTTTCCAGCGCGCTCGATCAGATCAACCGTGAAGATGGCGATCTCATTATGAGCGGGCCGGCGCTTAAGGACGAAGGTCTTGAACAAACGGATATCGACGCATTGTTCAAGCCCGCAAAAACCGGTTAAACAGCCTTCACGTTATAAAACCGATAATATCAGAACCGACCGTCGTACGCCTTTCGACCAATCGGGCATGCGATGACCGTGAAGGTATCCGCATTCAAACCGGCCTCAATCGCCGACATTAAAGTGTCCCGACTGGTTGCCGTCACGCCATTGCCGCCCATGGCTTGTGCGACGGCGGCGAAATCGGTACCGCCGAAATCAACACCAACGTTGTCTTGGCGGTTGGCACGCTGCTTTAACTCGATCAGGCTCAGGCTTTCGTCGACGAAGACGATGGTCACCACCGGCAACTTCATGTCACGCAAGGTGGCCATCTCACCCAGGATCATCTCCATCCCGGCATCCCCCGTGAAAGCGATCACCGGCGTGTCGGGGTTGGCGATTTTATACCCCATGGCAAGCGGCATCGCGCAGCCCATGGTACAAAGCCCGGTCGACTGCACCAAAGTTCTTGGCCCATAGCACGTCCATTGCTGGCTCAGCAAAATTCGGTGCGCGCCGGTATCGACAGCCGCAAAACCGTGTTTCGGAAACGCTTGCCGGGCAGCATCGATAACGGCCGCCGGGCCCCAGACTTCATCCGTCGGAAAGGCGGCTTTCAACGACTCACGCATTTTCAACGCCTGGCCGTCTGCCCATGTCGGCTTGCCGTTTAGGCCATCGGTCAGCGCCCGCAGCCCGGCGCCAACGTCACAGACAAAACTAATATCGGCTTGATGCACAAAATGGCGATTGGGCTGTGCGGAGACCTCGATCACGGTTTTGCCTTCGGTGCCCGGCTGCCAGACGTGACGCCAATCGATCCGCATTTCAATCGGATCGTACCCGGCCAGCACGATGACATCCGCATCATCAATCAGCGGCTTCAAAAGTTTAAATGACTTCGGCGATAAACCGTGACCGCCGAGCGCCAACACATCATCCTCGGCGATCACACCTTTTGCTTTGTAGCTGGTCAACGTCGGGATCGACAAACGATGCGCCATCTCAGACACCGCGTCGGCGGCGCCGTGGTGCAACACTTCGACACCGCAGATCATTAACGGTCGCGTAGCGTTGGCAATGGCATCCCGTGCGCGCATCAGGTCCGGTCCGTCTGCGGGCACTGTCGGCGACGGCTTGGTGTAGCGTGGATACCCGCTTGGCTTGCTCTCGACGCCGGCCAAGCCGATCGGCACATCAATGTGCACGGGCCCCGGCGGGTCCGCTGTGGCGATGGCGAGCGCTTTGTCGATCATGACATCCACAGCCCCGTCAGCAGCAACCATCGAGGCCTTCGAAATCGGCGCAATGACTTTGGTATGGTCAAACACTTGATGGGTGTACGATTCCGCTTCAGCGGCATCGACACAGCCGGTCAGGAAAATCATCGGCACTTGATCTTGCCACGCATTGGCAACGACGTTGATTGCATTCACCACGCCCGGCCCGACGGTCGCCAACAAAATCGCCGGCGTGCCTGTGGCATGATACGTGCCTTCGGCCATAAAGCCTCCAGCGTTCTCGTGTTTAACCAAATGAAATTGGATACCGACGCGGTCGAGGGCATCCATCAGCGACAATACCTCGCCGCCGGGGATTCCAAACGCGTGCCGACAACCGGCGTCGAAAAGGCGTTGCGCGATTAGGTCTGCGCCGGTGCTCATTCTGCGGCCTCTGCGCGCTTCGCAAGTTTTGCGTATCCATCGCGGGTTTGCGGCAGCTTGCGATCCAAGATTTTACCGGCGACCAAGTTGCGGAGAACTTGCGCGGTGCCGCCGCCAATCGTGAACATGCGGGCATCGCGATACATGCGCTCCATCGGCTGATTGCGCGAATAGCCGGCGGCGCCATAAACTTGCAACGCATCGGACGTCACCTTTATCGCGGTATCGGCAGCCAAGATTTTCGCCTGCGCTGCCATCAACATATCGGGAAAGCCGCTGCCCGATGTTTCGGCCGACGCAGCGGCTTTATAGATCAGCGCCTGCGCCGCCGCCAAACCGACCGACATGTCCGCCATCATCCATTGCAGACCTTGGAATTCACAAATCGGGCGGCCGAACTGCTCGCGTTCTTGGGCAAAAGCCAGCGCATTTTCATACGCCCCTTCAGCGATGCCGAGCGCCACCGTCGCCGCGCCCACGCGCTGCGAGTTGTAAGCATTCATCAAACCGGCAAAGCCCCGCTTGATGCCTTCAGGCGGAATCAAAGCCATGGTTTCCGGCACGACCAGATCTTCAAAAATCATCTCGCATTCAGGAATACCGCGCAGCCCCATCGCCGGCTCGCGGGTGCCGACACGAAGTCCTTCAGCCTGGTCCCGGATCGCGATGAAACCACCGATCCCTTTGTCTTCACCGTCTTCAATGACGCGCGCAAAAATCAAATGCAACTTGGACACACCGCCGCCCGTGATCCAATGCTTTCGGCCATTGATAACGTAGCTGTCGCCTTTTTTAACCGCCGTCGTCGTCATATCGGTGGCCGCACTGCCGGCGTCGGGTTCAGTGATACAGATCGCCGGTTTGTCGCCCGCCAACACAAGGCCTGCCGCCAACTTCTTTTGCGCGTCTGAGCCATAGCGCATAATCGCACTGACGGCTCCCATATTTGCCTCAACAACAATCCGTGCACTAACCCCACAAACCTTGGCCATCTCATCAACGACCAGCACCGCATGCAAGAACGAAAATCCACGCCCACCCCATTCGGTCGGGATCGTCATCCCCATAAATCCGGCCTCGGTCAGCGTTTCGACGTTATGCCAGGGATAGGCCTCGGTGCGGTCAACTTCTGCGGCGCGCTCGGCGATCACGTCGCGGGCCAGGGTGCGCGCGGCATCTTGCAATTGGATCAGTTCGTCGCTCAGCGTGAACATATCAATGGCCTCCTTCGGCTTGATCAGACGATACCGGAGTCGCGCAAGCTTTGGCGCGTCTCGGCATCAAGGTTCAGCAATTCTTCAAGGATTTCGTCTGTGTGTTGGCCCAATGTCGGCGGTGGGCGGCGATAGGTCACCGGCGTTTCAGACAGGTTGATCGGGTTACCGATCAAATTGCACTTTCCGTCTTGTGAGGTTGGATGAGGCATTTCAATCGCCATGCCGCGATGCTGAATCTGCGGATCGGCAAAGGTCTGCGGGATCGTGTTCACAGGCGCACAGGGCACACCCAAAGGCGCCAGGCCTTGGATCCATTCGTCCGTGGTTTTCATCACCATCATCTGCCGCAGCAACGGCGTGATCGCATCACGATTCCGCACCCGAAGATCGTTGGTCAGAAAGCGTTCATCCGTCGCCAATTCCGGACGCTCGGCATATTCACAGAACCGCTTGTACTGCCCGTCATTGCCGACCGCCAAGATGACGTAGCCGTCCGCCGTCGGCATCACGTCATAAGGCACGATGTTGGAATGCGCATTGCCGCGCCGCACGGGTTCTTTCCCACATGTCAGGTAGTTCACGCCCTCATTGATCAACCACGCGACTTGCGCGTCCAACAGCGCAAGATCGATCAACTGTCCTTGGCCGGTGCGTTCACGATGCCGCAGCGCGGCCAGCAAGGCCGTCGTCGCGTACATACCACACATTACATCCGCAATGCCGACGCCGACTTTGTGCGGGTCACCATCCGGAGGGCCAGTCAGGCTCATCACCCCGCCGATGCCTTGCGCCAACATGTCATAGCCGGCACGCTTGGCATACGGACCGGTGCGGCCAAATCCTGAGATATGCAGATAAACAAGATGCGGAAACTCCGCGTGAATGTCTTCGTAGCCGAGGCCATATTTTTCCAGACCGCCGACCTTAAAGTTGTGACAGAGCGCATCGCATTTAGACAGCATCTGCTTGATCAACTTCACCCCTTCAGGGTTGCCGATATCGATGGTGATCGAGCGCTTGTTCCGGTTCGACGCCATATAATAAGCGCTCTCGCGGGTGTCATTGCCGTCTTTATCAGCCAGATAAGGCGGGCCCCAACTCCGGGTATCATCGCCGGCGACGGGTTTTTCGATCTTGATAATATCGGCGCCCAAATCCCCCATCAACTGCGTGCACGTCGGTCCCGCCAAAATGCGCGTCAAATCAAGAATACGGATGCCGTCCAGCGGTCCCGTCACGTCCGTCATGGTATTTCCTCCCCGATCCGGCGGTTTTCACCGGTCATTTGTTCTAGCGCACACACTTTCTTGATAAAAACGAATAATCCTTTGGATTATCTTCTGTTTTAATCATGGATAGCGGGTGAATTAATTCTTCCCCATGTTGATACCAAAAGGATACCAGACGCAAGAAATGCCCCTGCTTAGAGGACGCGTTGCGTGGACCATGCCAACCCGTGCACAACGGGACCGAAAGGAGGAATACTGGAATACGGACCATCATTGCCTTCTTTCGCCAAGGCGCTGATGGCGGTGTTCTTTTCCTTGGTCGTCTCCGCCGCGGTTTATCTGCTGTTTGGATGCGCAAGCCGCGCCAATATCTCGACCAGACCGCGGATCAAGTGTGCTTTTGGATTATCACGACGCTCAACGACGCCGACGACGCGACATAAAGGCGGGTCGCCAAATGGTATGCGTTCGATGTTTTCGGGCAGGCTCGCGCCGGCCCGGTCGGGCACCACGGAAACGCCTAGTCCATGTGCCACCATGAGGGCGATGGCTTCGAGCGAGTCGATCTCCATCCCCGTGTGCACCTTGATGCCGCGATCCTTAAGATGCGTATCGATCAATCGCCCGGCCCACGCAAACCGCTGAAAACGGATAAACGGGCCGGCGGCCAGAAGTTCACGGTCCGTCGAACCCTTCGTGCCTTTTGGGGCAATCACCAGCAACGGCTCTTCGGCGTACATGTGCCAACTAAGCCCGGTCTGCACCTGCGAGGGCTCGGTCACCACGGCGGCATCCAATTCCCCCTTATGAACGCGACCGACCAAATCGGCGGATAGCCCACTCGACACGCGTATGCGAAGATCTGGATGCTGCGCGCGGATCGCACCAAGCGCAGGCGGCAAAATGCCCGACAGCAGCGTCGGCACGGCACCAACATCGAGCGAGCCTGCCAACGAATCCCCAGACACCAGATCACTAAGGCCCTCGCACTGCTCGACAATGTCGCGGGCACGATCTACCAGATTTCGACCCCGGGTGTTGAGCCGCGGCGGTCGCGTCGTGCGGTCAAATAACTTAGTTTCGAGGGCTTCTTCCAACGCTTTAACGTGTAGGCTGACAGCGGACTGGGTCAAGCCGATGGCGTCCCCCGCCGCTGCGAACGAGCCGTTCTCGGCAATCGCAATCAATGTTTTCAGATGCCTGAGGTCCATACACTAAGCCTAGCGGGATTGCGCAGGGCAAAAAAGCACCTTCATCAGATCCTGGTCACATCTTGCGTGCGCGCTCATTTTTTAGCGTAAGGGTTTTCCAAAGTGCGGATCATTTGATCAAAAACCTCGCGAACTTGGGTTTCGTCGCATCCCATAAGGATCGCGTCTTCAAGCGCGTCTTGGGACTGCTGGCGGATTTCATCAAGGTTTTCCCTTAGCACGACGAGCTTTTCCTCGCACGACACCAACGCACCGTCCGGCTGACGCCAAACAACACCTTCGATATCAAACTTTTTTGCTTCGTCGACCATACGTCGGAAATAGCGCGCGCATGCCCACCATGCAAGCGGCGCGCACGAAAGACTTTGACTCAGATCAAGGTCATCTTGCGCGCAACCATCTAGGCTCGGTCACAATATTACTTAAAACAGGAGCTTATATGTTTCATCGCGTTATGATCCCAATTGACTTGGCACACACAGAGAAACTAACCAAAGCGATAACGCTGGCAGGCGAATTGGCGCAGCAACATGGCGCGGAAATCGTATATGTCGGCGTTACCGCATCGGCGCCGAGCGCGATCGCCCATTCTGAGCAAGAATTCGCAGAAAAACTTGATGCTTTCGCGGAAGGTCAGAAAAAAACTTTCAAAGTGCCGGTCGCAACCCGGACCATTAATTGTCACGATCCGGCGGTCGAGCTTCACCCAGCACTTATCGATGCGAGCCAGACCATAGGTGCCGATGTCATCGTAATGGCGTCACATGTGCCCGGTATGCGCGAGCATTTCTTGTCGTCGAATGCAGGCTACGTCGCATCGCATGCGCCGATTTCAGTATTTGTGGTGCGCTAAAATAATGCGATTAGCGTAAACGGTCATCAAGCCAGACATCGTCGTCATCGTCGTCCACAGCCGCGCGCTGCTTCGGCGCATCACGGACCTCAAACTCCCATGGCAATGGCGGCGGATCGTTTGCATCTGCTTCCCACATCTGCGACGGGCGCGCTGGCCCCGCCGGTCGCGCCGCAATTTGGCGGCGCTTGAGCGCCTTTTCAACGTGCGCCAAATTTTTCGCCGTCACACCCGCAAGACGCTCCGCACCTTTTTCCATATAGATCGCGTACGCCGTGTTAAAGGCATCGCGCGCACCGGCCAAGGCTTCCCGGTCACCGGCAACGCGCCCATACAGAAACAACGCTGAGCCCAGATTGTTCTGTGCCGACGCCCAATGCAGCGGCATGTTTTTCCGGTCCCGCACGGAAACCACAGCATTGCACGCCTCGACCGCACGCAGCAGGGTGCGTGGATTACGGTTTTCACGCCCGATCACCAAGGCGACTTGGCCGAAATGTGCCATCGCCTCGGCCCATTCCGCCGGCGTTTGGCGTCTATCATATACCGTGAGCGCATCTTGGAAGGCACGAAGCGCACGTTCCAGTGTCTCCGCGTCGCCGCTTTCAAAATCGAGCCGATAGAGCGCCAAGCCCAAACGGTCATTCAACGTCGCCCAATCAAAGGGAAACAGATCCGGCCCGATGACCGTCAGCGCGGCTTCAAGATCGCCGAGAGAGGCGCGCAGCGAGTCCGTATCGTTTGCGCGTTCAGCAACAAACTGACTAAGCAATGCGCGGTCACGATGCGCCATGGCCCATTCAATCGGTGTTTCTTTGCGCGAGAACGTGTTCAATGCGGTGTCGACCAAATTGATCGCGGTGCGCGCATCGTCGGCGCGGCGCTTAAAGCGGGTCGCGTTGGCGAATATCCGCGCCCGCGCCATGGCATCTTCGGCGCACTCTAAGGGCTGCATACCTGGAAGTTCTTGGCCCAGCGCATCTGGCGCATCTTCAAACAACACATGCAGGTCACGTTTAACGGTTAAAAGTTTACCCGCCGTCTTGGTGCGAAGCGCCGTCAACACGGCCGCGTGCAAGCGATGCGCAGCACCTGCATCCAACGGGTTCGGCAATACCATCAGCGTCCAACCGTCACCAATCCGAAAACTGTCAACCGGCTTGATGCCGCGAACGAAGAAGCGGATATACATGCGATCATCATTCGGCGCGTCGCCCCATAATAAAACGTCCCCGTCGTTGTCATCGAGCCATTGCACCGCAGCCGCGTGTAAATCGGCCATCGCGCCGACTGGATCACCACCGGCGCCGATGGAAACTTTCGCATTCATCTGACGTGCGCGCAGGCCGCGTCGTTTATTCAACTCGCTGACCAAATGCGCCGATGCCTGCTCCCCTCCAGGACCTTCCAAAGGTGCGACGCGAATATCCAGACGATCATGTAAATCCGCAAACTCCGGCTTCAACAACCGGCGCAGCAGGCCGGGCTTTAGGATCGTTGACGCCGTATCCACCTGCACGTAATCAGTCTCAGCACTTGATGAGAGTGCGACGAGGGCGTGGGATTCCGACACTGTGCTGGCCTTCTTCGGCGTCTCAGTACGCACAGAAATATCCGACGTGGCATTCTTTTTCGGTTGGCGTCCCAGCAATTGGACAGCTTGCTCAATCGTGATCGGCTCGACACTTAGCTTGCCCAACGCTTGGGCCGTATCTGCCATAGGTCTGCCATCGACCAATTCCTCGGCACCGACGAGTGCGCCTCTATCCAAGACGTTGGTCGGCAGTTGCGCGTCATCAATCAGGCGTGTGAGTTCAACCGATCCAGACAGAATCCGGAACGCACGCTCGGGCACGACACCCTCGGCGAGCAGTATCTCACCAGCTTTGTATTCTTGCGCTGCCACCCAAGTCTCCTCAATGGGACAATCGCCCAGGTGGCCCTAGGGTGGCAGAAAAAGACTTAAGATGCTGTTAATCGAAAGGGATCAGCTTGCCGCGATTTCCGTGCCCAAAGCGCGGCGAATCTCGGCAAAAACGCCATCCCAGGCGCCGTAGCGCTGTTGGCGGAACAGTCGCATCGACGGGTACCAAGGCGACGTATCGCGGCCCCGCATCCAACGCCAATCGGGTGCAAACGGCACCGCAACCCAGACAGGTTTGCCCATCGCACCTGCTAAATGCGCAAGCGCAGTATCGACCGTGATCACCAAATCAAGCTGTGCGATCACCGCCGCCGTGTCTGAGAAGTCACGCAGCCTGCCGCCAAGGTCGGTGACCAAACCGTCACAGCCAAATGTCGCAATATCGCCCGCTGCGTCACCTTTTTGCAGCGAGAACACCGACATCCCTGGCAATCCGAGAATTTCGATGAAATGCCGGAAACCGGCAGAACGGTTCTTGTCGTTACGGTGCGTTTTGCGACCGGCCCAAGCAATTCCGACCCGCTTGATCCGACCCAGCGCCGGCGGCAACTGCACCGCATTCGGGTCAATCGACGCAACATAGGGCACGTCGGCAGGAATCGACTCCCTATCGGTACCGAAAATATGCGGCAGCGACATCATCGGTGCATAGCAATCAAAGTTCGGCGGCGTCTGGCCGCGATTGAAGACCTTTGAAACACCCTCGACCGAGCCCATCAGGCGTGCCAATTCCGCCTGCACCTCGACCACAACCTGTCCACCTCGCGCTTTAATCATTGGCAAATAGCGGGCGAACTGGATCATGTCGCCGAAGCCCTGCTCGTGGTGGATCAGGATCGATTTTCCTTTAAGGTCGGCACCGTCCCACAACGGCTTGTCGAACGTGCGGGCTGGACTACGGGCCAGGTTCCAGCGCGATTCATAGGCCTCAAAACCTTCTTTGAGGCGCCCCATCTCAAGCAAGGTCAGCGCTCGGTCCCACTGGCAGTCGACATGATTTTCGTCCAGACTGAGCGCTTTATCGAAGCAGCTGAGCGCGGCATCCGGCTGTCCTAGATCACGCAACACCAGGCCTAAATTGTAATAGGCTTCGGGTGAGTTCGGCGATAGGCGTACGGCTTGTTGATGGCTGGCCTGAGCGATTTCAAGGCGGCCCAGTTCCCGTAGCGCGTTACCCATGTTGGAATACACACCCGAATTGTTGGGCTTCAACACCAAAGCGCGGCGGTAGCAGGCAACAGCAGCTTCAAGCTTACCTTCAGCTCTGAGCGCCACACCCATGTTGTTGTACACATCGGGTTGCTTCGGATTGAGCAACAACGATTTGCCGTAGGTCTTGATCGCATCGGCCAAATTGCCGTCGCGGTGCACCTGGGCGGCACGGGCAAACAATCGCGCTGCTTCGCGCTCTCGCAGAGCATTCCGCTGATCTTCGGGGAGTGAACGCCAAATTTCGAGCTTTTCCGGATCGACGGTGTGCGGCTCAGACACGGTCGGTGCTGCCGACTTCGTCTCGCGCGGCTTCAGCACGGCTTTTGCGCGTCGTTTCGCAACGACCACCGGTTTGCTTCCGTCTTTCGCCATACTGTCCCCCCGGACTCTGAATCCGGAAGCATATTGCAGAGGCTTGCTCAACTCCGCAAGCTTACACCGTCAGCGAGCGCAACCCGTTGCGCTTAATCAGATAATGTCGAGAACGTTCTCAGGTGGCCGACCCAAGACCGCTTTGGCGCCCGAAACGACAATCGGCCGCTCAATCGCCATAGGATTTGCAACCAACGCCTTGATTAAAGCCGCTTCTGAAAGTGCCGCCGGATCAATGCCGGCTTCCTTCGCCTCTTTCTTGCGCACGATATCTTTTGCCGAAAGGTTGAGCAGGCCCAAGATACGTTTAAGTTCCGCTTCACTCGGCGGCGTGGACAAATACTCGACCACATTAATTTCTACATTTTTGTCTTCAAGAAGCGCCAACGTCTGGCGCGACTTCGAACACCGCGGGTTGTGATAAATCGTCACAGACATTTAAAATCTCCGATACTTTGCGCGTTAACCATCCCCGGATGCGCCGTCCGCATTTGTCTCGCCGCCTTTGTAGTTTTCCTCGTTCGTCGACTGTGCCTCCCGGGCGGCGGCAGGCATGCGTGTACCCGACGGCATGAACGGCTCAGGCTGGTCCGCCGGCAAGCTCTCGATATACAGCGACGTTGACGGGAAGGCGAATCCGGTGCCCGCACCGTGCACGACATCCATAATTTCATAAGCCAGCCGTTCTTTGATTTCCAACCATTCGCCCCACTTCGTGGTTTGCGTGAAGCAGTATACCAAAATGTCGATGGACGAGTTGCTAAAGCGATCAATGCGGACAAATGTTGACGCCTCACTTGCCGGCACGAATTCATCATTGCCGCTGATATAATCCGAGATGCCGTCGCGGATCTCGCGCAATTGATCAACGGTGGTGCTGTATTCAACGCCAATATTCCAATAAATGCGTCGATGTGTCATTTCCGAGAAATTCGTCACCGCCGTATCCGACAACTTCGCGTTGGGCACCATCACCGGTGCTTTATCAAAGCGTCGCACCATGGTGGAACGAAATCCGATGGCTTCAACCGTGCCTTCGACGACCCCGTCGACCAAAATCCAGTCGCCTTTGCGAAAACGTTTTTCACCTAAAATAAGAATGCCGGCGATCAAATTTTTGAACAGGTCCTGCGCGCCTAACGCAACGGCGACGCCGAACAGACCGGCACCGGCGATGATCGGACCGATCTGAATCCCCCAAATCTGCAACACCGTCGCCGCGCCGACCAAAATCACGGCGACGCGAAGCGCTTTCATAATCCACTCTATCAACTCTCTGCTGAGCATCTCTTCAAGGTTTCTGAGTGATCTCGAAAGCGGCTGTAACGCACGTAACAATGTCCAAAAAATCACCACCGCGATAAGACTGCGGGTGACGTTTTGTGAAATCTCGTCCACTAAACCGTCAAAACCGATGTAGTTGGTCGCCACAAAAATACCGAACACCACCGGGATTGCACGAAGTGGCGGCGCAATCGCATCGACCACCGCATCGTCGGTACGCCACTCGGTGCTGCGCGCCATACGTCTAAGCCAGCCAACCAGAAACTTTGCGATCAGGCCGCGTAAAATGAAGAAGCCCAGCAAAATGCCGAGCGCGACAATCACGCGCCCGATGTCCACACCGCCGAGCCCGTTTTGCCAAACCCCTGCGACAAGGCCCCAAAACGCCTGTAGATCCTGCATTTACACCCTCATTTCCACAACAAACCGCAAATTTGCACCGCAGGGATACCCGACCCGCGGCGCGTTTTCAAACCAGCGTGCTACAGCCAACGCAAACGCCGAAAAATTAGGACCTGCAGAATCACGACCGCGCTCAGCAATAGCGTGATTGCCAAAAAGCCGCTTTTGTTATCCGCTAGCGGAATGCCGCCAACATTCATACCGAACAAGCCGGTGATCACACCAAGCGGCAGCATCAGGGCCGCAACGACGCTCAGCGTATACATGTTGCGGTTGGTGTGTTCCGCAATCCGGTTTGCAATTTCATCTTGGATCACCGCCGCGCGATCCCGCATGGCGTCCAAGTCCTCGACAATCCTGGCCACGTGATCGGCGCTTTCACGCAGGCCCAACCGATGGTCTGCGCTCAACCAAGCCACACCTTCGACAGACAAATGCGCGACCGCGTCCCGTTGCGGGGCGAGATAACGATGCAACGCAATCGCTTCGCGGCGGATCTCATTGAGGCGCTTGCGCAGTCCCTTAACTGTCTCATCGATGACGGATTTCTCCAATGCGTCGATCTCGTCGTTCAAATCGCTGATGACGGGGGACATCCGCTGCGTTAATGCGCCGGCAATGGCGCGCAAAAGGTCACCGGTGTCTATGGGTCCAGTGCCATCCACCAAGCGATCTCGTACATCGGTCGTTGCCATTAAACGACGGAGCCGGACCGTGATCATGCGATGCCCGTCAACCCAAATGCGCAAGCTCACCATGTCTTCGGGATCGGCACCGGGATTGAGGTTCACACCGCGAAGGGTGATGAGAATCCCACCTCCCATGATCGCGGCGCGCGGCTGCGTTTCTTCGGCCAGCAATGCATCCACGTGCAATGCGCGGAGACCACTATGTGTGCGCAGCCAGGTTTCTGTCTCCGCACCGTGCCGATCCAAATGCACCCACAGGGCACCGTCGCTCGGTTGCCAGCTATCGATGCCGTCCCAATCGATGTCGCGCGCGCCGCCGTTGCCGTCTAAAACGCACGCATTGATCAGGCCATTTTGCTCACTCATGCCCAACGCTCCAAAAATTGTCCGTCCACGAATGGTCGTCCGGGACCAAAGCGCTACAATACGCCGCAAGGGGACCTGAGGGATAGGGTCATCATTGTTGATCTATTGATGAAGAAACAGGGCACTACGTGGAATCCGTCCGCACACAGATTTTGCCGATTTCGTCGCTTTTGCTCAGCTTGTCGATGCTGCTGATCGGCAACAGCTTGCAGGCATGCTTTTGACGGTGCGAGGTATCGGCGAGAATTTCACGGCAGACACGATTAGTGTCATGGCATTTTGCATCTCGGACAGCAGCTTGATGAAATGGCCTATGGGATGGCTGTCGTACTTGGGCTTCATCTTCGGCGCAGCGAGCTTTCCGATCTATGCGCTGACGGTGTCACATACCAACGATTACGTCGACAGCACAGAGCGCGTCGTGGTCAGGGCACCTTACTGCTAATTTATGGTGCGGGCGCCATCGCAGGTCCGCTCTTGGCCGGCCCAATGATGCGGGCATTCGGTGCATCCGGGCTTTCTTATTATATCGGTGGCGTATTCACCTGTGTTGGCCTGTATGCAGAACCGTTACCGCGCGCATCTAAGAACGAAACGGAAGCCGCTAAATAAACATCGCACCCGTGGGCGCGACGACAAGCTCCAGTTCTTCAACGCTGGGCGCATCGATGACTTGCTGAGCAACGTCATAAGAAAACCCGGCGCGCGCCAGCGTTGCCAAATCTTTCTCACGGCGTTCAGCACGGACTTCGCTGTCGGGCTCACGAAATGGGCCGAGCCTGCGTTTTCGGGCCAACTTAAACGCGGCAGCTAAGTCCAGGTTTTCGACCTCGACCTCGGCCTCAAGTGCGCTCAACGCGGCCTCGATATCATCCTCGCTGAGGCCTTGGCGGGCGAGCTTGAAGCGGATACCGCGGAGCGGCGTGCCTTTGGCAAAGAACGAGCGTGCCCGCATTACCGCATAGGCCGCATCATCCAGATATCCCAGCCCCTCAAACTTGGCGATCATGACATCGACCATCTTGGCGCCTTCTTCGATCTCGGTACCATGGTGGTAATGCGAACGGTGCACTTTCTTCATCATGAGATCGCGCAAATGCGCCTTTGAAGATGCGAACCGACCCAAGTAATACGCTGCCGAGTTTTCTATATATTGTTGGGTCACCTTGCGCGGCGCGCGCGGTTTTTTGCGCCCAAGCTTGCCGCTAGACTTATCGGCACCCTTGCCATTCTTGTCGCCACCTTCCCGAATATCGTCGCTCATGCCCGCTCCATCTCGCGCCGCCATCAGCGCAACCCTGGTCAAAACCGTACCAAAGTTCTATATCCAGCCAACATAACGCCGAAACGGCATATCTGAAACATCCGAGACCGAAACCGCACGATGCACCGACCCACCACCTCCAACGCGATCGGACTCTGGACACTATATGTCCGCGAAGTCCGCCGCTTTATGAAGGTCTACACCCAGACGCTGATGGCGCCGGTGGTGACGACGTTGTTGTTTTTAGCGGTATTTTCTCTCGCACTCGGTCAGTTTCGCCCGGACGTTCATGGGGTGCCGTTTACAGAGTTTCTGGCACCCGGTTTGGTGATGATGGCGATAATGCAAAACGCCTTCGCCAACACCTCAAGTTCGATCATGATTGCCAAGGTGCAGGGCAACATCGTAGACACCTTGATGCCGCCCTTCAGCGCCACGGAATTGGTTATGGGGATTGCCGGCGGCGGCATGACGCGCGGCATCTGCGTCGGCATTACCGTCTGCTTAGTGATGAGTATCTTCGTGAATATGCAAATCCACAACTTTGCACTGATCGCGTTTCATGCCATAGCCGCATCCATGATGCTGGCACTGATCGGCATCATGGGAGGGATTTGGGCGGATAAATTTGATCACATGGCCGCAGTAACAAACTTTGTGATCACGCCGTTGGCATTTCTGTCAGGTACATTCTATTCCATCGAACGTCTGCCAGACGCTGGGCAGATGATCGCGCACTTCAACCCGTTCTTTTATATGATCGACGGTTTTCGATCCGGATTCATCGGGCACGCCGATATCGATCCATGGGTAGGCGTTATCGTCATGACTGTAACCAATGCCGTGCTTTGGGCAATCTGCACATGGATGTTCAAAAGCGGTTACAAGCTCAAATCTTAGACTTTTCTCAACGGCCCCGCCCGGCAACGGTCGCCATCAGTTGTTTCTCGGCGACGCGCGTTTCTAGATCCATGACCAACGGTTCCATGGCGCGCCTCAATGCATTGATCTCACGGTTTTGCGCCTGCGCCATCTCGTCTGCTTTCGCCATGATTTGACGCATCGCATGCACCGCCTCGGCAATGGCTTTATCCTGCCTATGTATTTTTCGCGCCAGTTGGGTCTCCACCGCCTCAAACCGATTGTCGATCAGAGCCTGGCAACGCTTCGACACCTCGGTCGAATACACCAACCCGGCGATCCCAAAAAACAACGAAAATCCTGCAATCAGCTGAAAGAAAACGTCCAAAGCCCTTTATCCTCAGTTTTTGAATTTCTGAAATTTAGCCTTAAGCAAATAGGTAGACCAATGATCCTAATCACACCTCCGTCGTATTTTTTTAACGATTTCGCGTAAAAATCATCAAACCCAGCACGCACAGCCTTTATTGACAGGCACCGATGTCGCGTCGATACTCCGCGGCTTCTTCAGGTGCACATCAGAGGAGCACGGTCATGATCCCAGCCGTCATGCCGACATATGCCCGTTACGACATTGCCTTCGATCACGGTGAAGGCGCTTATCTTTGGGATACGCAGGGCCGACGCTTCTTAGACTTTGGCGCCGGGATCGCGGTGGCCTCGCTCGGCCATTGCCATCCACACTTGGTCGAAGCAATCCGAGACCAAGCCGGCAAATTGATGCACACATCTAACCTGTATCACATCCCAGGCCAAGAGCGCTTGGCCGAGCGGCTTGTCGCCAACACCTTTGCCGACGCGGTATTTTTCAACAATTCCGGCGGCGAAGCGGTGGAGATGGGCATCAAAATGATGCGGCGTTTTCATTATGCCAACGGCCGACCAGAGCGATATCGGGTCATTTCCGTAGCCGGTGCATTTCATGGGCGCTCGCTTGCCTGCATCGCAGCCGGTAAGCAGGAAAAGCATCTAAAAGGGTTCGGTCCGGAGGTCGACGGTTTTGATCAGGTCGCCTACGGCAATCTGAATGAAATGCGTGCCGCCATCGGCCCCGAGACCGCCGGCATTTTGGTCGAACCTGTGCAGGGCGAAGGGGGTATCCGGGCGATGCCGGAAGACTATCTGCGCGCACTCCGCGACATCGCAGACGAATTCGACATTTTGTTGATGTTCGATGAAGTACAAAGCGGCGTTGGGCGGACCGGCAAGCTCTACGCCTATGAATGGACCGGTGTCGCACCGGATATCTTGGCGTCTGCCAAGGGGCTCGGCGGGGGCTTCCCGCTCGGTGCGACCATGGCGAGTGAGCGCGTCGCCGCCGCCATGACGGCGGGCTCGCATGGCACCACCTACGGCGGTAATCCGCTTGCAATGGCCGCCGGTAATGCGGTGTTGGATATCGTACTGGCGCCTGGGTTCATGGAAAACGTCGAAAAAACCTCGAAGCGCTTTAAGGTCGGCTTGGAACGACTGGTTGCCCGTTATCCACGCCTACTTGCCGAAACCCGAGGCAAAGGCCTGATGCTCGGCCTGCAGTGCCAGATCACCAACGGAGACCTTGTAAAAAAGCTGATGGACCATGGCCTACTCAGCGTGCCTGCGGGTGACAACGTGGTCCGCTTTGTGCCGCCGTTGACGATCACGACGACCGAGGTCGACGAGGCCCTGGAAATCCTCGAAACCGCGCTTAGCGAACTCAAACGGGATGCCGCTTAATATGTCTGTGAAACACTTTCTCGACATCGACCGTTTCGACCGTGCGACGTTGCGGACCATTTTGGATCAAGGTACATCGTTGAAAGCCGTGCGCGGCACAGCAGATGCAACAAAGCCGCTGGCCGGCAAAACGCTGGTGATGATCTTTGAAAAACCGTCAACGCGGACGCGGGTTTCGTTTCAAGTCGGCATGCTGGAGCTTGGCGGCAACACGGTATTGTTGACCGACAATGAATCCCAATTGGGACGCGGCGAAACCGTCGCCGATACGGCGCGTGTTTTGTCGCGCTATGCGGACGCGATCATGATCCGTACCGATGACCCGTCAAAGCTGGCGGAGCTTGAGGCCTATGCGACGGTGCCGGTGATCAACGGCCTGACCGACATGTCACATCCCTGCCAGATCATGGCCGACATCATGACCTTCGAAGAACATCGGGGCGATATCACGGGGCGCACCGTGGCTTGGACCGGCGACGGCAACAACGTTGTTGCAAGCTGGGTCCACGCGGCTGCGAAGCTCGGCTTCGAGATGCGGGTCGCGACGCCGAAGACCATGAAGCCAAGCGACGAGCTTATCGATTGGGCAGCTGGTGAAGGCGCGAAAATCGTCCTCACCGACAACCCAGCGGAAGCCGTCGATGGCGCTGACCTGGTGGTCACCGACACTTGGGTGTCGATGGGGGACAAAGATGCCGGCTCGCGCCACAATATGCTGACCTCATTCCGTGTCGACGAGGCCCTGATGGCACATGCCGCACCGGATGCCTTATTTATGCATTGCCTGCCGGCGCACCGTGGCGAAGAAGTGACCGCCGAGGTCATCGACGGGCCGCAATCGGTGGTCTGGGACGAAGCGGAAAATCGACTTCACGTACAAAAAGCGATCCTCAGCTGGTGCCTGAGCTAATCGGCCCCAGCGCAGATGTGTTCCAAACGGGCACGTTTTCTAGGACCGACATCTTGGCGCTTGATCGGGTCGCAGCATGTGCGTGGCCTGCCCCTGAGAGCACGTTTTTAGACGGCTGGCAGTTACGGTTTGGCGACGGCGTCAGCCGGCGCGCTAATTCCTGCGCCCCTTTCCCGCCGCCGCCAAGCGCTGCCGAATTTAAAGATCGCCTGCAAACCGTCGAGGCGTTTTACCGGGGCCACGATCTTCCGCCACGCTTTCAAATCAGTCCCGCCGCAACACCCGACAACCTTGACGGCGAACTCAGCCAACGTCGTTATGTCATGGAGGCACCGGTGAACATCCTGGTCGCCCCCAGCGCAGCTGTTGCTCGCCTCGGTGCGCAAGATGACATCGTCACCGTTGACGAAAAAGCGTCCGACGATTGGTGGCCTTTTTACGTCAACGCCTTTGATCGCGACGCGAGCGAGATTCTTGCCGGTGCCCGTGATACCGTCGGCTTTGCGAGCGTGCGCGGTACGAACGGTATCGAGACCATCGGCATTGGCGTCATCGGCGGTGGATGGCTTGGCATTTTTGGCATGTTCACTCTGCACACACATCGCGGCCGCGGGCGGGCCAAGCAATTGATGACAACACTTGCCGCCTGGGCGCTTGCACGTGGCGCCTTTGGCATCTATTTGCAGGTAGAAGATCACAACGACGACGCGCGGCGCTTATACGAACGGCTCGGCTTTAAGCGCGTCTACGGCTATCACTACCGAACCCTTTGGACCTGACGTGACCGATAATTCCAACACCGATACCATGACCAGCGATTTCGGCAACTTCGTGCAGACTTTCCAGATCGAAGATCTTGATGTTCGCGGCAGGTTGGTCCGCTTAGAAGACAGCTTTTGGGAGGCCGTGCAGGCGCATGACTATCCGCCGCTGTTGGCCCGTTTAATCGGCGAGACGATGGTGCTCGCGACAGTTCTCGGCACGGCGCTCAAATTTGACGGTATCTTTACCCTGCAAGTCCAAGGCAACGGCCCGGTCAGTCTGTTGATCGCCGACGTCACATCCGACGGCGCGCTCCGAGCCTGTGCGAAAATCCGCGAAGGGGTCGAACTTCCCGAAATCGGCCCGGACGAGGTTTCGATCCCACAGCTATTGGGTACGGGCCACATGGCAATGACCGTCGACCAGGGCCCGGATATGGAGCGCTATCAAGGGATTACTGAGCTCAACGGCGCCACCTTAGCCGAATGCGCACAGAACTACTTTCGCCAATCCGAACAGCTGGATACCGCGATTGCTATCGTATCCGGCCTGGACATCAAGGCCGGAAAGCCGCGCGCAGCCGGGCTGATGGTGCAACGCTTGCCCGGCGCTGCCGATGGTGACGACGAGCAAGAAGCTTGGCGTCGCGCCGTCGTGTTGATGAGTTCTATCCGCGCGGATGAATTACTGGACGACAAGCTAAGCGCATCAAAACTTTTGTATCGGCTGTATCACGAAGACGGTGTGCGCTTGTTCGATCAACGCATCGTACACCACGAATGCCGTTGCTCGGAAGAGCGCGTACGCCGTACCATCTTGTCGTTCCCAAAGGACGAAGTGATGGACATGATGGAAGACGGTCAAATATCCGTCACTTGCGAGTTCTGCGGGAACGACTACGTTTATTATGAAGCCGGACTAGAAGCGATGTATCACGAGATCGCCACGCACCCCACCGACACCTGATCGGAGACACTTATGATCCGCCTCAATCTTACGCGCACCATTGCTGCGTTCACCTTGATCGCTATCGCCGTCAGCGGCTGCGCATCACCGCCGGCGCCAAAGTTTCCTGACCTCCGCTTCACGCACATGCCGAAGATCACGCTGGATGTTGCGTCCATTGAAATCGTTGATAACTTCCAGTCGGCGGGCGCTGCACACATCGAAGACCGCATGCCGGTGTCACCGGAAACAGCGCTCCGTAACTGGGCCCAAGATCGACTGGAAGCCGGTGGCGTGTCGGGGGTCGCAAAGTTCATCATCAATAGTGCAGCGGTATCAGAGACCAAACTCACCAAAAAAGGCGGAATTACCGGCGCCTTCACAACGCAGCAATCACACCGCTATGATGCTGATCTGCGCGTTGAACTTCGCCTTGAGGGTGTGCCCCGCGTTTCAAAAGCATTTGCCGAAGCCAACGTGACACGTTCACAAACAATCGGTGAAGATGCCTCTATCAATGTGCGCGAGCAAATGTGGTTTGATCTGACGGAGTCCCTGATGAAGGATTACGACCCGTTGATGTCGAACTCGATCCGCACCCACCTGAGTGATCTCATACGCTGAGCAGGCGCTGAGCAGGCGCTAAAAACGGACTGAAACCTCAGCCGTCGGCGAACTCCGGCGGAATTTCTTGCGCCATATTGATATCCAATTCGAAGCCGGTCTCGTCTTTTACCAGCGTGCGGGCTTTCGCCACGTGACGTTTGCCCCTGGCAAGCTCGCGCCAGATCGCAACGGCGAGCGGCATTAAATGCGGATCCGCAATGGCCCGCAGCGAGTGCATCCATACCTGCATACCCAACGCATCATGCGGGCGCTTAGCCTTGATCAGGGCGTTAACGGCATTTGCAACACCGTGCTGATACATCGGCTGCGCCTGAACCAGCGCCGTCAGATCACGCATTTCAGTGCCTTCACTAATCAAGGCGTTACGCTGATGCGCGGCAATCGCCAGCACCAGACCGATGCTCTCGTTATCCAAATCACGCAGATGCGCGAGATGTTTTTCAGCCTCTTTACGATAGCGCCGGCTGGCCCAGCCACCCATCATCGATTGGACGAGTCCCGGCATTGATTACGGTCTCCAGAAATTGCGACTGAGCATGACGATAACCGTAAACAGCTCAAGCCGCCCCAACAGCATGCCGGCCGCCATCAGCCATTTCGCGGCATCAGGAAAATCGACGAAATTACCACTCGGCCCTGCGATAGGCCCGAGAGCAGGGCCGACATTGGCAATCGACGTCGCCGCACTTGAAAACGCGGTCAGAAAATCGAGACCGAGCATACTCAGCCCCAACGCCAACACGGTGAATGTCAGAAACCACACGAAAAAGAACGACAGCACCGAAATAATAATCTCTTCAGAAATCGGTCGACGGTTAAAGTAGGGAATGAACACGCCGTGTGGCTGCAATAGGTGCTGCACCTGGGTGCGGGCGGCGGCATACAGCACTTGGAAGCGGAACACCTTGATACCGCACGTTGTCGACCCCGCACACCCACCGATGAACATAATGAAAAAGAATATCATCGGCGAGAACGCACCCCACACGCCGTAATCATCCGATACATATCCGGTGCCGGTGATCACCGAGACGATGTTGAAGGTAGCAAGGCGCAGCGCATCCAGCGGGTCGCGCCCAAGTTCCAACACCAGCCAGGTTGTGGTCACCAGCACAACACAGCCGACAAACGTCAAAAACCACTGCACTTGGCTATCGGAGATAATTGCATTCATGTTGCCCTGAAGCGTGCGCAGATAAAGAATAAACGGCAATGCCCCCAAGACCATGCCGGCCGCCGCAATATAATCAATCGCGGTAGATTGAAAATACGCTATCGACGCATCGTGAGTTGAGAAACCACCGGTGGCGATGGTCGTCATGGCATGAGCGACGGAATCAAAACCGTCCATCCCTGCCGCCCAATAAAGTGCCGCCCAAATGCCGGTCAAGCCGACGTAAATCACACCGATGGCGGATGCGATCTGCGCCGCACGCGGCATCGCTTTCTCGGATTGATCCGAGCTTTCCATGCGGAACAACTGCATACCACCGACCTGCAGCATCGGCAGCACGGCGATGCCCATCACGATGATACCGATCCCGCCCAGCCATTGCAGCAACGAACGCCACAACAACAAGCCTGGTGGCGCATCATCTAGCCCTATGATCACGGTCGACCCGGTGGTGGTGATGCCTGACATCGCCTCAAAAAACGCGTCGGTGAAGCTCATCTCGAGTTCAGAAAAAGTGAACGGCAGGGCTGCAAATAAGGTCAGACCAAACCAACTCGCCGTGGTCACCAGAAAGCCATCACGGATGGTAAGGCGCATACCGC
Source organism: uncultured Rhodospirillales bacterium (assembly GCA_963974935.1). Lineage (GTDB taxonomy): Bacteria > Pseudomonadota > Alphaproteobacteria > Rhodospirillales > Casp-alpha2 > UBA4479. Next base: position 85,498 of record CAXBEV010000010.1, on the reverse strand, counting down.
GCGCACGCGTCGTCAGCGCCATCGTCGCACCGACGAAAAAGGTCGTGCCGGCAGCGGCGGCAAATACCTGCCAATCCGGATGACCGAGCGCAAAGTCGACAATCGCTGGCACACACATGACCAGCGCCAATGTCGCCAGCAGCACGCCGACTGTAAAAATGGCCGGACGAAAGTCCATTAATCCCCCGAAACGTGGTCATACCGTGCAAAACCCAAGCGGTTTCACCGTCGCCGGCGACACTCAAGCGCGCTGGCCCCAAGGGGTCAAGCAGCTTGGCCGATAATAGCAAATTCAGCAGATCAGTTTAGGAAAAATTTCCGCCGGTATGATCGACCATGGAGAGGAATTCGCGCCGCGTCGACGGATCATCACGGAACGCACCCAACATCCGGCTTGTCACCAAGCTGACGCCGGGTTTATGGACACCGCGCATCGTCATGCATTGATGCGCAGCCTCGATAATTACAGCAACGCCGCGCGGCTCCAGCACCTCATCAATGATGTTGGCGATCTGGGACGTCATTTTTTCTTGGATCTGCATGCGTTTTGCGAACGCATCAACGACCCGCGCCAATTTAGAAATCCCGACGACACGCCGATCCGGCAGGTAGGCAACGTGTGCCCGCCCGATGAACGGCACCATATGATGTTCACAGTGGCTTTCGAAGCGGATATCTTTGAGCAGCACGATCTCGTCATACCCGTCCGTTTCCTCGAACGTTTTTTCGAGATAGGCTCGGGGGTCGATGTCGTAGCCTTTATAAAATTCCTCATAGGCACGAGCAACGCGGGCCGGGGTTTCCAGTAAGCCTTCACGGTCCGGATCGTCGCCGGCCCAACGAATCAGCGTACGCACCGCAGCTTCCGCATCTTCGCGGCTTGGCTTTTCGCCTGCCGGCACGGATGCGGCTTGATTAGACACAGAATCTACCTCGTCAGAGACAGTGCTTCGGGGTTTTTGCTCGTTCACAATGTTTCCTAACGCCCCAACCCAGGGGGCAATCTTAGACGCTATTGCGACTTTCCGCACGTGTTGCGTCTTTTGGCCTGCCTTATGTTAAGTTTACGATGAAGCGCGCCCAATAGATCATTCAATGGAACGATCAATATATCAATGAACGGCGTTGCGTGCGCCAGGGCCATCCAAGGAAAACGCCGGAACTTTCGCGGCAAAGCGCCGCCCGTCGGCACCAATCATCTGGAAAATACCGGTCATAAAGCCGCTCGACGTGGAGAGCGGTGTGCCGCTCGAATACTCGTAATCGTCGCCAGGGGCCAGCACCGGCTGGTCGCCGACCACACCGTCACCAATGACCTCATGCACGGCGCCGTTGCCGTCGGTGATCCGCCAACGTCGGGTCAGCAGTTGCACCTGGGTTGCGCTTTGATTTTCAATCCGTACCTGATACGCCCACACATGGCGTCCGTCATCCGCATCGGATTGATCGGAAAGATACACCGGCGTGACCAAAATCCGGACACCCTCGGTGGTCTCTTCAAAAGTCTGAGCATCGCTCATGGCGGTACCTTTGCAAGGCCGAACGCGATCAGGTTATCCCGATCGCGTCATTTGGTAACGTCCGCACCCTGCATTGTCCAGCCCGACGCATAAATGCTGAAAAAGGAAGCACACCTATAGTATGCGCGCCGGACCGATGACGATCTCAACACGCCGATTTTCGGCGCTCCGCTGTCCGTCGGGAGTGCGGTTTTTAGGGTAGGTTTCACCAAACGCGATGGTGCTGATCTCGGTATTTCTGATCCCGGCTTCCCGGAGCAGATCTGCCACGGTTTTCGCACGCGCTGCGGAGATCTGCTGATTGCGCCGTGCCGTGCCTGATCGATCCGCATGACCGCCGAGCACGATCCGAAGACCGTCTTTGGCGCGAGCATACCGCGCCGCCTGATCAATGACTTGGCGCGCTTTGGCATCGGGCTCGGCACTCCCCAGCGCAAACGTGACGGCGAACGATTTTAACGGCATCGCCCAATCAGGTGCACGGCCGCCTGCCGCCAGCGTGGTCGCGGTTTCATCGGCATACGCCTTAAAGCCGTCACGGCAAAAGCCGATATGGCGCGGCTGATCCCCTTCGGATGCCTGCTCAGCCCAGCAATCCAGCCGCGCGATCGCCTGACCGGCGGCTTTCGGTGCCATATCACCGCCGCCGAGCGCCAGCATTTGCGCCAATGCGGCGTAAGCTTGCGCAATGTCAGCCGCATCTGCAGAGGAAACGGCATCGTCATGATGCAGCTGCACTTGACCGTCTGCGGCGGCCAGCGCCTTTTCGGAAAAAGCCTGCGCTGAAGCACGGTCCCACATCACTTTATTTTCGAACATTGCCATGCGCCGGTATTCCCGAGCCGCTTCGTCGGCCATGGTGTTGCCGTCGATCTTAAGATTTTCCGCAGCCTTGATGTCTTTGTTGGCGCACCCGGCCAGCAACAACGCCAACAAAAATACCAAGGGTGCCGCCAACGGGGCCGCAATATGCACATAACGATTCATAATGTCCTCCTATCATATCGATGAGGCGGACAGTGATAACGACCGGTTTCGGCGAAATGATGGCTGATTATGGCGCTGATAAGGTCATTTGCAGGCAAATTTGCCGCAAAACGACGCTTTACTCAGCCGCCGTTCGCTTTGCCGCCGGCCAAAAAGCCTTGGAAGGTTGCAATACTTGGCCGACCTTTTGACGCTCGGCAGCGGGCATCACGTCCATATTCGGCCAAAGACCGGATTCAAGGCAAGCTGCGTAGCCCTCAGGCAGCGTGTCGGCCCGCATCGCCGCTGCGGCGCCCGCATAGTCATAATCAAGCGCGGCGTATTCGATCTCAACCCCGTCCGGGCCGGTACGCAGTATCGAATACCAAACCCGCGGCGTGCCGTCGTTGGCGGGCATGCCGATGACGCCTGCGTTGTGCCAAAGTCGGTCATCCAGGATCTGCGTAAACGGCACCCCGGAATGCCCGCCGATCACACCATCAACATTGAGCACATCCAAGCCCGCGCGTTTGACCGCGTCGTCACCGGCTTCGAAGACAAACTCGTTGATGGAGCCGACGCTGCCATGTACGACGGCAATACGGCGACCGCCCAAGGCGAAATACACGGTGCGCGGCAAACCGCGCATCCAGGCGCGGTGATGCGGCTGCAAAAGCTGATGTGCGTGCGCATACCATCGCCGGGACATCAAATCACAGTCGGTGCCCTCTTCGAAGCCACACCCGCAGTCGTCTGCAGCCCAGCCGAAGCTTTCCTCGCAATTGCCCATCACCGTCGTGATGCCCCAATCCATGATCACATCGGTGGTCGCCGCAGGCTCGGCCGCATAAGCTACAACGTCGCCCGTGCAAATCACGTGATCCGCCGGAATCCCCAACCGTTCAGCCTCGGCACGCATCGCTTGTGTGGCCCGCAGGTTTGAATACGGGCCGCCAAACACCAGCACCGGCGTATCAAAATTGCCAAGGTCGAGGCACGCCTCGGCCGATATGTTCATTTCACTCATGCGCTTTAATCCGGGCTACAGGACGCGCCGCCGAGCACACAGAACTTGGCGCAATGGGGATGGTTCAGTTGAACCGCTTTGTCCGACTGGCCGAGTTCATGTCCAAGCTCAAATGTCTCGTCGTAAGGTAAAAGCGTGCACGGCACGACGACCGGACGCGCGGCACCTTTGCGTTTGATCACCATGCGCGACGACGCGCACATCATGGTTTCCGGCGCGACGCCCAAGATGTCCCAGCACTTGGTGGTAATTTCAGGGACATCGACGTTGATGTCCATTTCCGGAAACAGCACCAGCTTCGCCACATTTTCGGCATCCACCGGAATCTGCTTGTCGGCAAACAAAGCCCCATAGCCGCGCCTGGCATCGTCTTCGCTTTCGTCCCAGCACGTGCGCCCGGCGACCGCCAATTGGAAATCGTTTTCCGCGAGCCAGCGTAGGCCTTCGATCATCGGCGCCCAGGTGTCTTTGCCGCGGATATCCTCGTGGCGCTGCTTGGTGAAGTGATCAATGGAAACGCGGATCGACAACGCACCCGGATAACGCTGATGCAGGGCCAGCAAAGGCGTGCGCTTGTTCAGCATCGGCTTCATCGCGTTGGTCAGCACCAGCGCCTTAAAGCCCCGCGCCAACACGTCGCTCAACATATCGATGATGTCCGGATTCATGAACGGCTCACCGCCTGTGAAGGCGATCTCTTCAACCTGCATGCCGTCTTGATGAATTTCATCCAGATAGCCGCGCACTTCGTCCAGCGCCATATACGCCAGCGCATCATTCTTCGGGCTGGACTCCATATAGCAATTCACACACGTGATATTACAAAGGCTGCCGGTATTGAACCAAAGCGTGCGCAAATGCGTGAGCGCGACGACGGCACGTGCTTGGCCGTCGGCGGTCAGGTGCGGATCGCGAAACTTTCGCGGATCAAGCGCGCTGTTATGATCAGGCATTCGTCCATTAATCCTGTAATTCCTATTAAAAGATGCCTTAGAGCCATTCTCGAAACAACGCAAATAAACCTCTCGTGAGGTCGCGTGTGCGCCGACACGCATTGAAGTTTATGGGATTGTTTGCATAATCAAAGCAGGGAGAAACACACCATGGATTTTACAGTTAAACCGTTATCGACACATTTGGGCGCCGAAGTTTCCGGAATCGATCTGAGCGATGGGCTCGGCGGCAACCTCGCCGGCGCGCTGCGCGAAGTCTGGCTGGATCACGGCGGCTTTATGGTTATTCGAGGCCAGGAAAACCTGAGCGCCGAAGCGCACATTGCGTTCGGCGCCGCCATGGGCCCGCTGTTCGGCGCGCCCGATCAATCGCCACTGCAAGACACCGTGAGCCGCTATATTCACCCGAACTACCCTGAAATTTATCGTGTCTCCAACAAACTGGACGCGTCCGGCCAACCGCTTGGCCGCAAAGGGGCCGGCACGTATTGGCATTCTGACGTGAGTTTTCGCGAACAGCCGGCGGCGGCCTCGATCCTGCACGCCATCGAAATTCCCAATATCGGCGGCAATACCTTGTTTGCCAACATGACTAAGGCCTTCGCCGATTTGTCGGAAGGCATGAAAAACACACTCCGCCCGCTCAACGCCGTACACGATTTTGAGGTCGCGGCCCGCACCCAATACGCAAAACCGATTGTCGTCGAAGACGATATGGCCGGCGCCAACCGTGCCGTTCATCCGCTAGTCCGCACCCACGACGAGACCGGCGAAGAAAGCCTGTTCGTCAATCCGGGCTTTACCTCGCATATCGACGGATTCGATGCTGACGAAAGCCGTTGGATTTTGGAGCCGCTGTACCGCCACGCAACGCGCCCGGAATACATCTATCGCCATCAATGGCAGCCGCACGACGTGCTGGTCTGGGACAACCGTTCTTTGATGCATTACGCCATCGCCGATTACGGCGACGCGCCCCGCTACTTAGAGCGCACCACGTGCATGGGGGAACGCCCGGTATAGTGTCTCGTTAGAGGCTCAAGTAAGCCGCTAGCTTGTCAAACAGCGCACCAAGACCTCATTTAAAGCCCCAGTCCGAGACTGTTATTGTTGAGCTGCGGCAGCAATCGCATCTTTTAATGCAGTTTGATACTCAAGCGTCGGTTCATACCATAAACAGCTATTTGAACCAGAATATCCCACGCCATTGCGAACAAAGACTGTCAGTGTTCCGACTCGAGCCTTTTCGCCCTTCTTGTAGGGTGGATTGACCAATGACACACAGTATTTCCAGCCCAGCAATGTCCGAACCTGAAAGCCGCCCGAATTATACACCTGCGCCTTGTTCACTTCTGACGTAACCAGCAATGTTTCGTCAGTAATATCTCCAATCTGACTAGCCCATCTCATACGAAAAAGAGAGTCTGGTTCGAGGATTTCCATCATGTGTTTGCGAAGATCAATGGGTTTTGGCCCGCCATCATCCCCCGCCTCAGGTGGCAGAACCGTGCTACAGGCAGCTAAAAGAACACAGACTGCTAGAATAAGTGGACGATGCCATTGATAACGGCTCGGCTTCATCAGCTACTCCTTGCTTAATAAAGGCGGGCGGAAAACTGGATATACCGAGATGTTTGGCATCTCATTCATTTGTGCCCGAACATCTTCTGAACGTTCAACCCACTTCGGCTTGAAGACTGCGACGACATATTCGCCAAGGTAAGCGGCTTCGCCAGGTTTGATCGAAAACCGATAAGCCTCAGCATTGCCCACAAAAGCGTCTTGTTTAATGCCTGTTGTCACATTGGCGTCGGGACTGTCGATATACTTAAGGGTTAAAAGTGACGTTCGCATGAAGCTAGTAGATGTCAGCACATAGTCGCCCGGCTCTATTTTCTTGACGAGAAGACCGCTGTGTAATGGCTGATCCGACACAGTAAACTCAGAAGCGCCAGGAATTAATCGCTGCGTTTTCTTGTCGTACCTAGAAAATGTTAGAAAGATGCCATCAAAATTAGGGTTCTCTTTCACATCTGCACCTGCAAATACGACGGAATGAGGGCTCTCAGGTGTGAGGACCATGTTCTCGTCAATACTGATTTCCATAAGGCCGCAGCCCTGCAGAAAAACTAAAGTAGCGGCGATGCCTAAATACAGATAAGTGGCACGTATCAGTGCAGGGAAAGATGACTCTTGTATCTTTTCGGACACGGTTCGGATCATGAGTTTTATTCTTTCAGCCTAATTTTTAGCTCGCGCAACACGAGGCGACGGTGACATTGTCAAATGAACAAACAACCGCTCTCGCTCTTGTGACTCGCTCAGTACCATTCGGTATAAATGATATAATAAAATACTATCTTAGGTACTTGCGCCATAGAAATATCAAGATCAAATGCTGGTAAAACTAAGCAGGACCCGACTACTTCGAGCGCATCACGTATTTCGGTAAACACCCAACTTCATCAACGCATTTTCGCGCCCCAAAGTCGCGATATCGCTTGCCAGACAGCGCACAAAACCCTTATTTAGGGCCAGAATGCGGGTGTGGTTCAATGGTAGAACGAAAGCTTCCCAAGCTTTAGACGAGGGTTCGATTCCCTTCACCCGCTCCAATTACATCAAATAAATTTCCATGATGTGCTTCCCCGCCTGTGTATTTTCTGACCCATTAAGCGGGAATTCCTTATACTCTGTGCATCAATAGCAGGCTAATAAGGCTGTTGTTCGTGATGAAAGAGAATTCCGTGGTCAAAGATAATCTCACATTCAAGGGCATCTTAGTTCCATTTGCAGCCGTGATGACACTGTGTCTGGCGGCTATTGTCGGTTTGGTCGTTCTAGTAGGACAAGGGCAAAACCGGGTCGCGCTTGATAATTCAAAGCATCTGGTGAAGTCGATCATTGACGTTCGCAAACAAACCATTGGCAACGCCGCACTGGAGTACGGGTACTGGAAAGAGGCCGTTGAAAACATCGTTTATAAACCGAATTTGGATTGGATGGCCGCCAATCTCGGAGATCCCTTGTTCGATGCGTATGGCACTTCAGCAACCTATGCTGTCGCGGCTGACAACACGGTTATTTATGCCGTCTCAGCAGATGGCGAAGATGCGCCAGATTTGTTTGTTACGTCTCCCACTCAGCTTGAAGACCTTTTAAGCCGGGTCCGTTCCGTTGACCCGACGTCTGAACCCAGGCCGTCGGTTGGCACATTGTTAATTGAAGAAGCTACATATCTCGTCGCGGTGAGCGCGCTCACCGATTATACAAATGATGGGGATCAGCTGATTGTAAAACAGACGAAAAATGTCATGATTTTTATTCAAGCAATGGATGCTGAATTTCTCGCAAACATCGAGTCACAGTTTCTGATCAAAGATTTGCGGATATCTACCACACGCACTGATGCCGCCGAGGGGGGCCTGGTGCTGACGACCGAAGCCGGTGTGCCGACAAGTTACTTATCTTGGACCGTCGCAACGCCAGGTACCGCTATCATGAAATGGCTGGTCCCGGTGATTTTCGCCCTCCTCATTGTCATCTTATGTGTCGGCGTGCTGTTTCTCATAAAAGTTCGAAAATCTGCAGATGCGTACCTCGAAATGTTAGAAGAGCGAGAAAATGCCGGTACGAGGTTGTTGCAGGCGCAAAAAATGGAGTCCCTCGGCAATCTGGCGGGCGGTGTGGCGCATCATCTGAACAATTTGTTTTTACCCATTCTTTTGCTGACGGGTGTTTTGCAAAAGCGCTTTCCCAAAGACGATCCCGATCACGAGATCGTACGAAGAGTTATAGAATCAGTTAGTCGTGGCAGCGACATCGTCAATCGAATTTTAAAATTCGCGCGCACCAAAAGTGGAGAGTCAGTTGACGTCAATATGTTTACGTCGATCAGCGATAGTATGGCGTTGATCAAAGCCGCCAATCCATCGACGGTCAAAATCAAAGAAGATATTGATCCAGACTCTGGAATGATAAAAGCCGACCCGGCAGAGGTTGAAGTTGTTACGTTGAACTTGGCCTCTAATGCCATCGACGCAATGGCGAACAAGCTGGGCACGCTCGGTGTATCGTTAAAGAATATTGCTGTCATGGAGAATGACGCATCAAATGCTGCTGGTGTCCCTCCAGGAGACTATGTTTGTCTTGGTGTATCTGATACCGGTTGTGGCATGGACGATGCGACAAAAAGACGCATTTTTGAACCGTTTTTCACGACAAAAGAAGTCGGCGCGGGAACCGGGCTTGGCTTAGCCGCCGTGCACGGCATCGTTTCTGTTTGCGATGGTTTCGTGACCGTCGATAGCACCCTTGGAAAAGGAACATTGATCGAATTGTATTTTCCCCGCATTACAGAACCGGCTGCCGAGATCGAAAATGCGATTAACTAAGTCGTCACATATTGTTTAAACTTTCCCCACCCCTAGAAGGCGTAATTTCCATGGCACATATTCTCCTCGTTGATGACGATGATCTGGCTCGCTTTGCCATGCGCGAGGTCCTCACGCGCGCGGGGCACGACGTCACGGAAGCCGAGAATGGGGCCTTGGGTCTATCGGCCCAAGCAAGCACAGATTTTGATGTCATTATAACAGATATCATTATGCCAGAGGTCGAAGGCATTGAATTTATCATCAAAATCCGGGAGCAATCGCCGAACATTCCGGTGATCGCAGTTTCCGGTGGCGGTCGGATGAGTGAGACCGATTATCTTGAGACTGCGAGAGATTTGGGCGCCAATGCGATACTCGCAAAACCGTTTTCCGAAGATCAGCTCAATGAAAAGGTCGCTGAATGTTTAGCGGCGTCGTAGGCAGCCACGATATAACGAAAGCTTCCCAAGCTTTAGACGAGGGTTCGATTCCCTTCGCCCGCTCCAATCTCTGATCAGCAGCGTGTATCGTCTTCCGGGTCGTCCACTTGGTCAGTGTTTTCAGTTTCCGGATAGAATTCATAGACCACGGCCGACGTGCGCTGCATGGCTTGGTAGTCGCTTTGGTCTGCGACCGGCATCGGCGCGCGCTGGGTGATCCGAAACACGATAAAAATCAGCAACAACACAGAAATCCCGCCGATATACGCGAACAAGCCGCCTGGGCCGATCAAATCCATCAAGGGTGCCGCAATGGTTGGGCCGATGGCGGCCCCGATGCCGTATGACATCATCAAGCCACCGGCCATCGGCACGATATCATCTACATCGGTGTAATCGTTGGTATACGCGACAGCCAACGGATAGAGCGTGAACGACAGGCCGCCGAAGGTCATCGCCATCACCAACAAGCCGCGCCCGCTATACGACGACTCGATCATCATCAGAAAACAGATCAGTGCGGTCAGAAGAGCAACGCCGACCATCACCAATCGACGGTCCATGCGATCAGACAACTTGCCGATGGGATATTGCAACACCAGCCCGCCAATGATGGCCGCGCCCATAAATTTCGAGGTCGCCGCCACATCCAAGCCGGCTTTCTGTGCGAACAACGCACCCAGTGCATAAAACGCGCCCATGATCGTGCCGGACGCGGTTGCCGCCGTCATCCCGGTCGGTGAAATCCCCCACAGACGACCGATTCGAAACCGCGTCGGCTTTGGCAGTTTCGGCGCGCTGACCCGTGTCATGGCAACCGGCAAAATTGCCAGCGACATCAAGATCGAGGTCAGAATAAACAGCACTGTACCCGATGCATCCGGGATGTTGATCAGGAACTGCCCGGCCCCCTGCCCCAAGTACAAAACGACCTGATACATAGAGAATACTTGTCCACGAATTTCATTGGACGATTTTTCGTTCAACCAGCTTTCCGTGCACATGTACATGCCGACCGTCGTAAAGCCGACGATGAACCGAAGCGCGCCCCACACATACGGATCTACTGTGAGACCGTGCGCCAGCGTCGCCGCCGACATTAACGAGCCCAATGCCGCAAACGCGCGTATGTGTCCAACGTTGCTGATCAGCCGGTGGCACGAACTGGTACCGAGCACCAAACCCAAGAAGTACATACTGGAGACGACACCGACCACAGTCGACGAGTGGCCGAACTCGCCCATACGGAACGCGACAATGGTCGACAGGCCGCCCACGCCGACCATCAAAAAGGCAACGCCCAACAGCAATGAAGAAACTAAACGGAGCGTCGAAAACATAGATGCGGCCTTTTGCGGCAAAGTGTGATTTCGCCGCATTTACGCCCGTTAAATTTTCAACGCAAGTGAATTGTTTACAACCCGGCCAGCGCCGCCGCGTGATGACGTAAATGATCTTCGATGAAGGTGGCGATAAAGAAATAGGAATGGTCGTAATCAGGCTGCATGCGCAGCTCAACAGCCTGCCCTGCTGCCGCGCACGCGTCGACAAAAAGTTTCGGCTGCAACTGCTCGGCCAAGAAATTGTCGGCGAGGCCTTGGTCGATCAGAATCGTTCCCGGATGACGACGCCCGGCCTGGATCAACGCGGTCGCATCATAGTCCGCCCATGTCGCGCGGTCCGATCCCAAATATCCGCTGAATGCCTTTTCACCCCAAGGCACCTGCATCGGTGCGACGATCGGCGCGAACGCAGAAACCGATGCAAACGTATCCGGGTTCTTTAGCGCAATCGTCAGCGCGCCATGCCCACCCATGGAGTGCCCCATGATCGCTTGACGGTCGGCGCGGGCCGGGAAGTGTTTAAAAATCAACGCCGACAGTTCGCCGATCACGTAGCTGTACATCCGATAATGCTGCGACCAGGGCGCTTCGGTTGCATCCACATAGAACCCGGCGCCCGCGCCGAAATCATAACTGTCGTCTTCACCCGGTAAATGCACACCGCGCGGGCTGGTGTCGGGAGCGACGATCACCAAACCGAGTTCCGCCGCGGCCCGCTGCGCACCGGCTTTGACGGTAAAGTTTTCTTCGGTGCAGGTCAGTCCCGACAACCAAAACACCACCGGGCACGGCGCGTGCACCGCTTGCGGCGGCGCGAACACCGCAAACCGCATCTCGCAATCGAGTTCCTGGGACGTGTGTTTATAGACACCCTGGGTGCCACCAAAGCACGCGTTCTCTGCCACTGTCTCTAGGGCCATTGAGTCTCCTATGGGAAAATTTTAGGCGCTGATGCCACGGGCATGAAAAATATAGCCCAGGAAGCTGAGCAGCAATTGTGCGGCCAAAAAGGCCGTGGTGCCATCGCGGTCGTAATCTGGGGCAACCTCGACCAAGTCGATGCCGGCGACCGTGCCCCGTGACGCCAAACCCTTGAGGATTTCCAGCACCTCGTAATACAAAAATCCACCGTGACTTGGCGTGCCGGTGCCGGGCGCGATGGACGGATCAAAGCCGTCAATATCGATGGTGCAGTAATAGCGCACACCTTTGGGCACACGCGCCAAAACGCCTTCGGTTCCGAGCCGGCGCACATCGCGGACCGACAAAATATCCGAGCCGGCCTTGCGTGCTGCGTCATAGTCGGCACGGTTCGACGACGACACGAAGCGGATACCCAACTGCGTAAAGCCCGTCACGTGTCCCATCTCGGACGCGCGCCTAAGCGGGTTGCCGTGACCGTAGCGCACGCCGTGCCGCTCATCCACAAAGTCCAGGTGCGCATCAATATGAATAATGTGCACGGGCTCTTGGTCATCGAAAGCACGGATACACGGAATGTGCACCGAATGATCACCGCCGAGCGTCACCGGCAACGCGCCGGCGGCGAGAATTTTGCGCACAGCCATTTCGATATTGGCGTGTGAACGTTCTGTATCGGTGTGAATCATATCCGCATCACCGATGTCGGCGATTTTTACGCCATTGTTCGGCAGATATGTGATGTCGTCTTCGAAGTCGTACATGCCGGCGTGGCCGAACGAAAACAACGTCGACGCTTCACGAATCGCGCGCGGCCCGAATCGCGCGCCGGCGCGATACTGCGTGCCCATATCAAACGGCGCGCCCAACACACAAACATCCGCATCCAACGAGTCCCAGTCCAAAACGGCGGGCTGCTTCGCAAACGTACAATGCCCGACAAACGGCAAATTGAGGCGGCCTTTATCGTAACCGTGCTCGGCCATGCGGATTGTCCTTTTTAAATGGAGCCTTACGGCCCTTCCGGCCCTTCGGCTTAGTGGGTCCGAACCCAGTCACGCAATTGACTCGCAACACCATCACGCTCCGCCAAGCTCAAAAAGCCAGTCACAGTTTCACCATCCTGAGACAACGGCAGGCGCAGAGAATAGACCGGTTTATCGATATTGTCGTATTGCGTCGTAAACAATTTCGGCGAACGGGTTTCTATGACCCGGGCGTACTGATGCTGCAAGAACGTCTTTATCCAGGTGGGTGTCATTGAGCTCAGCAGTTTCCCAGAATAGTCCGTACCATGATAGGACGAATGGCCCCGCCCCCAATAGCGATAAATGATATCACCTTCGGGTGTCACATCCGCGACCAAAATGTATGGCAGCAACGGTGGTGGCAGCACCATGATATCAATGTCTCGCCACGCCGGTGCCCATCTTCCGTCCGCTGCATCGCACCAATGGGAAAACACCACCGAAATGATCGGCGCATCCGCGTCGTACGGATCGCTCTCAACTGAAGATTTGATTGGGCCCAGGATATCCAATGAACGCTCCGTCATTAAAATTCGACCACGGCGCGGATGCTCTCGCCTTTGTGCATCAGATCAAATCCATCGTTAATGTCGTCGAGGCTGAGTTTATGGGTGATCAAGTCATCGATGTTGATTTTACCATCCATATACCAGTCCACGATTTTCGGCACGTCGGTCCGCCCCTTGGCGCCACCAAACGCAGTGCCGCGCCAAACCCGTCCGGTCACCAATTGAAACGGTCGGGTTGAGATTTCTTCGCCAGCACCTGCAACACCGATGATCGTGCTCTCGCCCCACCCCTTGTGGCAGCATTCCAGGGCTTGGCGCATGGTTGACGTCTTGCCGATACATTCAAACGAATGGTCGGCGCCCCCATGGGTGATGTCGACCAGATACGGCACCAGGTCGCCTTCGACTTCGAGCGGATTGACGAAATGTGTCATGCCGAATTTTTCAGCGATCGCGACCCGGGACGGATTGATATCGACACCGACAATCATGTTGGCACCGACGATCCTGGCCCCTTGAATAACATTCAAGCCGATACCGCCGAGCCCGAACACGATCACGTTGTCGCCAGGGCGAACTTTTGCGGTGTTGATCACCGCACCGATACCGGTGGTCACGCCGCAGCCGATGTAGCAGATTTTGTCGAACGGGGCGTCTTCGCGAATTTTTGCGAGCGCGATTTCCGGCAGCACCGTATAATTCGAAAATGTCGACGTGCCCATGTAGTGATAGATCGGGTCCTTGCCGATACGGAACCGCGACGTGCCGTCCGGCATCACGCCCTGGCCTTGGGTGGTGCGAATCGCTTGACACAAATTGGTGCGTCCGGACGTACAGTAATCACATTCGCGGCACTCCGGCGTATACAATGGGATGACATGATCGCCTTTTTTCAGCGATTTCACGCCCGCGCCTACATCGACGACGATACCCGCGCCTTCATGGCCCAGGACCGAAGGAAAAATCCCTTCAGGATCGGCGCCGGACCGCGTGAACTCGTCGGTATGGCAAATACCTGTGGCCTTAATCTCAACCAGAACCTCGCCCTCACGCGGGCCGTCCAGTTCAATAGTTTCGACACTCAAAGGCTTCCCCGCCTCAAAGGCCACGGCGGCACGCGTTTGCATCAAGACTCTCCCAGTAAATCGTCATAAAATTCGGCGTAACTATGCATTATGCCAGTCAGATGATGCAATACGGCAAAAACCAACGTGAAGCTTATTCATACGTGTATGAAAGCTTGCTCCCCGTAAATAAAATCCCAATATCATTTGGGTTGTCACGTTTAAGTATCCACCCTGCATGACAAGCTGGAGATATCATGGATTCCATCACGCAATTTGCGCTTGGCGCTACGGTAAGCGGCATACTGCTGGGGCCCAGGATTGGGGCACGGAAGGCTGTATTGCTCGGCGGCGTCCTTGGGACGTTGCCTGATCTGGATACCTTTTTTCCGGTCGCCGATGCCGTGGAATCATTCACGGCGCATCGCAGCGCCACGCACTCGGTGTTCATGCAAGCCATCGCCACACCTGTGATTGCCGAGCCGTTGGTGCGCTGGGTCCACGGGCTGCGTGATGCGCGGGCACTCACGTACGCTGCGGTGTACCTCGTCTTGGTCACCCATGCGTTGATCGATGCGATGACGGTGTACGGCACGCAGTTGTTATGGCCACTTGTCGACACCCCGTTCGGGGTCGGCTCGATCTTTATTATTGATCCGCTTTACACCCTGCCGCTTTTGATCATGACCCTTTGGGGATTATTTGTTGCCCAATGGAGCACTCGTTTTGCGCGGGCGATCAAAGGCGCGCTGGCTATCTCGACAGCGTACATGCTGCTCACCATACCGTTGCAGCAAATGATGTATGCCCGCGCCCACGATGTGCTGCAAGCCGAAGGCATCACGCCTGAACGCCAGTTGACCATTCCAACACCGTTTAATGTTCTGTATTGGCGCACCATCGCCATTGATGGCGAGCGGCTGATCAACTTGGACATGCCGTTGTTGGGCGATGCATCCGCATCTTTGGCATATGAGCACACACGCCGCCCGGACCTTGCCGGGTGTCTGACCGGCACCTCAATTTTCGATAAACTCGCGGCCTTCACCAAAGGCTTTTATCGGCTGGAGCTTGATGGCAAACGGGTCATCATGACCGACTTGCGGATGGGCCTGACACCGAACCATGTGTTTCGTTTTCACATCGCCAACGCAACGCCCGACGGCGCCGCTCCGATCAGCCCGCCAACTCGCGAAGCCGTGGTGCGCGGCACCGATGGCGATATCGCATGGATCATGGCCGGTATCCGCCAAGACCCGACGCCGCGCCCGGCCGAGCAAGACACCGAGCTCGCCCTAAACGGTACCCCGGGCGATGGCACGCAGCTTGCCATGGCCGGCTGCACATCGACGCTCGGGAGCTGACCGTTTGGCTTAAGCCCGCATGCGGGCACCGGTGGGATCGAACGGCGGTGCGCTCAAACGTTTGGCCGGACGTTTGTCGCCGATGATCTCGATCTCAAAATCGATGGCGTCGCCTGCTTTTGTCGCATCGACATAGCCCAACGCCAGCGATTTGCCGACGCTGTGCCCATAAGCCCCCGACGTCACCCAACCGATTACCTCGCCGTTGCACCAGATCGCTTCGTCACCGATGCAATCCGCATCCGTGACGTCGACATCAAACAAACACAACCGGCGCTTCAGCCCAGCTTCGCGTTCGGCCAGCGCCGCATCACGCCCCAAGAAAGCCGGCTTATCGTAGCGCACAAAGCGGTCTAAGCCGGCCTCAAGTGGGCCATAGATTGGTCGGTACTCGGTCGCCCAAGACCCGAACCCTTTTTCAATCGAGAGCGATTTCAGCGCCCGTGCGCCGAATAAACAGATGCCATCTTCAGCACCTGCCGCCATCAACGCCTCGAACAAAGCGACCTGATGCTTCGCCTTACACCAAAGCTCATATCCGAGATCACCGGTAAACGTCACCCGCCCGACCAAGGCGGGCACGCCCGCCACCGCGATCTCGGCAAACGACATAAATTTAAACGCATCCGCCGAAACATCGACGGTGGCGACCCGCGCCAAGACGTCGCGCGACTTCGGCCCGGCCAGAGAAAGCCCGGTCATGCCGAGCCCGTGCGAGACGATATCTACACCGTTTTCCGGTAGGTGCGCCAAGAACAGCCGCATGTGATAGTCTTCGGCCACGCCCGAGCCGAAGATAAAGAACCGGTCCGCCGACAGTGCCGCGATGGTGAAGTCACCGATCACGCGACCCTGCATGTTCAACAGCGGATTAAGCGCCATCCGCCCGGGCTTCGGTAGTCGACCGGCCATCAAGCCGTCCAACCATGCGCCTGCACCGGGGCCGCTGACTTCGTACTTCGCGAATGTCGAGGTTTCGATCAGGCCGACACTGCTTCGGACCGCCTTACATTCTTCAGCGACAATCGGGAACGCGTTGGAGCGACGGAACGTGACGTCTTCGACCGGCTTCATGCCGTCCGGCGCATACCATAATGCGTGCTCAATCGCTGCCACCGCGCCGAATACGGCCCGGCGTTGTTTGAGCGTTTCATACAATGGCGAAGTGCGCTGCCCGCGCGCTGCCGTCAATTCTTCGTTCGGATAGCGGATACGAAAACGTCTGGAATAGTTTTCCCGCACCTTGGCGTTTGTGTACGGCATATCCGCCCATGACCCAAAACGCGCGACGTCCATCCCCCAGACATCGAACCCCGGATCACCGTGCACCATCCAACCGGCCAACGCCAAGCCGACGCCGCCACCTTGGCTGAAACCCGCCATCACCGCACACGCGCACCAATAGTTATCGAGCCCACGCACCGGCCCAACCAGCGGATTGCCGTCGGGCGCGAACGTGAACGGGCCGTTGATGATCTGCTTGATGCCGGCACGCTCGAACGCCGGAAAGTGCGAGAAGCCGACTTCGAGTGACGGCACGATCCGGTCCAAATCCGGCTGCAGCAATTCCTGGCCGAAATCCCAAGGGGTCTCGGATTCCTGCCACGGCTTGCCGGCGCGCTCATACGTGCCCATCAACATGCCGCCGCGTTCTTGGCGCATATAAATTTCGCCCTCGAAATCGATGGCGTGCAGCACTTCTTTGCCGGAGCTGGCGTTGATCTCGGCCACTTCAGGCATGTCTTCGGTGAGGATGTACATATGCTCCATCGCCAACACCGGGAGTTCCAAGCCCACCATGCGTCCGCATTCGCGCGCCCAAAGTCCCCCGGCGTTGACCACGTGCTCGGCATGGATCGTGCCTTGCTCGGTGATCACATCCCAGGTGCCGTCGGGGCGATGCTGCAAATCGACGACGCGATTGCGCAAATAGATTTCGGCGCCCTGCATGCGCGCCGCCTTGGCATAGGCGTGGGTCGTGCCGGACGGGTCCAAGTGGCCTTCGTCGGCGTTGTACATGGCGCCGACGAACTTGGATTTATCCATCAGCGGAAACAGCGCAGCGGCTTCATCGACGGAAATGATTTCCATATCCTGCAAACCCAAGTACCGCGCTTTACCCCGCGCCATCTTTAAAAAATCCAAACGATCTTGGGTGCCCGCCAGCATCACGCCACCGGTCATGTGCAAGCCGCACGATTGTCCGGAAAGTTCCTCGATCTCAGCGTAAAGACGGATCGTGTAGTCCTGCAGCTTGGCGACGTTGGGATCGCCATTCAGGGTATGAAAGCCCCCCGCCGCATGCCAGGTCGAGCCCGACGTGAGCTCGGATCGCTCAATCAGGCAAACGTCTTTCCAACCTAATTTAGTCAAGTGATACAACACACTACAGCCGACGACACCGCCGCCGATAACCGCTGCCTGGACGTGCTCTTTCATGATCGGATAACCCTTGGCTTCTGCTGACACTGTGCATCAGCATGTGCCCACAAACGACGCTCCGCTATCCCAAATCGGAAACCCTTGCCTTCGTGAGCGGCATCATGCGGACATCGTTGTTATTCGGTTTTGCCTATCATTAAGATATGAACAAACGATTTTTAATATAGTTCTGTGGCGCATATTGTCCCAATCAGACGCGGTTGAGACCGACGTCGCCGTATTCGTTTTTAACTTTAGGAGACGCCAAATGATCAAACATGTCCCACACGTCACGTTTAAGACCCGTGTTCGCAACGACGCCATCGAAGGCGACAATCCGTTCGAATGGAAAGACCTGACTACTGAAGAAATTTTCAACGGCAAGCGCGTCGTGGTGTTCGCCCTACCCGGTGCGTTTACGCCGACGTGTTCGACCAGCCATCTGCCGCGCTATGAAGAATTAAACGAAGAGTTCAAAGCGCTCGGCATCGACCAGATCATCTGCCTTTCGGTCAACGATGCCTTCACCATGTATCAGTGGGGCAAAGCGCAAAACGCCGAGAACGTGTTCTTACTGCCGGACGGAAACGGTGAGTTCTCGCGCAAAATGGGTATGCTCGTCGACAAATCGAACCTCGGTTTCGGCATGCGCTCTTGGCGCTATTCGATGGTCGTCAACAACGGTGAAATTGAACAACTGTTCTCCGAACCCGACTTCGGCGACAACTGCCCGACCGACCCCTTCGAAGTATCGGATGCAGACACCATGCTGAAGTACCTGAAAAGCAAAGCTTCCGCACAAGCTGCGTAAGTCAGCTGAAAGAACCCCCTGCAGACGTCTCCCCATCCCCCCTCGGAAGACGAATGCAAAGGAAGGAGCGGGCTTCGGCTCGCTCCTTTTTTATTGGGCAGCTATGTGTAGAATGTGTCGAAATGGAGGTCCATCGAATGGGTAAACTGCTTAGCGACGACGACATTCAACAATATCACCGTGACGGGTTTTTTGCACCGGCACGGGTGATGAGCGCCGACGACGCGTTGGCATTCCGGCGCAAGTTCGAAGCCTACGAAGCCGCGCACGAAGGCTGGTACGAAATGTCGAAAGGGCAAAAGCTGTATCTTTTGCAGACCTGGGCGCGCGACCTCGCCAAGCATCCGAAAATTCTCGATGCCGTCGAAGATGTGATGGGACCGAACTTGATGGTTTGGGGGTTGAGCCTTTTCATCAAAGACGCAGGCTCACCCAACTATGTGTCCTGGCATCAAGACAGCACGTACTGGGGTCTATCAAAACCCAACGTAACGACGGCCTGGATCGCGCTGTCGCCGGCCAATCGTCAGTCGGGCTGCATGAAAATGATGCCGGGGACTCATCAGTGGGAGCAGATCGCACACAAAGATACGCTGGCTCAAGAAAACCTTTTGACCCGTGGCCAGGAAATCGCCGTCAACGTCAACGAAGACGACGCGGCCTACCTTGAATTGGAACCGGGCGAGATTTCCCTGCACAATATTCGCACCGTGCACGCGTCTGCGCCCAATGTGTCGACGGATCGGCGGATTGGTATTGCGGTCCGCTATATCACCCCCGATGTGAAACAAGTGAATGCCGACGGCGACAGTGCTTGGCTGGTGCGCGGCGAAGACACGGACGGCAACTTTATTCATGAAGCGCCGCCCGAAGCCGACATGGACGCTGCGGCCATGGCAGAGCACAAGCGGATCATGGCACTGCGCCAAGGGGTTCTTTACAAGGGCGTAGACGGTACACCGGCAAGGGCTTAATCCTGCAAGACGCGCTACTTCAGCACAAACCCGTGCTGGAACGGGTCGCGATCATCGACAAAGATCGTGTTGAGACCGGTCATCCGCGCCCACCCGGCAATCGACGGACGGATGGCGGGCTTGCCGGCGACGCTGACCTCGGCTTCAACGCGGCCATCAAACATCGACCCGATAATGCTTTCGTGCACGTAATCGTCACCGACCTTAAGCAAGCCTTTGGCAAAACGCTGCGCCATCCTGGCAGACGTCCCCGTGCCGCAGGGTGAGCGGTCGATGGCTTTGTCTCCATAGAAAACGGCGTTGCGACCGTCCGCGCGCGCTTGCGTCGATGCGCCGGTCCACATGACGTGTGATACGCCATGGATCGCCGGCTCTTCCGGATGCACAAACGCATACTTTTCATTGACCAGATTGCGCACGATCGGGCTCAGTCGTTGAATATCGCCGGGTGTAAGATCGGCCATATCACGCATATTTTCTTGCGGCTCGATGATCGCATAAAAGTTGCCGCCATAGGCCACATCAAACGTCAGCCGACCGAGTCCCGGCACATCTATATCCATACCCGTATCGGCCAAAAAACAGGCGACGTTTTTGATCCGCACATTGTCAACGTGTGCCCCATTCATCTCGTAGCTCGCTTCGACGACACCAGCGGGCGTATCCAAGCGCACCACGCCCGGCGTTTTCGGCGTCACGATACCGCGCTCAATCATGAACGTTACCGTACCGATGGTTCCGTGCCCACACATCGGCAGACAACCGGACACCTCTATATAAAGAATGGCGACATCACAGTCGTCGCGGGTCGGCGGATACAAGATCGAGCCCGACATCACGTCATGACCCCTGGGCTCGAACATCAAGGCGGTTCGGATCCAATCGTAGTCGCGCATAAAATGCTGGCGGCGCTCAATCATATTGGCGCCGTCCAAGAACGGTGCGCCGCCGGCGACCATGCGCACCGGATTGCCGCAGGTGTGCCCGTCTACGCAAAAGAAAGTGTGCGAACTCATCACTGTTCTCCGAGCTTAGCCGAAACGGCCGATCCGATAGGGTGCCATATCAAGGCCACTATCTTGATCGCCGACCATCATCGCGACAATCTTACCCGTCGTCACCGACAACGTCAGCCCCAGATGTCCATGACCGAACGCATAGATCACATTGGCGGCGCGGGCAGACCTGGAAATCACTGGGATCGAATCTGGTGAGCCCGGCCGGTAGCCCATCCATTCCGTCCCGCCCTCGACATTCAAATCCGGCAAATAGCGCCGCGCCAAGGCAAGCAGCGCTTTTGAGCGTCGGTAATTCGGTGCCCGCGTCAGCCCTGCCATTTCAACGGCGCCACCGATGCGCAGGCCGATGGAAAGCGGCGCCGCGACAAAGTTGTCTTCGGAAAACGTTACATAGCTCTTCAGATCAACGCCGGGATTAGGCAACGTCGTGTTGTAGCCTCGGTCCGCTTCCACCGGATACGGCTCGCCGAGCTGCTTACTCAGCCGACCTGACCACGCCCCGGCCGCGACGATCAAAGACTGTACCGCGATTTCCCGCCCGTCTTCGGCTTTCAGTGCCCGCACCCGTCCAACCTCTTGAACGATGCCGGTGACTTCGGCTTGCGTAAACGTGACCCCAGCATCCCGAAGCCAATCACCGAGCGTCCGCAAGAGTTCTTTCGGATCGCGGTACGTCGCCCAACGCGGCGTGAAATAGCCGCAATGCGCTGCCGGACCCAACGCCGGTTCATGCTGAACAATACCGTCGCGTTCCAGCGGAAATACATCAATGCCGTGCGCTTGGCGCAGCTTCCACTCATGCGCCGCTTTATCTCGGGCGGCGTGCGAGCGATACACGAACAAAGCCCCGTCGCCGCCCAACAAATGCTTGCCGTCGATGTGATCGAGCATCGCCCGATGATCATCAAGTGCGCCGTCCATCAGCGCCGCCAACGCCGCTACACCCTTGGCATAATTATGTGGACGGCAGGCACGCAAAAAACGATAAAACCACGGCATCAACTGCGGTAGATGTGTGACGCTCAGGCTCAGCGGTCCCAGCGGGTCGATCAACATGCCGGGCACCTTTTTCCAAAGCCCGGGCTCGGCAATCGGCATGATCTCGGCGGCGGCAATGGCGGCAGCATTGCCGCTAGACGTGCCTTCGTCGATGCCGTCCCGGCTGATCACTTGGACCGTCTTGCCGGCGCGCACCAAGGCATACGCGGTGGCCAAGCCGACGATCCCATTGCCGACAATGGTGACGTTGGGCGCTTCGGTTTCAGACACCGCTGGGCTCAGATATTCGGGCGGTTTTCGAGGGCATGCCGCACCACGGCTTCAACCCGCGCACGCTCGTCGCCGACAAGGGTGAGCCTGGGAGCGCGCACATGTTCCGATCCCTCGCCCGTCATTTGGTTGGCGAGCTTGATCATCTGCACGAGCTTCACATCCACATCCAGGTGCAACAGCGGCATAAACCATTTGTACAATTCATACGCTTCCTTGACCTTGCCCGCGGCACCAAGCTCGAACAGCTTCACAGCTTCGCGGGGGAACGAATTCACCATGCCGCAGACCCAACCTTTGGCGCCGAATAAAAGATTCTCCAACACCAAGTCATCGACCCCGCAAAACACCGTGTAGCGATCGCCCAACACGTTCGCCATATCGGTGATGCGGCGGCTGTCGTGGGACGACTCTTTGACGGCGACGATGTTGTCGACGTCGGCCAAACCTTGGAAATCTTCGGGGCTGAGATCGACTTTATAAGCGACCGGGTTGTTGTAGATCATGATCGGTAAGTCGGTAGCGGCCGCCAACGTGCGGAAATGATTCACGGCTTCGCGGGAATCTTGCTGATAGACCATGCACGGCAAAGCCATCAGGCCTGTGACGCCGGCGCGCTCGGCGCGTTTTACGAACTCAATGGCGAACGCCGTAGTGTATTCCGCGACACCCGTCAGCACGGGAATTTTCCCCTCTGTCGCTTCGACGGCCGCCGTCAGAACCTGTTCTTTTTCGTCTTGGCTCAACGATGGGTTTTCGCCCAGCGTGCCCAGCATCACCAAGCCGGTGACGCCTGCATCCATACATGAGCGGATATGCTTTTGCGTCGCGTCCAAATCGAGCGCACCGTCTTTGCTGAACTCCGTCATCAGCGCCGGAAAGACACCCTGCCAATCACACTTCATAATCCGCACCTCCGAAAATCTGTCTGAATAGTATCCGTGACGTTAACGGCGATGGCAACGCTCGCTCAGTCGAGCGTGCGATGCGGCTTGCCGGTGTAGGTCCAGATCATATCGCAGGGAATCGGGCCTTTGTTGCGGTCACCTTGTTGGGTCTGCTCCCATGCGTGCGCCAGAATGTCGAGCGAGCAAGACAAACAGAAAAAGCCCCGCGCCAAGGGGGCCGGGAAGTCGAGCTAAGCATGCCCGGCGCCATCTCGGTAATGCCGGTGGACCACCAGTCACACACTTTTTTTATCGACGTCTTCGGTCATATCGCTTTGCCCTCTTTAAGAGCCTGAATGGCGTCCGCGTCGTAACCGAGCGACGCCAAAATTTCATCGGTGTGTTGGCCAAGCGTCGGCGGCGGTGTGTCGACCTTGGCGGGTTCGCCGTCGATTTTGTAGCCGGTCCGCGCCAAGCGAATGTCGCGCCCCACACCCGGCGGGTCTTTGAAATCACCGATCATGCCACGGTCTGCGATTTGTGGATGCGCCAAGACATCAGGCACGCTGAGCACTTCGCCCGCCGGCACGCCGGCATCGTTGAGCTTTTGCCGCCAGGCCGCCGCCGTATCATCCGCCATCGCGTCTTCGAGAATGGCTTTCAACTGAACCCGGTTCTTCAGCCGATCTTTACGGTTGGCGAAGCGAGCGTCGGTTTTGAGGTCCGGATGGCCGACAACGTCGCAGACAGCCTCGAACTGTTCTTGTTTGTTGGCGGCAATGTTCAGCAAACCGTTGCCGGTCGCAAACGTGCCGGATGGGCTGGCGGTGAAATTGTCATTGCCGATCGGTGCCGGGGTCATGCCGGCGACCAAATAGTTTGAAACCACCCAGCCCATGGTTGCGATGGTCGCTTCCAACATAGACACGTCGATCATGTGCGCGGTGCGGTCCGGGTCTGCGAGCGCGGCGGCGATGGCAAACGCCGCCGTCATACCGCCCACCGTGTCTGCGACCGGATAGCCGACCCGGTAAGGCGCCGTATCAGGATCACCGGTGATGCTCATCAAGCCGGACATGCCCTGCACAATCTGATCATACGCCGGCAGATTGCGGAGCGGTCCGTTCTGCCCAAAGCCCGAAATTGCGCAGTAAATAAGTTTCGAATTGTCTTGCTTCAACACATCAAAGCCGACGCCCAATCGATCCATGACGCCTGGTCGGAAGTTTTCGACAACCACATCCGCCGTGCGCACCAATTCCCGAAACAAAGCTTTCCCACGTTCGGATTTAAGATTGATGGTGATGGATCGCTTGCCTGCGTTTTGCGCCAGAAACGACACGCCCATGAGCTTTTCGTTGAGCTCGGGATCGCCGCCCAATTGACGGGCCAGATCGCCCGATCCCGGCACCTCGACCTTGATCACGTCGGCGCCCATGTGCGCCAACTGATGGCAACAAAACGGCCCGGCCAGCACGTTGGTCAGATCGAGGACACGGATTTTAGAAAGCGGGGCGGCTGTCATTGAAAATAGTTTCCTTTAAAGTAAGCTTGGCTTTGCATGCAAAAATTATTGTGAGTCATGGGAGGCTAGATTGACAGAATTATCAGCCGCGTCGCCGCCATGACGGCGGCAATGAAAACGTCTCCCATATTTATACAGTTCACTGTTGAAGTGATCGCACATTTGAAATTTCAACTTAAATCCCCAAGTATCAAAACATGACAAAGCGCCCCCTTATCGGCATCACCGGCTCACGCAGTCGCGGACGCACCATGACATTCTTAAATCGACTGGCCGTTTGGCGCGCCGGCGGGCGAAGTGTCGTCATGACCCGAGACGAGCGCCGCTCGGCAGAGCCATTGGACGGCTTGGTGATCGGCGGCGGCGACGATATTTCGGCACACCTTTATGGCGGCGAGGTCACCGTCGATGTGCGCGTCGACCCGAATCGCGATAAATTGGAAATGGAAACGCTTGAACTTGCGGAGAAACGGCAAATCCCCGTACTGGGCATCTGCCGGGGTTCGCAAATCCTCAATGTATTTTATGGCGGCAATTTGCATGGCGAAATCAAAGAGCAGTTCAAAGATGCCAAGCATATCCGCACCGTACTGCCGAAAAAATGCGTCAACATCACCGCGGAAACGCAGCTACGAAAATTGCTGAATACCGAGTTTTGCTTTGTGAATAGCCTTCACCATCAAGCCGTGGACCGTTTAGGCGAAGGCTTTGTCGTGGCCGCGAACGACGTCAGTGGCATGATCCAAGCCATTGAAAACCCATCCCGGAATTTTTTGATGGGCGTACAATGGCATCCGGAATTTTTGTTCTGGCAGCCGCGCCAACAAAGGCTTTTCAAAGCCTTAGTCCAGGCCGTCTAGCGCAACGCGTGCCGACAGGTTTTGCATACGCCGCCGTCTTCTCGTATTTTTATCCGCAGATGAATCAATCACTGTGCCGCGATAACGCACCGGGAGGAAAGTATGAGCTACACATTAGATGAATTCGCCGCCGATTGCCGTGGGGCCCTCAGCGTAGACAGTGGTCCAGCCGGGATCGAAAAAGTGCGCGGCTTTGTGGAACGCGCACTGGGTGATGCCGACTTGGTCGCCAAATACCTGCCGCCCGACGCCGATCAAGAACGGCGCGTGCTTTATGAAGACCCGGATCTGAAATTCTGTATCTGTGCACATGTGTACCAGGGCCCGAAGGACGGCAACCCGCACGACCACGGACCGACCTGGGCGATCTATGGCCAAGCCGACGGCGAAACCGAGATGACCGATTGGAAAATCGTCCGTCCCGCCAACGGCGAAGAACCGGCACTGGTCGAGCAAACCCGGTCGTATGCGCTGAAGCCCGGTGATGCGCATGCGTATATGGTCGGCGACGTGCATGCACCGTTGCGCCGCGGCCCGACCCGGCTGATCCGGATCGAGGGCCAGAACACCGACACCATTAAGCGCACCCCCATCGAAGCCGCGTGACGCCACGCACGTCTGCAGAGTACCTTGCGCTCGACCCCGGCCCGCTCGCGGTGTCGGATTGGATAGATGTGGATCAAGCGCGGGTCGATGTGTTCGCCGACGCAACGCGTCATACGCACTGGCTGCATACAGACCCGGACCGCGCCACGGCTGAAAGCCCCTATGGCGGCACTGTTGCGCACGGGTTTTTGGTGTTGAGTTTCATCAATCACGCCATCGACTTTTGCGGCTTGCGGCCAAGCGACAGCACGTATGCCCTGAACTATGGGGCGGATCGCGTCCGATTTTTAGCCCCAATGCCGGTCGGTACCGGCTTTCGAGTGCGTGACCGGATTTCATTGATCGAAGCTTCGGCCCACCCAAAAGGCCTGTTCACGCGCACCGGGCATATATTTGAAGTCGAGCGCGCCGACGGCGATCATGTTGCCTGCGTCAGCGCCGAATACCTTTCGATCTGGGTGCCGGCTTAAGCGCCCGCACGAAGCCGTTCGTTTTCAACTTCCAATTCTTCGATCCGAGCTTTCATCGCATCGACGACGGGGGCGATTTCCGCCTCGGTCCAGCGCGGCGTGATGTGCTGCGGGCAGTTCACGTCCCAAGCTTCAATGTGGAACACGAACGCACGCTCGGGCGTGGCCGGATACGCTGGATCGGTCAAGCTTTCCAGCAGCGCCGGATCGTCCTCGATAACCTCCACCTGTCCCCACACCTTGATGCGGCGGCGATTGCGATAATCCATCAAAAAGATGAACGCCTTCGCATTGTCGGCCACGTTGCCGATGGAGATGTATTGCTTGTTGCCGCTGAAATCCGCGAACGCGAGACGTTTGTCATCCAACACCCGTAAAAAACCCGGCTGACCACCGCGATGCTGGATATATGGCTGACCGTCCGCGTTGCTGGTCGCCAGATAAAATGAATCCCGCGCGGCCACAAACGCCGCCAGATCATCCGTCACCCGGTCCCGCCATCCGCCTCGCGCTTCCATCTTGCGATACCCCGCGCGGGACCCACGCTTCTCCTGCTCGGCTTTCACGCTGGGGGTAAACGCGATGTCGCTGGTCGGTCGGGTCGTATCTTTATACGTATTCATGCTGCACCTCCATAGTAACTACAAAAACAATAGTCACTTTCTCGGCAAACGCCTAGCGCTTTTTTGACGACAAACTTGTGCCGAAATGGAAAACAATGTGCGCGAAGGGCTGGAAGCCACATGAGGACATGAGGTATAAATGACTCTTTTATGCCTCATTGTTTTATGTATTATGAGCTATAAAAAGGATGCTTATAACTCATGACCTCTGCGAAACAACATTGGAACTGGCAAAAACCCGACTGGCCAACTTTTATATG
Organism: uncultured Rhodospirillales bacterium; assembly: GCA_963974935.1. Lineage (GTDB taxonomy): Bacteria > Pseudomonadota > Alphaproteobacteria > Rhodospirillales > Casp-alpha2 > UBA4479. The sequence goes on along the minus strand of CAXBEV010000010.1, from coordinate 58,262 downwards.
GGACGCCGAAAAGCTGAAAGATCTTGAGGCGCGGTTTTTACAACGCGCCGGGCTGTTTCAGGGCGCGCTGCGCCATATGGGCGAGGACGACAAGACCGCGCTGACCATCGAGGTGATCAGCGCCGAGGCCTACAAGACCTCGGAAATCGAGGGGGAGTTTCTGGATCGCGAGTCCCTGCAATCTTCATTGCGACGGAATTTCGGTCTTGGCGGAGAAGATCGCCGCATCCCACCCGCCGAAAAAGGCATCGCCGACATGATGACGGCGCTGTACCGGGGGTTTGACCGGCTACTTGACGGTGCGACCTTGTTTCATTGGCATCGTCTGGTCATGAGCGCGCGCCGCGATGTCACCGATGTCGGATGCTACCGCACACATCCCGATCCAATGCAGGTTGTGTCCGGCGCGTATGGCGATACGAAGGTGCATTTCGAAGCGCCGCCGTCCGCGTGTATGGCAGCGGAAATGGCGCGCTTTATCGACTGGTTTAACGATACCGCGCCGAATAACGTGCACGTCCTGCCGCCGCTGACGCGCGCGGGAATCGCGCATCTGTGGTTCGTCAGTATCCATCCGTTCGAGGACGGCAACGGACGCATCGGGCGCGCCATTTCGGAACTGGCGCTCTCACAAGCGCTGGCGCGACCAACGCTAATTGCACTGGCGTATGCCATCGAGACCCGTCGCACGGCATATTATCGCGCGCTGGAGGAAAGCAATAAACCGCTGGAGATTACCGATTGGCTGCTGTGGTTCGCCGATACGGTTTTGGCCGCACAGGCGCGCTCACAAAACCTTATCGATTTCACCATCGAGAAAACCAAATTATTGGATCGCTTGCGTGCGCGCTTGAACGAACGGCAAACAAAGACGCTGCTGCGCATGTTCCGCGAGGGGCCGGACGGCTTTGCCGGCGGGCTCAGTGCCGAGAACTATATCAGCGTCACCGGCACGTCGCGCGCCACCGCAACCCGTGACCTGAATGACCTCGTCGGGATGGGCGCGTTGACCCGCAGCGGCAAGCTGAAAGGCACACGCTATCATCTGAACATCAGAACCAAAGAGTGAGCACAGGCGGGCCGCCGGAGCCAAGCCAGATAACATCTGATCAACGGCAGAATGGGAAAAGGCGGCGCCCCAAAGGACGAAGTTCGAACTTTTTAATAAGCCGGGGCAGAGTTCAAACGAAGTGAAAATGGCGCGCCCGGGAAGATTCGAACTCCCGACCCCTTGATTCGTAGTCAAGTACTCTATCCAACTGAGCTACGGGCGCTTATTTGGTCTTTGGCTTAATCGCCGATGCGCCTCGCGGCGCCTTTCGACTATTAAGGGTGCGGAACGTACTCCACGCGATACACCGTGACAAGACCCGATTCACCCTGTGTGCTCATCACAGCGGGGCGAGGTTTCAGCGGTTTTTTAGCGTCTCGGCGGTTGCCTGCAAAATGATCGCTAAATTTTTAGACAAATTAAAGATTCACTAGGTAATACAATCATCTTGTGGCCTTTGCTGGCTTTGATTAATATCGCGACAATGATGGGGGTACATGATATCAGATGTCGTGATGCGCACTCGCTGCAGCAGTGCGTAAAGTTCCCAAAATGACAAAAGGGCGGTCTAAAGGGATGACAATTTCGGATTTTTCCTCACTACGATTCCTCGTGCTCGGTGCAGCATTGACGTTGAGCGCGTGTTCGTACGGTGACAATGAACTTTGGCCATCCAGCGACAGCGCTGCGGATCAGGCGGCCGCTGAAGCATCTGGGCAGACCACCGAAGGCGCGGACGGTAAAGTCCAAGTCATTGGGGGCGGTCAGCCGCCGATCGGCGCATCGACCTTTGTGCCGCCGGGCGTCACGCCGGGCGAGCCGACCGGCACGTTTGTCGGTAAAAAGGTCGTCGAGTTGCGCGACGAATTAGCCCGCTTGCAAAATTCTATCGCCCAACAGAACGACGAGTTGCAGCGTCTGCGCACCGACCTAGTGCAGAATTCGCAGCAGTATCACGGCACCATCGCGGCCGTGAACGCGCGCCTGCAAGTCGGCACCACGCCGGGCAACCCGATTTTGGTGCAACAATTCAAAAGCGCGCAAGCCGATCTCGACCGCATCGCCAACGAGATCAATAAGATGAATAATCTGGTCGCCGCCGTCGCCAACAACTCGACATTGTCGGCCTACATGGCCGAATCAGCACGAGCCGCGTTCTCGGTTTCGGGGGCTGTTGATGAAGATCACCGCCAGCTCGCGATCCTCGAAGACGAAGTGAACCGGACCGCTGTGTTGATTGACCGCCTACTCAAGGAACTGACCAGTGATGTGCGCCGTCAGACCAACTATGTGACGACGGAACGCGCAAACCTCAATCTGATCTCGGCCGGCATCAAGTCGGGTGAATTCTTCGGTGGGTCTTTGGTCAACAGAGCCGTGCTGTCGAACGCCGGACAAATGAACACCGCGGGCGCGCCGGTTAACACCGCCGGTCGTACGCCTTTGGTGGTGATCCGCTTTGATCGCGCCGATGTGCCGTATGAGCAGGCATTGTATACCGCCGTGTCGAAAACGTTGGAGCGTCGGCCGGACGCGTTGTTCGATCTGGTCGCCGTGGCCCCGGTGACGGGCGGCGCGGCACGGATCGCTTTGAACTCGCAAAAGGCGCGCCAGCATGCTGAAAACGTCATGCGCAAGCTGATCGAAATGGGCCTGCCGCCGAACCGCGTCGCGGTTTCTGCGAAAACCCAGCAGGTGATTGCCAACAACGAAGTGCACCTGTACGTCCGCTAATCGGGCGGACACGCACCTGACCGATTGAGCGGGGCGCCGCATGGTGCAGCTTCGGGACGACGTCGAACATCATATTGTGACCTGGGCCGAAGTGCATCGTGACACGCGCATTTTGGTCCGTCGCCTGATGGGCAAAGGCCCTTGGCAGGGTATCGTTGCATTGACCCGTGGCGGACTGGTGCCGGCGGCCATTGTTGCCCGGGAAATGTCGATCCACGTCGTCGATACGCTCTGCATCACAAGCTATGACGAGCAGGTGCAGGGCAATCTCAACATCTTGAAAAAGCCGGCCGCCGCGATGGACGACGGCGGCAGCGGATGGCTGTTGATCGACGACCTCGTCGACACCGGCACAACCATGCGGGCCGCCCGCGACATTCTACCGAACGCGCATTTCGCCACCGTCTATGCGAAACCTAAGGGCGTCGGTTTAGTGGACACCTACGTGCACGACATTGATCAAGACGTGTGGATTTTCTTTCCGTGGGATACGGAGCCGCAATACGCACGCCCCCTATCGGAAAACTAACGCCCTTTTTTTCACTGCCTTAAAAAAGTCACACCGTGACCATGTTACGCGCGCATTTGCGTGCGACATGGGATACGTCAAACCCATCAACCCCATTCTTCAGGAGGACAAACATGGCGCTCTTCAACAAAGATCCCATTCCGACGAAACCGGCCACGCCCACACGTCGGTCCGAGACGCCGAGCCTACTCGGCAATCCGCCCAGTTCACACACCGCCAATATGCAAAAGTCTTCATCTAGCGCCAAACCCAATGACGGTGCCGATCCGCATCCGGCCTCAGAAAGCCGCCTGATCGTCGGCCCCAACATCAAACTGAAGGGCGTTGAGATTGAAGATTGCGATACACTGGTCGTCGAAGGTTATGTCGAAGCGTCCATGGACAGCCGCGTAATCGAGATCGCCGAGACCGGTGTCTACAAGGGTAAAGTCGACATCGATACGGCCATCATTCGTGGCCGCTTCGAAGGCGAGCTGACCGCCCGCGACCGCTTGGTGGTGCATGAGACCGGCGATGTCAGCGGCAAGATCCGCTACGGTCGCCTCAGTATCGAAGAAGGTGGGCGCGTGCACGGCGATTTGGACGAAATCCATAGCGCCGAAGCCCGGGCGAAAGAAGCGCCCGAAAAGACCGGGACTGCGGCCAACAACGCGGCACCGACGTCAGCGCAAGCAGCCGAATAACACCTTAACGCTTTTTGGACAGCAGGCGATCCAGCTCAGCTTCCAAATCTATAAGACTTTCCGGCACCGGCAGCCCCTCGGCCCGCATCCCCGAGATCATCTGTCGGAGCCGGAACTCGACCTCGTGTAGGTCTTCCGGCTGCTCTTCCATCGCATTCATCAGATACGAAATTTCTGCATCAAGGTCATCGAACGCCATCGCCATCTCCTTTGCGTTTATGTTTATACGGTGTCACTGCTGATCGCATATCGCAAGGCTGGTGAAGCCCGACCGAGAATGGCACACTTGATCAAAATAGGAGAGAACAACGATGACCGAGACCTACGAGCTATTTGCGATCAAATATGCCACCCACGATCGCGATGCGACCGAAAATTTTGTCGACGACCCCGATCCCCACGAAGGCAACATGCCTATCGATTATTTTGTCTGGGTCGCGATCAACAAAAATCGCACCGTGGTGATCGACACCGGCTTTAACCAAGAAGCCGCCGACGCCCGCAAGCGCACATTCCTACGCTGCCCGGTGGAAGCCTTAAGTTTGGTCGGCGTTGATGCCAACACCATCGAAGACGTCATCATCACGCACCTGCATTACGATCACGTCGGCAACTTCGATCTATTCCCGAAAACTCGTTTCCATCTGCAAGACAAAGAAATGCAGTACGCGACCGGGCGCTATATGGCGCACAAAACGCTGCGTGTCGCCTACGACGTCGAACACATTGTCGGTATGGTGCGGGAAATCTATCGCGAGCGCGTTTGCTTCCACAATGGCGACACCGAGCTTTTTCCGGGCATCGGCCTCCACTTCATCGGTGGCCACACCATGGGTTTGCAATCGGTGACCGTCGAGACCGAACGCGGGCGCGTCGTGCTCGCTTCCGATGCGTCGCACTTATATCACAACATGTGGGATCGAAATCCGTATCGGACGGTTTTGCACATCGGCGATATGATGGAAGGCCACGAAAAGCTGCGCCGTCTTGCCGGCGGCAACGAAAATCTGATCGTCCCCGGCCATGATCCACTGGTGATGGATTATTATCCGGCCCCTTCGCCGGAACTCGAGGGCAAGGTCATCCGCTTGGACGTACCGCCAAAAACCTCTTAAGCCGCACTAGACCGCAACGTTATCGATCAGCCGGGTTTTGCCGAGCCAGGCCGCCGCCAAGACGCGCAGCGGTCTGCCGGCAGCCGGCGTTTCCAACGTCTCGGCATCGCGAACCGCAATATAATCGATGCTCGAGAACCCGGCTTGATCCAGTTCCTGTGAGGCATCGGCGCACGCTTCTTCAATCGCACCACCGCCAGCGACCCGTTTGGCAACACCGACGATTTCATGGTGTAGCTTCGGCGCCAGCGTGCGCTCGGTATTCGTCAGGTATGAATTCCGGGATGACATGGCGAGACCGTCACTTTCGCGGATCGTCTCGCCCCCCAAAATCTCCACCGGCAGGTTCAGATCGCGGGCCATCGCGCGGATCACACATAACTGCTGATAATCCTTATCGCCGAACACGGCGACGTCTGGGCCTACTTGGATCAGAAGCTTTGCGCACACGGTCGCCACACCGGCAAAGAAATCAGGCCGAGAGGCGCCTTCGAGAATCTTGCCGAGCCCCTGCACCTCAACCACGGTACGGTGCGCCTCGCCATACATCTCGTCTACATTCGGTGCAAAAACGGCATCGACGCCGGCGGCTTCGAGCATGGCGAGATCGCGCGCCTCGTCGCGGGGGTAGGTGGTGAAGTCTTCGTGCGGGGCGAATTGGGTCGGATTGACGAAGATCGAGGCGACCGTGCGTTCAGTGCGCTCGCCCGCCAAATGCACTAATGATATATGCCCCTCATGCAGCGCACCCATGGTCGGCACCAGCGAGACCAACTCGCCCGTCGCCCGCCAGCCGCCGACGCACGTACGGATATCAGCAACACTTCGTATGACGTCCACGTCACGTCTCCTCGGTCTTCACGACACCAAAACAATGCGCCAGTTCGGGAAAGCGACCAGTCCGGACATCGTCAGCGTAGGCCGCAATCGAGTCTGCGATCACGGCGCCGGCGTCACCATAGCGCTTTACAAACTTAGGTGTGAAGTCAGCAAATAAACCAACCATATCCTGGGTCACCAAAATCTGCCCGTCACACGCCGGCGACGCACCAATGCCAATGGTCGGTACCGGCGATGACCGGGTGACGTCGTGCGCGACCGCTTCAATGGTGCCTTCGATCACGATGGCAAACGCGCCTGCGCTCGCAATCGCATCAGCATCGCGTATCACCTGCTGGGCCCCAGCGTCGCCTTTGCCCTGAATTTTAAAGCCACCCCGGTGTTCCGCCTTTTGCGGCAACAAACCAATATGCCCAAGTACGGGAATACCGGCATCGACAATCGCCCGCACGGTGGCGGCCATCTCTTCACCACCCTCAAGCTTCACCGCTTGGCATCCGGTCTCATCGACGACACGTTTGGCCGCCACGACAGCTTGCGCGGGGCTTTGTTCATAGGTGCCGTGCGGCAGGTCAATGACGACACAGGCACGAGAACATCCACGCATCACCGCTTGGCCGTGATTAATCATGATATCCAGAGTCACGCCGCGCGTGGTCTCAAGCCCATAGACCACCATCGCCAAGGAGTCGCCCACCAACACCAAATCGCAATGCGGATCTAACCGACGCGCCATCGGCGTGTCATAGGCCGTGAGGCATACCAATTTCGCGCCGCCTTTGCGGGCGCGAATATCCTCAGCCGTGATACGCTGTACCTGAGTCGACATCTGGGCTTCTCTCCCCTTGTACCCGAAAAGCCGTGTCGAAGTATCCACATTATTTTGCACTGCACAATAGCACAGTATTGTGGACAACGTAGATTTTGTCCTATTCACAAGTGTTTAGACTTAATTTCTCTGTGGATATAGATGGGGGCCGTTGTGGACAATTAGCGTGGAGATGGCCCGCCTTTACTTTCGTCATCATGAAAAGGAATGTCCGCATCCTTTTGGAATCGCTTACGATTTTTAGGCCGAAATGCCCAAAAAAGAATGCCGATAAACAAAATCAGCATCAATACGATGATAATAGGTCCATCCAACGCCAGCATCCCAAAAATTCCCCGTTCAAGTTAAGGCTTATCAATCCAAAGATAAACTCAGCGTGATCGTACCTCAGTACTTTGACAAGGCCCGTCACCGGTTTACGTTAAACTGTCAAAAGAAGGTTTGCGATGATCTTTCAGCCCTACAAAACCGCGCTCACGATTGCACTGCTCGCGCTGAGCTTAAGCGCCTGCGACGATGGCATTGATATCGATGCGCATCGGCGCGGCACGGCAAGCGACTATATGATTGCCGTCGCCAACCCGCACGCCGCCCAAGCGGGCGTGAATATCTTGGCGAACGGTGGCTCGGCGGTGGATGCCGCGATTGCCGCCGAGATGGTGCTTACCTTGGTCGAGCCGCAATCATCCGGCATCGGCGGCGGCGCATTCTTAGTCCACTTCGATGCCGGCGGTGATGGGCTGCAAACCTATGACGGGCGCGAGACGGCACCGAGTTATGTTACCGGCAAACATTTTTTGGACACGGAAGGAAAGCCGATCCAGTGGCCCGACGCCGCATTTGGTGGCCGTGGCATCGGTGTGCCGGGTTTGGTCCGCATGTTGGGTCTGGCGCATGCCCAACATGGCGTGCTGCCGTGGTCAAAACTTTTCGAGCCTGCGATCCGCTTAGCCGAGGACGGCTTCCAAGTTTCGCCGCGCCTCGCCGGTTTGTTGGCGAAAGATACGGAAATGCCGGGTGTACCGACCTCCGCTGCCTATTTTTATCCAAATGGCCGCGCCCTTGAAGCTGGTGACATACTGAAAAACCCGGCCCTCGCCAAAACGCTCCGCGCGATTGCGGATATCGGTCCCGCCGCATTCTATACAGGCCCCATTGCCGCCGAAATCGCGGTTTTAGTGAGCAAAAACGCTCCCAACCCATCTCCGATGTCCGTCGCGGACATCAACGATTATCAAGCGAAGCAACGCCCGGCCGTTTGCGCAGCATTCATGCGGTATCGAGTCTGCGGCATGGGCCCCCCCTCGTCCGGCGGTATCTTGGTGGCACAAATATTGGGAATTCTTGATCACTTTGAAATCGAAAAAATGCCGCCGTTTTCGCTGCAATCGGTGCATTTGATAGCGGAAGCCAGCCGTCTCGCCTTCGCAGACCGTGCGCTATATGTGGCCGACGACGATGTCGTGCCGGTACCAACCTCAGGCCTTGTGCATCCGGATTATCTGACCGAGCGCGCGCGTCTGATCAATAAAAAACAAACCATGCCCACTGTTACACCGGGCCGGGCCGGACAGCTCGTGTGGGATTGGTCGTCCGCACCGGATGCGCTGAAGGGACTTTCGACGACACACATGTCGGTGCGCGATAGCTACGGCAACACACTGTCGATGACAGCGTCGATTGAGCGTGCGTTCGGCGCGAAAGTCACGACTCAGGGCTTTCTGCTGAATAACCAGCTGACCGACTTTTCGTTCAGTCCCGAAAAAGACGGCAAACCCGTCGCCAATGCGCCCGGCCCCGGCAAGCGGCCGCGCAGCACAATGTCACCAACGTTGGTATTTGATGAAACCGGCAAAGTGGTCCTGGCGATCGGCTCGCCTGGGGGCTCTCGCATTGCCGGCTACACGGTGAAAGCGATCTTGGGCGTGCTCGCGTGGGATATGGATATCGCCAACGCCATCGCAGCCCCCAATGTGGTCAGCCGGGGCGGCCCGGTAGAGATCGAGATCGGCACCTCACTTGAGGCTCTCAAGCCAAAACTGGAAGCCATGGGGCACACGGTCAGCCTGCGCATCATGACCAGTGGCCTACACGGCATCCATGTAACGGAGAACGGTTTGGTGGGGGGCGCAGACCCCAGGCGCGAAGGCATCGTGCTGGGCAAGTAAGTGCCTACTTAAGCGACCTTACTGGCACCACCACTGGCGAGGGTCACCGGGTGCGGTGAAATGTCACTTGGGATCGTGATACGAAAAGCGGTGCCGTCAGGGCCACTGTACAAAAGCTCGATATCCCCACCGTGCGCGCTGACGACGTCACGCACGATAACCAGGCCTAAGCCGGTGCCGCCTTTGCGGCTGGAACCGACAAACGGCCTAAAAAGATTTTCCCGCGCTTTGACGGATAAACCCGGGCCGTTGTCGGCGATCTCAATCACGATGCAGTCGTTATTAATTTCTGCGGACACGACCAATTTATCGCTACCCGCCTTGATCGCGTTATCACAGACGTTATGCAGAGCGCGCAGCAGATGTCGCCGATCCGCGACGATCTCGACATCCGGATCCGCATCAATCTCCCAAACCACGTTGGTTTGGCCATCTGACGGTTCAAGATTGGCTTTGGTCTCTTCAATCAAATCACGTAGACCAAACGACCTTGGGCGCAGCGCCAATACATCTTCGGATGCGTAGTTCAACGTCTGACTGCAAAGGTCAATGGCCCGGTCAATCGCCTTCATCAGGCGCGGCGTGACGCGTTTGACCTCAGGGTCTTCAATGTATTGCAGTTTGTCTGATACCAAAACCGCCGTCGCCAAAGTATTGCGCAGATCATGGTTGATCTTAGCAACGGCGGCGCCCAGCGCTGCCAAACGGTTTTTCTGCTTCAAAGCGCCATGCACTTGGCGCTGCATTTCGGCCAGTTCCATCTGTGCCGTGCCGATTTCGTCACTGCGCGGCATCGGCTTGAGGATTCGCGTTTCATCTTCAGGGTTTTCGCGAAAACGTGCCATCCCCGTCGCCATGCGACGGATCGGACGCACGATCAACCATTGCAGCGACACAAACACCAACGTCGCCGTTATCAACGAGATAAACAAAGACAACGTGAAAATGCGCCACGAGAAATCGAGCATGGCGTGGCGCAGGCTTGTTTCGTCAAATAACACTTCGACCGTCGCGTCAGGATCGTTGGCGGGCATACCGACCGCACGGATAACACGAGGTTCTGTCTGCGCAAGGGTATCGAACGCTTCCATGATCAAACTCCAGAAAGATTCTGTGCGCAAATCTACCATGAGGTCGATCGCCGGCGGCATATCACCAGCCGACATCAGCATGCGCCTAGTCGATGTGTTCAAGATGATCGCCAGCGCATCGGTCTGCTGAAGCAGCTTGTTTTCCAAATCCTGGTTTGGCTCGGTCTCGGGCAGCGAATTAAGCGCCAACATGGAGAGGTACGCACGATCAATACGGTCCTCAATCAGCGTTTTGCGGTACCTGGCCACCGACGGCGTCCAAATCAGCACCTCGGCCAGCATCACAAACGCCACCGTCAGCAACAGCAACCGGGACGAGAGATTTCGAAATCGTCCGGGTGCCGGAGCAGGCGTGATGACGCTGTCGCTCATCCGAATTTCGCCAAGAACCGGACGATTTTGCGGGTCCGCTCGGAAAACAGCGACGGCGTATAGAAACTACCTGCCGCACGCTTGTTCACTTCGCCCAACGTCGGATAAGGCGCAACCATAGTCGCAATGCCGCCGATCTTGATCTTTTGCGACATCGCCAACACCCAGGTCTGGATCAATTCACCCGCCTGCGGCCCAGCGATGCCACAGCCCAAGATCACGCCTTTTTTTGTGGTGATGGCTTTGACCATACCTTCCGTCTCGCCTTCGGCCTGGGCGCGGTCGTTTTCATGATACGGCCAGCGCAGCACGCGAATGCTGTCACCGTATTGCTTCTTCGCCGCCGCTTCGTCGAGGCCAACCTGCGCCAATTCGGGTGCTGTGTAGGTCACCCAAGGTACACTTGAATGATCGGCTTTAGCAGGCATCCGGAACAGTGCGTTCTTGATCACAACGCCTGCGTGATAGCCCGCCACATGGGTAAACTGCAGCCCGCCCGCGACGTCACCGATGGCAAAAATTTTCTTGTTGGACGTCCGCAACCGAACATCAACGTCAATGCCTTTCGGCGAATAGGCAACGCCAGCCGCTTCAAGATTAAGCCCGTCCACGTTGGCGCGCCGCCCGGTCGCAACCAATAGATGCGAGCCCTCCACGCGCTCTTCCCCAGCGCCGCCGTCAAGGATCACAGCCAGACCGCCGCCGGCCTTCTCGACCCGTACAATCTTCACGTCTTCGCGGATATCCAAACCGTCCGCGTCCAATTGCTTGCGGACAACGGCGACCAACTCCGGGTCATCTTTGGGCATGATCGTAAACAGCTCAAGCACCGTGACCTTGGCACCCAAGTGGCGATGTGCCTGGGCAAGCTCGATCCCGATAGGGCCGCCGCCGATGACGATCAGGTGGTCTGGCAGCGTGTCCGTATAGAAGACAGTTTCGTTGGTATAAAACGGCACTTCGTCCAGGCCCGGGATCGGCGGCACGAAGGCAGATGAGCCGGTGGCAATCACAATACGCCGCGCTTTGATCTGCGTATCCCCGGCTTCGATGGTGTTTTTATCGATAAATCGGCCTGCCTGTTCAATGACGTGGACACCAAGCCCAGTGAAGCGTTCGACGGAATCATTGGGTGCAATCGCACCAATGGTGCCGTGAATGTGATTGAATACACCTTTGGCGTCAATTTTCGGTACGCCGGCTTCAACCCCAAAACGCCCCGCATGGCGGATGGCCTGAGCAGCATGACCCGCCGCCAGCATCGCTTTCGAGGGCACGCACCCGTAGTTCAAACAATCACCACCCATCTTGCCTTTTTCCAGCAATACGGTCGGTGCGCCCATCTGCGCAGCTCCTGCTGCCACCGAAAGCCCACCAGAGCCGCCGCCGATCACGCAAATGTCGGTGTCTATTTTATTCGTCATTAATTTATACCCCTGGCGCGCGTTTTTTTGCGCGCAGCCGCTTATGAATGACGGGGATCAACGATAGTGCCGCCAACCCCAAGATTGGGCTCAAAACCGATGGTTGGAAAATAATTCCAAGATCGGGCGTGCCGCCTTGCGCGAAAACCGCGCCCAAACCGTTGCCGACACTTGCATACACCAACGAGCCCGGCATAATGCCAAAAAACGTGCCGATGACATAGGTGCGTAGCGTAACCCCTAAGAACGCTGGCACCAAATTCACCAGCCAAAACGGAAACACCGGCACAAGCCGCAGCACAAACATGTAGCTCAGCGCGTTTTCATTAAAGCCGTCTTCCATTTTGCGGACCGCGGTGCCGGCCTTGGCCAGGAAGAAATCGGCCAGCGCATAACGCGCGATCAAGAAAATAGCCGTCGCGCCAAAGGTCGCGCCGATCACCACATACAGCCCACCGATCCAGGTGCCGAAAACAAACCCGCCCGCCAACGTCGCCCAAACCGCACCCGGCAACGACAACGCCACCATGACGCAATAGCCGACAATAAAGACGGCGGCGGCAAGGACACGGTTTTCTGCAGTCCAAGAAACCAGAAATTCCCGATGATCACTGAGCGCTTGAAATGACAAAAATCTATTCAGGTCAAAAAAGAAAAATGCGGCAATCCCCGTCGCAATCACGAGAATCGGCAAAATTCGCATCCACAAAGGCTTATTTGCCTTTGGTAGCGGCGCCACATCGTCCCGCAGGCGATCACTTTCCTGGTCGCTCATATTTTCTTCTCCAGACGCAAATATACTCAAATTCGGGCCGTGGCACAGCAACGTTGCTGCCCACAGAATAAGGGCATTTTCGCGATCCTGAGACCTGCTGCAACCAACGATCCGCTGACGGTGGCTCAAGTTCACGTGAACGTCCGCCCCATTTAGAGGTCTAATATGTCTGTCAGCACGAAAAAACGGCGCCCTAATTCGCTTTGGGCCGTTGACTTGCGGCGATGCACCTCGTATATAGCGGGCGATTTCCAAAGGAGAAGTTCCGTGAAACGCACGTATCAGCCAAGCAAGCTTGTTCGCAAGCGCCGTCACGGCTTCCGCCATCGTATGGCGACGGTCGGCGGTCGACGCGTCCTTACCAACCGTCGCAGCAAGGGCCGCAAACGCCTGTCCGCTTAAGGCGTGGCGGTCCCCCCGCGCCGCATGTCTCTACATGACCCAAATATTTGCGTAAACCGCATCAAGCGTCGCCGAGATTTCTTGGCGGCGGCTGGCGGTAAACGTAAATGGGCAACACCGGGTATGGTGGTGCAGGTACGCACCCGACGCCCAGGCGAAGACGGTGCAAATATGGTGCGAGTCGGCTTTACGACCAGCCGAAAAATCGGCAATGCCGTGCAGCGCAATCGCGCCCGACGCCGATTGCGTGCGTGTGTCGATGATGTTTTGCCAGGCAGTGTTAAGCCGGGCCTTGATATCGTCGTGATTGGTCGTCTCGGTACGCGGGATCGGCCTTTCCCGGCGCTCAAAAACGATTTTGTCCAATGTTTGAAAAAGCTGGATGCCCTAGACAGTGATGAGCATGGCATGCAAGAAATCACGTCATGACGCGCGCTGATCTCATCACATGGCCGTTGCGCGCGCTGATTGCCGTCTATCGCTATGGCATTTCGCCTTTTATGGCCGGCAGTTGCCGGTTCCATCCCAGTTGTTCGAGTTATGCCGACGAAGCCCTTGCCACACACGGTGCGCTTAAGGGTGGTTTTTTAGGCTTTAAACGCATTTGCCGTTGCCATCCGTGGGGTGGTGCTGGATACGATCCGGTGCCTGCGGTACAACCGCACGTCCCGACGGACGGCATACAAGGAAGCAAGGAACTCCCATGATCGACAATAAAAACATGATCCTGGCCATCGTGATCTCGATCGCGATTTTAGTGGGGTTTGAAACCTTCTTCCGAAAAGATCCGCCGCCGCCACAACCGCAACAGCAGACTACCGTCGTGCAACCTGGCGCCGCACCCAGCGTGAATGCACCTGCCGCATCGGGTACGCCAGCTATCCCGGGCGCGGCCAACATGCCGCAGGCCAGCGCAGAAGTGCTTGCCGAATCCCGCGCACAGGCACTCGCAACGAGCCCACGCGTGCAAATTAATGCACCGCGCCTACACGGCTCAATCTCACTCATCGGCGGGGTGATCGATGACCTTACACTGATCGACTACCACGAGACCGTCGACCCATTGAGCGCAGAAATCGTCGTTCTGTCGCCGCGCGGCGCCGCAAACGCATACTTTGCCGGCTACGGCTGGACCGGCGCCGAAGGTCAGCCGATGCCGGGCCTGGACACCGTTTGGACCGCCGACCGCCAAACCTTGCGCGCCGACGCCCCTGTGACGTTAAGCTGGGACAACGGCAACGGTCTTGTATTTAAACGCACCATCAGCATCGATAAAAACTACATGTTTACCATCGATCAGCGGGTGGAAAATTCGACCAATACGCCGGTGACGCTGTATCCGTACGGACTGATCAGCCGTTATGGCACGCCTGAGACGACGGGTTTTTACATCCTGCACGAAGGTCTGCTGGGCGTTGTCGAGGGCGCACTGAAAGAAATTGATTACGACGATCTCCAAGAAGAGCCCGCCGGCATTTCGACCGAAACCACCGGCGGCTGGCTCGGTATCACCGACAAATACTGGCTGACCAGCTTAATTCCAAACCAACAAGACTCCGTGCAGACCCGCTTCTTGCATCGCAAAGAAGGTTTGGTCGACGTTTATCAGTCTGATTATCTTGGGGCGCCGGTCGTGATCGGTGCCAACGGCGGCAGCGGGACAACCCAAAGCCACTTCTTCGCAGGAGCCAAAGAGGTCAATCTATTGGACGGCTACGCCGAGGAACTCGGCATCATCAACTTTGATCTAGCGATTGATTTCGGCTGGTTCTACTTCCTGACCAAGCCGATCTTCCTCGCACTCTTGTGGATCAACGGTCATATCGGCAACCTTGGCCTGTCGATCTTGGCGCTGACGGTCCTGATTAAACTGTTGTTCTTCCCGCTTGCCAACAAATCCTATGTCGCCATGAGCAAAATGAAGAAGCTACAGCCGGAAATGACCAAACTGCGCGAGCGTTACGCAGAAGATAAGGTCAAGCTGAACCAAGAAATGATGGGCCTTTATAAGAAGGAAAAGGTCAATCCGGCGTCGGGGTGCCTGCCGATCATCGTCCAGATTCCGGTGTTCTTCGCGCTTTATAAAGTCTTGTTCGTGACCATTGAAATGCGCCAAGCGCCGTTTTTCGGCTGGATTCAAGACTTGTCCGCGCCCGATCCGACGACGCTGTTCAACCTGTTCGGTCTGATCGCCTGGACGCCGCCCGACTTCTTGATGATCGGTGTATGGCCGCTGATCATGGGCATCTCAATGTATCTTCAGCAAAAACTGAATCCGCAACCGGCGGACCCTATTCAGGCGAAGATATTCTTGTTCATGCCACTGTTCTTTATGTTCTTACTGGCGCGCTTCCCGGCCGGTCTGGTGATTTACTGGGCATGGAACAACACGCTGTCGATTGCGCAGCAATGGGTGATCATGCGTCGGATGGGCATAAAAACGAAAGACGCCCTTAGCTAACGAGCATTATCGCTGCGCCTTAACCCTTCGGGAACGCAAGCTATGGATTCAGAGATCACCAACGGCGGGCCGGCATTGCCGGACTCCGCCGAGCTTGAGGCCGGGCGTAAGCTGTTTGCTGCCGAAACGACCTTTTTGTTGGGCGTAAAGTCGCTGTCGCAAATTCCAAGCGGCGATATGCCGGAGGTGGCATTTGCCGGACGCTCCAACGTCGGCAAATCGAGCCTTTTAAATGCGCTGACCAATCGTAAGAGCTTGGCCCGCACCTCAAACACACCAGGCCGCACACGGGAAGTGAACTTTTTCTCGGTCGGTGATCGGCTGATGCTCGCCGATTTGCCGGGCTATGGCTTTGCACGGGCGCCGAAGGCCGAGGTGGCCGGTTGGACCAATCTGATCGAGCAATACCTGCGGGGCCGCGTCACGCTTCGGCGCTGTTGCTTACTGATAGATTCCCGCCACGGCGTCAAAGATACGGATCGCACCGCAATGGCACTGATGGACCAGGCAGCACAGAGCTATCAACTGGTACTGACCAAATGCGACAAAATCAGTGCTGCTGCGTTGAGCGCGCTCAAGGAAAAAACCCATGCTGAGCTAAAAACCCATACCGCCGCCTACCCTACGATCTATGAGACAAGCTCCAAAGACGGCGAAGGTATCAATGTGCTGCGCGCATCCTTGGCATCCCTGGCATTGCCGCTCGGATCCATCCAGGATGAGGCAAACCCATCAAATTAATAGCCTTTTTACAAACCATCCGCTAACGTCCCCGCCATGACAAAGACCCATGATGAAAATCGCGAGGCCAATCTCGCTAAAGCCTCAGTTCTCTCGGAAGCGCTGCCGTATATGCGTCGCTTCACCGGGCGCACTGTCGTGGTTAAATTCGGCGGCCATGCGATGGGTGACCAGACACTGTTCGACCTGTTTGCACGCGACATGGTGTTGCTGCGCCAAGTTGGCATTCGCCCCATTGTTGTGCATGGCGGCGGCCCGCAAATCGGCGCGATGCTGGAAAAATTACAGATTAAATCGAAATTCATCGATGGCCTCCGCGTCACCGATGAAGCGACCATTGATGTCGTAGAAATGGTACTTTCGGGCTCAATAAATAAACGAATCGTCTCTGCGATCACGAACGCGGGCGGTATGGCGGTCGGCTTGTCAGGCAAAGACGGCGGTCTGATCCGGGCCGAGCGTCTGACCCGCACCAAACGCGATCCCGACAGTAATATCGAACGTGTGATCGATCTCGGCTTGGTAGGTCAGCCAAAAGCCATCGCACCGCACGTACTCGATGCATTCGAGGGCAGCGATGTAATTCCAGTAATCGCACCGATTGGGGTTGGACCGGACGGCGAGACCTTGAATATCAATGCCGACACCGCTGCAGGCGCCATAGCAGCCGCGACGCAAGCTGCGCGGATGTACATGCTAACCGATGTAGAAGGCGTGTTGGATGCCGACAAAAACTTGATTTCGGAG
The DNA here is from genome assembly GCA_963974935.1 of uncultured Rhodospirillales bacterium. GTDB lineage: Bacteria > Pseudomonadota > Alphaproteobacteria > Rhodospirillales > Casp-alpha2 > UBA4479. The sequence continues at coordinate 41,300 of CAXBEV010000010.1, read as the reverse complement.
CTTAAAGTCTCCGAAGCGCAGAGCGCAATTGAACAAGGCGTCATCACCGGCGGCATGATCCCGAAGATCGAGACCTGCATTGAAGCGATTCAAGGCGGGGTCGATGGGGCCGCGATCATTGACGGCAGGGTTGCCCACACAGTGTTGGTGGAATTGTTTACCGCCGGCGGCGCGGGCACATTAATTACGCGCGGCTGACGCCCCTTATAGATCGCGAATAAAATCAATCTGCCAGGCCATATCCGCATCACTGAGAGGATATTTGCCCGCCACGCTCCGCAAAATTTCACCAGGTGGGATCGTAGCAAGTTTTTGCTGGATGATTTCAGACGTCTTGGGCATCAAACTCGCCTGCCAAGCCAACGCGACGCATCCTTTGGCACTTTGGGTGGCACATGCCTTTTCAACCACCGAAATCGGCATATCCGCCATCAGCGCGATGATTGAAAGCGCATATTTTTTCTCACCATCAGAGATCGCACCAAGCAAAACTTGCTCATCAAGTTTTCCATCTGCCCATTCTTTTGCCGCTTTATCAAATATGTCGTCGTCATCAACCTGCACGCCAGACTTAGGCGCGTTCGACTTGACGCCGTCATCAGGTAACATGGCTTCAGCGTCCCCTAAGCGCTTATGCACGACAGCACGAACGGCCTCAATTGTATCCATCGACAGATCTTCACGCGCCAGCATGCGCGTGAGAATATCTTCGGCGACGAACCGTGAAATTTTTACCGCCGCCTGAGACCGCAATTTCGGGCGCATCGCCAACGGCATGTGCAAGATATCAACGTCCACGGCACGGTCGATCACGCGGTCCAAGGTTTCTTCACGGAGTTGTGCGCTTGGGTTGACCAATAGAAATGCAAGCGCTTCCACATCATCGGCAGCGACGATGGCGTCGCTCAGGTTTTCCGTAACACCATCGCGTTGCGAAATCGCAGAAACCGCACCGGGAGACGGCCTAGCCCGGATAATTTCAATCAGATCAGCCTCGGTCAGCACCGGGGAGAAGCGCAAAACCGGAGTCGCCACGGCCGCTTCCACGTCCCACGCAAGGCGCCGGATGACGTCCGGGGGTGCATCTGCAAGCTCTTTTAATGCCTCGGCAATAGTTTGGCGCACCCTTACTGCCTGGTCGCGCGCCAAAAGCTGCAAAGCTTCATAGGTAATGCGCCGCAGTCGGTCTTGCTCATCATGACTAAGACCCGGAGCCATGCGCACGATCTTTGCGGCCAGACTGCCACGCACCGAATCATCAGTGTCTTTTGCGAGCAACAGGTCTGCGCGCTGTGGTGCGGTATTATTTTCCGCAATGTGCCGACGCACTTCCGGAGACGGGTCTTCGGCCAGGAAATACAGGATTTCTTGGGGAACATCCGTACGTTTCGCTAAATTCGCTCGCACAGACGTATCATCGTCCCGGGCCAAGCGTTTGGCATCGTCATAAACCAATTCTGTAGGCTTAACGGATTTAGATTTTCCAAATAATTTTGAAAACATGTCTGGCTCGGTTCAATAAATCGACGTCATGCGCGTTCAGCCATATCAGCATAGAACTCGATTTGCCATTCGATATCTTTATCACTCATCGGAAATTCGTCTTCCTTATTCGGGTGGATAATTTCGGTCGGGGCAATACGGCCCATTTTTTGTTGCGTCGTCACGATCATTTTCGCAGGCAATTTTGCTTTACCGATGAGCGCCACAATTCCAGCCGGACTTTTTTCGATGAAAATCTTTCGTGCCACATGCAGGTCTACACCGGCCAGCACGATAATTGCTGCAAACACGAACGCATGATCTCCCGCACGCAACGCTTTGAGGATCACATCGGTCTTTAGCCTGTCGGCCTCCATCAAACGGGTGGCGATTTCCAAAGGTGGATCGACTTTCAGAAAATCAAACCCGGGCGCGACCGCTTTTTTAATTGGCGCACCTCGACCACCGATACGATTTTGGACAATATCACAGACCGCATCCAATGTTTTGCGGTCCAGATCGCCGCGCTCTCGCAGAGCATCCAAAAGGTTTGATGCCAAAAACCCCGCCATACGCTCGGCGGCACCGTTCGGCAACACGGACCGTGCCACCAATGGCGCCTGCCAGAGTTCAATGTCGCGGGATCGATCGACCAAACCATCCAGCGCTTCTTCACGCATTTGCGCAGACGTGTTGCCAAGCAGGTCTGCAATACCTTCGACGTCATCGGAGTCGATAATGGCATCAGCAAGGTTTTCGGAGACTTCCTGGCGTCGCGCAATTGCCGCGATACCGCCTAGCGCCGGACCTTTTTCAATGATCTCGACCAGATCAGCATCAGAAAGAACCGGCGAGAATTCCAAGACCGGGCCGGAAACGGCAATTTCGATGTCATTGGCGAGCAGCTTAATAACGTCGCTTGGGGCATCAACAACATCTTTGAGCGCTTCCGACAGCAGCGCGCGCACCTGCGTGATCTGATCGCGCGCTAAGGTTGCCAGGGCTTCAAAGGTTTGTGCGCGGATTTTATTGCTTTCATCGCTGGAAAGGCCCGGCGCTAGGCTTGCAATCTTCGCCGCGAGTCCACCGCGCACAATTTCATTTTGATCTTGCGCCAACAAAAGATCGGTTTGACGCGGCGCGGCGGCGTTTGCGGCGACCGCACGCCGCACTTCTGGGTCATCATCTTCGGCGAGAAAATACAAAAGCTCACCGGCCAGATCTTCCCGCTCAGCCAATGCCGCGCGTACGGACACGTCTTTACTCCGTGCCAATTCCTTGGCATCGGTATAATTGATAGATTGGGATACTTTAGTCCCGGCCATGCTTTACATTCCCCCCCCCAACGCGCGCGCCCTAAAAAACCCTCATCCCCATCATTTTAGATCAAACTATCCGTCTCAGCAGAATCGGCGCTAGGTGGCGGCGCTAGGCAGCGGTGCCATTTCGAATCCACCTTTTGAGCTGTTTTTCACCGAATACATCGCCGCGTCCGAACGGGCCAGCAATTTATCAAGTGTTTCCCCCAATTTCGGGTTATAGAAAGCGACGCCGACTGAAATCCCCAATGGGTGATCATCATCCCCGGACATCGATACCATCGACTTGCTGGTCTCAATCAACTGCGCTGCACGTTTGACTGTTGTTTCCTCATTGATGCCATCCAACCACATTGCGAATTCATCGCCGCCCAGCCTCGCAATAAGGTCTCCCGGGCGGGAAAAATTCAGCAACATATCGCGTAGATACAAAATCGCGTCATCACCCGCTTGGTGGCCATGCACATCGTTGACACGTTTAAAGTTGTCCATATCCACATAAAACATCGCCGCCGTCTGATTGCTGCGCTCAAGACGTGCCATGCGGCGGGGCAATTCTTCTTCATAGAAGGCGCGACGGTTCAAAAGACCGGTCATGCTATCGGTGCGCGACAGCCTGACGATCCGCTCATGATTGGAAATCTGCTCATTGGCGATGCCGAGCTGATTGGCGACGTCACTCAACATCAAACGACTGTCATCGTCCCACGCATTCTCGTCTTTAGCTTTCCACATCGCGAGCGCACCGTTCACAGCGCCACGATACTGGGTCGGCGTCATCACTACGGCCCATTCACCCAGCTCCAAATCTATGACGTCGCCGGGGCGCACGCCGGAAATTTTTTCACTGAGCGCATGTACACCCTCAACATTGCCGTATTCAGCGTCAACGGCAAAACCACCATGCGCGCTGTCTTCGCGGTAAATGCGTGATCCGGCCGCGCCAAGCGCACGCCCCGCCGCAGTGGCAGCCGCCATCAACATATCGTGCGGCTCAATTTCATCACGAATTTGGCTGACGATATAATTCAACAATTGTTCGCGATGGCGTGCCCTCGCGAGTGCGGCCTCGCTTTCGCGCTCTTCGGTCACATCCCGACAGACACCCCTGCATCCAATCCAAGTTTCATTCTCGTCGTCGTTTTTCACCAACGGCAGCGACGAGACAATCATGCAAGCCGTCGCTCCATCTTTACGGCAAAACCACATTTCAATGTTGTCGAGCTTGCGATTGCTGGTAAACGGAAACGGCACGAAACCATCAGCATCAATCACAAAGTCGCGCACCGACTGACCGACGAGTTCGTCTGCTTTGTAGCCGAGTGCGCCCTGCGGCGAGACAAATATCAACTTGCCATCACGGTCCACTTCCCACGAAAAGTCATTGGAGATTTCCACCAAGTCTTTATAGCGTTGACGGGATTCTACCAACGTCGAGCGTAAATTTCTCTCCATCGTGAGATCGCGGGCAAGCAGGATAATTTTCGTAATTCCACCCGTAGCGTCTAAAATCGGCGTCACCGTCACATCCAAAATCAATTCGCCGCGACTGGTCGCGATCGAAACCGTCGCGTTCGCGATTGCTGCATTCTCACGCGCATTGCCGATCAAGTCTTCGATGTCGCTGACGGCGCCGCCGGCAAGCGCCTTTTCCAGGCCCGCGCCTTTCGCGTTGGCAATCAATGGCCCCCCCACCGCGTCCAGCAGCAATGCCGGACCGGGATACCTCGCGATCAAATTGGCGTCATTGTCGATCTGTGCTGTTGCCGCCCGCGCTAACGCGTCATCCGCCATGAGCCTACCCAAATCACTACCATTTCGCGCGATAAAATTCGCCGCACGCTTTTTCAGATTTATATTAGAAGAACATATCGCTCTGGGCTAGCCCAGGATTGCCGCAAAACGGGCTTTCTCGCTTGCACAAGGCGCATTTGATCCCCTTATTGAGATGATGAAGCACATTCCTGACCCCAACCTTGCAAAGCACGCTAAGACCGCACGTCCTGAACGCGCCCTTCGCGACACGCATACATGGATTTTTGATTTGGATAACACGCTGTATCCAGCATCCAGCAATCTATTTGACCAGGTCGACTGGAATATGACGCGCTATGTCGCCGAGCTTTTAGGCTTGGATGAAACCGAAGCCCGAACATTACAAAAACAATATTTTCACGAGTATGGCACGACGATGCGTGGCTTGATGACGAAGCACAACGTCGATCCTGCCGCCTTTATGGATTACGTGCACAACATCGACCTTTCGCCGATCGCCGAAGACCCTGCGCTGACGGATGCGCTCGCAAGGCTCCCCGGACGCAAGGTGATTTTCACTAACGGCTCTACTGCGCACGCTGAAAACATCATCCGCCACATTGGTGTCGATCATCACTTTGAAGGATGTTTTGATATCATTGATGCCGACTACGTACCAAAACCCGCGCCTGAGACATATAAGTCGGTCTGCGCACGCTTCGACATCGATCCGGCCGAAGCTGTAATGGTCGAAGATATGGCGAAGAACCTCGTACCCGCTGCTGCCATGGGCATGACCACCGTTTGGGTGGATACCGGCGTCGCCTGGTCACGTGAACAATCCGAGCTTGGCCATATCCATCATCATACCGATGATCTGGCGAGTTGGCTCAGTAGCGTCGCTAACGGCTAAGCACAGCCGCCGCGCGGGCGCTCGACCGTTGACTTCGGTGCAGACGGCGGGCACATTTCGCGCGCCGAATAATCAAAAGTGATATAGATTTTAAACGGAGACGACTGCCATGGATGCCAACCAGCTTGAACAGGTCATCGACGCAGCCTGGGAAGATCGGGATAACGTGTCGCTGTCCACCAAAGGCGAGATTCGCGACGCCGTCGAGGCCGGGCTGAGTCTTCTCGACAGCGGGGCGCGACGTGTCGCGGAGAAGGTCGACGGCATCTGGCAGGTCAATCAGTGGCTCAAAAAAGCCGTACTGTTGTCGTTCCGCCTGAACGATATGACGCCGATCCCGGGTGGCCCGGGTGGCGCACACTGGTGGGATAAGGTGCCTTCGAAATTCGAAAGCATGGGTGAAGCGGAGTTCCGCAGCGCCGGCTTTCGCGCTGTCCCCGGCGCCATCGTCCGCCATTCCGCCTATATCGCGCCGGGTGTCGTCCTGATGCCGAGTTTCGTGAACTTGGGCGCCTACGTTGACGAGGGCACCATGGTCGACACATGGGCCACCGTCGGCTCGTGTGCGCAGGTTGGTAAAGGCGTACACTTGTCGGGCGGCGTTGGCCTTGGCGGCGTGTTGGAGCCGTTGCAGGCCGGCCCCGTGATCATCGAAGACAACTGCTTCATCGGCGCTCGTTCGGAAGTCGTCGAAGGTGTCATCGTCGAAGAAGGCTCAGTACTGTCGATGGGCGTATTCATCACGTCGACCACCAAGATCATTGATCGCAACACAGGTGAAATCTTTGTCGGTCGCGTGCCTGCATATTCGGTGGTCGTGCCCGGCACATTGCCGGGCAAGCCTTTGCCGGACGGCACGCCTGGACCATCGCTGGCCTGCGCCGTGATCGTAAAACGGGTCGACGAACAAACACGCTCTAAGACATCGATCAATGAGCTCCTTAGAACCTGATCCGCTCAAACTTTCGGAAGCGCTGATCGCACGCCCGAGTGTCACGCCGGAAGACGCCGGCGCGCTCGACGTGTTGATCGACTTTCTGACCCCGCTCGGCTTCGCGTGTCATGACCTGACGTTCAACGACCCAGCCGGTGAGCCGACGCGCAATTTGTATGCGGTATTTGGCGACAGCGGCCCCAATTTTTGCTGGGCCGGGCACACCGATGTGGTGCCGCCGGGCGATCTCAACGATTGGACATCTGACCCGTTTCAGCCGACCCAACGTGATGGACGCCTATATGGGCGTGGCGCCTGCGACATGAAATGTGCAGTCGCTGGGATGATGGCGGCGAGCGCAAAATTCATTGCCGAACACGGCACGGATTTCGATGGTCGGCTCAGCTTTCTGATCACTGGCGACGAAGAAGGCGATGCCACCAACGGCACCAAAAAAGTTCTCGAATGGCTGACCGAACGTGGTGAAAAACTTGATGCCTGCGTCGTCGGCGAGCCGACCAACCCGGAACATCTTTCGGATATGGTCAAAATCGGTCGTCGCGGATCGATGAACGTGTGGCTGACCGTCGACGGCGTCCAAGGTCATTCCGCCTATCCGCACTTGGCCGACAATCCGATTCACCGTCTACTTACGTTACTGACCAGTCTGACGGACGTGCCCCTGGACGAAGGCTCGGATCATTTCCAGCCCAGCACGCTACAGGTCACCACGGTCGATGTCGCCAATCAGGCGACCAACGTGATCCCGGCCCGCGCCGAAGCACGCATCAATATTCGCTTCAATGATCTGCATTCGTCCGACAGCGTCGAGGCCTTGCTGCGCGGGCGCTTGAACCAAGCGGGTGGCGGCTATGAGATGCGAACCCGCGTTTCCGGCGAGAGCTTTTTGACGCCGCCCGGTCACCTCAGTCAGGTCGCCAGCGATGCTGTCAAAACCGTCACCGGCAAGACTCCGGAACTCAGCACCACCGGCGGCACGTCTGATGCACGTTTCATCAAAGATTATTGCCCAGTGGTAGAATTTGGTCTGACCAACGAAACTGCGCACAAAGTCGATGAAAACAGCCGCATTGATGATATTTATGGGCTCAGCGACATTTACCTGCATATGCTGAACGGCTTTTTTGAGCGAACCAAGTGATGCCGACCCGCGTTGAGGTTTTAACGGCGCTGCTCGGCGCCCTCAAACTCGCGCGATTTGATCCCAACGGCACTGCGCTGTTCGGCCACACTGCCCGCGCTGCGTGGCAATCGTTTTTTGCGGCGCTGTTGGCGGCACCGTTTTTCCTCTTCCTGGTCATCTTCAATTTTTACCAAGAGCCTGATGCTGGGCCGGCACTGATATTTGCCTTAATTTCGTACGCCGGTGGTTGGCTGGTCTTTCCCGTTGTTGTTTGGTACGCGGTCCGTGCCATGGACCGTGAAGACCGGTTTGCACATTTCCTAGCCGCCTATAATTGGTCAGCGGTAATTTATAACACGCTGTTTTTCCTCCTCGCCTTCATTGATGCCGTCACCGGCACATCGACCGGCGCGCGCGCGTTTTTCGCACTCCTTATTTTCGCCTATGTGGCTGTATTCATTTGGTTTATCGCGCGCACAACATTGGATATCAATCGCGGCCAAGCGGCGCTGATCGTCGGTTTAGATGTTTTGAGCGCGATCGTGTGGAGCGGGTTTACCGAAACCTTGGCGAGTGGAAACTGATTACACCTCGGTCGTGTAGCCCAGGAATTCATAAACCGGACGCATAAATTCCTGCCAATCGAAAATCATAAAGAACGCACCAAAGCCGACCACGCCCATCAGCAACGGTGAGGTCAAAAACCCGCCCACCGCCAACAGAATACCTGCCAGACCCCAAGCTGCTTGACCGCGAAAAAAGGCGATTATCGAAAATAGAAATCCAAGCGGCGTGAAAAAAAATGCCGGGCCAAAAATACCTAAGATGCCAAAGCCACATGCCATCATCCCGCATAGCGGCGTCGGCTCCGGTGTCGCTTGACGTTGCTGATTACCCGTCGAACCGTTGCCGCTGGACAGGCTTAAATTCATTTTATCTTTCATGAGGATAGCTTATCACATTGGCGCAATGCTGCCATCGGTTTCCCGCTTAATCGTCGTAGCCTACATGGGTAAGATAAAGCCCCGATGCCGGTGCCGTCGGGCCGCCCGCGCAACGATCATGGGCATTGAGCGCTTCGACGACATCGCGCTGTTGCCACTTGCCTTCGCCGACCAAAATCAGCGTGCCAACGATGTTCCGCACTTGATGATGCAGAAACGACCGCGCTTCGACGATAACATGGACTTCTTCGCTGGCGCGCATCACATCCAGCCGATCAAGAGTACGCATCGGCGATTGTGCCTGACAAGCGGTCGCGCGAAACGTCGTAAAATCATGATGACCGATCAACGTTTGCGCCGCCTCGTGCATCGCCATTGCATCCAGTGGCTGCGCAACCCACCATACACGACCACGATCCAACACCGGTGGTGGGCGGCGGTTTAAAATCCGATACAAATAAGCACGTTTAGTCGCCGAAAATCGCGCATGAAAATCATCATCCACCATCGTTGCAGACAGTACCGCGATAGGATGCGGGCGCACATGATGATTGAGAGCATCACGAACGGTATCAGCGTCAAACTCCTTCGAAATATCGACATGCGCGACCTGACCAGTTGCATGCACGCCTGAGTCCGTACGCCCGGCACCTTGCACAAGGCATGTCTCACCGCAAAGCCGGAATACGGCCTCTTCGAGTATGGCCTGCACCGCCACGCCGTTATCCTGACTCTGCCACCCGACAAATTCTGCGCCGTCATATTCAATCAATAATCGATACCGCGGCATGGCTAAAAATTCATCCCCCGTTACATCCGTTAAACCTTTGGGATCAAAGAGTAGTCTGCTAGTGTTTGCTTATTGTCAAACACGGGGAGCGCTTTTTTGTATGGACAATACGTCGTCCATTTTGATTGAGAACGAGCGGGATGCGCTACATATCCTACCGCTTGAAATACTCCCTTTGAAAACCACCGGCCTGAAGCGTGCCCGAATGATTAAGAACGCACGCCTGAAAAGCGTGGTTGAGGTTTTTAAGGATGAAAACTCGGGCAGCGGACAGCTTGAAGTTGAGGACCTGCCGCAAGAATTTTCATGGAACGACACGGGCACCAATCCGGATATGATTTTGATACGTAAAGTTGCAAGCATGCCCAGCTACGACATTTTTTCGCTCCGGATCGCTTTGCGTCAAATCAACATCAACGTTAACGACCACGAAGCGCTGACTTTGTCGCCGGATATGAACAAAGAACTCGCCACCTACATGACCGACTTCACGCGCCCGTTGATCCTGCAGATTTATGGCAAGGACGAAGACGTGAAAATCGAAACCTTTGAAGATGTCGTCGGCCTGTTTCGGGATCCGGATATAAAACGTGCCCTGGAGAAACTCAAAGTGATGGCCGAAAAACTCGGCATCAAACCCGAAGAGGTCCCAGCCTTCATCGAAGATTATGGCGATATCTTTTTATCGCTTTCATATTATCGCCGCTGCCTTGACTCCGTGGAGCCGATTATCACGTCATTTTTGGAGGCGCTGCCAGCGCTTCGAGCAAACTACGTTCTCAAGAACGATACCAGCCTGCAACAGGCCATCGACATGCTGGAAACGAAGATCATCGACTTGACCCTTCAAATCACGGCTCGTTTTGAAAGTTTCGAGCGCGGCACCCATAACATGTGGGATGACATCTCCGCTGAGAAGTTTCGCGAATTACAACGCGTGATCAGCAGCTATCATACCAAGCTTGGCGGTGTGTTGTGCGCGCTGACCGTAAAATTGGACACTTGGAATCGACTGTTCCCGGATGCCCGATCCGGCAGCCCACAAAGGCGCGCCGAGTTCATCATGACCGAAATGCGCCAAGGTATGGATAGAATCCCAAACCTGGAAGATGACGCCACGATGTTAGCCACGCTGGCTTAACATCGTACCGACCGGTACCGGATGACCGCGCAGAAATGCATCGGTCTCCATCATCCCGCGCCCAGGGCGTTGCAGCAGCGTTGGGCGCAATGCACCCTCAGCACAATTGATACGCAATGTGTCGTCTAAGACAGTCCCAGGAGCTTTCGATGAATCGCCTGGGGCCACCTCGACCGCGCCGACTTTAATCCGCATATCGCCCGCTTGAAACCACACGCCGGGCCAAGGCGTTAATGCCCGCACTTTGCGCGCAAGCGCATCAGCAGGCGCATCAAAATTCAAAGCACCTTCACCTTTAGAGATTTTGTGTGCATATGTCACACCGTCTTCGGATTGCGGCTTGGGCGTGATCTCGCCGGCCGCAAATGCCGCCAAGGTTGGCGTCAACAGCTCGGCTCCCAACACGCTGAGGCGATCATGTAATCCTCCCGCCGTTTCATCCGCACCAATATGAATGGCGCCGCGCGCCAACACCGGGCCGGTGTCGAGGCCAATATCCATCTTCATGATGCACACGCCCGTTTCCAAATCGCCGGCTTCAATGGCGCGCTGAATCGGCGCCGCACCGCGCCATCTGGGCAACAACGATGCATGCACATTCAAACATCCCAACTTCGGTGCCTCAAGAATCGGCACCGGCAAGATCAGTCCATACGCGACAACGATCGCCGCATCCAAATAGAGCGCCGCAAAGTCATGCTGTGCCTCGACGTTTTTGAGGCTTTTAGGTGTGCGCACCTCAATGCCGGCATCAAGGGCAGCCGCATGCACGGGGCAAGGGCGTTCCTTTTGACCGCGCCCGGCAGGCCGTGGCGGCTGGGCGTAGACACAGACAACATCGTGGCCTGCGGCAATCAATGCGTTGAGGGTCGGGACAGAAAAATCCGGGCTGCCCATGAAGGCCAACCGCAGCGGGGCGAGATCGGTCACGCGGGCTGAGCGGCGAGCTTTTTCGCCTTTTGCAGTTTACGCAAAATCATATTGCGCTTCAGCGCCGACACATGATCGACGAACAGCACGCCGTCAAGGTGATCAATTTCATGCTGGATACACGTCGCCAAAAGACCGTCCGTATCAATTTCACGAATCTCATTGTCGCGATCCAAATAGCGAATCCGCACATGATCGGGACGCACGACTGCGGCATAATATTCGGGCAGCGATAAGCAGCCTTCCTCATGCTCACGATCATCATCCGAGACTCCGATGATTTGCGGATTGGCCATATACATCGGCTGCGGATCTTCGTTTTCACGCGAAACATCGACGACGATCACACGGCGCTGGTCACCGACCTGCGGCGCGGCAAGGCCGATCCCTTGCGCGGCATACATGGAGTCCAGCATATCATCCATGAGTTGCCGCACGTCGTCATCGACGGCATCAACCGGCTTCGCCTTAATTTTAAGGCGCGGGTCCGGGGCAACAATGATCGGTAATACGGTCATGAACGGCTCTTTTTGTTAATTCATGACCAGGAAATATGATCTTGGCTTTCCGTCGTCAAGCGAAGAGACTTTTTTGCAAGGTCAACACATCCAAATATTCAGAGGGGCCGCCGATGTGGCAAGGCGTACTAGGCATCATCGCATTCCCGCTGTTGGCGTGGATCATAAGCGAAAACAGACGCGATGCCGACCTCAAAGCGGTCGCCATCGGACTTGCCATCCAGGCCGCACTGGCTGCGCTTTTACTCAGTATTCCCGCCATGCAGAACGTATTCTTGGCTTTGAATGGGGTTGTCACTGCGTTGATGGACGCAACGCGCGCCGGCACATCCTTTGTTTTCGGGTATATCGGCGGCGGGCCGTTACCGTTTAGCGAGCCTTGGCCAGGCGCAGGCTTCAACTTAGCTTTTCAAGCTTTGCCGTTAATTTTGGTTGTGAGCGCACTGTCAGCCTTGTTGTTCCATTGGCGAATCTTACCGGCCATCGTCAAAGGCATGGCGTGGCTGTTGACGCGCGGATTCGGCATCGGTGGCGCGCTCGGCGTCGGCGTGGCTGCGAACGTATTCATCGGCATGGTCGAAAGCCCACTCTTGGTCCGCCCGTATTTGAAAAATCTGCACCGGGGCGAGTTATTCGTTTTGATGACCGCCGGCATGGCGACGGTGGCCGGCACAGTTTTGGTGTTATATGCGTCGGTCATCGGGCCAGTCGTTCCAGGCGCGCTCGGACACATCCTGACAGCATCGCTGTTGAGCGCGCCAGCCGCGATCACCATCGCGCAATTGATGGTGCCGTTAAGCGCCCCGACACCCGGCGACATCGACGCGCCCGACGACGGCTCTGCGATGGCTGCCCTCACCAGGGGCACCATGGAGGGCGTCCATCTTTTGATCAACGTAATCGCGCTTTTGGTGGTTGCGGTTGCTCTGGTCGCCTTGGTCAATGCGGGCCTTGGCCTCGGTCCTGAAATCACCGGACAGGCATTAACGCTGGAACGGCTTTTAGGTTGGTTGCTGGCGCCCATTGCATTCCTGATGGGCATCCCCTGGAGTGAAGCCGTCGATGCAGGCGCGCTGCTCGGCATCAAAATCGTGTTGAATGAATTTTTAGCCTATCTGAAGCTCGCCGAGCTTCCAGCCGATGTGATCTCGGATCGTAGCCGGTTGATCATGACCTATGCGTTATGCGGTTTCGCAAATTTCGGCAGCCTCGGCATCATGATCGGCGGCCTAATCACCATGTGCCCGGAACGGCGCACAGAGATCATCGAGCTCGGGGGTCGCTCAATCATTTCCGGGACCTTGGCAACGTGTTTAACCGGTGCCATGGCAAGTTTATTTTTCTGAACTTAGCGTCGGACCCGTACACGATACGTCAAATCCACATCGCGTTGCGCCGGCACCGTGACCCGCCAACGTGCCGCAGCACCGTCTTTTGCATGGCTCAAGCTTTCGCTTAAGATTTCCCAGTCGCCGGGAATATCTTCGATCACCTGCACCGTCGCCGGGCCGTTGCCACCGTTGTGCACGCGGAGAGAAAACGCCGTTTCGGTAGTGCGCTCGCCGACTTGACGAAAGTCCGTCTGGCGGCGAGACACGGTGACGTCAAAGGCCTCGCCCAAATCAAGGGCCAACTCGTCACCGACGGCAAGATTGCCGATCCGATCTTCACCGATAAAGCGGAGCGCGCCGTCTTTGTCGCGCACGTAAGCCCGCACCAAGCCTGCCGGCAGCGGCACGCCTAAATGTGCCACCGTCGTGTTCTCGGCAACGATCCGCTGGCGCACGGGTTCCGGTGCACCGACGTAACGCATCGGACCAAACACCGGCGCGCCCCGACGGTATTCAAGGACCCGTTCTGCCGCAACCTCATCAGCGCTCAGCAACCGGCGTTGGGTTGTTTCTTTGTCACGCAGCGTCACCGCACCCAGCAAATCATATAAATGAAATGCCGACAAAGACCGCCTGGGCGCATCATCCGAACGTGCGGCGGCCATCATGGATTCGGAGCGCATTAGCATTTTGCCGACGATCGGCGCGCTTTCGCGATTCACCTCACCCGCGACAAGCGCCACCGACGCCGGTCCTAAATCGACACCGGCATTGTTGACGATCTTCGCCCAGCCTTCCAAGTCAAAGCGCGTATGCGCGTCATTCAAGACCGCCGTATAGACAGCATCCCACGACAACCCGCCGGTCAGATAAGCGATCCGCGCAGCTGTCGGCGCCTGTAACGGCGCATCGAACCCAAGCGTCAGACGCGGTGTGGCGTGCAAATCTTCGGGCACGTCATCGAATACGATCCGGCCCGGCACACCGGTTTCAATGCGCCCGTCCATACGCAACACAAGGCCACCCTGCACGCTCAAGACCTCGGCTTCGTGCTCGGTCTCAGCGCCGGTCGCCGGGTTGGTGCGGATCACGCGCACGGTTTTGCCGAGCGCACGCGCCAACAAAGTCTGCTGCGTCATGATATCCGAATCGAGCGTGATCTCGCGTAACTCGGGTCCGTCTGAAAGCTGCACACGGACACTATCGGCAATCAGCTGCGGCCCGACACCATCCAGCCGCACCGTCCCGGACGCCGACGCCGGCAAGGTACGGGCGGCATCCACCAAGGCCAGACCGTTCGTGTAAATCGTCAACCGGAGCGCAGGATTGGCCACATTTTCAGCCGAAAGGGGCGCTGCAAAACCAAGCCCGATCACAAGCATCAACGCGGTAAGACTGAAACGAAACGGCATGCTGGTGTCTCCAAAAGTTATATCATTGCGTCGGTAAGCCGACCTTTATTTGCTTGGCTTACCGAGCTCAGGCATTGTTGTGCCATCAGATTTTGACAAAAGCGAGGCAGCGTGCAAATCGACATCAACACCTTGATCATCGCCGGTGTCGCCATCTTGGCTGGACTCGGGATCATTATATCGATGTTCGTCGGTGCACGCGCCCGGGCGGAGAACGCCGCGCGCCTAAGCCAATTGGCGGAAACTGCACAGTCGTTGGCCAATGCGCAAACCTCGCTCGCTGGCCGCATGGAACAAGCCCAAGCCGACAGCAATCAGCGCCTTGATAGTTTATCAAAGCGCTTGGGCGATGGCTTGACGACACAGACCGAGAAAACCGGCCAAACGCTGAAGGTTCTGCACGAACGCCTCGCCGTCATCGACCACGCGCAACAGAACATCACCGAACTATCGCAGCAAATGGTCGGACTCCAAGATATTTTGTCGAACAAGCAAGCGCGCGGCGCGTTCGGGGAAATTCAGTTGAACGATTTGGTCAGCGCGGCACTGCCGGACTCCGCCTATGAATTCCAGTTCAAACTGAGCAGCGGACGCATTGCGGACTGCTTGTTGAAACTGCCCAACCCGCCAGGTTCCATCGCCATCGACAGCAAGTTTCCGCTGGAAAGCTATCAGCAGCTCCGCAATGCCGAGACCGATGTTGATAAAAAAAATGCCGAACGCGCATTTGCCGTCGCTGTCAAAAAACACATTGTCGATATTTCGGACCGCTACATCGTTGCGGGCGAAACCTCAGAAAGCGCGCTGATGTTTTTGCCATCCGAAGCCGTCTATGCCGAGCTGCATGCAAACTTTCGCAATGTCGTCGAGGAAGGCTTTAAGCGTCGCGTTTGGATTGTGTCGCCAACCACCTTGATGGCCACTCTAAATACCGTCCGCGCGATCCTCCGCGACGTACACATGCGCGAACAAGCCGATGTGATTCAAACCGAAGTCGGCAAGATGCTCGACGATGTCGGCAGACTGGATGACCGGGTCGGCAAACTAGAGACGCACTTCGATCAGGCGCACCGCGACATTCGCGACATCCGTATTTCCACCGACAAAGTCACCAAACGCGGCGCCAAAATCGATGCCCTGCAATTAGGTGAAGCGGAAGAAGCTGCCGAAATGCTGGCGCCGCCGGACAGCAAAGCGGCTGAGTGATCAAGACAGCCTAAACCGGCCGGCGATCTCGAAGCGCCGCCGACAATGTGCCGTCGTCCAAATAATCCAACTCGCCACCGACCGGCACGCCATGGGCGAGGCCGGACACCTTGATGCCTTTGTCGTGCAGGCGGTCGGCGATGTAGTGCGCTGTGGTCTGGCCGTCGACCGTGGCGCTGGTCGCCAAGATCACTTCGGTCGTGCCGCCTTCGGCAACGCGGGCGACCAAGGCCGGGATATTCAACTCGTCGGGCCCGACGCCATCCAATGCCGAGAGCGTGCCGCCTAAAACGTGATAACGGCCTTTGAAGCTTGCGGTGCGTTCGAGCGCCCACAAATCGGCGACATCTTCGACGATGCACAAAACCGACTCGTCGCGCCTAGGGTCCGAACAGATGCCGCAGGGGTCGCGGGTATCCAAGTTGCCACAGGTGGTGCACGCCCGCACCCGAGTCGCCGCTTCGTCGAGGGCACCGGCCAGCGGTTGCATCAAGCTTTCGCGGCGCTTCAATAAATGCAGCACGGCGCGCCGGGCTGATCTGGGCCCGAGCCCGGGCAGCTTCGAGAGAAGCTGCACCAACTGTTCGATTTCGCGTTCAGCCAACGGACGGCCTTAGAACGGCAGTTGCATGCCGGGCGGCAACGGAATGCCGCCGGTCAAACTCTGCATCTTTTCGCGCATGATTTCTTCGGACTTGCCTTTGGCATCGTTGATCGCGGCGACCAACAAATCTTCGAGGACTTCGGCGTCTTCGGGTTTCACCAGGGCCGGATCGATCAAGACCTTCTTCGCTTGGCCTTTCCCGTTCAGAGTCACCTGACACATGCCGCCGCCGGACTTGCCGACGACTTCTATCGCTTCCATTTCGGTCTGCAGGTCAGCCATCTTTTGCTGAATTTCCTGCGCCTGTTTCATCATCTGGCCGAGCTTCATTTGATTTCTCCCGTGCTGTCCTGGGATTTATATTGAAACCGGTATATAACACTTACGATGCTGCACCAAAACCTGTTCGTCTTTGATATCGAAACTGTTCCGGATACGGACGTCGCCCCGAACCTGACGGGCGAGACGTCAACCGACATTCATGCCCGACGCGCGGCGATTGAGGCCTATCATCTGGGCGTCACCGACGGCAAAAACGCGTTTCCCCGCCAACCTTTCCATAAGGTGGTCGCGATCTCGTTCTTGGAAGCGGAGATCGAACGGGATGCGGGGCGCGAAGGGTATATCCTGAAAGAACTGCGCTCCGGCGGTGAGGCCGGGTTCGACGAAGCCAAACTGCTTCAGGGCTTCTTTACGTACCTAGAACGCATCAAGCCTCGTTTTGTCAGCTTTAATGGGCGCACATTTGATCTGCCGGTGCTGAAGTATCGCGCCATGGTACACGGCATTTCTGCACCGTGGCTGCATAAGTCCGGCGATAAATGGAACAGCTATAGTTACCGCTACGCAACGGACTGGCATTGCGACCTTTTGGACGTTTTGAGCGATTTTGGTGCCTCCGCACGGGTTAAATTGAACGAAGTTTGTGCCGCGCTCGGGTTCGCCGGGAAGTTCGGGGTCGACGGTTCGATGGTCGCCGACATGATTGACGAAGGCAAAATCGACGAGGTTCGTAACTATTGCGAAACGGATGTTCTAAATACATACCTCGTCTATCTGCGATGGCAGTTGCACACGGGTACACTGACGCAAACAAGCTACAATGCCGCCGTTGCCGACCTAATTTCATACATAGACGCCGAAAAAACCGCCCGGCCGTATCTTGGTGATTTCATGGAAGCTTGGGGCGAGGCATCAGGGAATAAATTCCTGCTCGATTAGTCCCTAGATAACGGGGCCATGTCGGCGCCCGAATCAAAATAATTTTCCAAGTCGATATCCACGTTAAATGGCAATATCCGCATATCGGCGTCGCCGGTGCGAAAACAATCGGGCACATCACCCATCGACTCATAACACTTCATAAAATTTCATCGTCAGGGTCTTCGGACCCCTCATCTATGGGATCACTAGGGCCCATCGCGTCGTTATCTGAGATACCGGTGGGCAGCGTCGGCTTAACGACTTGCCGCACCGCTTCGACGGCAGCGCCTGGGAAAGTGTCTAAGACAGCCTTCACCAACGGATGATCGGCGGCGTTCGCAACCGCCTTCGCGTTTTCGCCGACGCGCACCTCGGCAATCGTCGGCGCGCCTTCGGCACGCGACAAGGCGACCGACCAAGACATCCCCGAATGCTCTTCAAGGAAAGACCGTAGCCGCTGCACGTTTTCGCGCGCGGCATCCGCGCCTGCGTTGAATTCAATGTGACCGGGCTCGAATCGGACGATGCGAATTTGGTTTTCGATAAACGCCTGCAAAATGCCTTCACGAAGCTCAGCCGCCAATGCAGCGACCGCGTTTAAGTCTTTGAACACCCGCATTTCCGCTTTGGGCGCAGCATCTGCTTCCGGAGACGGTGCGGGTGACATAGCAGGACTTTGCGCCAAAGCTTGGCCGCCGCCATTTTGCGTATGCGCTTTCATCCCGCCAGCGGATGCCGGCAACGCAGGCTGCGCAGACGACGGTGGCGGAACCGAAACATCACCCCCGCTCTCGAGGGCTTTGATGGCGTCACCCGGCGTCGGTAATTCTGCGGCGTAGGCTAAGCGCACAAGGACCATTTCGGCAGCCGCCAACGGCGACGGTGCCGACTGCACTTCGCCCAAACCTTTGAGCAGCAACTGCCACGCCCGGGTCAGGATCGGCATCTTCAGGCCACCCGCAAGCTCCATACCCTTGGTGCGTTCGTTTTCCGGTACGTCCGGGCCTTCGGCGCTTTCCGGCAACACTTTGATGCGGGTCAGCCAGTGCACCAGATCCAGCATATCTTCGATCACCGACCCCGGGTCGGCACCGTCTTTGTATTGATCGGTCAATTCGGCCAGCGCGGGTCCGATGTCACCCTTCAGCACCGATTCCAACAAGCCGAACGTCCGCGTCCGATCTGCGAGGCCCAACATGTCCCGGACTCGGGTGTCATCAATCGGCCCATCAGCATGGGAGATCGCCTGATCAAGCAAGCTGAGACCGTCACGAACTGATCCATCCGCGGCGCGCGCGATCAAGTGCAGCGCGCCCTCGGTGATCTCAGCACCTTCGTTTTTGCAGATACCGGCAAAGTGCGTGACCAGCGTTTCCTCTGGCACCCGACGCAAATCAAAACGCTGACAGCGCGATAACACGGTAATAGGCACTTTGCGGATTTCGGTCGTGGCAAAAATGAAAATCACATGTTCCGGCGGCTCTTCAAGGGTCTTCAGGAGCGCGTTAAACGCACTCCGAGACAACATGTGCACCTCGTCGATGATATAGACTTTGTAGCGCGCCGATGCCGGACGATAGCGCACGCCGTCAATCAACTCGCGCATATTGTCGACGCCGGTATTCGATGCCGCATCCATTTCCAAGACGTCGACATGCCGATCACCGGCGATGGCTTTGCAGTGTTCACAAACGCCGCAAGGCTCGGTCGTCGGACCCCCGTTGCCGTCCGGCCCGATACAGTTGAGCGCGCGCGCAATAATCCGCGCGGTTGAGGTTTTACCCACACCCCGCACACCGGTCATCACGAAAGCATGATGTAGACGGTTTGACGCGAACGCGTTGGTCAGCGTGCGCACCATCGCATCTTGGCCGATCAAGCCCGAGAACGTCGATGGCCGATATTTGCGCGCAAGCACCTGATACTCGCCGGCGGCGGGCGCTTCGGCGGCTTCAGATGCGGACACTTCGTTCATAGAATTTCCCGGCGTTAGATAAGGTGGGAGACCGGACACCGACCCGGGCCAAAACTCGTTACGGCTGCTTCCTTCCGGACCTGACCGGGTTGGCGAGGAGCCCGTCCGGGCCGATCTCCCGGGGCGACTATATCAACCGGGACGCGGCCCCGAAAGACCCGAATCTGCCTCCCGGGCGCATATGTTTTTCCGCGCGCGCACTTTATCGTCCAAGTGCCGAATGCCATAGTCACGACATGATACCATTAATCGGATACACCGACCGTCTTTCCGCGCGCCCCGGCGAAACCGTTGACGTCAAAGTCTCGTCGACGCTGGACGCGCCGTATCGCGCTGAACTTGTGCGCATCATTTCCGGCGACCCCAATCCGGATGGGCCCGGCGTCGTGACCGAACCGGTGGCGGCGCCGTTTAGCGGTGAATACCCATCACGGCCGCAAGCGACACATTTGGGCTCGCACATGCGAGCAGCACTTTGCGGCGAACTACCGCCGCAAATCACCTTGAGCGCCATTGTCTGGCCGACCACGCCCGAAAAAGGCCGCCAAGGCGTGCTGTGCCTGGGCGAGAGCATGCAATTGTGCATCGGCCCCGACGGTGCTGAGATCACCTGCGGTAAAACCCGGATCAAAGTCGGTAAAAAATTACGCGCACGGCAATGGTATCGAATATGGGCGCAAATCGACACCGACGCCGGCATGCTCAGCGTCGGGCAAACCTTGCTGGGCACCCCAGACATCGTTGATGACACAGGCCAGGCCGACGGTGCTTTACCGACAAACACCACCCTGTCGGCGACAGCCTCTTTGCTGGTTGCCGCACTGTCCGAGACAGACGCCCAATCACATTTCAACGGCAAGATCGAAGCCCCCGCGATTTATGCCGGTCTCATCGATGCCGACGGCCCAAATGCCGCACCATTAGCGGCATGGGATTTCGCCGAAAACATGATGTCACTGACCGTCCCAGGACACGGGCCCCTCGGTTCCGAAGGCACTTTGGTCGGCGCACCTGCGCGGGCCATGACCGGCTCCACGTGGGACGGCAGCGAAATGAACTGGCAACGCGACCCCACGCAGTGGGCGGCCATTCATTTTCACGATGATGATATCGCCGACGCCGGCTGGGACACCGATTTTATCGTTACCCTGCCCGACGATCTGGCAAGCGGAGCGTATGCGATCAAACTTACCTGTGGCCCGCATTGGGACATGATGCCGGTCTTCGTGTGTCCGCCGAAGGGCACGCAGACGGCAAAGCTTTGCCTGATCATGTCGACCTTCACCTACACGATTTATGCGAACCAGGGCCGGGCCGACTTCGGCCAACATTGGCGCGACCGCGCCGAAGCATGGGGCGCGTTCCCACATAATCCGGTCGATTATCCAGATTATGGCTTGTCGACCTATAACGACCACAACGACGGCTCCGGCATTTGCCACACCACATGGCATCGCCCGATCTTAAATTTGCGGCCGGGCTACATTGTGTTCGCGGAAGATTATGTGGGCTCTGGGCTCAGGCATTTTCCGGCCGACACCCATTTGATCGCCTGGCTGAACGCCAAGGGGATTGATGTCGATATCGTCACCGACTGGGAACTGCACCACGAGGGCGCGGCGCTTTTGGCGCCCTACGCCGCCGTGATGACAACCAGCCATCCCGAATACCACACCACCGAAACCTTGGATGCCGTGCAAGGTTATCGCGACGGCGGCGGCAAGTTGATCTATCTGGGCGGCAACGGGTTTTATTGGCGAGTCGCGCTGCATCCGGAAAAGGACGGCGTAATCGAAGTGCGCCGCGCCGAAGGCGGGCTCCGTGCCTGGGCGGCTGAAACCGGCGAGTATTACTCTGCGTTCACCGGCGAGTACGGCGGCACATGGCGGCGCAACGCTCGCCCGCCGAACACCCTGGTCGGCATCGGCTACACCTGCCAAGGTGATTTCGAGGGCACCTATTATCGGCGCACCCCGGCATCGCACGACAGCAAAGCGGCTTGGATTTTCGACGGTGTCGACGACGACATCATCGGCGACTTCGGCTTATGCGGCGGCGGCGCGGCGGGCTATGAATTGGACCGAACGGATGCCAAAATCGGCACCCCGGAAAGTACCATCGTGCTGGCGACCTCCGAAGACCATCCGGCGCATTTTGTGCTGCCGCCCGAAGAGTGGCTGACTCATGTGAAAACCTGGTCCGGCCCCCCGCCTGAAGAATTGGTCCGCGCCGACATGGTGTATTTAGACGTGCCGGGCGGCGGCGCCGTGTTCTCGGTCGGCTCGATCACATTTTGCGGCGCACTGCCGGTCGACGATTTCAACAACAACGTTTCACAAATTTTAGAAAACGTAGTGCGACGCTTTACGGGCGAGACATTAGCTTAACGCGCGAATGAGCGGCGCGTCATCTGGATAGGCATAGGCCAAGCTGTCGCCGTCACCCATTTCCAAATCATCAAAATCAAAACCCGGCGCGACCGTCGTGCCCATCAGGGCAAACCCGTGACCGGGCAGCGCGGACCCTGGCACAGCGGGCAGCAGCCGCGCGCCCATCCAAACCATACCCGGCACCGTAAACTGCAGCTTCTGGCCGACCATAATATCCTGACCGAAAACAACCGTGTCACTGATCTGCGCGTGCAGCAAAAGCATCTCGACCGGCTCGCCCATATAAAAATGGAACGTTTCCGGCGACGGTAATCGATGCATTTTGGAGACCGTTTCCGACGTCAGCATGTAATAAATCGACGTGCCCGCGACGCGGGGACCATCATATTCCGCACCCAAGGCGGGTTGTGGGATCGAAACATTCGAGCGCCAAGTTTCCCGGTAATAGCCCCCTTCCCACGGCAACGGCGCCAAATCGAGCATCTCGATCAGGCGCGCCGCCGTTATATTCGAAAGGTCTTTGGGAATATCGGGCATCGTCTATGTCGCTCCGCCCTCAACGCCGGTCAGTTGAGACCAGCAGTCTCGCGCCGTTCTTCAACGATGATCGCACCGGACGGGCCGGCGGACATCACGAACGGCAACAAAATGAAGTTGTCTTCATATTCATAAGTACCGTCGGTAATTGCGACCATGCGAATTTCAGCCGTCTGTCGGGGCGGAAGTGAAACCGCGCGAATGCAAGTTTCCGGCACCCGCTGACCTTCGAGGGCCGCCGCAATCACAGCATTCTTTTCAAAGAAATCGCCGGCGCGAAAAATCCGAACCTTATCATCACGATTGCGAATGCGCAGGATATAGGGTCGCCCTTGTTTCAAGTGCGTCACCATCGGCGAGAAGGCACCATCACGCACGCGAAGCTCGATCTGCGGCACGCGAGCCCAGTTGATCTTGGCTTCTGCACGTTTGGAAATTTGTTTGCATTCGGCAGCGCCAATAGTGCTGAAACCGCTCGGCCCAGCGCATGCGCCCAGTAACGCGGTCGCCGCAAGCAGCGCCGTGATACTAAAATTTCTGCCCATATGCCTGCCCCAGCGGCGACACGTATTCATATTTTTTCTTTCCACCGTTCTCTCCACCTACCGATTGCAGCGAATGCAACGGCACCCAGGGGTGCGGGAACATCAACAATAAGCAGTTTGGCCAAGAATGGTTAACAAAGCTTCAATCCACGCGCGTGTCTAGTTCGTTTCGGGAAGCCGCATCCAAGATGAAAAGGTCACCAAAGGTGCGTTGCCCAGACCTGGGTCATATGCGAAGTTTCGCCATGGCCATCAATCTCACCTATACCACGCTCTCGCTTCGGCGCGACAACATGTCCCGCAAGCCTGACGACTGGCTGCAAGAGCGCATGGCACACGGCATCGGCGTCGTGCCCGTACTCGGCCAGGACAACCTCATCATAGGCGGCGCATCGCCCCAAGGGGTCGTATTTGAAGGCGAAACCGCGCGGGCACTTTTGAACGGCAATCGTCAAGCCGTGCTGCTCGGCACAGACGACCACAAACCCGTGTTCGCCGTCAGCGTCGACACACATGAAGCGGACGCGATCCTCGGACTCGCGACGGGCGCCGAATTCATGGACCTTCGCAAAATCGGATCACTGCTGCCAGCCAGCGATGGGCATTTATTGGCGCATGCACGCGGCATGTTGTACTGGCACAGCCGGCACGGTTTTTGTGGCGTGTGCGGCGCGCCCGCCGTCTCGCGCCACAACGGGCACGAGCGCAGATGCACCGATCCGGACTGTAGCATCAGCCACTTTCCACGCACCGACCCGGCGATCATCGTGTTGGTGTATCGCGACGACATACCGGGCGGGGCCTGCTTGCTCGGTCGTCATGCGCGCTGGCCATTCGGCATGTATTCGACACTCGCCGGCTTCGTTGAGCCCGGCGAGACCTTAGAACAAGCCGTGACCCGCGAAGTTTTCGAAGAATCCGCCGTCGACACCACCGACGTCGTCTATATGGCATCCCAGCCTTGGCCGTTTCCGTCGTCGCTGATGCTGGGCTTCCATGCCCGGGCCACCAGCTATGATATCAGCGTCGACGAAGAAGAATTATCAGACTGCCGCTGGTTCACCCGCGACGATCTCAGCCACATGAAAGAATGGTATGACGCCAAAGACGACGAGTGGCGGCTGCCGCGCCCGGACTCGATTTCCAGATGGCTGATCCAGCAATGGATCGATCAGGCGGATTAACGCGCGCAAAAGGCTTATTTATGGCCGACCTTACGATAGTCATGAGTCGGAAAAACACCGACGATATTAACCTCTTTTGAGAAGAAGCTGAGCTCTTCGAGTGCCAGCTTGACCGACGTGTCGTCCGGATGCCCTTCGACCTCGGCATAAAACTCGGCAACCACGAAACCTTCACCGACATAGCTTTCCAGCTTGGTCATGTTGACGCCATTGGTCGCAAACCCGCCCATCGCTTTATACAAGGCGGCTGGGATGTTGCGGACGCGGAATACGAAACTGGTCATAACATGAGGCGTGCCGGCTTGCGGTCGAATGCTGTCGCGCGACAACACCACAAACCGGGTCGTGTTGTGCTCGGCATCTTCGATGTCGGTGCGTAGAATCTCCAGGCCATAGACCTCAGCCGCTAATCGGGACGAGATCGCGGCTTTAGATTTGTCGCCCCACTTGGCAACGTCTGCCGCTGCGCCTGCGGTATCTACATGCACCACCGCTTCGACGCCCATTTCTTCGAGCAGCGACCGACACTGATTGAGCGCATGCACGTGGCTGTGAACTTCTTTGATATCGGCAATTTTGGTGCCGGGGATCACCACCAGCTGATGATTGATCCGTTCAAAATGCTCACCGATGATGAACAACTTGCTGCGCGGCAACAGATGATGAATGTCGGCAACCCGCCCTGCGACGGTATTGTCGATGGGAATCATTGCGAGCGCAGCTTTGCCTTTTTCAACGGCAGCAAACGCATCGGCGAAGGTGCGGCACGGCAGGCTGCTCATATCCGGGTACGCGGTGCGGCACGCAATGTCCGAGTTGGCGCCGAGCGCGCCTTGAAAAGCGATAGTTTTATTCGGATCGGTCATCGTTTCGGGTCCAACGTTCGGCGTGCGCGTTCAAGATCGGCGGGAGTATCGACACCGAGCGGAACCGTGTCAACGCGCACCGCCTCAATGCGCATCCCTGCTTCAAGTGCGCGAAGCTGTTCCAAACGCTCACGTTTTTCCAAGACGCCCGGCGCAAGGCCGACGAAGGTCGCGAGCGCGCTGCGGCGATACGCATAGATACCGATATGGTGCCACAATGGCCCGTCCCCGGTGGGCGCGGTGGCGCGTGTAAAGTACAAGGCTGGTGCGCTAATCCCGTCGGACGCAAGCGGCGTCACGCATTTCACGACGTTTGGATTCTCGCGCTCATCGGGATCAGTGATTTCGACGACCAAGGTCGCGATATCAACGTTTGGGTCGTGCAGCGGTCCAAGCACCGCAGCCACCAAGGTCGGGTCCAATGTCGGCAAATCCCCTTGCAGATTGACCACGGCATCAAAGTGCGCGTCCGGGTCTTTGCGCCTTAATGCCTCCCAAGCTCGGTCAGAACCGGACGGATGCCCAGGATCGGTCAGCACAGCGTTGTAGCCGGCGGCTGTGACCGCGTCTGCAATCTCGGCCTCGGCGGCAGCACAAAGCACGGGACCGACGCCTGCCTCAGCAGCACGATCCATTACGTGCACGATCATCGGTTTGCCATGGATATCTGCGAGCGGCTTGTTCGGCAGTCGGGTTGATGCCATGCGGGCTGGAACGATCACAATCGGCGTCACGAGATAATCCTTATATTTGCAATAAAACCGGTATAGCGCGCCCACGCAGGTGCTCCCAGCCTTTTTGGAAAAATGCTGGGTGGAGAGAGAGAATCAATGTGTAGTGTTGAATAGGTGGCAATGAGCGGTTAAAAGAAGGTCGCTTATTGCGCTAGGAGGCTTACGCATGCACTTTTCTTTTTGGGAAAAAACCGGTTTCGCAGTACTCATTGCGGCTTGGGTCCTTTGGGGCTCGGATCAAATTGGCGACATGCTGGTGCATGCCGACGAACTAGCGGAAAACGCCTATAAGATCGAAGTTGCCGACGCCGGCCCCACCGAGGGCGCGACCGC
The DNA here is from genome assembly GCA_963974935.1 of uncultured Rhodospirillales bacterium. GTDB lineage: Bacteria > Pseudomonadota > Alphaproteobacteria > Rhodospirillales > Casp-alpha2 > UBA4479. Next base: position 15,110 of record CAXBEV010000010.1, on the reverse strand, counting down.
AGAAGAAAAAGTTGAAGTTTCCGCCGTGTCGCTGCTGGCGTCTGCCAGCGCAGACGGGGGCGCAAAAGTCTTCAAAAAATGCCAAGCATGCCACAGCGTGGAAAAAGGTGGGGCAAACAAAGTCGGCCCGAACCTTTACAATGCGGTTGGCGGCAAAATTGCGATGCATGATGGCTTCAGCTACTCCGAAGCCCTCGCCAGCAAAGGCGGACAGTGGACCTATGACGACTTGGATCAGTTCCTGAAAAGCCCTCGCGACTATGCGCCGGGCACGAAAATGACCTTCGCCGGCCTGAAAAAGGCGAGCGACCGGGCTGAGGTGATCTTGTATCTCCGTGACCACACTGACAATCCACCGCCGCTGCCATGACCGGCGCGGCGGATATTCCCGCCGATCTTGATGATATCTTAGCCCTCGCCTCACGGCTCGCCGACGCGGCGAGGGCAGAAACCCTCCCTCGTTTTCGCACCGGCATCGCGCACGACGCGAAAAGCGACGAAAGCCCGGTGACCGCTGCAGACCGCGCCGCCGAACGGGTCATGCGCGACCTGATCGAAGCCGCCAGACCCACCGACGGCATCTTCGGCGAAGAATTCGGCGTCACCCGCCCCGATGCCGATACCGTCTGGATCCTTGATCCTATCGACGGCACCAAAGCTTTTATTACCGGAGCCCCTGTGTTCGGCACACTGATCGGCGTCGTCCACAAAGGCCACGCCGTTGCGGGTGTCATGGATGGCGCTGCCACCAATGACCGCTGGATTGGTGCGATTGGGCACGGAACAACATTCAATGACGCACCTGTTCAAACGCGTACCGATCGCGCCATTGGTGATGCGTGGTTGACCGCGACCTCGCCGGAAATGTTCGCAGGTAGCAATAAAGCCAAATTTGATGCGCTAATGGATGCGTCCGGCTACACTACTTTCGGCGGGGAGTGCCAAGGATATGGTCAACTTGCGTGCGGGTGGATCGACATGGTCTGCGAAGATACCCTGGCGCCATATGATTATGCAGCGCTGATCCCAATTATTGAAGGTGCCGGCGGCATCATTACGGATTGGGCAGGCGCACCGTTAGGTTTTGCCCCCGGCGCCGACGATAAATCTCACGCCTTGATCGCTGCAGGCGATGCCACGCTGCATGCGGCTGCGGTGGCAATTCTGTCCACCTAATCCCCGAGACGCCGGCGGATAACATGACCGATCTTTAAGTTGTCGGATGCGATCACGCGGTGTTTATCAATGATTGCGGACCATCGCTTGAACCGCCCTGCACGTAAGCCCAATATCTTATGTGTAAATCAGCGTCAGGAGTTCCCATGTTTGCGCACCGTATGCTTACCGCCATCGCCGTCACCACGATCCTATTTGCCGGATCCAATGTGCAGGCCGACGAACCAACACCGTCACACGGCCTGGCGATGCACGGTGATCTGAAATACGGGCCAGATTTTAAACATTTTGACTATGTGAATCCGAACGCCCCCAAAGGCGGCAGCATCCGACTGAACGCCATAGGCGGGTTCGACAGCCTGAATCCGTTTATTGTCAAAGGCAATGCGGCGGCAGGCGCATCAATGATCTATGACACGCTGATGACATCTTCGGCAGACGAAGCGTTCAGCGAATACGGCCAACTCGCCGAGACCGTACGCACCCCTGAAGACCGCTCGTGGGTCGAATTTAAATTGCGTGACAACGCCCGCTGGCACGACGGCAAAGAGATCACGGCTGACGATGTGATCTTCAGCTTCGAAATCCTGGTCGCCAAAGGTGCCCCTTTTTATCGCTTTTACTATGGCAGTGTCGCCAAAGCCGTGAAGCTGGGGCCAAAGGCCGTGCGGTTTGAATTCAAACCCGGTGAAAACCGGGAACTCCCGCTGATCTTAGGCCAGTTGACCGTGCTGCCGAAGCATTACTGGCAAGACCGTGAATTTGATGCCACGACGTTGGAGCCGCCGCTGGGCAGCGGGCCCTATAAAATCAAAAGTGTCGATCCAAACAGATCGGTTACCCTGGAACGGGTCGAAGATTATTGGGGCAAGGATTTGGCCGTTGCCCAAGGCGAGAATAATTTCGACATCATCGAATTTGAATATTACCGCGACGCCCAAGTCGCCATTGAGGCTTTCACCGGTGGCCGCTTTGATTTTCGCACCGAAAATTCATCAAAGGCATGGGCCACCGCCTACGACGTACCCGCCGTCAAAAAAGGCCTGATCAAGCTCGATCAATTCGATCACGATCGTCCTTCCGGCATGCAGGGCTTTACCTTCAACACGCGCCGCGACATCTTCAAAGACCCGGCCGTCCGTCATGCGCTGGCCTACGCGTTTGATTTCGAGTGGTCGAATAAAAACCTGTTCTACGGTCAGTATGCACGCACCCGCAGCTACTTCGATAACTCCGAACTCGCTGCGACAGGCTTACCATCAAAGGCCGAGCTTGAATTATTGGGGCCGTTCCGAGGCAAAATCCCAGACGAGGTTTTCACCAAAGAATACAATCCGCCCAGCTCTGACGGATCTGGTCGGATTCGGTCGAATTTGCGCACCGCGTCTAAACTCCTGCGCGACGCGGGTTGGGTCATTAAAGACGGCGTGCGCACCCACGAAGCCACCGGTCGTAAGCTGGAATTCGAAATCCTGTTGGCCAGCCCTTTATTTGAACGCGTCGTGCTGCCGTTCGCAAAGAATCTTGAAACACTGGGCGTGAAAGTACGCGCGCGTACGGTAGAGACGGCTCAATATCGCCGCCGGCTCGACACTTTCGATTTTGATATGGTCGTCGGCAATTGGGGGCAATCGATGTCACCCGGCAACGAGCAGCGGGAATTCTGGGGCTCAAGTTCAGCCGACCAGGAAGGTAGCCGGAATATCATCGGCATCAAAGACCCGGCCATTGATGCCTTGATCGAAAAAATCATCGCCGCCCCCGACCGGCAGTCGCTGATCACCGCCTCCCGTGCGCTGGATCGGGTCCTACAGTGGAACCATTTCGTCATCCCTCATTTTTATGCTGGCTATGATCGGATCGCGTATTGGGACAAATTCGGCCAACCCAAGATCACGCCGACGCGCGGCACGAACTTCATGACGTGGTGGGTGGTGCCGGAAAAAGCCGCCCGCATTGCCGAGGCCCGCAAAGGCGGAAACTGATGATGCATTTTTGCTGTTTTTCATATCTACGCGCCCGGCGTGTGATGAAGGGTGACGCCCCCGGCTTGGAGCCGTAAACTCACCCCATGTTTGCATACATCGTTCGCCGCTTATTGTTGGTCCCGCCGACACTGTTCGTGATCATTTTGATCAACTTCGCCGTGGTGCAGGTTCTGCCGGGCGGGCCGGTCGAACAGTTGCTTTCGGAAATTTCCGGCCAAGCCGTCGATGCAACTGCGCGCGTCAGCGGCAACACCGGCGCAGAAGCGGGTGGTGGCGCCGGTGACAGCATGGGCGGCGGCAACAGCGGTGGCGCGGTCGAAAACAAATATCGCGGCGCTCAGGGCTTGCCGCCTGAGTTCATCAAAGATTTGGAAAAGCAATTCGGCTTAGATAAACCGGCGCATGAGCGGTTTTTACTGATGCTGAAAAACTATCTCGTATTCGACTTCGGCGATAGCTATTTCAAAGACGCCAGCGTTATTGAATTGGTGCTCGATAAAATGCCGGTATCCATTTCGCTCGGTCTTTGGACGATGCTGTTGGTCTACGGTATTTCCATTCCGCTTGGTATCGCCAAAGCGGTGCGTGACGGCACCAAGTTCGACGTTTGGACGTCTGGCGCCGTGATTGTCGGCAACGCGATTCCGGGTTTTCTGTTCGCGATCTTGTTGATCGTGCTTTTTGCCGGCGGGCGATATTTAGATTGGTTCCCGCTTCGGGGCTTAGTGTCCGATAACTTCGACCAACTGTCGACATGGGGTCAGATCAAAGACTACTTTTGGCATATGGCGCTGCCGGTGCTCTCGATGGTGATCGGCGGCTTTGCCAGCCTCGCGATGCTGACCAAAAACTCGTTTTTGGAAGAAATTAACAAGCAGTACGTCGTCACCGCCCGCGCCAAAGGGCTTGAAGAAAAGCGCGTGTTGTATGGTCATGTGTTCCGGAATGCGATGCTGATTGTAATCGCCGGCTTTCCGGGCGCGTTTATCGGCATCCTTTTCACCGGTGCGCTGATCACCGAGATCATCTTCTCCCTCGACGGTTTGGGCCTTCTCGGCTTTGAGGCGGCATTGAACCGTGACTATCCGGTGATGTTCGCGACGTTGTATTTCTTTACGCTGCTGGGCCTCGTGCTCGGCATCATCGGCGATGTGATGTACCACATCATCGATCCTCGGATCGATTTTGAAAGCCGGGGATCCTAATATGGATACCGTGATCACCCCTGTTCAAACTGCGCCCGAAGCGACGCGGTTTCTTGGCCGCACGCTGACGCCTTTGAATGCACGCCGGCTCTCCAATTTCCGCGCCAACAAGCGTGGCTTTTGGTCGCTTTGGATTTTTCTAGCCCTGTTCGGCATCAGCTTGTTCGCCGAAGTCCTTGCCAACGATAAACCGGTCTTTGTGTGGTACGACGGCGGCGCGTATTTTCCGGTCATTACATCCCACGCCGAAACCACTTTCGGCGGTGAATTCCAGACCGAAGCCGATTACCGCGACCCGTTCGTACAAGACCTAATCAAAGAAAAAGGCTTTATCGTATGGCCGCCGGTCCGCTTTACCTATGACACCGTGAATCTGAACCTGCCGGGTCCGGCCCCTTATGGGCCGACCGCAGAAAACTGGCTCGGCACCGATGACCAGGGCCGCGATGTGTTAGCACGTACGATCTATGGCTTTCGGATCTCGGTCGTTTTCGGCGTGCTGTTGACCATCGGCAGCTCAATCATCGGCATCTCGATTGGCGCCATGCAGGGATATTTCGGGGGTTGGACCGATCTGGTGGGCCAACGCATGATCGAAATCTGGCAAGGCCTACCGCAGCTTTACATGCTGATCATTCTGGCCAGCGTCTTCGTGCCGAGTTTTTGGCTGCTGTTGGGGCTCTTGCTGTTATTTCAATGGGTCGGTCTGGTCGGCGTGGTACGGGCAGAGTTTCTGCGCGCACGAAATTTCGATTATGTCCGCGCCGCCCGTGCGCTCGGCGCCAGCAACCGGGTCATCATGTTCAAGCACATCTTGCCGAACGCCATGGTGGCGACGCTGACATTCCTACCGTTTATTTTATCCGGCTCTGTCACCGCGCTGACGTCGTTGGACTTTTTAGGCTTCGGCCTGCCACCGGGCTCGCCGTCGCTCGGCGAATTGTTGAACCAGGGCAAAAACAATCTGCACGCGCCTTGGCTCGGCATTACAGCGTTTATTATTCTGTCGGTGATGTTGTCCTTATTGGTATTCATCGGCGAAGCTGTCCGCGATGCCTTCGATCCAAGGAAAACCCTCCGATGAGCCCGATCCTCAGCGTCAAAGATCTGCACGTCTCGTTCGGCCATGGCGCGCGCGAAGTCCGCGCCGTGGAGGGTGTGAGCTTCGACATCCATGCCGGTAAAACGCATACTTTGGTCGGCGAGTCCGGATCCGGAAAATCTGTGTCCGCCCTATCGATCATGCGACTGCTGCCCTATCCCACTGCGTGGCATCCGGCGGGTAAAATTCAATTCGGTGACGACGAGCTTTTACAAAAGCCGCTCAATAAGATGCGCGCGATCCGTGGCAACCGCATCGCCATGGTATTCCAAGAGCCATTATCGAGTCTGAACCCGCTTCATTCGGTGGAAAAGCAAATCTCTGAAGTGCTTTTGATACATAAGCACATGTCACAAACAGCAGCCCGCGCGCGGGTTATCGAATTGTTGAATTTGGTCGGGCTTGAGCAAGCGACATCCCGCTTGCATGCGTTGCCGCACGAATTTTCCGGCGGCCAGCAGCAACGCATTATGATCGCCATGGCGTTGGCGAATGAGCCAGAAATCTTAATCGCCGACGAACCGACAACGGCGCTCGATGTCACCGTGCAGGCGCAAATCTTGAAGCTGTTGAAGGACCTGCAACAAAAGCTCGGCATGGCGATCTTGCTGATCACCCATGACCTGGGGATCGCGCGGCATATGTCTGACACGATATCCGTGATGCACCAAGGCAAAGTGGTCGAAAATGGCGACGCGAAAGTCATTTTCGATGCGCCCAAAGACGCTTACACCAAGCACCTTTTAGCCGCCGAACCCAAGGGCCGCCCAGACCCCGCACCCGGCGGCGCATCAATCCTTAAAGGCGATAACGTCAAAGTGTGGTTCCCGATCAAACGCGGTGTGCTGAGGCGCACGGTCGGCCACATCAAAGCGGTCGATGGGATCTCCGTCGACATTCGGGCCGGGCACACGGTCGGCGTCGTCGGCGAATCTGGATCGGGCAAATCAAGCCTTGGCCGCGCGTTGATCCGCCTGGAAAAATCCATGGGCGAGATCGCGTTCGAAGGCACGTCCATCCAAGGGCTCGATTGGGCGGCGCTCCGACCTTTGCGCCAACGTATGCAGATCGTCTTTCAAGACCCCTACGGCTCACTCAGCCCGCGGATGTCGATCGGACAGATCATCGAAGAAGGCTTGCTGATCCACGACCTTGGGAGCGAGGCGGAACGGCATCAACACGTCACCGACGTGATGCGCGAAGTCGGGCTCGACCCCGACATGCGTGACCGATATCCGCACGAGTTTTCCGGCGGACAACGGCAACGGATCGCGATTGCCCGGGCATTGGTGCTAAAGCCGAAATTCATTGTCTTAGATGAGCCGACCAGCGCGCTCGATATGTCGGTCCAAGCACAGATCGTCGAGCTGCTGCGCGGCCTGCAGAAAAAATACAATTTGGCCTATATGTTCATCAGCCACGACCTCAAGGTGGTGCGCGCGATGGCACATGACGTCGTGGTCATGAAAGATGGACTCGTGGTCGAACAAGGCCGGTCCGAAGACATCTTCGATGACCCCAAGCAACCCTATACGCAGGCGCTCATGGCGGCCGCGTTCAATCTAAAAGCCGACGACAGCGGTGTCGTCAGCACCTAGGAGTTTTCGAATGAAGTTTTTGTTTCTATCTGCCGCTGATAAAGCCCAAGCCTGGCGCGAAGCGATCTTAGGGAAGTTTCCGGGCGCCGGCTTCGACATCTGGCCGGACGAAATCACCGACAAAGCAGATTACGATTATGCCATCGTCTGGAAACCGCCGGTGGGCGAGTTGAAAAGCTTTCCAAATCTGAAAGGCATTTTGTCGCTTGGCGCCGGCGTTGACGGCATCTTGGTCGACACCGACCTTCCCGACGGCGTGCCGGTGGTGCGTTTGGTCGACCGCTGCCTGACCGAGGGCATGAGCGAATACGTGCTGTACTGGGTTCTGCACTACCATCGCCGCATGGGCGTGTATCTGGATTGGACGTCACAGGGCACGTGGAAGCAGATGCGCCAGACCGACACCCGCGATAAACGGGTCGGCTTTTTGGGCTTAGGGGAATTGGGCGCGGACGCAGCGAAAAAAGTCGCTGCACTCGGCTTTGATGTCGCGGGATGGTCGCGGACGGAGAAAGCCATCGACGGTATCACGTCTTATTTCGGCGCCGATCAGCTGACGACATTCTTGAACCGCACGGAAATATTGGTGGTGTTGTTGCCGCTGACGGACGCGACGCGGGGCATCGTCAATAAAGACACCCTGGCCGCTTTGCCCAAAGGTGCGTCCATCATCAATGCGGCGCGTGGACCGCACGTCGTCGACGATGACCTTATCGCTGCACTTGATAGCGGACATATTAATGCCGCCACCTTGGATGTGTTTCATGTCGAACCGCTGCCCGCCAACCATCCGTATTGGTCGCACCCGAAGGTCACCGTGACCCCGCACATGGCTAGCCTGACCGTGCCGTCGAGCGCGGCAGATTGGATGGAAGAAAACGTTAAACTGATCGAAGCCGGCAAGCCGCCGTTAAACACGGTCGATGCGAAAAAAGGCTACTAAATGCCAACAAAGCCATAGGCGACGACAAGCAACCCGATACCGAGCACGATGCGGTAAATTACGAACGGCGTGAACGATGCACGCTTCAGCCAAGCCATCATGACGGCAATCGCGATCAACGCAGTCACGAAGGCGAGGCCGGCGGCCACGAACGCATCCGCTGCAAGCTCGCCGCTGCCGGTCATGTAAATTTTGCGTCCGGCCAAAGTGCCCGCCGCAATAATGACCGGAATCGACAGCAGTAACGAGAACCGTGCCGCGTCCGGGCGTTCCATACCGACGAACCGCGCAGCGGTCATAGTGATGCCGGATCGGCTGGTGCCGGGGATTAGCGCCAAGCATTGCGCAAGGCCGATGATCAATACGTCATTGATCCCTAAATGCTCAATCCGGCGTACTGTGAGCCCGACGCGGTCGGCGATCCACAACAAAAGACCGAACCCCAGCGTCGTCCAACCGATCACAATAACGCTGCGGAACATATCGGGCGCATAAGTTTCAAGCAAAAAGCCGGCAATCACCACCGGAATCGTGCCCAACACCAAATAGATAAATAGTTTTGCGCCAGGATCAGAGCGCCCCTGCACCGCACGTCCCAGACCACCGATCATCGCACCGACATCTTTATAAAGATACACCAAGACCGCGAACAACGTGCCGACATGCACTGCAACGTCGATCATCAAGCCTTGATCGGGCCAGCCGAGGAACACCGGCACCAAAACAAGGTGGCCGGACGAGCTAATCGGAAGGAACTCTGTGATTCCCTGAACGAGGGCAAGAACCACAAGATGTAGAATGGGCATAGAGTTCTCCTGCAATCCCTTGTGACACATACCCTGATTACCAGGGGGTGCCAATCGTCATTTTTGTCTCATTTCGGTACTACTAACATCGACCAACGATATTTTTTAGCTGGTTTCCTCTGCAAAACATATTATTGTTGCAGCCAATAAGGCAAATTAGTAAAAGATACTGACCTATTTGACAATTCGCATCATTGACCTCAGCGGCCAGCGCGCCAGCGCAGCCCGTGTCGATGCGACATCCAGTTAGACGCGGGAGAGACATCGTATGCCAGACCCAATGCAGCAGTTCATCAGCATCGGTGGCGCTATGCCGGACAAGCGCCCGGCCAAAAAGCGACGCCAGGACTTCGATGAAATCTACGATGCGTATTCCCCCGAAGACGCGACTGCCCAGGCGTCTCGGTGCGAGCAGTGCGGCATTCCGTATTGCCAAATTCATTGCCCTTTGCAGAACAATATTCCGGATTGGCTGCGCCTCGCGACCGAAGGCCGCCTGCAAGAAGCCTATGAAGTCTCGCAAGCAACCAACACCTTCCCCGAAGTCTGCGGTCGCATCTGTCCGCAGGACCGTCTTTGCGAAGGCTCGTGCGTGCTCGAGCAGTCACGTCACGGCACCGTCACCATCGGCGCCATCGAAAAACACATCACCGACACCGCTTGGGAACAGGGCTGGGTCAAGGCACCCGTGGCCCGCGAAGAGCTCGACATGTCGGTCGGCATCATCGGCGGCGGTCCCGCCGGCTTGGCAGCCGCTGAGCGGCTGCGCACCCGCGGCTATCAAGTACACGTATACGATCGCTATGATCGCATGGGCGGCCTGATGATCTATGGCATCCCCAACTTTAAGCTGGAAAAAGACATCGTCGAGCGCCGCACAAAGTTGCTGGCCGACGGCGGCATTCATTACCATCACAACTTCGAGGTCGGGCGCGACGCAACGCTGATGGAACTGCGCAAGAAACACGGCGCTGTGCTGATCGCCACCGGTGTCTACAAAGCCCGTGATTTCCAAGCACCCGGTTCCGGCCTTGCGAACATCTTCCCAGCCATGGACTTTTTGACCGCGTCCAACCGCAAAGGCTTGGGTGACGCGGTGCCGACTTTCGATGACGGCACCCTAAACGCCGAAGGCAAAAACGTCGTCGTCATCGGCGGCGGCGACACGGCGATGGACTGTGTCCGCACCGCAGTCCGACAAGGTGCTAAATCGGTGAAATGCTTATATCGCCGTGACCGCACCAACATGCCGGGCTCGCAACGCGAAGTCGCCAACGCCGAAGAAGAAGGCGTTGAATTCGTCTGGCTGTCGGCCCCTGAAGCCTTCCACGGCGAGGGTAAAGTGACCTCCGTACAGGCGCATCGGATGCATTTGGGCATCGCCGACGTCACCGGTCGTCAAACGCCGGAGCCGATTGAAGGCTCGCAATTCACGATCCCCGCCGACATGGTGATCAAGGCACTCGGCTTCGATCCTGAAGACTTGCCAACGATGTTTGGCGAGCCGGACCTGCCTGTTTCTAAGTGGGGCACCGTCAAGGTTCAAGAGCCCTCACGTATGACCGAAATCGACGGCGTGTTCGCCGCCGGTGATATCTATCGCGGCGCCTCGCTTGTGGTGTGGGCGATCAAAGATGGTCGTGACGCCGCCGACAACATTCATCAATACCTTCAGACTCGGGACCAGCGCCCGGGCATCGCTGCGGCCTAAGGTCCGGTCAGGGAGCAAAAAATGAACAAACCAATCGATCGCATTGAAACCGGCGCAGAATTCGTTGCCACGTGGCAATCCGAAGCCAATCGCCTTGAGCGTGACGGCATGTATAACCCGGCTGACGAGCACGCATCTTGCGGCGTCGGCCTGATCGCGGCGATTGACGGCAAGCCGACGCGCCGTGTTGTTGAGGCCGGCATCGAAGCCTTGAAAAAAATCTGGCACCGCGGCGCCGTGGACGCCGATGGTAAAACCGGCGACGGTGCTGGCATCCACGTGCAGATTCCGTGGGAATTCTTTAAAGAGCACATCCGCCACACCGGCCACGAGCCAGGCGAAGACAAAATCGCGGTCGGCATGGTGTTCCTGCCGAAAGCCGACCTGAACGCGCAAGAAGTCTGCCGTACCATCGTCGAGACCGAAATTCTGCGTGCAGGCTATCGTATTCACGGCTGGCGCCAGGTGCCTGTCGACGTCGGCGTGATCGGCGAAAAAGCCAACGCAACCCGCCCGGAAATCGAGCAAATTATGCTCGCCACCGACGAAAACATCACGCACACGGATTTCGAACGTGACCTCTATGTGGTCCGTCGCCGCATCGAAAAGCGCGTGCTCGGCGAACACATTAATGATTTTTATATCTGCTCGCTGAGCTGCCGTTCTGTGGTTTACAAAGGCATGTTTCTGGCCGAGCAATTAACCTCGTTCTATCCGGACCTGCTGGACGAGCGCTTTATTTCCAACTTCGCAATCTATCACCAACGCTATTCGACCAACACGTTCCCGACGTGGCGTCTGGCGCAGCCGTTCCGCATGCTGGCGCACAATGGCGAGATCAACACGCTGACGGGCAACGTTAAACTGATGAAGGCGCACGAGCCGAAAATGGCTTCGCCATTGTTCGGCGACAACATCGAAGACTTGAAGCCGATTGTACAGTCCGGCAGTTCCGACTCCGAAGCCCTCGACAGCGTGTTTGAGCTTCTATGTCGTGCCGGTCGCCCGGCCCCGATGGTCAAAGCGATGACGATCCCAGAATCCATCGCACAGAACAAGACCATGGCGCCGGCCCATGAAGCTCTGTTCTCATATTGCAACGCCGTGCTTGAGCCCTGGGACGGCCCGGCCGCCATCTGTGCCCATGACGGCCACTGGGTGATCGCAGGGATGGACCGAAACGGTCTGCGCCCGATGCGCTTTATCACCACCAAGGACGGCTTGTTGGTTGTCGGCTCGGAAGCCGGCATGGTCGAAGTGCCCGAAGAAAGCATCACCGAAAAAGGTCGCCTCGGGCCGGGGGGCATCATCGGCGTCAATTTGGACGAAGGCCGGTTCTATCACGACAAAGAGATTAAAGACGTCCTCTCCAAGCGCGAAAACTATGCGTCTTGGATCAAGCGGACCGAGGTGTTGGATAACATCATCGATGGCGCCGACGTCAAAGGCAGCACGTTCTCGCCAGAAGAACTGCGTCGCCGCCAACACTGCTTCGGGCTGAGCATGGAAGACATGGAGATGATTCTCCAGCCGATGACCGAAGGCGGCAAGGAAGCCATCGGCTCGATGGGTGATGATGCGCCAGTCGCCGTGCTGTCGGACCGCTACCGGGGCATGCATCACTTCTTCCGCCAGGCCTTCAGCCAAGTCACCAATCCACCGATTGACAGCCTGCGCGAACGTCGGGTGATGAGCCTGAAGACGCGACTCGGCAACCTCGGCAATATTCTCGACGAAGACGCGACGCAATGCGACCTGTTGCAGTTGGAAAGCCCGGTGCTGACAAATGCGGCGTTCGAAGCAATGCGGCGCTATATGGGCGACACCGTCGCCGAAATCGACTGCACCTTCGTTGCCAAAGGACCCGGTGCGCTGACCGCGGCGCTTGAGCGCATCCGCTCGGAAGCCGAAGCCGCCGTACGTGCGGGTAAGACGCATTTGATTTTGTCCGACATGCAAACCTCGGCCGAGCGCGCGCCGGTGCCGATGATTTTGGCCGCAGGCGGCGTACACACTCACTTAGTTCGCGAAAAGCTGCGCACCTATACCTCGATCAACGTGCGGTCCGCAGAATGCCTTGATGTGCATTACTTCGCCGTGCTGATCGGCGTTGGCGCAACATCGGTCAACGCATACCTCGCCGAAGAAGCGGTCTATGACCGCCATCGCCGCGGCCTGCTCGGTGATATAGGTGTGGCGACGGCCATCGACAACTTCAAAGTCGCCATCGACCAAGGCCTGCTCAAGATCATGTCGAAAATGGGCATCGGTGTTTTGAGCTCGTACCGGGGTGGGTATTGCTTCGAATCGGTCGGTTTGTCGCGCGCACTCGTCGCCGAATTCTTCCCGGGCATGTCATCTCGAATTTCCGGGATTGGTCTTTCCGGTATTAAGCGCAAAGTCGCAGAAATGCACGAAGTTGCATTTGATAGCGACGCAGTGCCGCTGCCGGTCGGCGGGTTTTACAAGGCACGTGCGGGTGGCGAACGCCATGGCCACGACGGCAAACTGATCCACGTATTACAGTCTGCCGTGGGCTCCGAGAGCTATTCAATGTATAAAAAGTTTTCCGAAGGCGTGCACGCGCGCCCGCCGATCTTTCTGCGTGACCTGTTAGACTTCAAACCGAATCGTAAGCCAATCTCGGTTGAACAAGTGCAAAGCGTCACCGAGGTGCGCAAGAAACTCGTCGCACCTGGCATTTCGCTGGGTGCGCTGAGTCCCGAAGCGCACGAAACCTTGTCGATTGCCATGAACCGCATCGGCGCCAAGTCGGATTCCGGCGAAGGCGGCGAAGACCCGGCACGTTTTCACCCACGCCCTAACGGCGACAACCCATCCAGCGCGATCAAGCAGGTTGCGTCGGGCAGATTCGGTGTAACGGCGGAATACCTGAACAACTGTCGCGAGATCGAAATCAAAATCGCACAGGGCGCCAAGCCGGGCGAAGGTGGGCAGTTGCCGGGCTTTAAGGTCTCGTCGATGATCGCCAAACTGCGTCATGCCACCGAAGGCGTGACCTTGATCAGCCCGCCGCCGCACCACGATATCTATTCCATCGAAGATCTGGCGCAGCTGATCTATGACCTCAAGCAGATCAACCCAGATGCCAGCGTGTGCGTGAAGCTGGTCGCGAAATCGGGTGTCGGCACCGTAGCCGCAGGCGTTGCCAAAGCTAAGGCCGATGTGATCTTGATCTCGGGCCATGACGGCGGCACCGGCGCGAGCCCGCAAAGCTCCATCAAGTATGCCGGTATCCCTTGGGAAATGGGCCTCTCCGAAGCCAACCAGGTGCTGACTCTGAACCGTTTGCGCCACAAGGTGAAGCTGCGCGTCGACGGCGGCATCAAGACCGGTCGCGACGTCGTCATGGCGGCCATGTTGGGCGCCGACGAATTCGGTATCGGTACCGCGTCGCTCGTCGCCATGGGCTGCATCATGGTACGTCAGTGCCATTCCAACACGTGCCCGGTCGGCGTCTGTACGCAAGATGAAAAACTGCGCGAAAAATTCACCGGCACCCCGGAAAAAGTCGTCAACCTGTTCTCGTTCGTCGCTGAAGAGGTCACGGAAATCCTCGCCCGTCTCGGCTACGAGACGCTGCAGGAAATCACCGGACGTTCCGATCTGTTGTCGCAGGTCAGCCGGGGTGCTTCGCACCTGGACGACCTGGACCTGAACCCGCTGTTGCAACAAGCGGACTCCGGCGGCCATCCGCGTTACTACGACGGCACCGGGCGTAACGAAGTGCCGGATACCTTGGATGCGCTGATCATCGCCGACGCCAAGCCGACCTTTGATCACGGCGAGAAAATGCAGCTGACCTATGCGGTGCGCAACACGCACCGGGCCGTCGGTGCACGGACCAGTTCGTTGATCACGCGTAAATTCGGCATGGCCAAGTTGGACCACAACCATCTGACCGTGCGCTTGCGGGGTTCCGCCGGGCAATCGTTGGGGGCGTTTGCGGTGCAGGGCCTGGCGCTGGAAGTGCTGGGCGATGCCAACGATTATGTCGGCAAAGGCTTGTCGGGCGGCACCATCGTGCTGCGCCCGCCGGTCTCGAGCCCGCTTGAAAGCCACAAGAACACGATCATCGGCAACACGGTGCTGTACGGCGCCACCGCCGGTCGCTTATTCGCAGCCGGCCAAGCCGGCGAACGATTCTGTGTCCGCAATTCGGGTGCAACGGCGGTCGTCGAGGGCTGCGGGTCAAACGGGTGTGAATATATGACAGGCGGCCTGACGATCATCTTGGGCGAAGTCGGCGCCAACTTCGGTGCCGGTATGACCGGCGGCATGGCGTTTATCTATGACCCGGCGAAAACCTTCCCGGTGCAGGCCAACCCGGAAACCATCACGTGGCAACAGGTCGAGACCGAGTACTGGGCCGATGTGCTAAAGGTGCAAGTGCAACAGCACGTGCGCCGCACGCATTCCAAGTACGGACTCCGGCTGCTGAACGATTGGGAGCGTGAGTTGCCGAACTTCTGGCAGATCGTGCCGAAGGAAATGATCGGCAAGCTCGAACACCCGGTCACGGTCGAAGAAGAAGCCGCGCTGAAATCTGCGGGCGAATAA
>CAXBEV010000009.1:0-142356 GCA_963974935.1 uncultured Rhodospirillales bacterium | reverse complement strand
ATGTGAGTCGTTAAAAGATGGTCGCTTTTTGCGTATAAACAGACCGTCAGCTCGCAGTTTCCCAACAGATTGCTCAGGTCGACGATGCGGCCTGCTTCGCGGTCCTGCCAAATCATACTCATCGGTAGCCAGGCGATGCCGATCCCTTGCAGAACCATTTCCCTGACACCGGCTGAGAATGCACTTTCACAAATGGGTCGCATCGTTCTTTGCGCGGCTGCCCAATCTGGGCATTTGCGCAGCAGCGTTTGGCCCAAATAGCTGGTATCGGGGTAGGTTACGACGGGCATGTCCGGCGGCAGTTTGTGTTTATCTGAAACAGTGTACCTCAGTTGGCCGCCAACCACCGGAATCATGCGGTCTTGCGTCCATTCGGTACGACTGAAGCTTTGGTCCAACGGTAAGGGTGTTTCGTCCTCCGTCTCGTAGCACAGCAAGGCATCGGCATCGCCCCGCACCATCATTGAAATACAGTCGTCGCGGTTGGCGGACCTTAGTCGGTAATTCAAGGAAACGCCCATTTTCTCGATCGTTTTGATGAGGTCCGGAAATGTCGATAACGTCAACGCGTGCTGGGTCGCGAAAGTGACCCGTGGGATCACGGTCTCGGCATGGCGGAGTGCTTGCTGCACTTCCCTCAAGCGTTGAAGGAACGCTCGGATATCCGGCTCGCTTCGCTTAAGCGCATCGCGGATCACGACGCGGTTGGTCGTCCGGTCGATGACATCTTGGCCAAGCCATGTTTCGAAGGCGCGAATGCGGCGGGAAAAGGCGGGCTGCGTGACGGCGCGCCGCGCTGCGGCACCCGTCAATGTGCCTTCTTCGATTAGTACGAGAATGTCTTCAAACCAACGTGTGTCCATGAGCGCCTCATTTCAGAAAAGCCACCTCACTCTTACAATATGTATGGGTAGAAATACAAATTAGCATTTTTCTTCGCTTCCGACTTGCACTTACGATAAATCCGTTACTTAAAAGAAGAAGAGAGAAAGCAATGCCTGAAGCATCTTCATCTAATGACTCATCTAATCTGAACTCGGCCTTACAAAGAAAAGAGATAATTGCGCTATGCAAGGAACTTTCAGCAACGCTGGGGGGCTTTTCACGCGTTCGCTTAGGGCATCTACCGACCCCGCTGGAGCCCATGGATCGTCTTAGCGAGCATTTGGGCGGACCGCGCCTATGGATTAAGCGCGATGACTGCACCGGCTTGTCTTCAGGCGGTAATAAAACCCGGAAACTTGAATTTCTGATGGCCGATGCCCTCGATAAAAAGGCCACTTGTGTGATTACTCAAGGTGCCACGCAGTCGAACCATGCGCGCCAGACCGCTGCAGCAGCGGCGAAGCTAGGTCTCGCATGCCATGTCTTGCTTGAAGACCGCACTGGCGACGCCGACAAACAATATAATTTCAACGGCAACGTTTTGATGGACCAGTTGCACGGCGCGACGTTATCAAAGCGGCCCGGCGGTTCCGATATGAATGCGGAAATGGCGACATTGGCTGAAAAGCTGAGTGCTCAGGGCGAAACGCCTTATATTATCGTCGGCGGCGGCTCCAACCCAATCGGCGCTTTGGGCTATGTGAACTGTGTACGTGAGATTGTCGAGCAAGCAGAAGAAATCGGCGTCACCTTTGATTGCTTGGTTCACGCAACCGGCAGTTCCGGAACCCAGGCGGGCCTTGTTGTCGGACTGGCTGCTATTCAAAGCGAAATTTCTTTGCTGGGTATCGGTGTGCGCGCGCCAAAAGAGGCGCAGGAAAAGATGGTGTATGATCTTGCCGTCAGGACAGCGGCGCATCTCGGCACCGGGTTGGAAATTGATCGCGATAAGGTCGTCGCGAACTGTGATTATGTTGGCCCTGGTTACGGTAAGCCGACCGATGGCATGCGGGACGCCGTGAAACTATTAGCGCGCCTTGAAGGACTTTTATTTGACCCAGTTTACTCCGGTAAGGGTTTGGATGGCCTCATCAACCTCGTCCGCTCCGGCCATTTTGCCGATTGCAAAAACGTCGTGTTTCTCCACACCGGTGGCAGCGCCGCCTTGTTTGGCTACCCAGAGATATTCGGGTTGCCTGGTTACGTCGATTAATTATCAACATCGAAAGGAAGTACTATGAAACTACTCAGTATAATTGCTGCGGCAGCAGTTGCCGTATCTCTGGCGCCGACGGCGCAGGCAGCAGAGCTCACTGGGACGCTCGCCAAAATTGATAAAAACAGCGAAATCGTCATTGGTCACCGAGAGAGCTCAGTGCCGTTCGCGTATCTCGATGAAAATCAAAAACCCATCGGTTACTCAATGGACCTATGCGCGAAGATTGTTGATGCCGTCTCTGCCGAGCTGGGTAAGAAACTCAACGTCAAGTATGTGCCGGTGAATCCAAAAACCCGCATCGCTCTCATGGCCAACGGGACCATCGACCTTGAGTGCGGCTCCACCACGAATAACCTCACCCGTCAGCAACAGGTTGAATATCTGCCGGTCACGTTCGTCACCGGAACTAAATTGATGGTGCGTAAGGGGTCCGGTATCACATCGGTCAAAGATCTAGCCGGTAAAGCTGTTGCACTGGCCCAGGGCACGACCAACGAGCGCGCCGTTAAAGCTGCGGCCGAGAGCATGAATATCGATTTTAAGGTGCTCCCTGTCCGTGACCACGCCGAGGGCATGCTCTCGCTTGAGACGGACCGTGTCGACGCCTATGCGACCGACCACATTCTTCTGTACGGATTAATGTCGAAGTCGAAAAACCCTGATCAGTTTGAAGTGGTCGGCGATTTTCTATCGTTTGACCCTTACGCACTGATGGTGCGTCGCGATGACAGCGCGTTCGAACTGATTGGTAAAAAGACACTGGCGGCGGTTTTCCGTTCCGGTGAGATTGATGCCATCTACGACAAGTGGTTCAAGCCGCTTGGCGTGCCGCAAACCGATCTTTTGCAAGCTGCGTTCAAGCTCGGGGCCCTGCCCGAGTAACACGACCCCGGGCTGGCCGGTCTTCAGACGACCGGTCGGCCTAGGCTCTGTCCTATAAAAACAAAGGGGAGCGCGGATGAACTACAATTGGAATTGGGGCGTCCTGGTAACCGAGCCATATCTCGAATGGCTGATCAGCGGTTTCTATTGGACCGTCAGCGTTGCGCTCGTCGCCTGGGTTTTCGCTTTTAGCATCGGTTGTTTGGTCGGTATCGGTCGAACGCTTCCAAATAAATTCATCGCCGGCGCATGTACGTGTTACGTCGAACTTTTCCGTAACGTGCCCCTTTTAGTACAAATGTTCCTTTGGTACTTCGCGATGCCTGAAGCGCTGCCCGAAGAGTGGGGGCGATGGATGAAGCGGGATATGCCCAATCCAGAGTTTGTCACGGCGGTTATTGCCCTCAGTCTTTACACGGCATCGCGGGTTGCAGAGCAAGTTCGTGCTGGGATTGAGGCTGTACCGAAAGGTCTTTCCGCCGCCGCTAAGGCGCACGGTCACGGTGTCGCACAAACGTATCGATATATTTTGCTCCCAATTTCCCTACGCATGGTCGTCCCCCCGATGACATCCGAATTTCTGACGGTATTTAAGAACTCGTCGCTTGCCCTGACCATTGGTCTCCTCGAATTGACGGCACAAAGTCAGCAAATCGCCGAATACACCTTCCAAGGGTTCGAAGCGTTTACGGCGGCCACGGTCATTTATGTCCTGATCGCGCTGACGGCGACGCTGGCTATGCAAGCCTTAGAGCGGTTCACGCATATCCCCGGGTATATGAGTAAGGACGGCTGATATGACAGATTTTGATTTTGGCGTCATTTGGAACTCTTTGCCTTTCCTTTGGGAAGGCCTGCAACTCAGTCTTTGGCTGACGTTTCTGGCTGTCATAGGGGGCATTGTGCTTGGGACCTTGCTGGCGCTTGCCAGGCTTTCCGGCATTCTGCCACTCGCACTCATCGCGGCGGGATATGTAAACCTCATTCGCTCGGTTCCGCTGATCTTGGTGATTTTTTGGTTCTATTTCCTTGTGCCTTTGGTGTTGGGGCGACCGGTCGGTAGTTTCTATTCGGCCTTGATCGCCTTCGTTCTATTTGAGGCGGCGTATTATTCAGAGATCATGCGCGCCGGCATCCAAAGCGTCGCCAGGGGTCAGAAATACGCAGGGCAATCGACCGGCCTCGGTTACTGGCAAATACAACGATACATCATCCTGCCCCAAGCGTTTCGAAACATGATCCCCATTCTTGTCACGCAAGGGATCATCCTTTTTCAAGATACATCATTGGTCTTCGTCGTGAGCCTTCGTGATTTCATGACGACGTCATCCATCGTTGCGCGCACCGAGGGGCGCCTTGTCGAGATGTATGTATTTGCAGCGCTCGTTTACTTTGTAATTTGCTTCACCGGATCGGTTCTTGTGAAGCGCATGAGAGATCGGATGGCGACATGATCGATATTGAAAAAATAAGTAAATGGTATGGCGACTTCCAGGTTCTTAAAGACTGCACATCTCAGGTGAGCCAAAAAGAAGTCGTCGTCGTTTGCGGACCATCGGGTTCGGGTAAATCGACGTTGATCAAATGCGTCAACGGGCTGGAGCCGGTGCAGCAAGGGCGTATCGTCGTCGACGGCGCGGATATTACCGCCAAGGGCACAAACCTTACGGCGCTGCGTGCGCGCATCGGCATGGTTTTTCAACACTTCGAACTTTATCCGCATATGACGGTGCGCGAGAACCTGTGCCTAGCACAGGAAAAGGTTTTGAAACGTAGCCGTGACGAAGCGGTGTCGCGGGCCGAGCTTTTTCTCGACCGCGTCGGGTTGTCAGAGCATATCGATAAACACCCGGGCCAACTCTCGGGGGGGCAGCAACAACGTGTGGCGATTGCACGCTCACTTGTCATGGACCCGATCGTCATGCTGTTTGACGAGCCCACCTCCGCACTTGACCCAGAGATGATCAATGAGGTTCTCGACGTGATGGTCGAGCTTGCCAAAGAAGGTATGACGATGATGGTCGTGACTCACGAAATGGGTTTCGCGAAAAAGGTCGCGGACCGGGTGATCTTTATGGACGAGGGCGCCATCGTCGAAGACCGAAGTACCGAAGACTTTTTCGGCAACCCTGAGAGCGACCGCGCAAAGGATTTCTTGTCGAAGATTCTGAACCACTAGCCGCACCGCGTGGCTAAATGATCGCGGAAATCATTTCTTTGCGCCTGTTAACTCTGATCGTCCGGCTCTTCCTCAAAAGACCAGATCGTGGCGTGGCCGCCGTCGTCGTCGGAGCGAGGGACGATGCGGATACGTTCGGAAATACCATCGTCGTGCATCTCGCGTTCAATAGCCAACAGCGTGCCGGCGGGGTGGTCGGAGAGTGACGCGGCGTGGGCGATTTCCGTGCGGGCCGCCTCAAGGGCGGCGAGCATGTCGGGCGCACCGAAGCGATCAAACAAGTGTGCGGCCAGCGCGCGGGTGGCGGCGTCGACCTCGACCTCAGGCGCCACGGCGACTTGTATGAAGGTCGACCGGCCAAAGCTTTCGACACCTAGCCAACCGCTTCGAAACGCGATCTGCGTTTTGTTGTCCATCTCGGTCGGCGTCGCGTCGACGAACGCGAACGTGCCGGTGACCGCCCATTCGCCGGGATTTGCGGCGTCGTGAAAAACCCGACCGTCGGACGGGTCAAGGCGGAGCGTGCGGGGCAGTTTCATGGATGCGCTACCGCACTGAATGTATTCCACAAATGACTGTAGGCGAATATGGCCGGCGTGCCACCCGTGTGGATATAGACGCAGGCCCCGTCTTTGGGCAGCGCCCCTTCGGCCAACAACCCGAGCAGGCCGTCGAAGGACTTGCCGCTATAGACCGGGTCTAGCAACAGGGTTTCAGCGCGCGCTGCTTTTTCAATTGCGGCCATGGTGCCCACCGTCGGCTTGCCGTAGCCCTCGCCGATGAACGCGTCGGTGGTGATCACGTCGTGGTCTTGTATAAGACCTGGGCGGCCCAACATGTTGGCCAGGTCACGGCTGCGTTTCAGCACCCGGGGCGTTTGCAGCGCGGCGGCGCGGCGCACACAAATGCCATGCACAATCGCATTTGAGCCATAATGGCGCAGCCCACAGACGATGCCAGCGTGTGATGCAGCGCTGCCGCTGGCGACGACGACGGCTTTCAGCGGCACGCCGAGTTCGGTGGTCTGCTGGATGATTTCTCGGGCACAATCTACATAGCCGAGCGCCCCCAGCGGCGCATGGTCGGCGCCCAAGTGAATGACATAGGGCTTGGCGCCTTTTGCGCGGAGTCCCGCGGCGATACGGTCCAAGTTTTCGTCGGCGGCATTTTCATCTTCGCCGACCGAGAAGCGATGGATTTTTACGCCCAAGATGCGATCCAACAAAAAATTACCGGTCTTTTCTTGGCCGCCCGGCATATTGTTGACCCGGTCTTCGAGTTGGATTTCACAGTTGAGCCTGAGCTTCCGGGCTGCCGCCGCGCATTGGCGCACGAAGTTGGATTGGACGGCACCGGTGATCAGCACCGTGTCTGCGCCTTCATGCACGGCTTGGCCAAAATAGTACTCGAGCTGGCGTGCCTTGTTCCCGCCCATCGCGAGGCCGGTCAGGTCGTCCCGCTTCACATATAGGTGCGGGTGCCCGGTCTCGGCCATGATCGCTGAAAGGGGGTCGAGCGGGGTCGGCGCGTGCGCCAATAAAGCGCGGGGAAACGTCGTCATGACATCGTTTTCGCGGCTCAACGTTTTGCTCATCTCGGACGCTTCCTAATTTTCTGCGTAAAAACGCAGCGTAACCTCACCTCGGAGTTTACGGATTGCGCTCGGCGCGTCATCTTGTTTCTCGATATGTATAGATCACGTTTCATATTTGTTATTTTCGCAGTGGTACTGAGCGGTTTCGCCACGCCCGCCCCGGCGTTCGATGCCACGGTATTGGATGCCGTCGTGCGTCTCAAACCCGATTGGTCTTTGCAGGCGCGCGGCGTCGGCGCTGAGGGCGCCCCCCGTGATCCTGAAGGAACCGGCGTCGCCGTGCTGGCCGGCGGTTACATCGCCACCAATGCGCATGTCATCGGTGACGCCAAAAACGTCGAGGTGATGCTCACGGATGGACGTGTCTTCGCGAGCAAAATCATCGGTCGCGATCCGCTCACCGACATTGCACTTCTTAAAATTGAGGCCGACGTGCCTTTATTGTTGCTCGCGCCGTCGCCGGATCTGGCTGACCCGGTGTGTGCCATCGGCAATCAGTTCGGTCTCGGGCTCAGCGTCACCTGTGGCGTGGTTTCAGCACTCGCGCGGTCGGGCATCGGATTTAACCAGATTGAAGATTTCATTCAGACCGACGCCTCGGTGAATCCGGGCGGATCGGGTGGGGCGTTGGTGGATGCGGATCAACGGTTGGTCGGTCTGGTCTCAGCGATCTTCACCAAGAACAGTGATGCGGATATCGGCGTGAATTTTGCGACCTCAGCGGCATTGTTGATGCGCGTGGTCACGGACTTGCGGGATTACGGCACGGTGCGCCAGGGTCGGGTCGGTCTGGATGTTGCCGCTGTGCCGCCCGCACTACAGGCAAACACCGGCGGCGTGATGGTCACCCGTGTCGACGTCGACGGTGCCGCGTTTCAGGCAGGTATTGAAGCCGCCGACATCATTACCAAAATCGATAGTCTTCGCATCACGTCACGCGCCCAGGCAAACGCCGCATTCTATATGGTGCGGCCCGATGATCCGGTGTCGATCAGCTTTCGTCGTGGCGATGCGCTGCGCACCGTGACATTGACCGTCGCCACACCCTAGGAGCTTTGTTGACGACCTTGAGAAACCCTCTGCTGCCCTTGATCCCCATCGTCCCGACTGTCCTCGACGGCGTACCGCGCGCACGGATGATGGCGATGCGCGCGGCGGGCGAACGTGTGCTGCAGGCGGAGCAGCAGCTTCTTGACCAAGGCAGCAGCGTGGTCGGTGAAATATTGAAAGACAGTCCGGATTTTTATCAATGGGATCATTATCCGAACGGCGATGTCTACGATTGGGATACCCACGCGCAGTATTATTATCATGCGCACCCGCCCGATAAGCGGGACAACCAGTGGGCGGACGAGCATGGTCACTTCCATACATTTTTGCGTCCGCGCGGATTTCCAGAAGGTGTTCAGCGTATTCCTGACGCGCATCCCGATGATAATGATGCCGTCTCGCACATCATTGCGATCTCTATAGATACGGCTGGGCAGGCGCAACGATTGTTTACCACCAACCGGTGGGTGACCGGTGAGACGTGGTATCCGGCGGCGGACGTGAAACGGATGTTGGAAAATTTCCGTGTCACCCATGATGCGCCGTCCGGCGCCGTGAACATGTGGATCACGTCTATGCTGGAATTGTTCGGCCCAACCATCGAAGCGCTATTGGATGCTCGTGATGCAACGGTTGCCGCGCGGGCCAGCGACGAGGTGCATAATGATCATGCGCTCGAAGTCACGTCGCTCGCTGATATTTCGGTTTCCGAAAAGTGTGCCGCATTGGATGCTGCGCTCGCCTGACTGGCGCTTATTCAGCGACCCCAATCGCGCCTTCATCCGCCAGGGTCGCGATCTCGTCTGCGGTAAAACCATGTTCACCCAGCACATCTTTTGTGTGCTGACCGAACACCGGTGCTGCGGTGGCGACTTTGCCCGGCGTCTCGGACAGTTTGACCGGCAGGCCGAGGGTGCGCATTGGGCCAATCGTCGCATGTTCAACGGTCGGGATCATATCGCGGGCCTGGGCGTGCGGGTCTTCAAACATTTCGCAGACATTCAATACCGGGCCTGCAGGCACTCCGGCGGCTTCAAGACGCGCGAGCCAATCGCTTTGTGTGCGGCCTTGAAACACCGGGGTCAGCACCGCTTCTAAATCTTTGAGGTTGGCCATCCGATCCGTATTCGTCTTAAAGCGAGGATCGTCAGCGAGCTCGGAGGCTTCCATGGCGTCCAGCAGGCGTTCCCAATTGCGTTGGTTCGCAGCGCCGATCGTGATCCAACCGTCCTTGGTTTCGAACGCTTGATAGGGGCCGTTCAGTGGATGTGCCGAGCCCATCGGTCCGGGTGCGACGCCGGTTGCCAGCGCAATCGCGCTCTGCCAATAGGTGTGCACGATTCCGGCTTCAAATAATGAGGTATCGACGACCTGTCCTTCGCCGGTTTTTAACTTGTGCACATAGGCCGCCAAAATCCCGTATGCGGCCAAAATCCCGGCCGTGATGTCGGTGACCGGCGCGCCGACTTTGCAAGGCGGACGCCCTGGGCCTTCGCCGGTGAACGACATCAGCCCACTCATACCCTGTGCGATCAGATCAAAACCGCCGCGCTCCGCATAGGGGCCGGTACGACCAAAGCCGGAAATCGCGCAATAGATCAGGCCCGGGTTATCCTTACGCAAATCTTCGTAGCCCAAGCCTAATTTCTGCATGGTGTCGTGGCGGTAGTTTTCCGTCACTGCGTCCGCGTCTGCCAATAGCTTTCGCAACACCCGCTTGCCGCCTTCGGTCTTCAGGTCCAAGGCGATGCCACGTTTGTTGCGGTTCATCATCATATAGGCCGCAGACTCGCCTTCGATGTCCGGCGGCAAAAAACGCCGCGAATCATCGCCGCCCGGAATTTTCTCCACCTTGATCACATCCGCGCCCATGTCGGCCAGCATTAGGCCGCAGACGGGTCCCGCCATAATGTGTGAAAGCTCAATCACTTTCATACCGGACAATGGGCCAAATTTCTTATGTGATTCTTGGCTCATGGATCAAGCCTCCCCCAGTTTTATTTTTATCGACCTTTGAAGGCCGGTGTCTTTTTCTGCAAAAAGGCGTTGTAGCCTTCTTTGAAATCTTCGGTGTCGTAACACGCATACCCTTCCGCAATCTCAGCATCGCTGAGCGGCGTCGGATCTTGTAGGCGTTTCAGGAATTTCTTGTGCCAGCGATGCACCAACGGTGCACCCGCCGCGATCCGCTCTGCCGCTTCAAATGCTTCGACCATGACGGTCTCGTCGGGGACCACCCGTGTCACCACGCCGAGCCTGAGCGCAGTTTCGGAATCCAAGATGTGCCCTTCGAGCAAAATCTCTAACGCCGCCGTCTTGCCGACCAAGCCGCTGAGCGCGCCGATCTCATGGTAACCCATGACCAGGCCCAGCTTGGCAATCGGGGCGCCGAAGCGGCTGCTTTCGCCGCAAATGCGCACATCGCAGAGACCGGCGATTTCCATACCACCGCCAACGCAGATACCGCGAATGGCGGCGAGCGTCGGATGCGGGCAGGCCTTCATGGTGTCGATGTTGCGGGCCATTAATGCACCATAGGCAGCGGCTTTCTCTGAATTCGAACGATCTGTTTCAAATTCGGAAATGTCGTTGCCGGGGCTGAATGATTTTTCGCCCGCGCCGGTGATGACGATGCAGCGTACACTGTCGTCGGCGGAAAGCTCGGCGAACACATCGCCGAGCCTGCCCCACATATTTTTGGTCAGCGCATTGAGTTTTTCCGGACGGTTCAGCGTGACCGTAACGATGTCGTTTTCGGACCGCTCAACAAGGATCTGTTCGTCGCTCACGTCTAAACCCCTTATGCCGTGCTGCCCAGATAGGCCATGGCGGCTTGCACGCCGCCGTCTTTGATCGGTACGCCGGCGAGTTTGAGCCCCATTTCGACGCCACTCAACGCACCCAACAACGTGAGGTCATTGATGTCGCCCAAGTGGCCGATGCGGAATACTTTGCCTTTGACTTTGCCGAGCCCAGTGCCGAGCGACATGTCGAATTTTTCCAAGATGATTTTGCGCACGTTGTCGGCGTCGTGACCGTCCGGCAGCAGCACCGTGGTCAGTACCGGCGAGTGCTCTTCCTCGACCAAGCACAACACTTCCAAGCCCCACGCCTCAACGGCGATGCGGGTGGCTTTGGCGTGGCGCTTGTGACGCGCGAAGACGTTTTCCAAACCCTCTTCATCGAGAATCATTTTCAGCGCTTCTTCAAGGCCATACAGTAGATTGGTCGCAGGCGTATACGGGAAGAAACCACTCGCATTGTTGCCGAGCATCGGCCCCCAATCCCAATAGGATTTTTTGAAGCCGCTGTTTTCGTGTGCATCCAAAGCTTTTTTGGAAACGCAGTTGAAGCTCAGACCCGGCGGCAGCATTAGGCCTTTTTGTGACCCGGTGATGGTGACGTCGACACCCCATTCGTCATGACGGTAATCGGCGGATGCCAAGCCGGAAATAGTATCGACCATGAACAGTGCCGGATGGCCGGTAGCGTCGATGGCTTTGCGGACGTCGCCAATTCGGGACGTGACGCCGGTCGATGTTTCGTTGTGCACGCAGCAGACCGCTTTGATTTCGTGGTTGGTATCTTCGCGGAGCCGTGCGGCGACTTTTTCCGGGTCAACACCGTGGCGCCAATCGCCGGGAATGAATTCGGGATCGAGGCCGATCCGTGTCGCCAGTTCGTGCCAGAGCGAGGCGAACTGGCCGGTTTCAAACATCAGCACTTTATCGCCAGGATTAAGTACGTTCACCATCGCGGCTTCCCAGGCGCCGGTGCCGGATGCCGGAAATACGATCACCGGGCATTCAGTTTTGAAAACGCCCTTAAGCTTTTCCAAAACCCGCGCGCCCAGAGCACCAAAGGTCGGCCCCCGATGATCGATGACAGGCATGTCCATGGCCCGCAAAATGCGGTCGGGCACGGGGCTAGGGCCCGGGATCTGCAGGAAGTGGCGACCGCTACGATAGCTCATGATGGTTCTCCGGATCGCGGGCTGCGGCCCTAACGATCTTATATGATTATGGACTGCGACGCATAATGAATACAATTTTATACCCATGCAACCCCTATTTTTGGGGATTTTATTTTGTTTCTTGCTTTTTGAATACAATTTGATAGCGTGCCTCTGTACATAGGAGACACAGATATATGGCACGTAAAGAATTTGGCCTGCGGGCGACCGGACGGATCGGCGACGAAAAGCTCGCGAAACGGATTCAGAGCGCGATTGGCGGTGATGTGCTGTTCGATCCGTTCACCCGTGGTCGCTATGCCACCGACGCCTCGCATTATCAGGTTGAACCCGTCGGTGTCGTCGTGCCGACCTCAGCCGACGAGGTCAAAACCGTCATCGACATTGCCCGCGACGAAGGCATGCCGGTGTTGCCGCGGGGCGGTGGGACGTCGCAGTGCGGCCAGACCGTGGGCGAGGCCATTGTTGTCGATGTGACGAAGCACATGAACCGTGTTCTTGAATTTGATGCCTCGTCGCGCACCGCGCGGGTCGAGCCGGGCATCGTGCTGGATAAATTGAATGCATATTTGAAGCCGCACGATCTTTGGTTTCCGGTCGACGTTTCAACGTCAAGCCGGGCCACCATCGGCGGTATGACCGGCAATAACTCGTGTGGGTCCCGGTCCATCCGCTACGGCACCATGCGCGACAACGTGCGGGGCGTCGATGCGATCTTGCCCGACGGCACCGCCATGCATTTCGGCGAGGTGTCGGACAATCAAAGTATGGCCGGCCTTGCCGATCATCAGCGCGATTTGGTGGCAAAACTTTTAGAGATGGGCCGTGACCGCGAAGCTTTGGTCAAAGACAGCTTCCCCGACCTGATGCGCCGCGTTGGCGGTTACAACATCGATGCGCTGATGCCGGCCGGACCGGCGCGCGGCGGTTGGAGTAATCAAACCGTGCACCAAACCGCACCCCTGCCGAACTTGGCGCATCTATTGGTCGGTTCAGAAGGCACATTGGCATTTTCGACGGCGGTCGACATTTCGTTGCAGCCGTTGCCGAAAGCAAAAACCCTCGGCGTTTGTCATTTCCCAAAATTCTATGATGCCATGAACGCCGCCCAACACTTGGTCAAGCTGGGCCCCGTCGCGGTGGAATTGGTGGACCGCACGATGATCGAATTATCCCGCGCCATTCCGATGTTCCGAGGCACGGTTGATCAATTCGTCAAAGGTTCGCCCGATGCGATCTTGCTGGTCGAATTTGCCGAACCCGATCAGGACGAAAATCTGCGTCGCCTCAAACAACTCAGCGAGACGATGGCGGATCTTGGTTTCCCCGATGCCGTCGTCGAGGCCATCGATCCCACTTTCCAAAAAGCGATTTGGGAAGTGCGGAAATCCGGCCTCAACATCATGATGTCGATGAAGGGCGATGGAAAGCCGATCTCGTTCATCGAAGACTGTGCGGTACGGCTTGAAGATTTGGCCGAATACACCGACCGTTTGACGCAGGTGTTTCACAAACACGGCACCGAAGGGACTTGGTATGCGCATGCTTCGGTCGGCTGCTTACATGTGCGCCCAGTGCTCAACCTGAAAACCGAGGTCGGCGCAAAACAGCTGCGTGACATTGCCGAAGAAGCGTTCGAAATGGTGCGCGAATACAAAGGCTCGCATTCCGGCGAACATGGCGACGGCCTGGTGCGCTCTGAATTTCACGAAGCGATGTTCGGCCCCGAGATGACCGAGGCGTTTCGAAACGTCAAACGCGCGTTCGACCCGGACGGCCTGATGAACCCCGGCAAGATCGTCGATCCGCCGAAGATGGACGACCGGACGCTGTTCCGCTTTAAGCCGGGCTACCAGCCGATCCCACTTGAAACCGGCTTGGATTGGTCGGATTGGGGCGGTTTTTCCGGCGCTGTCGAGATGTGCAACAACAACGGCACGTGCCGCAAATCCAACCCGGGCGTGATGTGTCCGTCGTTCCGGGTCACCGGTGACGAGCAACACCTTACGCGCGGTCGCGCGAACTCGTTGCGCCTCGCATTGTCGGGCCAGCTTGGTGCGGACGCACTGACGTCGGATGCCATGAAAGACACCATGCAATTGTGTGTCGGCTGCAAAGGTTGCAAGCGGGAATGCCCGACCGGCGTCGACATGGCGAAGATGAAGATTGAAGTTGCGCATCAATACAACAAGCGTCACGGGGTTTCGCTGAAAGACCGATTGATCGCCTACTTGCCGCGTTATGCGCCGATGGCGTCACGTATGGCCGGTGTGATGAACTTGCGCGACATCATTCCGGGATTCGCGAAACTGTCTGAAATTGTCCTGGGCTTTTCGGCAAAGCGGACTTTGCCGAAATGGCGCGGTGATATTTTCGACATCGAGCAAGAAGGCATCCGTGCCGGATCGTGCCCGGTCGGGGATGCGGTGGTGCTGTTGGCGGATACCTTTAGCACCTACTTTGAGCCGGAAAACCTTCGCGCCGCCAAGCGTGTGCTTGAAGCTGCCGGCTATCGTGTCGCGATTGCCAAACCGAAGGCTGGTGAGCGCCCGCTGTGCTGTGGTCGCACGTTCTTGGCCTCGGGCTTAGTCGACGAAGCCAGGGTCGAAGCGACACGTATGCTTGAAGCCGTATTGCCGTTTGTGCGTGCCGGCGTGCCGATCATTGGTCTGGAGCCGTCCTGCCTGTTCACGCTTAAGGATGAATTTCTCTCGGTCCTGCCGGGGGCCGACAGTGCCATCGTCGCTGAAAACGCGTTTTTGTTTGAAGAGTTTTTAGCGCGCGAGATCGATGCCGGTACGTTGAAGCTTGATCTTGAACCACTCGCGGAAACTGAAGCCCTGTTGCACGGCCACTGTCATCAAAAGGCATTTGCTGCCATGGGCGCCGTCGAAAAAGTGCTGCGCTTCGTGCCGGGCCTTTCGGTGGAAACGATTGAAAGCAGCTGCTGCGGCATGGCCGGTGCGTTCGGCTATGAAGCCGACAACTATGAAACGTCCATGAAAATGGCGGAACTTTCGTTGCTGCCTGCGGTCAGGGACGCCAAGGCCGATACCTTGATCGTCGCCGACGGCACCAGTTGCCGCCATCAAATCCATGACGGTGCCCAGCGTGATGCCATTCACGTGGCGCAGGTCATAGACCGTGCCTTGCCGAAAAAGGAGCATGCCGCATGAACGGGCTTGCCCAACCGACCGTCCAGCCGCTGTCACGATCCAGCCTGCACGAAGAGTTGGTCGCGCGTATCCGCGAGATGATTTTTTCCGGCGAGCTGCAAGGTGGCGAGCGGGTCCCTGAGCAACGGCTTTGCGATATGTTCGGCGTCTCGCGCACGCCGCTCCGCGAAGCGCTCAAAGTTTTGGGGGGCGAGGGTTTGTTGGACCTGCTGCCCAATCGTGGTGCGCGCGTCACGATGTTGACCGAAGCCGATGTCGACGAAATCTTTCCGGTTATGGGTGCGCTGGAAGCGTTGTCCGGCGAGTTGGCATGCACCCGCATCACCGATGCCGAGTTCGCTGAAATTCGCGCGCTGCATTACCAAATGGCTCTGCATCACACGCGTCGTGAATTACCGCAATATTTTGCGCTCAATCAACAAATTCACGAAGCGATCTTACGTGCTGCCGCCAACCCAACGCTGGAAACCCAGTACCGGTCCCTTGCAGGTCGCATTCGTCTGGCGCGCTTTCGTTCGAATATGACGCCGGCGCGCTGGGACCAAGCGATGCGTGAACATGATGAAATCCTTGCCGCTCTCGAAGCCCGCGATGGTGGTCGATTATCTGACCTGCTGGGTCGGCATCTGGAGAACAAGCGCGAAACCGTCAAACAATCAATTCGTGACGGTCACGGCGACAGTGCCGGCGTGGCGGCGTATGATTAAGATTGAACCTAAAAAAGCGCATACTGATCTCGTTTAAGTGCATATTGATCGCATTACGGTGACGGTGGTCACAGTCAATATAGGATCCGGTGTTTATGAAACCGGAGATCATTCACTTTTGTACGGGATTACGCCAATGTTTGCCGACCTCAGATTTACGGATCGTCGCGATGTGCACCTTTTCTTCCGAGGCGTCGCACGATTGTTGGGGTTCCGCGCTCGTTCTCGCGAGATCGTGGTTCGTATTCCGTCTTCTGCGCGTTGATCGCGATTTAGTTACTCCTCTTTTCCCAGCTTCCAGCTAGACTGCCTGGCATGTGGCAGAAACTCAGCACGTTTATTTTCGGCGAACCGGTCCGCGATCACTTGCCGGCCCGTGTCCTTGAGCAAATTCAAACCCGCCAGGATGCCAGCGAGCGGCTGATTTCGTGGGTGCAGTTCGTGCTGATCGTTTTGTTTGCCAGCTTGTATCTGGTATCTCAAGGGTTGAGCGCGATGATGGCGACCCGGTTTGAGGTCGTACCGTTCGCGCTGGCTGCGTACTTCGTGTTTACCGTGGTCCGCATGATCTTGTCCTATCGCAATGCGCTGACGCACTGGTTTCTAACACTGTCAGTGTTGATGGACGTGACACTCCTGATGGTGATGATCTGGAGTTTTCATATTCAATACGATCAGCCGGCTAGTTTTTATCTGAAAGCGCCGACGCTGATGTACGTGTTCATCTTTATTGCGTTGCGCGCGCTTCGGTTCGAGCCCCGCTATATTATGATCTCGGGCTTTGCCGCGATCTTCGGTTGGGGCGTGTTGATGGGTTGGGTGATGATCGCCGAAGACGGTAACCCGATGATCACCCGTGACTATGTACAGTATATGACCTCAAATTCGATTTTGGTGGGTGCCGAGATCGATAAAATGGTGTCGATATTTTTGGTCACGGCGGTGTTGTGTATCGCAGTGATCCGAGGCCGGAATGCATTTTACCGGGCGATCTTAGAGCAAACGGCGGCGCAGGATTTGTCCCGCTTCGTGTCAAAAGAAGTCGCCCATCGGATTACTTCTGCCGACAGGCAAATCCAACCGGGCGATGGCGAGACCCGAGATGCCAGCATTATCTTCACCGATATCGAAGGTTTTTCGACGGTATCTGAAAATATGTCGGCACAGGAATTGGCGACCACGCTGAATGCGTATTTTGGCGCGATGGGCGAGGTGATCGATCGCTTTGGCGGCGTCATTACGCTGTTTGAAGGCGACCTGATGTTGATCACGTTCAACGCCGTTATGGATGATCCGGATCACGCTGCCAACGCGGTTCGCACGGCGATTGCCATCGAGGAGGTCGCGCGTACGCAAACCTTCAACGGTGCCGTTCTGAAAACCCGTTGCGGCATCAACACCGGCGAGATCGCGGTGGGTGCCGTCGGTGCGCAGGATCGGTTGGTGTTTACGGTGCACGGCGACAACGTCAACATCGCCGCCCGACTTGAACAACTGAATAAAGAGCATGGTACGTATATTATGATGGGTGAAGCCACGCATCAGGCGATAAATCTAGAATATGCGTGTGATTTTGTGTGTGAAGCTCAAGTCAAAGGGCGGAGTCAGCCGGTTCGGGTTTATACCCCTAATCTTGGCTAGCGTGTGCCGTATGGCGAGCGGTTTGCATTACAGATTGTACGCATGACAGATAGCACGATGGGACCGTCCTGAAACAATGTCTCGAAATCTGCGTCTGTCGTTAAATTCCGAAACGCCGGCATTTGCGAATATTCTGCGAGCGTAATTGCGCTGAACCCCATCGACCATTCGGCGAAAGCGCGCTCATCCGCTTCTTCATCATAAATGATCGTGAGTCCTGAATGGCGGGGATCACTGGATATTCGTTGAAGGCTATGCGCCACCGCATCATGCGGACCCTCAAGTATTTGTAAGAATGTCCCGTTATCTAACGCCAGCAGGAACCCTGTGATATCGTTGCGAGGATTATTGGTATGCGATGTGTGAAGAATATCTTTGCATTCTTCTGCTGAAGTAAAGTTAACCGCCTGGCTGGTGTAAAGTACCTGGCGAACAGACATTATTCTTCTCCAAAATGGGCACCCCCCATTCTAGGGGGCTTGGGTCTTGACGGGTCAACCCCGCAGCACGCCGCCGGCTGCCTTTTCAACCGCAGCGACGATCTTTTGTGAGACCGCCTCAATGTCCTCGTCGGTGAGCGTCTTTTCGGTAGGTTGCAACACAGCCGTGATCGCGAGTGACTTTTTGCCTTCACCTAAAGACGGCCCTTCGAACACGTCGAAGACGCGAATGTCTTCGATCAGCGCTTTGTCTGCGCCGCGTGCGGCTTGAACGATTTTGGCTGCCGGCACATCGGCGTTGACAACAAACGCGAAGTCCCGCTCTAGCGGTTGTAGCGCAGACAGGGTCAGCATGGCACGCGCCGCGGTCTTTGCTTTTGGCATCGGGACGGCGTCCGGGAAAATCTCAAACGCCACCACCGGGCCTTTGACGTCGAGCGCCGCCAGCACGCGGGGGTTAATCTCGCCGAAGCGGGCCAGGGTGTTTTTTGGTCCGAGCCGAAGCTCACCGGCGCGGCCCGGATGGTAATAGGCCGCGACGTCGGTGAAGACTTGAAGCTTGTCGACGGGTGCACCCAGCGCGCCCAGAACCGCTTCACAATCGGCTTTCGCCAAATAAGCATCGACTGGGGTCACGGCGTGCGACCAATGTTTCGGCGCCACATTGCCGGTGCGGATACCGACGGCGGCAATGATTTGATCTTCGGGCAGGTCGCCAGCGTATTGCGGACCGACTTCAAACAAATCCGCATCGCTGAAGCCGCGCGCCGCATTGCGCCCCGCCGCTTGGATCAGATTGGCGAGCGCGGTTGGGCGCATCACCGAAAGCTCGGAACTGATGGGGTTGGCGATGCGGACGCTGTCTGGGACATCGGCAAACAACGCTGCTTCGGCTTCGCCCATGAACGAATAGGTTACGGCCTCGGTCAGGCCTCGTGCAGCTAAGGTGCGACGCGCAATGACGCGGCGCTTTTGCACTTCGCTCAGGGCCGGGGTCGGCAGTACGGTATCGCGGGGCAGCGGCGTCGCCGGGATTTTATCGAAACCGTTGATGCGCACGACCTCTTCGACAAGACAGGCTTCCATTTCGATATCACTGCGCCAACTCGGCACTGCGACGTCCCAAGTGTCACCGCTACCTGATACTACGAAGCCCAATACCGAGAGGATACGCTGAATCTCGTCACTTGAAATGTCGATGCCGGTGAGCTCCCGCACCCGTGCCGGGCGAAATGTGATCGCACGGCCCTGCAACGGATTGCCACCGGCGATCACCAGTTCCGACGGCTCGCCGCCGCACAGATCAAGGATCAAACGGGTCGCGACTTCCATGCCGGTTTCTAAGAACGCCGGATCAATCCCGCGTTCAAAACGATAGCGGGCGTCGGACAGCAAATTCAATTTTCGCCCTGTCATGGCGGTGCGGGTCGGATCAAAGAACGCGCTTTCAACAAACACGTTTACGGTCTCTGCCGTCACCCCGGAAACTTCACCGCCCATGACGCCGCCGAGCGCTTCCGCGCCGTTGTCGTCGGCGATCACGGTCATCTCGTCGTCCAGCGTGTATTCTTTATCGTTCAACGCCTGCAGCGTTTCGCCGGATTTTGACAGCCGCACGTGCAGATCGCCGCTGACTTTGTCGGCATCGAAAACGTGTAACGGTCGGTTCAGATCAAACGTCAACAGGTTGGTGATATCGACCAGCGTCGAGATCGGGCGTAGCCCGATGGCGATCAGTTTTTCTTTCAGCCACGCCGGGCTCTCGCCGTTGCTGACACCTTTGATCAGGCGACCGACGAAATACGGACATGCCGATGCATGGTCTGCGTCGAAGTCGAGCTTTACATCAATGCTACTTTTAAACGCGCCGGGCACAGGGCCGTTGGCGAGCGGCTTTAGGGTGCCCAGGCCGGCAGCGGCTAGATCCCGCGCCACACCGCGCACGCCAAGGCAATCGCCCCGGTTCGGCGTGATCGCGATGTCGATGATCGGATTATTCAGGCCCATGACGTCGATGGCCGGTTTGCCGACCGGCGTCGTCGGGTCCAGATCGACGATGCCGTCGTGTTCTTCGGAAATCCCCATTTCGCGTTCCGACAGCAACATGCCGTTCGACGTTACGCCGCGAATTTCGGTCGGCTTTAAAGTAATGCCGGTGCCGGGAATATATGATCCGCCAGGCGCAAACACGCCGACCATGCCGGTGCGCGCATTCGGTGCGCCGCAGACCAGTTCGACGGTTTCGCCGTTGCCTGGATCGACCGTGCAGACGCGAAGCCGGTCGGCGTTCGGATGCGGTTTGGCTTCGATGACTTTTGCAGTTACGAACGTCTCAAGCCCTTTGGCGCGATCTTCGACACCTTCAAGCTCGAGTCCGACCATGGTCAGCGCGTCGGTGATCTCGGTCAAAGATGCGGTGGTTTCAAGATGCTCTTTGAGCCAGCTCAGCGTGAATTTCATCGCACCAGCCCTCCGACCATGCCGGGCACTTCCAAAGACCGGAAGCCGTAATGACGCAGCCAGCGTAGGTCGCTTTCGTAGAATGTGCGTAAATCGGGGATGCCGTACTTCAGCATCGCGACCCGCTCAATGCCCATGCCGAAGGCAAAGCCCTTGTATTCTTCGGGGTCGATGCCGCAGTTACGCAACACATTCGGGTTGACCATGCCTGAGCCCAAAATCTCCAGCCAATCGTCGCCGTGACCGATCCGAAGCCCGCCGCCTTCGCGGGTGCAACCGATATCGACCTCGGCAGAGGGTTCGGTGAACGGGAAATAGCTCGGGCGAAAGCGCACTGGCAGGTCATCGACCTCGAAAAACGCGCGGCAGAATTCGATCAAGCAACCTTTGAGGTGACCCATATGCGAGGTTTTGTCGATCACTAAGCCTTCGATCTGATGGAACATCGGTGAATGGGTGGCGTCATAGTCCGAGCGGTATGTGCGCCCCGGCACGATGATCCGGATCGGCGGCTTGTGCGCGGTCATGGTGCGGATCTGCGTCGGGCTGGTGTGGGTGCGCAGGACTTTGCGCTCGCCATGTTCGCCCGGCAGATAAAACGTGTCGTGTTCTTGGCGCGCCGGATGATCGGGCGGAATGTTCAGGGCCGTGAAGTTATGCCAATCGTCTTCGATGTCCGGGCCTTCGGCGACGGTGAAGCCCATTTCGCCGAAAATCGCGATGATCTCGTCAATGGTTTGGCTGATCGGGTGCACATAGCCTTCGGCCTGTGGGTTGGACGGCAGCGTCACGTCGATTTTTTCGGTCATCAGGCGACGGTCCAGGTCGGCGTCGGCAAGGGTGGTTTTTTTCGCATCGATGGCGGCGGCGACTTCGTCTTTCAAGGCGTTCAGCGCTTGGCCGGCAGATTTGCGGGCATCGGGATCCATTTGCCCCAGGCCCTTCATCAAATCGGTGATGCGGCCTTTCTTGCCGAGCGCAGACACGCGGAGTGCTTCGAGTGCGCCCAGGGTGTCGGCGTCTGCGGCTTCTTGCAGCAAGATGTCGCGCAGCTGATCCGGAGTTTCCATCGTGTCCTCGCCTTGTAACCCGCGCCGTTGCGAGCCTTAAACATGCGAACGGGAGTAACGCCCAAGGCGCTACTCCCGTTCCAAAACTAGATTGCCCTAAAAGCTGGGCCGTTAAGCGTTCTGGCTGAGAGCGGCCTGGGCCTGATCTACCAGTGCTTTAAACGTATCGGGTTCGTTCATCGCGAGATCGGCCAAAACCTTACGGTCAAGTTCGATACCGGCCTTCATCAGGCCATTGATGAGCAAAGAATACGTCGTGCCGCATTCGCGCGCACCAGCGTTGATCCGCTGGATCCAGAGCCGGCGGAACTGACGCTTTTTGGTGCGACGGTCGCGATAGGCATACTGCAGGCCCTTCTCGACTCTTTCGAGAGCGATACGGTAGTTCGATTTATTCCGGCCCTGATAGCCCTTAGCGAGCTTGAGGACCTTCTTGTGACGGGCGTGCGACGTTTTGCCGCGAGATACTCGTGCCATGGTTCAATCCTTCGCTTAAGCGTTCGGCATATAAGATTTAACGATACGCGCATCTTGCGGTGACAGAATCATTGTCCCGCGCGCTTTACGTTTCATCTTGGTGGAACGTTTACGGAGGTTGTGGCTTTTGAACGCAAAGCCAGCACGTACCTTACCGGTACCCGTGAGTTTAAAGCGCTTTTTAGCGCCCGATTTCGTCTTCAGTTTGGGCATTTCCCTCTTCCTTCGTATCTGTGCGCCAGACGTGAAGATCGCCTAGCGCCATCTATGGGTTCGAGCAGCCAGGCATGCCCTTTTCAGCCATACCGCTCGGCCCCCAAAACAAAGGGGCGCGCGGGTTATAGCGGGGCGCGTCGGTAATGGCAAGGGGAAGGCGAACCCAAAAGAACGAAGGGCGTTCCCTTAAATGTTAAGGAAACGCCCGAACCTTCAGAAGCTAAAAGATATCGTCCCGAACTTACCTCGGCGCGATGACCATGGTCATCAGGCGACCTTCGGGCTTGGGATATTGTTCGACCTTGGCGACTTCGGCGGTTTCTGCCTGGACGCGTTGTAGAACTTTAAGCCCCAAATCCTGGTGCGCCATTTCGCGGCCACGGAAGCGGATGGTCATTTTGACCTTGTCGCCGTCGTCAAGGAATCGGCGTACGGCCCGCATTTTGACCTCGTAATCGTGGTCGTCGATGCCGGGACGCATCTTGATTTCTTTAACTTCGATGACTTTTTGCTTTTTCCGCGCTTCGTTGGCTTTTTTCTGTGCCTCGTACTTAAACTTACCGTAATCGAGGATTTTACAGACAGGCGGGTCAGCGTTGGGCGACACTTCGACAAGGTCGAGCCCAACTTCTAGCGCCATTTCAATTGCTTCTTTGATGCCTACGACGCCAACCATTTCACCGTCGGCGTCAACAAGACGTACGGTATCGGTCGGAATGTCTTCGTTGGTACGCGGCCCATCCTTGGGCGGGGGTACCGGAGGTCCGGGTCTGCGGGCTATGGAATGTCTCCTTTGATTGTTAAAACATCTTTGTTACGAAAGGGCACCGCACAGGCGGGCCCACGTCTTTTAAATTATACGAAGAACGATCAACGCCCAAATGGGCCGAGCGCTTCATCTCTAAGTCTATCCGTTGCGTCTTGGAGCGCAACTATTTCTTGATCTTTGCCACCGAGCCGGCGCATCGCCACCGTGCCGTCTTCGGCCTCGCGACCGCCGACGACGAGGATTGCCGGGACTTTAGCATGGCTGTGTTCGCGGATCTTGTAGTTGATTTTCTCGTTTCGCAGGTCCGTTTCGACGCGGATACCGGCCTTTGCCAGGGTCTTAGCAACTTGCTCGGCATAGCCGTCCTGGTCGTTGGTGATCGGCGCGACGACGGCTTGCACCGGGGCCAACCACATCGGCATGCGGCCTGCAAAGTTTTCGATTAGAATGCCGATAAAGCGTTCGAACGAGCCCAAAATCGCGCGGTGCAGCATGACCGGGCGGTGACGTTCACCATCTTCGCCGACGTATTCCGCATCCAGGCGTTCGGGTAACACGAAATCGACCTGCAGCGTGCCGCACTGCCAATCGCGACCGATGGCATCGCGCAACACGAACTCAAGCTTCGGCCCATAAAACGCGCCTTCGCCCGGGTTCATGATCAAATCGGCACCGGCGGCCAACGCAGCGCCTTTCAGCGCGGTCTCGGCTTTATCCCAGGTTTCGTCGGTGCCGGCCCGGGTCTCCGGGCGGTCCGAGAACTTGATGACAAATTCTTCAAAACCAAAGTCTTTATAAACCGATGAAAGAAGATCGATGAAGATCTTGGTTTCGCTCTCAATTTGGTCTTCGGTGCAGAAGATGTGCGCGTCATCTTGGGTAAACGCACGGACCCGCATCAGGCCATGCAGCGCACCCGACGGCTCATAGCGATGGCAGGACCCAAACTCGGCCATGCGCAGCGGCAGTTCTCGATAGCTTTTGATGCCGTGGCGGAAAATCTGCACATGACACGGACAGTTCATCGGCTTCAACGCCAAATGGCGCAGTTGACTGCCGGCCGCATCCGGCGCGGCTTCGGCCGCCCCGTCCGTGCTTTCACTGGCACGTGACGACTCGTCGACCTCGGCGATGAACATATGGTCGCGGAATTTTTCCCAGTGGCCCGAGCGCTCCCAAAGGTCGCGGTCGACCAATTGCGGGGTTTTCACCTCGACATAGCCGGCCTCTTCCAAGCGCATCCGCATGTAGCGTTCGCAGGCCCGATAGAGTTCCCACCCTTTTGGATGCCAAAACACCGAACCGCGCGCTTCTTCTTGCAGATGAAACAGATTCATTTCACGGCCAAGCTTGCGGTGATCGCGCTTTTCCGCTTCTTCGATCCGCATCAGATGCGCTTTGAGCTCTTTTTCGTTGCGCCAGCACGTGCCGTAAATCCGCTGCAGCTGCGGATTGCGCGCATCGCCGCGCCAGTACGCCCCGGCCAGCTTCATCAGCTTGAACGCTTTGCCCATGCGCCCCGTCGTCGGCAGATGCGGGCCGCGGCACAGGTCGATCCAATCGCCCTGGCGGTACATGGTGATGTCTTCGCCTTCCGGCAGTTCCCAGACCCATTCGGCCTTAAAGGTCTCGCCTTTTTCTTTGAAGTATGCGGCGACCTCTTCACGGCTCCAGATTTCACGCTGGATCGGCACGTTGCGATCAACGATTTCACCCATACGCTTTTCGATGGTCTCGAAATCTTCAGTCGAGAACGGCTCTTCGCGGTGGAAGTCGTAATAAAAACCGTCGTCCGTGGACGGGCCGAAGGTGATCTGCGTGCCAGGATACAATTCCTGCACCGCCATCGCCAACACGTGCGCGCAGTCGTGGCGCAGCACTTCAAGGGCAGCCGCTTCATCTTTGTCGGTGACGATTGCAAGCTCGACGTCGTGGTCGATGGGGCGGTCCAAATCCCATAGCTCGCCGTCGACGCGCACGACCATTGCCGCCTTGGCGAGGCCAGGGCCGATTTCGGCGGCAACTTCGCCGCCCGTCACGGGCTTGTCATAGCTGCGGACGGAACCGTCCGGAAGGGTGATCGCGACCATCTGTCTCTCGTTTCAAGGCAATAGGTATTAAACAGGGTAGGTATAGCCCCACCCCGCCCTCGTCAAGAACCGCCTAGCGCGGCAGGCAACGCCTGCATCACGTCATCGACACTCAGGGCATCCAGGGAAGGGCGGCGCAAGATCGTTACGTCGGCGCCGCGTTGCGCGCAAAGTGCCGGGTCTGAGTCTTCGGAGTACAGTACGACGGATGGCGTACCCGCGACCGCTGCAACGTGCATCGGCCCGCTATCGTTGCCGAGCGCGGCTTTGGCGGCCTTGGCGATGCCGACAAGCTGCAGCAAAGATGTCTTGCCGGCCAAATTCAGGGCGTTTGGTGCATCGGCGATGATCTCGGCCGCGCGCGCACGCTCGTCTTCGGTGCCGACCACCACCGCTGGCGCTGAACCGAGGTCTAATCGGCACGCGATGTCATGATAATTTTCGGCGGACCAGAGTTTTTTCGGGCGATTGCCGCCACCGCCCGGCACCAGCATGGTGAAGCTGGGCGGCAAGCCGAGGTTTGAAATATCCGAATCAATGCCGTCTAGGCTCGGCGCCGGCACCGTCTCGATACCGGCCATGTGCAGTTGGTCGGCTTGACGTTCAAGCGTGTGCATGCGATCGCGGTTCGGGTTGGTATGCGGTAGCGCGCAGCCAGCCGCGATGCCCGACCAGATCGGCTTAGAAGGCCAAAATAGGTGCAAATATGCACTCGACCTACTCGAGGTTTGCAGATCGAAAACCTGATCGAAGCCGCCATCCCGGAGTATTTTCCGCAACCTGAGCCATCCCGGCACATCAACGGCGGCGGGTTTTGGATCGAAGATGATCTGGTCGGCGAGGCCGCGCGCCGTGATCAAGGTGTCGAACGGGGGGCGCGTGAGCACGGTGATGTGCGCGTCTTTGAAGTGATTGCGGATTGCTGCCATCGGCCCGAGCGCCTGCACGACATCGCCAAGCGCGCCCAATTTGATGACGAGGATTCGTTTCACGGGTACGCCGGTTGCCATCGCGGCCTACAATTTGCCCCGTTCGGCCAGTACCTCGTTATAAACTTCGAGGGTCTTTTCGCACATTTGTGCTTTTGAAAAATTCTGCCGCACATGCGCAATCGCGCGCTTAGCCATGCGATCCCGGGTGCCCGCATCCAGCTCTAAACCCTCTTTTAAGGCTGCGGCGAGCGAGATCGGGTCGCCCGGTTTGGTCAGCCAGCCGGTTTCGCCCGGCAGCACGGTTTCCCGCGCACCACCGTGATCTGTGGCGATCACCGGTCGTCCCATCGCCTGTGCTTCGGCGACCACGCGACCGAATCCTTCGGGATCGGTGGATGCCGAGACCACGAGGTCGGTCAGCATGTAGGCCGCTGCCATGTCGTCGCAGTGATCGATGATCCGCACCACTTGTTCCAAGCCGTGCTGCATGATCCGCTGATCGACCTCGCGCCGATAAGCCGAGCGGCCTTGATCGCCGCCGACCAGTAGGCAGCGAATATCGGTACGTTCCAGTTTGGCGATGGCGTCGATCATCACCAGTTGGCCTTTCCAGCGGGTTAGGCGGCCCGGCAGCATCACCACTGGCGCGCCGTCGGGTAGGCGCCATTCGTTGGCGAGCTTGATGACGCGCTCGGCAGATACTTTTTCGGGATCGAATTTTTCGATGTCGACACCGCGATGGATAACGCGGATCTTTTCGACCGGGACCCCATAATGGCGGCGAATATGGCCGCCGATAAAGCCGGAAATAGCGATCACGCGGCGGCCAAAGGTCATCACCCCATTGTATTTTCGCTTTAAGAAATTACCGATCGAATAAGTGCCGTGGAATGTCGTCACCAAAGGCACTTTGGCGCGTTGGCAGGCAAAGTAGGCACTCCACGCCGGCGCGCGCGAGCGCACATGCACCAAGTCGATGTTTTCTGTTTTGATCAGATCGACCAAGCGTCCGATGTTGCGATACATCACCAGTGGGTTTTTTGACGCCATCGGTAAGGTGATGTGCTGCGCTTTGGCGCGCGTCAGGTCGTGTACCAGCAAGCCACCCTCGCTGGCCACCAAGGCGCGCCCGCCGGCGGACGTAATCGCGCCGGCGATCTCGATCGTCCCACGCTCGACACCGCCGCCGCCGCCTGCAAGGGCCGGTAAAATTTGTAAAATCGTTGGGCGGCCATCGCCGTTCGGGCGTTCCATGCGGTGCGTCTCAATGTTATGGTTGGCATCCGAGGTCATCATCATAGCACTTTAATACGGGAGCCTGGATGCCGGATCAAACACTCGCCCCAAGCAAACTCACCCGCGACGACGGCGCGACTATTGCTTACCACCACACCCCTGGCAAGAGCCCGGGGGTGATGTTTTTAACTGGGTTCAAGTCAGATATGATGGGCAGCAAGGCGTTGGCCTTGGAAGCACATTGCATGGCGCACGGCCTCGCGTTCACGCGATTCGATTATTATGGTCACGGACAATCGTCAGGCGCGTTTGAAGACGGCACCATCGGGCGCTGGGCCGAAGACACGGTCATGGTGTTGGATCAGGTCACCACTGGGCCGCAAATGTTGGTCGGCTCGTCCATGGGCGGCTGGATTATGTTGCTGGCCGCCTTGGCCAGACCGGACCGGGTCGCGGGCCTTCTGGGGATTGCTGCTGCGCCGGACTTTACCCGTGACTTGATTCCGCCGGCACTCACGCCCGAGCAGCTCGCCGACCTAGATAAGCAGGGGTTTTGCGAGATTCCCAACTGCTATGACGATCAGCAGCCGTATGTAATCAGAAAGTCATTGCTCGATGAAGGCGACAATCATCTATTGTTGGGTGGTGAGATTGCGCTCGACGTTCCGGTGCGCCTCATTCATGGCATCAAAGATGAAGATGTGCCCTGGGAAACCGCGCTCAAGATCATGGAACGCTTGAAAAGCGATGATGTTGAAGTGCAGTTTGTAAAAAACGGCGATCATCGGTTGTCCGAAGACCATGATTTGGCGCGGTTGACGCGCACGTTTGATGCTTTGAAGG
Source organism: uncultured Rhodospirillales bacterium (assembly GCA_963974935.1). Taxonomy (GTDB): domain Bacteria; phylum Pseudomonadota; class Alphaproteobacteria; order Rhodospirillales; family Casp-alpha2; genus UBA4479. Next base: position 114,517 of record CAXBEV010000009.1, on the reverse strand, counting down.
AGGCTGTTGACCGTGCCAATTGAACGGATGCTGAGAGGCTATAATAGTTTTAAAAACGGGATTCATGGAGCTGATCACCATCGGTATGCGAAGCTTGTAGAAGACGGTCAGCGTCCAGGCGCCGTGGTGATTGCGTGTTCTGATTCCCGCGTCGATCCGGCATTTGTTTTCGGCGCCGAGCCCGGTGAGATTTTTATGATCCGCAACGTTGCCAATCTGGTGCCGCCGATGGAAGAAAATGGCACTTTTCACGGCACCAGTGCCGCGCTGGAATATGCGGTCATGGCTTTGGAAGTGCCGAATATCGTCGTGCTTGGGCATGCACATTGCGGCGGCATCAAAGCGATGATTGAAGGTGAAGCGACGTTGGCGGCGGGGTTTAAGTTCGTGTCAGGATGGGTTTCCACGTTGACCGCCGCCCATCGCCGTGCGCTCGCCACAATGCCCGATGCGACGACGGCGGAAATCCAGCATGTTTGCGAGCGCAATGCAGTTCTGGTTTCACTGGAGAATCTGACGACATTCCCATGGATCAGAGAGCGAATCGCTGATCGGCGCCTTAAGTTGCATGGTTGGTACTTCGATATCGAGACTGCGGGCCTTGAAATTTACGACGCAGCGCAGGGCCGATTCGAGACCTATAAGGAGCCGACTTAAGCTTCTTCTTCGGCCAGCACCGCATTGAGCCCGGATCGATAATCAGGGTACGCCAGTTTCACCCCAAGCTCTTCACGGATTTTCCGGTTGTCGACACGGCGGTTGTCGTTCCAAAAACTGAGTGCCATCGGGCTCATGCGTTCTTTGACGATTTCAAATTCTTCCAGTGGCGGCGGCTCAACGCCAAGCAAGCCGCAGGCATAGGCCGTCACCTCTGCGGGGGGGGCCGGCTCATCATCGCACACGTTATAGACGGCGCCTGGTTTTGGATTGGCAATGGATTTGGCCAAAACCCGCGCGATATCGTCCACGTGAATGCGTGAAAACGCATGGCCGGGCTTATTGATCCGCTTCGCTTGGCGGCCTCGGATCTGATCGAACGGTGAGCGGCCAGACCCATAGATTCCCGCCAAGCGGAACACATGCACCGGTATGCCGTAATCGTGAAACAGCGACATCCACTGCGCCTCGGCATCGACTCGGCGTTGCGAACGCGGGCTTGAAGGGTTGAGCTGCGCGGTTTCGTCGACATGCGCGCCGCCGGTGTCACCATAAACGCCGGTCGTTGATAGATAGCCGAGCCACTGAATATCAGACTTCTCGGCAATCAATTGATGCGCGGCGGCGAACGCAGGGTCTCCGGCCTCACTTGGCGGCGTTGAAATCAGAATGTGCGTGGCCGCCTGTATGCGGTTCAGCGCCGCGTCGCTGAGCACGCCACCGTCCCAGACCACAGCATCGATGCCTTCGGTTGAAAGTGCAGTGACCTTCTCAGGGTCTCGGGCAGTGCCGCCGCTGTACCAATCGGCGATACGCAAATGGCGGATCAGCGCTTGCGCAGAAAAGCCGAGCCCAAAGCAAAATAGCCGTCGTCCGTCGCGTCTGCTCACGATATTTACTCCCGCCGCGAAAAATCCGCACGCCATAGACCTTGTTTCGGCCTTTCAAAGCGCGGATATGTAATGGATCGATCACACTAAATGGTCATACCCCGAGATGCGAATTGTTGGAAGCTTTGTCACGTTATTTGTTGGCCTCGCCACGCTGTCGTCGGCGGCGCCGGGGATGGCGGATGAACTTAATCATCGGCGTGAGTACGCACGCTGTATGGCCATCGCGCCTTCGGACCCGAACGATGCCTTTGAAATGGCAACGGCTTGGAAGGAACTCGGTGGCGGCGACGCGGCGGAGCATTGCGCGGCGGTCGCTTTGTTGTACAGCGGCCAGCCGGGGTATGCCGCCAGGCGCTTGGAAGTGCTTGCCGAGACCATCATTGCCGAACCGGATTTTAAGGGCCGCTTGTTGGCACAGGCCGGGCAGGCTTGGCTTTTGCACGGCGACGCGACCCGCGCCGAAGCTACGCTGACCGCCGCGATTGATCTTTTAAAAGGCCGACCCTTGGTGATGATCGACCGGGCACAGGCACGGGCAGAGATGGGCGACTACGCAGGCGCCGTCGAAGATCTCGACGCCGCGATTTCCGCCGACCCCTCCAATCCAGATGCTTATCTGTTTCGCGCCACTGCGCACAGGTACCTGGACAAATTCGTATTGGCCCGCGCAGACATCGACACTGCCTTGGCCCGTGCGCCAAAGGACCCGGCGGCGTGGCTTGAAAGCGGTATCCTCAATCGTCTGGCCGGTAATGATCAGTCTGCGCGTTCGGACTGGCTGAAGGTGCTTGAATTAGAGCCCGACGGCGAAGCCGCCCGGATGGCACGTGCGAACATCGAAAAAATGGATGTGAAGGTGGATTGATCCTTCGAGACGGTGCTACGCGCCTCCTCAGGATGAGGTTTTTTACAGCCTCACGATAGCCTAAAAGAACACCTCATCCTGAGGAGCGAACGCAGTGAGCGTCTCGAAGGATGAACCCCGCCCCTTAAAAATCTAAATTCGCATAATGCTTCGGTGGCGGTGCGCTTGGGATATGGTCGCCGAGCAGCGGGCGGAAGCTTGGACGAGACTTGATGCGAGCGTACCATTCTTTGGCCGGTTCATGATTTTGCCAGGGCACATCGCCGATGTAATCAATCGTCGAAAGGTGCGCTGCGGCTGCGATGTCGGCCAAGGAAAGTTCTTCGCCCGCCAGCCATTTTCGGCGTTCCACCAAATATGAAATGTAATCTAAATGCGCATGAATGTTGGCGTGGCCGGCACGGACTTCGGCGGAATTCGGCTCACCTAAGCCCAAGAAGCGCTTCATGAACTTTTCGCCGACCAGCTTTTCTGTGACTTCGGCATTGAATTTGCGATCGAACCAATCGATCAGGCGCCGCACTTCGGCGCGCTGCAGCGGATGACGGCCAAGCAAAGGCGGTTCTGGGTTCAATTCGTCGAGGAATTCACAGATCACTTGTGAGCCGGAAAGGGCTGTGCCGTCGGCCTCGACCAAGACCGGCACTTCGCCCATGGGGTTGAGCGCCAAAAATTCCTCGCGCCGCCGCCAAACGTTTTCCGCCTTCATCTCAAAATCGATGCGCTTTTCACCAAGTGTAATTCGTACCTTGCGCGAGAACGGTGAAAGCCAAAGATGATATAGAAGACGCATGCCAAAACCTTTGTGGGCACTTTTTTAAGGTCGGTAACCGGGAGCTTTCGAAAAAGTGATCAAGCGTTAGTGGCCCTTTAACCCCGGAATACGCTATCAAAGGCATCAATGGCAACCACCGAGGCACCCGGAAATTTTGGATCGCGGTGCTACGGGCCGAAAAGGGAACTTGAAATGCTGATTAAGTCACCGAAAGCTTCGGACGTTTCATCCTCGGAAATCACGCCGAAATCCGTGTTCGAGAACCGCCGCGCATTCTTGCGCACCGCCGCAGTCGCAGGGGCCGGGCTGGCGGCAAGTTCCTTCGCGCTGCCGGCGTTGGCGGCCCGCACGCCGCTTTCTGGCATTCAAAAGACCAAATGGTCTGAAACGAATTTGCCGGAAAATGATAAAATCAACGATTATGAAGACGTTACCGGGTACAACAACTTTTACGAATTCGGCACCGGCAAGCGCGACCCATACGAGAACGCGCAGGATTTCAAGCCGACGCCTTGGGAAATTTCCGTTGAAGGCGCTTGCGCAAAGCCCGGTAAGATTTCCTTCGAAGACTTGATCAAGCCACATGCCTTGGAAGAGCGGGTCTATCGGATGCGCTGCGTCGAAGCTTGGTCGATGGTGGTGCCGTGGGTCGGCGTTTCGCTGGCCGATGTGCTGAAGCGTTTCGAGCCGACCGAAGATGCGCGCTACGTCTATTTCGAAACCCTGTTCGATCCGGAACGTATGCCGGGTCAACGTCAGGCGGTGCTGAATTGGCCCTATAAAGAGGGCCTGCGTATTGATGAAGCGATGCACCCGTTGCCGTTGCTTGCGGTCGGTCTTTACGGTGAAGTGATGCCGAACCAGAACGGCGCCCCGGTGCGCCTTGTGGTGCCGTGGAAGTACGGCTTCAAATCGATCAAGTCCATCGTCAAAATCAAGTTTCAAAAGTCGATGCCGCCAACCAGTTGGAACGACGCGTCGGCGCGTGAATACGGCTTCTTCTCAAACGTCAATCCGCGCGTCCGCCATCCTCGCTGGTCGCAGGCGACAGAACGCCGGATCGGCGAATTGTTCAAGCGCGATACTTTGATGTTCAATGGCTATGAAGAAGAGGTCGCGCATCTGTATAAAGACATGGATATGAAAAAGTGGTTCTGAGCGGGAATCGATGAACGACACGCTGACCATGGACGCTGGCGTAGAACGTGCGGCTGCACCGAAGGCAAAAGTCAGGCGCCGCGATCCGATCACGTGGATCGTCAAGCCGATGGTGTGGGTGTTGTGCCTGGCACCTCTGGCATGGCTCGGCTGGCTGGTGGCGGATGCGTTCTTTTTCGGTGGCCGCGGTCTGACCGCGAACCCGATTGAGTATATTAATCGTTACCTCGGCGATTGGGCGCTGCGGATTTTGCTGGTTTCGCTTACCGTGACACCCGTCAAGATATTGGCCGGATGGAAGCAGGTTATTCGTCTGCGTCGGCTGATCGGCTTGTTCGCGTTTTTCTATGTATTTCTGCACGTTAGCAGCTATGTGGTGCTCGACCAATTTTTTAACTGGCAGGCAATCTGGGAAGACATCATCCGGCGCTGGTACATCACCGTCGGCATGGTCGGGCTGCTCAGTCTGATCCCGCTCGCGGTGACGTCGACTAAGGGTTGGATGAAACGCATCGGCGGCAAGAGTTGGAACCGCCTGCACAAGCTGGTTTATCTCGCAGGCCTGGCCGCGTGCCTACATTTTTTCATGATGCGTAAAGGCATCCAGACCGAGCCGATCATTTATGCCGCCGTCTTCGTCGGCTTGATGCTGACCCGCTTGATCACGCCGCTCAAACGCAAGCTCAGCGCCTAGTCCCTCTCCCCCGGCATGGGGGGAGAGGTTAGGTGAGGGGGCGTGTTTTTAGCGCGCACTCGGTGTGTATGATCTGGGATCGATCCTGAATCAAGTTCAGGATGACGCGTGGGTTAGGGGCCGCAGCCGGAAAAATACTCGTCATCCCGGGCACGCTTGCGAGACCCGGGATCTCCCCAAAATGTTTGAGTATGCTTTAGTGTGCCTCGTCCCAATTATTACCCGTGCCGATATCGACTTCGAGCGGCACGTTGAGGGTCGCGGCGCTTTCCATGGCGTCTTTGACCAGGGCGCGGGTTTTATCGATCTCGCCCTTTGGGACTTCGAAGATGAGCTCATCGTGGACCTGCAACAGCATTTTGGCTTTTAGGCCGGCGTCTTCGAGGGCGTCCGGCAGCATCGCCATGGCGCGCTTGATGATGTCGGCGGCGCCGCCTTGAATCGGGGCATTGATCGCGGCGCGCTCGGCACCGGCGCGGATTGCTTGGTTCTTTTCTTTGATGCCGCGCACATGGCATTTACGACCGAACGGGGTCATCACGAAGCCATGCGTATGGGCTTCTTCTTTGGTGCGGTCCATATAGGCTTTGATGCCGGGATAGCGTTCGAAGTACGCATCAATGTAGCGTTGTGCATCGCCGCGCCCGATCCCCAACTGTCGCGCAAGACCGAAACCGGAAATACCATAAATGATACCGAAGTTGATGGCTTTGGCCTGTCGGCGAATCATCGGGTCCATGCCTTCAATCGGGACGTCGAAAACCTGGCTTGCGGTGATCGCGTGGATGTCTTGGCCGTTATGAAACGCTTCGATCAATGCGTCGATCTCGGCGACGTGGGCGAGCAGGCGCAACTCGATCTGCGAATAGTCGGCAGACATCAAGATGTTGCCCTGATCGGCGATGAAGGCTTGGCGAATTTTGCGGCCTTCCTCAGTACGGATCGGAATGTTTTGCAGATTCGGATCATTTGACGACAGCCGACCGGTGGATGTTACGGCCTGACTGTACGATGTGTGCACGCGTCCGGTGTCGGGATTGATGTCTTCGATCAAGGCATCCGTATAGGTGCTTTTCAGTTTTTGCAGTTGCCGCCAATCCAGCACGACTTGCGGCAGGTCATGGCCCTGCGTGGCAAGCTCTTCGAGCACCTCGGCACCGGTGGAATACGCACCGGTTTTACCTTTCTTGCCGCCTTGTAGCGACATTTCGTCGAACAGCACTTCGCCCAATTGTTTCGGCGAGCCGATGTTGAATTCGTGTCCGGCCAGTTCGTGCGCTTTGGCTTCGAACTCGGCCATGCGCTTTTCGAAATCGACGGAAAATTCTTTGAGCTTTTTGGCATCAACCTTGATCCCGGTGCGCTCCATCTCGTCCAAGATATGCACCAGCGGGCGCTCCAGACGCTCATAGACCGTGACCATATGGTCTTTGACCAAGCGCGGCTTGAACACGCGATGCAGGCGCAAGGTAATGTCTGCATCTTCGGCGGCGTAGGGGCAGGCTTGATCGAGCGGGACTTGCGCGAAGCTGAGCTGGTTTTTGCCGCTGCCGACGACGTCTTTGAATTTGATCGTTTTGACGCCCAGATGCAGGTCCGCCAAGTCGTCCATGTTATGGCGGTGTAGGCCGCCATCAAGCACATACGACAACAGCATAGTATCATCGATGGGCGCGACGTTGACGCCGTAGCGCGCCAGCACCTGCAAATCGTATTTGATGTTCTGGCCGACCTTGAGCACGCTCGGGTCTTCAAGCATCGGCTTTAAGGCCACGACCGCGTCTTTGAGCGGAATCTGCGGCGGGGTATCGCCGCCGGCGCTGTCTTTGTCGTTTGCATCGCCCAAATCGAATGAGCCCTGCGCACCGCCGCCGACGTGGCCGAGCGGAATATAGCAGGCCTTGCCGGGCGTAATGCACAGCGACACGCCGACCAAGCCTGCGCGCATGCTGTCGAGCGCATCGGTTTCGGTGTCGACCGCGACGATGCCGGTTTTCGTTGCTGCGTCGATCCAGGTCGTCAGGTCCTGCATCGACTGCACGAGGGTGTAGTCATTTGTCTCAGGTGCGGCTTCGGGGGCGCCATCATTGTTCGCTGATGTTGGCGCGACGATGCCGTGCTTCGACGAGATTGAAGCAACCAGGGTCTTGAATTCCTGCGCCTGCAAAAAGGCGAGCAGTTTTTCCGGGTCGGGGGCCTTCTTTTTAAAGTCGCTGAGCGGGGTCTCAAGCGGGACGTCGACCTTCAACGTCACGAGTTCACGGGAAATGCGCGCCATATCGGCTTGTTCAATCAGGCGTTCGCGGCGTTTCGGCTGCTTGATTTCCTCGGCGCGCGCCAACAGCGTGTCTAGGTCGCCATAGATATTGATCAATTCCGCCGCTGTCTTGATGCCGATGCCTTGGACCCCCGGCACGTTGTCGGTGCTGTCGCCGGCAAGCGCTTGAACATCGATCACCCGGTTTGGGCTGACGCCGAACTTCTCGATCACTTCGGCTTCACGAATGGTGCGATCTTTGACCCCGTCCCAGATCGAGATGCGCTCGTCGACCAATTGCATCAGGTCTTTGTCGGCAGTCACGATGGTAACGTCCATGCCTTCGGCGGCGGCCTGCTTGGCGTAGGTCGCGATCAGATCGTCGGCTTCATAATTGGCCATTTCGATCCCCGGGATGCCCATCGCTTCGGTCGCTTCGCGCACCAATGCGAATTGTGGGACCAGGTCCTCGGGCGCATCGGGGCGGTGCGCTTTGTATTCTGGATAAATGTCGTTGCGAAAGGTTTTGCGCGCTTTGTCGAAGATCACGGCGACGTAGTCGGCCTCGGTATCTTCGATCAACTTCAGCAAAATGCGGGTGTAAATATACACGGCATTGGTCGGAGTGCCGTCGGACCGGGTCATTTGCCGTCCGCGCTGGCCCATGCCGGCAAAATACGCCCGGAAGATCACACCCGAGCCGTCGATCAGGAAAACGTGCTCGCGGTCTGGTGGCGACTCGGGGATGCTCATGAATTTATTTGCCGCTTAAAGGGCATCATCAATGGCTATGCGCGACGTCGGCGCCTTCTTTCAACACAAACCGTTTCGAACAATACGGACAGACCGCGTCTAACGTTTCGTCATCCAGATGCAAATAGACGTTCGGATGGCCGAGCGCACCAGAGCCCCCGTCACATGCGATTGTCATCGTTTCGACTTCGATGGTTTCGTCGTCCATGGCATCCTCCGTTTAAACGTGACGCATGATATAGGCGCGGGACTGGGATTGCCAATCCCGGGATTATGCTCAGCTGGTTTTAGGCGTCGATAAATCGTCCAAGGCGAACTGCGGTGCCGCCTGCGCCCAATCGGCGGGACGGCATGATCAGCACGCAGTTGTCATAAGGTGTTTTCACCTCGTCGTCGCCGTCATAGCCGATCACGGTGCCGGCATGCGCGATGACTTCAAAGCCTGTGTATGCTTCGGCAAACCGGAAATTGTCGGAATGAATGGTGACCGGGCCGGAGACTTCGATGAATTGTTGTTCGGGCGGGGTCGGGCCCAAATGTGGGGCCGCATCTTCTGTGCTGAGCGCACCAGTATGCACCAAAAAGCGGAATAGGGATTCTTTCGCCACACGCTCGCTTGCGACTTCCCAGTGCTGGCCGCATTCGACCAGCAGGGAATTCTTGTCGCTGTCCGGATTGATGAAATCGACATAATCCCGCATTCGCTTGCCCGCCGCATGGCCGTGATCGGACACCACCATGCGCGGCACGCCGACGCCCTTGGCCAAGGCGCGCCCTTTGGCGAGCGGGCCCGACAGCACCAACGCTTCGGTTTTTTGCTGCATGGAATGGATATCCAGCAATAAATCGGCGTCGGCGATGATTGGGCGTAACGTGCGAGCACGCGTTAGCTCGCGGGATTGCCGTGGGCCGTCCAGCACGTCTTCGTCCCATACCCGGTTGAAGTCTTCGTCGAGAAACCGTGACGTGGTCGGATTGGCGGGATCAAAGCTTAAAAACGCATCGACATTGCAAAACGCCAGCGTCAGCTTGCCGCGTTTCGGCCGTAGGCCGGTCTTAAAAAAATAATCCAGCGCGATGGCGCCGCACAACTCGTTGCCATGGACTACGGCACTCACCATAACGTGGGGGCCGGGAAGCGCGGCCTCAAACGTGGTGACATATTCGATGCCCGTATTGCCTTTGCGATACGGTGATATGTCGGGTGGACTCAGGTCGACGGCGTATTCGTTGTGGACGGGTTGGCTCACGGCAGTTACTCCGAATAAATGATCTCTGTGAGTACCCCCGATTTCGTCGCCGATCAACGCGCTTGCGAATAAATTGCGGAATCTGTCGAAGAGTATTTGCCATTTTTTCTGTTCATGACATCATCCAGGCTGGATGCCGCAACATGCGGAAATTTACTGGACCGAGATCGCTGGTTGAAAGCGACGGGTCCCTCAGGGAGACGATAAATGTATATACGTAAAGCAATCACAGCCGGTGCGATGGCCGTGCTTTTGTCGGCGGGCCTCACGACCGCTGCCGCCGCCAAGGATCTGACGATCGGTTACGGCTCCGAGCCGTCATCGATTGATCCGCACTACCACAATCTGACCCCCAACAACTCGATGGCCGCGCACATTTTTTCGCGCTTGATCGAACAGGACGAAAAGCAAAACCTGACACCGGGTTTGGCCGTGTCTTGGAAGCCGGTCGATGACCTGACGTGGGAATTCAAGCTGCGCGAAGGCGTTAAATTTCATGACGGTTCGGACTTCAACGCCGACGACGTGATGGCCACCGTGGCGCGCGCACCGAACGTGCCGAACTCGCCGTCCAGCTTTGGCACGTACCTGAAGGGCAAGACGTTCTCGAAGGTCGATGATTACACGATCCAGATCAAAACCGCGACGCCATACCCGTTGATGGCAGTCGACGTGTCGACGATCCACATCATCTCGGACGGTGCCGAAAAAGCAGCTACCGAAGATTTCAATTCCGGTAAAGCCGCTGCCGGCACCGGCCCTTATAAGTTCGTAGAATGGGTGCCGGGTGACCGCATTGTGCTTGAGCGCAATGAAAGCTACTTCGGCGACAAGCCGGAATGGCAGAAGGTGACCTTCAAGCCGATCAAGTCGGGTCCGTCCCGGGTTGCAGCACTGTTGGCCGGTGACGTCGATTTTATCGACAACGTGCCGACCACGGATATCTCGCGTTTGGAAAAAGAGCCTGATCTGTCGCTTAGCCAGGGCATTTCCAACCGGATCATATATCTGCACATGGACCAGTTCCGTGAAGACAGCCCGCACATCACCGCCAAAGACGGCTCCAAGATCAAAAACCCGCTTTTGGACCCACGTGTCCGCAAAGCGCTGTCGATGGCGATCAGCCGCGACTTGATCGTTGATCGGGTGATGGAAGGCGTGGCCATTAAAGCAGGGCAGTTGCTGCCTGAAGGCTTCTTTGGTGTATCGCCGAACCTGAAGCCGGAAGAATATGACGTCGAAGGTGCCAAAAAGCTGATGGCCGAAGCAGGCTATCCGGATGGTTTCAAAATGAAGGTGCACGGCCCGAACGACCGCTACATCAACGATGCGAAAATCCTTGAAGGCGTCGCGCAGATGTTCTCGCGCGCCGGTATCGACACGTCGGTTGAAACCATGACCAAGTCGGTGTTCTTCAAGCGGGCCTCCAAGGGTAGCCCGGACGGGCAGCCTGAGTTCAGCTTGGTGCTGGTCGGTTGGGGTTCCGGTACGGGTGAAGCCTCGTCACCGCTGAAGTCGCTGCTTGCGACTTACAACAAAGACAAAGGCATGGGCGCTTCCAACCGTGGCCGTCATTCCAATCCGAAAATGGATGCGGTCTTGGACGAAGCGTTGGCCACCGTTGACGATACCAAGCGCGCGGCACTGCTCGCTAAAGCGACCGACATCGGTATCGGCGAAGATCAGGGCATTATTCCGTTGCACTATCAGGTGAACACGTGGGCTGCGAAAAAAGGCCTCAAGTACATCGCCCGCACGGATGAGCGCACCTACGCAATGGGCGTGGTTAGCCAGTAATCGCTATCCACTGACTGCACGCACGCGAAAGGCCGAGGCGGTATCCGCCGTCTCGGCCCTGCGTGACCAGGGGAGACCGCCCACGTGTCCGTCTTTATTATTCGTCGTTTATTGCAGAGCATTGCCGTCGTCGCCGTGATGTCGTTGATTGTGTTTGTCGGCGTCAATGTCGTCGGCGATCCGGTCGATATGTTGATCAACCCGGAAGCTGACCAAGCCGAAATCGCCCGAGTCATTCGCGACCTCGGTCTCGACCGCCCGCTGCACGAACAATATTTGTACTTCGTTAAGAACGCCCTGCAAGGCGATCTGGGCAAGTCATTCATCTTTGGCGAGTCTGCTTTAAAACTTATTATTGAGCGTGTGCCGGCAACGTTCGAGTTGGCGCTGAGCGCGCTTTTAATGGCGATTGTATTCGGCGTGCCGTTGGGCGTTTATGCGGGGATGAGGCCGGATGCTTTATCATCGAAAACGATCATGGCCGGATCTATTTTAGGATTTTCTCTTCCGACGTTCTGGGTCGGTCTGATGATGATCATGCTGTTTGCCGTGGTGCTCGGCTGGCTGCCGTCGACCGGACGTGGAGACACTGTTGAAGTCTTGGGCCTGCATGTCAGTTTCTTTACCTTGGATGGCTTGTCGCATCTGGTTTTGCCGGCGCTTAACTTGGCATTGTTGAAAATTTCGCTGGTGATCCGCTTGGCCCGTGCTGGCACTCGCGAAGCGATGCAGCAGGACTATGTTAAATTCGCGCGCGCCAAAGGCCTTAAAGAATCCCGCGTCGTTTTAGTACACGTCATGAAGAACATCATGATCCCGGTGGTCACCGTGTTGGGCCTTGAATTCGGTAGCTTGATCGCGTTTTCCGTTGTGACTGAAACCGTATTCGCGTGGCCGGGCATGGGCAAGTTGTTGATTGATTCACTACATAATCTGGACCGCCCGGTGATCGTCGCATACCTGATGATCATCGTTTTGGTTTTTGTCGTCATCAACTTGATCGTCGATATTTTTTATTCGCTGTTGGACCCTAGGGTCCGCCTAAAGGATGCCGGCCAATGAGCGAAACCGTAAAACATGATCCTAATCTGGCGCCAGTTGAAACGCCGTTGCACCGCTTTATGTCGGACTACAGCGATAGCGCAATCGCCATGGTCGCGTTAGCAGTGCTGTTGGTGATTGTCTTCATCGCCTTGTTCGCGCCGTTCATCTCGCCGACCGATCCGTATGACCTGGCGAAGGTCAGTATCTTCGACGGCAAGTTGCCGCCGGGGTCCGTCAGCGTGGATGGGGTAACGTTCTGGCTTGGCACCGATGGTGCGGGGCGCGATTTGCTCAGTTCCATGTTCTATGGCCTTCGGATCAGTTTGGGCGTCGGCGTAATGTCCGGTGTGATCGCACTTTGTGTCGGCAGTTCGATCGGCTTGATGGCCGCTTATTACGGTGGCCGGGTGGATACCATGATCATGCGGATCGTCGATATTCAGTTGTCGTTCCCGGCGATTTTGGTGGCACTGATTTTGATTGCGGCGCTGGGCAAAGGTGTCGACAAAGTCATCATCGCCTTGGTTTTGGTGCAGTGGGCGTATTATGCGCGGACCGTGCGCGGCTCTGCGCTGGTCGAGCGGAATAAAGAATATATCGAAGCCGCGGTCTGTCTCGGTCTCGACAAAAAACGGATTTTGTTTCGCCACCTATTGCCGAACTGCCTGCCGCCGTTGATCGTCGTTGGCACCGTGCAGACAGCACATGCGATTTCGTTGGAGGCGACATTGAGCTTCCTCGGCGTCGGCCTGCCGATTACCGAGCCGTCGCTCGGCCTTCTAATCGCCAACGGCTTTGAATACATGATGAGCGGGCGCTACTGGATCAGCTTTTTTCCGGGGATCGCACTGCTGATCACCATCGTGTCGATCAATTTGGTCGGCGACCAATTGCGCGATGTGCTGAACCCAAGGCTACAGAAATGAGCGCCGCACCGACCCTCGAAGTGCGCAATCTGAAAACGCACTTTTTCACCAAGGCCGGTGTGGCCAAGGCGGTCGACGACGTCAGTTTTACTGTCGATAAAGGCGAGGTGATCGGCTTGGTTGGGGAATCTGGGTCGGGTAAATCCGTGACCGGGTTTTCGATCATCGGTTTGGTTGACTCACCGGGGCGTGTTGTGTCGGGCCAGGTATTATTCCAGGGCAAAAATCTGTTGACGTTGCCGGACGAAGACCTGCGGCAGTTGCGCGGTAACCGGATCGCGATGATTTTCCAAGACCCGATGATGACCCTGAACCCGGTGCTGCGCGTCGATACGCAAATGGTCGAAACCATCAAGGCGCACGATTCCAGCGTCAGCAAAGCCGATGCCTTGGCCCGCGCTCGCGATGCGCTCGGCCAAGTCGGTATTCCGGCACCGGACGAGCGGTTGCGTTCCTATCCGCATCAGTTTTCGGGCGGTATGCGCCAACGCGTCGCGATCGCTATTGCGCTATTGAATAAGCCCGACCTGATCATCGCCGACGAGCCGACGACGGCGCTCGACGTGACGATTCAGGGGCAAATCCTGTTTGAAGCACAAAAGCTGTGTAGCGAGACCGGCACGTCGATGATTTGGATTACCCACGATCTCGCCGTTGTCGCCGGTTTGGCGGACCGTATTTCCGTGATGTACGGCGGTCGCATAGTCGAGCAAGGCGCGATCAGCGACGTGCTCGATCACCCGGTGCACCCTTACACACGCGGGCTTCTAGGCTCGGTCCCAGGACACAACACGCGGGGGCAGCGCTTGTATCAAATTCCGGGTATGGCACCGTCGTTATTGAATCTGCCGCAGGGCTGCACTTTCCAAGCTCGTTGTCCGAAAGCTGATGACGCTTGCCTCATCGAGCCGCAGATCACCGAGCCGGTACCCGGTCGCGCGATCCGATGCGTGCATCCGCATCTGGACGCAGACGAGGAGATCGGCGTATGAGCGAAGCTATGTTGCACGTCGATAATCTGACGCGGAATTTTGTTAAGCGTCTCGATCTTGCGGCGAAGCTTGCGCAAAAATTTGGCGCAGATGTGCGTGAAGAAGTCGTGCACGCCGTCGATGGTGTGACGCTACAAATTCCAAAAGGCGGTGTGGTCGGGCTTGTTGGCGAGTCCGGCTGCGGCAAGTCGACCCTGGGCCGCATGATTGCCGGCATCATTCCGCCGACGTCGGGTAGCATTTCCTATAAGGGCACGGACCTGACGAAAATGTCGTCAGCGGAATTTCGGCGTGCGGCGTTGGAAATCCAAATGATTTTCCAAGACCCGTTCGCCAGCCTTAACCCGCGGATGCGGGTATTGGATATCATCGGCGAAGCACCGGTGATGCATGGCATCATCAAATCCGCCGAGATGGAAGATTATGTCTGCGACGTCATGCAGCGCGTCGGCTTGGACCCGGAATACCGGCGCCGGTATCCGCATCAATTCTCGGGTGGGCAGCGTCAGCGGATCGGCATCGCCCGCGCGCTCGCGGTGAAACCAGAATTCCTGGTCTGCGACGAAGCGATTGCTGCGTTGGACGTGTCGATCCAGGCTCAGGTGATCAACCTATTCATGGATCTGCGCACCGAGCTTGATTTGACGTATTTGTTTATTTCGCACGATTTGTCGGTGGTCGAGCATATTTCGGACCGGGTCGTGATCATGTATCTGGGCCGCGTCGTCGAAGTGGCTGAGACCGACGCGTTGTTTGAGGCCCCCAATCATCCCTATACCCAAGCGCTGTTGAACGAGGTGCCGCGGCTCGATCAACGGGGTACCGACTACACGCCGGTCAAAGGCGAGATCCCATCACCTTTGGACCCGCCGCCCGGCTGCCATTTCCATCCGCGCTGCCCGCACGCCATGGCGCGTTGTTCCACCGAGCGCCCGGTGCTCCGCGAAATCGCCCCCGACCGATGGTCGGCGTGTCATTTGAACGACGCGCCTTAATCCCACCGATTGATCCCGCGTTTGATCCGGGCGCATGAACCTTTTATAAGGGCGCCAACTGCAACGGAAATGAGCCGATTATGGAAACCATCAGCTTCACCGTTCATGAGTTCATGATCCTCATGGGCATTTTGAACGAGCGTGTTCGCGACGGCAGCGGTGTGCCTGACAGTTCGGTCTGGAATCTTTGGAAAGACCGCTACAAGCAGCTCGATAAAGAGTTGGAGAAGCTCGATATGATGGATCGGGCCGACATGCTGTTTGACGGCAAGGTTAAGCTCGAAGATGTCACCAAGCCGCAGATCGAAGAAGTGATCGGCTTGGTCGATGAGCATGCGGCGTACGAGCAGCAGCTGATCGACGATAACGATCTGGACGCCGATCCCGACGAGCTGGAAATCTGGAAGACGCTGCGCGCGCGTCTTGAGACGTCGCTGGATTGGGACGGCGGCAAGTAACGCTGCCGTCCCTCTGCTGTTCTACGATTTCGTGGCCGCGGTGATCGCTGCGGTATCGATCCCGTACTCGGCATAAAGTGTCGGCAGATCGCCGCACTGGCCGAACCGGTCGACGCCGAGCGGGATAACCTGACGCCCGTCGACCGACCCCAACCATGCAAGCGCTGCCGGGTGGCCGTCCATGACGGTGACCAACGGCTGCCCTTTGGGGGCTTGGTCGAGTAATTCTGCAATCCAGGATTTCCGGCCCAGCTTACGCCAATCCGCGAACAACCGATCCCCTGATGTCACCGCCAACAGACCGGCCCCTTTGATTTGTGCCGCCGCCGCTTCGGCTTCGGGCGCAATGGCACCGGTGTAGATGATCACCGGTGACTTTGTGTTCGCGGGCTTTTGCCGCCAGTAGGCACCTTTGCGGATCGCGTCGCTAAGGTCATCGGTCATTTTACGTTTCGGCTGTTCAATCTGGCGTGTCGAGAGGCGCAGATAGACCGAGCCGCCGTCATCGGCCTGCATATGCTCAAACCCCCAGGCCATGATCTCGGCCAACTCGTCGGCAAACGCCGGCTCGAACGAGGTCAGCCCCGGTTGGCCCATCCCGATCAACGGTGTGGATACGCTCTGGTGCGCGCCGCCTTCGGGGGCCAGCGTGATGCCGGCCGGCGTAGCGACGACCATAAACCGCGCATCTTGATAACAGGCGTAGTTCAGCGCATCCAAGCCGCGCGCGATGAATGGGTCATACAGCGTGCCGATGGGCAGCAGACGTTCGCCGAATATTGAATGCGAAAGGCCCAGGGCAGCGAGCATCACAAACAGGTTGTTTTCGGCGATGCCCAGTTCCATGTGCTGACCGGCGGATTTGAATTCCCATTTTTGCGCCGACGGCACTTGCTGCGCGCGGAAGGTATCTGGCCGGTCTTCACGTGCGAACAAGCCGCGCCGGTTGACCCAGCCGCCGAGGTTGGTGGATTGCGTGACGTCGGGCGACGTGGTGACGATCCGGTCTGCCAGCGCGGACTTTTTGTCCCCCGCGAGCGCATATAGAATTTTGCCAAAGGCTTCTTGGGTCGAGGCCTGTTCCTGTGCCGGCATCTCAAGGTGTTTTGGCACCGGAATTTTTGCCGCCTCAAAGCGGCGCCGACCGTCGCGGATGAACGGCGCGGACTCCAATACTTGGGTTAACTCAGCGGCGCGGTCTTCAAGGCCCGCAAACGGCGCCCACTCGTCACCTTCTTTGATGCCGAGTTTGTCACGAAAGCCGGTAACCTGTTGTTCGTTCAAAATGCCGGCGTGATTGTCTTTGTGACCGGCCAGCGGCAAGCCCCAGCCTTTGATGGTATAGGCGATAAAGCATGTCGGCGTGTCGTCTTTGGCGGCTTCGTCGAAGGCTTCCATCAAGGTTTCAATGCAGTGCCCGCCGAGGTTCGCCATCAAACCCTGTAAATCGTCGTCGCCATAGGTCTCGATCAGGCGGATGGCATCGGCATCGTGGCTCAGGTCTTTGGTCAACTGCACCCGCCACGCCGCGCCGCCCCGGAACGTCAGTGCCGCATACAAATCGTTCGGGCATTCGCTGATCCAGCGCCGCAGCGTTTTGCCGCCGGGCTTTTCGAATGCCTCCATCATCCGCTTGCCGTATTTGAGGGTGATTACGTTCCAGCCCGTGGTGCGGAACACCCGGTCGATCAGGCGGAACATCTGATCGGGCACGACGCCATCCAGGCTTTGTCGGTTGTAGTCGACGATCCACCAGCAATTGCGAAGGCCGTGCTTCCAACCCTCCCAAAGAGCTTCGTACATGTTGCCTTCGTCCATTTCCGCATCACCGACGAGCGCCACCATGCGGCCGGAATCGCGCGCTGCGACGGTATCGCTGTGGCGGCGTAGATAGTCTTGGACCATCGACATGAATACCGTCATTGCCGGCCCCATGCCGACGGACCCGGTTGATATATCCACGTCGTCGGCATCTTTGGTGCGCGACGGATAGCTCTGCGCGCCGCCGAAGGCGCGGAAGTTTTCAAGATTTTCCTGGGTCTGATGGCCGAATAAATATTGAATCGCATGAAACACCGGGCTCGCATGCGGCTTCACGGCGACGCGGTCTTCTGGGCGCAGCGCCGACATATACAACGCGGTCAGGATCGCCACCGACGAGGCACAGGATGCCTGGTGACCACCAACCTTGAGTCCATCGTGCTTTTCACGGACGAAATTGGCGTGGTGGATGGTCCACGTGGAAAGCCACAGAACTTTTTGCGCGAGTTCTTCGAGGCTCTGCAGTTTCTCGGCTTTCGTCATCGGCGTGATATCGAGCGGGGCCATGAAATTCTCCTATGTGAACCGTCACTATAGCCGATCAGCAAAAACAGGTCATTGCGAAGTCAGTTGTTACGGGGCATAATTTAGCAATAAAACTTTAAAATATCTGAATAATAGGGTCATTTGTGCCAATTCAAGCCCTGGATGCGATTGATCAGAAAATCCTCGCCGCCCTGCAGGCGAACGCCCGGTTGAGCAATGTCGAGCTTGCCCACGAAGCCGGGCTGTCGCCGTCACCGTGCTTGCGCCGGGTCCGTGCGCTCGAAGATGACGGTGTGATCAAGGGCTACGCCGCCCTTGTGGATCAAGAAGCCGTTGGCTTGCCGGTCAGCGTGTTTGTGATGGTCAGTTTGGAAAAACAGATCGAACATGCGTTGGAAACCTTCGAAGACAGCATCCGCGCTCTCCCGGAAGTGATGGAGTGTTACTTGATGACTGGCGACAGTGACTATCTACTACGCGTCGTGACCCGTGACCTTCAGGCGTACGAGCGTTTTCTGATGCGACACCTCACTAAGTTCCCAGGGGTCAGCAGCATTAAATCGAGCTTCGCGCTGAAGCAGGTCGTGTATCGGACCGCGCTGCCGGTCTCGGGGTGACGTTTGGTTGTTTGAAAAGTGTAGGTTGGACAATGAAATCGAAAAGCGCACCATTGACGCTGATCAGCTTTTTTTTAGGCATGCTGATGCTCACCATGACGCCCGCCCATGCGGCGCCGAAGGCGGAGCTTTGGAAAATCTGGACGGCGCACGATCCGGCGTCGACGGCGCAGGTTGATCACAGCGCCTGGGATGGGTTCCTCAAAATCTACGTGAAAGATAACCCGACCGGCTTGAATCGGTTCGATTACGGCGGCGTGTCGGACGCAGACCGCAGCGCTTTAGACGCGTATCTTAAGGCGTTGTCGACGATTCCCGTCGCGACCTTGAACCGAGGTGAGCAGCAGGCGTTTTGGATCAATCTGTATAACGCGCTGACGGTAAAGGTGATTCTTGATCATTATCCTGTTGAGACGATCCGTGACATTGACATCACGCCCGGCTTGTTCGCCGATGGACCGTGGGGCAAAAAATTGATCGAGGTTGCCGGCACGCCGGTCAGTCTGGATGATATCGAACACCGAATTCTGCGCCCGATCTGGCAGGATAACCGCATCCACTATGCGGTGAACTGTGCATCCGTCGGCTGCCCTGATTTGATCAATCGGGCGTACGTCGCCGGTGATATGGACGCGGTTCTGACGCAAAATGCTAAGGCCTATATCAATTCGGATCGCGGGCTTCGGTTGAACGGCGGTACAATCATTGTCTCGTCGATCTATGATTGGTTTCAGGCGGATTTTGGCGATTCCGAACAAGGTGTGCTTCAGCATTTGCGGATGTATGCCGAGGGTGCCCGCAAAGCGGCGCTGGAAAAGACAGATGACATCGACGACTATGACTACGACTGGACCCTGAACGGGGCTCAACGTTAAACGCAAGCTGAGGACAATCCCCTGCACGAACGTATTGCCGTTGACGACTTAACTGCGCTTTCCAATAAAGCGCTGCGCCGTGCCGGCATGCGGGATGCCGATGCGGCGAGCGTCAGTCGTGTACTGATTGAAGGCGACATGGTGGGTATCCCGACACACGGCGTGTTGCGGCTATCGACGTATATTGAGCGGCTGACGAATGGCGCGGTCGACCCGTTGGCGGTGCCGGTGTTGGAGCATCGGGCCGCTGCGCTGGCGATGGTCGACGGTCGGAACGCTTTGGGCCCGGTGGTTGCAGAGGCGGCGGTGCGGGCTGGCCTCAAGATGGCGGCGAAGACCGGTATTGCTTATGTCGGTTGTCATGCCAGCAATCACCTTGGTGCGATGATTCCGTACGCGCTTAAAGCCGTTGACGCCGGCTATGTGATGGTCGCCGGTACCGGCGCGTCTGCGACGATGCCGCCGTTTGGCGGGTCGGCAGCGCGGATCGGCAATAACCCGATTTGTATTGCTGCCCCTTGCCCCGATGCGCCGCATTTCATGTTGGATATGGCGATGAGCGTGGCCGCGCGCGGCAAAATTCGCATGGCCCGCGATGCTGGCGAAACCATCCCGCCCGGCTGGGCTGTGGATGCAGACGGTCAGCCAACCACCGACCCTGCCCGCGCACTGGACGGCCTGCTGGTCGCCGTTGGTGGCCACAAGGGATCAGGCCTGTCCATGGGGGTCGATATTCTGGCCAACGTGATGAACGGCGCCGCGTCGTTGGACAAGGTCGGCTCGTGGAGTGACGCCATCGATCAGCCGCAACATGTCGGTCATTTCTTTTTGTTTATCGATGCCGGACGCCTGATCGGCATCGACGCGTTCTTGGCGGCGATGGGACGATTTCGAGATACCATTCACGCCACACCCGCAGCGGATTCCAATCACCCGGTGATCATGGCCGGCGAGCGTGAGCAGTCGTTGCGCACACAGGCGTTGATCGACGGTGTCCCTGTGAAATCGAGTGTACTGAACGAGGTGCGCCGATTAGCCGACGCTTAGAAGCCCGTTACTTGAACTCAATATCTTTGATCTTACCGAAGGACATCGCGGCGATATCGTCGGCATCTCCTGAAACACCGACGAAGGCAACCGATGGCGGTGCCTCACCAAAAGCGCGTTGGTAGTCGGCGGCTAGATCGACGGTTTCTTGGAACCATGTGTCGCTCGGCGTTGAAGCTGTGCGGCGGATGATCATAAAACCGTTGTCGGGCAAGTGCGGGTGCGCGAATGATGTTTCACGGGCACCGCCCCAAACATAGGTCAGCACGCGGCCCCTAGCGAAGGGCGACATCGTGCCTTTCAGCCGTGACATAAAGCTGTCGTCGGCAAATCCGATGTGCAGGGCCAACACTCGGTCATCGCCGTCTGTTTTGTTGAGGTCGGTTGACGGTAGTGCATCAATAACTTGCCAGGACCATGAAAGTTCGCTGGGCATTTTCGGACCGTCATCAATGGCACGATAAAGCACACTGGAGCTTCGATCTGCGCGTACTTCGAGTACGCCTTCAGTGGTGCCGGTAAACTGTGTTTGTGGGATGCCGTCGAAGGCCAGGACTTTCCAGCCGTTCGCTGTCAGGTCTGATGCAATCGGCACAGTTCGGGTCGTCGCTGTCGCCGTTGCGGCGATCAACAAACCAATCGAGAGTCCGGTAAGCAGAATACTTTTGCGCATAACCGTTATATGGCGTTGTGAAGCATCCAGATCAATCGTTGGCGGTGCGGATCGCTTCCAATACAGCCTCGGTGACCTCTTTCGTGCCGGCTTTGCCGCCGAGGTCGCGGGGCAGGTGTTTGCCTTCACCAGTGACCCGCTCAATAGCCTGCATCAAGCGCGTGGCAGCCGCAAGCTCGCCCTGGTTTTCCAGCAGCATCGCGCCCGACCAAAACGCACCCAGTGGATTGGCGATGCCTTTGCCCATGATATCGAAGGCCGAGCCGTGGATCGGCTCAAACATCGACGGCGCGTCGCCTTCTGGGCGAATGTTGCCGGTTGGCGCAATGCCGAGCGAGCCGGTCAATGCGGCCGCCAAATCCGACAGCACATCGGCGTGCAGGTTGGTGGCGACCACGGTGTCGATGCTTTCCGGCTGCAACACCATGCGTGTGGTCATGGCGTCGACCAGCATCTTGTCGGTCTCGACATCAGGGTAGTCCGCTTTGACGCGCTCGAACACCGAATCCCAAAACACCATGCCGTGACGCTGTGCGTTCGATTTGGTCACCAAGGTCAGTTTTTTACGCGGGCGCGCGCTTGCGAGCTCGAACGCGAAGCGTTGAATGCGCTCCACCCCGTTACGTGTGAACACGGAAATATCCAAGCCAACCTCTTCCGGGAGACCTTGGTGAACACGGCCACCCGCGCCGGCGTATTCACCTTCGGAATTTTCCCTGACGATCACCCAATCCAGTTGCTTTGCGGTGACGTCGCGGAGCGGGCCTTTGATGCCGGGTAACAGCCGCGCCGGGCGCACATTGGCGTATTGATCCAGACTCTGGCAGATTTTCAGACGCAGTCCCCACAGTGTCACGTGGTCGGGAATGCGCGGATCGCCGGCAGAGCCAAAGAAAATAGCATCGAACGCCCGCAGCGTATCCAACGCGTTGTCCGGCAGAAAATCACCCTTCTTCAGATAGCGATCCGAGCCCCAGTCGAAACGTTCGGACTTGATCTGAAAGCCGCCGTCGCGCTTTGCGACAGCCTTCAACACCTCCATGCCGGCATCAATGACTTCGGGTCCGATACCGTCACCTGGGATGGCGGCAATGCTGAGCGTGCGTTTCGACATGGATGATCTCCTGGTCTGTCTTGGCCTAGATTGACACGGGTTGTCTTGGCCAGCAGGCCTTCCCGGGCGTATCCTTAACGGACAACGATTTTGCGCCCTATTCAATATTCGGGTCCGGTGCGGATGAAAAGCACCATGTGTCGGAGAGCAGCTCTTGGCGGCAGCGAGCAAACAAAAAAATTGGCAAGATTTTATCGAATGGTGTGCGCGGCACGGCCTGAGCTATGCACCTGCGCATGCGTGGACACTGGCCGCGTATACCCTGCACCTCGAACAGCAAATGCGTCCGGATAAAATCCGCCGCGCCGTGCAGCACATCGGCCAAATGCATTTTGAAAAAGTCAGAAAGCGACCGGACCTACATCCAATTGTATCTCGTACCTTGGAAAGCATCCGCGCCCGTGACGATGCGGCGAAACGGCCAAAACCGCCGCCGTTGTTCAGACCGGATGATTTTTTGGCCGACGCCCCGAAAGCGGCCAAGTCTGCGAAAACGGGAACGACCGAAGATGTCGGCAAGCGCGGACTCCGGGTTACGCCGAAGTTGGTGCGCCGCAAGAAGCGTCTTTAGATTATTTGATTTTGGCGCTGGCGCGTTTTGTCGTCGTGATGCCGTCCCGGGTGATGGCGATCTCGCCGGTGTAGGTGCCTACTGGCCATCCCTCGGTGGGTTTTTTGCGCCCGACGAAGCGAAAATATCGGGCCAGCGTTTTTTCAATCCGAATGCGGCTATCGCTTACAGTGTCACCATCGGGACCGAGCAAGGTCAGGCGCACATCATCGTCGGCCAGGAGTGAGTAACTCTCTGCCCAAAATACGAACACAGCTGAGTCGGATGAAAAAGAACTTTCGTTCATAATGCCGGCACGAATGTTGTCGATGTACGGCACGGCATCGTCGAAGCCGATGTTGAACGGTTGCGGGCCGGGATAGGCGAGGTCTTTGCGCGCGGTCTCAGACCATAAGCCGTCCATTCTTGATGTTCTATCACAGGCGGCCATTTGCGACTCGCCGGTAAACGGGTCGATCACGGTGTTACCTTTGCGGACGGTGATGTGGATGTGCGGAAATTCGGTGCGACCCGATAGGCCGACCTCCCCGATCCGCTGGCCACGCATCACTTGGCTGCCCTCAGCGACGGCCAGCGAGCCTGCTTTCATATGGCAGTATTGCGTGCTCCAGTCGCCTTCGTGCTCAATCACGATACCGTTGCCGCAATCGCGCCCTTTAAGATCAGCAGATGATGTCAA
This sequence comes from uncultured Rhodospirillales bacterium, assembly GCA_963974935.1. GTDB lineage: Bacteria > Pseudomonadota > Alphaproteobacteria > Rhodospirillales > Casp-alpha2 > UBA4479. The sequence goes on along the minus strand of CAXBEV010000009.1, from coordinate 91,120 downwards.
CTTTCCGGTCTCGCCCATGCCGTCACGGATGCGCGCAACGCGGCCAGGGGCGGCGGCGAGCACGGCGACGCCACGGCGCATCGTGGCACGATTGGCGAGCGCAATGTCCGTGCCTTTGTGAGTGTCATAGCTCAAATCGCCGCAGCGAAAGTCTGTGCGCCCGGGGCCGGGGTCACGATCGACGAAATTCACCAGCCAACAATCTTCGCCGATGCGGCAATCAATCGGTAAATCCAGCGTTGGCTTAGGCTCAGCGGTGGCGGGACTCGCGATAAATATCCCACAAACCAGCAGTGCTGTCCGCCATTTGCGTATTTTCGTGTGATTTCGCATATGCACCCTGATCTGCCGATATTTGCGTTTTATATTGCTCTGCAACCGCTAAAAAAGCGTTTCTTGCTGGGGAAAGCCTAAACCTCTATATTGCACCGCACGCGTTTATTGCGAATGCGAACGCGCCTAAATTTGTAAACAAGGATACGCCGGATGGACCAGATGACCAATCCCATGGATAAACTCCATGGCTACTATTTCGAAGATCTTGAAGTCGGGATGCATGATGTCTTTGCAAAGACCATCACCGACACCGATATCGTTGTGTTTGCCGGTATTTCCGGCGACACCAACCCGGTGCACCTGAACCATGAGTTCGCGTCCCAGACCATGTTCGAAGGTCGCATCGCGCACGGTATGCTGTCGGCGGGCTTCATTTCAACCGTGATCGGTACCAAGATGCCGGGGCCGGGTTGTATCTACGTTGCTCAAACCTTGAAGTTCAAAGCGCCTGTGCGCGTCGGCGATACCGTGGCGGCACACTGCACGGTGACCGAGCTGATGCCGGAAAAGAAATTCATCAAGCTGAGCACGCAATGTATGGTCGGTGACAAAGTCGTCATCGATGGCGAAGCCACCATCATGGTGCCGTCGCGCGTAAAGTAACGCCAAACGCATTTTGTTTGAAAGGGCGCCGGATTGTCCGGCGCCCTTTTTCTTATTCAAATGAAGTTTCGGCGATACCATGAAGCTTGACCGATTGCGGGCCTGCTGACACTTTCCGGGACCATGCGGATTTACAGACAAGCAGTTGGATCGGCGGGCGCGCTTGCGGCGTCTCACCGTGGCGCCGTGATCGCGGTTGGCAATTTTGATGGCGTGCACATGGGTCATCAAACCGTGATCGGTGAGGCCGGTACGTTGGCGGAAGCGGGCGGTCACGCCTGGGGTGTTTTGACGTTCGAACCGCACCCCCGTTGCATTTTTCAGCCGGACGTTGCCCCGTTCCGCCTGACGCCGTTTCGTGCCAAAGCCGAAGCGATTAAAGCGCTCGGCGTCGATTTCATGATTGCGCAACGCTTTGACATGGCGTTTTCGCAGCAATCCGCGCAGGCGTTCATCGAAGACTATTTGGTTAAAGGGCTGGGTGTGCGCCACATGGTCGCCGGCTATGACTTTAAATTTGGCCATAAGCGACAAGGCACATGCGCGACGTTGCTCAGTGCCGGGCGCGAAATGGGCTTTGATTTCACGGTTGTGTCCGCTGCATCTGATGACGGCGGCGGGCTATATTCATCAAGCCGGGTGCGGGAATTGGTGCAGGCAGGCCAAATGCAGGCAGCCGCCGACGTGTTGGGCCGCCCGTTTGCGATTTCGGGACGGGTCATGGGCGGCGATAAATTGGGCCGCACCATTGGGTTTCCGACTGCGAATATTGCGCTCGGCGGCTATATTCATCCGGCATTTGGGGTTTATGCAGTGCGGGCTTTGCGTGCCGACGGCAGCCTCATCAACGGTGTTGCCAACCTCGGCAGCCGGCCCACCGTCAACGGCAATGCCCCGCGCCTTGAGGTGCATTTGTTCGATTTTGACGCCGATATCTATGGCGAGCGCCTGAACGTGTCGCTGCTCGAAATGATCCGGCCTGAAAAGAAATTTGACGGACTGGATGCTTTAAAGGCACAAATCGCCGACGATTGCGTGTCCGCGCGAACCCTATTGCAGTAAAAGTAAAGTTTGAACCGATGAGCGTAGATTACAAAGCCACGATCTTTTTACCGAAAACCGACTTTCCGATGAAGGCCGGCCTGCCGCAACGCGAGCCTGAATTGCTGGCGTATTGGGCAGACTCCGACTTCGAAGGGGAGCGTGCGCGAATTTCTGCGGGCCGCGAAAAGTTCATCCTGCACGATGGCCCACCCTATGCGAACGGCCACCTGCACATCGGTCATGCGCTCAACAAAATCCTCAAAGACGTTATCAACCGCACCCAGCAGATGCTAGGCAAAGACGTGCGCTATGTGCCCGGTTGGGATTGCCACGGCCTGCCCATCGAATGGAAAATCGAAGAACAATATCGCGCCAAGAAAATGGACAAAGACGCGGTGCCGATCGTCGAGTTCCGCAAAGAATGTCGCGAGTTCGCCGACCATTGGATCGACGTGCAGCGCGAAGAATTCAAACGTTTGGGCGTGATGGGCGATTGGGATCATCCGTACACCACCATGACCTATGCCGCCGAGGCGACGATTGCCGGCGAGCTCGGCAAATTCCTGATGGACGGCTCGTTGTATCGTGGCTCCAAGCCGGTGATGTGGTCGCCGGTCGAAAAGACCGCGCTAGCCGAAGCCGAAGTGGAATACTACGACCATACGTCGACGACGATTTATGTCCGCTTCCCGGTGATCACGGCATCTGTGCCGGCGCTTGAAGGGGCGGCCATCGTCATCTGGACAACAACGCCTTGGACCATGCCCGGCAACCGTGCCGTCGCTTATGGTGCGGCCATCGACTATGCGGTGATTGAGGTGACGGGCGTCGCTGAAAACTCTATGGCCAAGACCGGCGAAAAACTGCTCGTCGCGCAGGCGCTGTTGGACGCGTTTACCAATGCCTGCGGGATCACGTCACATGAGGTTAAAGCGACTCTCAAAGGCGCCGATATGGCCGGCACCATCTGCGCGCATCCGTTGCGGGGCCAAGGCTATGAATTTGACGTGCCTGCGCTGGCGGCTGGTTTTGCGACTACCGATGAAGGTACCGGCGTCGTGCACATCGCGCCTGGCCATGGCGCGGACGACTGGGTGCTCGGTATGCAGAACGGCGTCGAAGTGCCGCAGACGGTCAGTGAAAACGGCACCTATTTTGATCACGTGCCGCTGTTTGCAGGCGAGCATGTCTACAAATGCAATGACCATGTTGCCGACGTTTTGAACGAGGCAGGCGGACTGCTCGGCAAAGGCAAACTGAAACACCGCTATCCACATTCGTGGCGCTCGAAAAAACCGCTGATTTTCCGCAACACGGCGCAGTGGTTTATCTCCATGGAGACCAACGGGCTCCGCGAGACAGCCCTCAAAGCGATTGACGACACCCGGTTCGTGCCGGCGTCTGGCCAAAAGCGCCTGCGCGGTATGATCGCAGACCGCCCAGATTGGGTGGTGTCGCGTCAGCGCGCCTGGGGCGTACCGATCACGGTATTCGTTGACAAGAACACCGGCGAGCCGTTGCGCGATCAAGCCGTGTTGGACCGTATTATCACAGCGTTCAAAGAAGAAGGTGCGGACGCTTGGTTTGCGTCCGACCCGTCCAGGTTCTTGGGTCCAGATCGCAATCCCGACGATTACGAGCAGGTCACCGATATCTTGGACGTGTGGTTCGACAGCGGCTGCACGCACGCATTCGTGCTCGAAGACGGCCCTTGGGAAGATCTTTCATGGCCGGCATCTTTGTATCTTGAAGGCTCCGATCAGCATCGCGGCTGGTTCCACTCGTCACTGCTCGAAAGCTGCGGCACACGGGGCCGTGCGCCCTATGATGCGGTGCTGACGCATGGGTTCGTCATGGCTGAAGACGGCCAGAAAATGTCAAAATCCATCGGCAACGTGGTCGCGCCGCAAGACGTCATCAGCCAATATGGCGCCGACATTCTGCGCATCTGGGTCGTCAACTCGGACTATTCCGAAGACCTGCGCATTGGGCCTGAAATCGTCAAACAGCAAGCCGACATTTATCGCCGACTGCGCAACACGCTGCGCTATATCTTGGGCAACGTCGCCGAATTCGACGAGGCCGAGCGGATCAACGATGTTGCGGAATTGCCGGAGCTTGAGCGCTGGGTGTTGGGCCGTCTGCATGGCCTGGATGTGTCACTCCGCAAAGCGTGCACGGACTTTGATTTCCAGCCATTCTTTGCTGAACTGCACACGTTCTGCGCCGTCGATTTATCGGCGTTTTATTTTGATATTCGCAAAGATTCGTTGTATTGCGACCGTGCCGATTCGCTTGAGCGCCGGGCGGTCAGGACGGTGTTGGATATCTTGTTTGATCATCTGACCGCATGGTTGGCGCCGGTGCTCTGCTTCACCGCCGAAGAAGCCTGGCTTGCTCGCCATCCGGATCGCGGTGCAGGCAACTCCGTGCATCTGCGTACCTATCCGGACGTGCCGGCCACGTGGGCGGACGATGTGCTGAATACCAAATGGTCGAAAGTGCGTAGCTTACGGCGGGTGATTACCGGTGCCCTCGAAGTGGCCCGCGCCAACAAAGAAATCGGTGCTAGCCTGCAGGCGCACCCGGTGGTTTATGCCGATGCGGACTTGCGCGATGCTGTGGCTGATATGGATATGGCGACGCTCTGCATCACGTCCGGTATCACATTTGCCGATGGTGATGCGCCCGCGGACGCGTATCGCTTAGAGGACGTCGCCGGCGTTGCCGTCGTCGTTGAAAAAGCGCCCGGCGACAAATGCGAGCGCTGCTGGAAAGTCTTGGACGAGGTCGGCGCGGACAGCGAGCACGAAACACTTTGTCACCGCTGCGTCGATGCGGTCCGCCACCGCGACGCGGCTGCAGCGTGAGCCGACGATGATGGAGCGCGCGACCGGCCAGGGATTGTTTCGTAACGGCGTTATCATCGCGGCTATCGCGACGGCTTTGGATCAATTCAGCAAGTTTTGGATTTTGAACGATGTCATGGTACCGCCTCGCGTAATCGAGGTGACGCCGTTCTTTAATTTGGTGCTGGGTTGGAATAGAGGCGTTAGCTTTGGTATGTTCAATACCGCCTCCGTCTATGGACCTTGGCTTTTGACGGGCTTGGCGATGGCTATTGTGATCGCGCTCGGCATTTGGCTGTGGCGCGCCGACACCAAATGGGTGGCCTGCGCCCTCGGCCTGGTGATCGGTGGTGCCATTGGGAACGTGGTGGACCGTGTGCGGTTCGGTGCCGTTGTCGACTTTTTAGATGTGCACGCTTTCGGCTATCATTGGCCGGCATTCAACGTTGCCGACAGTGCTATTTTCATTGGCGCGGCGATCTTGATATTAGAATCCTTGTTTCGGCCCGGTGAAAAAGCCTAGACTCGGGCTTATCGAATGACGCGAATAAGCTGACGGAAAGTCATCATGATGCGACGCCTTATCAGTGTTTTTGTTCTGACCGCCCTCGTTGGGGTGCTGAGCGCGTGTGAGTCGGCGAAAAAGATCGTCGGCAACCAAAAGAATGCGCCAGACGAATTCACCGTTTATGAGCGCCCGCCGCTAAGCCTGCCGCCTGAATTTGCGCTGCGGCCACCGGCGCCCGGCTCGGAACGTCCGCAAGGGATCACACCGACTGATCAGGCACGCGCCGCTTTGTTACAGCGTCAAGCCAGCGTTAATACCAAGCCCAAACCGGACCCGACGCTGTCCGATGGCCTCAATGCGTTGATGCAGAAAACCGGTGCCGCCCAATCCGATCCGTCGATTCGCGAAGTCGTGAACGCGGAAACCACGCTGCTGTCGAAAGAAGACCAGCGTTTGGCTGACAAAATGATCTTCTGGGTCGACGACAAGCCGTTCGAAGGCACCGTGGTCGATGCAGAAAAAGAACAGCAGCGCATCCGAGAAAACCAAGCGCTCGGCCAGCCGATCACCGAAGGCGAGACTCCGCAGGTTAAGAAAAAGCGCGGCAGTAAAGGTATTTTTGAGTTTTAGGCTCGCCGCAGCGAAAACCCCGCCGTATCACCTTTCATTGATTTAATATTTCATTCCCGTCTTTAGCGTTGATATTGCCGGCACACTCCGCCATATCCGACCTATGAACATATTTGCTCCAAGGCGTTTTGTTTGGCTCGCTGTGCTTGCGCTCTCTATTTTGTCGAGCGCGCCGGCGGCTGCGCAAATTTTTAATCCGGATACGTTCACCCTCAAGAATGGTATGCAGGTCGTGGTCATCAGCAATGACCGAGCTCCGGTCGTGCAACATATGGTGTGGTACAAAGTCGGCTCTGCCGATGAAGCGCCCGGCGAAAGTGGAATCGCGCATTTGCTGGAACATTTGATGTTTAAGGGCACCAAAAACTATGGTCCCGGTGAATTTTCCAGCTCGGTCGCGCGGAATGGGGGACGTGAAAATGCCTTCACGTCTTTCGATTATACGGCGTATTTTCAAACCATCGCCAAAGACCGTCTGGAAATGGTGATGCAGATGGAAGCCGACCGCATGACTAACTTGTTGATCAACGCCGACCAAGTCGCGCCCGAGCGCGATGTGGTGTTGGAAGAGCGTCGTTCTCGGGTCGACAACGAACCGGGCGCACAATTGTCTGAACAAGTTGGCGCGGTGATGTATCTGAACTATCCCTATCGCCGTCCGATCATCGGCTGGGAGCATGAGATTCGTGCACTCGATGTGGATCGCATTCTCGCGTTCTACAAAAAATACTACGCGCCGAACAATGCGGTGTTGGTGGTCGAAGGGGATGTCACTGTCGATGAGCTGCGCCCGCTCGCCGAAAAATACTATGGCGCGATCCCACGCGGCCCGGATATTGAGCGTGCACGCACCACCGAGCCCCCGGCCCGCGCCGACCGCCGTGTCGTGCTGGCCCACGAACGCGTGACGCAACCGAGTTGGAGCCGCCGCTATCTGGCGCCGAGCGATCATTACGGCAAATCCGAGATCACGCCTGCCTTGCAGGTGTTAGCCGAAATCATCGGCGGTGGGCCGTCCAGCCGATTGCACACGAAATTGGTGCTCGAAGATAAAATTGCGCTCGCTGCCGGTGCTTTTTATGGGCCGGATGATTTGGGCCCATCGGTATTCGGTTTCTATGTCTCGCCGAAGCCGGGGGTCGACATGGCGTTGATCGAAGCGGCTGCGATGAACGAAGTCACCCGCGTGCTGAACGACGGCGTGACCGACGCCGAAGTGGCCCAAGCGATTGAGCGGATGCGTGACACTGCCGTGTTTGCCCGAGATAACTTTGGCACGGCGTCTCGTATGTTCGGCTCGGCACTGACCAGTGGCAGCACCGTTGAATTTGTCGAAGGTTGGTTGGGCCGGATCGGTGCGGTCGATGCTGCCGCCGTCAAAGCGGCTGGCGAGCATGTCTTGAAAGGCGCCCACCACGTGACCGCCGAACTTTTGAATAAGCCACAAAGCTGATGATCTTTTCTCAACGCTTCACCGTTCGTTTGACGACCTTCGCGGCAGGCGTGCTGTGTGCCTTTGTCCTGATTGCGGCGACCCCGGCGTTCGCCGTGCAGGTCGAACGTGTGGTCAGCGACGGCGGTATCGAAGCCTGGTTAATCCGAGATCATTCGAACCCGATCACGACGGTGAAATTTACCTTCCGCGGCGGCGCTGCACTTGATCCCGTAGGCCTAGAAGGGCTTGCTGATTTGACGGCGTCGACTATCGACGAAGGGGCCGGGGATATGGACAGTAACGCATTCCAGCAGACCTTGGATGCGCGCTCTATATCGCTCAAGTTCGATGCCGGCCTGGATACATTCCAAGGCACGCTTCGCACCCTCAATAAGAACCGCGATAAGGCGTTCGACATGCTGCGATTGGCGCTGACCGAGCCGCGTTTCGATGCCGATCCGGTGGCCCGCATTCGTGCCCAAGTGCTGTCGAAGATTGAACAAGATCAAGAAGACCCAGGCTATCGGGCGCGGCGTAAGGCAATGGAAACCGCGTTTAAGGGTCATCCCTACGCGCGCCCGTCCAGCGGCACGCTCGAAAGCGTGGCGCAAATCACCCGTGACGACCTTAAAGGGTTCGTGGAACGGCGCTTCGCTCGCGATAATCTTTTGATCGGCGTCGTCGGCGATATTCAAGCGGATGAATTAAAAGTGCTTTTGGACGCGGCGTTTTCGGACCTGCCGGCAAAAGCGGCGCCTTGGAAGGTTGCGAAAATTGAACCGGACTTGAGTGCTGGCGTCGACGTTACGCAGATGAAAGTGGGCCAAAGCGCGATCCAATTCGCACAGCCTGGGATACTGCGCGATGACCCGGATTTTTATACCGCCTATGTGCTGAACTATATCATCGGCGGCGGCACGTTTGTCTCAAGGCTTTATGACGAAGTCCGCGAAAAGCGCGGTCTCGCTTATTCGATCTACAGCTATTTGATGCCGATGGATGCGGGCGCGGCGATTATGGGCGGGTCCGGCACCGCCAATGCACGCGCCGCCGAAACGGTGGCAACGATCCGCGACGTGTGGGCCAAATTTGCCGCCGAGGGTCCAACCTCGTCTGAATTAAACGATGCGAAGACATATCTTACCGGTGCGTTCCCGCTCCGTTTCACGTCGTCGTCGTCGATTGCGGCGACGTTGGTGGCGATGCAGGAAGACGGCCTCGGCATCGATTACATCGATAAGCGCAACGGCTATATCGAAGCGGTCACTTTTGACGACGCCAAACGTGTCGCCAAGTCGTTGTATCAGCCGGATAAACTTAGCTTCTTCATCGCCGGGGAGCCGGAAGGGCTGCTGACCGAATAATTTGCGTTTTTACCCGGTGGTGCCCGGCGTCACCATTTGCTAGAAGAACGCATGCCTTTAATTTCGAAATCACCCGCGTGGCACGCCCTGCAGACTCTGCGGGACGATATGGACGTGCACCCGCTTGCCGCATTGTTCGACGCCGATAGCCGGCGCGCGGCCGACTTCAGTCTTGATCTCGGCGACCTGTATTTTGATTACGCCCGCCAGCGCCTGACGCCCGATGCGCGTGCTGGCTTGATCGCGCTCGCCGAACAGGCCGACGTCAGTGGCTTTTTGCACAACATGATGGCCGGGGTAGAAATCAACAACACCGAAGATCGCGCCGTGTTGCATACCGCATGCCGCGGCACGCCCGCCGCAGACCCGGCGATCAATGACGCCGTGGCAGCCGCAGATGCATCACTGAAAACCTTCGTCGACGGCGTGCATCACGGCAGCATCACGACGCTTAGTGGCGGCAAGTTTACCTCGGCGGTCGCCATCGGCATCGGTGGGTCCGAGCTGGGGCCGGCATTGGTCATTGATGCGCTTAAAGATCAAGGCGGTCTGATGGATGTGCGTATCTGTAGCAACATCGACGGCATGGCATTTAAGCGTGCATTTGCCGGGCTTAATCCGGCTGAGACCCTCGTGATCGTGGTTTCTAAGTCGTACACCACCCAAGAAACCGCCGCCAATGCCCAGCGCGCCAAGGTCTTGATGCAGGCTGCGCTCGGCGACGGCTGGGCGGATCATTTTGCGGTGGTCAGTGCCAACCTTGAAGCGACTGGCAGTTTCGGCGTCGCCGACGAACGTGTGTTTCCGATGTGGGATTGGGTCGGTGGGCGCTATTCGTTGTGGTCTGCCGTCGGTTTGCCGATTGCGCTCGCGTTCGGCTGGAATGTGTTTAGCCAACTCCGCCTGGGTGCGCGCGATATGGACACCCATGCGTTGAGTGCGCCGCTGGCTAAAAATATGCCGGTCCTGATGGGGTTAATCACAGTCTGGAATGCGAGCTTCTTGGGCTATGGGGCCGAGGCCTGCGTACCCTATGATACCCGCTTGTCACTGTTGGTGTCGTACTTGCAGCAGCTCGAAATGGAAAGCAACGGCAAGCGCGTGACCCGAGATGGTGAAGCCGTCGATTATGCGACCCAACCTGTCGTCTTCGGCGGTGTGGGGACGAATGTACAGCATGCGTTTTTCCAGCAATTGCATCAGGGTGTGACCTCGGCGCCGGTCGATATCTTGCTGCTGGTAACGCCGCCGACGGGGGATGTGAAGCTGTATCGGATGCTGGCGTCGAATGCTTTGGCGCAGGCGGATGCGCTGGCCTTCGGTCAAGCCAATGCCGATGACCCGCACCGTCATTACCCGGGCAACCGGCCTTCAAGCATTTTGATGTATGATGATTTGACGCCGTATATGCTGGGCAAACTGATTGCGCTGTACGAACATAAAACCGTCGTTGCCGGTGCCGTCTGGGGTGTGAATTCTTTCGACCAATGGGGTGTCGAGCTCGGCAAAAAGCTCAGTGGCGGCATCGAAGCGATGCTCAGCGGTGACGCACCGGCGTCGCCGTCCTTGGCACCGATCCTGGCTGTAGCATCGCGCATGAAGGCGCCGCACTAATGCACATTCGCCGCTTACCGGAAACGCTGATCAACCGCATCGCGGCGGGTGAAGTGGTCGAGCGTCCGGCATCGGCGGTGAAGGAACTGGTCGAAAACGCCATCGATGCCGGGGCGACGCGGATTGACGTGACTATTCGTGACGGCGGCCAAACGTCGCTCAGCGTCACAGACGATGGTTGCGGTATGACGTCCGACGAACTGCTGTTGGCGGTCGAACGCCACGCGACCTCAAAATTACCGGATGACGACCTCAGCGTCATCAACACATTGGGGTTTCGCGGTGAAGCGTTGCCGTCGATCGGTGCCGTCAGCCGCATGACCCTGACCAGTCGCCCGGCCGATGCCGACGGCGCTTGGAGCGTGCGCATCGAAGGCGGCCGCGTCAGTTCACCCGAGCCGGCCGCGCTCAGCGGCGGCACGCGGATCGAAGTGCGCGATCTGTTTTACGCGACGCCGGCGCGCCTCAAGTTTTTGAAAACACCCCGGACCGAGCAGGGCCGCGTGGTTGAAGCTATGCAACGCCTCGCCATGGCGCACCCGGAAATCGGCTTCACCTTGAACGACGGCAGCCGCGACCTGTTGAAGCTAATCGCGGCGAACGGGGATTTGTTCGATGCCCGTCTTGAGCGGCTATCCGCCATTATGGGTCGGGACTTTCGAGACAATGCGTTTTTGGTCGATGCCAAACGAGAAGACTTGCGCCTGACTGGTTACGCCGGTGTGCCGACGTTCAATCGCGGCAACGCGGCGATGCAGTTTTTGTTCGTCAACGGGCGCCCGGTGCATGACCGCTTGTTGTTGGGGGCGGTGCGCGGCGCCTACCGTGAATTTCTGGCATCGGACCGGCATCCGCTGTTGGCGTTGTTCTTAGAGATTCCGCCTCGTTTTGTTGATGTCAACGTGCACCCGGCAAAGACCGAAGTACGGTTTCGCGATGCCGGTATGGTGCGGGGCTTGATCGTCGGTGCGCTGAAGCACGGCCTGGCCGAGGCCGGTCACCGCGCGGCGACCACGGTCGCCGGCGCCGCATTGGGCGCATTCCAGCCGGGCGGCTTGCCGTATCGCAGCGGCGGCAGTGGGGGCGGATATGCATACACACCCAGCCGGACTCCCGCTGGTATGTCGGATCTGGCACAGGCGTTTTATCGACCTTTTGAAAGCATGGACGGGGCGCCCAGTGCACGGATGGAAATGGACCATGGTGAAGAGCTGAGGCCATCGGTCGACTATCCGTTAGGTGTCGCCCGTGCCCAGGTGCACCAAACCTATATCGTCGCGCAAAGTGCCGACGGAATCGTCGTCGTCGATCAACACGCGGCGCACGAAAGGTTGACCCAAGAAAAAATCAAGCGCGCGATGGCCGAAGACGGCGTGCAGCGGCAAATGCTGTTGATCCCCGAAGTCGTGGAAATGGACGAGCCATCTTGTGATCGTGTGCTGGCGCGCGCCGAAGAATTTGAGGCGTTGGGCTTGGTGATAGAGCCGTTCGGCACCGGCGCTGTGGCGGTGCGCGAAGTGCCGGCGTTGTTGGGCGAGACCGATGTGCAGGGCCTGATCCGCGACCTCGCCGATGATTTGGCCGAAATGGATACGGCGGTTGCGCTGGAAAAGCGGATTGATGATGTCTGCGCGACCATGGCGTGCCATGGCAGCGTGCGGGCGGGCCGCCGGCTGAGTGCTGACGAAATGAACGCACTGCTGCGCGAGATGGAATCGACGCCGCATTCCGGCCAATGCAGTCATGGCCGCCCGACGTATGTCGAGTTGAAGCTTGCCGACATCGAAAAACTGTTCGGTCGGCGCTAGATTTTCCTACGCTTGTTTGACGCTGAGAAAGCTCACCATCGCCGCCCCATAGGTCCGTTGGTCTTCGATGACGAAGTGGCGGGGGGGTTCAAACGGGAGTTTGGCATCGGTCTCGACGATGCACAGGCTGTCCGGTCCGATCCAACCCCGGCTCAGCATGGACAGCAACGCAGGCCCCGTGGCCCCGCTGTCATAAGGCGCATCCACGAACGCAAACGCGGCTGGGCATTGGGCGATGCGAGGCGGTGGCGGCAGTTGCGTTGCATCTAACCTCAGAACGGTGACCGACATCGCCTGACCCATGGTGCCGGCGTTCTTTAAGATGCAGGCCCGCGCGCTGTCATCGATGTCCAAAAATGTGACAGGCTTGGCGCCCCGGCTCATCGCTTCAAAGCCAAGCGCGCCGGTGCCGGCAAACACGTCGATTGCCGAGGCGCCTTCTAGCGACGGCGCGATATCGGAATGCGCAATGATATTGAAAATACTTTCTCGTGCGCGGTCAGATGTCGGGCGTATGTCTCGGCCTTCAGGGGCCAGCAACCGCCGCCCTTTGAATGCACCGCCGACGATCCTCATTTGAGCAGATGCGCGACTTGGTCGCGGAGTGACTTCGGCTTAACTTCTTCGACCTCGCCGCGCTCTAGGTGGCCCAGTTGGAACGGGCCATAGGCGATGCGGATCAAACGGTTCACGTCGAGGCCGATGTGTTCCATGACGCGGCGCACTTCGCGGTTTTTGCCTTCTTTGATTGAGACCGAAAGCCAGGCGTTGTAGCCGGTTCGGTTTTCGAAGACGGCGTCGATGGCACCGTAGCGGACGCCGTCAACAGTAACCCCGTTTGCCAGCTTCTTTAAGATCGCCGGATCGAAGTTGCCGTGCACGCGGACACGATACTTGCGCGTCCAGCCCGTCGATGGCAGTTCCAACGCGCGTGCCAAAGCACCGTCATTGGTCAGCAGCAGCAAACCTTCAGACGTTAAATCCAAGCGCCCGACCGAGATCACGCGCGGTAAATACGGTGGCAACGCGTCGAATACGGTGGGTCGGCCTTCCGGGTCTTTGTGCGATGTGACCAAGCCGGTCGGCTTGTTATAGCGCCATAGCCGAGTCGGTTCTTTGCCCGGCAATGGTTTGCCGTCGACAACGATACGATCATCGGGACCAACCACGCAGGCCGGAGTTTCCAGCTTTTTACCGTTGAGTTCGACCCGCCCGGCTTCGATCCAGCGCTCGGCTTCGCGTCTGGAACACAGGCCCGCGCGCGCCATCACTTTCGCAATTCGCTCGCCGGCCGGGGTCGCTGGGGTTTTGTCTTTTGCCATAGCGGTTTGGTGAGCCTGCGGGCCTGAAAAGTCAAGCGCACTTGACCGTTTGGGCGAAGCGCGCCACCAATGCGTTATGACGAAGACCGACAGCACATGGATGGAGATAGCCCTCGCCGAAGCCCGCGCAGCGGCGGCGGCGGGCGAGGTGCCGGTCGGTGCCGTGATCGTTGGTCCCGACGGCGTCCGACTCGCACGCGGGGCTAATCGGGTTGAACGAGACGCAGATCCGACGGCGCATGCGGAAATCGTGGCGATACGCGACGCGGCGAAAACGCTCGGCTCGCCGCGCCTGATCGACTGTGATTTGTTCGTGACGCTGGAGCCTTGTGCGATGTGCGCACAGGCGATCTCGCTGGCGCGGGTGCGGCGGTTGGTGTTTGCCGCTTACGATCCGAAGGGTGGTGGCGTCGAGCACGGCGCCCGGGTCTATCAGCACGCAACCTGTCACCACGCGCCAGACATCGTCGGGGGGTTACGTGAATCTGAGGCCGGGCAGCTGTTGAAAGATTTTTTTCAGGCGCGCCGCGCGTAAAGCTTATTAATCAGGCTTCCGGCGCCAGCGGCAGATTGACCAACAAATTTTGCGGTTTCAAGCGTAGGCGCTTTTTGTCCGACATGGCGAGCCCCAGATATACCGGCCTGCCGGCGATATCATGACGCATCAGGCTTGGGTCTTTGAATTCCAGCCTGAACAACGAGATCAGACGACCGAGCCGTGTCTCGTCGACCTCGACGTCGTTGTAAAGATCGTTGAGGATTGCACTCGCCTCAGTATCGAGCCCGATGTGCCACACCCATTTTTCGTCGCTGATTTTCTGGACCGGCTGAATTGAAACCGCCGCGCCGGTGAAGTGCATCACCCAGGCTTCCATGACGCGGCAAAGGGCATCCAGGCCGGGGCGGGTGAAACTGAGGTCGACGACCATGTCGTGGCGTTCGTCGCGCTGCCAATACAGGTGCGCATTTTCCGCCTGCATGACGTCTAAGTCGACTTGGCGCGGCTTGATGCCGCCTTCGACCAGTAGTTGCCCGACCGAACCCATGCCGCCGGTGTTCGCCAGCATTTCGACGGTTTCAAAGTCGCCGGCCAAAATCGCGCCTTCGTGGACGGTGACGGTTTGCTCGCGAAACAACAACTCTGCGGCGCGGGCCTGGAACGCATCGTCGGTACCGTCGAGGGCGGCGCGCAGGATCACTTGTGCCATTTGATCCAAGAACATCGGCGCGATGCCGACGGCGCCTTCACGGAACACGTTCAGATAACAGTTTTCTACCGTGCCTGAATCGATCAGACGGTCACGGAAATCGATCAGGACACGGTAATTATCGCGCCCGTCCGGGTCTGCGAGTGCGTCGATGTCGGCAGCGCTAACGTCGCGCTTCGGGGTCTCCAGAAGGGCCGCGTGCAGGGCGCGTTCTTTGTCGCAGGACTCTTCGACCGGGGCGATTTCCGGACGGCTGAGATAGGCGCGCAGAAAGTCATCGCTGACCAACAGATGCCCAGCCTCATCGCGAGCCAGCAAACTATAGCCGGAATTTTGCCAGAAATTCGGCCGCCGGGCGGCCATCGGTGGCGGAAGGTTTTCCATCAACGGCGTCAATTATGCCCGGAAATGTCGGCGTGCAGCGGCTTGCTGGCGTCGAAGGCAGCCTTTTGTGCGTCGGTTGCCGGCTCTTGGTATTTTTCTTTGTAGGCGTCATAGGGCATGCCGTAGACCATCTCGCGGGCCTCGTCATAGCTGAGCTCGACGCCCCGTGCTTCGGCACCGGCGACCAACCATTTTGACAAACAGTTCCGACAGAAGCCGGTCAAACTCATGATGTCGATGTTCTGCACATCGCTGCGTTTTTGCAGGTGTTTCACCAACCCGCGAAAGGCGTCGGCTTGAATTTCGGTGAGGGTTTTATCGTCCATGATGATCTCTCCCAAGGTAAATGCGCTGCCCCCGATATAGGGTGGCGCGCACGATTTCGCCAGATATTCCCAGATACTCAATGTTTAGGCTTATTTATCCCGCGAAATCGCCCGCCACCCGATGTCGCGGCGGCAAAAACCGTCCGCCCAATCGATGGCATCGACGCTCGCGTAGGCTTTTTGCTGGGCGTCTGCGACGTTTGCGGCCATGGCCGTCACCCCCAGCACGCGACCGCCGGCTGAGACGAGCACACCATTTTCGTCCCGCGCCGTACCGGCATGGAATACATGCACACCGTCCATGGCATTGGCGGCGTCGATCCCCTGTATGGGCGTGCCCTTTTTATATCTGCCGGGATAGCCGTTCGCCGCCATCACCACGGTCAGCGCGGTGTCTGGATGCCATTTCAATTTGATCTCGTCCAAGCGCCCGGTTGCGGCCGCGTGCAACATTTCAAGCGCGTCACTTTTCAGGCGCGTCATGATCGGCTGGCATTCTGGGTCGCCAAAACGGCAGTTGAATTCGATCACCCGGGGCCCGTCTTCATTGATCATCAGGCCTGCAAACAGCACGCCTTTAAACGGTGTGCCTTCTTTGGCCATAGCACTGACGGTCGGTGTGATGATTTCGTCCATAACGCGCTTTTCCATGGCAGCGTCGAGCACCGGGGCCGGGCTGTATGCACCCATGCCGCCTGTGTTCGGGCCGTGGTCGCCATCATGGACTTGTTTATGGTCTTGCGCGCCGGCCAACGGCACTGCGCGCACACCGTCGCACAAGGCAAAGAAGCTCGCTTCCTCGCCGATCATGAATTCTTCGATGACGATTTCGCTGCCGGCACTGCCGAATGCTTCTTCGATCATGATCTGATCGACGGCGGCATAGGCCTCGTTCAGGGTGTGGCTGAGGATCACGCCTTTGCCGGCTGCCAAGCCGTCGGCTTTGACCACGACCGGGTGATTTTTCACGCGGATGTATTCTTTCGCGGCATCCGGTTCGTCAAAGCGTTGGTAGTCGGCGGTCGGGATGTCGTACTTGGCCAGCAAGTCCTTCATCATGCCTTTCGAGCCTTCGATCTCGGCAGCAGCGGCGGAAGGTCCGAACACGGCAACGCCCATGGCTTCGATCTTGTCGGCGAGGCCGTCGACCAGCGGTCCTTCCGGGCCTACGACGACGAAATCGATTTTTAGATCACGGACCGCCGCGCAGATGCCCCGGCTGTCTTCGGCTTGAATATCAAGGCATTCTGCGGCGTCGGCGATGCCTGCATTGCCGGGTGCGGCATACAGTTTCGTGAGTTTCGGTGATTTTGCGATGGCCCACGCCAAGGCATGTTCACGCCCGCCGCCGCCGACAATAAGGACCTTCATATGCATACTCTCCTTGATGACGAACCGCCGAGGCCCAATTCGACGGTTGTTTTCGCAACGCTCATAATTCATACAGTCTAGTCATGAGTGACGCTTCGTCCACCCGCAATACTGCTGGACAAGAAGGTGACAACGTCCCCGTCTTTTCTGTTAGCGAAGTCTCCGGCTTGGTGAAGTCCACGGTCGAGAGCCATTTCGGCCATGTGCGCATCCGGGGCGAGATTTCCGGCTTCAAGCGCGCCGCCTCCGGCCATTTGTATTTCGCCCTGAAAGATGAAAACGCGTTGATTGATGGCGTGTGTTGGCGGGCTACTGCCGGCAGACTCGTTCTTCACCCCGAAGACGGGATGGAGATCATCGCGACCGGGCGCATCACCACGTATCCCGGACGCTCAAAATATCAGGTCGTGGTCGAGACCATGGAGTTGGCCGGCGAAGGCGCGTTGTTGAAGCTACTTGAAGACCGTAAGCGTAAGCTTGCCGCCGAAGGTCTGTTCGACGAAGCACTGAAACAAGATTTACCGTTTTTGCCTGATGTGATCGGTGTTGTGACCTCGCCTACGGGTGCTGTGATTCGCGATATTCTGCATCGCCTGCAAGACCGCTTCCCAAGGCGGGTACTGGTTTGGCCCGTGTTGGTGCAGGGTGAGGGTGCCGCAGAACAGATCGCTAACGCCATTCGCGGCTTCAACGGCTTCGGGGCGAACGCCGATCTGCCGCGCCCGGACCTGATCATTGTGGCCAGGGGCGGCGGCGCGCTCGAAGACCTTTGGGCTTTTAACGAAGAAACGGTGATCCGGGCCGTTGCAGAGTGCACAATCCCGTTGATTTCAGCGGTCGGTCATGAGACCGACTGGACGTTGATTGACTTGGTATCCGATTTGCGCGCTCCGACGCCGACAGCGGCTGCCGAAATCGCGGTGCCGGTCCGCTTTGATGTGATGGCGCAAGTCGCCGATTGTGGAACACGTCTGATCCGTGCCGTGCAGCGCACGATTGAGTCGGCGGGGCGCGAGGTTGCGGCGCTGGCGCGCGGTTTGCCGAATCTGCGGCGCACCGTCGAAGACGCCTCGCAGCGGCTGGATGATTGGGATGAGCGGCTGGGCAATGCGCTGAAAGCGGGCTTGCGCGAACGTCGGTCACGGATACCGCAGCGCCTGCCACGCCCGGACCGGGTGCTCAGCGACGGTAAGCGCAGGCTGGGCCGAGGCGTCGAAGCATTGATGCGGGTCACGCGCAGTAAAATTACGCTCAATCGTCATCGCTTAGAAAACCAAGCTAAGCTTTTGGAAAGCGTTTCCTATCAGCGTGTGTTGGATCGCGGCTTCGCGCTGATCACCACGCCTGCGGGCGCGCCGGTGACGTCGGTAAATGATCTGACGCCGGGTGCGGACGTGACGATCCGCCTCAAAGACGGCGAGGGCGCTGCACGGGTGGCCGGCAGCGGCCCGGCGCGCGTTAAGCCGAAGCGGGTGCCGAAGGGCGGGGCGAGAGGCGATGATGATCCGCAAGGCTCGCTACTATGACGTTTCGTCGGCTCATCACGCGGGCGGTCTTAGCCTTGATATGCGTGACCTTTGCGGTCACCGCGAGCCGGGCGGAGGTGCCGTTGACGCTCAGTGGTCAGGCGGCTGAGGGGGGCTTGATGTTCGGCAAGACCAATCCCGGTGCTACCGTTGCCCTGGATGGTGTGCCGGTGCCGGTGTCGCCCGACGGTCACTTTCTGTTGGGTTTCGGTCGGGATTCGGCGGGCAGCAAAAGTCTGCTGATACGACTTGGCGCGGAAACGATGACCCGAGACATTGCTGTACAGGATCGTGATTTTAAGATCGAACGCATCGACGGATTGCCGCAGCGTAAAGTGACGCCGGACCCAAAAGCGCTGGCACGCATTCGCGCTGAAAAAGCTCTGATGGCGGCGGCGAAGACCGATAGCGATCCCAAAGCCGGATATCTGGATGGTTTCGTGTGGCCTGTCATCGGCCGCGTGTCCGGGGTCTATGGCTCGCAGCGGGTGCTGAACGGCAAGCCGCGACGCCCACATTACGGGACCGATGTGGCGGCACCCGAAGGCACGCCGGTGCGGGCGATTGCCGGTGGGCGCGTCGCGTTCGTGCATCCCGGTATGTTTTTTAATGGCAAGACCGTGTTGATCGACCATGGGCTCGGGCTACGGTCGGTCTATATTCACATGCACGAAACCCGTGTCAAAGTCGGCCAGCGGGTTGAGGCCGGGGTTGTAATCGGGGCCGTCGGCATGACCGGGCGTGCGACCGGACCACATCTGCATTTTGCGCTGACATTGACCGATACGCCGATTGATCCAGAGTTGGTGTTGGCGCCGATGGGCCAATGATCACTGAATAACACCAAAAACGCTTCGCGTTTGGCGGGATTTTTGCTATCCTCATTCCAGATAAGCATACGGTAATCTAAGGAGGCTCCCATGCGTTACGGACTTTTTGCTGCTTTGTTGACGGCTTTTGTCGCATTTGCCGCACAGCCGGTGATGGCTGAATGCGCCGCCCATACCAAGACCGCCGAAAAACCTGCGTCGTCGACGTTAGCAGGCACGGTCAAGCAATCGAAACCGGTAGGCGGCTGAGTTTCAGGCCCGCGTCCGCGCTCGGAAAATTACTTCGGCCAACGGTTATGCAGCCATAACCACTGCGCCGGGTATTCGCGTATCCAATCTTCGATGCGCTTGTTGACGTCTACCATAAATTGCGTGACGTCCACCGTGCGATCCCCAGTGTCGGGGACCATGATCGGCGGATAAATCTCAATCTTAAAATGCGCACCTTGGGTGCGGATGGTGCGGGTGCCGACAATTGGGCACCCGAACCTCGCGCCCATTTGTGCGAGTGCCGGTGCGGTCATCGCGTCTTCACCGAAGAACGGCACTGCAATGCCGTCATTCATTTTTTGGTCTACCAGCATGGCCACTTGTTCGTTGTTGCGTAGCGCGCGCATGATCGCCTTGGCGCCATCGCGCCCTTTCGGCACCATGCTGTCGCGGAGCCGCCGTCGACCCAGCATATAAATTTTTTCAACTAAAGGGTTGTTGGCTTCCCGGTAAATGAACACCGACGGCACCCCTTGTGCGTCGATGTTGAACGGCCCGAGCTCCCAATTCGCCATGTGCGCGCTGTAAATAAGGCCCGGCATGCCGTCGTCACGAAGCGCATGCATGTGCTCGGCACCGGTCACCTCAATCCGCGCATCCGGCCCGGCGAAGGTCATCTTGCCGACGTGGGGAAATTCGCCGACGATCCGCCCAAGGTTGTCCCACATACCTTTGACGATGCTCTCGACGCCGTCAGTATCTAGCTCTGGAAATGCGCGGCGAATGTTACGCCGCGCCCTGGCTGAGATCGGCAGATGTGGCCCAAGCGTGCGCGCGATCCAGCCGCCGACGGCGGATGCCGTGTCCACCGGCATTACGCTGAACACGCCCCAAACCATTAACACGGCAGCCGCTTCAAGCGGATGGCGAATATACTTCTGAAATGCGGAGGCTGCGCGTGGCATCTTAACGGCTTTCATTCAGTGCGCCAGTGATGAACGCATTAAGCGCGTCGGCGTCCTGCCATTCTAAGCAAACGGGATACGCCGTCACGTGGTCGCGGTATTTTTTTGGCAACCGGACATGATCTTTCTCGGTGGTGAGCAGTTTTGCACCCGCAGCATTTGCCTTCTGGAGGCAGGCCGAGATGTCGTCATCCGAAAACGTATGGTGATCCGAAAATGATTGCGTCTCGATCACATCGGCGCCAGCGTCGCGGAGCGTTTGAAAAAACTTCTCCGGCCGCCCGATGCCGGCAAATGCAACGACTTTTTGGCTCTTGATGGCCGGTGCCGAGGGTGCCGGTACGGTCAAGGCATCGAATCTCGGCAGCGTGCTCGGCAGTGTCGGCAAGCTTGGGCCCGGCGTGCCGATCACACAAACGGCGTCGGCGCGCTCAAACGCGGCGCTCGCCTGTTCGCGGAGGGGCCCGGCTGGGAACACGTGCCCATTGCCGAAACCGTACCCGGCATCGATCACCAATAGGCTGATGGTCTTTGCCAGGGAAGAGTTTTGAAACCCGTCATCCATAATGATGACGTCTGCACCCGCTGCCACGGCAGCCCGAGCCGCATCGGGGCGTCGGCGTGCGATCCATGTGGGGACAGCGCGTGCCAGCAACAGTGCCTCATCGCCGACATCGGCCGCGGTATGATGCTTCACATTGGCCTGCACAGGACCGGTAAGTCGCCCGCCGTAACCGCGTATGATAATATGCGGAGTGTGCCCCTGTGCCTTAAGCCGATCTGCGATGTCTCGGCTGATTTGGGTTTTGCCGGCGCCGCCCATGACGGCATTGCCGACACAGATCACCGGCACAGGCGCGGTCCAGCTGGGTGCCTTGCGGGCGCGCGCTGCCGTGATCACGCCGATCACCGCGCCTAGGGGTGAAAGCAGTTTCGCCAGCATGCCGCCGCTGCCCGGCGCCCAGAAATCAGGCGCCCGCATCGCGCTTGCGCTCCGCCGCATCAAGGTGAGGGGATATCCGGTCGATAAAGGTCTCAAGCACTTTGGATTCGTGCTCTGCGTAGCTCAGCGCAGCGTGCGCCCGCGCCTGGGTGCGGCCGGGATCGGCGAGGTCGGCGGCAATCGCGGCAGCTAACGCGTTACCGTCTGCGACGATTTCCAGGCCCCCGTGTGCGACCATGGCATCGGTGATCTCGCTAAAGTTCCATGCATGCGGACCCGAGATAACGGCTGCGCCCAAGCGCGCAGGCTCAATCGGATTTTGTCCGCCCGCAGGGACCAAGGATTTACCCATGAAGACAATCGGCGCCAAGCGGAAGAACAGGCCAAGTTCGCCCATGGTATCGGCCAGATACACCATGGTTTGCGGCGTCACGGGTTCACTGTTGGAGCGCACTGCCACATCGGCGCCGTCGCTACGCAGCATTTCAGCAATTTCAGCACCCCGGTGCGGGTGACGCGGTACAATCACAGTCAATAAGTCCGGGTGCGTGGGGCTTAAGTGCTTATGTACGTCCCAGGCGATTTTCTCTTCGCCGGCATGGGTGCTGGCCGCAAGCCACATCGGCCTGAGTCCGGTGCGCGCGCGAATTTCGGCGAGCGTACCTTCGTCACAAGGCAGCGGTGGCACGGCAAATTTGAGATTGCCCATGCGTTCGACCGTCTTTGCACCAAGCGCGCGAAAGCGGTCGGCGTCGGGTTCCGTCTGTGCCAAAACCACATCGAATTTTCGCAACAAAGAACGCGCCAAGGAAATCCAGCGTGTCCATCGCTTGAATGACGGCGGCGACATGCGGGCGTTCACCAACAGCATCGGTATTTCGCGGTGGTGGGTCTCGGTGATCAGGTTGGGCCACAACTCGGACTCCCACCAAAATGCCACGTCGGGCCGCCAGTGATCTAGGAATTTTGTGACATACGGCAGCCGGTCGACCGGGACGTATTGGTGAATGGCGCCTTCCGGTAAACGTTCTGCCATCAGTTGGGCAGACGTGACGGTGCCGGTGGTGACCAACACGGTGGGCGCATTGGCGCGCGCCACGATCTCTTTGATCACCGGCAGCATGGAAAGCGACTCGCCGACGCTGGCACCATGCATCCAGATCAAGTGACCTTCGGGACGCGGGCGCCCGGCCTTGCCCAAGCGTTCATTGAACCTGGGTGCGTCTTCTTTGCCACGCTTCAGGCGCCGTTTCAGATACATGGTGATCAGCGGCGCGCCGAATTCCGTCGCCAAGCGATAAAGGGATAGGATCATTCTGTCCGCTCCCACATTTCGTCGGCGGGTGCGACGGTCGCACGACCGGTCATCTGGTCTGCCTCGGTGGTCATTTCGGTCAAACGCTGCTCCAGTCGAACGCGCGCTGCTTCCAAATCGTCGTCCTTTGAAACGTTCATCGGCTCGCCCCAGTACAGTACGCCTTTGGAAAATGGATAGGGGATCAGGAACCGGTCCCACGTATTCAGCACCCGCCCCCCCCGCACCCCATAGGTCAGCGGGATGATTGGCGCGCCCGACATGCGAGCCACGGTGATCACGCCGTCCGATGCGCGCATGCGTGGTCCACGCGGCCCGTCCGGCGTGATGCCGACATAGGCACCTTCTTTTAGCGCCTTCAACATCGACCGCAGCGCTTGCGCGCCGCCTTTGGATTTTTTGCCCTCCTTGGCGGTCGAGCCTTTGATCCAGTCGATGCCCAAATGTTTGACCGTGTGCGCGATCAGCTCGCCGTCACGATGCGCGCTGATCAGCATGTGAAAGGGGCGCTCGCGTTGCCAGCCGAACGACGTCATCAGCAATCGGCCATGCCAAAAACTGACAATAAACGGGGTGCCTGCATTGTATAGTTCATCGACTTTGTCGACGCCAAGCGCGTCCCAGCGCCCGGTGGCCCAAACAAAGCGCATATATTGCGCAGCCAGCCAACATGCGCAGCGGCGTACGATCTCGCTTTTAAGGACTTTGCGTTTTGCGTTTTTCAGCGCCGACACGGACGATCAATCCTTTTGATCTGGCGCGGGTGCGTGTGCCGCATTGGACGCGAACTGAAGCGCATAGAGTTTTTCATACGCACCGCCCTTGGCGAGCAGTTTATCGTGCGGGCCTTGTTCAACGATACGCCCGTTCTGAATCACGTAAATCACATCGGCATCGACAATAGTCGACAGCCGGTGCGCGATCACCAATGTAGTGCGGTCTTTCATCAGATGATCCAGGGCGGCCTGCACGTGTCGCTCCGATTCCGTATCCAAGGCCGAGGTCGCCTCATCAAGCAGCAAAACCGGTGCGTTCTTTAAGATCGCACGTGCGATGGCAAGGCGCTGACGTTGCCCACCGGACAATTTGACGCCGCGCTCGCCGACCATGGTGTCAAAGCCGTTCGGCAACTCGCGGATGAATTCAAGTGCGGCTGCGTGGTGCGCGGCGTCTTCGATCTCGGCTTCGGACGCGCCCGGTTTACCGTAGGCGATGTTGGCGCGGACCGTGTCATCGAACAGGGTGACTTCTTGGCTGACCAACGCGATGTTTGCGTACAGGCTTTCCAATTTGACGTTACGGACGTCGTTGCCGTCAATGCGGATCACGCCGCTGTCGATATCATGGAAGCGCGGAATCAGGTTGAGGATCGTTGATTTTCCGGCGCCGGATGGACCGACCAGCGCAACGGTTTTGCCGGCGGGAATATCCATGCTGACACCGTTTAGCGCTGGATGACCCTCGTCATAGGAAAACTTGACGTCTTCGAGCGTGATTTCGCCCTCGGTGGGTGTCGGCAACGCCTTTGCATCCGGATGTTCTTGGATCGATGATTTCATATCCAAGAGGTCGAACAAGCGCTGCGCACCGGCCAAGCCTTCTTGCAGGCTGGCGTTCAAGTTGGCGAGGCGCTTCATCGGTTCATAGGCCAAAAGCAATGCGGTGATGAACGAAAAGAACGAACCCGGGTCCAAATTTTGATGAATCACCCGATAGCCGCCGTACACGATGACGATTGAGACCGCCGTGCCGCCCAAGGTTTCCATGATCGGGCTCGACAGGGCGCGGATGCGGGCAGATTTGATGGTCAGCGCGAAGATGCGCTCAACCAGGCCTGAGACCCGCGTCGTTTCATACGGCTCCATGCCATACGCTTTGACGACACGGATGCCGGCGAAGCTCTGGTCCAAGATCGCGGTGAACAAGCCGGTCTCTTCTTGGGTGTTGGCGGTGACTTTGCGCATTCGCCGACCCAAACGCACGATCGGATATACGGCGGCCGGGAAAACAAAAAACGCCATCAATGCCAATTGCCAGTCTTGGATAAACATCACCGAGACCAATCCGATCAGTGACAGCATGTCCTTGCCGAACCCGGTCAGCGCGTTGGATACCGCGACCCGCATATTGTTGATGTCTACCAAGAACCGGGACACCAGCCTGCCGGACGGCATCGAATGGAAGAAGCCCAAATCCATACCGATTAGGTGGCGATAGAGGCGGGTTTGGTTGTCGGCGATGATTCGCAAGCCGACGAAGGACATCAACAATGACTGCCCGTAGCTGGCAAAACCTTTGGCCATGAACGTGATGAACACGGCACCCGACACCCACCACAGCATGCTCTCGTTCTCGGCGATGAAGACGTCGTTGACGATGGGCTCCATCAAATATGCCGAAAGTGCCGTGGTCAGCGAAACCACGGCCATACAAAACAGCGCCAGCACCAATTGCCGCCAATAATGGCGCAGATTGTCACGTGCCAAGCGGCGCACCAGGACACCGGTCGAAAGGTGTCCGTCAGCGGGTTTTTCGTTGTGGTATTCCAAGGCGTTGCGTCCCTCGTTTCAGTCGCGCGGACAATACCACGCGGAAACGCTGGGGCCAATGCGTCAAGGTTGGGTGTTTGGTGGCTTAAGTGGCGGCACGGATCACCCTAGCCCGGGCCGCCTTGGCGTGGATGATGCCGCCTTAAGTCAGGGCGCTCAGGTCCCGGCGATGGTCATGCCGTCGACCCGCGTTGTCGGCGCATTCACCGAGTAGCGGAACGTCAGGTCATCCGCTGGGGTGAGGTTCATGAACATGTCTTTTAGGTTGCCGGCGATGGTAACTTCGTTGACCGGATAGGCGATCTCGCCGTTCTCAATCCAAAACCCGCCGGCGCCCCGGGAATAGTCCCCGGTGATGCCGCTGACGCCCATGCCGATCAGTTCGGTCACATAAAATCCGTTGTCGATAGCGCCGATCAGATCGTCTTTTGACACGTTGCCGGGGGCCAGATGGACGTTGGTCGATGACGGGCTGGGCGGGCCACCGGTGCCGCGCGACGCATGCCCGGTGGACTGTAGCCCTAATTGCCGCGACGTCGCCAAATCCAACACCCAAGTCGTCAGCCGACCGTCATCGATAAAGTTTCGGGTCTGGGTCTGCAAGCCTTCGGCATCAAACGGCTTCGATGCGAGGCCCCGTTTTTTGAGGGGATCATCGATAATCTTGATGCCGTCGGCGAACACTTGCTCGCCCATTTTATCGAGTAAAAAGGTCGTACCTCGAGTCACGGACTGGCCGTTAATGGCACCGGTAAGGTGCCTGACCAGCGACGAGGCGACGCGGGGGTCATAAACAATCGGCACCGACGTGCTATCGACTTTGCGCGGATTTAGACGGCGCACGGTGTTTTCGCCGGCGCTCTTGCCGATGCTTGCGGGATCGGGAAGGTCGTTTAGCCAGACGGCGGTGGCAAAATCGTAATCGCGCTCCATCTTCGTGCCTTCGCCGGCGACGACGCTGACGCTGAACGAAAACCGTGATCCCTGACGGAAACCGCTAAACCCATTGGTCGCGGCTAGGTATACATTCGATTTGCCGAACCCGACCTCGGCGCCTTCGGAATTGGTGATGCCGGGCACGGCGCGGGCGGCATCTTCGCAGGCGCGGGCCATGTTGATCATATCTTCGGCGGAAATATCGGCGGGGTCGTATTCTTCCAGGTCTGGGATTTCGGTCGCCAATTGGTCCGGGTCGGCGAGGCCGGCATAGGCATCCTCGGGGACGGCACGGGCCATGGCGACAGCGCGCTCAACCAATTCTGTCAGCGCGGCTTTCGACGGATCGGACGACGAGACCACCGCTTGGCGTTGTCCGATCAAGACCCGTAGCCCCAAATCCCAACCTTCCGAACGCTCAAGGTCTTCGGGTTCGCCCAAGCGGCAAGATAAACTCGCCGACGTGCCTTCGACCAAGATCGCATCGGCGGCGTCGGCGCCGCTTGCTTTGGCGGCGCTTAGGACATCGGCCAGCAATGCGCGTGGGTCTTCGGGCAGCGAAGTTTCGGTGGGCATGGAGAATCCTTCTCAGATGGTCGGTGACGCCTCCCTTATATCGGTCGTTGATGGCCATTTTGAAAGCCCCAACGGCGGATATATCCCTAATTTGTCTCGGGTTGTCCCGCTCGGGACGGAGGCGTAGACTCAACAGTTAGAAACATGGACCTCACACAAACGTGGTTTGCGCCGATCGAATGTCTCAATTTATCTCTCCTCCCATCGTATAAAGAATTCCTTGGCCCGGGTGTACGGCAGATGACGAATATGGATCAGGTTTTGAACCCCGAGCATGCGGCGTCGCAACGCGAAGAATTGGACGCCGCCGTGGTGCGCTTCGCCGGTGACAGCGGCGACGGCATGCAGTTGACCGGCGGGCAATTCACGCAAGCGACCGCGCTTGCCGGCAACGATTTGTCGACGTTCCCGGACTTCCCCGCCGAAATTCGTGCGCCTGTCGGCACCACTTTTGGCGTCTCGTCATTCCAGATCAATTTTGGCGCGCGTCGGATTATGACGGCGGGTGATAACTTTGATGTGTTGGTGGCGATGAACCCAGCCGCCCTTAAGGTTGAGCTATCGCGCCTTCGCGCTGGCGGATTGTTGATCGTCGATACGGGCACTTTTAACGCGCGCAATTTTGCCAAGGCCGGATTCAGCGTTAATCCGCTTGAAGACGGGACGGTCGAGCCCTACCGGGTCGTCGCAATGGATATTTCGGCGATGACGATGGAAGCCGTCAAAGACTTCGACGTATCGAAAAAAGAAGCGCTTCGCTGCAAAAACATGTGGGCGCTGGGTTTTGTGTATTGGTTGTTTGGCCGTTCCCGGCAAGCGACGCAGGCGTGGCTGACCGGCAAGTTTTCATCTAATCCGGACATTGCCGACGCCAACATCGCGGCGATGAACGCCGGCCACGCGATGGCTGAAACGGCCGAGTTACCTGATGGCTTGAAGGGGTTTCACGTCGCGCCCGCCGACATTCCACCGGGTCTATATCGGACCGTGACCGGCACCGAAGCGTTGGCTTGGGGGTTGACCAAGGGGGCTGAACTTGCGGCGTTGGACATCCTGTTCGCATCCTACCCGATTACGCCGGCGTCGCCGTTGCTGCATTCGTTGGCAAAGCTGCAGCATTTGGGTGTTTCGACGTTCCAGGCCGAAGATGAGATCGCTGCTGCCTGCGCCGCGATTGGCGCAAGCTTTGCCGGCACGCTTGGCATTACGTCGAGTTCAGGGCCCGGTATTGCCTTGAAGGGCGAAGCCATCGGCCTTGCGCTGTCATGCGAGCTGCCGCTGATCATCGTCAATTCGCAGCGCGGCGGCCCGTCCACGGGGTTGCCGACGAAGACCGAACAATCGGATTTATATCAGGCAGTTTATGGCCGCAACGGGGATTCGCCGCTGGTGGTGCTGGCCACGCGCTCGGCCGCTGACTGTTTTGAGGTTGGGATCGAAGCCGTGCGTCTGGCGACCAAATACATGACACCCGTCATGTTGCTGACCGATGGCTATATCGCCAATGCAGCGGAGCCGTGGCGTATTCCGGATTTGGAAGCCTATGCACCGTTCCCGGTATCGTTCCATACCGAGGTCGAGGGGTTTCAGCCGTTCCTGCGTGACGCCGACACATTGGCTCGGGTCTGGGCCAAGCCCGGCACGCCCGACCTAATGCACCGCATCGGCGGGATCGAGCGGGATTATGACACCGGGCACATTTCTTATGATTCCGATAATCACCAGCGCATGACTAAGGTGCGCGCCGCTAAGATCGACGGCATCGCCGATGACATCCCGCCGCAAACCGTCGAGCTTGGGCCGGAAACAGGTAAGCTCGCGGTGGTTGGCTGGGGCTCGACCTATGGGCCGATCAATCGTGCGGTCGATAATTTGAACGCCCAAGGCAAAGACGTTGCGCACATTCATATCCGCAACATTTGGCCGCTGCCGAAAAACTTGGGCGATTTGTTGACCGGCTACGAGTATGTGTTGGTGCCGGAAATGAATAACGGCCAGTTGATCACGCTGCTGCGCGCTGAATATTTGATCGACGCGAAAGGCCTGAACAAAATATCCGGCCAGCCCTTCAAGATCACGGAAATTGAAGACGCGATCTTAGAGATTTTAGGAGAGTGAGATGAACGATCTCGCACCCGTCAAACGTACCGCCAAAGATTTTGCCACCGACCAAGAGGTCCGCTGGTGCCCAGGCTGTGGCGACTACGCGATCCTACGTGCCATGCAAAAGACACTCGCCGACATTGATGCGGACCCGGCGAATACGGTGTTTGTATCTGGCATCGGCTGCGCGGCGCGCTTCCCTTATTACATCGAAACCTATGGTTTTCACACCATCCATGGCCGAGCCCCCGCGTTTGCGACCGGCATCAAACTGGCCAACCCGGACCTCGACGTCTGGGTGGTCGGGGGTGATGGCGACATGCTGTCGATCGGTGGCAACCATTTGATGCACGTTATCCGGCGCAACGTCGATGTGCAGGTGTTGCTGTTCAATAACGAAATCTATGGCCTGACCAAGGGCCAAGCCTCGCCGACGTCGCGGGCCGGTACGCGCTCGCCGTCGACGCCACTGGGCTCCATCGATAATCCGGTATCGGCGTGCGTGTATGCCATGGGCGCGGGTGCCAGATTCATTGCACGCGGCATCGACAACCAGCAAAAAGTCCTACCGGACATCTTCAAGCGCGCGCATGCGCACAAGGGTGCGAGCTTCGTTGAAATTTTGCAGAATTGTATTGTCTATAACGACGGCGTGTTTGCGGATGTGACTGAAAAAAGCGTCGCCGCCGAGCGTCAGGTGACCTGTGAACACGGCAAGCCGTTGGTGTTTGGTACGGATGGAACCAAGGGCCTGGCGCTCGATAGCGCGACGTTGCAACTTAAAATCGTCGACATCGGTGATGACGGGCCGGCAGCTGCGGGTGTGTTGGTGCATGACGAAACCAATCGCACCCTCGCCAATATGCTGGCCGCGATGCAGGACGATGTCCTGCCGGTCGCCATCGGCGTCATATACTGTGATCCGAATCCCAGCTACGATGAAGGGATGGCGCAGTTAAAAGCCGAGGCTAAGAATCGCGCTGGCAGTGCCGATCTTAAAGACCTGCTGCATCAAGGGCATACTTGGACCGTCGAGTAGCGTCGGTCGCGTAGCCGAGAGGGGGGAGAACATGGTCATCTCGGTGGCGATCATCGGATCGGGTCCCGCCGGATTCTATGCCGCCGATGCCTTGCTGAATACCGACCTGGATGTCGAAGTCGATATCTTGGAGCGTTTGCCGACACCGTTTGGGTTGGTTCGCGGCGGTGTTGCCCCCGACCATCAGCCGACCAAAGGTGTTTCTAAGAAATTCGAAAAAATCGGCGCGGATACACGGGTCCGATTTTTCGGCAATGTGAACGTCGGCAAAGATATCTCGATCGACGATCTGCGTGCGATGTATGACGCGGTGATCTTGGCAGTTGGCGCGCCGGCGGATCGAAAGCTGACGATTCCGGGTGCAGATAAAGACGGCGTTTTCGGCTCCGCCGCGTTTGTCGGATGGTATAACGGCCACCCGGATTTTGCCGACATTGATCCGAACCTCAAGATCAACACCGCTGTGATTATCGGCAACGGCAATGTTGCGTTGGATGTTGCGCGGATTTTGGTGCGCTCAGCCGCCGGGCGGGCACGCACCGATATTCCAGGCTATGCGCGCGCACCCTTGGATGCCTCACCGATCACCGATGTGTATATCCTGGGTCGGCGTGGCCCGGCGCAAGCCAAGTTCACAAATGTCGAGTTGCGCGAGCTTCTCGGCCTTACCGAATGTGTCCCTTTGGTCGACCCGGATGATCTCGCGCAGCCGATCCCGGACGACCTTCAAGGCCGCGACCGCCGACTGGCCGAGAAAAATATCGAAACCTTTCAAGCCTTTGCTGAGATGGACTCGGCTGCAGCGCCAAAACGCCTGCACTTTCGTTTCTTCACCAGCCCGTTGGAAATTCTTGGAGATACCCATGTGCAAGGGATCAAGGTCGAGCGTACCCGTCTCGAAGACGGGCGGGCCGTCGGCACCGGGGACGTCGACGATATCCCGTGCGGGCTTGTTGTTTCTGCCATCGGCTATCGTGCCGACCCGATCCCGGGGTTGCCGTTCGATGACAAGCGCGGCGTGATCCCGAATGATAAGGGTCGGATCGACAAAGGGGTCTATGCGGTGGGTTGGATCATGCGTGGCCCGTCAGGCGTCATTTCATCGAGCAGGCCCGACGGCACCGATGTCGCCCAACACATAGTGGCTGACTTCCAAGATGGCGGCAGCAAGCCGGGCCGATCAGCGCTCGATAAGGTCCTTGCAGAGCGTGGGGTGCGTGTGGTCAGTTTTGCCGATTGGAAACGGATCGATGAGGCAGAGGCCGGGCGTGCCAGTGCGCCTGCACCCCGCCAAAAGTTTACCGACGTAGACGACATGATCCGCCATCTTGATGAGGATACACGATGAGCGACATTGATTACGCCGGCGATATTTCACCGACCGAGGCTTGGGCGATGTTGACCGACGAGCCCGATGCCGTGCTGATCGATGTGCGCACCGATGCCGAGTTCGCATACGTCGGCTCTCCCGATCTCTCGACCCTGAAAAAGCCCGTACATCGGATTTCCTGGAAGCTCTTTCCAGACATGCGCCGTAATCCGCACTTCGAAGAAGCCGTCAAAGACGCGGTGCCTTCGGAAGATGTGCCGATATTGTTTTTATGCCGTTCCGGCGTGCGTTCCGTCGCTGCCGCAACGGCCATGGCGACGTTGGGCTACGCGCGTTGCTATAACGTGACCGAAGGCTTTGAAGGTGACTGCAGCGAAGCCGGGCATCGCGGCACGGTGGGCGGCTGGAAAGTGCGCGGCCTGCCGTGGGTGCAGCCTTAAACGTAGACGATATTGCTGCTGCCCGTCGCTTCTGTCAGACCGGCATCATTAAAGAAAGTCACGACGCCAGTGCGTTCAGCTGCAAGGCCGTCACGCAAAGGGGCGTCTTCTAGGGCCTCTGCGCGCAGGCCCATTTCGCAGATCATAAAGGTGATGCCGAGCTCAACTGCGCTGTCGATCAACTCGTCTAGGCCGGCGACGCCGTTTGCGGTGAACGCTTGGTCTCTTGCCGCTGCCGTCATGCCAGGTTTTTCAGATGGCAATATCCGCCAGTCCGGGTCTTTTAAAATTGCCGGGCAGGCGCTCATGGTGAAAAACATCGTCACCGGCGCACCGATGGCGGCGGCCCCGGTCGCCATCACAAACGCATAATGCACCTTTTCAAAATACGGTGAGGCAACGACAAGCGAGAGTTTTTTCATCGTTTTTTATCAGCCATGCGCCGCCGAGCATACGGTGCCCGCCGCAACCGTATGGCTCGAAAGATCGGTGATCGAAGGGTTTTCACCGCACAACGGGCAGCCCGGATCGGCTTTGACCTTAATCTTACGAAACTCGGTCGCCAAGCCGTCGATAACCATCAACGAGCCGGACAGGCTGTCGCCTATGCCCATGATCTCTTTAAGGACCTCAGTTGTCTGCAACGAGCCCATCACGCCGCACATCGCGCCCATCACGCCGGCTTCGGCACAACTTGGGATTTGGCCTGGCGGCGGCGCTTCACGGAAGATGCACCGATAACACGGACCATGACCGCCGTCTTCATCGGGTGCGTACGCCTTATACGTGCTGATTTGCCCGTCGAAGCGCAGGATCGCAGCCGACACCAACGGTTTCTCTGCGAAATAGCAGGCATCGTTGATCAGGAACCGGGTCTCGAAATTGTCTGAGCCATCGGCGACGATGTCGTAGTCTTTGATGATGTCGAGCGCGTTCGACGCATCGAAGCGCTTATCCATCGCCACCACGTTGACGCCTGGGTTGATGTCATGGATCGCTTTAGCGGCACTTTCGACCTTGGACATCCCAATGCGATCCGTGGTGTGCGCGATCTGGCGTTGCAGGTTGGAAAGATCGACGGTGTCGGCATCGATGATGCCGATGGTGCCGACCCCGGCGGCTGCTAGGTACAACGCCACTGGTGAGCCGAGGCCCCCGGCGCCGACCACCAGCACTTTTGCATCCATCAGTTTACGCTGACCGACGCCGCCGACCTCTTTCAGCAAGATATGCCGTGCGTAGCGTTCGACTTCGGCATCGGTGAAATCGGTCATGCTCAGTCGAGGCCCTCGAACAATGCCGTCGACAAATAGCGTTCCGCAAACGATGGCAAGATGACAACGATGTTTTTTCCCGCCATGTCCGGGCGTTCCGCCACTTCGATGGCAGCAGCAAGGGCTGCCCCCGACGAGATGCCGACCGCCAAGCCTTCCATGCGGGCCGCTTTGCGGGCCATGGTGAACGCAGTTTCGTTGCCGATCTGCAGCACTTCGTCGATCAGGCTGCGATCTAAAATGGCCGGCACAAAGCCGGCGCCAATGCCTTGAATCTTATGCGGGCCAGGGGCGCCGCCCGACAGGATTGGGCTGTCTTCGGGCTCGACGGCAATGATTTTGACGTCCGGATTGCGTTGCTTAAGGACTTCGCCGCAGCCGGTGATGGTGCCGCCGGTGCCAACGCCTGAAATCAGCGCATCCACCTTGCCGCCGGTGTCGCGCCAGATTTCTTCGGCCGTCGTGCGGCGATGGATTTCCGGGTTGGCCGGATTTTCAAATTGCTGCAGCATCATCGCGCCCGGAATTTCTTTGAGCAGTTCTTCGGCACGCTCAATCGCGCCCCGCATGCCGAGCGGTGCCGGCGTCAAAACGATTTCCGCATCAAAAAGGCGCAGCATTTTACGGCGTTCAATCGACATGCTTTCCGGCATGGTCAAGATCAGTCGATACCCTTTGGCGGCGCAAACAAACGCCAGCGCGATGCCGGTATTGCCCGACGTCGGCTCAATCAAGGTCGCGCCTTCTTTGATGCGTCCATCGCGTTCAGCCGCTTCGATCATCGCCAGACCGATACGGTCTTTGACGCTGGCCAGCGGGTTGAAATATTCGCACTTTCCAAGAATGTTGCCCGTCACGCCAGCATCCTTCATCAAGCGCGACAGCCGCACCAACGGCGTTTGGCCGATGGTGTCGGTGATGTTCTCGTAAATGCGGCCACGAAAATCTTGATCTACGGCGGCGTCATGTTGGGTGTCGGTCATTTGGGTGTCCCTCAAATCTTTTTTATCGGGTTAGATGATGAAGTCTAAGTTCTGTCGGCCTTCGCTTTCGATGCCGACTTTGTTCGCGTTTTGACAGAGATCATCGATGCTGGTGGCATCTAATCGCTGCATCACGTCTTCTTGCACGTCGTTCCAGAGGGGGCGCACCACTTTCTGGCCGAGATCGGAGCCTTGTTCGGTCTGCAGTGGATCTTCGGCGGTTTCCATTTTGCGCACTGAGCGGACGATATCGCCGACCGTGATGCGTCTACGTTCTCGGGCCAGTCGGTAGCCCCCGCGTGGCCCGCGCACGCCAACCAATATGTCGTCGCGGACCAAATGCTGCAATGCTTGCTCAAGATAACGTTGTGGGATGCCTTGACGGCGTGTGATTTCGCGACTTTGTACAGGCTCGGCGCCGGCGTGATAGGCGATATCGAGCACCGCCTCTATCGCGAACAGCATTTTTTTGGTGATACGTAACACGCTTTCCCCCCCCTCAGCCTTTGCTGCCGGTCGAGCCGAAGCCCCCAGCGCCGCGGGCCGTGTCTTCGAGTGTCGAAACTTCCTGCCATGTTGCTTGCGTGACGGGTGCGATCACCAATTGTGCGATCCGCTCCCCACGTGCCAGCGTCACCGGCGCGTCGCCCAAGTTGATCAGGATAACTTTTACTTCGCCCCGGTAATCCGCGTCGATGGTGCCTGGACTGTTCAGCACAGTGATGCCGTGTTTCGCGGCCAACCCCGAGCGAGGTCTGACTTGCGCTTCAAATCCGGACGGCAGCTGCATGGCAAGGCCGGTCGCGATCATCGCGCGCGTGCCGGGCGCCAGCGTAACGTCGCCGGGCTCGGCGCTCATTAAATCCATGCCGGCGCTATCGGCGGTGGCATAAGTGGGTAAGGTTAAATCGGCACCATGCGCGAGGCGCACGACGCTAATGGTTACGGCTTTGGTCATTCGGCAGCCTCAAAATGATGTGCGATGCGTTGGGCGAGATGTTCGGCGACGGCAAGTTTGGTCATCTTCGGCCACGCGTCAGTGGCATCTTCGGTGATCAGGTGCACGGTGTTGTCGTCACCGGCAAAGGTGCCGGTCGCCGGCGAGACGTCGTTGGCAACGATCCAGTCACAACCTTTGCGGGCTCGTTTCTCGGTGGCGTTTTTGATCACGTCATCGGTTTCGGCAGCAAAGCCGATGACCAGGGCCGGACGCTTGTTGCCGGCTTTGGAAATGGCCGCCAGGATGTCGGGGTTTTCTATCATCTGTAGCGGTGGCGGCGCGGCGCCTGCGTGTTTTTTGATCTTGCCGGCGGCCGCCTCGGCGACACGCCAATCGGCGACGGCGGCGGCACATACGGCGATATCGGCGGGCAGGGCTGCTTCGACGGCGGCCAGCATGTCGCGTGCACTTTCAATGCGTATCACGTCACAGCCAAGTGGGTCGGCAAGTGCCGTCGGCCCGGTGATAAGGGTGGTGTGACACCCAAGCGCGGCCAACGCGCCCGCGATGGCGTGGCCTTGTTTGCCGCTGGAACGATTGGCGATATAGCGCACGGGATCGATGGGCTCGAACGTCGGGCCGCTGGTCACCACGGCATGACGACCTTTAAGGGGCCCGGCTTGTGACTTTGGGCGCAGATCGAAAAACGCCTCCAGTGCCGTCAAAATATCTGCAGGCTCCGACATGCGGCCCATACCGAACTCGCCGCACGCCATGTCGCCCTCGGTCGGGCCGATCAGCGTGACGCCCCGCGATTGCAGGGTTTGCACGTTGGCCTGGGTCGCCGGATGCTCCCACATGCGCACGTTCATCGACGGCGCGGCCAGGACCGGCTTGTCGGTCGCCATCAACACGGTGCTCGCCAGATCACCGGCCAGCCCGGCGGCCATTTTTGCCAAGATGTCTGCACTCGCAGGGGCGACCAGCACAACGTCGGCTTCGCGGGACAGATTGATGTGTCCCATCTCGTGCTCGTCAGTCAGCGAGAAAAGATCGTCATAGACTTTGTCTTCGGAAAGCGCGCTCAGGCTCAGCGGCGTGACAAATTGTTTGCCGCCTTCGGTCAGCACGCAACGTACCGATGCGCCGCGTTCACGCAGGCGCCGGATTAAATCTGGAATTTTGATCGCTGCGATGCCGCCCGACACGATCAATAACACGCGCTTGCCCTGCATGGGATCGATCATCCTTTCGCCATCAAACTGTAGAAACGAAATAAAACACGAAACTTACGTGTAAATAGTCTATTGGGCGCAATTTCGCAATACATTCAGACTTTACACTTGGGTAGTTTGGCTTTTTCAAATGGGATGTCATAGCCGTGCTGCGGTGGGACTGCTATAAGCGAAGTTGATGTCTCGGTGGCCTTTTTATTGAAAATTTCGCCTGATGAAGTTGATCGCGTATCCGACCGTTCCAAATCCACCCGAGCTCCGCCCGGCACCGGCGGGGCGGAAATGGATGGACGATCTGCCTCAAGCCTATGCCTACCGTTGCCTGCCGTTGATCATTGCCAATGCGCATGGCTGGGAACTTTGTTCGCCGGTTAATTTCACAGCGACGTGGAATGGCGGCGCGTCAAAAACAGATATCGCTATTGCGACCGATGAGGTGGGCTTGTTGCCGACGACCCATTTCGGCTCAGGTATTTTGACGTTTCATGTCGGTTATTTATTTCGCACCGACCCTGGCATCAGCATGATGGCGCAAGGGCCGATCAATCGTCCAAAAGATGCCATTCAGCCGTTAGCGGGCGTGATCGAAACCGACTGGTCACCTTATACGTTCACCATGAATTGGATGTTCACGCGCCCCGACACGCCGGTGCGCTTTGAAAAAGGTGAGCCGTTTTGTCACGTCTTTCCTATGCACCGCGATGGTTTGGAGCAGGTCGAGCCTGAAGTGCGCACTTTTGAGAGTGATGCCGACATGTTTAAAAACCACAAGGATTGGTCGGAAAGTCGAAACACTTTTAACAAGGACCTGAAGACACCCGGCTCTGAAGCGGCCGAGCAAAAATGGCAAAAGGATTATTATCGGGGCTTTCATCCGGATGGCAAACAAGGCCCTGATGACCATCGCACCAAACTCCGCCTAAAGCCGTTTGTGAATCAGATATCGACCGGCAACGCGGCGGATACATCGGCAGATGAAAAAGACTGAGCGTGTTTTAGGTTAATCGATCAGCGTGATTACGAAGACGGCCAGCAAGCCAAGTACGATCAGCCACAAAACCTGCGATGGGCGCCGGCTGGGCCCGTCTTCACCGCGCAGCGCACGGATGGTGTCGGGATGCAGTTTGACCTTGCCGTCGGCCAGCATTCGTGAGGTGCGTTCCACATCGGAAATCATATCCGGCAAGCGCTCCATCGCGTGGGTCAGGTTTTGAATGACGTCGCGTACTTTGGCTTCGGGCCCGAAATTGGCGCGCATCCAGTCTTCGATCAGCGGGCGGATGAGAAACCACATGTTGGCCTCAGGCGCCAACGTGCGCGCCGTGCCCTCGGCAATCAGCATGGTTTTTTGCAGCAACAAAAGCTCCGGCTGGGTTTCCATGCGAAACGTCTCGGTGATTCGAAATAATTGCGCCAGCAGCTTCGCGATAGAAATCTCGTTTTGCGGTTTGTCTAAGATCGGCTCGGCGATGGATCGGCAGGCTTGGGTAAAATGATCGACGGAGCGATCCCGCGGCACCCAGCCGGCTTCGAAATGAATCTCGGCGGCGCGGCGATAATCGCGGTTTAAAAAGGCCACCAGCATCTCGGCGATGGTGCGGCGCGATTTCAGGTCCAGCCGACCCATAATGCCGAAATCCACCACCGCGATGCGGCCATCGGGTAGCACGAACATGTTGCCGGGGTGCGTGTCGGCATGAAAAAAGCCGTCTCGGAACACTTGGCGGAATGAAGCTGCGGCGGCGCGGGTAAGCACCGCGACAGGATCGTGACCGGCCGCGACAATCGCGTCCCGATCATCCAGCGGAATGCCGTCAATTAAGCGTTCGGTGGTCAGTACCCGACGCGCAGTGAGGTGCCAGTCCACGTCGGGCACTTTGAATTCAGGGTCATCTTTGAAGTTTTCCGCAAGCTCTGCGGCGGCGGCGGCTTCGAAGCGGAGGTCCATTTCAAGCTCAACTGTTTCCGCCAGAGTCGCGATGGATGCGATCGGCTTCAGGCGGCGCAGTTGCGGCTGCGTGCGCTCGGCGATCTCGGCAATCCAGGTCAGAAGATCGACATCACGTTGAAAGGCCGCCTCGATGTTCGGGCGCAGGACTTTCACGGCAACCTTGCGACCATCGTGGGTGACGGCGAAGTGCACTTGCGCGATGGAAGCGGCAGCAATCGCTTGGTTGTCGAATTCGGCGAACAATTCATCCACCGGTGCGCCGAGCTCTTCGGCGATGGTGGCGCGTGCAAGTTCGGCATCAAACGGCGGTAGGTTGTCCTGCAATTGCGCAAGATCGGTGGTCATTTCTTCACCTAAAAGATCTGAGCGGGTCGAAAGTGCTTGGCCCAGTTTGATGAAGCTTGGTCCGGCCTCGGTCAGCGCGCGCGCAAGTCGCTCGCCGGGGCGGCCCTCGCTGTTCGCCGTGACGCGGAGGGCGGCTAAGCGTAGGACAGATGCCGGCACGCCGGCCCTTTCCAGCACGAACAACGCGTCATGTCGGGCCAAAAGCCGCGCGAGCGCAAAAAGCCTTCGAAGATGGCGCATGGAGCGAAGCATCTGTTTCCTAAACCGCCTTTAAAGGCGCCAAGCCGAATGCAGCGCAGCGATGCCGCCCGACAGATTGCGCACTTTTACCTGCTCTAGGCCAGCGTCGGCGATCATGTCTGCAAAGACTTGCTGGCTCGGAAAGCGACGGATGCTCTCAGCCAGATATACATATGACTCTTTGTCGCCTGCAAAACGGGCACCAAGCGCCGGCAGCACTTTAAAAGACCACGCGTCATAGGCTTGTTCAAAAGCGGGCAGCGCCAGATGAGAAAATTCCAGGCACAAGAAACGACCGCCCGGGCGCAGCACGCGGCGCGCTTCGGAAAGCGCTTTGTCCAATCGGGCGACGTTGCGTAAACAAAATGCGCTGGCATAGGCGTCCACCGAGTTATCGGGCAGGGCTAATTGCTCGGCATTGCCGACGGTCCAGGTGATGCCATCCAGCATGCCTTTGTTGATGGCGCGATCGCGACCGACTGTGATCATGTCTTCGGAATAATCGACAACCGTAACTTCGCCACCGCCGCGCTCGCGCCAGCGGAACGTAATGTCACCGGTGCCGCCGCCGACATCGACCAGTGTCATGTCGAGCTTAGGCGCAAGCCAGTCCAACATCGCAGATTTCCACAAACGATGGATGCCGAGGCTCATCAGGTCGTTCATCAGATCGTATTTGCCGGCGACCGAGGAAAACACCTCGCTCACAAGGTCGGCTTTTTCTTCGACATTGACGTCGCGAAAGCCGAACGACACAGTTTCCGGATCGGAATTCTTATGTTTTTGGCCAGTCATGAACGGGACCATAGCCGAACCCGCGCCTGCACGCTACGCTTCCGTAACCGTCTATTCGTTTTTTTCGGAGCCCGCCTTTTATGCCTGAACTTCCCGAGGTCGAAACCGTACGGCGTGGCTTGGCGCCTGTGCTGGAAGGTGCTGTGTTGGCGAAGGTGACGGCGTTTCGCCCTGACTTAAGGTTTCCGCTGCCGCCCGGCTTGGCGACGCGAATGACCGGACGCACGATTATAAGTGTCGAGCGGCGCGCGAAGTACCTCCTCATCCGCTTATCAGGTGATCTCATTATGCTGTCGCATCTCGGCATGTCCGGGCGTTATCGTGTCTATAAGGATGCGCCGCCGCCGCTCGAGCCCCATGATCATTTGGAGTTGGTGACCGATACCGGGGTCACCATCCGATATAATGATCCACGGCGGTTCGGCTTTGTCGATTTGTTCGATGCCGCGCAACTGCCGACGCAGAAGTTTTTGGCAGGTTTGGGGCCGGAGCCCCTTTCTAACGCGTTTGATGGCCCGGCTCTCGCTTTAGGCCTTGGCGAGCGGCGTAGTGCGATCAAAGTGGCGATTTTGGACCAGCGGGTGGTCGCAGGCGTTGGCAACATATATGCATCGGAAGCCTTGTATCGTGCAGGCATCTCGCCGAAACGACTGGCGCGCACGGTTAAAGGTCAACGTGCCGTACGTTTGGCCGAAGCGATCCGCGATGTGCTGAACGATGCGATTGCGGCCGGCGGCTCGTCATTGCGTGATCATCGCCAAACTTCCGGCGAACTCGGCTATTTTCAGCATAGTTTCGCGGTTTATGGACGCGGCGGTGAAAAATGTCCGGGCTGCGACTGTGAAGACGGTATCCGTCAGATGATACAGGGTGGGCGTTCGACATTTTACTGTGCGAAACGCCAGCGCTGATGATAGAAGCGAAGACATGATGCTAAGACACACACTCTTTCGCACACACTTATTTGCGCTCTCGCTGCTGGTGGGGGTCCTTGCGGGGGCGCCGGGCGCACGCGCGGATGGGGGCTTTCTCTCGGTGATTGAAGATCTGCCGCTAATGATTGCGTTGCAGGAAAATGAACACGCTGCCGTCACCTTTGAGACCGCAAACGGACGTATCGCCGAAGCTGAGGCCCGTGGTCCGGTAACACCAGACGCCGTGCGAACATTCTATGCAGACGTGTTGCCGCAACTCGGCTGGAGTAAAGTCGGTGATGGTCTGTATGCGCGTGAACGGGAGCGCTTGCGGCTGACCATCGAGAGCGATGGTGACAACGGTGCCGTCGTCAACTTTTCGGTCTCGCCGCAAGGAAGTCCCTAAGAAAGTTAGGCGCTGATGCTGAAAACAGGTGCCAGCGTGGGTTGACGCAGGCCTCAAGCGGCTATATAAGCTCGCCTTCCCCATTCTTGGGCCCGAATTTAAGAGGTTTTTTGAGATGGCAAACAGCGCCTCAGCGAAAAAGCGGATCCGCCAGACGGAAAAGCGTACAATTGTTAACCGTGCACGCCTGGGTGAAGTTCGCTCTGCCGTGCGTCGCGTCGAAGAAGCGATTGCTTCTGGCGATCAGGCTGCAGCGAAAGCGGCCCTGTCGGCGGCGCAGCCGCTGATGGCCCGTAGCGCCCAGCGCCGCGTGTTGGACCGTAACGCAGCCAGCCGTAAATTATCGCGCCTTTCGAGCCGCGTAAAAGGAATGGCTGCTTAAACAACTGCGAACAGTTGTTCGGCCAAATCTTTGATAAGCCGCAAGCTTTCGAGTTTGCGGCTTTTTTACGTTTGGGTCTCACCTTGGATTGATTGTTAATTGCAGCTAGGTTGCCTAAAAGTGGTGCCTAAAAAAGAGCCATAAAATACGCTGAATCCCGCGCTCACCATCATGTTTTCAAAAAATTTTGAACTTTCAAGCAGGTAGCCAGAGTCAAGAAAATTATTTCAGTTTATTTGCCCCGTTCTCCTTTCGATCATGTTGTCAGCGCGTGCGGACCTCCGTAATATCCTTATCACTTGGTCGTCATCACGCGTACTTCTTAAGTGCAAGCGAGCGAGGGTAAAATATAAAATCTGTCTCTTGAAGTCCTTACTGCCTTTTTCCGAGGCAA
The DNA here is from genome assembly GCA_963974935.1 of uncultured Rhodospirillales bacterium. Lineage (GTDB taxonomy): Bacteria > Pseudomonadota > Alphaproteobacteria > Rhodospirillales > Casp-alpha2 > UBA4479. Next base: position 49,697 of record CAXBEV010000009.1, on the reverse strand, counting down.
AACAAAATAAAAACATAAACTTTTAAGTAAATCTTGTTGAAGACATGGCGAATTAGTTTGTGGTTATGAGTTAAGCGTATCAACTATCAACGATCTAAGGGGGCATTTTTCACGACCGTCAGGTAATATATGACATTCTTGGGTGCGTAGCTGAAAAAGTGCTGCAGCCGGTACATTTCTAATTCTGTTGATTTAAATGCCAAGCCAAAAACGGCAACAACCGGATTATCCGACGAAGAGGGCGTCGGCGAAGATGTAAGTCTGGGAACGCTGTACTGTTGGAATGTTGGTAATTTACGGGTCCTCGCATCATGGCAGTGCCAAAGGTGCGGATCGAAGAAGCGGTTGTGGTTGTCTGTGCTATTGGGTCGCGCTCCGTTCAGGGGTGTTATTTTGGGGGCAAGTTACGAATGATCGACGCGACGTCTGTGCACGGCAAATCGAATGGTGATCAACGCGGTGATGAGCTTGACGCGAGCTTGAGGCAGGCGACTGATCAGATGGACAATCAAACAGCTCATCAGGCGCAAAACCCGGGCGATGATCAGGGCCAGAATATGATTCGTGCGCAATGGAGCACGGTCAGTGACCAGTTGCGCGGTGAAATCGGCGAAGCGGCGTTCCAGAGCTGGATCAAGCCGATGATCATTCGCGGCATCGAAGACGGCGCCGTACATGCCACCGTGCCGACGCGTTTCATGCGTGATTGGGTGCTTGCCCACTATGCAGAACGTATTGCGACACTTTGGCAAGACGAGACCCCGGAAGTGGGCTCGCTCGAAGTCACGGTCCGAAATGAACGCACCCAAAATCAGTTGAAAGATGGTATCCGCCGACAAACGCCGGCCGCCGAAACCGCGCGGGATGTCAAGTCCGGGCGCGAAGGTCTGAGCGCCGCGCTGGATCCCCGTTTTGTCTTCGATAATTTCGTCGTCGGTAAGCCGAATGAATTCGCCTATGCCGCCGCCCGGCGTGTTGCCGAGGCAGAGCGCGTGCCTTTTAATCCGCTGTTCTTGTATGGTGGCGTGGGGCTCGGTAAGACCCATTTGATGCATGCGGTGGCTTGGCATATTCGCCAAACCACGCCGGATCGTACGGTAGTGTACCTGTCTGCGGAAAAGTTCATGCACCACTTCGTGCAGGCGATCCGCCAGAGTACGACCATGGACTTTAAAGACCAGTTCCGCTCCGTCGATGTGCTGATGATTGACGATGTACAGTTCATCGCCGGCAAAGAGTCCACCCAAGAAGAGTTCTTTCACACCTTCAATGCCTTGGTTGACCAAGGCCGGCAGATCGTGATCTCTGCCGACAAATCACCGTCCGATCTGGTCGGTATGGAAGAGCGTCTGATTTCGCGCCTCAATTGCGGCCTCGTCGCCGATATTCATGCAACGACCTACGAATTGCGTTTGGGTATCTTGCAATCTAAGGCGGCGCAGATGCGCGCAGACATCCCACCGAAGGTGTTGGAGTTCTTAGCCCACAAGATCACCGCCAATGTCCGCGAGTTGGAAGGCAGTCTGAACCGTGTCGTCGCGCATTCCCAATTGATCGGGCGTGATATCTCGATCGAGGCTACGCAGGAAGTCCTGCATGATCTGCTCCGTGCCAATGATCGCCGCGTCACCATCGAAGAAATCCAAAAACAGGTCGCCAACCATTTCAATATCCGCATCTCGGATATGCATTCGGCTAGGCGTGCACGGTCGGTCGCAAGACCACGTCAGGTGGCGATGTATTTGGCCAAGCAATTGACGGCTCGCTCTTTGCCTGAAATCGGCCGAAAATTCGGCGGCCGTGACCACACCACGGTGATGCACGCCGTTAAAAAAGTCGAAGAGCTTAAAGGGGCCGACTCTGGATTCGCAGAAGATATCGAACTTTTGCGCCGGATGCTTGAAGGTTAACCTTTCGGGTCGACGATGACCGCTGACAATGCCTTTGCAACCCTCTGATTATTAACGATCTTTTTCTCGCATCTGGATGCCGAGTGCGCGTTTTAAAACGCTTGGGTCGTGGGGTGGGTCTGCTATAATTCACAACGCCTTTCTGAGCGGCTATTTGGCTGCTTTTGGAAGTTCAAATGAACCCGCCCTTCCGGCATGTTGTCGGCGCACGCATGGGGGATTTATCGGGTATTCAGGGGTTTATTTCCAGGCGTTTTGAATAGGGTCAGCGGCACCCCCGACGTGGGACCGCGCGGATAGGAAATACGGGTTTAAGCATGAAACTGACGATCGAACGGACCGATCTCCTGCGCTCCTTGGGGCACGTGCAAAGTGTTGTAGAGCGTCGGAATACCATTCCGATTTTGTCCAACGTCAAGATCGAGGCGGATGGCGATGGTGTGGCGCTGAATGCCACCGACATGGATTTGGATATTGTCGAGAAAGTGCCGGCCAACGTGTCGACGCCCGGCGCCACCACTGCGCCCGCCCTGACGTTTTTCGAAATCGTTCGCAAACTGCCGGATGGCGCTCAGGTTGAACTGGAAGCGCCCGGCGACGGCAAATTGACGATCCGTGCCGGTCGCTCGCGCTTTACGTTGTCGTGCCTGCCAACCGAAGATTTCCCGGTGATGACCGGCGGCGATTACGGGCATTCTTTCAAGTTGCCGGCTGCTGACCTGCGTGGCCTGATTGATCGCACGCGCTTTGCGATCTCCACCGAAGAAACCCGCTATTACCTGAACGGCATCTATTTGCACGTTTCTGAATTCGAAGGGGCGCAGACGCTCCGCGCTGTTTCGACCGATGGCCATCGTCTTGCCAGCTATGCGTTGCCGTTGCCCGATGGGGCTGCAGGTATGCCGGGCGTGATTGTGCCGCGCAAAACCGTCGGCGAAATTCGCAAGCTGATCGACGAGACCGGTGACGACATCGAAATCTCGTTGTCGGATGCAAAAATTCGCTTTGCGTTTGACGATGCGGTGCTGACCTCAAAGTTGATCGACGGCACGTTCCCCGATTATCAGCGCGTCATTCCGGCCGGCAACGATAAGGAAATGAGCGTTAATCGAAAAATGCTGTCAGACGCGGTCGACCGTGTGTCTGCGATTTCCTCGGAAAAGTCCCGCGCCGTGAAGCTGGCGCTCGGTGCCGACAACTTATCGCTATCCGCATCCAGCCCGGAAAACGGCACCGCGCAGGAAGACATCGAAGTCTCCTACAGCTCTGATGAGTTCGAGATCGGTTTTAACTCGGCGTATTTGCTCGACATCGCGCGGCAGATCGATGGTGACACCGCCGTGTTCATGCTTGCGGATGCCGCGTCACCGACCATCATTCGCGGTTCGGAAGATTCCGGCACGATCTACGTTTTGATGCCGATGCGGGTCTGATCGGCAGCAGCTTATTTTCGAGGTACGTTTTATAAACCAGGAGCGAACTTAGGGACGTGGCAGGCATAACCGCCATCACCAAGGACGAAGATGCTTTTCCAGGCGCCGCGCAAACGGCGGCGGAAACGGACGCCCGGGCCCGCGATCACGTCAACGACCGGGTCGCGTTGTTACGCTTGAAATTGACCAATTTTCGCAACCATCAAAGTTCGACGATCACACCGGATGGTGTCAGTGTCGTGCTTTGCGGCGCCAACGGGGCCGGTAAGACCAATGTTTTGGAAGCGGTCTCATTCTTGGCGCCGGGGCGTGGTCTCAGACGGGCGACGTTGTCTGAAGTCACCTATGCGGATGCCGGCTGCGATCTTGCCCCTGCTGGGCGCGTATGGGCCGTGGCGGCGCGGCTTGACGGTGGTGGTGATCCTGTTGATTTGGGCACCGGGCTCGATCCGGATCATCAAGGTGCTAGGGAGCGTCGTGTCATCCGTGTCGACGGCGTCAACGAGCGTGCACAGAGTGCGCTATGCGAACATGCTGCCGTGGTTTGGCTGACGCCGCAAATGGATGGCTTGTTCATCGAAGGCCCGGGCGGCCGGCGGCGGTTTTTGGATCGATTGGTGTATGCGGCCGATCCGGCACATGCGGGCCGTGTTAGCGCTTACGAGCAAGCAATGCGTGAGCGGGCGAGATTGTTGAGTGAGCGGGGCGTGAACGCCGACCCGGGTTGGCTGGATGCCCTTGAAGCGCGGATGGTCGAAAAAGGGATGGCCGTCGCGGCCGCCAGGCGCGAGATGGTGGGTCGCTTATCGGCCTTTATCGCCGCCGCTGCAGGGCCGTTTCCGGGTGCGGAATTATGGCTTTCGGGGGGGCCCGAAGTGTGGCTCGACGAAGGCCCGGCACTGGCGGCTGAAGATCGATTTAAGGATGCGCTGAAGCGCAACCGGTCTGCGGACGCCGCAGACGGCCGGACCGCGACCGGTCCGCACCGCACCGATTTGGCGGTGCGCCATGCGGCCAAAGGCCGAGATGCGGCGCAGTGTTCAACCGGCGAGCAAAAAGCGCTGCTGATCGCTTTGGTGTTGGCGCACGCACGGATGCAGGCGGCCGAGCAGGGTCGGGTGCCGATGTTGCTGTTGGACGAAATCGCGGCGCACTTGGATACGCACAAGCGTGCGGCCTTGTTCGATATGATTAACGATTTGGGGGCGCAAGCCTGGATGACCGGCACCGACGCCGGCTTATTCGAGGGTATGCACGGTCGTGCAGCCTTTTTTACGGTCTCTGACGGGACCATCGACGCAGCTGGGGCATAAGCCGAGGCCTGCGGAAATTGAAAGACGGACGAATATGAGCGACGAAACAGAAACCAACATCGATCCCGAAGCCACAGCTGCGGTTGCCGCAGCCGATCTGGCCGAAGGCGACATCGCTGAGGTTGATCCGGCTGCCTATGGCGCCGATCAGATCAAGGTGTTGCGGGGACTGGATGCCGTGCGCAAGCGCCCGGGCATGTATATCGGCGATACCGACGACGGGTCGGGCTTGCATCATATGGTCTACGAAGTCGTCGACAACGCCATCGACGAAGCGCTGGCAGGCCACTGCGACACGGTCATCGTGTCGTTGAATGGCGATAACTCGATTTCCGTATCCGATAACGGGCGCGGCATTCCGGTCGGTATCCATGCCGAAGAAGGCGTGTCTGCGGCCGAGGTTATCATGACGCAGCTGCACGCCGGCGGTAAGTTCGATCAAAACTCCTACAAAGTTTCGGGCGGTCTGCACGGTGTCGGCGTTTCCGTCGTCAACGCGCTGTCCGATTGGTTGGAACTGCGCATCTGGCGCGAAGGCAAAGAACACTACATTCGTTTTGAAGGCGGCGAAGCGGTTTCGCCTCTAGAAATCGTCGGCGATGCACCGTTGAAAGAAAACGGCAAGCCCGAAAGCGGCTCTCAAATTACCTTTAAAGCGTCGCCCACGATCTTCACCAACACCGACTACGATCTGTCGACCCTGGAACACCGTCTGCGCGAATTGGCGTTTTTGAACTCCGGTGTGCGTCTGCAGTTGACCGATAATCGCGGGCCGGAGCCCATCGAGGTCGACATGCATTACGAAGGCGGCTTGATTGCCTTTGTGAAATACATCGATCGTTCGAAAACCGCGATTATTACGAACCCGATTGCGGTGCATGGGGAGCGCGATGGCATCACCATCGAAGTCGCCATGCAATGGAATGACAGCTATCACGAAACCATGCTGTGTTTCACCAACAACATCCCGCAACGCGACGGCGGCACCCATTTGGCGGGTTTTCGCGGTGCGCTGACGCGGAACATCAATGCCTACATGGCATCGGGATTGGTGTCTAAAAAAGAGAAAGTCGGCGTCACCGGTGACGATGCGCGCGAAGGCCTGACCTGTATTTTGTCGGTCAAAGTGCCGGATCCGAAATTCTCGTCACAGACCAAAGACAAGCTGGTGTCGTCCGAAGTCCGCCCGGTCGTTGAAAACCTTGTTTCCGAAGGCTTGGATCGTTGGTTTGAAGAAAATCCCGCCGAAGCCAAAAAAATCATCAGCAAAATCGTCGATGCCGCGACCGCGCGTGAAGCCGCCCGTAAAGCGCGTGAGCTGACGCGTCGCAAGGGTGCTTTAGACATCTCGACATTGCCGGGCAAGCTTGCCGATTGCCAAGAACGCGATCCCGCCAAATCCGAACTGTTCATCGTCGAGGGAGACAGCGCCGGTGGCTCTGCAAAGCAGGGCCGGGACCGTAGCAGTCAGGCGATTTTGCCGTTGCGCGGCAAAATTTTGAACGTCGAGCGGGCCCGTTTCGACAAAATGTTGGGCTCTGCCGAAATCGGCACGCTGATCGCGGCGCTCGGCACCGGTATCGGACGTGAGGATTTCAACGTCGAAAAGTGCCGTTACCACAAGATCATTATCATGACAGACGCTGACGTCGACGGTAGCCACATCCGCACGTTGTTGCTGACGTTCTTCTTCCGGCAAATGCCCGAACTGATCGAGCGCGGTTATCTGTATATCGCGCAACCGCCGCTGTATCGCGCCAAGCGCGGCAATTCGCAGGTCTATCTCAAGGGTGATCTTGAGATGGAAAACTATTTGTTCGACACTGCCATCGCCGAAGGCGCCGTGTTCGTCAACTTCGAAGGCCATCAGATCGCCGGCCAAGACCTGCGCAAGCTCGCCGACGAAGCGCGCTATGTGAAGACCTTGTTGTCGCATCTGTCGAACCATGTGCCGATGGACATCTTGGAACAGGCGGCGATCTTGGGCGCGCTCAATCCGGATATCTTGGGCAACCCTGAACAGGGTGGCCAAGTCGCGGATTATATCTGCAAGCGCTTGGACGCGTTGGCCCCTGAACACGAGCGTGGCTGGGAAGGTCGCGCGCTTGATGACGGCGGGCTGGAATTTAAACGTATGCTGCGTGGCGTCACCGAAAGCCATGTGCTGGACGGGGCGATCATGCGCTCAAAAGACGCTCGGCAAATCGACGAGATGACTGCGAAGATGCAAAAGAACTACGCCAAACACGGCACTCTCGAAGGCAAAGACAAATCGACGGCGATCACTGGACCGATCGCCATCGTCGACACGTTGACGGAAATCGGCCGCAAAGGCATCTCGATCCAACGCTACAAAGGCTTGGGCGAAATGAATCCCGAACAGCTTTGGGAAACCACGTTGGATATTGAAGCCCGTTCGTTATTGCAGGTCCGTGTCAACCACATCGACGAGGCTGAAGAAGTCTTCTCAACCCTGATGGGCGACGTTGTCGAACCGCGCCGCGAGTTCATCCAACAAAACGCCCTCAAGGTCGCGAACTTGGACGTTTAAGCCGTATGTTTGTGTGCTTTATGCGAACGCATTAGGAATCAGCGCCCCTTACTGTCGGGATCCATCGTTCGCCAGAGATTGAGCGTCTGCGCATATGATCTTGGCGTAAAGCCATCGGTTTCAGGCTCCGGTCGCGACCGGTCGGCATGCGGGTGCTATCTTCATTGTGCATATCGCACGGGGCCACCTGCGTCCGGTAGGCCGCCGGTCATTCGGCGGTCGCCGGCGGCAGCAGCACGGCTTCGCCGACGGCGAGGCCGCTCAGTACTTCGATCCGGTCGTCGGCTACCATTTCACCCAGAGTGACGAAGCGGCGGCGCAACTGGCGTTCGGCCCCGACCGTAGTGACAAAATCGAGTTGGCCGACCCGGCTTATGGCGACCGACGGCACCAGCAGCCGTTCGCGCTGGCCAGCCGGTATAGCAACCCGCGCGAACAGGCCGGCATAGAGCCGCGGATCACCCGGCACCCCGACTTTGACCAGCAGTGTCCGCGCACCTGGCTCGGCGAAGGGCACGATTTCCTCAATGGTACCATCGAACGTCTCGCCTCGCGCCGGAACCTCGATCCTGAGACTCTGCCCTGTCGCAAGCCGGACCGCCAGCGATTCCCGTACCGGCACTTCGACCCGTAGCGCGGCGGGATCGTAAATTCGTAGAAGCGGCAGGCCTGGCGCTGCCATCTCGCCCGGCTCGGCCAGGCGATCAACGACGACGCCCTCGACCGGTGCGCGGATTTCGGTATAGGCCAAGGCCGTCTCGACCGCATCCAGTGCACTTTCCAGGCGATTGACATCCGCTTTCGCGCCAGTGAAATCGGCGGTTGCCTGATCGAGACGCTGGCGGGCGACGACATTACGGTCGAATAATTGTTCGACGCGGCCCAATTCGCTTTTGGTCAGATCAAGACGGGCCTGCGCCGCGGCCAATGCCTGGCGTGCCTGGGCTGCCCGCGCCAGCGGCTCCTGCCGGTCAAGCACGACCAGCGTCTGACCGGCCTGCACGGCTTCGCCCGCCGATACCCGCACTTCTTCGATCCGCGCCATGATCTGCGACGACACCTCGGTTTCGACGGCGGATGCGACAGCGCCGCTTGCCCATTCGGTAACGGCGGTCACCGTCCGGTTGACCCGCGCCACTGACGCGCCGTCCGGTGCCAACGGGCTCGTGATCTCGGCTGAGATGGGCGCGATCCGCTCACCGAAGCCTCCTGACAGCCACAATACGGCAACGACAATGACAGCCAGACCGGCCAGCGCCTCGATCGTTCTCCTGATGACCACCTTCATGACGACGCCTCTTTCATCCGTGCAGGCAGCCCGTGGCCCGACCGGTTTTGATACACCCAGAAATAGGTCATTGGCACCACCAACAATGTAAAAGCCGTAGAAACGAAAAGCCCGAAGATCAGCGCCCAGGCAAGGCCGGAAAACACCGGATCGAGCGTGATCGGGATCGCGGCCAGCACCGACGGTCCTGCCGTCAGAAGGATCGGGCGCACTCGTACCGCGCCTGCCTCGAACAACGCATCCCGGAACGCCAGCCCGCGCGCCAACCCGACATGCAGGAATTCGATCAGCAGAATAGCATTACGCACCGCGATGCCCGACAGGGCAATCATTCCAATCATCGCCGTTGCAGTGAAAAACACTGGGTTCGCATAGCCCGCGATCGGTGCCCCGGTGAGCACGTTCAGCAACCAGAAGCCGGGCATGATGCCGATCATGGTCAGCGGAATCGAGATCATCAGAATAAGTGGCATCGCATAGCTGCCGGTCTGATACACTAGAATCAGATAAATGCCGATCAGTGCGACGCCAAAGGCGATGCCGAGGTCGCGGAACACGTCGCGTGTGATGTTGAGTTCGCCTTCGCCGAACCACGACACCGAAATTCCCTCGGGCAAAGCCCAGATAATACCGCCGCCATTGTCCAGATAGCTGCGGTCGGACACTGGACGCGGATCGACAGAATTCTCGGGTGCAGGCGGCGCGACGCGGTCGGCTACGATATCGGCGACAACATCGGCCGGAGCCCTGCCGACCGGTTCGGCATAGACATAGGCGACGCGGCGCAGGTTCTTGTGATAGATCGCCTTCTCCGCCGGGCGCCGCTCAAAAGCGCCCAATTCGCCCAGCCGGACCACCGGAATCGGCGCATCGGTGATGCCGCCGCTCGTGCGTGTCTTGACCACGCCTGGCCGTCCCTTCACTGCCATGCCGTTAAGCGTTTCAGTGCCCGACCGTTCGGCCCGGTCGAGTTGCAGGCGGATCGGCAGAGGCGATACCTCGCGCGGCTGCTGAAGCCGCGTCACATCCAGTCCTGACAAGGCCAGCGTAACAGTCTGCACGATGTCCTCGGTGGCGACGCCGGACAGGGCGGCTTTTTCCTTGTCGGTGACGAAAACGAGCCGAGTACTGTCATCCTCGACCGTTGAATCGACATCGCTAACGCCCGGTTCGGCAATTAGCCGCGCCTCAAGGGCGCGGGCGGCGCTGCGGATGCGGTCATAGGGCAGGTCGGGTTCGCCATAGATCTCGGCAGTGATGGTCGCAAGCACGGGCGGGCCCGGCGGTACCTCAACGATCGCGATGCGTGTCCCGGCCGCACGCGCGACGGCCTCCAGTTCGTCGCGCAGCCGCAGCGCGATCTCGTGCGACTGCATTTCACGCTCGCGCTTGTCCACAAGGTTCACTCGTATCTCGGCCACATTCGGCCCCTCACGCAGGGCGTAGTGCCGGACCATGCCGTTGAAATCTATCGGAGATGCAAGACCGGCATAGATCTGGAAATCGCGCACTTCGGGCGCGCGGCGCAGAACCTCGGCCAGATCGCGTGTGATCGCGTCCGTCCGCTCCAGCGTCGTGCCTTCGGGCGGATCGATAATGATCTGGAATTCGCTCTTGTTGTCGAAGGGCAGCAGCTTGAGTGGCACCTCGCGCAGCGCCATCAGCAATCCTGCGACCGCAAACAGCAGCACCAGCAGCGCCGCGAAACCCCAGGCATAAACCGACCGCTGGATCAGCGGACCAAGGAACGCTGCATAGGCGCGATAAAGCGCGGTTTTCTGGACCGGCGTTGCCGCCGGCTCGTCGTGATCGCCCATCTTTCTGGCAAGCACATGATAGGAGATCCACGGTGTCACGGTAAACGCAACGACCATCGACATCAGCATGGCGACAGGCACGTTCAGAGCCATCGGGCTCATGTAGGGACCCATCATGCCGGTGATCAGATACATCGGCAGGAAGGACACGATTACCGCCAGCGTCGCCAACAGGATCGGCGGGCGGACCTCGTTGACCGCCGCGCGCACCGCGTCGAGCGCCGATTTGCGACCCATCCGCAGATGGCGGTGGATGTTTTCGACGTCCACTACCGGGTCGTCCACCACCATCCCCAGCGACAGGATCAGCGCGAAGAGGGTAACACGGTTGATCGTGTAGCCGGCCCAGTAATTGATCGCGAGTGTCAGCGCGAAGGTTATCGGCACCGCCGCCGCGACGATCAACCCCTCGCGCCAGCCCAGAGTATAGGCCAACAGGGCGATAACGATGATCACCGCAACGACCAGCGCCTCGAGCAGTTCGTTCACCTTGTCGTTCGCCGTTTCGCCGTAATTGCGGGTGATACGGGCCTGTACGCCATCGGGAAATAGGATTGGGGCCAATTCTTCGACCCGTTTGACCACGCGGTCGGCGACGTCGACTGCGTTTGTGCCCTTCTGTTTGGCGACGGCGACATGGACAACAGGATAATAGGCCCCCTGCGCCACGTTGCCCGGCCCATCATCGGCGGGACCGAAACCGATCGAGGTATAGCTCGTGCGCTCGCCCGGCCCATCGATGACCCGCGCCACGTCGACAAGCAGCACGGGATTGCCGTCTACCACGTTCACCACCGCGCGACCCAGCTCTTCGGCATTGCCAAAAAACTCACCCACCTCGACCGGAAAGGAACGGTCTACCCGGTCGAACGAACCGGCCACCTGCCGCACATTTGAAACCCGAAGCGCCCAGGCCACGTCCAGCGCCGAGGTTTGGCGCGCCGCCAGCGCCGCAGGGTCGAGTTCGACCCGGATCACCCGGGGGCGGCCGCCATAGATCGAGGTCCGGTTGGTGTCGTGCAGCGCCTTCAGCTCGATCTCGAGTTCCTCGGCGATACGCCTCAGTTCGAAATCGCCGACCGCCTCGGGCTGATCGCTCCACAGGCTGACATTGACGATCGGTACGTCGTCAATCTCGATTGGCTTGACCACCCAGTAAGCGACATCCGGCGGGACGAGATCGGTGTTGGAATAGAGCTTGTTATAGATCTTGATCAGGCTGTTCTCACGATCTTCGCCAACGAAGAACCGCACCGTGACCACGGCACGCCCGGCATAGGACGCGGAATAGACATGCTCAACTCCGTCGATTTGTTTCAGAAGCTTTTCGAGCGGCGTGACGACCTGACGTTCGACCGCTTCGACCGATAGGCCCGGTGCCTGGATGAAGACATCCGCCATCGGCACGACGATCTGCGGTTCCTCCTCGCGCGGGGTAAGCGCGATGGCCCCGATGCCCAATACCAGAGAAATGAGCATGATAAAGGGCGCCATGCTGCCGCGCAGAAAAATGTCGATAATTCGGCTCAGCACGTCAATGTTCCCGATTTCTGTTTCCGTAGTAGTGGTAGTGTATGTCGGACATTTCTGCCGTACCGAGGCCGGGCAATCCCAGGCCGCGCAATCCGCGAAGATCGGGAATCGACGGTCCGGTCCTTGACTGTTTCATTAGATGTTCCTAATTTAGATATCATGAATATAGCAGCTCTCAGATCACATGCAACCGAAGTAGCCGGCCTGATGAAGATGCTGGCCAATTCGCACCGGCTGATGATCCTGTGCGAGCTGCACAAGGGTGATCGCAGCGTCGGCAAGTTGCAGCAGGTCGTCGGCATTGGGCAGTCGGCGCTGTCCCAGCACTTGGCAAAACTGCGCCATGACGGCCTGGTCAAGGCCCGGCGGGAAGCCCAAACGATCTACTATTCGCTAGCCGATCCGAAAGTGCGTGAAGTGATGGCGCTACTCTACCGGCTGTACTGCGAACCATTTTCGGACACCCCAACCCCGGAGGAAATGACCGATGACGATTGACCGTGCCGTAATGGCATTTGCCGGAACCATGATTCTTGTCAGTCTGGCACTTGGCTTGCTAATCAACTCTTACTGGTTTTTGTTGACCGCGTTCGTGGGTGCGAACTTGATCCAGAGCGCGTTCACCAGCTTCTGCCCGGCGGCGATCGCCTTCCGGAGGTTGGGGCTGCGGCCAGGATGCGCTTTCGAATAACCAAACCTGCGGGGACCCAGACGAATATCCTGCCGCGTGACTGTGCCGGCTGCGGTCTTGTTGGGATTGTCTCTGCTATACCGGCGCGAAGGCACCGGCAGGGCCAGCGGACGGAATGGGCCTGAGCAACCACACGTTGCGGTCTGAATCTGCACTTGGTCGGACGTTGCCCCGGCACAAACCGAAACTGACAAGAACAGGAGAACATGATGAAAATCCAACGACACCTTCTGCAAACCGCAGCACCGATCGGTCTAGCGGCGATGCTCTTCGGCGTTACACCCGCGTATGCCGAGCCATTGGTCTATATCCCGCTTGGTGAGGAAAACCAGATCCTGACCATAGATGCGGAGACGGACACCGAGGTCGGTCGTATTGCCGGAACTGAAGCGGTGCACGGTCTAGCCGGCACCCCCGACGGTCGCCTGCTGGTTGCCGGAAGCCTCGCCGCCCGCCCGGCGGGCAACGCGCCCGAGAAACCCACAGGCGTTTCTGAAGAGGATCATGCGGCGCATCACGGGATGTCGAACGACAGCGCCGAGGCACCGTCCGGCCCGCTCGTCAGCACCGTGTCGATCATCGACCGCGAAAGCGGTGATATCCTGCGCAGGATCGACGTCCCGGGTGCTGTGCACCACGTCGCGGTCAGTCCGGACAGCCGCTTTGCCGCTGTGACGCTGATCAACGCCGATGCCGTCTCAGTGATCGGACTTGAGGATTTTGAGTTGATCACAACGGTCAAAACCGGATCGACGCCAAACTATGCCGTCTTCGGGGTCGACACCGAGGCGCTGTTTGTAGGTAATGCCGGGGGCGGCACGGTAAGCCGCATTGCGGTTGACGGCTGGACGCCGGGCCTACAGGCAGAGATTGGAGATAGTCCCGGCCATTTGGTAATGTCCGAGGATGGCAGCACCCTCTACGTCGCCAACGAGGGTAACGGCAAAGTCACCGAAATCGACCCCAAGAAGATGGCGGTTCTGCGCAACTTCGAGATGGGCGGCACGCTGCACGGCCTTGATCTATCCGAAAACGGCAGGACGCTGTTTGCTGCAGTGCGCGAGACCGATCAGATCGGTCGCATCGACCTTGACACCGGCGACGTCAGCTTTGTCAATCTGGCACCGGGGCCTTACCACCTTATGGTTGTGGACGGCACCGGCAAGGTGTATGTGTCGAGCGCCGAAGAGTCAAAGATCTGGGTACTCGACGCAGATGATCTGAGCCTAGTCGGCGAGATTGGGTTTCAGGGTACCGGTCACCAGATGGTAGTCGTACCCGGAAGTTGAGCCGCAAAGGCGCGGGTATTGCAAACACGAGGACGGCGGTCGGTCTGTTGGTGTCCTCAGCCGGCGCGTATCGTCGACGTCATACAAGAACGATTCTGGGCTGGGCGGACGGCCATACAGCTTTGGCACGCTCCGCCAGCCCCGAGGTATGTCGGCGACCCCGTCCACCTGCCCTCGCTGGAATACGTAGAGGATCGTGGCTGTGAAATGTTTCGTGAAACAAGATATCTGTCTAGAGAGATGGGTTCAGGCGAACGGGAGAATTGGCCCGCGCATAGCCTCGCGCCACCGCAGAAAATCTTCAACTCGATCAAGACCCTGGCGAGCAACACGAGGATCACGCGATATCAGCGGTTGGATGACGACGCGGTGGCTCTGTGACGTCCGGCGAAATGACGGAGTGTGTGAACCGGATGGAACGCTCGGTCGCATTGCGAACAATAATTGCAAAGTCTGTCTCGTTCGTTGAATCGGTGCGGAAATCTATAAGAATCAAAGGAGTTTGATATGATGGGCTATGGAATGGGCGGCATCTGGATGCTGCTAGTCATCATATTGGTCGTGCTGGGGGTCCTGGCACTGGCAAAATACCTGTCCAAGTGATCGAAAAGGAGATTGAAATGACTTATACTTATGACCGCATCCTAAAGGACGTCGAAATTGACGCAGCGGAATTGCGCATCCGCGATGCGCTGGCCGAAAAGGGTTTCGGCATCCTGACCGAAATCGACGTAAAGGCGACGATGAAAAAGAAGATCGACGCTGATATGGAGCCCTATCGCATCCTTGGGGCCTGCAACCCACAAATGGCTTACAAGGCCATCGGGATTGAGCCGCGAGTGGGCGCGATGTTGCCCTGCAACGTCATCCTGCGTGAAGTGGACGGCGGCACAGAGATTAGCGCCATCGACCCCGTGGCCTCAATGAAGGCCATCGACAACGATCAGTTGCACAAAGTCGCGGGCGAAGTGCGGGACATGATGCGTGCGGCTGTTGACGCCGCCTGAGGTGATTTGACATGTTCTGCTGCCGCGCCGCGGGCTCAGGGCCGCAGCAGTGTGCTGTGGATGGCCACCATTCTCGACGCGATCTCCTTTGACCCTGCCGCGCGTGCTGGAGAGACGGCCTTCACGGGGCACGCCCCGTCGGCGACTTGTGGCTTCCACTTGTTGCAACGTCTTGTTCCGCACGTCGTCGCGGGCGTTCTTGACCAATACCGCCTGCAGCCCGCTGGTCAGTGCGGGGTGTGTAGACCGAGTTGATGGGCAATATCAGCTTCTTTGCGGATCTGGGTTACAGGATTATCGGCGGCATGGGACACCCGAGGACATCCGAAAAGGCGCGCAACAATTCGACTTCAACAGAAGATATTCTTTGGTCATGTAGGACGCTGGCGGCACAGGCCTTCAATAGTTGTGGCTTGGCCAAGGGTTTTAGTTTTTCTAATTTTTCCAGTGAATGATCCAGCCTTGAAAGACTGATTTCATTTTTTGCCACTAATTGAAGTCCGCTGATTTCCAGTAATTTTGTCGCGGCGCTAAACGCTTCCTCAATGGCATTTCTATCCTGCTGACCGGCATAGGCCATTACCGAGAGGATCAACTCAATTTCCTGCTTGAGCTGGCCAACATGAGAATAGCGCGTTCTTGTGTGCGTCAGCTTGAAGAATTGCCCATCGAGATGGTTAAACAGAATTTTTTGTAAGGACCATTCGAGCAGATCGATCCTGGAATCCATTTCAATCAATGCGACCAGATTGTCTCTGAAGGCTTGGTACTGATCGCGTGATAACTGTTTTAGTGCCGGTATGGCGATATCAATCAATGGTAAGCGGTATTTAATATCCAGCCCATCCATCGTCGGCAGTAGTTTGTGCGTTAACGCCAGGACATCCGCATCGGCGTCCGACTGCAAATGTGCTAGTTGCTTGTCACGAATCTTCTCTCTCGGATCTAGCACCAGAGAATAAATAACGGCGCGGGCGCCATAAGGCTCACGGGCAGCCTCAATGATAATGGTCGGCAATTCTGCAATCAGCGTGACTGCGTGATTGATTGTTTCCGGTTTTGGATTGCCGATTTGATCAATCGCATTCGCGACATCGGCCATGGCGGCACCGGTAACAACAGTGGCAAGATTTTTGGCAAGCGCTTCGCGCGTCATGGTTTCTTTTTTAGTGGTATCTTCCTCGTGATCCAGGCCACCCCCCCAGGGCGAGACGGTTTTGTCGGGCTTGTCGGAAGCAGCAAATTTACCGTCCCAATGAGGATCGATGCGCAGGATACGCTTCGTCAGCGGCGGGTGCGTGGCGGACAAGGCTTGCATAAATCCCGAAACACCCTGGGCAAAAAAGGCATGGCTGACTTCGGGGGCGCCGGGGTTTTCTACCTTGGAACCAAACTCTAGTCCGCCGATTCGCTTCAACGCGCCCGCGATCCCGTCCGGGTTACGGGTAAACTGAACCGCCGAGGCATCTGCCAGGTATTCCCGTTGCCGACTCACTGCGGCCTTGATCAGGCCACCGAAAAAGGTGCCAGCAAAACCGATGACCATCAGCCCGATAGCAAGCGCCAGTATTCCGCCCGCACCCTTTCCGCTACTCCGCCCGCGCCGCGAATAAGAAGCGGAATACAACAGATAGTAGCCAATAATGCCGAGAATTAGGATACCATTCAGTACGCCGATCAAACGGATGTTGAGTCGCATGTCACCATTTAAGATATGGCTGAACTCATGGGCAATGACACCTTGCAGTTGATCACGACTTAGATGATCGATCGTCCCCTGGGTCACCCCGATGACGGCATCACGTGGCGAGAAACCGGCCGCAAAGGCATTGATAGCCGGTTCATCGGCGAGCAGATAAACCGGCGGTGCCGGCGTGCCGGAGGCGATGGCCATTTCCTCTACGACGTTCAACAATTTGCGTTGCTTCAGATCTTTAGTATTTTGCGGGATTAATTTTCCACCCAGCGATTCAGCAACCACCTTGCCACCCGCCGACAGGGCCATGATCTTGTAGAAACTGCCCGCCAACACCACCACACCGACACCGGCGCTGACAGCGGCGAATGTCTGCCAATCCATTTGCTGGAGTAGTGTCCCGCCGTCTTGCAATTGTTGACTGTTGATATAGCCGAACACCACCATGACCAGGAAATTGACCATGACAATCAATGTGACTACCGCCAGGCCAAACAGAAAGACCAGATGGAACGTGTTTTTACGCACATGGTCTTGTGATTCAAAGAAATTCATTTTGACCTTCGGAATAGACCGCAGTGACTAGAATGAGACTTTTGGTGCAGCCTGTATCGCCGCCGTATCTTCAAACTCCAGCAGGGCCGCATCTTGCGCATGACCAAAGCGTGCCGCAAAGAACACCGGCGGGAACGTTTGCTTATAGGTGTTATAGGACATCACCTGGTCATTAAAGGCCTGCCGGGCGAAAGACACCTTATTCTCGGTGGAGACGAGTTCTTCACTCAGCTGCATCATATTTTGATTAGCCTTGAGATCCGGATAGGCCTCCATCACCATATTAAAGTTCATCAGGGCGCCGGCCAATTTGCCTTCGGCGCCACTCAGGCCTTTTATCGCCTCAGCGTTACCCGGATCGGCAGCCGCCGTCGACAACATGTTTTGTGCCGCATTACGCGCCTGAACTACGGCCTCCAGGGTTTCACGTTCATGCTTGATATAACCCTTCGCGGTCTCGATAAGATTGGGTATCAGGTCGTAACGCCGCTTCAATTGCACCTCAATCTGTGCAAAGGCGTTTTGGTAGCGATTCTTCAGCGTAACCAGTTTATTGAATATCGCGATTACATAAAAAACGATCAGTACGGCAACAACCAGAATAACGATTAATGTGATATCCATATTTCTCACCTTGTTCCAAATTATTGCATCAGATAAATGCTAATATTTTGCAGCGTAAGTAACGCAGAATTACGGTCGCTCATCCGGCCGGGGCAGCAAATACAAGAACAAAGACCAGCGCCACCGCAACGAAGGTAAACCGTACCCGTTCCAGATGATTTCTGCACACCGATAAGACCACTACACACTGCGGTAGATAGTACAGAGCGAAGGCTCTGGAGGCCAGCGCGATCACCGCAAACGTCAAACCTGATCAGGCAAGCGCCATGGCCGTGCCACCGACCAGCAGATAGCCTCAGCCCTCGGCCGTTCAGACATAACTGATGTCGACGCCCCATTTCCGGTCCGGCCGTCATAGGCAAAGCCCTGATCGAGAAGGTTGGCGGCGACCGGGCCGCCGTGATTGCTGTCCGTCGTTTTCCTGAAGGGGCGTTTCTGGCTGGCTTTCATGGCGCAAGGGTTATGCATTCGACTCGAAGAGGGCCGTCTATTGATGCGCTCAGGATATGCGTCAAAATTGAGCGAGATCTTCATCAAATGTGTAAATCTGATCTGATTTTATGTGCTAAAATAAACTCGGGCTATAGGTTTTCTGGAGAATGCGTTCTCGCTTTATGGGTGAAGCCGTATCTGCGTCTTGCTCGTGAAATTTAAATGGCAGCAAAAAACGACAAACGCAGATGTCCCTAAAATTAGGAGCTATTGAAAGCTTATCTGTTTTAGCCCCTAAAAAGAGTCTTTACGATAGGTTGAAGGTTTGGGCGGCGCTCAATCAATATGTGCCCGGCTATCCAGTGTTTTGATGGCCTTATTGATCGCTTTTATATGCGTGTCGTCTTTCAATTCCTTTTCTATGAACGACAAAATCATTCGAGTATGGCGCATCACATTCTGATCTGACCAAATGTATGGAATGGCTTTTTCAAAAATGGCTGTGACAAATTCGTCAAACTGCAAGGGCGCTGCGTACACCCGCGCGACGGGTTGCTCTTCGTCGCCTTCCTCCGTTTCGGCGAACGCAAGAATGCCGACCTGAAGCCAGTTTAAACAGGCAATCGCGGAAAAAGGGTCGTTTACCCCGGGTGACAGTGCCCGGGCGATAATTTCAATCAATTGATCTGCGATAAATTCAATGTTCTGGTTGATCGTCCGAACGTCGCCCGTTGCGACGCAAGCACTTAACTCTTTTTTCAACGCGTTGTTGCATTCATGGTCTGGCCAGACGTGCATGATGGTGGAATGGGTTGTCAGGAAGGCGCCGGGTCGCTTGATAATCTTGATCAACAACCCGTTTTTGTCGGCAAGACGCCGTAGCGTATGCATGTCGATCGCTTGAATATATCCCTCCGCGACATATTTTATTTTCACCATCTTTTCCGTATCGGCGGTCTCCGTCCAATTTGAGTCAATGTCTGAAGATTTTTTAGGATCACTGTCGAGTTTAGGGAAACGTGCAGATACCTCGTCCTTCAGCGCGTCGCCTAATCGCGCGATGATGCGCTCGATATTTATCGTTTCCGGCACATGGTGAATAAAATAGATAAAAAAGAACATGCAAATGATCACAAGCCCAACCGACACAGAAATCGATAATTGCGGCACGAATTCGGAAATCGCCTGATTAGGCGCCGCGACTCCGTCCGCGCTCCGGACGGCACGTAAAATCAATAGCGTGTAGAGGAAGGATCCAATAAAAACCCCGAGGCTCGTTTGATTGCCTCGGTCGCGCATGAAATTCCCAATCAGCCGTGGACCGAATGCGCCACTCGCAAACGACACTGCGACAATTGTGATCGAAAATGAAACCCCGGCGATCCCGATGATCGATCCCGCGATCGTCGACAGTAAGGCTTGCGCACTATCAGGTTGGGTTTGGCTCAATAAAATAAAATCAACATCACCACTGTTCGCCAAAAGGCGATCAAGCGATAAGGTAAGTGGGACCAATAGCAGAGAAACCAGAAGGATGAGCGCTGGGATAAACCAGTAACTAATCCAGATGTGACGAGCAATTTTCTCGATGAAAGCGCGGGTATTGAACAAACATTTGTCCCTTTTCTCAACAGATGCCCTACCGTGTGGGTCACCTTTAACGACCTGTATTTAGTATAGTACGTTATGAAGGTTTTAAGCCACGCCACCGATCACGTGCAAACTCGTATGAGCCACCGAATCCGAAATAGCCAAAATCGCTGCGATATCCACCGATGAGCCTCGCCTTCGCGGGGGTGACACGTGGCGATGATAAAGATTTATTACGCGCGAAAGTGACGTGACCACATCGCCTCGCGTGTTGCGTCCCGTGTCGTGTAGGCCTGCAATGCCTGCTCTAGATCGAGATTGAAATCGTCCTCTCGGTCTTCGGCGATGGCGGTGATGCGCATGGTGTACCAAGCGGTGACGCCGCCCGGCACGGTTTTCGCGAATTTCGGGAACGCAGGCGTTGGGTTTTTGCCGGCGAGCCAATGCTGTCCGAGGTCGGGATCAATGACGAACGACCGGGCCATGCCGATCATGTCAGCCGCATTGGACGCGACGGCGCTTGTGGCTTGGTCTAGGGTTTTGAAACCGCCCGTCACCATCAGCGGGATCGTCGTCCGCTTTTTGGCGCGTTCGGCAAAGGCGATGAAATACGGGCCACCCCCTGCGGCGTCCGAGCTTGCTTTTGCACCCGGAAAATAGGTGCCGCCGGAAATATCAATCAGGTCCAGGGATGTCGCGTTCAAGATCGTGATGGCATCAAGCGAGTCGGCTTCCCTCAATCCGCCTTCTAACTGGTCTGATGAATTTATTTTCAGTGCAATCGGAAATGACGGGCCGACGGCTTTTCGGATCGCCGAAATCGTGTCGACGATGACCCGCACCCGGTTTTCGATGGCACCGCCATATGGGTCGGTGCGCTGATTGAACAACGGCGACAGAAACTGGCTGAATAAAAAGCCGTGGCCTGCATGCACCTCGACACCCTTAAATCCGAGTGCCTGCGCGCGCTGCGCGGTCGCCGCCATCTCGTTGGGCAGTTGCGCGATCTCGTCGCGGGTGAGGGCGTCACACTTTAGCGCCGGTAAATCCAATGCGCTGGGGCCGCGCCGTTTGCCGAGGTGTTCATGGGAGAGCGCACCCGCATGACCCAGTTGCAGCCAAAGTTGATGCCCGTCTACGTCGGCAGCATTGGCGAGCGCTTGAAATTTCGCGGCTTGAGAGGTTCCGTTGAGCACCAAATTACCCGGCGCTTCCAGATATTCAGGCCGTCCTTGCACTTCCCCGATGATAGAGAGCGCGCCACCGCCCTTTGCCCAGCGATGATACAGGTGAACCTGCGCATCGGATGGATTGCCTTTGCCATCGGCCAAGGAATCCGACATCGCCGATTTCGCCAAACGGTTCTTCAGTGTCACACCACAAGGAAGTGTGAGCGGGGTTTTTAAAGACTGCAAACGGACCTCTACTCAATGCCTTGCGGTAAAGACTATCTCTCACAGAGTATATTACTGTAGCACGTTATGAAGGATTTAATCCGCGCAACCAGTCGCGTGCCATCGCGCATGGGCCCAATGCTTGATAGCTAAAATCTTTGCAATACACAAATTCGTCATTCCCGCGAAAGCGGGAATCCATGTCGGGATTTTGCGCGTTGCCCGCCAATGGACCCCCGCCTTCGCGGGGGTGACGGGTGGAGGATGGGGGTTGCGCCTTGGCGAAACCTGGTCGCAGTCGAGGTGCTTGAGATCAGCCTTTTTTGGGCTTTTTCCGCTTTAGCGGGGCGGAGCCGGAAAGGCTTAATTTGCCGGGTTTGCCGCCCGGTTTGCCGTCTGCCTTGCCACGGTTGGGGCTAAATTTTTTGTCTTTCGGTTTTTTATCCGATTTGCCCCAAGGCGATTTGCCGTCTTGTGGTTTTCCATCCGGTTTTCTGCCGTCTGACTTTTTGCCGGCGGGTTTTTTCCATTCGGGCTTTTTATCTTCGGACTTTTTCCAGTCGAGTTTTTCGCCATCCGGCGCGATGTCTGGCTCTTGAAAATTGCGTTCCGGTTTGGTGTCGCGTCTGCCGCGTGGCTTATCCGATGAAAACGATTTCCGTTTCTTGAAATTTCCTTTGTCGGGACCGTCCGACCGGTCTTCGATCATCGACGGTGGGCCATCTAGGCGCTTCACGTTGATGTTTTCTTCGATCTTGGCGCCGGGGCCGAGGGCTTTAAGGAATTGATCGACGCTGCCGGGGGTCAGCTCAAAATAGCTGATCCGACCTTGGATGCGGATCGCGCCGATATCGTTTTTGGTGATGTGACCGGCGCGGCACAGCATTGGCAACAGCCAACGCGGTTCGGCATTTTGGTCACGCCCGACGGATAGGGAGAACCATACGCTTTCTTTGAAGTCTTCGCGTGGCCGGGCGTGCGGTGCCGCGTCAGAGTCGCCCCTTGAATCAGATTGCGCGACGTCCAGCAATTCTTCGGGCGCGGCTTGGCCGGCAAAGTGTTGACGGATGAAGGCGGCGGCGATGTGCTCGACGCTGTGGCGGGCCAAGAGTTCTTCGGCAAACGTCTTTTCTAGATCGCTCAGCGGCTCACTCAGCATCGGATCGGACAGCAGGCGCTCGTGATCGCGGACTTGAATGTCTTCGGCTGACGGCGGCTTGGCCCAGGTGGCTTCGATCTTGGCACTGCTGAGCAAGCGCTCGGTCCGGCGCCGCCAATTGTGCGGCACGATCAGCGTGCACACGCCTTTGCGACCGGCGCGTCCGGTGCGGCCGCTTCGGTGCAAAAGGGTTTCCGGGCTTTTCGGAATGTCGGCGTGGATCACCAGTTCCAGGTTCGGCAGGTCGATCCCGCGCGCCGCGACGTCGGTGGCGACACAGACGCGTGCACGGCCATCGCGCATGGCCTGCAGCGCGTGGGTGCGCTCGTTCTGGCTTAACTCACCGGAAAGTGCGACCACCGAAAAGCCGCGGTTGGCGAGCCGGCTGGTCATATGCTTGACGGTGAGCCGCGTCGCACAAAATACCAGGGCATTTTTTGCGTCGTAATAGCGCAGCACATTGATGATCGCGTTGTCACGGTCGTTGGGGGCGACGGTCAGCCCGCGGTAATCGATATCCAGGTGTTGGCTTTGTGCGGTCGTCGTCGCGACGCGCACGGCATTCCGCTGGAAGCGTTTTGCCAACGTCTCGATGGATCGAGGTACGGTCGCCGAGAACATCAGCGTGCGGCGATCCTTCGGCGATGAATCCAAGATATATTCCAGATCATCACGGAACCCGAGGTCGAGCATTTCGTCGGCTTCATCCAGCACCACGGCCTTGAGGTTTTTGGTATTGAACGAGCCTCGCTCAATATGATCGCGCAGTCGCCCAGGGGTGCCGACCACGATGTGCGCGCCGCGCTGCAGGGCTTGGCGTTCGGTGCGCATGTCCATGCCGCCGACGCACGATGCCATCGACACGCCGGTCATCTCGTACAGCCATTCAAACTCGCGCTTCACCTGCAAGGCGAGTTCGCGGGTCGGCGCCACGATCAGGGCGGTTGGGGCTTCGGCATAGGTGAAGCGCGCCGCATCGCCTAACAGCGTCGGTGCGATGGCCATGCCGAAAGCCACGGTTTTGCCTGAGCCCGTCTGCGCGGAAACCAGCGTGTCGGCGTCGGTGAGTTCAGGGGCCAGCATAGCCTGCTGCACCGGCGTCAACTCGGTATAGCCACGTTTGGTCAACGCTTGAGCAAGCGCCGGAACGACGCCTTCGAATTCTGTCATTGTTCTTCTTTCGGGTGGTCGGTTTCGTGCGTCGGGTTGCGGGGTCGTGATCTAGAGGCGCACATCGCCACGATCAAAAGCGCGACGGAACAAACCATGTTGGCCGCTTTGTACGTGTTGCCGGCCCCGGCGTAAAGCGCGAACGCATATCGCCATGGGCATTGTCAAGTTAACGCTGCGCAGCAAATAATATATCGGCCTATTAATTATTCTCATTCTTGCGGGGCAAACAATTTTGCTCTCGCGTATCGGGATCATCTGTTTATCCCTTTTTTCTGGGACCCAGATCAACAGCGTTTCTAACCATCCGTGTGGATCTGGTTAAGGGGCGGCAGGTCGGGACGTTATCGTGTTTTTCGCGACATCTAAAAAAGCACCGATCAGGCGCGAATCTCGTCGTTCTGTTAAACAAGCAACATGTGCCGTCGTATGAATATCGCAGTCGATGATCGGGATTGCCCTTAAGTTCTCGTGCGGAATAAATTCAATATCAGAAACAAAGCTGATACCGATTCCTTGAGCGACGGCAAGCCAGACCGCTTCTCTACTTCCGATCTCCATGGCCACGTTCATCGATATGCCGGCGTCGGATATGGCCTTTTCAAATGCGCGTCGCGTCGTCGACCCTTCTTCGCGAAGTACTAAGCGTTCGCCATCCAATTCACGAATCCGGATATGATGCTTATTGGCGAATGGGTGGTCCTTGTGCACAAAGATAACGACCGGGTGCTTGCTGTATGGAATGGCAAACACTCTGGGATCGTCTTCAGTATGTGCTAGGACTGCAACATCAACTGCATAGTCCAACAGGCGTTCGACCGTGACTTTTGAGTTTCCGACCGCGACCGAAACTTTAATGTCTGGATACTGTACACTGAACGCGCCCAACATTTCGGTCGCGTGATAGGGGCCAACGGCACCAACTTTCAAACGTCCCGCGTGGAACCCGCCGTGCGCATTCAATAGATCTTGCGCATCGGCTTCTAAACTCATGATCCGGCGTGATAGCTTAAAGAGTTCCTGTCCAGTGCCTGTCAGTTCGATTTTGCGGCCACGGCGATGAAACAAAGTGACGCCAAAGTATTTCTCAAGACTCTTGACCTGGGTCGTCAACGTCGGCTGGCTGATATTGAGCACACGCGATGCAGCGGTAAAGCCACCCTCGCGGGCCACGGCGTGAAAGGATCTGAGTTGCGTATATATCATAGAAAAAAACTATACATTCGATCTAAATATTGAATTTGTTCAATACTTCAATAAATGCCAGCATACTTCAATGATAACTTTGGGGGGTTCCGGTGTTTCGGTACTTACGTTTAATGATCGCGAAATCGCGACATGTACCAAAAGCAACAACGCCGTGGCCATTAGCTGATGTCCAATCATGGGAGATGGAGATGACTTCACTATCAGGAACGTTTCAAAACAGTCTTTCGAAAATTAAGTTTACCGCGAGCTTGGCATTTGCAGGGTTAGCGGTGAGCGCGCTGTTGGCGGCGCCGACCTCAGCTTATGCAGCTGAATGTGAAAACCCGGACGCACTGACGTTCGCGATGATACCAACCGAGGAATCTGTCGCTGAATTGCAGTTATACAAACCGGTCACAGACCGCATGGCGAAACTCACCGGCAAAAAAATCCAGTTCTTCATGCCGACGTCCTATGCGTCCGTTGTTGAAGGGTTGCTCAGCCATTTCGTCGATGTCGCGGTTCTCGGGCCGTATACATATGTCATTGCGAATTCCAAAGACCCCACCGTTGAAGTGTTCGCAACCTACGCGAAGAAGCCTGGTTATCTGCAAGAAGAAGGGCCCGGCTACCGTGGTGTATTGATCTCGAAAAAAGGATCGAAGTTCACGACAATCGAGTCCCTAAAAGGATCGACCTTAGGCCTTACCGATCCTGGTAGCACCTCTGGCAATCTGATGCCGCGCGTTGTGTTCTCAAAAGTCATCGGTCAGGATCTTGATAAGTTTTTTGGTAAGGTCGCCTACACCGGAAGCCATGAATTATCCTCTGTTGCCGTTATGCAAGGTAAGGTTGATGCTGCATTCGTCGCATCGCACCGTTTCGATAACGTTGTCGAAAAGGGTGAAGCGAGTTTGGATGGCGTAAATATTTTATGGAAATCAGATCCAATCCCACAGGATCCTTTCGTCTATCGCAGCACGCTATGTGAGAACATCAAAAAGCAAATCGCTGAGACATTCCTTGGCCTCAAAGATGCCCCCGAAGCGAAGAAGTTCCTGGCAAACGTCAAGTCGAACACATTCGTTCCGATGTCATCAAAGGACTACGACATCATTCGCGATCTGAAAAAAGCAAAAGACGAGCGTAAGAAGAGTTAGGGCACAACCTCCCTGTTCGACTTGCCCGGGTCACGATCTGTTCCTGACCCGGGCACATTTTTTCACGAAGATGCTTTCCTGATCGTTGCACGCACCGACGTGTGTACTCTTGCCGAGGTTTAACAACATGAAGACGCTCGAAGTAAAAGAGCTCTGCGCAAGATACAGCATGAGCGGCCCGGAAATCCTCAAGGATATTTCTTTCGACGTAGAGGACAACGACTTCTTCGCCATCATCGGCCCCAGCGGCGCAGGTAAGTCGACGTTGATCCGCTGCGTCAATCAATTGGTCAAACCGACATCGGGGACGATCATTTTCAACGGTCGTGACGTGACCCACTTAAAAGGCCGCGAGTTGAGGCTGATGCGTCGCGACATCGGAATGATCTTTCAAGAGTTCAATTTGATCAACCGGATGAGCGTCATGGACAACGTGTTGTCCGGCCGTCTGGGATACACCGGCAATATCCGAACCTTGTTCCGTACATTTCCGCGCCGTGAAGTTGATCATGCGCTGCAGTTGTTGGACCGTGTTGGCCTGATTGATCACATCGACAAGCGGGCGGACGAGCTGTCGGGCGGCCAACGCCAACGTGTTGGGATTGCACGGGCCCTGATGCAAGATCCGAAACTATTGCTGCTCGACGAGCCGACATCGGCGCTTGATCCGAAAATTTCTCGCGAGGTTATGGCCCTTATTAAACAGATGGCGACGGAGCTAAAAGTGCCATGCCTCTGCAATATTCATGACGTCACTTTGGCGATGGAGTTCTGCAATAAAATCATCGGCCTGCAAGACGGGGTAAAAATGTTTGATGGTCCGACCGCAGACATGGACCAAGCCAAGCTCGATGAAATCTACGCCATGGAAGTTCTGTAGGGAGCGTGCTGATGAACACCGCCATCATAGACGTTGCGGCCCGCGACATCATCATTGAACGCATCATGCAACGTCAACGACGGGGTCGTATGATACTGGGTTTGGTCTATTCGCTGGGCATTCTATTGGTCGCTTGGAGTGTCCAGGTCACCGTCATCGATGATACCGACTGGGCACGCATGGGAAGCGTCGGCCAAGTCTTGGAAACGGCGAGCCGGTTCGTGGGGCTTGATATTGCACTGTTCGCTGACCTGCTGCAGCCGACGATTGAAACACTGATGATTGCTTGTTTGGGCACGTTGCTGGGCGTCATTATCTGTGTGCCCGCCGCGTGGTTTGGCGCGATGAATATCACCCCTTTTAAGCCGATCACGTACCCATTGGCGCGCATCATGATGACTCTTAGCCGATCCATCCACGAGATCGTCTGGGCGCTATTCTTTGTGTCTGCTGTTGGGCTTGGCGCGTTGGCCGGGATATTTGCGATAGCTGTGCGCTCGGTCGGCTTCATTGCAAAAATGTCCGCCGAAGCGATTGAAAATATTGACCACGGCCCGGTCGATGCTATCCGTGCAACGGGTGCCAATGAATTTCAGGTGATGATCTATGCGATCATGCCGCAAATACTTCCCCAGGTGTTGGGCGTGGTGATTTTCGAATGGGAAATCAACATTCGCCGGTCGGCTATTTTAGGGCTGGTTGGTGCGGGCGGCTTGGGTTTGGTGTTCTTCCGGCAGATGAACACGTTCAATTTCCATGGAGTGATGTCCGTCATCGTCGCAATTCTATTTCTGATCGTGATTGGTGAAATGATCTCTCATTGGGCCCGCAAGGCTGTCATTTAAGCAGCCTTGAAAGGGCGGAGCTAGATCCTATGAACAACACAACGCACACCAACCCCCAACTGACGTGGAGCCGCTTTAAGTATCCACAGTCATTGATTCGCTATGGGGCTTGGCTCGGACTATTCTTGTTCCTTGGTTACAGTGTCGACTACTTGAACATCCCGTTAGATCGCTTGCTCGGTATGTTTGGTCGGATGGGCGATACGCTCGCCAACAGATACTACCCGCCCGACATCGAATACATCATGGACGCGGAATACTTTGGATATGTCATTGAGACCATTCAGATGGCCTATCTGGGCGCGCTGTTCGGGTTGATCTTTACGATCCCATTGGGGTGGTTTGGCTCGCACAACATGACCCCATCGAGGACATTCGTGTACCCGATCGCGCGGGTATTCACGATGAGCTGCCGTGCCGTGCACGAGATGATCTTCGCGATCATCTTTGTTGCTATTTTGGGGTATGGGATGTTGGCTGGGGTGCTGGCGTTAACTTTCTTCTGTACGGGATTCGCTGGCAAGCTGTTCGCCGAGGAGATCGAGGCCATCGATATGGGCCCAGTCGAAGCGATGCGGGCGACGGGTGCGAACTTATTCCAGATCATGTTGTTTGCCGTGTTCCCCCAGGTCCGTGTCGCGTTGACGGGGATCGCGATTTACACCTGGGATGTGGCGTTCCGCGCGGCGACGGTCGTGGGCTTCTTTGGGGCCGGGGGCATGGGCTGGTACCTCAAACGCAATGTGCTGCAGATCGAAACAGAACGCGTCGCTGCCATTCTTGTATCGATCATTGTGCTCGTCGCGATCTCCGAGATCCTTTCCGCATGGGCGCGCAACACAGTCATGAAAATGAAATAGCGGATGACAAATTTCTAAGGCCGTTGGCTCCGCGC
This sequence comes from uncultured Rhodospirillales bacterium, assembly GCA_963974935.1. Taxonomy (GTDB): domain Bacteria; phylum Pseudomonadota; class Alphaproteobacteria; order Rhodospirillales; family Casp-alpha2; genus UBA4479. Next base: position 21,277 of record CAXBEV010000009.1, on the reverse strand, counting down.
AAGAAAGGCGACTTTGAAACGAAATTAACTGGAGGCCGTTCAAATGGAATCGCAAGAAATTAGATTAAACAACAAAACGTATCGGTGCCCGGAGAATCCGCTGGTGGTCGTCTGTATCGATGGTGGCGATCCCGAATACGTTGAGCATGGACTTTCCGCAGGCATTATCCCCGTTACCAAAGATTTCATCGAGAACGGATTCTACAGTGTTGCGCGTGGTTCTATGCCGAGCTTCACTTGCCCCAACAATATGTCAATTGTGACGGGCACGGAGCCAGAAGTGCACGGCATCTCCGGCAATTTCTTTCTTGATCCTGAAACGGGTGAACCGGTGGTGATGACTGGTCCGGAGCTTCTCCGCGCGCGATCCATTATGAGTGAGTTTTCGCGCCAAGGTGTGAAAGTTGCCTCGGTCACGTCTAAGGACAAGCTGCGTCAACAGCTCCAAAAAGATATGGATTTGTCGAATGGTTCCGTCAGTTTTTCGGCGCAGCACGCCGATGAATGCACGATGGCAGAAAACGGCATTGAGAATGTTATCGAGTTCGTAGGCCAGCCGAAGCCGGATATGTACTCGGCCGAGCTTTCACTTTTCGTGCTTGATGCAGGTATTCGATTGCTTGAAGACCGTGCACCAAAGATTCTCTACTTGTCTTTGACTGACTTTATCCAACATTCCCATGCGCCAGGAGACCCTATTGCGAACAAGTTTTACAGCGACATGGATGCGAGGTTCGCACGTATGGTGGAGCTTGGCGCAACGGTTGCTCTGACAGCGGACCACGGCATGGGCGATAAAGCTGACGCCGATGGCGCGCCTATGGTGATTTGGTTGCAGGATGTCCTTGATGCCGCAGTCGGCGAGGGTCAGACACAGGTTATCTGTCCGATCACGGATGCTTTCGTTGGACATCACGGTGCACTCGGCGGGTTCGTACGGGTCTACGTCAAAGGTGACGTTTCGAAGAATGCTGTTCTTGAAATTATTCAGAAAATCGAAGGTGTCGAGAAATGCTGGCTGGGCGAAGACGTCGCCAAAGAGCTTGAGCAACCACTCGACCGAGAGGGTGATATCGCTGTCGTTGGCGATAAGAAAACCGTTATCGGGGGACGGCAGGTCGATCATGATCTTTCTGCGCTCAAGGGTCATCGGCTTCGCACACACGGTAGCCTGCATGAGACGGCCGTGCCGTTCATTTTGTCAAAGCCACTCAATCCAGAGTACGCGGCCAAAGCGAAGAACGGATTACGCAGCCACAACATCTTTGAATTTGCGCTTAACGGCACTGTGTGAATAAGGGACAAGAAGAATGACTAAAACCGCACGAGCTGCTGTTTACGATGCACCCAATGAGCCATTCGTGATCCGTGAGTTTCCCGTCCGTGATGTAAAAGACGATGAAGTCTTGGTGCGGGTGACGATGTCGACGATTTGTCGATCTGACATCCACTCCTATCAAGGGCATCGACCGAACCCATGCCCCGGCATACTGGGTCATGAAATCATCGGCGTCATTGAGCAACTTGGGTCTGCCGTAAGCTTGGATTTGCGTGGCGACATCCTTCAGTGTGGTGATCGCATTACCTGGACCGAGTTTTTCCATTCTGGTCCATCGTATTACTGCGATGTGCATGACATGCCACAAAAAGCAGAAGGGGTTCGGAAATACGGCCATGATCTGGCCGACGAAGATCCGCATTTTTTAGGGGGCTTTGCCGAGTACTGCTACATACAACCAGGCACCGGCATCTTGAAGCTTCCGGACGGCATTTCGGATGAGGAGGCAACGCCGCTGAATTGCGGTGTCGCGACAATGATCTCTGTGGTCGAGGCGTCCGAGATCTCAGAAGGCGATACGGTTGTTATTCAGGGCTTAGGTTTACTTGGTCTTTATGGCTGCGCCATCGCACGGTTTCGGGGTGCCAAGCATGTCATCGGGCTAGATGTCGTGCCGGATCGACTGGAAATGGCGCGCAAGTTTGGTGCAGATCATACCATCGATATCTCCAACTTGACGCCCGAGCAACAAATTGCAGCTGTCAGAGAAATCTGTCCGCCGGATGGCGCGGATGTGGCAATTGAGGTGTGCGGTGTGGCCGCGGCCGTGCCAACTGGGATAAAGATGCTGCGCGTCGGCGGGCGTTACACAATCGCCGGCTTGGTTAATCCAAATGCAAATATGACCTTAGATGGAAACGAGCTTCTGCGGCGTTGGATCACGTTGCGGGGTATCCACAACTACCATCCGCGGCATTTGGTCGAAGCCTTGGATTTCGTCATGGCGAGTCGCGATCAATTTCCGTTTGCCGAAATTGTCGATTCTAAATTTTCACTTGAGCAACTGAATGAAGCATTTCAGCGAGCCGGCGATAACACTGTCTTGCGTGCGGCAATCGTTCCGTAAGGTCGGCCATAAAGGAGTCTTGAAATGAGCAATAGTTCCACGAAACGCCCTATCATCAGAGAAGCCATGCGCATCGGCGGGCGAAAAGTTAGCACGGATGATGTGATCGAAGTCCGGTATCCATATACCAATGAAGTGATTGGGACCGTCCCTGCGGGCAACGCCGAACACGCGAGGGAAGCCTTTGAGATTGCGGCCAAATACAAACCAAAACTAACCCGCTACGAACGTCAGCAGATTTTGTTTAAGGCGGCCGGATTGATTCGTGAGCGTCGTGATCAAATCGCCGAAGTCCTAACTTTGGAACTTGGAATCTGCAATCAACACGCGCTGTATGAGACTGGGCGGTCGTATGACGTATTTATGCTGGCGGGGCAGCTGACAATCCTCGACGACGGTCAAATTTTTTCGTGTGATCTGACGCCACATGGTAAGGCCCGCAAGATATTTACGAAACGGGGGCCGCTGAATGCGATTTCTGCAATTACCCCGTTTAATCATCCGCTTAATATGGTCGCGCACAAGATCGCACCATCAATCGCGACCAATAACTGCATGGTGTGTAAGCCGACGGAATTGACTCCGCTAACCGCGATTGCCTTGGCCGACATTTTGTACGAAGCCGGTCTGCCACCAGAAATGTTCCAGATCGTTACGGGATGGCCCAAGGACATCGGTGACGAGATGGTTTTGAACGAGCACATCGACGTCATTACCTTCACGGGTGGTGTAAAAGTCGGCAAGATGATCGCGGAGAAGGCGGGATATAAAAGAGCGGCGCTGGAGCTTGGCGGCAATGACCCGCTAATCATCCTGAATGATTTAAATAGCGCCGACTTGGAAAAAGCGGCAGCTATTGCGGTTGCCGGTGCCACCGGAAACTCCGGACAGCGATGCACTGCCGTGAAACGTATATTGGTGCAAGAAGATGTCGCTGAGAAATTTGTGCCGATGGTTCTGGAGCGCGCCAAGGCGATCAAGTTTGGCGACCCTCAAGACCCAGAGACGCAACTCGGATGTGTGATTCATGAAGAAGCCGCAGCGACGTTCGAGAAACGTGTGTATGAGGCTGAAAAGCAAGGTGCAAAAATACTTTATGATCCTGGCCGACAAGGTGCGTTGTTGCCACCTATCGTCGTTGATCATGTGCCGCACGCAAGCGAGTTGGTGTTTGAGGAGACCTTCGGACCCATCGTGCCCATCGTCCGCGTACCGAATGACGATGAAGAATTAATGGATATCTCTAACTCTACGCCGTTTGGTCTCTCAGCGGGTGTATGTACCAACAATTTGAGCCGTATCACCGCATTTATCGAGGGACTGGATGTTGGAACGGTTAATATTTGGGAGGCGCCTGGATACCGGATTGAGATGTCGCCGTTCGGGGGCATTAAAGATTCCGGAAATGGTGTCAAAGAAGGTGTGCTTGAGGCCATGAAGTTCTTCACTCTTGTGAAGACGTGGTCTCTTCCTTGGCCCGAGTAATGAACCGGGGGGCCCAATGCAGGCCGTAAACCTCTCTGGAACGGGGCTTCTGATCCTTATTGCCGGAAGTGCATCACTCTTATTATGGGGTGCGCGTATGACAAGGACCGGAATGACGCGTGCCTTCGGTCGGCGGATCGGTCTGGCGCTCTCTCGGGGTACAAGCAACAGGTACAATGCTTTCTTAATCGGTCTCGTGGCGGCAAGTGTTCTTCAGAGCTCTACTGCGGTCGGGGTTCTTTCGGCATCTTTTGCAAGCTCGGGCGCGATCAGCATTGCTGCGGGATTGGCAATCATGCTTGGCGCGGATGTCGGTAGCGCGCTTGTCGCCCAGTTGCTCGCGCTAAAAATATACCAGATATGGCCGGTTTTATTTTTTGCCGGGTATGTCGTTCACGCAGTGATGGGCAGCCGAAACTTAATTGGAAAACAGGCTGGCCGAGTCCTTATGGGACTGGGATGTATTTTTCTCTCGCTAAATGCACTCGCATCAGCGGCGGCAGTCGTTCAAGAAAGTGATCTCGTGCACTCCGTTTTGGCCGCGCTTGCCAGCGAACCGGTCATTGCATTTCTCTTTGCGGCCGGATTGACATGGCTCGCACATTCCAGCCTGGCAATCCTATTGTTACTTGTTGTGCTCGCGAGTTCCGGCGTGCTTGGACATGATCAACTCGCATTTTATCTTGTGCTCGGAATCAATGCGGGCGCAGGGTTACCGGCTTTGGTTCTCGGTTTATCCGAGCAGACACGGGCACGCCGTATTCTTGTCGGCAATTTCCTGATCAGACTTGTTTCCTCGATTGCTGCGGCAATGACGTTGGGGTATTGGGCTGGATATTTAACGGCTATCGACCTTAGTCCAGGCCAACAGCTGATTTTTCTACATGTCGGTTTTAATGTGTTGTTGGCGGTGTTTTTCTTATGGCTAACAGCACCTGTCGCGGGGCTCTTGAAGATATTGGTCCCGGAGCCCTCAGGGTCTACGGATCCAAATTCGCCACGGTATCTTGATCCGGCGGCGAAAGAGATCCCCGATTTGGCGCTTTCCGCTGCCGCCCGGGAAACGATCCGAATGGTCGGCGTCGTCGAGCAAATGCTATCGCAGTCGATAGATGCCCTAAAATCTAATGATCTGGAATTGTGCGCGGAAACAACCGCATTGGACGATAAAGTCGACCGTCTTTATCAAGAGATCAAATTCTATCTCATCGATTTTACGCAGCTTGAACTGCAAAACGATGAGACTAGGCGGACATTTGAAGTGCTTTCGTTCGCGATTAATTTGGAGCACGCGGGCGACGTGGTTGTGCGGAGCCTGCTGCCAACGATTAAGAAGAAAATACGTGGTGGGGAACAGTTCTCCGAAGCTGGGTTCCAAGAATTAATGGACGCAAACAAGCATGTGGGAGAGACCATTCATCTCGCCTCCAGGGTGTTCATGGAGAAACGAGTGGCCGATGCGCAGAACCTTCTGCTCCGAAAAGAGAAGTTTCGTGAAATCGAAAACCAAAGCATCGAAAACCATTTCGCGAGATTGGCCGAGGGTGCGCCGGAAGCAATCGCCACGACCTCGTACCACATGGATATCTTGCGCGATCTGAAACGCATCAACTCACTTTTTGTTTCTTGTGCATATCCGCTGCTTGAGAATGCGGGGTATCTTCAGGAATCGAGACTGAGACCTAATGCGTGATTTTATGGCGCCGTGTCAGCAGGACTCGCCATGAAATCACGCATTAGGTCTCAGTCACGTTCATCGTAAATCGATAATGGATTCAAATCCGTCTTGCCGCCCCATTGCGGGTGATTTGAAACTGAGCCCAATGTTGCCGTTGTCGGCAATCGCCGTCGCGATGGCGAGACCGAGACCGCTGCCGTCTGCGTTCGAGGGGCCGCGTGCGAAGCGTTTGATCATGCCGGTCAATATTTCGGGCGCGAGCGCCGGCCCGTCATTGATCACCCGCACGTGCCCAGCCACGGGGACGATGTCGACGGAAGAGCCCGAAGGGCTATGCTTTAGGGCGTTTTCAATTAAGTTCCGCATCAAGATTGCGAACGCCTCAGCATCAATTTGTGCGATCAATGCACCTGCTGCAGGCGATGTATATCTGAGGCGTATGCCGCTTTCCGAATGACTTTTGAACTCATCGACGACGGCGTCCAAAACGGGGCCAAGGTCAATGGCAGTCTCGGCCATGATGCCGCCGCCCTCGGCACGTGCGAGTTGCATCAACTTTTCGGAAATACGGGCGAGGCGTAGGATTGACGCTTCGATGCCGTGCGCTCTTGCGCGCAGATCGTCATCTGAGAGAGATGAAATCAGTCGCTGCGTTTGCGCCAGGGCACCGGCGATTGGAGTCCTGAGTTCATGCGCGCTGTTTGCGGTGAAACTGCGTTCCGCCTCGAGGCTTCGATGCAGGCGCTGCATAAGACTGTTCACGGCGTCGGTGATGGGCTCGACCTCTTCTGGAAGATTCGTTGAACTCACCGGCGACAAGTCACCCGCACTGCGGGCTTCGATTTGCGCATTTAGCCCGATGATCGACTGCATACTGCGTCGCACCAGCCACCATACACCCAACACGCTGAAAGGCAGAAACAGCACCAATGGCACGACCAGGGCAACGGTCGACTCCATCGCTGCTTCGCGCCGATGCGTCAGCGGCTCTGCGACCTCAATGAAAATGCTCTCACTGACGGCAGCCTCACCATATATCCGATGCGTCGCTGTATTGCTGAACCCGAGTTTCGGTTTGATCGGAAAGTCATCTTTGTCTGCATCGTGGGAACGTAAGATCACATTGCCAAATTGATCGCGGACGACGTAGGTCAAAAATTCGTCATGGGGTCTAAGGGGCGCGACCCGACGCTCTGATAACGGACCGTCATGATCTAGGATATCGATGACGGCGAGCGGTAGTAGCCGTTGCGCCGTTTCCTGCAGAGCGCTGTCGAACGCTTCATCCAATTCATGGCGCACCACCAACCCACATACCAAAACACCGGCCAGCCACATGAAGGCAACGCCTAAGGCCAACCCGTAACTCAGGCGTGTACGAAGGCTATACGATGTCGTCATGTTCGTTGCAGCCGGTAGCCAATGCCGCGCACTGTTTCAATAACATCGCGCCCAAGTTTTTTTCGCAGGCGGCTGATATGAACCTCAATCGTGTTGCTCTCAAATGCGGCATCGAAGTTGTACAAGTGCTCTTCCAATTGTGCCTTTGATAGGACGGTGCCGGGATGCTGAAGCAGAGCTTCAAACAAACGCCATTCCCGTGCGGTCAGATCAACCTTCTTATCGTCACGGCGCACGGTCCGTGCAGCGAGGTCAATGTCGAGGGCACCTAATTTCACCAAAGGGTTCGGGTTTCCCGCATAGCGCCGCGCGACGGCTGCGATCCGCGCTGTCAGTTCTGCGAGATCAAACGGTTTTACCAAATAATCATCCGCACCCGCATTCAGGCCTTCAATCCGCTCCGAGATTTGATCGCGTGCCGTCAGAATAATCACCGAGGTTGTATCGCCCGCTGCACGACGGTCGCGCAAAAAATCAAGACCGCGCCCGTCCGGCAACATAAGGTCGAGAAGGATAAGGTCGTACGACACCGCGCGCGCACTGACTTCAGCATCGGCGAGCAACGTCATCCAATCGACAGCATGACCGTTCGACGTAACTTGCTCACGGATAGCATCGCCGAGCGTAAAATCATCTTCGACCAGCAGAATGCGCATACTTGCTCCGACACGGGGTTTCAAAGCGTCAATGGGTAGGCAGCCTACCTTACCGGAAGCTGAAGCAAAAACTGCGTTTGCTTCAGCGGGGCGCAAGGTAGCAACGCGACAGTCTCCGTATCAATTTTACATAACAGGAGACGATCAATGAAAAACATCATCATAGCATCAATCGCTTCAGTAGTCTTCGCGCTGAGCGCGGTGTCGGCTCAAGCAGATCAAGATTACGGCAACCGTTGCAATGCACCGATGGCGGAATGGCAGCCACGGGAAAACCTCCAGCAAAAACTTGAGGCCGAAGGCTGGCAGGTTAAACGCATCAAGACTGACGACGGATGCTACGAAGTGTATGCCATCGACAAGGACGGCAACCGCATTGAAGCCTATTTTGATCCAAAGTCGCTGAAAATGCTGCGGAAAAAATCTGATGATTGAGCAGAAAGAGTCATCCGTTAAGGTCTGGGATCCAGTGGTGCGTATTTTCCACTGGTCCCTGGTGGCAGCGTTCATCGTCGCTTGGTTAACAGGCGACGAGTTCGAAACACTGCATGAAAATGCGGGTTACGTGATCTTGGGCCTGATTGCGGTCCGACTTGTTTGGGGGGTGGTTGGACCGCATTATGCACGGTTTTCACAATTTGTACCGAGCCTCGGCGGCATTGGTGCATATCTCCGGCAAATGGTATCAGGTCGGGAGCACCGTTATCTCGGGCATAACCCGGCGGGCGGTGCGATGGTCATCGTTTTAATCCTGGCCCTCATCGCCACGGGCGGTACGGGATGGATGACGACCCTTGATATGTTTTGGGGCGCGGAATGGGTTGAGGAAGTCCATGAAGTTCTGGCTAACCTGATGCTGTTCATTGTTGGTTTGCATATCGCGGGCGTAATATTGGCAAGCATTCGGCATGGTGAAAACCTCGTTAGCGCCATGATCAGCGGCCGGAAACGTAAGCCGGCCGAAGGTGATGTTACCTGATCTCTCGGGATCGACCGCCATACATGAAAGAGATCAAAATGAATTGATCCTCCCTCACTGAATTGATCTGCCGTTTATGAGCATAGGCAGTGGACCAATTGAGTGGGGGAGGACCAATTGGTCAGAACATTTAGAATTGCGAAAAATTGGGCTAACCTGCCAATTTGTAACAGTTAAACCTGAGAAAAATTATAATCAAGAATGCGACACGTTTAAAACCAAACAAATACTGTTGCGATAGATAAAATAAAAAATGTTTATTTATAGATAGATAGCCAAAGGCCTTTCGACCGTTAGGGGACGTCTTCGTCGAGTTGCCGCGTTGTTGAATGTTGTCCAAAAGTCCATCATCCACGTCGTCGTCGCCATGACAGTTTATCGAACAACGCTGAATGCAGTTGGATAACTGTTATCCATATTACTAGGCTAAACCTTTCTAATAATTAATTATTATCACAGTTGCCTTTCTGCTGCTGGAAGCTTTATAAGTGAATCATGAGATTTAACTTTGTAACTGGTATATGTGTTTTTGTGCTCCTGATGACTGTGGCTACCACAGTCTTCGCAGCTGAGGACAGCGTGTCCTTGCAGTCGGAAAGCACGCAAGTCTCGTTAGAAATGGCAAATGACGGCTGCGGCACTATGGATAGCCACGGCAACTGCTGCTTTTCACTGTTAACGAGTTGCAATGTATTCCCGCCATTAATCATTGAGCATGCGGCGTTCGACAGGTCTGCGTTGTCGGCCTCCCAGCGCGCTTCAGATGACAATATTTATAAGCAACGTATTGCAGATATGGATACGCCGCCTCCGCGAGGGTGAAGATTTCTTCAAATTATCGAAATCTTTGCAATCTATGGAGTTAAGACAATGAAAATCACTAAACCTCTTCTTTCGCTCTCGATCATTTCTGCGTTGTTTCTGGGGAGCGTCGTTTCGACGGCCACAGCAGACAGCGTTACCCGCATGGACCTCAAGACCAATCCAGCCCATATGGGTGTTGAAAAGACGGGGCATATGAAAAGTTCTGCGCCCAACTTTTTACCGAGTGAGGCATCGCGTGTCGTCACAGAGACGGATCCTTCTCGTCTGGGGGCCGATGCATCCGCAAATCCTGGTGCAAAGGGAAAGGGCGGTCCGAGCTGGTCGATCAACAACGTCACGGCAGAAACCGAGCCGACGGTCTTTGATCATGCGCATCGGTACGACCATCTTTAAGTCCTAACGTTAATTAGACTGCGTGGAGAGCCGGCGCTTTTTAAAGCGTCGGCTGTTCCATTTTACGACTTACCTCTGTGCAGCTCGTGAGGTGAGAATTCTCCATTAGTGATCCAGTAAAATAAGTATGGCGCTGTCAAAGTAAGCTGACTTGAGCCGGCCTCGCCATGGCTCAGCCTTTGCGAATGAAAAATCCTCTTTTATGAAAACGCTTCAACATGTCCACAATTGATAAGGTCAGGGAATTTATGGTATTTTCCAGTTGTGATAGTAGCTTAAGGTTGTCCCAGTTTATTCAACATGCATTCCCGGCTTGACCTGCCAGTGGCTCGCACCCATATTCAATTTCAAATGAAACGCATTCTCGTCACACTCGTCGCTTTATTTCTGGTCGCCACCCCTTTGATGGCTCAAAAGGCAATGGGGCAGGGCGGCAATGCCAGCCATGCCTACAGCTTGGATGAGTATGGCAAGAACGGGAACACGTGCCCATCCGATCACGGCGAAGACTCTGCGGACGATTGTTGTTTGACCGCTGTCACACATTGCGCGGCTTCGGCGCTCCGTGATCATCAAATGAACGAAATCGTTTCCCTGTCGTCAGAGAGCGTGACGTTTGAGTTTTCTCATGATTTCCGGCTCTTGCTTATGCCGGAATCGGAAACACCCCCTCCTCGATTCTGAGTCTCAATTCCGATTAACATTGCTACAGGTGCGCGCCGATTCTCGGTTTGCGCACGATGGAATAATTAAACTCAGATTCGAAGGACTACACACATGAAACGAAATATCATCGCCAAAGCGATTTTCTCCATTGCACTTGGTGCCATCATCGGCTTCACCGCGACCACGGCTCTGGCCGGCGTAGGTCATGGTCCCAAAACAAACATAGGTACGCCGGGCAAGGCATCTGCCGCCACGCGCACGATCGAAGTTAAAATGCATGATAATTACTTCGAACCAGAAAATATCTCGGTGAAGGAAGGCGAGACCGTACGCTTTATCGTGAAGAATGACGGCGAATTCGTGCATGAATTCAACATCGCGACGGGCGAGATGCATAAGGCGCATGGACCGGAAATGATGATGATGATGGAACAAGGCGTCATTCAGGCAGATAAGATCGATTGGGACGCAGCCAAGAAAATGCAGGCATCTATGGGGCATGGAGTGCACAACGATCCGAATAGCGTATTATTGGAGCCGGGTAAAAGCGGCGAAATTGTCTGGACGTTCCCAGAGAATACCAAGCTCGAATTCGCCTGCAACGTCCCTGGTCATTACGATTCCGGGATGGTCGGCAAAATCAATCTTTCACATTAATTAGCGGTGCTAACGAGCGAGTTTGGTGCCGTCCAAGTGATTGGTTGGCCCACTCCTCGTCAGCATCCCTGCAAAGGAGCACGCGATGTCGCGCTTTAGTTTACTTTGTGCTGCCGCTATTGGATTGGGTCTGGCTGCTACGAGCCCATCACATGTCAGCGCTGGCGAATACTCTCTCTCCGTCGATCGGGTAGAGATCAATACCGGCGAATTCACACGCGTCGGAATCGGATACAACAATAAGACACCAGGTCCGGTTCTCCGGTTTAAGGAAGGAGAAGATGTAACCATCAATGTTAAAAATAATTTGGACGAATCAACGTCGATCCATTGGCATGGTCTTATCCTGCCATACCAACAGGACGGCGTTCCGGGCATCAGCTATGAGGGGATAGAGCCTGGCGAAACGTTTACATATCAATTCCCGATCGTTCAGAGCGGCACCTACTGGTTTCATAGTCATTCCGGGTTTCAGGAACCTGACGGTGCTTACGGCGCCATTGTTATCGAGCCGAAGAAACGAGAACCGTTTAAGTTCGACCGCGAGTATGTCGTTCAATTGACGGATGCGCATCCGCATTCAGGCAGTCGGGTCATGCGCAATCTCAAATTGTCAGCTGATTATTATAATCGTAAACAGCGAACGATATCGGATTTCTTCTCCGATGCCGGAGAGAAGGGGCTCGGTGCGGCGCTCGATGATCGGCTGATGTGGGGCGAGATGCGTATGTTGCCAAGTGATATTGAGGACGTGCAGGGCTTCACTCCCCTCATCAACGGCAAGTCCTCATTGCAAAACTGGACCGGTGTTTTTAACTCGAATGAACGCATAAGATTGCGGTTCATCAACTCGTCCGCAATAACGTACTTCGATATCCGTATTCCGGGTCTCAAAATGACTGTGGTTGAGGCTGATGGTAATAATGTGCAACCTGTTAGTGTTGATGAATTGCGTATTGCCGTAGCGGAAACATATGACGTTATTGTTCAACCTGCCGAAGATCAGGCATACGCCATTTTCGCTGAATCTATGGGGCGTACCGCAAGCGTACGTGGCACTTTAGCGCCACGCGAGGGCATGGTCGCCGATATCCCAGAAATGCGTGAGGCCCCCAAGCTGACTATGGCTGATATGGCCGGCATGGACAACGGCAGCATGGCCGGCATGGATCACGGTAAGATGACCGGCATGGGCAACGACAGCATGGCCGGCATGGACCACAGTAAGATGACCGGCATGGGCAACGGCAGCATGGCCGGCATGGACCACAGTAAGATGGCCAGCACCGGCACCGGCAACGGCAGCATGGCCGGCATGGACCACAGCAACATGTCTGGAACTGCGGCGAAGGATGATCCCTTCTATGCGCCTGGAAGTGGGCTGACCCCGTCTGCGGCAAATGGTGGTAAATTCCTATCTTACAGTGATCTCAAAGCGCAGAAGCCGCTGTATGAGGATCGTGAGGCCACGCGCGAAATTGAATTGCGATTAACCGGCAACATGGAGCGGTATATCTGGTCCATTAATGGCGTAAAATACGATGATGCCGACCCAATCGTATTGCAGTACGGCGAGCGTGTACGTTTCAAGTTTGTGAACGAAACGATGATGTCCCATCCGATGCATCTGCATGGGATGTGGTCGATTCTCGATAACGGCAATGGCAAATGGGACCCGATAAAACACGTAATAAATGTTGCGCCCGGCACAACGGTATATTCAGAAACTGAAGTGGATGCGCCAGGGCAATGGGCGTTTCATTGCCATCTTTCCTATCACGCCGATGCTGGCATGTTCCGCAAAATTGTCGTCGAAGGCGGGCCGAAAGCGGCTTCTTTGATGAATCACGAAGGAGGCAAATCATGAAGCGTGTATCCGCCTTTTTAGGCCTGTTTTTAGCGACGTTTCTGACCTCGCCTTCTGTGAACGCTGAGCCGTTAATCTGGGGTGTTCGAATTGAGCAACTTGAAAACCGCTTCACCGGTGACGCCCAGTCGGACGTTCTGGCGTGGGATGGTGATGCCCTGATCGGCACGGACGAGTTAAAGTTCGTCATTAGAAACCGAGGGGAATTCGAGACCAGAAGCGATACGTTGGAGACGATGGAGACACAATTGCGTCTGCAAAAGCCAATCTCCACATTCTTTGATGCTGTCGCAGGCGTTCGTTTTGATACGCCGGATGGACGAGATCGCGTTCACGGTGTTCTCGGCATTCATGGTTTGGCACCACTGTGGTTCGAAGTTGATGCCGACTTGTTCGTCTCTGACAAGCCGTCTGCCCGATTTGAAGCGGAATATGAGGCCCTGATAACGAACTATTTGATCCTGACTCCAAGCATTGAGCTTGACGTGCCGCTTAGGGATGACAATCGGGCCGGGGTCGCTGCATGGGGTCCAACAATGGAAATTGGCGCACGTCTTAGTTACGACCTGGTCGACCGCGCCGTTGCACCCTACATAGGTGTTCATTACGAGCGCGTTTTCGGTGATACACTGGATATAAGAGAAGAGGAAGGAGAGGAAGGCGACGGCTTGTTCTTCGTCGCTGGCTTACGCCTGATGTTTTGATGTGGTTGCCCGGCTGTGCTTATGCATTCGCCGGGCAACACGCCTCTTGGCTCGACATGCCAAGGTCCTGTGATTAGATATAAGTTTAATACCTTTGAGAAGATTTCTGTTTACGTCAGGGATATCTCGGGTTCACGGATCATTATCGTACCTCCATGCACAACCCCACTGAATGAGCCTCGTGATGTAGCGCCGCACAACGATGTTATTTTTGCGAAGCGGATACTATAGACCTGTTCGGATAATCGAACGTCAAAAGAAAGCCACTGAAGCGAAGTGGAAAACATTTCTCGATATTCTGAGGCTTATCGGTCGTTATAAGCTGGCAGCTCTTAAGCTGTGCATAGTAAGCGATAACATGTTTGCTACGACTGAATTCGTAGGCAAAATTCTGCGCTGCATAAACTTGCATCTCTAAGCGGGTCATCTTTTTCCAAATCATTTCGGTCTTTGGAGTTCCAAGGAAGGCATACTCTATAATGCCTCGCGTGGTGACGGCGCGGTGACGAATTTGGCTTTTGCCTGCGTAAAAGTCGTGTGCATTCAAGATGACGAGACTGACGAGATCCGAGTAAGCCGGGAAGTATGCCTCTACTGCGGCAGGCCATCCAACGTGCATGTGATAGATGATGATGTCATTGAACAGTAATTTCAGATGCTCAATGAGTCCTGTGTCCGGGCGTACGGAAATGGGACTTTCGTCCATGCCGCTCTCCACCCAAATGCAGAGCTTCGGAATGAACACGAAAGACTCCTCAATCGAAGATATCTTCGTGAGTTCGAGTAATTCGGATTCACCCGCAGTTTTACACTTATTCGGCACGATCATGCGATAGGTCGAATCCGCATTAATGGCCATGGAACTGGAGACTTTAACGTCACGCGAAATACTTAAGAGAGATAATCGCAGTTCTTCGAGGGGTGAACTCAGTGAACTTTTCAAATTGCCATTGTGTGATATGGCATAAGCGGGCGGGGCGGCCAAAAACAAGGCCGTCAAAATGACAAAGACGATTCTTTGTGTAACGACATACCTATTCATCATATCACCCCTTAAGGGTGTGAGCTGGCATTATACAAGGAATTCAGCATTTCTCAAAGCAGCGGTTGTTTTATCGCAATGGTATGTTGACCTTCCGCCAACTGTCAGCTTTAGGGTCTTTCAGACATAACGGTGTTGCTGATTTTAAGAGCGACACCGAAATGTAAGGATCAAAAATGCGCATCTTTTTGATATCCGTGACCTTGATGATGATTTGGACTGGAAATGTATTCGCATCCTATCATCTGCCGATCGCTCTAAATCGTCTGGATGGAACCGAGTATCTGTATCTTTGTGAAGCTGGGCTCGACGAGGAGGACATCGTTGAGTCGTTCTCCAATACTGTTTGGCGCCTTCACGAATGCGAGCGGTTCATTCTGGCACTGAGGCATAAGCTACCTAAAACTTCGGTGCACAGCTATGATGCGTGTATCCCGGAGAATATTACGAATATCGAACTTGTCTACCTAGGGGTACTTTGGCTAAACGAATATTCAGATGAAACAGAAAAAACAGCGGACGAGGTCGTTTCGACCTCGATTAACCGGGAGTTTTCGTGTTCCCGGAGTAGACAGGTGTCCGGGGTCTCGGAGGTTCTCGAGTAGGACGCGCAGCAAAAATTTCGAAACTAATTTGGAGGAAGCAAAATGACGATGCCTTTGAGCCGCTTTGCGATTTTGATCGCGGTTATCGCCTTCGTCGGAACAGGGTCGACCGTGTTCGCAGGCGAGCACTGGAAGTTCCAAGACCCAGTCGAGCCAAAAATGTCGCCAGAACTTAATCTCGGCAAGATGAACTACGATGCCTATTGTGCATCATGCCACGGCAAGACAGCACGCGGCACCGACAAGGGACCGACGTTCATTAGCCGTATCTATCATCCAGGCCACCACAGCGACGGGGCATTTTTCCTCGCACCGAAACAAGGTGCGCGCGCGCATCACTGGCAGTTTGGCAATATGAAATCCATTCCTGAGGTCAACGATTCTCAACTTCAATATATTGTCGAGTACGTGCGTGCTGTACAGCAAGCAAACGGATTGTTCTGACAACCTGCAATGTTAGGCGCCTAGCACCGTTTTGCGTTCCTCGTACTCGGCCTTATCGATTTCCCCCTTGGCAAAGCGCTCATTGAGGATGTCTAGCGCACCGCTTTGGGATTCCAGTTTGGCATTCGCATGGCCGCCAAGCCCAAAGGCTTTTAGGACGAGCACGATGGCGACAACAACAATGATGACCATCACCACCATCATGATGGGACCCATAACCCAGTTGCCCCACATCATTTCATGGCTTCCATAAATACCTCCATAACCTCCGTCAGCTATGGCTGTGCTTGAGAAAAACGCGATACTGCTTGAAGTGAATAAAGCTGCTAGAATGCGTCTCATTTTTCTTTATCCTTCGGTTCGATGAGGCGAAGTCACGATTCACGCGACATTGCTTGCCGCAGAATAACATGATGGCTTGAATAATAGTGAAAAATTCAGAATGCGAATTGATTCAAATCAACACATTCGCCTTTGCTTCAAATAAATAAAGGGGCTGGCCCAGATAACTCAATTTTGAGGTTGTCATGGACCTATGCGGAAGAGTCGACTTAGCGATTACAAACAAGACCGCCTGATCGAGCATTTTGTTTCTGGATCGACCGCTCTTACGGCAGCTCGTCTCTGTGGCATGAACCCAAAACGGCCACCTTCTTTTTTCTACGACTTCGCGAGATCATTACTTTGGAGCTGGAAGTTGAAAGCGACGCCATGTTCGGTGGCGAGATCGAAGGGGACAAGAGTTATTTCGGCGATAAGCGGAAGAGCAAGCGCGGTTGTGGTGCAGCCGAAAAAACCCCGGTATTTGGCCTTCTCAAGCGAGGCGGCAGGGTCTACACCAAGATCATTCTCTATGCTTCAAATGCTCAAATGGTTATTTCAACTGGCCTTTGAACAACGTCTGACGGAGAATATAAAATGGTCAATTTTCAAGCCAAAGGTCAGGGAGAATATTTTTGCTCGTCAGTATCTGGGCCGATATGCCGGTGATGTTTCATAGAACCTATAGCGAGGTTCTATGAAACATATTCGTATCCTGCTCATCGTGTTCTTGCTTGGTGTGCTTGGTGTCGGCTGGTGGATGGCAGCATCGAGCGGCACAATAGCGGACTTTTACGAACCGCAACGGATAAGAGAACTCGTCGACGAAGCGGGTTTCTATGGACCATTACTTGTCATGGCGATCATGGCTGCGGCAATCGTCTTTAGCCCTTTACCAAGCGCGCCGATCGCTCTCGCGGCAGGCGCGGCCTACGGCCATACATGGGGTACAATCTATGTTTTGATTGGTGCCGAAGTCGGTGCGATAGCGGCCTTCGCCGTAGCTCGAGTTTGTGGGCGGGACTTCGTTCGTAGACTTGTCGGTGAGCGAATTCCGGAGACGAAAATCAATACGCAGAACGGACTGACGGTGGTCGTTTTTATTACTCGGTTACTGCCTTTTCTCTCCTTCGACGCCGTCAGCTACGCGGCTGGCCTGACCTGCCTGACAACGATGCGGTTCGCTGTTTCGACATTGGCAGGTATGATCCCGGCAAGCTTTCTGCTTGCGCATTTTGGCGCCGAAATGCGCGCCGATGACGGAATTGGCCTGATCATCGGTCTTTCCATCTTTGCGGCAGCAATGCTGTTGCCGATCTTAGTCGTATACGTCAAACGAAATTCACTTTTTGGAATCAAGAAGCGAAAATCGAATTCTTGATTTCTTCATCCGCCGATACGATTTTTCTTTCGGTATGATTGTGACCTCAACCGGTCATTGCTACCCAGAAGGGCTGTTTTTAGAATCATAATTGCGCCGTCGTGGCCAAAAAATAGTTTTTTAATAGCCGCCGCCAAAAGCGGAAATATTATCATCCAGCGAGTAACGGGCCTAGGCTTCGCCCAGTGCTTTCCAATCGCCTTCCCGAAGCCGTTCTATGATGGGCGTTAAATCGGCCTGGGTTTGGATCACGTGCGCTAGGTCTTTGCCAATTCCGGGCGGACCGACGAACACGGCGCCCTTGAGCTTGCCACCTTTTATAATGAGACGCCGATGCTGGTTCCCGCTATCCGACGGCTCGGATAGGTCAAGGCCATCATCGGCTGGATCTAAGTCGCCGAAGCCTTTCACGTCGATGCCATCCATTTTGAGGCTAACCATTGTATTCGGCGGTGTGTACGTGGCCTTTTGACCGAACACTGCCTGTGCGGCGACCGCTGCTTGCGCGGTGCCGACGGCCCATAGTCCACCCACCGTGCCCGGCAATTCAGCAACGTCGCCGATGGCGAAAATATCAGGGTCCGAGGTGCACATTTGCGCATCCACGACGATGCCGCGATTCACTTTCAGTCCAATCTTTTTTGGCAACTCGGTATTGGCCTTGATGCCTGCGCAGGTCACAAACAGATCGGTTGGAATGACATCGCCGTTGGTTAGTTCGACGCCTTCGACGCGATCCGTGCCCTTGATCGCCGCAACCGAGGCGCCGGTCATGACATGAATCCCCAGCGTCTTGAGAAAATGCTCAAGGAGTTCGCTGCCGCGGCTATCCAATTCCCGGTTCATCAGTCGTTCGGATCGTTGAATGATGGTAGTGTCGAGGTTGAGGCGCCGAAGTGCATCCGCCGCCTCTACGCCCAACACGCCACCGCCTTGAACTACGGCGCGTGTACAGTTCTTTTCCTGCCGCCATGCGCGTATCGCCTGCGCGTCTTCGGCTTCTCGCAATACGAAGCAGCCTGCCATCTCGATGCCGTCCGCCGGCGGCACTGCAGCGGAAGCCCCCTGAGCCATGATTAACTTGTCATATGGGAGCGATTCACCCGTACCAAGTGTGACGAATTTCTGCAGCCGATCGACATCCGTCGCTTGAGTGTTCAGCCATACAGTAATGTTTTTCTTCGTGTACCAGTCGGGCGCGAGCAGATTGAGGTCATCTAGTCCGGTCCGGCCATAGAGCAACCGCCCGATGGCCATACGATTATAGAAAGGGTGATTTTCGCGGGCGATGACATCAATCTTGCACGTCGGGCTTAATCGCCGGATTTCATCAGCGACCGCCATGCCTGACGTACCATTACCGATGATAACGACTTTCTGCACGCCGGTTTCTTCAGCGAGGTCAACTTGGTTTGCGGGTGGAGGTGGTTCAGGTAGGTCATTGGGATCCATATTTAGATCGATGGTAACGCCACCGCCGGTGGCTTTGCAGACGCATGCCATGCGCGCACGTCCTTCCAAGCCGAGGCGACGTAGCGTCGCAAGTTCGTCGTCGCTAGGCGGGCTCAGGTTCTCCATCCCATCGACGATTGCGATGGGATCGGCACCACACATGCCCATGCGACAACCGAAGTCCTGCGCCAGTCCAGCAGACTCGATCCCATCCAACAGGCTACGATCAGGATTGGCAGCGAAGCTTCTTCCTGACGCCTTATCGGTGACAAGGTCGTCTACCGTATTGGCGCCGCCGGCGCGCACGGCATCGACCTTGACGCTGACCATGGGCTGGCTTGCGCCATCGGTAAGGGCGCGGAAGTCCTTTTCTGCCTTGAGGCCATTTGCGATGATCTTGATGCTCACAAGCATGACGACTGCCTGCAACACATACGCCGCCCCTGTTGGCGCTGTATTGCCCGCCAATTGGAATGCTGTATCGACAATCCCTTGGGCCGCAAACCAATAGAAAATGTTTAACGCTGAAAGCGCGGAAATGGCGGCGATACGGTGATCAGAAACCCTAATGAAAATCCGCGCGGCCATGTAAATGCCGAGCGTTGTTACAATCCACGTTGCCATATGCAAAAAATAAGCGAGCAGACCGGTCACAGCGGGATCGGTCGCGGTAAAAAAACCAATCGCAAAGCCGGGCAACCCGGCAACAAAGAATTTTTTGTGCCCAGCGTACCAAAGGTCCTTGTCTGACAAGTCACTCAAGAACGCCGCGCGCGGATTGAAGTCGTAGCAGTTCTTCTGACAGCCGACGCAAGACGGGCAGTAGCCGTTCTTTACGGTAATGATCGGTGCATGCCCGTAGGCCTTTTGGATCGGTGCCAGCGGGCAGAAAGTGCCACACCAGCCGCTGCGTCCCTTAAAAAAGAATCCGCCCACAAAAGCCAAACCCAAAGCGGTAAAAATCAGCACCATCCAGGCAAGCGGTTCGTGATTAAAATATATGTGGCGTAGGCTGACGAGAAAGAAGAAGGCCAGCACGGAGATGAAATACGCTAAATTTTTAACCCGTACCGGCAACGTCAACTCGCGTGAGAAGCCAAATGTCCTCGGCAGCTGGTTCATAAACGCCATCGGGCATATTTGGCGCCAGACCCCTGGGGCAACGGCAAATAGCAACGGCAACGACGGAATCAATAACTTCCAGAAAATGGCGAAGCCTAAGTTGGGTTCGGCCCAAACTTTCCAAATGACGAAAACCATGACGGCAATCGTCGCAAGCCGGAACGCCCACCAAAACCAGGCCGGCAGGCGCGACGGCATTTCGAGATAACTGGGAAACGGTTTGTCAGCGATATCGCTCATGGCTTAGGGACTCCGCGCAGGACGATTTGATAGGGTGATTGTTTTATTTATTTGCTCGGTCTGTCGTCCAACGGAGTCGCATGGCAAGGACCCGACCCAAGTCAAAGAGCAGGGTACGCGCAATCTGCGGCTCCCAAGCGGCGAGGCTCTCAAAGGTCTCCCGCGTGACGCGGACTGCGGTGCCGCGACTACAGGCACGAATTGTCGCGCTTCTGGGGGCGCCGTCAAAAAACGCAATTTCGCCGAATACGGAGCCTTCGGGAATGCCGGCCATCACCGTTTCTCGTCCATCATTTTCGACGACGACATCAACGGAACCACTGGTTAAAATATAAAACGAATCGTCCTTATCGCCGACTCGTATGAGGTCCTCGCCGGCTTTAAAATGACGTGTTTCAACTATTTTCAGTACCCGAGACCAATCCTCATCGGATAGCTCGCTAAGCAGAGTAATTTCCTGCAAATCTTTATGGTCCGCAACTGGACCATCGTAGTCAAATAACCCCATTTTAGTGCCTCAGATTCTTGTAATTTCAGCAGAGGCTTCGATATCGTCCCCCAATTTAATCTAAAGTAAGCACTGGAGGTTTGGAAATTGAATATTGAATATTGAATATTGAATAGAAGCCCCTAGATTTGCAGACGCTTTTACTCTTCAGTTTGTGCTGCGGTTCGAACTCGACGGTTCGGAAGGGCATGAGAGCCGACTCTTCTTCTCAAAGTATTTGTGAAGAAGAGTGCAATTTCCGCCATTTGACGTATTTGCATGAAAAGGAGTCTAATAGATTGATTTTAAAGAATTTTTATAAGAAATTAAGGGCAGCTCAACTGGTATTTGGCCAAACTAAGCTGGTAAAGGACATGCCAAGTTGAGTCTTGTGAGATTCAGTTGGTTTTGTCCAAATAGTGGCTAAAAAGGGACATTTCGTACCAATTAACGTTGTCAAAATACCA
>CAXBEV010000008.1:0-159008 GCA_963974935.1 uncultured Rhodospirillales bacterium | reverse complement strand
GATGAGATTCGAACTCACGACTTCAACCTTGGCAAGGTTGCGCTCTACCCCTGAGCTACGCCCGCACCTGAGGTAAACCTCCGGCAGGGCCGGAGCGGTCGGATAATACGCATCACCAACTTGTTTTCAAGGTCGAATTCACGTTTTTTCTTGGCGACTTAATACAAAGCTACCGCTTAGCGTCATATGTGCGCCCTACATGTTCAATATTTCAGCCCCGGCGGGGGCTTTTTATACGTCTGCAGATCAAATTTTATCTGCCGCAACATATTAATACGCCCGTGCTGGGGGTTGCCGGACAGCATTCCGTCGTCCATTTATAAAAGAATAAATCACTGTATTCACGAAGGCGCCCAAAGGGGCGGGAGAGATCAGATGGAGTTTAAGCTCAATCCGGACGGCAGCATGAATCCGACGCAAGGCAATCCTTCGCAAGGCACCGGCGCACTGACAGCCCCAGCGCGGCCACCCGAACCTACAGCAGAAATCGTCATGGACCCGCACGCACCTGATGGCATCAATGCCAAGCCTGTCGGCGGCGATGTAATCACCGAGACCGATACAAACCGCTTCATGCAAGACGTCATTGAAGCGTCAGCACATGTGCCGATCATCGTCGATTTCTGGGCCCCTTGGTGCGGTCCCTGCAAACAAATGGGCCCGCAGCTGGAAAAAATCGTCCGCGAAGCCGGCGGCACCGTGCGCATGGTCAAAATCAATGTGGATGAGAACCAGGAATTGGCAGCGCAGATGCGTGTTCAGTCGATTCCGGCGGTCTACGCTTTTAAAGATGGCCAACCGGTCGATGGCTTTACAGGTGCCGTGCCCGAGAGCCAACTACGTGCATTTGTCGAAAAACTGACCGGTGGCGCCAAAGGCGGCCTGGAAGCGGCCTTGGATGAAGGCGACAAAGCGCTTGCTGAGAACGACACTGAGCTTGCCTTGGCCTTGTATCAAGAAGCACAAGCTCAAAGCCCGGAGAGCGAGCGCGCCGTTGCCGGTATCTTGCGCGCCATGGCAGCGAGCGGCGACCTTGAGGGCGCGCGCAAGACCGCCGATGCACTGCCCGAAGCTTGGAAAATGAAATCCACCATTGCGGCGGCTATTTCGACAATCGAGCTTGAAGAAAATATTGAAGACGCCGGCGATATCGCCGAATTACAGGCAAAGGTCAATGCCGATCCCAAAGACCATCAAGCACGCTTTGATTTAGCCCTCGCATTGTATGCGGCGCGCAAAAACGAAGAAGCGATTGATGCCTTATTGGAGATTATCGCCCGGAAAAAAGATTGGAATGACGGGGCTGCGCGCGAACAGTTGATCAAGATTTTCGATGCCTTGGGGGGCGCCCACGAGTTAACGGTGAGTGGCCGACGCCGCCTATCGTCGGTCTTGTTCTCATAAATCAGGGGCCCGAACTATGGTCGAACGTCCCCGCTATACGACCGTTGAAATGCTGCCGACCGACTTAGCCGTATTTCCGCTTCCGGGCGCCTTGTTGCTGCCGGGTGGGCAGATGCCGCTGAACATTTTCGAGTCGCGTTATCTGAATATGATCGAAGACGCGCTGGGGCACGGGCGATTGATCGGCATGATTCAGCCATTCGCCGAAAAGGACGAGCGGCAGATCCCCGATGGCACCGCGCTTTATGAGGTTGGATGCGTTGGCCGCATTATCCAGTTCACCGAGACCGGTGACGGGCGATATGTGATTTCCCTACAAGGGGTTTGCCGTTTTCGTGTGGGCAAAGAACTGACGGGCGTCGACGGCTACCGCCGGATACGCCCGGATTATACGCCTTATCTTTCAGACCTTGAGGTCAAAACGCTGGCATCTGACGGTACGCTTGAAGATCGCGAAAGCCTGCTTGCCGCAATGAACCGGTATTTCGTGCTGAAAGGGATCGAGGCTGATATAGAGTCCATCGAAGGTGCCCCAGACGGGGTGTTGGTGACATCGCTGGCCATGTCATGTCCGTTTGGACCCGGCGAAAAACAAGCGTTATTGGAATGTGCAAACACACTTGAGCGCGGGCGGCTACTCATCAGCATGTTTGAATTCGCGTTACACGAAACCGGCACACCGTCATCTGATATGCGCCAATAAATAATATAAGTACGTGATTTAAATTTTCCGCGGGAGACACCCATGAACACCACCGAAGTCGACCCCAAACTTTTGGAAATCCTAGTTTGCCCGTTGACCAAAGGGCCGCTGCGCTATGACCGTGAACACCAAGAGCTGATTAGCGACAAAGCCGGGCTGGCGTTTCCGATCCGCGATGGTATTCCGATTATGCTCAGCGATGAAGCCCGCGAAATCGACGAGCACACCGCCCCAAAGGCGGACAAATAACCGTGGCCGATACCTTCAGCCAAAAACACCGGCCCAGCGAAATCCGGCTCAAGCGCGAAGAAAAAATTCTGGAAGTAGATTTTGAAGGCGGTGTCACCGTTGCCTTACCGGCTGAGTTGCTGCGCGTCGAGAGTCCGTCCGCCGAAGTTCAAGGCCACGGGCCCGGGCAGAAAACCATTATCGCCGGGCGGCGCCATGTCGGCATCATGGGTGTTGAGCCGGTCGGCAATTACGCGGTGCGACTTAAATTTGATGACATGCATGACACCGGTATATTTTCGTGGGATACGCTTTTCGACATGGGAGCCCACAAAGACGAATTATGGAGCGGCTACCTCGCGGCGCTAGAAGAAAAAGGCCTCAGTCGAGATCCATAAAGTGCGATGCCAAACGTGAAAAATTTATTCGGCAGCGCGTTGCATTAGGCGCGGCAAATCACCGCTCAACCCCATTGCTGAACGCATCAGCATTTTTTTCAAAGGCGGGATGCGATTGACCGCGGCCAGACCGGCATCACGGGCCATGCGGATCGGCGTGACATCATTTGAAAATAGGCGATTGAGGCCATCGGTGACGGCAAGCATCAACGTGTTGTCGAAACGCCGCCAGCGTTTGTAGCGGGCAAGCACAGCCGCACTGCCGATATCTTGGCCAAGTCGGCGCGCATCACTGAGCACATCGGTCAACGCGGCGACGTCGCGGTATCCCATATTCAAGCCTTGGCCTGCGATCGGATGCATACCGTGATCCGCGTCCCCCACCAGGACCAAACGCTCGGCCACCGCCGTCTCGGCAAATTGCAGGCCGAGCGGATGGCAAAACCTCGGCCCAACAACCTCGATCTCACCCATGAAATCGCCGAAGCGGCGCGCCAGTTCGGTCAAAAACGTACGGTCATCCAAGTTGACCATGGTGCGGGCATGTGCCGCACGCTCCGTCCAAACGATGGAAGACCGGCAACCGGGCTTCGCCGCCGTGCCTTTCAACGGCAAAATTGCAAACGGACCCGCAGGCAGAAAATGTTCATGTGCGACAAAGGCATGAGGATGCTCATGCTCAACCGTACAGACAATCGCTTCTTGCGGGTAGCGCCAGCCGGTGACGCGAATACCGGCATCCTTACGCACACCCGAGCCGCGCCCGTCGGCAGCAATAGCGAGCGACGCGACAACTTCGGAACCGTCGCTGAGCACGGCACGCACGCCACTGCGGTCTCGCTCAAGAGTCTCGACGCGGTTCGGCGCCACAAACTGAATGTTCGCATCCGCCGCCACCGCAGCCAACGCCGCCAAACGAATATGTCGATTTTCAGCGAGGTAGCCGAGCGGGCCGGCACCAACATCTTCGTGATCATAATGCAAATAGAGCGGCGAGGCCCCGTCGGCGACGCGGATATCTAAGATCGGCGAAACCTGATCGGCCAAATGCGGCCAAATATCCAGCGCACGCAACAACCGCTTCGACGCCGCTGCAATTGCCGACGCGCGACCATCGAACCCGGCCTGCGTGACTGTTTTTGGATCTTCGCCGTCAATCACGGTGACGGATAGCCCCGCATGCGACAGCGCGCGCGCGGCAACGGCACCAACCAAGCCGCCGCCAATCACCAAAACATCCGAACGTTGCACGTTTGTCGTCATCTATTTTCTCACGAGCGCTGAATGAAGGCCCCTTTTACGTGCTCCCTCCGAGCACCGCTGTCCAGGGAGAAGTTATGGTGTTTTTTGTGCTTATTTTTTAAGCACGGCTAAATTTTGGGCAGAAATATGGCGCGAATATGACGTTCCCGATCATTCCACTTTTGCATTATTTCTGTCAACTATCTGATTTTAAAGTAACTATTTGCACCAAACGAATCTGGCACGGACCTTGATAGAGGGGGAGCGCGGCCCACATGGGCCCCCGTATACCCCAATGACGGTCGTCGAGCGGTTTTTACCGCTGTGGCGTCGTTAAACGCAACTGAAGGAGAGCGACATGAAAATGATCATGGCGGTCATCAAGCCCTTTAAACTCGAAGAGGTGCGCGAAGCACTTACGCCTCTGGGGATTGAAGGTATGACCGTATCCGAGGTCAAAGGTTTCGGCCGGCAAAAGGGCCAAGCTGAAATCTATCGCGGGGCGGAATATCAAGTGAATTTCCTCCCTAAGGTCAAAATCGAAATCGCCTGCGTCGACGATCTCGTCGAGCAAGTTGTTGAGACAGTGCAGAAGACAGCCATGACCGGCAAGATCGGTGACGGCAAGATTTTCGTCTGCTCGCTCGACAAAGCGGTCCGTATCCGCACCGGCGAGACCGATGCGGAAGCTCTTTGAGAGGGGTCGAACGATGAAAAAAATGATTAAACGCGTCTTGCCGTTCGCCGTCATGTCGATGGTGATCGCGGGCTTCGCATCCACGGCAAAGGCCGAGGTTAACGGCGAAGTACAATACATCTTCAACACGCTGAGCTTTATGTTCCATGGCGTGCTGGTGTTCTGGATGGCTGCTGGTTTTGCCATGCTCGAAGCCGGTCTCGTGCGTTCGAAGAATACCACCATGCAGTTGCTCAAGAACATCTCTTTGTTCTCGGTCGCTGCGATCATGTACTTCCTCATCGGCTACAACGTGATGTACGCTGGCGTTGACGGTGGTTACATCGG
This sequence comes from uncultured Rhodospirillales bacterium, assembly GCA_963974935.1. Classification (GTDB taxonomy): domain Bacteria; phylum Pseudomonadota; class Alphaproteobacteria; order Rhodospirillales; family Casp-alpha2; genus UBA4479. The sequence goes on along the minus strand of CAXBEV010000008.1, from coordinate 154,009 downwards.
TACGTTCTCATTGTGGGGTCAGCCTGCAGGTGAAGCCGAAGGTGCCTTCGAAGCCGGTGGCTATGCAGCCTCTTCCGACTGGTTCTTCCAGATGGTGTTTGTTGCTGCAACCGCATCGATCGTTTCCGGCACCTTGGCTGAGCGCATCAAGCTTTGGCCGTTCCTGATCTTCGTCGTCGTGTTGACCGGCGTGATCTACCCGATCCAAGGTTCTTGGACGTGGGGCGCTGGTTGGTTGTCCGACATGGGCTTCTCCGACTTCGCTGGTTCCACGATCGTGCACTCGGTCGGTGGTTGGGCGGCTTTGGCTGGCGCTATCATCTTGGGTCCGCGTCTCGGCAAGTATTCGGCTGACGGTCGCGTCAACCCGATGCCGGGTGCAAACCTACCGCTCGCAACGCTCGGCACGTTCATCCTGTGGATGGGCTGGTTCGGCTTTAACGGTGGTTCGCAGTTGGCACTGGGTACCGGTGCAGACGCTATTGCGATCTCCAACATCTACATCAACACCAACACAGCAGCTGCAGGCGGCGTCATCACCTCGATGATCCTGTCGCAGATCATGTTCAAGAAAGTTGACTTGACCATGGCGCTGAACGGCGCGCTGGCCGGTCTGGTTTCGATCACCGCAGCTCCGGACGCTCCGTCCCTGCTGCAAGCGGTCGCAATCGGCGGTGTCGGTGGCATTTTGGTCGTGATCTTCATTCCGCTTCTCGACAAGCTGAAGATCGACGACGTTGTTGGTGCCATTTCGGTCCACCTCGTGGCCGGTATCTGGGGCACGATGGCGGTTCTGTTCACCAGTGAAAGCGCCACATTCACCACCCAGCTGACCGGTATCGTTGCAATCGGTGCGTTTGTGTTCATCGCAAGTGCCATCGTTTGGATGATCTTGAAAGTAACGATCGGCATTCGTGTCGATGAAGATGCCGAACATGCAGGCCTCGATACCAGCGAGCTGGCTATGGAAGCTTACCCAGAGTTCGGTAAGGGCTCCCAGACCCTCTGATTTCTCTCGAGATCAGACGGTTCTCCCCAGAAAGCCGGGCGGCATAATCCGCCCGGCTTTCATCTTTTTAAGATCATCCCGAAACGCCCCTCAACATCCAGCGAATCGAGCAAGCGAATCCGAGGGGCTGCCCAAAGCGGCTTCTAAGCGCTTTCGTCTAACCCCCCGATATTTAGTGGTTAATTCACGTTAACACAGCAAGAAATTCGCCCAGCCCCCAGACATTCACGAGACATCATCGACGTTAACCTTCTGTCAATACTTCGGGGCGTACCACCAATGTATGACAGTCCTCAGATCCCACGCTGGCGGGAAAGCCGCCGACCCATTCCTGCCGATCGCCGTCACCGACGCCTTAAAGCGTCGCGCATGGCAGGGGCTCGGTTTAGTCTTGATCGGTATGGCCGCCATTTTGGGCGCCGCATTATTGTCTTATGCGCCGGGCGATCCCTCATTGAACAGCGCCACCGATAACCGTGCCATCAATATCGCCGGCCCTTGGGGTGCGTTGTTTGCAGATCTAACGTTACAAATTATTGGTTACGCGGCGCTTTTGGTGCCGAGTGTCCTTGCGGTATGGGCGGCAAAGATCTTAACCCACGGCACCTTGGCGCGCCCGGGTGGCCGCCTCGCATGGCTTATTTTAGCCGTTATCGCCGCATCCATCGCCTTGGCCGCACCGAGCACACCGAACGGCTGGCCGCTTGCGGTTGGGCTTGGCGGCGTCGCGGGCTCGCTGGCTCTTGGCGAAATGGCTGAATGGGCAGGCCGCATGGGCTTGCGGGATGTAACCGTCTGGATCGCGACCGGCGCCGGCGTCGTCGCATTTATTGCCGCCATCATTTCACTCGGCATGCGCCCGACGGACTGGATGAATGCCGCCCGCGTCATTTGGCGCGGCACCAAACAAGGCGCGCACTTGGTCCGCGATACGGCACACGGTATTCGCTCACTCAGCACACAAGCGCATGACGTAAGCCTTCGTCTTCGTAATCGTTTTCAAGATGCCAACGCCAAAAATGTTGATGATCACGACGATATCAACGAAGACGGCTATACGGCTTACGAAGATGTGCCGGAACAAGGTGGTGCCTTGGATGCCGTCTTCCCCCGTGCAAAAGCGCCCGAGCCTGTCGTCGCCCCGCGACCGAAGCGGGCCAAGACTGGTCGTCAGGCCGAGGCGCGCCGCCAACATAAACTACCGCTTAGTAGTGATGATGAGAGCGCTCAGCCACCACTCGAGCTTTTGGACCTGCCCATCGTCGCGCCAGCCGAAAGCCGAGAAAGCCGCGAAGCGCTGCAGCAGAACGCACGCTATCTCTCGACCGTGCTCGAAGAATACGGCGTTAAAGGTGAGATCGTTAAAGTCCGACCGGGCCCGGTGGTGACACTGTATGAACTTGAACCCGCACCCGGCACCAAAACGTCCCGCGTGATCGGTCTTGCCGATGATATTGCACGGTCGATGAGCGCGGTGTCTGTCCGCGTCGCAACCGTGCCCGGCCGCAACGTTATTGGCATCGAGCTGCCGAACGCAAACCGCGAAACCGTGCATTTGCGCGAACTTTTAGGGTCCAGCGATTTTGAGAAGACCAAGGCCGAATTACCGCTGGCACTGGGCAAGGACATCGGCGGCGGGCCGGTCACCGTCGATCTGACAAAGATGCCGCACCTTTTGATCGCCGGAACCACCGGGTCGGGTAAGTCGGTCGCCATGAACACAATGATCTTGTCGTTGCTGTACAACCAGCCGCCCGAGCGCTGCAAGTTCATCATGATCGATCCGAAGATGCTTGAACTTTCGGTGTATCAAGATATTCCGCATCTGTTGACACCGGTCGTCACCGACCCGACCAAGGCTGTGGTTGCGTTGAAATGGGTCGTCCGCGAAATGGAAGACCGCTACCGCGCCATGAGCCAGATGGGTGTCCGCAACATCGCCGGCTATAACGCGCGCTTGAAAGAAGCATCGAAAAAAGGCGAAAGCTTGAGCCGTAGCGTCCAAACCGGTTTCGATCACGAAGGTAAGCCGGTGCACGAAGATCAACCGCTGCCGATGGACGCACTGCCGTATATTGTCGTCGTCGTCGACGAAATGGCGGACTTGATGCTGGTCGCCGGCAAAGACGTCGAAGCCGCGATTCAACGCTTAGCACAAATGGCCCGTGCCGCAGGTATCCACTTGATGATGGCAACGCAGCGCCCATCGGTGGACGTCATTACCGGCACCATCAAAGCTAACTTCCCAACCCGTATCAGCTTCCAAGTGACGTCTAAGATCGACAGCCGCACGATCCTTGGCGAGCAGGGCGCGGAACAATTGCTGGGCCAAGGCGACATGCTGTATATGGCCGGTGGCGGGCGGATTTCTCGCGTGCACGGCCCGTTCGTGTCGGACGAGGAAGTCGAACGCGTGGTCGGCTACCTAAAAGAACAAGGCCAGCCCGATTATCTGGAATCAATCACCGAAGATACGGGCGAGCCAATATTCGGCGAGGCCGGCGGCAGCGCTGGCGGCGAAAACCACGACGAACACTATGACCAAGCCGTTGCCCTGGTCGCCCGCGAAGGCAAGGCATCGACCAGCTTTATCCAGCGGCATTTCCAGATCGGCTATAACCGGGCCGCCCGGATCGTCGAGATGATGGAAAAAGAAGGCGTCGTCAGTGCCGCCAACCGGGTCGGCCGTCGCGAAGTACTGATCGGCGATCATTGATCATTGTTGGTGCTGCACACCGCCTTTACCTTGCCACAATATGCGCTTAGAAACGCGGTCATGAGAGCTTTGATCGCCACCTTCTTCGCCGCATTTTTGCTGCTGCCATCAAACACTGCAGCGGCGCTGCAAGCGGTACCGCTGAATGCGGAACAGCATACGCAGCTGAAACGCGTCAGCGACTATCTGGACGAGATCAATACGCTGCAAAGCGGATTTTTACAGATTTCTTCCACCGGTGAGACCGCAAACGGCACCATCCTTTTGTCGCGCCCGAAGCATCTGCGGATCGAATACGATCCGCCGACGCCGATCTTGATCATCGCTAACGGTGAGTACCTGAGCTACATCGACACCGAATTACAACAGGTCAACCACATCCCCGTCGACGACACACCGGCAGCATTTTTGCTACGCGATGATTTTTCATTCACCGGCAAAGATCTAACAGTGACAGATTTTCAGCGCGCCGCGAATACAATCCGCATCAGCATCGTCAAAACCAGCGACCCGCTGGCCGGCGAGCTGACGTTGGTGGTGTCGGAAAATCCGATGCAGTTGCGCAAGTGGTCAATTGTCGATGCGCAGGGCATCACCACGGACGTGACGTTGCTCAACCCACGCTTTGGCGAGCCCATCGCCGATGATCAGTTCAACGCCAATTTTCTGAAATTCGATCTGACGCGCTAAGCGCCCGCCGATCACGGGATCAGCTTGTAACCGCCGGGCTCAGTCACCAATATTTTTGCGTTTGATGGATCGGCTTCGATTTTTTGACGCAATCGATACACATGGGTTTCCAGCGTGTGCGTGGTCACGGCGGCATTATACCCCCAAACCTCATCCAAAAGTTTTTCCCGTGCCACCGGTTTGTCGCCGGCCCGAAACAAATACTTAAGGATCGCAGTTTCTTTATCGGTCAGGCGCACTTTGCGCTGGTCCGCTTCGCGGACCAGCAATTTATTGGCCGGCTGAAATGTGTACGGACCAATCGAAAAAACCGCATCGTCGCTACGTTCATGCTGACGAATATGCGCACGCAATCTGGCCAACAAAACACCCAGTTTAAACGGCTTGGTGACATAGTCATTGGCACCGGCATCCAGACCCAAGATCGTGTCCGCGTCAGTATCCGCACCGGTCAACATTATGATCGGTGTGCGGACGCCGCCTCGACGCATCAAGCGGCATACTTCGCGGCCATCCATGTCCGGCAGGCCCACATCCAACAAAATCATGTCGAAAGTACCGGTTTTGACGATCTCAAGACTATCAGCCGCACTGAGCGAGGTCGTGACCTGGAATTCTTCGTGCAGCTTCAGCTGATCACTCAGCATTGCTACCAAATCTTCATCATCATCAACGATCAGGATTCGCTTGCCGTTGCTCATTCTTTGGTCCTCTCAAACGTCGATATTCGCGAGCGTTGGTACTTTGCCTTCAAAGCCTTATATATTAAGCGCCGGACGGCGAAAAGATGTTAGGCTGAACATATGAACAAACGCGTGAGCGATTCACCGGAACTCTATGAAGTGCCCGCAACGCGTGCACCATATACGTTGCTGGATGTTGAGCGGGCCATTTCAGAGTTACGACGCGGCTATCCCGTTGTCGTGCGCGGCGGCGGTGGGCATGCGATGTTGACGCAGGCCGCGGAAACCATGACGCCCGACAGTATCCAACGAATCACGGACATCACCGGTGAGCCGCTATCTTTAGCGATCACGGCACGCCGCGCCGCGGTATTGGGCCTTGCCGAAACCGCCGGCAAAATCGCCATCGTATCCGGCATCGGCGGCCTTGGCGCAGACGAGTTAAGCGCACTTGCCAACCCGTTGGTCGAAGCGGGGGTGAACGATGAGCTCAGGGCCAAACTCAGCGTCACCGTCCGTGAACAGCCGGGACACGATTGTGCGTCTGCCGCGGTCACACTATCAAAAATGGCGCGCTTGCTGCCCGCAGCGGTCACCGCCCCGATTCTTGAAGCCGGAGACATTATCGCTTGGAGTAACCGCCACGATTTCTTGTCTGTCGATACCGGCGATGTTTTTCAATTCGAGCGCGCGGCTGTCCGAAATCTAAAACAGGTTGCCGAGGCTCGGGTGCCGCTGATGGACGCCGTCGACACCCGCATCGTTGCGTTCCGACCTGCAGACGGGGGTCATGAACACTTAGCCATCGTCGTCGGCACGCCGGACCCGACGAAGCCTGTATTGGTGCGTTTGCATTCAGAATGTTTCACGGGCGACTTATTGGGCAGCCTGCGATGCGATTGCGGCGATCAGCTGAAGGGGGCGATGGCGCAAATCAAGGAAGCCGGCGCCGGGGTCCTGATTTATCTCGCCCAAGAAGGCCGGGGCATCGGCCTCATTAACAAACTTCGCGCCTATGAGCTGCAAGACAGCGGCTTTGACACCATGGATGCGAACGAACAACTCGGATTCGATGCGGATGAGCGCGTTTATATGCCGGCGGCACGCGTGTTGAAACTACTGAACATCTCGCAGGTGCGGTTAATGACAAACAATCCGGACAAAGTCTCAGCCTTGAACCGGCTTGGGATTGATGTGGTCGAACGCGTACAACATGCGTTTCCGTCCAACGAGCACAACGAACAGTACTTGCAGACCAAAGCATCCCGCGCCGGGCACCAATTCTAATAACACTGCCAATGCCCGCTTTTACCCGGCAGTTCCTGCCGAAATGACACGATGCGCCCGGTGTTAATCATTTAAATCGTTGAATTATAATAGTTTTTGTTGGCACGGCCCTTGCTTTTATCGTGACAGAACACGGGAAAGGGTTGGCAGCGGATGATGAGTGTCGGATCAGCACAGCAGCAGTGGGCCGGTTTCGCATTGCCCGACGCCAACGCCTTCACCGGGAGTGCCGATGGTTCAAGCGGTCGCAATACGCTCTCAAGAAACGAGCCTGAGCTGGCCCTCGCAATGCCGGAAAATGACCCAACCGGCGAAACTACAGAAAAGCCTCATGAATTTAGCCTATTTGGCGATGACGGCCTGACATTCGGCGACCTAATTGATGTCGTCAATCCACTTCAGCATATTCCCATTATTGCCACGATTTACCGGGAAATGACCAACGATGCCCTCGCGGCCGGGCCGCGCATGCTGGGTGGGACCCTGTTTTTCGGCCCGGTGGGCCTAGCGACGGCCGTCGCCAATGTCGCCCTTGAAGAGACAACCGGCAAAGACATCGGTGATCATCTCGTCAATTTCGTGGCACCAGACGAAGATGAGAGCCCGGCAATGGCCATCGCCTTTGCCGCCAACCAAAATAATACACCGATGAGTCCGACCGCCACGGCGACGTTAGCACAAGACCCAGTCAGCGCATGGGCGCGAAATGAAGTCGAATGGGCCCGAAGCCAAGGCAACAAAACACCATCCATCGAAAGTGACACCCCAAATCGACTACCCGATGCCGAACCATTCCTGCGCCAACCGGAAAATTGGGCTATGAACACGCAGCAGGTCGCGGTCCTAAACGACGATGTCCGCGCCGCCGCGCATGCTTACCGCGCCGCTGCTGGACTTCAGTTGAGACCTGACGCAAGCATCACTAGCGCATCTGGTCGTAGTTAATTTTCCGATATTCTATGGCCGCCCCTTTACCAAGCGCACTGCGCGTGTAGAACTTTGTCCATGACGATACGTGTTTTTGCCGACGGGCAGCTAACCCATGGCGATCTAACGTTTCGGTGTGCGCTGGGGCATGGCGGCATCCGTGCGGTTAAGTGCGAAGGTGACGGGGCGACACCGGTCGGCACGTTTCCTTTGCGACGCCTGCATGTGCGCGCGGATCGCATGACGTTACCAAAGACCGGCCTGCCGACCCGTATCATTCGGCCGCTTGACGGTTGGTGCGACGATCCAACAGATGCCGCCTATAATACGCTGGTCACATTACCGTTCATCGCCAGCTGCGAAGTAATGTGGCGTGAAGACGAGGTCTATGATCTGGTCGTTGAAATCGGCTACAACGACGCGCCGCCCATCGCCGATGCCGGCAGCGCGATTTTCATGCACATTGCCAAACCTGACTATGCGCCGACGGAAGGCTGCGTTGCGCTGAACGCCAACGACTTAAAGCAATTATTGGCAACGTGCACACCGACGACCGAAATCGAGATCGTGCCCAGCACATCATAAAGATTACGAGTTAGACTTTCAGGCGATCGCCGAATATGGCCGAGCCCACACGCACATGCGTCGCGCCCAACTTAATGGCACAAGCGTAGTCCGCACTCATCCCCATGCTGAGTCCTTTGAGACCATTCCGTTCGGCGATCTTGGCGAGCAAGGCAAAATGTAATGCGGGCTCTTCATCAATTGGCGGTATGCACATTAAACCTTTGATAATAATACCTAATTCATCCGTACACATGCGCACAAAAGCGTCCACGTCGACCGGCAACACACCCGCCTTTTGCGGCTCTTCGCCCGTATTCACTTGGATAAAGCACGGCAGTTGGCGCCCGACACGGTCAAATTCCATGGCCAAACCGCGGGCAATTTTGAGCCGGTCAACGGTTTCGATCACATCAAACGTGGCAACGGCGGGCTTGAGCTTATTCGACTGCAGCGGGCCAATCAGATGCAGTGTTATATCTGGGAATTCATCGCGTAACGCCGGCCACTTTTCTTCGGCTTCTTGGACGCGGTTTTCGCCAAAGGCCTTGTGACCCGCTTCTAAAACCGGACGAATTCGCGCCGCCTCGTGCACCTTTGACACCGCAATCAAAGTCACATTCGCCGGGTCACGACCAGCGTCGTGCGCGGCTGCGGCAATTTCGGCGGTGACGCGGGCAAGGTTGTTTGCGGGATCGACGATCTCGGTCATAGTGCGGCCATGTCAGTGACGGGAACCGAGACGTTATCAAGCTCGCAGCGGCAGCGCAATTCCAGGCGCAATTCTAGGCACATGTCCGGCAGTACGGGCGTGTGGCCGTCCGTGATTGCGCTCACCGATGAAGATCGGAGGGCAACGGCGCTGGACCAAATAGCCAGGGTGCCGGCGGGCGGCATGCTGCTGATCCGGCGCAGGCACCAGGCCGCAGCCTTTAATGACGCGGCTGCTATTGCCGCAACCGCGGCCGAGCGAGGTATCATGATCTCGGTATCGCTGAGCACACCGCCCAAATCATTGCCGGTCGATGCTGTGCATATTCCGGAACACGCGTTGAAAAACTGGCGGCGCGCCGACCTTGTGCGACTTAATCCCTCGTTTGTCTCCGCCTCGGCGCATGGCTGGACCGGTATTCGCAAAGCCGCCGCAGTAGGTGTCGATGCGGTATTGGTGTCCACAGTATTTGCTACCAAAAGCCATCCGAACCACAGCGCACTTGGGCTATATCGATTTGCAGCTCTGGTGCAGGCGAGCCCAATCCCGGTCTATGCGTTGGGCGGCATGACATATGATCGAAGCCGTCGCACAACTGCGGTCGGCGCCGCCGGCTTCGCCGGCATCGGTTTATTTACAGGGGCAAATTAAGCAACCTAAATAAGAATGATCGAGCGAGATATCGCCAAAGATCAAATACGCTGGATCGGTGCTGATGACTGGTGATTCCCACGGTTTTGGTGTAATAGACGTTCAGCATTTTTACGTTGCATATTTTCCGCATTGAACGAGCGGCGTGGTTTAGAGGAATGGCAAGTATGGTTTCATCGAAAAGGTCTCTCGTGCGGTCCATGTTGGCTGCGGTTTTGGTGAGCGTTGCCGTGAGCGGCTGCGCTTATACACCGACCGAAGTTACGGAGCGCGAGGACGGCCTGGATACCAACTACGAGAACCGCAAGACCATCTTCGGCGAAGGTGGCATCGGTAATTTTTTCGGCAGCGAAACCAACAAACCCGGTAGCTCATTGGGCGTGAACAGTTTTCTTTGGCGTGCATCTTTGGAAACGATTTCGTTCATGCCGATCAATACCGCCGATGCATTTGGCGGCGTTATCATTACCGATTGGTACAGTCCGCCGGAGTCACCAAACGAACGGTTCAAGCTGAATGTCTATATCCTAGGCCGCACGCTGCGCGCCGACGGCGTAAAGGTCGCCGTGTTCCGTCAGATCCGCGACGGGGCCGGATGGTCAGACACAACAATTCCAGACATCACCGCACCGAAGATCGAAGATTCCATTTTGACCAAAGCGCGGATGCTGCGCCACCAAACCATAACTGCAAACTGATCATCGTCATCCATTCATTGACGCCCGCGAGAGATCGCGAGGTCCAGCATGGGTGGCTTTAAGATAAGTCCCACAAGCCCCGATTAACCCGACAAAAGAATCACAAGTGTGAAAAAACATGCCGCGTTACAACGTCAAAGAAACTGAAGCTAAATGGCAAAAAGAATGGGACACACAAAAGTGTTTCGAGGTTGAGCACGATCCCAGCCGCCCGAAATATTATGTGTTGGAAATGTTTCCATATCCGTCAGGCCGTATCCACATGGGCCATGTGCGGAACTACACCCTCGGCGATTTGGTCGCGCGATTCCGCCGCGCACAGGGCTTCAATGTCTTGCACCCGATGGGCTGGGATGCGTTTGGCCTACCGGCCGAAAACGCCGCCAAAGAAAACAAAGTACATCCCGCCGAATGGACCCGCGCCAACATCGCCTCGATGCGCACGCAGCTGAAATCAATGGGCTTGTCCTATGACTGGCGCCGCGAAATTGCCACTTGCGAGCCGGATTATTACCGTCATGAACAGAAGATGTTTTTGGATTTTCTAAAGGCTGATCTGGTCTATCGCAAAGAATCTTGGGTCAACTGGGATCCGGTCGAACATACCGTTTTAGCCAATGAACAAGTCATCGACGGCAAAGGCTGGCGGTCCGGCGCAGACGTTGAGAAACGCAAACTTGCGCAATGGTTCTTAAAGATCACAGCGTATGCAGACGATCTTTTGAGTGCGCTTGACGGCTTGGATCGCTGGCCCGAGCGTGTGCGAATCATGCAGCACAATTGGATCGGCCGATCCGAAGGTGCGCATATTGCGTTTCAGGTCGAAGGCCGCGATACACCGCTAGATGTTTACACAACGCGCCCGGATACGATTTTCGGTGCCTCGTTCATGGCCATTGCCGCAAACCACCCATTGGCCGCTGAACTTGCCGAGAACAATCCTGACATGCAGGACTTTATCGCCCAGTGTAACCGCATGGGTACGTCCGAAGCCGCGATTGAGACCGCCGAAAAACTCGGCTTTGCAACCGGGCTTCATTGTGTACATCCGACCATCGACGGCGAAACGTTGCCGATCTATGTCGCCAACTTCGTTTTGATGGATTATGGCACCGGGGCGATTTTCGGCTGTCCGGCCCATGATCAGCGAGATTTGGATTTTGCCCGAAAATACGATCTGCCGGTGCACCCAGTGGTCTGCCCCAACGGCACCGACCCGGCAACCTTCAGTGTCGAAAACGAGGCCTATGTAGGGCCCGGGCGGATCGTCAATTCCGGCTTTTTGGACGGGCTTGAGGTCGACGCGGCAAAATCCCGGATCATTGCGCACTTTGAAGAGCGCGGCATGGGTAAGCGGCAAGTGAATTTCAGACTGCGCGACTGGGGTGTGTCCAGACAGCGGTATTGGGGCTGCCCGATCCCGATCATTCATTGCGATACTTGCGGCGCCGTACCGGTGCCGGAAGATCAACTTCCAGTGACACTGCCTGAAGATGTCAACATTGATGTCGCCGGCAACCCGCTTGATCTGCATCCGACGTGGAAACATGTCGAATGTCCGTCATGCGGCGCAAAGGCTGTTCGTGAGACCGACACATTCGATACGTTTTTTGAGTCGTCTTGGTACTTCGCCCGGTTTTGCTCGCCGTCATCAAATATCGCGTTTGATAAGGACGCCGCGGATTACTGGCTGCCGGTCGATCAATATATCGGCGGCATTGAACACGCCGTGTTGCACCTTTTGTATTCCCGCTTCTTCACCCGCGCGATGAAAGAATGCGGTTACCTCAGCCTAGATGAGCCGTTTGCCGGACTGCAGACACAAGGCATGATCTGCCATGAAACATATCGCGACCAGGCCGGAAAATGGATGTTTCCGACCGACGTGGTGCACGCCGAAGACGGTGCGCTGATGGATGCGAACGGCAATGCCGTGAAACGCGGTCGGTCGGAAAAAATGAGTAAATCGAAACGCAACGTGGTCGATCCTGAAGAGATCATCGGCAACTACGGGGCCGATACCGCGCGACTGTTTATGTTGTCAGACAGCCCGCCGGACCGGGATTTAGATTGGACCGATTCCGGAATTGATGGTGCATGGCGCTACGTCAATCGATTGTGGCGCTTGGTTGATGAGCCCTCGCTGCCACTGGGCGCTGCGGGCGATCCGCGACCTGCGGACATTGCAGATGCTGCCGCAAACGTCGAACGTTTGGTGCATAAAACCATCCAAGCAGTCAGCGATGACTTGGAGCGGTTTCATTTTAACAAAGCGGTGGCGCGCATTCGTGAATTGAGCAACGCGCTTGAAGGGTTAGACAAAAACGCGCCGGGCGCATCGTGGGTGATGCGGTTCGGCATTGAGACAGTCTCGCTCCTGATCGGCCCGATGATGCCGCATTTGGCGGAAGAAATGTGGCGGACGCTCGGGTATGAAACATTGGTTGCGGAAACGGCCTGGCCGGTCGCAGACACGTCCATGCTCAGCGATGAAACGGTGACCATCGGCGTACAAATTAACGGCAAGTTGCGCGGCACGATCGATATTGCCAAAGATGCAGATCAGGACGCAGTCAAAGAGGCCGCCTTGACCTTGGACAATGTTCAAAGCTTTATCGGCGACAAAGAAGTCCGTAAAGTCATCGTCGTGCCTAATAGGATCGTCAATGTGGTCATCTAAGACATTCGCAAACGCCCGTAGGGTCACCATCATCGCGCTGGTGCTCGGGCTCACCGCATGCGGATTCCGGCCACTTTACGCGCCGCCGATTGAAAGCGGAAACGATTCCGACAGCGTCTACGCATTTGATGTTTTCCGGAGCGTTTCGATTGAGAGTATTCCCGACCGCGAAGGCCAATATCTTCGCAACGAACTGACCAGACTGTTGCATCCAAACGGGGCCGACCCTCAGCGGTTTTACAGCTTAAGAATTCGCATCAGTGAAACGGAACGCAATCTCGCGGTGCGCAAAAGCTCTATCGCAACTCGCGCAAATTTGACGGTTCGCGGTCAATTTTCGCTCGTCGACCGGCGCAGCGGTGACGTGCTCGTAGACGGCGATACCAGCGTGACCAGCGGCTTTAACATTTTTGAGTCCGAATACCAATCCCTATCGGCGCTAAATAGCGCTCGGTTTCGGGCACTCGATTCGCTCGCACAACAAATCCGCATTCGCCTAGCGACCGACCTTTCGAGCAAAAGCGAGCCGAGCACAAAACCGTGAAACTTGCCGGCGCCAAGATAGAGGCGTTCCTACGGTCTCCATCAAAAGATACGCGCGCGGTTTTGTTATTTGGGCCGGATAGTGGTTTGGTCCGAGAGCGGGGCCGCGCGTTGGTCGAACTATTAAATGACAGCGACGATCCATTTTCTATTTCCGAAATAACCGGAGATGCGCTTCGTAAAGATGGCGCGTTGTTGGCAGATAGCGCGCAATCCATGTCCTTGATGGGTGGCGAGCCGATCGTGCGGGTGCGTGACACGACGGATTCCGTCGCCGATATCGTCAAATCCTGGCTTGACGCCGGCGGTGGCGTTAAACCCGCAGTGTTTGAAGCGGGAGAGCTCGCACCCCGCGCTAAGCTCAGAAAACTCTTTGAAGCCCGCAAAGATACCGCCGCCATCGGGTGCTATCCGGATGAAGGGCGTGATCTGGAAACCGTGGTCCGCGAACACATGAAGGCGAACGGGATCGCCTTACAAGGGGATGCGATGCCGGTGTTGATGAGTCGGCTCGGAAATGACCGCCTCGCGATCCGCCAAGAGCTGGATAAGCTGGTGATGTACGCGGGCGGGCCCGGCAGCAATGGCAGTCTGGCAGCCAGCGATGTCGAGCAACTGACCGGGGATGTGAAATCCGCATCCCTCGATGAGATTGCGTTTTCCGTGAGCGGCGGAGATACCGCCCGACTCAGCCATGCTCTCGACCAAGCACTCGCCGAAGGGCTCGCGCCGATAGCAATTATTCGCGCCGTGCAACGTCACCTAGATCGTCTGCACAGCGTTAAGGCTGATAGTGAAAAAGGTGGCAGCATCGAAGACGCCATGCGACGCTTGCGCCCACCGGTGTTTTTTAAATTCACAGGTGCTTTTGCCTCACAAGCGCGAGCTTGGTCCGCTAAGGACCTCGCCCGCGGGCTCGGCGTTTTGCTGCAGGCGGAGCGGGATTGCAAATCAGGTCTAGAGGTCGATCGGGCACTGTGTGAGCGGGCATTATTACAACTCACGCAAGCCGCGCGTCGTTCACGGCGATAAAATCAACCGAGGTATGACAAATTATGATTGTGTCGCCGATTTTGGCTTTAAACTGACAGAAAGCTTCGGGCCGGTGTCGCGGGGTATCTCCGTCACATCGTCTTCCGCCACGGCATCCGAATCTGGCGCATGATCGACAGTGCCTTCACCACGCAGCATTGCGATGACGGCATCCAACTGATCAAGATTATCATAAGCGATTTTCAACGACCCTTTGGCGCCGGTCCCATCGATAACCACTTTGAGGCCAAGGGCATTGCTCAAGTCCCGCTCTAAGGCAATGGTATCGATGTCTTTCGGTTTTGCGTGTGATTTGGATTTGGTGGTTTTGCTCGATGATTGACGCGCAAGCTTTTCGGCTTCGCGAACACTCAACGCTTTGTCGATGATCTGCTTGGCTTTTTCATAAGCGCCCTCGACCCCGATCAACGTGCGGGCATGGCCAGCGCTTAATAGACCTTGTTCAACAAGCTGTTTCACTTTCGCATCCAACGCCAAAAGGCGGAGCGTATTCGCAATATGACTTCGGCTTTTACCGACCATGCGGGCAACGTCATCTTGCGTATGGCTGAATTCATCCATCAAACGCTGAAAGGCGTCGGCTTCTTCGATGGCCGACAGGTCTTCACGTTGCACATTCTCGATCAGAGCAACTTCAAGAGTCGTCTGATCATCAAAATCTTTAATGATTACAGGTACTTCGTGGAGTTGCGCCTTTTGCGCGGCGCGCCAGCGGCGTTCGCCGGCAATGATTTCAAAAGCGGATGGATCCGTAGGATGGCGGCGCACCAGCAATGGCTGTAACACGCCTTTTTCTTTGATCGATTGCGCCAGCGCATCAATTGCTGCTTCATCAACATGATGCCGTGGCTGATATTTACCCGGGTGCAGCAATTCGACGGCGACAGGCTTAGACATGCGCACGCGATCTAGCTTGGCGTAGTCTTCGTTTTGCTCACCCAACAGCGCAGATAAGCCGCGCCCAAGTTTTTTCTTTTCAGCCATCACGCACTCAATCGCCGTTCACGGTGAATAACCTCACCGGCCAAGCTTAAATACGCCTGCGAACCAGCACATTCCATATCATAAACGATCACCGGGCGACCATGGGACGGCGCCTCGGAAACCTTTACGTTTCGGGGGATCACGGTTTCATAAACCTTATCACCGAAATACGCTCGGACATCGTCGGCAACCGCGCCCGATAGATTGTTGCGACGGTCAAACATCGTCAGCACGATGCCTTGGATCTCGAGACCCGGATTATAGGTCGCCTTGACCCGTTCAATGGTGCGCACCAAAAGCGACACACCTTCAAGCGCAAAGAACTCGCACTGCAACGGCACCAAGACGGCCTGCGCGGCAACCAACGCGTTGATCGTCAACAAACCCAAGGCTGGAGGGCAATCGATCAAGATGTAATCGTAATCCGCTTGCGCCAGCATTAAAGCTTCACGGAGACAGAACTCGCGACGGTCAACGTCTACCAATTCAATTTCAGCACCCGACAAATCGATGCCAGAGGGCACGATATCCAAGTTCGGAATATCCGTCTGCAGCACAGCTTCATGCAGCGCAATCTCGCGGATCAAAACGTGATAAGTGTTTTTGCCCCGGGCGGCTTGCGAAATACCAAGACCGGTCGAGGCATTGCCTTGCGGATCCAGATCAATCACCAACACGCGTTGTTTAATTGCGGCAAGCGCTGTTGCCAGATTGATCGCGGTTGTGGTTTTACCGACACCGCCCTTTTGGTTGGCGATGGCGATAATCCGCGTATGGCGGGGATTGAGAAGGGGCTCAGCCGACATTGATTGGCGCCAATTTTGTGAGTGTGAGGACACGACCTGACGCGTCCGACAGACTGTCATTTTGCATCTCAGACATACTCCATTGTTTGCGCGCAGGCGTCAATTCCTCATCGACTCCGGCACCCTTAAGAATCACCGCCCGGCCCTCCGGCGCGAGATGCCGATAGACCCACGGTAAAAGCCTTTCCAACGGCGCCAAGGCCCGCGCCGTCACAACACTTGCGCCCAATGGGGGGACGGCTTCGGCGCGAGCGGCATGCACGGTCACAGGGGTGTCCGTCAGCCGCGCGGCTTCGCGCAAGAATGTTGCTTTACGTTGATCACTCTCGATCAAATCGGTGGGACAGCCGGTCATAATCGCCAAGATTAAGCCGGGCAATCCAGCGCCGCTGCCGAGGTCGGCAATGGTATCATCCGCCCGAATATAGGACGCGAGTTGTGCGCTATCGAGGATATGCCGCCGCCAGGGATCTTGCAGGGATTTTGCGCTGACCAAATTGATCGCGGCCTGCCACTTCACCAAGACCGTTAGATATGTGCCGAGACGATCCAGCGTTGCGGCATCAAGGCCGCCAAGGGCCTCTGCGCACGCACTTGGGGAGAGGGGTGCTTGATCAGACATTGACGCCGGCGTGTTTCACGTGAAACATCGGGTCTATGCGGACAGGCGGTGATGGCCGCGCTTTACGTAAGCTAGCAATGCCGTGATGGCGGCGGGGGTCACCCCAGAAATGCGTGCAGCTTGGCCAAGCGTTTCCGGCCGAACCTTTGTGAGCTTATCACAGACTTCATTAGACAAACTCGGGATCGCGAAATAATCTAGGGTCTCAGGTAATCGCAACGATTCATCCCGACGCATCGCTTTGACATCGGCGTCTTGACGCTCCAGGTAATTGGCATACGCCGCCTCGATCTCCAACTGCTCGACCACATCAGGGCGCTGGCCCTGCAAATCCGGCCAGATCAATGCCAGGCGCGCCATATCGATCCCAGGATACGCCAACAAATCCATACCATTACGCCGCACACCGTCTTGATTGATTTCCAACCCTTCGGCGCGAAGCGCCGTCGGCGATGCATTGATGTCGCGTAGATGGTTTCGAGCCGCATCCAGCGCGGCTTTCTTTCGCGCAAAAAATTCCGCCCGTTCGCGACCGACACAGCCAATCTCAAGACCCCGTTCGGTAAGGCGCAAATCCGCGTTATCTGCACGCAACATCAGACGATACTCGGCACGCGACGTGAACATCCGATACGGCTCTTTCGTACCCAACGTCACCAGATCATCAATCATCACGCCGATGTAGGCTTCCGCACGATCCAGTTCGAACCGCATCTCGCTACCGCTTGCAGACAGTGCTGCGTTCACGCCGGCCATTAAACCCTGGGCTGCAGCTTCTTCATACCCGGTCGTGCCATTGATTTGCCCGGCCAGATAAAGACCGGCGACAGCATGAGTTTCCAGTCGTCGGGTGAGCGCGCGGGGATCAACAAAATCGTATTCGATGGCGTACCCGGGCTGAAGCATCACAGCATCTTCCAGACCCGGTATGGTTTTCAACATCGCCAGCTGCACATCTTTCGGCAGCGAGGTGGAAATACCGTTCGGATAAATCGTCGGGTCGTCCAGGCCTTCCGGCTCCAAGAAAATCTGATGGCGCGGTTTGTCGGCAAAGCGCACGACTTTATCTTCGACCGACGGGCAATAACGCGGCCCGATCCCCTCGATCTGACCCGAGTACATCGCCGAACGACTGAGATTTTCGGTGATCAGCTGATGGGTCGCTGCGGTCGTATACGTGATATGACAGGGGATCTGCGGTACCGTGATCCGGTCCGTCAGATACGAAAAGGGCACCGGGGGATCATCCGCCGGCTGCGCATCCAAGCTCGACCAATCTATGGTCCGGCCATCCAGACGGGGCGGTGTCCCGGTCTTCAGGCGCCCCAGCGGCAACCCCAGTCGTTTGATGGTGTACGCAAGACCGATCGCCGGCTTATCACCAACGCGGCCCGCCGGGATCTTTTTGTCTCCCACATGGATCAAGCCGCGCAAAAATGTCCCGGTCGTGATCACCACCGACGGCGCCGAAATATCTCGGCCCGAGCCCGTCCGCACACCGAGTACGCGGCGACCATCGTCCGATAAAAGTAAATCTTCGACGGGGTCGGCGATGATATCCAAGTTCGGTATTTCGGCGAGCAGGGACTGAATAGCATTCCGATAGAGCTTGCGATCGGCCTGCGCACGGGGCCCACGCACCGCTGGCCCTTTCGACCGATTGAGCATACGAAACTGAATCCCGGCCCGATCAATGGCGCGGCCCATCAGGCCGTCCAACGCGTCGACTTCACGCACCAACTGACCCTTGGCCAAACCGCCGATGGCCGGATTGCACGACATCTCGCCAATGGTCTCAAGCCGATGCGTGACCAACACCGTGCGCGCGCCCATCCGGGCCGCCGCCGCAGCGGCCTCGGCACCGGCGTGCCCACCACCAACAACGATCACATCATATTTAGAAGACACGTCTGGCATAGCTTAATCCCAAGGATTGCCTATGGCGCGGAACATAGGGGCACACTGTATGCGAGTCAATTCATCCCGCTTGAATGTTTCACGTGAAACGCTTTGTTAACCGTGTTTCCGTCCGGCCGCATTCGGGCTCTCTGAAAAAACTTCAAGCATCGAATGTTTCACGTGAAACAGATCGCCCTTTGAAGATTATTTCCCAATGCAAAAGTCCCGGAATATTTTATCCAACAACTCTTCAACATCGACCCGTCCGGTGATTCGCCCGAGCGCCTGTGCCGCCAGTCGCAAATCCTCCGCCACCATCTCCACATCCGCACCGGCCTCCGCACCGGCCAAAACCCGGCCCAGCGCATCGGCGCACGCTTCCAGCGCATAACGATGACGCGCCCGCGTCAAGGGTGGCGTTGATGTGGCGCGCGACCCAGCAAGGACTCGTACAC
This sequence comes from uncultured Rhodospirillales bacterium, assembly GCA_963974935.1. Taxonomy (GTDB): domain Bacteria; phylum Pseudomonadota; class Alphaproteobacteria; order Rhodospirillales; family Casp-alpha2; genus UBA4479. The sequence continues at coordinate 135,030 of CAXBEV010000008.1, read as the reverse complement.
GATCCGTCATCGCCGCGATAAACACCCGCAAACCATCGCCGGTCTTGACCGAAAGTCCCAGCACGTTGACCCCATCAACCCAAGCTGGGGCAGGGGCTTCGTCGATCTTATTGACCGCAATGATCTCCATCTGATCTATTGCGGGCACCTCGGGCATACCCTGGGCCGCCATCGCATCTAGTAAAACAATCCGTACGTCCGCCGCCGCCGCATGCGCCCGCGCACGCCGCACGCCTTCCTGTTCGATCTCGTCATCGCTGTCGCGCAGGCCCGCCGTATCGATCAAGATGGCCGGAAAACCCCCCAGGTCCAAAGGCACTTCAATCGCGTCGCGAGTCGTCCCGGCCGTAGCTGAAACAATCGCCACGTCACGCTTTGCCAACGCATTCATCAAGCTCGATTTGCCAACGTTCGGCGCGCCAGTGAGCGCGATGCGGAAACCATCGCGAATCCGTTCTCCAACGTTCTGATCATTGAGGTGCGCGCGAAGCTCCTCAGCCACCGTCGCGACCGCCTCTAAACTTTGCCTTACAAGATCGTCGGGAATATCTTCTTCGGCGAAATCGATGCTGGCCTCGGTGAACGCCATCGCCCCGACCAAGCGCCGCCGCCAATCATCATACAGCGCCGCCAGACCGCCGCCCATTTGCGCCAAAGCCTGGCGCCGTTGCGCCGTGGTTTCTGCATCCACCAAATCCGCAATGGCCTCGGCGGCCGTCAAATCCATTTTCCCATACTCAAAGGCGCGTCGGGTAAATTCACCGGGGTTCGCTGGCCGAAGTCCGCCCAGACGCGAGAGACTCGTCAAAAGAGCATCCAACACGGCGGCGCCACCATGGACATGCAGCTCGACCACATCTTCGCCGGTGAAGCTGGCGGGCCCCGGAAACCAGAGCGCTAACCCGTCATCAATCCGATCCGAAGATGCCGCCGAATTACCGGCAATCGATTCGGGTGCGTAAAGAAATACCCGGGTCGCCATACGGGGCACCGGGAGGGATTTCAGATCCGGCGCGAGCGCCAACAACGCTGTGCCGGCCTGCACACCAGACACCCGCACCACCGCCACACCGCCCCGACCGGGCGCGCTGGCAAGGGCGAAAATCGTTTCTGAGTCTGTTTTCAAGGGCTTAGGTCTCTCTCAAGCCCAACATATTGTGGGTGCTACTATATAATGTGTTCAGCCATCTTCGGGACGAAGCATTAAGCGTTCAACCCGACGGCCATTTTGCAGATGCTCGGAAATGATTTCATCCACGTCTTCAGCGGTTTCGCAATGATACCAGATGCCTTCCGGATAAATCACCAACGTCGGCCCAAGTTCGCACCGGTCCAGGCAACCGGCTTGATTGATTCGGGTCCGTTCCAAACCAAGCTCTTTCACGCGCGCCTTGAAGTAGTTGCGCAACATCACTGAGCCCTTGCGCGCGCACGAACCACGTTCATGTCCCTCTGGGCGTTCATTCATACACACGAAAACATGCGCATCATAAAACGGTGCGGGATCCCCCGACCCATTGTCGGCACCATCGCTCATTCTTAATCGTCCTTCTTATCCGTATCGCCGCCGGCCATCTGCGACCAGAACATGCGTTGCATCTGTTCCCACCCCTGAATGCCCGCGGGCAACCAGGTTTTGATCATCACTTCCGGGTCCATCGCCTGAACGTTCGCCATCAGACGTTGTTCGACTTCTTTCATCATCACGTCCTGCATCGGCTTCACGTCAGGCAAACCAAAGAACGAACGTGCTTCTTCCGGTGTGCAGTCGATATCAATCTTGACCTTCATCACGGTCCCTCCCAAGGTCCGGGTACGAGCCACAGTCAATAACCGCGCTCATGACAACCTAATCGGTTGAGGGGCGCGCTGGCAACGGCCCTCACATTTCGTATAGCGAGCCTATTTATGAACAAACCTAACCATCTCTCGTTTTCATCCCCCATAGGCGCACTCACGATTTTCTCAGATGGCGCCGCCCTGATCGCTTTAGAATCCGGTCGCGCACCTGATAACGGCCCTGGCGATACGCTATTAACCGAAGCAAAGCGACAGCTTGATGCCTATTTTGACGGTCGCCTGAAAGAATTCGATCTGCCGTTGGCACCTCAAGGCCCGAAACGTCGCCAAGAAATCTGGGCTGCAATGTGTGAGGTCGGGTATGGTCACACCGAAACATACGGCGAATTTGCACGTCGTATCCAAAGTGCACCCCGTGCCATCGGCGGTGCCTGCGCGGCAAACCCGTTGCCGATACTCATTCCGTGTCATCGAATCTTGGGAGCGGGAAACGCCTTGGCCGGCTATTCCTTTGCCGACGGCCCAGACACCAAACGCCAACTGCTGACCCTCGAAGGTATTCACCTTGCCGTTTAGCGGTCAGGTTCCTTATATAAACGTACATTCGAATCTTTAATTCATAAACATCTTGGGGAGAGCACCATGACCAAAGCCATCCGCGTCCACGAAGCCGGCGGTCCGGAAGTAATGAAGTGGGAAGACGTCGAGGTCGGCGACCCGGCACCGGGCGAAGTCCGTATTAAGCAAAACGCCGTGGGCCTCAACTACATCGATGTCTATTTCCGCTCCGGCCTGTATCCGGTCGAGTTTCCAGCGATCATTGGCATGGAAGCCGCCGGCGTCATCGAAGCCGTCGGTGAGGGTGTTACCGAATTTAAGCCCGGCGACCGCGTCGCTTACCCGATGGTCCCAGGCGCCTATGCCGAAGCCCGCTGCATGCCGACCCTCAAAGTCGTCAAACTGCCGGACGCCATCAGCGACGAAACTGCAGCGGCAATGATGCTCAAAGGCCTCACCGCGCAATACTTGTTGTTCCGTACCTACAAGGTTCAGCCGGGTGACAACATTTTGGTCTATGCCGCCGCAGGCGGCGTTGGCCTCATCTTGTGTCAGTGGGCAAAGAAGCTCGGTGCCAACATCATCGGCTGCGTCGGCTCCGACGAAAAAGCCGCACTGGCCAAAGCCAACGGCTGCGACCACACGATTATGTATCGCGACGAAAACATCCCGACCCGCGTCAAAGAATTGACTGACGGCAAGGGTGTTGCGGTTGCCTACGACAGCATCGGTAAATCGACGTTCATGGACTCGTTGGACAGCTTACAGCCGTTCGGCACGATGGTGACCTACGGCAACGCATCGGGAAAAGTCGCGCCGTTCGATCCCGGCATCTTGGCCCCAAAGGGCTCGCTGTACGTGACGCGCCCGACACTGGGTACGCACACGTCGACCCGCGAGCTGGTCTTAGACGGCACCAAGCATCTGTTTGATGCGGTGACATCAGGTGACGTGAAAATCAACGTCAACCAGACCTACGCAATGTCGGATGCGGCACAAGCGCATGCAGACCTCGAAGCACGTAAGACCACCGGCTCGACGGTGTTCACCATCTAAACCCGGCGTATCAACATTCGACAAAAAACAACGGCGGCTCCCAGGAGCCGCCGTTTCTTATTGCCAATAAGGCAAAATCTATTGGTTCATTGAATCGAAGAAATCGTCGTTGTTCTTCGAATGCTTGATCTTATCGAGCAGGAATTCCATCGCATCGGTGACGCCCATCGGCATCAAGATCCGGCGCAACACCCACATCTTCGACAGCGTACCTTTGTCGACCAGCAGCTCTTCCTTGCGGGTACCGGACTTGGTGATGTCGATGGTCGGCCAGATGCGCTTGTCGGCAAGCTTACGATCCAAGATAATTTCCGAGTTACCGGTACCCTTAAATTCTTCGAAAATCACCTCGTCCATACGCGAGCCGGTATCAATCAGCGCAGTCGCAATGATCGTCAGCGAGCCACCTTCTTCTATGTTTCGTGCGGCGCCGAAGAAACGCTTCGGACGCTGCAATGCATTGGCGTCGACACCACCGGTCAACACCTTTCCTGACGATGGCACAACGGTGTTGTAAGCGCGCGCGAGGCGAGTGATTGAGTCTAAAAGAATAATCACATCGCGTTTGTGTTCAACCAGGCGCTTGGCCTTTTCGAGCACCATTTCAGTAACGGCGACGTGGCGGGTGGCGGGCTCGTCAAACGTCGATGAAATGACTTCGCCGCGCACGGTGCGCGCCATATCGGTAACTTCCTCGGGCCGCTCATCGATCAGCAGCACGATCAGATAACATTCAGGATGGTTGCGCGCGATGGAGGCTGCCATGTTTTGCAGCATTACCGTCTTACCGGTACGCGGCGGCGCCACGATCAATCCACGCTGACCTTTACCGAGCGGGCTGATCAGATCAAGCACCCGGTTGGTCGGGTCTTTGATTTCAGGATCGTCGACTTCCATCAACAGCCGCTCTTCCGGATACAGCGGCGTTAGGTTGTCAAAGTTGATCCGGTGACGCACCGCACTCGGGTCTTCGAAGTTGACCTTGTTGATTTTCAACAGCGCAAAGTAACGCTCACCATCTTTCGGGGAACGAATCTCGCCTTCGACCGTATCACCAGTGCGCAGCGAAAACCGCCGAATCTGGCTCGGACTGACGTAAATGTCATCGGGACCCGGTAAGTAGTTCGACTCCGGACTGCGCAAGAAACCAAAGCCGTCTTGCAACACCTCAAGGACACCATCACCGAAGATCGCAATATCGTCCTCAGCCAACTGCTTGAGGATCGCAAACATCATATCCTGCTTGCGCAGCGAGCTCGCATTTTCGATTTCCAGCTCTTCGGCATACGCCAACAGATTAGCAGGGGTTTTTTCTTTAAGGTCTTTAAGATTCATGCGTTTTGATTTCGATATCGGTTTCGGGGGAAAGGCGCGTCAACGCGAATTGCCGGAGATATTCCTAGGGCCGGCGAACGGCTGGGCGCCGTCAAGAACGTTTGATCGTGTATGTGAACCGGACAGTGTCCGCGAAAGATGTTAAACCGTTACTGGAAGCGTTGGTTTATGTCAACTGGGTTTGTGTGAAAGTCGTATTTCAATCAAAAAGGCTTCACGACCGCGAGCACCACGATCAAGATCATAAGGACCGTCGGAATTTCGTTCGCGATACGAAAAAACTTATGACCATGGGTGTTGGCGTCTTTCTCAAAATCTTTCCGCCACTTCGCCATCAGCATGTGCATGATCAGCAAACCGACAATCGCGGTTAACTTGACGTGCAGCCAACCACTGGAAAAATCTTGATAGGCGAGCAGCGCACCGCCTGCCCCTAACGATACCAACATCGCCGGGTTCATGATCGCGCGTAGCAAACGGCGCTCCATAATCTTCAACTTTTCTGAGAACTCAGAGCCGGCCTCAGCATCTGCGTGATAGACGTACAGCCTGGGCAGATATAACAACCCCGCCATCCATGCGATCACGGCAATGATGTGGAGTGCTTTAATCCAAAGATATGCGGAACCATCCATCGGTTATCCCTCAATTCGCGAACGCGCAACAAGCGCAAGATTGCGGACACAACCGGTCCCCTTTGCCCGACATCCGCGGCCCTTCATGATGAACTGCTTTGCGCACCAAGCCGGCCAGGGTATCGATAAACGACGGATGCGTGCCCACCGCCGACACCCGCACATAGTTCGGCACGCCAGCTTCATCCGCGAGTTCTTTGTACTCGATATCCAGTTCAACCAACGTTTCCGAATGCTCGGACACGAACGCGATCGGTACCACCACCACCGGCACGCCATCTTTGCCGGCGCGTGCAATCTCATCATCCGTGGACGGTCCGATCCACTCCAACGGCCCGACACGGCTTTGATAACAAACGATCCAATCTAGACCATCGATCTTCATATCATCGACGACGGCTTGAGCGGTCTTTTCAACCTGCCACTGGTATGGGTCGCCCTTGGCGATAATTTTTTTCGGCAACCCGTGCGCAGAAAATAATACCCGTGGCGCCGGTATATTGCTCAAACCATTCAATGCTTTTTGAACCAATGCAGATTGTGCGGCAATCCAACCCGGACTTTCTGGGTAGCAACACACCTCAACGCTTGGCGCTGTGATGCCGACAGACTTGGCGGCGCGATGCCAATCTTCCAAAGACGAGCCTGAAGTGGTCGTCGAATACTGTGGATAAAGCGGCAACAGAACAATCCGATCCGGCGCGAATTTTTTTACGGCCAGCGCGGTTTCAGCGCTCATCGGATGCCAATATCGCATACAAACGAATGCCTGAATTTCGCCCAAATCATCGCAAGCGATCTCAAGCGCACGTGCCTGTTCGTTGGTCAATCCCAGCAACGGTGATTTGCCACCGATTTCGGCATAAATTTCGCGCGCAATCGGGGCACGGCGTTTTGAAATCAGCTTAGCAAGTAACCAACGCATCGGCTGCGGCACACCGATAATTGCCGGGTCATGAAACAAATTAAACAGAAACGGTTGAACCGCATTCGGACTATCTGGTCCCCCTAGATTAAACAGCACTACAGCTGTTTTCATCAGTCTGCCCGCTCGCCACGGATACGTTTCACGGCACGTGCCACGTTCTCCGGTGGTGTTTGCGGCACAATGCCGTGACCTAAATTAAAGATGAACGGACGCCCACGTGTCGTTGCTAAAATTTGATCAATCGCGTGATCCATCGCCTGACCCCCAACGACCAATAACCGGTTGTCCAAATTCCCCTGCAAAACACATTTTTTCGGCAGCGTTGCCACCGCCCATTCAAGCGGGACCGAATGATCCAAAGACACACCATCGACACCGGTCTTTTCAACGTATTCCGGAATCATCACACCACCTTGTCTAGGAAACCCGATAATCGGTGTATCCGGCATTGCCGCTTTCACATTTTCTACGATGCGCCGCGTCGGTTCGATCACCAACGAACGGAAATGTGCGGCAGACAATACACCGGCCCAACTATCAAACAACTGCAAAACCTCTGCACCGGCTTTTGCCTGTGCAATCAGGTATCGCGACGTAGCATCCACCAAAATATCCATCAAACGCGCAAATTCATCAGGCGCACGATACGCCCAATCGCGAGCCCGTTCTCCATCGGTACGACCACGACCTTCGACCATGTACACCGCAACCGTCCAAGGCGAGCCGGCAAAACCGATTAACCCGGTTGTCGCAGGAATTTCCTGCGCCAGACGCCGCACCGTTTCCATGACCGGCGCCAGATGATCTAAAACACCGTCTAAATTCAAAAGATCCAAACCAGCGGCATCACGGATCGGCTCCAATACTGGGCCCTCACCTTCTTTAAACTCAACCTTCTGACCCAAAGCATCCGGAATCACCAAAATATCAGCAAACAAAATCGACGCGTCAAACCCGTAACGACGCAGCGGCTGCAAAGTCACTTCGACAGCCGCATCTGGTGTATAACAAAAATCTAAAAACGACGACGTATTTGCACGAATTTCCCTATACTCAGGCAAATAACGACCAGCTTGGCGCATCATCCAAATTGGTGGTGGATCCAAGGCTTCGCCGGAGAAGACACGCAAAAATGGTTTACTCGATAATTTAGCCGTCATGTCATCTCCGTATTCATTATCAAATCACCGGTTCTACATCGGCCCTCTTCTATATATTTATATAGATAGAAAGTAGAGGTAGTTGTTGGACCATAGAAAGCTGGGGATTATGTCTCATCCACAAGTTATCCAAGCAAGGGCGAGATCATAAAATCTATGAGTTTTTAGATTTATGTGATTAAGATTAAAAAAAAATTCAATGATTCCAGTAAGATCAGGATGATACTTAAAATTTTAAAAACCCGCTGATTTCAGCGATATTTTGTTATCCATACTATACACATAAGCCTCCAGACATTTACACAACGTGATAACGTGTGTATCCAAGTAGCCGAATACGGGTATGAAACGTCTTTTTCACGCGGCGACAACTTATCCACAAATTTATCCCCCGGGTTTTAGGTCCTACTTTTCATGCCCGAGACAGCAGCACCCCATGAATTTCATTTGCACTTAGTTTCCGATTCAACGGGTGAAACAGTGACCTTACTTGCACGAGCATGTTTGGTCCAATACGACGATATTCAGGTTCATGAACATCTCTGGCCAATGATGCGCAGTGCAGATCAAGTGAAAGGCGTGATTGAAAATATACGGGAACATCCAGGCTTCGTCATGTGCACGTTGGTGAATGAAGAGGTCCGTTATGCTCTCGAAGACGGGTGTCGCGCTATCCAAGTGCCATGTATTCCCGTACTTGAACCTGTGGTTGCAGCGCTTGGTGCATATTTGAATGCGAAAAGTCACGCCAGGCCTGGCCGTCAGCATGTGATGGATGCGGAATATTTTGAACGGATCGAAGCAATGCAATATGCGCTGAGCCATGATGATGGTCAGTTGTCTCGAGATTTAAATGAAGCCGATGTGATTTTGGTCGGCGTGTCGCGGACATCAAAAACCCCGACATGTATTTATATGGCGAACCGCGGCATCAAAGCAGCGAATATTCCGATCGTGCCGGGTTGTCCATTGCCTGAAGAGTTGTTCGCAAAAAATGGTCCGATGGTTGTTGGTCTCACCAATGATCCGAAGCGCTTGATTGAAATTCGTCGCCAACGACTGCGGTTCTTAGATCAAGATCCCGATACGGATTATGTCAACGATGAGGCTGTACGCGACGAAGTGAACAATGCACGGCGTCTTTATACGAAGTTCGGCTGGCCGATCATCAATGTATCCAGGCGTTCGATTGAAGAAACGGCTGCAACCATCATGCAGCTTTTGGCGCGTCGACGCGGCGAAGATACATATTTGTGAGTAAACCAAAACTCGTTTTAGCCTCAAAAAGTATCGTCCGTCGCACCTTGCTGAGTGGTGTCGGGGTATCATTTACGGTGCGGGACGCTGCGGTTGACGAAGATAGTATCAAGCAAAACGCACTGAATAACTGTCTATCAGCGCCGGAAATCGCGGCTCGCTTGGCTGTTGCCAAAGCGCAAACGGTGAGCGCGTCGTTTCCGGATGCTTTAGTGATCGGTTGTGATCAGGTGTTGGAACTAGACGGCAAAATATTTGATAAGCCGATAGACCTAGATGATGCTCGTGCACATTTGTGTGCATTCTCGGGTAAGACGCATCATTTGATTGCTGCGATCTCATTAGTGCAGAACGGTATTTCAGTATGGCAGGCAATGGATAGCGCCGCACTCAAAGTGCGCATACTGTCGGAAGACTTTATTGAAAACTATTTAGCACACGAAGGTGAGGCTGTTTTATCTTCGGTGGGTGCGTACCGCCTAGAAGGTATGGGCGCCCAGCTGTTTGACGAGATCGATGGTGATTATTTCACGGTCTTGGGGTTACCGCTGCTTCCCCTATTGGAACAACTCCGTAAACACGGCATTCTGCAAACGTAACGGAGGTGGTTATGTCGAGTTTAAGCGGCAACGCAAAAATCGCAGGTGTTATAGGATGGCCCGTTGCGCATTCATTGTCGCCGAGGCTGCACGGGTATTGGTTACGTACGTTAGCAATCGATGGTGCGTACATTCCATTGCCGGTCGCGCCTGAAAACATTTCAGATGCGCTCAAGGCGCTTCCAAAACTGGGTTTTGCAGGCGCCAATGTTACGGTGCCGCATAAAGAAGCCGCCCTTGCTGTCGTCGATGAGGTGAGCGAAACCGCGAACCGTATCGGTGCTGTAAATACACTGATATGCAAACCGGACGGGACACTTTTCGGCGATAACACCGATGCGTTTGGTTTCATCGAGAATTTGCGTGTCGGTGCGCCTGCCTGGGACCCGGACGCCGGTCGTGCTTTGGTCTTGGGGGCAGGCGGTGCAGCACGCGCCGTGGTCACGGCTTTAATAGATGCCGGTGTAATGGAAATTTGTTTGAGCAACCGAACCCTGGCGCGGGCCGATGACGTCGCGCAATATATTGGTGGGAACGTTGCCGTGGTGCCGTGGGACGCGCGTGACGCGGCCGCTCAAGGTGCGACGTTGTTGGTGAACACTACAAGTTTAGGTATGGCCGGCAAAGCGCCACTTGAGATGGATATTCGCGGTCTCGCGGATGATGCGGTGGTGACTGATATTGTTTACGCGCCGTTGCAAACACCGTTGCTGGCCTCGGCACAAGCCCGTGGGCTGACGACGGTGGATGGTCTCGGCATGCTATTGCATCAAGCGCGCCCGGGTTTTGAGGCTTGGTTTGGTGTGCAGCCCGAGGTCACGGACGATCTCCGCCGCTACGTGTTAGAAGGCCCCGGCTGAGATGTTTATTCTTGGTCTGACCGGTTCTATCGGAATGGGTAAATCGGTCGCTGCACGGGATTTCGCAAAGCTCGGCATATCGGTGCATGATTCAGATGCCGCCGTACACCGTTTAATGGGTCCGGGCGGTGACGCGGTGAAGGCCGTCGGCGATGCATTTCCAGGTGTGGTTAAAGCCGGCGCTGTTGATCGCAGTTTGCTCGGCGCGCAGGTGTTTGGTGACGATCTTGCTTTAAGGCGTTTGGAAGCGATTTTACATCCTCGTGTACGGACAGCTGAATTGCGGTTTTTGGGGCAGCATGCTCGTTTGCAAACGGCACTTGTCGTTCTTGATGTGCCGTTGTTGTTTGAGACCGGTGGTGAACGAAGGTGCGATGCCGTGGCGGTGGTCTCGGCGCCTTACCGGGAACAGCGACGGCGTGTTTTGGCGCGCCCGGGGATGACGGAGACGAAGTTTCAAAATATCCTGAAACACCAAATATCGGATTATGATAAGCGTCGTGCGGCAGATTTTGTGATATATTCAGGATTGGGTCGTGGCTTCAGCTTGCAACGTATTCGCCAGATTGTCACACTGACCCAAGGATTTATCGGGTCCCACTGGCCGCCTTTCTGGCAGCGACGCCGATAAAAATCGTTTAAATGCAGGGAACAACATGCGCGAAATCGCTCTTGATACCGAAACCACCGGCCTGGACCCAAAGTCCGGGCATCGTGTTGTCGAAATCGGGTGTATCGAGCTGATCAACCATGTGCCCAGCGGCAAGGTCTATCACCAATATATCAACCCCGAACGAGATATGCCGGTCGAGGCCGAGCGTGTACATGGCTTAAGCGTCGACTTCCTCAGCGGCCATCCGGTGTTTGCCGATATTGCCGATGCTTTTGTCGATTTTGTCGGCGACGCGAAACTGGTTATTCACAATGCATCGTTCGATATGGGTTTCATCAACGCTGAGTTGTCGGGAGTTGGCATGGATATGATTCCGATGGCGCGTGCAATTGATACGGTCACCATGGCGCGTCGAAAATTCCCGGGTGCACAGGCCTCGTTGGATGCATTATGCCGTCGCTTCGGCATCGATTTATCGGAACGTTCGTTACACGGTGCTTTATTGGACGCACGATTGCTTGCGGACGTGTATTTGGAATTACTGGGTGGTCGCCAACACGGGATGGATTTAGCGGCAGATGCAGTGGCGGCGATGCCGCAAGGTGCCTTAAGCGACGATGCCACCGTTTCCGATGCGCCAACAGACGGACGGCGCGCCCCCCGCCCTCATGCACCGAGTGCCGCTGAGCTGGCGCTGCATGCCACGTTTATTGAAAGCTTAACAGACCCAATTTGGCGTCGCGATTAAACCTAATCGCCGCTTATGCGGTTGCGTCGCCACCGTTGGCTTCGGCATTTGCCTGAGCGGTTTTCAGCTGATTTTGATACATCGCCACAAAGTCGACTTGGCCTAGCATCACTGGTGGGAAGCCGCCGTCACGAGTGGCGTCGGACAGAATGTTGCGAGCATACGGGAACAGCAGCCGCGGGCATTCGATCAACAAGATTGCTTGGCGATGTTCGTCGGGCACGTTCAGCGTAAAGACGCCGGCGTATAACAGCTCAAGAATAAAGCCGGTCATCTCGCCCACGGTGCATGACGCTTTGATACTCAGCTCAACTTCAAAGGTCTTTTCCCCAAGTGGGCGGGCGTTCACTTCAATGTTGATGTTGATGTCCGGCTGGTTCTTTTGCATTTCCGAGAACACTTGCGGTGCTGAAGGGACCTCGAACGACAGGTCTTTCGTATACTGCGCGTTCACCGTGATTGGCGAGCCTTGCTCAGCGTCTACGGTAGCTTCGGATGTCGTTGTCTGTTCGTCGGCCATGTGTTCTCTCCTTATACGTAAGCGCGCTCTGGTAGCACGTCTTATCCGGTGCGACAATATGTAGCCTGATTAGGGTTTGGGCTCATCGTCATGTTTTGGCAATTGTGTACGGTCCTGATCGGGCTGTTCCGGCGTAACGTCTTCAAATTCGCCGTCGATGACGGTGCCGTCAGGTCCAGCTGGGTTTTGTCCGTCGTTGCGCATCTCTTGGGTGCGGATATGGACTTCGGCGCGCGCCAGCATATGTTTGCCGAGATAAGTTGCAATCGTTTGGCGTAGCGGCGGGATAAATAATAAAAATCCAATGGCGTCGGTGACGAAACCCGGTGTTAGCAACAATGCACCGGCAGCCACCAAACAGACCCCATCGAAAAGCTCGCGCACCGGCATGCGGTTCGCGTTCAGATTCTCTTGAATGCGAAACAATACGGATATGCCTTGTTGGCGTAGCATCGCCGTGCCGATTACGGCGGTCAGAATAACGATGCCGATTGTTGACCAAAGACCGATCCGCCCGCCGACTTCGATGAACACGGCAATTTCGATAATCGGTGTGGCAATAAAGGCAATTAATAAAAGGAATGCCATGCTTGGCTTGTCCCAACGCTGTTAGGGGCTTATCTACAATGTGCATCGCGATTCAATAGAAACGTCGTGTAACGGTTGGATGCACAAATAGTAGACCGTTACTGTGGTGGTTCTGGACGTGGCGCGCGCAAATGGATACGGTAGCGACGCGATAATATCAAATCCATCCCGTATGTGTACGACAACAGGCAAGACCCGAAGGGTCAAGGATATCATGGGCGGCGACTTTCAATTTTTCGATATCATCATCTTGGCGATGATCGCAGGCTTTTTGGTTTTACGGTTGCGCAGTGTCCTCGGACGGCGCGATGGCCATGAAAACGACCACCGCGATCCGTTGAATAAAAACAATCAACCACCCGCAGAACATGATGATGATAATGTCGTGCATTTGCCGGATCGTGCTGAGCCTATGGATGCAGAAAACGCACCGATCTTTGATCCGGACGATCCTGTTTCTGCTGGGCTGACGCAAATTCAAGTTGCTGATCCGAGCTTCCAGCCGGAGCAATTCAGCGAGGGTGCAAAAGGCGCGTTCGAAATGATCTTGAATGCATTTGCCGCCGGCGACCGGAAAACACTGAAAAGTCTGCTCAGCCCCGATGTGATGCGCAACTTTGATGACGTGATCTCGGAGCGGGAGCGGAACGGCGAAGTTCTCGAAGAAACGATTGTCGGTATTCGTGCGGCTGAGATCGTTGAAGGTACGATGGACGGACACAATGCGATGGTGACCGTCAAATTTAAATCAGAACAGGTCAGTGCCCTTCGCGATGCCGAAGGTAATATTATCGATGGTAATCCGAATGAAATTATCGAAGTGACCGATTTTTGGACGTTCTCGCGTGATACCCGTTCATCGGATCCGAACTGGACGTTGGTCGGTACTGAGAGCAACAACTAGCGTGTGGCAGATGTCGGCGACGAAAGGTGCTTGTTTGGCGGCTTTCGCGGCGTTGACACTGCTTACCGCATGTAGTGGCGCACCGATAGCTCCCATCCCGACCCCGCCCTCAGAGCGAGACGCATCATCATTGACGCTGCGTGTCACTGATTATCCAGATCTTCCAGGCTGGAACGGCGATGACCACGCGTCAGTGTTGCCGACGTTGCTCCGGTCTTGCGAAAAAATTGAAGCGAAAGACCCGAGTTCGATGCTCGGCACTGACCTTCGCATGGGCCGCGTCGAAGACTGGGCCGCGATTTGTGCCGATGCGCGCAAAATTCGCCCTGGCAATATGGTTGAAGCGAAGTATTTTTTCGAATCTCGCTTTATTGCCTACCGGGTCGGTGAAAATTACGACACCAACGGTTTATTCACCGGGTATTATGAACCCGAATTAAACGGTCGTTGGGCGCCGCAAGAAGGATTTCAAACCCCGATCTATGCACGGCCTAAAGATATAATCTCGATCAATTTAGGTGATTTTCGGTCGATATATGTGGGTTCTAGATTGGTTGGGCGAATGGAAGGCAATGCGGTTGTGCCTTATTATTCCCGGGCTGAAATTAACGACGGCGCCCTCAAAGGGCGTGAGCTCGAAATTCTTTGGGTTGATAGTCCGGTTGATGCATTTTTTATGCATATCCAGGGCTCGGGCCGCATTAAGTTACAAGATGGCTCACACGTGCGGGTCGGCTACGCGGGCCGCAACGGTCATGAGTACAAATCTATCGGTCGTGTCTTAGTTAATCGAAATGTAATGCCGTTAGAAAAGGTCACTGCGCCGGCTATTCGCGATTGGCTTGCGACAAACCCGGACGCCGCGAACGAGTTGATGAATCAAAACAGATCGTTCGTCTTTTTCCGTGTGATTGAGGGTGACGGGCCGATTGGCGCACAGGGGATTCCGTTAACGCCGGGCCGCAGTCTTGCTGTGGACCGGACGTTCTTTCCGTTGGGCGTACCAATTTGGTTGGACACCACAGATCCTTTGAATGAAAAATTGCCGTTGCAACGGCTGTTGGTTGCGCAAGATACCGGCAGTGCCATTAAGGGCGCTGTTCGCGGCGATGTATTCTGGGGCTTTGGCAATGATGCAGCCCGGCGGGCCGGTCTGATGAAGCAAAAAGGCTCTTATTTTGTTTTATTGCCGCGCTCTGCGACACGTCCGGCACCGGTATTTAATTAACCCGCACGCGGTGGATCACCGGTAATTAATCGGGTGTGCATCGCCTGCGGTCTTGCCTTCATAGGCCGGAAACCACATTCTTAAACTATGGTTGATTCACCCTCCCCCCGCGTCGGTTTATTCGCGACGTGTCTCGTCGATTTGATGCGTCCGGTTGTCGGCTTCGCTGCGGTGAAGCTGCTCGAAGATGCGGGTTGCATGGTTTCGGTTCCCGAAGCGCAGACCTGTTGCGGTCAACCGGCGTATAATTCCGGCGATAATCCCGATACTATTGATATTGCTAAGGGCGTGATCGCGACGTTTGAAGAATTTGATTATGTGGTGGTCCCGTCCGGGTCGTGTGGCGGCATGATCTCGCATCACTATCCGGTATTGTTTGAAGACGACCCCGAGTGGAAAGCCCGTGCACAGGCCGTTGCCGACAAAACGCATGAGTTGTTGTCGTTCTTATATGATATCTTGAAGGTCACGCCGTCGGCGGCGTTCGATGGCAAGGTAACGTATCACGATTCATGCTCCGGGTTGCGCGAGTTGAAAATCAAAGAACAGCCCCGCGCATTGCTGGGCAATGTTACAGGTTTAACCCTTTCTGAAGGCAACGAGACCGAGACTTGTTGCGGGTTTGGCGGCTTGTTCTGTGTGAAGTATCCGGACATTTCGGAAAAAATGGTCGACGCCAAAGTGGACGATGTGGTCGCGACCGGCGCGGATACGTTGCTGGCTGGTGATTTAGGGTGTTTGATGAACATCGCCGGTCGCCTGCAGCGTCGCGGCATTCCGATTCAGGTGCGTCATACTGCGGAAGTTCTGGCGGGCATGACCGCAGCCCCTGCGATCGGTGAGCCGCTTGGCCCCGACGGCGCTCAAAAAACCGGCAAGGATTAGGATCAACCCATGGATTCCACCTCGCTGAATTTTAAGAACAATGCTCGGGGCGCTATTGCCGATGACCCGTTGCAAAAAGCGTTGGCGAAACTCGCGGTTGGCTTTCCGCTGAAGCGTGCGCAAGCCGCCGCGCGCTTGCCCGAATTCGAAGGTCTCCGTGATCAGGCGCGAGACATTAAAAATCATGTTTTGGAAAACCTTGATCTGTATCTTGAAGCGTATGAAGAAAAGGTCATTGCCAGTGGCGGTCACGTGCATTGGTGCGCAACCGCGGCGGACGCCCGCGAGACGATCTTAAAAATCTGCCAGGACGCCGGCGCCAAGACCGTCACCAAAAGTAAATCCATGATTTCCGAAGAAATCGCGGTAAATGGCTTTTTGGAAGAAAACGGCATCGAGCCGATTGAAACCGATCTCGGCGAATATATCATCCAGCTGCGCAAAGAACCGCCGAGCCATATCATCGCCCCGGCAATTCATCTGTCGAAAGAGCAGGTCGCGGAAACATTTCGGAATGCGCATATCGATCTAGCCGCAAATCGACCTTTGGAAGAGCCGCGTGCCCTGCTCGAAGAAGCGCGGGGTAAGCTGCGCGAAAAATTCCTGCGGGCCGATGTCGGTCTGACCGGTGCGAATATGCTGATCGCCGAGACCGGGACAAACGTTTTGGTCACGAACGAAGGCAATGCGGACCTCACCAACAATCTGCCCCGTGTGCATGTGGTGATCGCGAGTATCGAAAAAATCGTCCCGACCCTCGAAGATGCTTCAACCATTTTGCGGGTATTGGCGCGTTCGGCCACCGGCCAAGAGATTTCGGTCTACACCACGTTTTGCACCGGCCCCCGCCGCCCAGATGACCTGGACGGGCCCGAGGAATACCATGTAGTGCTGCTCGACAACGGCCGCACCGATATGATCGGCAGCGAATTTCATGAAATGTTGCGCTGTATTCGGTGCGGTGCGTGCCTCAATCACTGCCCGATCTATAAATCCATCGGCGGCCACGCTTATGGTTGGGTGTATTCCGGGCCGATGGGCGCGGTGTTGATCCCCAGTTTGATCGGTATGGAAGATGCGCAGCACCTTCCAAATGCGTCCACGCTGTGCGGAAAGTGTGAAAGCGTCTGTCCGATGCGCATTCCGTTGCCGAAAATGTTGCGTAAATGGCGCGAACGACAATATCGCGCAGAAATCGGCTCCAAACAGGCGCGATGGGCGCTGCACGCTTGGGCTTGGTTGGCGAAGCGACCGAAAATTTATCGGCGTGTGATGACGTTGGGAATTGCGGTGATGGGTCAGTTCGGTGGTGCCGGACGGTTCAAATCGGTGCCGTTCGCAGGCGGTTGGACTTCGAAACGAGACCTTGCGGCGCCAACAGGTGATACGTTTATCAGCCAATACCACAAAGGCGCCCGTGGCGATCAAAGCGGCGAGCTTATTCGTAGAAAGATCATGCGATGAGCGGTAGAGATCACATTCTTGGCAAATTAAAGGCAAAACTTGGACGTGCTACGACATCAGCAAGCGGAAATGATGCGCTTGATCACATGCAAGCGCACCGAAAAAACCTTATTCCTGCGCGCGGCGACCTTCCAAAAGATCAACGGGTTGCGCTTTTTAAACAAGAAGCAGAGAAAGTGAATGCAACCGTCTCTGAACTCAGTCATTTCGGTGACGTACCAAATGCAGTTGCGGCTTATTTACGCCAGCATCAACTGCCGGCGGCGATCAAGATCGCGCCACATCCGGGCCTGAAAAACTTACGCTGGGCGGAAGATACGTCGATTGAAGTGCTTGATGGTCGCGCTAATGGCGATGATCCGGTCTCGGTCAGCGTCGCATTGGGCGGTGTTGCGGAAACCGGCACCCTCGTCATGGTGTCCGGTCCCGATACGCCGACGTCGCTGAACTTTTTGCCGCTGGATCACATCGTTGTCGTTTCGGCGGATGATATCGCCGGTAACTATGAAGCGGTATGGGAACGTTTGCGCGCGCAAGCGGACGCTGCCGGCAGACCCGGCACCCTGCCCCGCACGGTGAACTGGATTACCGGCCCATCTCGCACGGCAGACATCGAGCAGACCCTTCTGTTGGGCGCGCACGGGCCGCAACGCCTGCATATCCTGATCGTCGACGGCTTGGAGACGACTGCGGCGGACGCTTAGTCATGGCGGCGGATAAACCTACCCGCCGCCGTCGCCCGCTCAGTGTTGAAGAACGCGCGCTTTGGGATCATGTGACCCGCTCCGTGCGGCGTGCCACGGAGACCCCAAATTTGCCGACGTTTGATGATTTGGCAGATTTTCAAGATGCCATGGCAGACGCAACAAAGCCAAAAGCCCGAAAACAGTCTAAAACGCGTAACTTGCCTCCAATTGTCGCGACTCCTGCGGCACCGTTAAAAGTGACCGCCCCTAATTTAGCACCCGGCGTGATGCCGGGTATGGATCGTAGCACCGCGCGCCGCCTCAAACGCGGCCAGCTTGATATTGAAGCCACATTGGATCTGCACGGGCATACGCAAACAGCCGCGCACCGCGCCCTTGAAGCGTTTTTGGCGGCAAGCTTCAATGCCGGTCGCCGCACGGTGCGTGTGATCACCGGTAAGGGCGACCGCGAAGATGGCCGACCCGGCGTGCTTAAAGACGCGGTGCCGCGCTGGCTCAATGAATTGCCGATGCGTCAATGGGTTGCAGGATTTTCTTACGCGCCTCGTCAAGACGGCGGCGAAGGTGCTTTGCATATTCGTGTGAAACGCCGCCGTTAGCGATAAAATATTAAGAATTAGGTGGTTACGGTGTGATTATGACACCTTTTGGCAAACGCATCCGTGAACACCGCATGACGCGCGGCATCACGATGAAACAGATGGCGACCGACTTGGATGTCTCATCGGCGTATTTGTCCGCGCTTGAGCACGGGCATCGGGGCCGCCCGAGCTCTGGCTTCGTCGCGCAGATCGCGGGTTATTTCGACCTGATGTGGGATGACGCCGAGGAAATCAAACGCTTGGCGACAATGTCGCATCCAAAAGTGACGGTCAAAACCGCAGGCCTTCATCCCAAGGCGACCGAGCTTGCCAACCTCCTCGCCGTGCACATCGATGAAATGGACGAAGAAACTCTGGATTGGATCATTGCCGAGGTCCGGCTTCGCGTCGGCACGCAACCGACCGGTCCCACGCATTAAATCAACATCTTAGCGCCAAATCTTCAGAGAATGAATTTACTGACGTCGGCGTTACGGGCTAGATCAGACACTTGCTCGCGCACATACGCGGCGTCAATGCTGAGCACTTCGCCGCTGCGTTCCGACGCGGAATAGCTGACATCTTCGAGTAGCTTTTCCATGACCGTATGCAGACGTCGTGCGCCGATGTTTTCGACGCCTTGGTTGATTTCTGCCGCCAGATCGGCGATTTCGGCAATCGCGTCCTCGGTGAAATCCAGGCTGAGGTCTTCGACTCCCATCAAAGCGGTGTATTGTTTCACCAGGCTTGCTTCGGGCTCGATCAGGATACGCACGAAATCATCGCGTGTCAGGGCATTCAGGCTGACCCGGATCGGCAGGCGGCCCTGCAGTTCCGGCAACATGTCGGATGGTTTTGAGACGTGGAACGCCCCAGATGCGATAAATAAGATGTGATCTGTCTTCACCGGCCCATGTTTCGTCGACACCGTGGTGCCTTCGATCAATGGCAATAGGTCCCGCTGCACGCCCTCGCGGCTGACATCGGCGCCCTGACGTTCGGCGCGGGCCGTGATCTTGTCGATCTCGTCCAAGAAGACAATGCCGTTGTTTTCAACGTTCGAAATGGCATCGCTCATCACGTCTTCTTCGTCCAATAACTTGTCGGCTTCTTCGCGAATTAAGATCTCGTGGGACGCATCCACGGTCATGGTTTTCTTTTTGGTTTTCTGGCCGAAGGCTTTGCCGAACATATCGTTCAGATTGAGCATGCCCATCTGTGCGCCTGGCATGCCGGGGATGTCTAAGGTCGGCATGCCCCCGCCGCCGCTATCGCTTAGCTCAAGGTCGATCTCGCGATCGCCAAGTTCGCCGTTGCGCAGCATGGTGCGGAAGCGTTCTTTGGTTTCTTTCGAGGCATTCTCGCCGGTGAGCGCATCGACAACACGGTTTTCAGCATTAAGCTCTGCTGTCGCCTGGACGTTTTTCCGCTTCGCGTCGCGGCTCATATGGATCGCGGCTTCCAAGAGATCCCGAATGATTTGCTCGACGTCTCGTCCGACGTAGCCGACTTCGGTGAATTTGGTCGCCTCGACCTTGATGAACGGCGCCTGTGCGAGTTTCGCGAGGCGGCGCGCGATCTCTGTTTTGCCAACACCGGTCGGCCCGACCATCAAGATATTCTTCGGCAATACTTCGTCGCGCATATCATCATTAAGTTGCTGCCGACGCCAGCGATTGCGGAGTGCGATGGCGACCGCTTTCTTGGCGTCGTTTTGGCCGACGATGTAGCGGTCCAGTTCGGAAACGATTTCGCGCGGGGTAAAGCTGCTCATAATTTTTCGATCACTACGTTGGTGTTGGTGTAGACGCAAATCTCGCCGGCCACGGCCAACGACCGTCTGGCAATCGTCTCGGCATCGAAACCATCGATATCAATCAGGGCACGCGCCGCCGACAATGCATAATTGCCACCGGACCCGATTCCGATAATGCCGTCGGTCGGCTCAAGTACGTCGCCGTTACCGGTCAGGATCAACGACACGTCTTTGTCGGCGACCGCCATCATCGCTTCCAAGCGGCGCAGGTAGCGATCCGTCCGCCAGTCTTTCGCAAGCTCGACGGCGGCCCGCATCAATTGGTTAGGATACTGTTCCAGCTTGGCTTCCAGGCGTTCAAACAAGGTGAACGCATCGGCGGTGGCCCCGGCGAACCCGGCGATCACGTTATCACCGGCAAGCCTACGCACTTTGCGGGCATTCCCTTTGATGATCGTGTCGCCGAGGCTGACTTGGCCGTCACCTGCGATCACGACCTCACCGCCTTTACGGATCGATAAGATCGTCGTTGCGTGCCAAGATGGCAGCGGGCTGTCACTCGCCATAGAAACTCCCCAAAACAGGTTTGCGTGTATTAAAAGGCATAGAAGATGTATTTGGTCTGATCATCCAGCCCGGTCAAGGCGGTGGCGTGAGAACGTCAAAGCCGCGTCGGGGCTGGTGAAGCTGGAAACGACCTGCTAGAAGAACGCCGAAGTCATTTAGACGATGTGGAGAGCCCGCATGCGCACCGCGACAATTGAGCGCCAAACCAAAGAGACCTCGATTTCCGTGAGCCTCGATCTCGACGGCACGGGAATCTATGACGTATCGACCGGAATCGGTTTTCTCGATCACATGCTTGAGCAGTTATCGCGACACAGCTTGATGGACCTGACCGTCAAAGCGACCGGTGATCTGCACATCGATTTTCACCACACCACCGAAGATACCGGTATCGCCATCGGTGAAGCCTTCAGCGCGGCTTTGGGTGATCGCAAGGGCATCACGCGGTATGGCTCGGCGTTGATTCCGATGGACGAAACGTTGTCTCGGATCGCGTTGGACGTGTCGAACCGTCCGTATCTAATTTGGCACGTAAACTTCACCAAGCCGAAGCTCGGCGACATGGACACGGAACTTTTCAAAGAATGGTTCCAAGCCTTCGCCCAAGCTGCGGGCATCACGCTGCACGTCGAAAACCTGTATGGTGAGAACAATCATCATATTGTTGAGTCGTGTTACAAGGGCCTCGCCCGGGCGTTGCGTCAAGCGATCGAGATCGATCCGCGCAAAGCCGACGAGGTACCGTCCACCAAGGGTATGCTCTGACCACGGGGCGTCGTCTCTCATGAAGATGTATTCTGTGTTTCTGCGAAATCTCGGTCGTGACGCCGCATCCGATCTGGTGTTCGTTAAACAGGGTTTCTGTTGGCCGGCGTTTTTCTTTACGGCGTTTTGGGCGTTGTGGAACCGCATGTGGTGGCAGGCGCTCGGCATTTTTGCGATTGTCGCGTTGGCCGGTTGGGCGCCCCGTGCAGCTGGACTCGGCAGCGAGGCTGAGAGCATTTGCAGCTTGGCCGCCGCATTGGCGATTGGATTTATCGGCAACGACCTTCGTGCTTGGGCGCTGGCCGACAAGGGCTTTGATGAGGTCGCCATGGCGTCCGGCAAATCAGTAGACGAGGCCGAGCGACGCTTTCTGGATGACGCCGATATCGACGCCAACGGCATTTATGCGTAATGACTGAAACCGTCGCCATCATTGATTACGGCTCGGGTAATTTGCGCTCTGCCGCGAAATCGTTTGAACGTGCTGCCATGGAAGCCGGCTTGGCGATGACTATCCATGTCACCGATGATCCGAAAGCCGTCGCCGCCGCGGACCGTGTCGTGTTGCCGGGCGTTGGCGCGTTCGCCGATTGTAAGCGGGGTTTGTTTGCGGTCGCCGGCATGCCGGACGCGCTGACTGCTCACGTCGACAGCGGCAAACCGTTCTTTGGGATTTGTGTCGGCATGCAGTTGATGGCGACGCGTGGCTTGGAGCATGGCGAGACCGAAGGTTTCGGATGGATTCCCGGCAACGTAGATCGCATCGTCCCGACGGACCCGACGCTGAAAATTCCGCACATGGGTTGGAACAGCCTGCAGGTGCCGGATGCGCCGCACCCCCTTTTGGCAGGGATCGAAACCGGTGAGCATGTGTATTTCGTGCACTCGTATCATTTGGTGACAGATGATGCGGCACAGGTTTTGGCGACGACCGACTATGGCGGGCCGGTGACGGCAGCGGTCGGGCGCGACAATATCGTCGGTACGCAGTTCCATCCCGAAAAAAGCCAGGCCGCGGGCCTTCGTATCATCACCAACTTTTTAAGGTGGCAACCGTGATCTTTTTTCCAGCCATCGACCTCAAGCAAGGCCAGTGCGTGCGCTTGGTGCACGGCGATATGAACCAAGCGACGGTCTTCAATGACAGCCCGGCGGCGCAGGCGAAAATTTTTGCCGATGCCGGCTGCACCTGGTTGCACATGGTTGACCTCGATGGTGCCTTTGCCGGCAAGCCGGAAAACGCCGATGCCGTGACGGCGGTTTTGGATGCGGTCGACATCGACGTGCAGTTGGGCGGCGGCATTCGCGATATGCAGACCATCGAAAATTGGCTCGCACGGGGTCTTAAGCGCGTGATCTTGGGCACTGCTGCCGTGCGTGATCCGAATTTGGTGCGCCAAGCGTGTAAAGCGTTCCCGGGCCAAGTCGCCATCGGCATTGATGCCAAAGACGGCTTTGTCGCCGTTCAAGGCTGGGCCGAAGCGACGACGATTGAGGTCATTGAGCTTGCGAAACAATTCCAAGATGCCGGTGCGGCGGCCTTGATCCACACCGACATCGGTCGCGACGGCGCGATGCAGGGTCCCAACCTCGACGCGACGCTGGCGCTTGCCGATGCCGTCGATATGCCGGTGATTCTATCTGGTGGCGTCTCGTCGATGCAGGATCTTGAAGTGGCGCTGGCGCAAGGTGCCGGCAAACTCGAAGGCGTGATCTCGGGTCGTGCCGTGTACGACGGTCGTATTGATCCGACCGAGGCGGTGGCGCTGTTGCGGGAGGCCGCATAATGCTGAAAGTGCGGATCATTCCGTGTCTGGATGTGGCGGAAGGCCGGGTCGTCAAAGGCGTTAATTTTGTTGATTTGGTCGATGCGGGCGACCCCGTCGAACAAGCGCAGGTCTATGACGCCGCCGGTGCCGACGAGCTTTGTTTTTTGGATATCACCGCCAGCCACGAAAATCGGGATACCATCCTCGATGTGGTCGCGCGCACGGCGGAAAAATGTTTTATGCCACTGACCGTCGGCGGCGGTGTGCGCACAACCGAAGACATCCGAAAACTTTTGCTCGCGGGTGCCGATAAAGTCTCGATCAACACGGCCGCCGTGCACAATCCGGATTTCGTCCGTGAAGCTGCGGAAAAATTTGGTACGCAATGCATTGTCGTCGCGATTGATGCGAAAGCGACCGGCCCCGAAACGTTCGAGATATTTACCCACGGTGGCCGCAAGCCGACCGGTATCGATGCGGTGGCGTGGGCGCAAAAAATGGAACAGCTCGGCGCCGGTGAAATTCTGCTGACGTCCATGGACCGGGACGGCACCAAGCAAGGTTTCAACTTACCACTGACTCGTTCCGTCGCGGATGCGGTCGGTATTCCCGTGATCGCCTCGGGTGGTGTCGGCGAGCTGCAGGATTTGGTGGATGGGGTGACCGAGGGTCATGCGTCGGCTGTGCTCGCGGCCTCGATTTTTCATTTCGGGACCTATACGGTGGCGCAAGCCAAGGCGCATATGAAGGCCGCCGGGGTTGCTGTGCGCGAAGTATGAGGAAGTTCAATGTCCGATGACGTTCTGAGCCGACTGTTTACCGTCATTGAAAGCCGTAAGGGTGCCGATGCCACAACGTCGTATACCGCTAAGCTGTTGGCCGGTGGCGCGCCGAAAATCGGCAAAAAAATCAGTGAAGAGGCGGCGGAAGTTGTGATCGCTGCGCTCACCGAAGGCAAAGACGCCGTGACCCGCGAAAGCGCCGATTTGTTATACCACCTGTTGGTGATGTGGGCCGATCAGGGTATCCAGCCAAAAGACGTGTTTGACGAACTGGCTAGGCGCGAGGGCATGTCCGGTATCGACGAGAAAAATAGCCGCAAAAGCTGACAGGGCGCGAGGGCACAATGGCATACGATTCCAATAATATCTTTGCGAAAATCCTGCGTGGTGAAATTCCGTGCGATAAGGTTTTCGAAGACGACCACACGCTGGCGTTCAACGACATCAATCCGCAAGCGCCAGTGCATGTGCTGGTGATCCCTAAGGGGGCGTATGAAAGCATGGATGATTTTCATGCCAACGCGTCGGACGCGGAAATCGCTGCCTTGATCCGTGCGGTCGGCGAGGTTGCGCGGATGACCGGGGTTGCCGAGACCGGATATCGGATTTTGTCGAACACTGGCGTCGATGCCCATCAAGATGTCCCGCATTTACATATTCATGTTGTCGGTAAACGCGATTTAGGCGGCATGATCGGGCGCCCCAGGCCATCTTAAGGTGCCGTGCGACGCCATTGCCGCGAATTTAGGCAGGCGAAAAACACGGCCTTCCGTGCAAATCTACCCTATCTGTAGTGTGATACTTCGGTTATGATACTTTATATTGAGGTCATTCCCCGGATTGTTGCCGATGGCAAAACGCTACGATATCGAAACAACGGCCCTTTCGGCGCCGAGAGGCACGCCGGAGGTCATAAGTTTGCCCATAAGCGGCCCAGTGGTCATCCCGGGCGGCGGATTGTTATCCGAAGCGGTGTATGCGCGCCTTGATGGTGATTTGCTGATCGAACTTGCCGACGGCACGCGGCTCGTCGTCGAAGGCTATTTTGATGCTGCCACACCCCCCGCATTAGCGACCGAGGCCGGCGCGCATATCGGTGCAGACGTGGTCGGCGCGCTGGCCGGTGTTGATGCCATGACCGCGCAGCAACCCGGCCCCGTCGCTGCCCCGATTGGGCGCGTTGAAACCGTTGAGGGTGAGGCGGTGATCGTGCGTGCCGATGGCGCGAGGCTTGACGCCGAAGTCGGCACACTAATCGCGCGCGGGGATCGAATCGAGACCGGCGCCGACGGCAGCGCGGGTTTCTTGTTCGCCGATGAAGGCACGTTTGCAGTCGGTGGCCATGCGCGGGCGATTTTTGATGATCTGGTGTTTGATCCGGACACGGCAACGGCGCATGCCACATTCGTTGTTCAAGAAGGTCCGTTCTCGTTTGCCGGGGGCGGTATCTCCGCGCTTGATGGTGCGTTTGTTATTAAGACGCCGGCCGCTTCGTTGGACATCGATGGCGCATCGGGTGCTGGGCGTGTCGAAGCTGATGGTGCGACGTCGGTCACCTATCTGCGTGCGGATGACGCGGCGGACGGCGTTATTAAAGTCTATAATCCGGGCGGCACGCAGCTGCTTGATCAATCTTATGAAGCGCTTACCGTCGAAGACTTTTTTCAAGCCCCTTCTAATGTTTTCCGTCTAGGCCCCCGTGACGCGGCAGAGCATTTCGGCAACGCGTTAAGCGCGCTCCCCGATGCGCATGCGGTGATGCCGTCGACGTTATTGACGGTTGAGCGCGCGCAACCTGCGCCGTCACCATTTGATGACGACGCACCTGACGACGCACCTGAGGTCGCGGTTGGGCCCGTCGATCTGAGCGACGAAATTCAAGTTGATCGTGATACGGCTTTTGAAATTGCGGCCCGCAAAGCGGCCATCGCCAGGTCAGCGCGGGATGCCGCCGATGAGGCGCTCAGTGATGCGGCGGCGGCTGAGAAAGCGGCGCGCGCCCAAGCGCTGGAAGCCGAAACGCGCGCCGACGAAAGTGCCGATACGGTCGAAGACCTGCGTGCCCAAGCGTTGAAAATTCTCGAACAATCAGACCAACGCGATAAGGCCTTCGAAGATGCGGTGCGCCAGGCTGACAGCGCTGCCGTCCAAGAAGAATCTGCGGCGCGCGGCGTGGCTGAGATTGATCTTGCTGAGGCGCAGGTCGCCGAACGTTTGGCCGCCGCCGAGGAAGCCGTCCGCCAAGCACTTGCGGCGGCTGAACAAGCCCGCGCCGAAGCTCTGGAAATTCTTGCCGAGGCACAGCAAAAAGAAGAAGCTTTCGCTGCCGCTCAGCAGGCTGCGCAAGAAGCAAAAGCCGACGAAGACGCACAAGCGCTCGCGGTGGCCGAAGCGGATGCCGCCGAAGAAGCCGCCGCCGCAGCCCTGCGGGCCGCAGAAGCCGTCGCCGAAGCCTCAGCGCGGGATGCGATTGCCGCGGAAAGGGTCGCCCAAGAAGCCAGCACGGCAGCGGAAGTCGTTGAAACCGTTGTTGCGCGTGAGCTTGCTGCAATTGATCCTGATCTGCTGAAACCCCCGTCGCCGGATGATCCGTCCAGTGCCCGGGGTAATTGGATAACCCAGGTGCGGGCGTCTATGGATGTGGCGTCGGCGGCGTTGGCGCAAGGTGAAGACGCGGCGCGTGCCGCGTATCGGGACGCGCTTCGTGAAGGATCGTCCATCGAAGAAGCGTTGGAACGCGCGATTGTCGCCGCCGAAGCCTATGGCGGTGCTGCCAGCGCAGATCGTGTTTTGGCCGGTGGGCCGGATGGCTTGATCGATGAAAATGAAGTTGCCGACGGCCCAATCTTGATTGCCGGTGGTGATGGTGGATTTTCCGGCGGCAGCGGTGATGCCGGTGCGATTGGCAGCGATGTTTTGATTGGTAGCGGCGGCGAAGACGGTTTGGCCGGTGGCGCCGGGTTCGGGTCCGGCGGTATTGATGGCGTGTTTGGGTTTGGCTTTTCGTTCACACCGATTGTATTGCGCTCAAACAAATCGACTCTTGATGACGATGATCGAGATGAAGCCGTCAGCCTGACGGCGACGGTGACGTCTTCGCAAGCCGACCAAAAAATCGGCACCAGCCTTGCCGATTTTTTGGTGGGTGGAAATGCAGCGACGACCACGGGCGGTCTCGAAGGCAACGATTTCCTGTATGGCGATACGCCGACGAATTATTTGTCGGGTACCCATAACGCCGGCAACGCGCTGCTTAACCCGACATTTGCTGCCGGTGATGCGGATACGATGTCGGGGGGGGCTGGGGATGATATCCTCTGGGGTGGTGACGGTGACGATACACTGTATGGCGACGTGCCGGCGGATACATCGGCATTTGCCTTTTCCCTTGGCGCGACGACGGCAGGCAATGACACCCTGCACGGCGGCGACGGGGATGACTTTTTGGACGGCGGCGGCGGCAATGACCAGCTCGAAGGGGATGCCGGCGACGACAATATTTTTGGTTATGCCGGCGATGACGTGCTGCTTGGCGGCGCAGGTGTCGATACGTTAAGCGGCGGCACCGGCGCGGATCAGTTCGAATTTTCCGGGGGGACCGGTGCCGATGCGCTGGCCCATGCAACGTCGCTCGGTACCGATATCATCAGCGATTACAACGCTTCGGAAAACGATCTGTTTATGTTATCGGACGCGGATTTCAGTCTTGGCAATGCGGGTACGTTGACCGACGGCACCAACTATTTTGAGGCTGATACCACGACCATTAATGCCGGTGTGCAAAATTTATCCGGTGGCACGGCGAACGCGGGCATCGTGATCATCGGGGCTGCCACCGGCGGTACCGGGACCGAGGTTTGGTACACCGATGATGCCAGCGCGATGTCGACATCGAACTCATACCAGATCGCCGATGTGACCGGTGCGGATCGCGCGACCATCGAAGCCGGTGATTTCAATCTGAAAACTTAAGCTTGGCTGGATAATGTCCGATTAGCACGCATCCGTTTGGCGCCGCTTTTAGGCGCTCGCCGCCGTTGGTTGGCCCGGTCTGATGCGCCGGTAACTCAACGCTTCGGCGATATGAATCCGCGATACTTGGTCCGAGATATCTAAATCAGCCAATGTCCGCGCGACCCGCAAGACCCGGTGGTAGCCCCGCGCGGTCAGCCCGAAGGCGCGCGCCGCATCTGCCAGCAATTGCCGTCCGGCGTCATCGGGTGCGGCGATGTCTTCCAGTATTTGCCCATCGATGCGGGCGTTAATATCGGGTGCACCTGGGCCGATCTGTTCGGCACGCCGGCGTTGTCGTCCCCGCGCGGCTGCGACCCGGGACGCGACATCGGCGCTGCTTTCACCGGGGGGCGGTAAGCTCAAATCCGCCGGGCTCACCGCCGGCACATCGATCACTAAATCCATGCGATCCATCATCGGGCCTGAGATTTTCGCTTGGTAGTCAGCGCCGCATTTGGGCGCGCGGGAGCACGCCTGGCCCGGGTCCGCGAGATACCCGCACCGGCATGGGTTCATCGCGGCAAGCAATTGGAATTTTGCCGGGTAGACAACATGCGCATTGGCACGGGCGATGGACACGCGGCCGGTCTCCATCGGTTGACGGAGGGCTTCTAAGGCCTGGCGATGAAATTCAGGGAGTTCGTCTAAAAATAAAACGCCTAAGTGTGCCAACGAAATCTCACCCGGTCTGACGCGATGTCCCCCACCGACAAGGGCAGCGACCGACGCCGAATGGTGCGGGTCTTGAAATGGACGGCGCTTTGTCAGGCCGCCGTCCGGCAATTCCCCGGCCAGTGAATGCACCATCGAGACTTCGAGAATTTCCCGTGACGTTAACGCCGGCAAAAGACCGGGGAGCCTGTGCGCCAACATTGATTTTCCAGATCCCGGCGGTCCCGACATTAATAGGTTGTGCCCGCCCGCCGCCGCGATTTCGAGGGCGCGCTTTGCGGTTTCTTGTCCTTTCACGTCGATCAGGTCTGGGTAGTCCGGCAGCTCATCGAAAAGCTTCGGTTCGGGTGCCGCGAGAATATGCGTGCCTTTGACATGATTGATCAGCGACAAAAGATCAGGCGCTGCAATCACGTCCAGATCACCCGCCCACACCGCCTCGCCGCCTTGTGCTTTTGCGCAGACAAATGTCCTGGCCTCGCTCGCGGCATAAATGGCGGCGGGCAGGGCGCCTAAAACCGGTGCAATGGTCCCGTCGAGCCCAAGCTCTCCCATCGCGGTCATGCGCCGGGTTTCATCTTCCGACAGCACGCCCATGGCCCCCAACAGCCCAATCGCAATCGGCAGATCAAAGTGGCTGCCTTCTTTGGCGACGTCGGCGGGCGCTAAGTTGACGGTGATGCGCCGGGGCGGCATGGAGAGGCCCAGCGAGCTTAAAGCCGCCCGCACCCGGTCGCGACTCTCGCCGACCGCTTTGTCGGGAAGACCCACGATATGAAACGCCGGTAAGCCCGACGCCATGACGACTTGAACGTCGACGCTCAGAACATCAATGCCCTGAAACGCCACCGTGCCGACCCTGGTCACCATGTTTGCCTCCTGTTTTCACTCAGAAGGTTATGCGAGGGTTAGGCCGGTTTTTTGACGGGTGGCGTAAATAATCTTTTTGTGTACCCTAACCGATCTGCTCGGCACGCCTGCGTTGTCGTCCCCGCGCGACTGCAACATCGGCGCTGCTTTCGCCTGGGGCGGCAAGCTCAAATCCGCCGGGTTCACCGCCGGCACATCGATCACCAAATCAATCCGATCCTAGATGCTGGCGGAGCCGTGTAGCGAAGCGGGATGTACAATTTGACAAATTGTCAAAAGGCACTTGTGGGGTACCTACGAAATAAATATATAAATCAATAGGTTAGGCGGCCTATTGACAGTGAGAGTCATGTCTGAGTCTAATAACTGTGAGGAGAGTGACGGGATCGCCTGTTGGCCTAGTAGTGGATTACCAGAAACTCAACTGCTTCGGCCAAGACCGCCAATGAGACCTTACGAACTCATGACGACCAAAACGGAGGCGGGTGTATGCGCGAACATGCACCTGCTTCTCCCTCTCAAGATAACGCATCTCACGCTCCTTGTCGGATTGATGGGTAGAGCCCATCGCCCCGAAACGCACCATACGTTCCGCCCGTAAAGAACGATTTGATGCTTGAGGGTATACCGGTAGCCTAAGCGGCGATCACCGTCACCGCTTATGACTCTGCATACATTCGATTTTTACGTCAACTGACAATTTGCTAGATGTTGCAGTTATCCACAGTATCCACAACTATATGTGTATATGTGTGATTATGTATAAAGGTCTTTGCGCAATCGATATGAAAACGTTTCTGCCCCCTAGGTTGAATAGCCGAGTCATAGTCGAAGAGGTCAAAAGCCCATTGACGTGTCGATCTGGGAACCGCGGGCGCGACAGAAAGCTCTACGCGTCAATCATTTCTATGTGGTTTTTCTTTTTTTAGTGGAGTCGGTCGAGATTCAGATGGCGGTGCGCTCGGTTTCAAGTGGTATTGAAGCTTAAAATTGAAAGAATCTAAAAAATCCGGCTTTGATAAAATCCCTATTGTAACTGTCTTGTTATACTTTTTTACCAATTTGGAAATTCTCTCCCACGGGTTAAATATGCCGCGCACTCTCGCGGTGACATCTTTTGTTAATAGGCCGATTTCAAATGACGTCTTAAGGATTTTGATAGCAATAACGTAAACGCCAGCGGTTACTTCAAAAGCATTGAAATCAAATCCCGTCTCGCGAATCTCAACGACCGCAAAACTGATAAAAACCAAACCCATTGTGTAATAAGGGTAATCTAGCGTTTTCCACCATCCATTAGGTATTTTATCGCGCAGTAGTCCGTCGGCAAAACACGCCAATAAATGATATGTAAGCGAAGCTACAACAAAGCACCCAATTACAGATGCGAAATAGATAGGATAGCCTGAGCCCAGCTCAGCGGATCTTTTTATCGCTATACTCAATATCAAATACGACAATATATTAATCGCAGCTATAAACATGACTACGAAAGCTAAGGTAAATAAATAGGATATGCCCTCTAAGATCAGAACCAACCGATATTGCCAAATACCGGCAATATCGCGGAGATTTGAGATGCTGAACATCCCCTGCTGTACGCAATAGTCAAGAAATCCTCCACCAGCTAAGGATACGAAGACCAACAACAGTAGGACGAAGTAAATCATTGGGTACTAATACTGGATGAATAGGTAAACCTTTTTCTACTATATTGACATTTTTCCAGTTTGAACACCTGAGTATTTTGATATTCCATTGTTGGCATCAAGCCTAAGCAAGGTTAAGACTCTTTGGGAGCTGGGTATCTACGTCATGTAAATGAATAAATTGTGCCCGCCCGCCGCCGCGATTTCGAGGGAGCGCTTTGCGGTTTCTTGTCCTTTCACGTCAATCAGGTCTGGGTAGTCCGGCAGATCGTCGAACAGCTTTGGTCCGGCGCGGCGAGAAAATGCGTGCCTTTGACATGGTCACCATGTTTGCCTCCTGTTTTCACTCAGAAGGTTATGCGAGGGTTAGGCCGGTTTTTTGACGGGTGGCGTAAACAAATCTTTGGGGCGGATAAGGAACCTCGGATCACGCCTGGGATGACAAGTAGCTTGATAAATGTATCCGTCTACAGCCGCGCTTCGATGGCATCCCAGATTTGCGCTTCGAGGCAGACATCGTCGAAGCGGTTAATTTCTTGCAGGCCGGTTGGTGACGTTACGTTGATCTCGGTCATATAGCCGCCGATAACGTCGATGCCGACAAAAATCAGGCCGCGTTCTTTGAGCTGAGGACCCAACGCGGCGCAGATGTCGCGTTCACGGTCGGTCAGCATTGATTTTTCGGCGCGCCCTCCGACATGCATGTTTGAACGGGCTTCGCCGGCAGCGGGCACCCGATTGGTGGCACCGGCGATCTTGCCGTCAATCAAGATGATGCGCTTGTCGCCTTGGCGGACGTCTTTCAGGTACGCCTGCACGATGATCGGCTCGCGATACATTTGCGTGAACATTTCCAAAAGCGCGTTCAGGTTTTCGTCACCGGGCGTGATGTGAAACACCCCGGCGCCGCCGTTGCCGAACAGCGGCTTAACAATGATGTCTTTGTGTTCATCGCGGAACGACAGAATCTGTTTTCGATCCGTTGCGATCAGCGTCGGCGGCATGAACTCGGCAAAATGCGTGACGTATAATTTTTCCGGCGCGTTGCGCACTTCGGCGGGGTCGTTCACCACCAAAGTTTTGGGATGCACATGCTCGAGCAAATGCGTCGCCGTGATGTAGGACATATCGAACGGTGGGTCTTGGCGCATCAACACCACGTCCACATCACTGGCCAAATTGATCAACCGCGTTTCGCCCAAGCTGAAATGATTGCCCTTTTCGCGGCGAAGCTCCATCGGTTGCGCTTCGGCCATGATCCGACCGTCGCGCATGAACAGTTGCCCCGGCTCATAATGATACAGCGCATGGCCGCGCTTTTGTGCCTCAAGGCCCATGACGAAAGTACTGTCACCGGCGATATCGATGGTGCGGACGTGATCCATCTGGATGGCAACGTTGAGCGGCATGACGATTCCTTGAAGGTAAGACGTTTTGGATGGCTTAACTTAGTCGGCCCCGCAATTCCTGCAAGAGCATGGTTGTGGTGTAGCTTCCGTCGTCTCCGGCGCCAAGGCGCAGATATTCTTCGAGTGCGGAAATGGCATCACGAATTCGATCTCGGCGCGCGTTCAACAAACCGCATTCGCGCCAAAGCGTCGGTTCCGTGGGCGAGATCATCAGCGCACATTCGATAAGTTCTGCGGCGTCGTCCAAGCGTTTGCTCCGCAGCAGCACCGATTTTCGACCGGCCATCATGTTCAGCAAGGCGGCTTTATCATCAAGCTCGGTGATCCCGTTCGGTGTCAGCTCGGACTCGATCCCCGCATAAGCTTTAACAATGGCGCGCAAATCGGCAGGTTCCACCACGCGGCCCATGCCGAGCGGGTCGAGGATCAGGCGTTCGCCCAAAGATTCAACGCGGACCACGGTGCGACCCGGGACGTGCAGAATCTGTGCTTCCCAGCCAAGCCGGCGTGCGGTCTCGGCATACAGAATCGACAACGCTTCGGCGGCCCCCTCGCGGCTATCGATGACGCGGCTGAGTTCGAAACAATCTTCGTCGCGACCACCGGTCTCGCCGCCGCCATAGCCCATGTGTCGCACCAAAACCTGGCACAGGGCTTCGGCCATGACCGCCACCGGCACGGCGCCGTCGTCGGCGCGTGCATAGGTCGCGACTTTATCGGCAAGCGCTTGTAGATGTCGGCTGTAGCGTTCCAGCGGCAGGGCGGGACGCTCCAACGCGCCGATCCGCACGGCGACTTCGGCCAAAGTCAAAGACGGGTCTTTCGCCGCGCCATAGGCGGTCAATTCACGGACGATATCGCCCCGCGTGATCAAGTTGCTTTGGGCGCTTTGACGCGCACATGGCTGACCACACGCTGCACGGATTCGATGCTACGTGCGTGGTTGATGACACGATCCAGCTCTGCTTGGTCTTGAGCGATACCGATCAGATAAATCACCCCGCCCACAGTCTCGATCGAATAGTTGATGGAAAAGATATTCTCATCGACGGTGATCTTTGATGTCAGCTTGGTGGTGATCCAGGTGTCATTAGCCATGTCGCTGAGCGGACTCTCGCTGACCAAAAGCTCGTTAATGACATCTTTGGTGCTGTCGATGGACCATGCCAACTTAACGGCTTCGGCGCGCATGTCTTCGTTGGTAACCCGACCGGTCAGCAACACGCGACCTTCATAAACTTCGATGCCGACCTCGCGGAAAAGTTTTTCGTCGGCATCTAACATCTTGGCGCGAAGCTTGGTGGCGGTCGTGGTATCGGCGGCCACACCTGAGATTCCGCGTTCTTGGTAGGCAGCCACCCCGGCGGTGGCGGCGCCACCGATGATTAAGCTGGCACAGCCAGAAATGTTGCCGGCCATAAAAAGGGTAACGACGGTCAGTGCGAGCACATGTGAGCGTTTGAACATGGGGGCGTTTTTTCTCCAACACTTCGGTTAGCTGGACGACGACTCCGCAAGATTACCGCATTCCGCCCCTATTGCGCACCCCTGGTGTGTCGATTTCTGACGATCCGGCCAACATTTTTCTCGTGAAGCGATTTATGGACGCCACGCATCCAGCAGATGACGCGGCCATTTTCGCGGCATCACCGCGACAATATCGAAGCGCCATGTCATGTTTTGTGTGGCCGGATGCGTTGCCACGTAGTGTTCGGCGGCGCGCTGAATGCGACCTCGTTGCGCAGGGCTGACGGCTTCCAGCGCTTGCCCGTAGGTGGGTCGAGACTTTACTTCAACGAAAACCAGGGTGTTGCCGCGCGTGGCGATGATATCGATCTCGCCCATGGGGCCGCGTTCTTGATGGGCTAAGATGCGATACCCTTTCAGTCGCAATAGCCATGCCGCTGCGCGCTCACCCCATTGACCACGGTGTTCAGCCCGGCGCCGCGCATCGCGGCTCATTTTCCAAGCTCGTCTTTCAGGGCCAGGGCCTGCGTGTAGATATCGCGCTTGGATAGGCCGGTCTCAGCTGCGATTCGTGCGCTGGCTTCACGCACGCTTTCGGTCTCAAGGGCGATGCGCAAGCGGGCTTCAACATCGGCGGCGTCTGGGACACCGTCCCCTTCCGGTGCACCGATGACCAAGGTGATTTCACCTTTGGGCGGTCCGGCGCTGGCATAGTGAGTCGCTAGCTCGGCCAGGGTGCCGTGGCGGACTTCTTCAAACTTTTTTGTCATTTCGCGGGTCACGGCGGCGGGCCGTGGACCGAAGACGTCGTTCATGTCTGCAAGCGATGATCCCAACCGGCCGGCTGATTCAAGCATCACAAGTGTTGCATCAATATGGCGCAGTGCACCCAGCCACGTTCGCCTGCGCGCAGATTTTGGCGGCGGAAAGCCGCAATACATAAATCGGTCCGTCGGCAGTCCGGCCAAGACCAAGGCTGCAGTTACCGCAGACGCGCCGGGCACCACATGCACCGGTATGCCGGCGTCGCGACACTGTTGCGCCAAGCGATAGCCGGGGTCATTGATCATCGGTGTGCCGGCATCCGACACCTGCGCCACGATTTTGCCAGAATGCAGCGCTTCCATGATCTTTGGGCCTGCGCTTTCGGCGTTGTGTTCGTGATACGAAAGCAGGCGGTGCGTATCCAGACCATGGATCGACAACAGCTTGCGGGTGACGCGGGTGTCTTCGCAGGCAATGATGTCGGCCTGTGCCAAGATATCGAGGGCACGGAGCGTGATGTCGCTGGCATTGCCGATGGGTGTGGCGACGATATGCAGCCCGGCGCTGGGCGGGTTTTGGCGGCGATGTGACGGTTTACTCGTGATTGACGAGAGGCTACCGTCCACATCGGAATCGCCTTGGATGGAGGACTCGAAAGCCGATGCCGTTTTTTGCTGCGCGCCAACAGCATTTTGGTCTTCGTCGCCAGTATTCTTTGGCGCATTTTTCGGCGCGGGTTTCGACCGGTCTTTTGGCATGTCTTGTCCTTGTGTTGCTTAGCGCATGTGAGCAAACCGCAAATGATGGCAGCGGGCAAGGCAAGCCCATGGTGGCGACGTCCTCCGCATCGACAAATGCGGTAACGGGTCTGCCCAGAACCCAACAGCTGCCGCCGGTTTCCGGACCGCGCGTGGCACCGCCGCCGGTGCCGACCAGCGCGCCCAGTGCACGTGCCGGCGAGCCGTTGCCGTCGTTGGCGGAATTGTTGAACCGTCCCGCGAATCCAAATCTTTCCATGCAGGTGATGACGTCGACGGTGCCGATGCCCAGCATGGATGCCGTGCGGGTTGCTTTATTGGTCCCGCTGAGCGGTCCCGCAGCCAACGTCGGACAAGCGATGTTGAACGCCGCACAACTGGCGTTGTTTGAATTCGCCGATGATCGGTTTGAGTTGCTCCCCCATGATACCCGAGGTACGCCGGATGGCGCCTATGACGCCGTCCAGATCGCGATCGGCGATGGTGCGCGATTGATCATTGGCCCGCTCTTGGCAGGCTCGGTCGAGGCGATCGGTCCGACGGCGCGCGCAGCCAACGTGCCGGTGATCTCGTTTTCGAGTGATCGCTCGGTGGCCGGGAACGGGGTCTATGTGATGGGCTTTTTGCCGTCCGCTGAAACTCAACGGATCATTCAATTTACCGCGCAACGCGGGCATGCCCGGTTTGGCTTGTTGGCGCCCGACAACCTTTATGGGTCGACGGTGTTGAACGCAATGCAGCAAGCGGCTGCCGCTGCCGACGTCGAAATCACCCGTGCGCGATTGTACGACGCGAACGCTGAAGACTTCACCAGTGTGGTTCGGGAGATTTCTGATTTTGATGCGCGCAAAGCCGAATTGGAGCATCAAATAGCCGAATTCAAAGGCCGCAATGATGAAATCTCAAAGAAAACGCTGGAGCGCTTAGAGCAACTGCAAACCGTCGGTGATTTGCCGTTTGATACATTGATCGTTGCCGATGCCGGCAAGCGTTTGCAACAAATCGCAGCACTATTACCGTTCTTTGATGTGGACCCCGCCGTCGTTCAGATTTTGGGCACCGGACAATGGGACGTCGCGGGCTTGGGCGCTGAGCCTGCCTTAATCGGGGCCTGGTACGCTGCGCCGGATCCTGCGGCGCGCGCGCAATTTATTAGTAAATACGAGGCCACTTATGGCACGGCTCCACCGCGCTTGGCGACCCTAGCTTATGATGCAGGGGCTTTAGCCGCCGTGTTGGGCGCAGGTGATGCCGGGCCGGATTATTCGGTTGGCACGCTGACCGCGCCCAGTGGTTATTGGGGCCGGGATGGAATCTTCCGTCTGCGCCCCGACGGCACCACCCAGCGCGGATTGGCGGTTTTGGAAATCACCCGACATACCAGCAAGGTGATCGATGCGGCGCCGCAGACGTTTCAGCCGGCAATCAACTAAGTGATCAATTAAGCAATTTCGAAAGCACTGCGTTTAGACGTTGTCGCCCGTCCTTGGTTGCCTTTAGGTGCGTTTCGGATTCAGCCATCAAGCCGCCGTCGATCAGCATTTTAAGGGCATCGGTATCGATGACGTCGCCGAGCCCATGCAGATTGGTCCGGTGCTTATCAATGCCTTCGCTGAGGCGTAGCCCCATCATCACCAACTCGCGGGCACGATCTTGTGCATTTAAAGGTCGCCGCTTCGCGGTCCCATGACCGTCTTCGCCGACTTTTTGCAACCAACGCGCCGGGTTGTGAATTTGATGCGTGCCATAGGTCCCGGTCGGCAGCGTCAGGCGCCCGTGAGCGCCGGGCCCGATGCCGACGTAATCGCCACCCCGCCAACAGGTCAGGTTGTGGCGGCTCTCGTGACCGGGTTTGGCATGGTTGGATATTTCATAGGCATGCAGACCTTTTGCCGCCAATTCGGTTTGCGTAATTTCGAACATGTCGGCGGCGATGTCTTCGTCGGCGGGGTGGATGCCGGCTTTCATGAACGGCGTCCCGCTCTCGATGGTGAGCTGATACAGTGATACATGCTCGCCTGCCAAGCTCAGCGCTTCGGCCAGCTCGGCCTGCCACGCCTGGGTGGTTTGATCCGGGCGGGCATAGATTAAATCAAAGGTCACGCGCTCAAACAGTGCTGAGGCCTGCGCTAACACGCGCCGCCCGTCATCTGCCGAGTGATCACGGCCTAAAAATGACAATGCGTCGTCATTAAGCGCCTGCAGGCCGACCGACAATCGATTGATGCCGGCGTCTTTGAAATCGCGCAGCCGTGCGGCTTCGCTTGATGTCGGGTTGGTCTCAAGGGTGATCTCAATATCATCGGCGATAGACCACCGCTTGCTCGCATGGGCGATCAGCGTGGCAACGGTTTTCGGTGGCATCAATGATGGTGTGCCGCCGCCGAAATAAAGGCTGGTGACGGTACGCCCAACGGTGTCGTCGGCGACGTGATCTAAGTCTTTGATAAGCGCATTCAACCATGCCGTCTGATCGATATCGCCAGCAGCGTGAACGTTGAAATCACAGTATGGGCAGATCGTTTTGCAGAATGGCCAGTGCACATAGACCGCGAAACCCGGGTCTTTTTCGTTCACGCCCTGGGTCATGTTCCCTGTTCGGCAAAACAGGCCGCAACCAGTTGGTTAAATGCATCGGCGCGGTGCGACATGACGTGTTTGCGCGCGGGCTCGATCTCGGCGAAGGTCTGCGTTTCGCCTTCGGCGACGAAAATCGGATCGTAGCCGAATCCTTTGTCCCCCCGGGGCGGCCAGGTGATTTCACCGCTGACGCTGCCCTCGAAAACGTCTGCGTGGCCGTCGGGCCAAGCCAGCGCAAGGGCACAGATAAACGCCGCCGTGCGATCTTCGGCGCCGCGCATCAGCTCTTCGACTTTATTCATGGCAACGTTGAAATCTTTGTCCGGCCCCGCCCAGCGCGCAGAATAAATCCCGGGTGCGCCGGACAGCGCCCAGACGCTAAGCCCGGAATCATCTGCCAGTGCCGGCAGGCCCGATGCTTTGGCTGCGGCGTGGGCTTTTAACAAGGCATTGTCGACGAAGGTCTCGCCGGTTTCTTCCGGCTCATCCAAGCCGAGTGTGCCCGCCGACACCACCTCGACATTGAAGGGCTCAAGCAAGGCGCCGATTTCGCGCACCTTGCCAGCGTTGTGGCTGGCGATCACCAATTTGTTTTGATCAAACCGCCGAGCCATAGGGCGCCTATTTCCCGAGCGCGGCCGTTTGCAGCGCCGTCATTTCGCCGATCCCTTTTTTAGCGAGATGCATTAACTCAGCGAACGCGTGTTCGCTAAAGGGGTCGGCTTCGGCCGTGCCTTGAATTTCCACGATGCCGCCACGCCCGGTCAGTACAAAATTTGCGTCCGCGTCTGCATCAGAATCTTCTGCATAATCCAAATCCAGCACCGATGTGCCTTTATAGATGCCGCATGAAATCGCCGCGACGCTGTCGATGAAGGGGATTTCTTTCATGATGCCGAGTCGTACACAGGTTTCAAATGCGCGGTGCAGCGCACAGTACGCGCCAGTGATGCTGGCGGTGCGCGTGCCGCCGTCCGCCTGGATAACGTCGCAATCAAGCTTAATCTGCACTTCGCCCATGGCCTTGAGGTCGGTGATGGCGCGCAAGGATCGACCGATCAGGCGCTGGATTTCCTGGGTGCGACCGGATTGTTTGCCGCGCGCCGCTTCACGGTCGGTGCGGGTATGGGTAGAGCGCGGTAGCATGCCGTATTCCGCCGTCACCCAGCCTTTGCCGCTATCGCGCATCCACGGCGGTACGCGTTGTTCGACCGACGCATTGCATAATACGTGCGTGTCGCCGAAACGCGCCATGCAGGATCCTTCGGCGTGTTTGGAGTAGTCCATTTCCAACGTGACATTTCGTAGTTGGTCTGGGGTTCGGCCGGATGGGCGCGTCGACATGTTGGGGTCTCTCCAATACTGAATTCGGCCTCAAGCTAGACCGTCATCTCCGGGCCGTAAAGTGAAGCCGCATTTGCGCGCAGTGGCTAGGCACATGATCCATCGTTGTGTTGACGGCGCTTCGGGGGGAAACTACATCCTTGCTGCAGCTTCGGCGCCGCAGCACAGGCTGCGCGCAGCAGCGGAGAGAACACATGATCGCCGAATTGAATGAACGTTCGCGGGAAATTTTCCGCCTGATTGTTGAAGCATACTGCACGACCGGCGGGCCGATCGGCTCGCGGACGCTGTCGCATCAGTTATCGCAAAAGCTCTCACCCGCAACGATCCGTAACGTGATGGCGGATCTGGAAGACGCTGGTTTACTGTTTTCGCCGCACACGTCCGCCGGTCGGTTGCCGACCGATGCCGGGCTTAGGCTGTTCGTGGACGGGATTCTTGAAGTCGGTAATCTATCTGACGACGAGCGCAAGCGGATTGAAGGACAATACGCAGGCTCAAGCCGCAGCGTCGATCACATGCTCGAAGAAGCAACATCGACCCTATCCGGCCTGACCGGGTTTGCGAGCTTAGTGTTTGCGCCGAAAACCGACAGCCCACTGAAGCACATCGAATTTGTAAACCTAAGCCCGGGCCGCGCGCTCGTGGTTTTGGTGACCGAAAGCGGTGTCGTTGAAAATCGTTTGATTGCGGTGCCGATTGGCCTGCCGCCGTCTGCGTTGGCGCAAGCGAGCAATTATCTGAGTGCGCGACTGGTCGGGCGGACCTTGCAAGAAGCGTTTGCGGAAATCACCGCAGATTTGCAAAGTCACCAGGCGCATCTTGATGAATTGACGCAGAAAGTCGTCGAAAGTGGATTGGCTACATGGTCCGGTGAAAATGCCGACAATGCCGACCTGGGCACGCTGATCGTGCGCGGCCAAGCCAAGCTTTTAGAGGACGTGACGGCGATTGAAGATCTTGAGCGGATTAGGTCTTTGTTTGAGACGCTGGAGACCAAAAACGAGGTTCT
Organism: uncultured Rhodospirillales bacterium; assembly: GCA_963974935.1. Taxonomy (GTDB): domain Bacteria; phylum Pseudomonadota; class Alphaproteobacteria; order Rhodospirillales; family Casp-alpha2; genus UBA4479. The sequence goes on along the minus strand of CAXBEV010000008.1, from coordinate 94,425 downwards.
TAAGCTGCTGACCCTTGCGGACGACGCCGAAGGAGTCCAAATCTTTATTGGGGCGGATAATAAATTGTTCAGCCTGGCGGGGTGCTCGATGGTCGTCGGTCACTACCGTAACGAGACCAACAATATCGTAGGCGCGATTGGCGTTATTGGGCCGACGCGCATGAATTATGCCCGAATCATTCCGATGGTGGATTACACTGCGCGATTGATCGGCGAACGTTTTGGATAAGACGGGTTAGGATGACGATGCAAAGCGAGAATAATAACGACGCGGTTGAGCCCGAGGAAAACCTCGAAGATACGCAAGCACCGGCCGAAGATGAAGTGTCAGAAGGTGCCGAGGCAGCGCCGACAGCCACTGACGCCAGCGGGTCCGCTGCGTCGGCGAGCGGCCTTGAGGCCGAGCTTGCGGAAACCAAAGACCGTTTATTGCGCGCCCTTGCTGAAGCTGAAAACGTGCGCCGCCGCGCAACCCGCGACGTTGATGCCGCGTCTAAGCGTTCAATATCTAATTTCGCTCGCGAAATGATCCAGGTCGCCGACAACCTGAGCCGTGCGCTGTCCTCAATTGACGCGACGGCCGCTCAGGAAAATGAAGCCTTTAAGGCGCTGTTGACCGGGGTCGAAATGACGGCGCGGGAAATGCAGAAAGCGTTTGAGCGTAATCATATTTTGCAAGTTGACCCTTTGGGTGAGCGGTTCGATCCGCAAATCCATGAAGCGATGTTTGAATTTGACGATCCGTCAAAGCCGGCGGGCACCGTTGGTCAGGTAATGGAGCCTGGCTACACCTTGCACGGACAGCCTTTGCGCCCGGCGAAGGTCGGCGTCACCAAGGGTGGCCCGAAAGCTGCGCTGAAAGACGCTGGTAACCCGACGGGGTCGGCACCGACTCCGTCCGCAACCGTTCAGGATGATGTCGACGCCAACGCGAATTCAAAAGCCAATGGGGATAACGCTTACGAGGCCGATGGCAAACCGTCGGGCTCACACCTCGACGAAGAATTGTAGGCTGACGAGAGCGGGCTTTGAAAAAACCCTAAAAAATGAGGGGCAAACCCGTTGCAGGCCGTTGTAAGCGGGCCTATATCCGGTGAAGCAGATGGACGACACCGGTGAATGCGTTCGCCGACGACCATCATATAGACAACGGACAAGATGTTCGTAACCAATGGGGTGATGCCGGGTGCTGGATACAGGCCGGGGATGACCGCCGCAGACTGAGAGGTTGTTATGAGTAAAGTTATTGGGATCGACCTGGGTACCACCAACTCTTGTATTGCCGTCATGGACGGCTCCAGCGCTAAAGTGATCGAAAATGCCGAAGGCACGCGCACAACGCCGTCCATGGTCGCATTTTCGGACTCCGGCGAGCGTCTGGTCGGCCAGTCGGCAAAACGCCAAGCCGTCACCAACCCTGAAAATACGCTGTTCGCGATCAAGCGCTTGATCGGTCGTCGCTATGATGATCCGATCACCGAAAAGGATAAAAAAGTCGTCCCGTATCACATCATCAAAGGTGATAACGGTGACGCGTGGGTCGAGGTTGGCGATGACAAGTATTCGCCGTCTCAGATTTCCGCGTTCATTTTGCAGAAAATGAAAGAAACCGCCGAAAGCTATCTCGGTGAAAAAGTCGAGCAAGCCGTGATCACGGTGCCGGCATACTTCAACGACTCGCAACGCCAAGCCACCAAAGATGCCGGCAAAATCGCCGGTCTTGAAGTGCTGCGTATCATCAACGAGCCGACGGCAGCAGCCCTTGCTTATGGTCTTGAGAAAAAAGAAAGTGGCACGATCGTTGTTTATGATTTGGGCGGCGGTACTTTCGACGTGTCGATCCTCGAAATAGGCGACGGTGTGTTCGAAGTGAAGTCCACGAACGGTGATACGTTCTTGGGCGGTGAAGATTTCGATAACCGCATCGTCGATTATCTTGCCGACGAGTTCAAAAAAGAAAACACCATCGATCTGCGTGAAGATCGCTTGGCCCTGCAGCGCCTGAAAGAAGCCGCAGAAAAAGCCAAGATCGAATTGTCGTCGACGACACAGACCGAAGTGAACCTGCCGTTCATTACGGCGGACCAGTCCGGGCCGAAACACCTCAACATCAAGGTGTCGCGCGCTAAGCTCGAAACTTTGGTCGAAGATCTGATCGAACGCACGATTGCGCCGTGTAAGAATGCCCTTAAAGATGCGGGTATTTCGGCTGGCGAGATCGATGAAGTGATCATGGTCGGTGGTATGACGCGGATGCCGAAGGTACTCGAGAAAGTGAAAACTTTCTTCGGCCGCGAGCCGCACAAAGGCGTGAACCCGGACGAAGTAGTCGCCATCGGCGCTGCGATCCAAGGTGGCGTGCTCAAGGGTGACGTCAAAGACGTTCTGCTGTTGGACGTGACGCCATTGTCGCTCGGCATCGAAACGCTGGGTGGTGTGTTCACGCGCTTGATCGACCGCAATACAACGATCCCGACCCGCAAGAGTCAGGTGTTCTCGACCGCCGAGGACAACCAATCCGCGGTGACGATCCGTGTCTTCCAAGGTGAGCGTGAAATGGCTGCCGATAACAAAATTCTGGGTCAGTTCGACCTAGTCGGTATCCCACCGAGTGCGCGCGGCATGCCGCAGATCGAGGTTACATTCGACATCGATGCCAATGGTATCGTCAACGTGTCGGCGAAAGATAAAGCGACTGGCAAGGAACAGCAGGTCCGTATCGAAGCGTCGGGCGGTTTGTCGGATGACGACATTGATCGCATGGTCCAAGAGGCTGAAGCTAACGCGGACACCGATAAAAAGCGTCGCGAGTTGGTGGATGCGCGTAACAGCGCCGACAGCATGGCGCATAGCGCGGAAAAGAGCCTTGAAGAATTCGGCGACAAAATAGATGCCGCTGAAAAGACGGCCATTGAGACGGCGATCCAAGAGCTGAAAGACGTCAAAGACGGCGACGACTTGGAGGCGATCACCGCAAAGACCGAAGCGTTGTCGCAAGCATCGATGAAGCTCGGCGAAGCGATGTATAAAGCCCAACAGGAAGCAGAAGCCGCAACGGATGGGGCCGGTGGCCCTGAGGCCGATGCGGGTGCTTCGAAGAAAGACGATGACGAAACTGTCGTCGATGCTGACTTCGAAGAAGTCGATCCAGATCAGGATAAAAAGAGCAGCTAAAGCTGCGGGACGTGCTGGGCAGTGGGCTTTAACCCGCTGCCCACACCGTCCTGATCGTTTCGGGGGTTTTTAAATACATGGCGAAGCAAGATTACTATGAAAGCCTTGGGGTGGCGCGTGATGCCGATGCGGCCGACTTAAAAAAGGCCTATCGCAAGCTCGCCATGCAATATCATCCAGACCGCAATCCAGATGATGCTGAGGCTGAAAAGAACTTCAAGGTGGTCAGCGAGGCCTATGAGGTTCTCAAAGACCCTGATAAACGTGCTGCCTACGACCGCTTCGGGCATGCTGCCTTTGAAGGTGGCGGGCCGGGGCCCGGTGGGTTTGGCGGCGGCGCCGGTGCCGGCGGCTTCGCCGATATTTTCGAAGAAATGTTTGGCGACTTCATGGGTGGCGGCGGCCGCGGTGGCGGGCGTGCCGGTGCCGGACGTGGCGCGGATTTGCGCTACAACATGGAGATCACGCTAGAAGATGCCTACAACGGTCTGAAAACTGAAATTCGTGTGCCGACCGCCGTCAGTTGTGAAAGCTGCGATGGTTCCGGCGGCGAAGGTGGCGCCGCACCGGTGGCGTGCGGCACTTGCGGCGGTGCCGGTCGGGTGCGCTCACAATCGGGATTTTTCACCGTCGAGCGCACATGTCCGAATTGCCAAGGCACCGGTCAGACGATTAAAGATCCGTGTAAAACCTGCCAGGGCACCGGACGTCAGCAAAAAGAAAAGACCCTTGCCGTCAACATCCCGCAAGGGGTTGAAGAGGGCACGCGGATCAGACTTTCCGGTGAAGGCGAAGCCGGCATGCGTGGTGCGCCGGCGGGTGATTTATATATTTTCCTGAGCATTAGACCGCATCGCTTCTTCCGTCGCGACGGTACGGATATCCATGTCCGCGTGCCGGTCACCATGACCACAGCCGCCCTTGGCGGTCAGATCGAAGTGCCGACCGTCGAAGGCAAATTGGTGCGTGTTACCATCCCCGAAGGTACGCCCACCGGTCATCAACTGCGCTTGCGCGGTAAGGGAATGCCAGTGCTGCGTTCGGTCAGTCGCGGCGACATGTTTGTGCAGATTTTCGTCGAAACCCCGGTCAACCTGACGAAAAAACAAAAAGAGATCCTGGAAAATTTCGCCGGCGACGGAAAATCCGCTAAAAAGCACAGCCCTGAAAGCACCGGCTTCCTCGACAAAGTCAAAGAGCTTTGGGAAGACCTGCGCGACTGACCTCGGTCGCCGTTGCCCAGTCTCGGCCCAGTCTCGTCATTTAACGCAGTTGCGCGTGACAGCGCGTGCGCAGCTTTTATGATGCTCGTAAGAGTTTGTCAGAGACTTGATTAAAGGCTGAGGAGGGGACTGTCATGAAAATCGGAATCGTTGGATGTGCCGGGCGCATGGGGCGGATGTTGATCAATGCGATTGACCAGGCGCCGAACGCGGAACTTGCCGGGGGCACGGAACGGGCGGGCTCGGCGGCGGTCGGGGAAGATCCGGCGATGGTCGCGGGCTTAGCGCCGAGCGGCTTGTTGATTGGCGACGACCCGCGCGCCCTGTTCGAGGTTTCCGATGCCGTTGTCGACTTCACGGCGCCCGAAGCGACTACTGCCCATGCAAAGCTGGCACTTGAGACCGGCACCGCGCTTGTGCCCGGTACCACCGGTTTGAGTGCTGAACAACAAGCGGCCATCGAGGCGGCTTCGCAAAAAGTTGCCGTCGTGCAGGCCGCTAACTATTCGGTCGGCGTTAACTTGCTGCTGGGCCTGACTGAACAGGCGGCGGCGATTTTGGGCGATGACTACGACATTGAAATTTTGGAAATGCATCATCGCCACAAGGTTGATGCGCCATCGGGCACGGCGTTGGCATTAGGGCAGGCAGCGGCATCGGGTCGTCAGGTTGACCTGGATAATGTAGCGCAGCGGGTCCGCGATGGACATACCGGTGAACGTAAAGTGGGCGATATCGGTTTTGCCACACTGCGGGGAGGTATGGTGGTCGGCGATCACACGGTGATGTTTGCCGCCGATCAAGAATGTATCGAGTTGACACATAAAGCTTCTGACCGCGCCGTGTTCGCAAAGGGCGCGATCCGCGCTGCGCTATGGACCCAAGGTCAGGCGCCGGGGCTATATTCTATGCGTGATGTTTTGGGCTTTTCCTGAGGCTACGTCAGCACCGGATTATTGAGCCGGCGGATTTCGTTTTGTAAAACCTCACACAGGGATTCCCGCTCATCTAAGGTGAGGAATTTTCCGATCACCACATGGCGACCGTGGGTGCCGGCGATCAATTGCTTTGACGTGGCATCTATGCGCACCCGCAGCCATTGCGGCTGAAATGACCAATGTGCGCGTTTGCCCCAATGGTCGACGCGCGATAGACGGAATTCTTCATCGCTGATGGTGATGGCTTCGAACGCCGAGCCGACTTTATGATTGTAGCGAAGTGCAAAGATCAGTGCTGCGACCTCTACGCCCATAAAGCCGAACACAGGCCATGCGCCGCTGATCAGGAAAACCGTACCGGTTGGGATGAACAGGCACAACACGAACCCGGTGACGATTTTAATTGCGCGTTCGCTTGAGCTACGATGTGGGCGAAGCACGCGTGAAAATCTAATTCGGGCGGTGTCTTGATGATCGAGGTTGTGCTGCGTGTCGATATCCATCCCTTATTTTACGCAAACTGACCCGGTCGCAACAACCGGGTTTCATCGTCTGCGGATATGCGGGATAACAATTTCATGAAAAAAGCTGATGTTATCGAATTTTATAGCCGCTTGCAGGTGGCCGATCCGGAACCGGTCGGTGAGCTGCATTATGTGAATTCCTACACATTGTTGGTTGCCGTCGCATTGTCGGCGCAAGCGACCGATGTCGGCGTCAATAAGGCCACCAAGCCGCTATTCAAAAAAGTAAAAACACCCGAAGCTATGGTGAAGCTTGGTCTGCTCGGCTTGAAGGATCACATCAAGACCATCGGGCTCTTCAACACCAAGGCCAAAAACGTGATTGCGCTCAGCGAAATCCTGATCGCCCAGCATGGCAGTGTCGTGCCCGATGACCAAGCCGCGCTGGAAGCGTTGCCGGGTGTCGGGCGCAAGACCGCGAACGTTGTCCGTAACATTGCGTTCGGCGCGCCGACCATTGCCGTGGATACACATATTTTCCGAGTTTCAAACCGCACCGGCCTCGCGCCCGGCAAAACGCCCTTGGCTGTCGAGAAAAAACTTTTGAAAGCGACGCCGCCGGAATTTGCGCTGCATGCACATCATTGGCTGATCTTGCTCGGTCGCTATACTTGCAAGGCCCGCAAACCCGAGTGCGCAAAGTGCCGCGTGCAGGATCTCTGCGGGTTTAAAGCGAAGACGCCTGTCTAGGTTCTAGGCGCACTGGGTGGCGATTCAGCGCTTTGGCGTTGGCGTAGCACCGATGTTACGCAGGTTTTGATATTGCCGGTACCGATGCTGCGTGCATCTACATGCTTGATTTTGGATACGCCGCCATCCGGATATAAAAACAAAAACAATACACAGTCCGGAGTCTGATATTGCCAGATTTTACTGCCTAAATCTCGCCGCACGAGGCTAGCTGAGCCTAGGACCGTGGCGATTTTCGTTTCATTCCAACCGATCATTTCAGTTGGTTCGGGGGTGTCGATTTTTGGTGCCGGCGGGGGCACGGCGACGCTTGGCGCAGACGCGATCTCAGGTGTATTTTGAATGGTCGCTGTCGGCACGTCCGCAGGCACCGCTTCGCAAGCGGTTAATATGCCGCACAGCAAAATCGCCGCTGATCTTTGTGTCCAACCAGTGGCCCACGCCCGTGTTTGCTGTATCACGATTCGCGGCGTTTTAATTTTGGTTTGGCGTATCGGTGTCGCCTGTGTTGAGGGTTTGCATATCGCCGGAGATCTCGCCGCCGGACTCGATGACGATTTTGCCGTAGCGCACTTTGCCGTGTACCCGCCCGCCGGCGCGGACAATAAGCCTTTCGCGGGCGATCAGATCACCGTCAAAGCGCCCGCTGATGTCGGCCTCGTCAACTTCGGCGGCGCCTTTGAACAGACCGCTCGGCGAGATTTCGAGGACCCGCGCCCCTTGTAAGGTGACTTCGACATGGCCTTCGACGATTAATTTGTCGCAGGACGTGATTTCGCCACTCAGTTGGATGTCGCGGCCAACGGTTAAGCGGCGGCTTTCCACTTCGCCGGCACGCGGGCGGTCGATACGGCGACCAGGTGCGCTCGGCAGGTCCGGGCTGCGGCGCTGATAATCGGGCAATGCGCCATTGGCGCTGGGCGGCTTTGCAGGTGCATGCGAACCTTTGCGGGAAAACGGTTTGAGCGGCGGTGCTGCGCCGGCATCGTCATCGGACGTGCCGGATGCATTGGCCGTATCGGATGCGCCGATAGTTGATTTTTCCGCGTTCACGCCGGTATCGTCTTCGTCTTTTTTCTTGCCGAACATGTGTCCCATCCCCGTATCAACAGACAGTTTTGCGGCTTAGCTCTCAGCGACTGCGTTGCCCTGGGGCCGCCACTTCTCGAAAAGGTGCACCATTGCGGCGGTCGCGACAACAGGCATCAACAAGTTGACCACCGGTATCGTCAATAAAAACGCAATCGCGATCCCGGTCATCAGCACGCTCAAGCTGTGGGCTTTTCTTAGGCTTGTGACATCGGCAACCGGCAAACGCCGCACGCCGACCATCTCGAAATATTCTCGGCCAAGCAAATAACCGTTCACCAGATAGAACATGATCACGAACACGGGCCCTAAAAACAAAAACGGCAGCAGCAAAATGTTTAAGACGATCAACACACCAAAGAATTTGGCCGACGTCACAATCGCTTCGCTGATGGGCTGATCTTTGGGGGGCCCAAGCCTGGGATAGTGGGTTTTTTCGACGCATTCGGCGACTTGATCTAAAAATAGGCCGATAACGGCGCTCACCGTGGCTGGGAATAAGAACCATGTCAGCGCCAAGGTCGCGACCCCGCCCAACACATCGATCACACTTTCCAACCAACCGATCTGCGTGATTGAGGTCTGCGCGAGTAGCCATGCGACCACCGACCACAGTATGACAAAGGTGATCAGTGCGGCGAAAACGGAAAACCATACATATTTTCGCGTTGCTTTGTCGCTTAACTGATTAATACCCTTAATTAAGGCAGATAACATGTTGTAAAACCTTACTTATCACTTAAGAAGTACGTATTTTGGATTGTCTCGCAAATTAAAAGACGGTGCGCAGACCGGGTCAAGGCGAGATTCTCAACGAATTTGTGAGGTATAGACATAAATTATTTAAAAACAATAACTTAAGATAATTTCTTAATTTTGTATTAAAATTGTCGATTCGCCTTAAAGATCGGCCCCGCTTCCCGCTTGCCCGTCGGCGCGCGTTCGCTATACTCCGCGCCAACTCATCACCCCCCAAGATTAGGGAAAGTTCTATGTCCGACTCCGCTTTCGATGTTCTCGGAATCGGGAACGCCATCGTTGACGTGTTGGTGCAGACCGAAGACGAATTTTTGACTGACAACAACCTTGCCAAAGGCACCATGGCCTTGGTCAGCGCCGACGACCAGCGTGTGCTCTATGACAAGTCCGGCCAGGCCATTGAAAGTTCCGGCGGCTCGGCGGCGAATACGCTTGCGGGCATTGCTGCCTTGGGCGGGCGTGCTGCGTTTGCCGGTAAAGTCAAAGATGATCAACTGGGTCGTGTGTTCCAACACGATATTCGGGCAGCCGGCGTGACGTATACGACATCGACCGCCGCCGATGGTGACCCGACCGCAACGTGTTTGGTGCTGATTACGCCAGATGGTGAGCGGACCATGCAAACGTATTTGGGTGCATGTGTGACCTTTGCCCCGGCGGACTTGGACCTTGAACAAGTGCAGGGCGCGTCGGTGACATACCTTGAGGGCTATTTGTGGGATCCAGACGCGGCCCGTGAAGCGTTCTTCAAAGCCGCCGAAGCGGCGCACGCGGCAGGCCGTAAAGTTGCACTTTCCTTATCCGATCCGTTCTGCGTCGATCGCCACCGTGCCGGTTTTCGTGATTTTATCGCCGAACACGTCGATATCTTGTTCGCTAACGAAGACGAAATCATGTCGCTGTACCAAGACCAAGGCGGCAGCTTCGAAGACGCCGCTGCCGCGATTCAAGGTAAGGTTGAGGTTGCAGCTCTGACTCGATCCGAAAAAGGCTCGGTTGTCGTTACCGCGGATGACATGATTTCGGTCCCAGCTGCCACTGTTGAACACGTGATTGATAGTACGGGTGCGGGTGATGCCTATGCAGCCGGGTTCTTGGCGGCGTACACTCAAGGTCACGACCTAAAGGCCGCAGCGATTCTGGGCGGTTTGATGGCGGCATTGATCATTCAACAGATCGGTGCGCGTCCGACAGCCAGTGTGCAGCATCTATTAAGCGACATCGCTAACTAAGTTTTTTCCTAAACCCCCAGGTTGGAGTCCCCAATGGACCTCCGTAACATCGCGATCATCGCGCACGTCGACCATGGTAAAACCACATTGGTGGATACCATGCTCTCACAAAGTGGCGCATTCCATGCAAACCAAAAAGTCGCCGAGCGGGTCATGGACTCCGGTGAACTTGAGCGTGAGCGTGGTATCACCATTCTTGCAAAGTGTACGTCCGTTGAATGGCGCGATATTCGTCTCAACATCGTTGATACGCCTGGTCACGCCGACTTCGGCGGTGAGGTTGAGCGGATCTTGTCGATGGTTGACGGTGTGGTGCTGCTTGTCGATGCCGCTGAAGGCCCGATGCCGCAAACCAAGTTCGTGACCGCAAAAGCGCTCAAACTCGGCCTCAAGCCGATTGTCGTGGTCAACAAGGTCGACAAGCCGGACGCACGACCATTTGATGTGCAGACCGAGGTGTTTGATCTGTTCTCGGCTTTGGAAGCAAATGACGAGCAGTTGGATTTCCCGACCTTGTTCGCGTCTGGTCGTAATGGCTGGGCGGCCGAAGACCCCGATGCCGGCGGCGGTGATCTGATCCCGTTGTTCGAATGTATCGTCAAACACGTGCCGCCGCCAGTCGCAGACCCGGACGGCCCGTTCAAAATGTTGGTGACGACATTGGAAGCCGATCCGTTCTTGGGGCGCATTCTGACCGGGCGTGTTTTGTCCGGTGTCGTGACGTCGAACCAAACCATCAAAGCGTTGCACCGGGACGGCAAACTGGCCGAGCAGGGCCGCGTGCAAAAGCTTTTGGCGTTCCGTGACGTCAAGCGGGTGCCGATAGATCGTGCCGAAGCCGGTGACATCATCGCGATTGCAGGCCTTTCCAAAGCCACCGTCGCAGACACATTGTGTGCGATCGAGGTGACAGAGCCGATCCAATCGCAGCCGGTCGACCCACCGACCCTGGCGGTCACATTCTCCATCAATACCTCGCCCTACGCTGGGCAAGACGGCGACAAAGTGACGACCCGCGTGATCCGGGATCGCTTGATGCGTGAAGCTGAAGGCAACGTCGCGATCCGGATCACTGAGACCGCCAACAACGATGCTTACGAAGTCGCGGGTCGTGGCGAATTACAGCTTGGCGTTCTGATCGAACAGATGCGCCGCGAAGGATTTGAGCTGTCGATTTCACGCCCGCGCGTGCTGTTCCGTGAAGACCCGGATACCGGGGAAACCCTGGAGCCGATGGAAGATGTCACTGTTGACGTCGATGAAGCTTTCTCAGGGATTGTGGTGGAAGCACTGAACACCCGTAAAGGCCGGATGACTGAAATGCGCCAAGCCGGCGGCGATAAGGTGCGCCTCAGCTTCTTGGTGCCGTCGCGGGGCCTGATCGGCTATCACGGTGAATTCATGACGGAAACCCGGGGCACGGGTGTCTTGAACCGGGTGTTCCACAGTTTTGCACCGCACCTTGGGCCGGTCCCAGGTCGCCGCAATGGTGTGTTGATTTCCAATGCGACCGGTAAATCCAATGCTTATGGGCTGGCTGGCCTTGAAGGTCGCGGCGAATTGTTCATCGGTGCAAGTGTGCCGGTATACGAAGGTATGATTATCGGCGAGCATAGCCGTGAGAATGATCTCGAGGTGAACCCGCTGAAAGCTAAGCAGTTAACGAACGTACGGGCGTCCGGCACCGACGAGGCGATCCGCTTATCGCCGCCGCGCCGTCTCAGCTTGGAAGACGCCATCGCTTACATCAACGATGATGAATTGCTCGAAGTGACGCCGAATATCTTGCGGTTGCGTAAACAACTTTTGAATCCGCACGAGCGGAAAAAAGCTGAGCGCAGTAAAAGCGCCGGTTGAGCAACGCTTAAGACGGCGATACCCTAACGTTATGGAAAGTTCGAACCGCACAGATCCTTTTTCGGCGGCGACCCGTCCGGTAGTTACGTCGTCACCTTTCTGGCGGCTGATGCCGGCGGGTATGCGCAAACGTTGGTGGCTGTTTCGTCCGTTTGATTTGATTGCCCGCTACCTGCCTATTTTCAAAAAGAAAAAGGGCCTATTGGCGGTGCGGATGGACGGCATCGGCGATATGGTGCTGTTTCGCAGCAGTTTAGACCATTATGCCGAAGCTTTCGGTGTCGATAAGGCCGACATTACGGTTTTAGGATGTGATAGCTGGCAGCCGATCACGGATCGTGTGTTTGGCGGCTATCGGGTGATCACCATCGACGAGCATAAATTTGCGCGTCATCTTTTGTACCGGTTTTTTGTCGCGCTGCGGATTCGATGTCTAGCGCCGAAGATCGCTGTCTGTGATTCCTACCTGCGGCGCGCCATGATGGCGGACAGTCTTGTCTGGTTATCCGGTGCCGAGCGTACTGTGGTTTCTATGCCCTACGTGAACGAGCCGACCCGGGCGGAATTTACTTATTATCTTAGCCAAGTTGACGAGATCATAGATACGGGCCCCTACCCGACTCACGAGATCGTCCGCCATTTTCGCTTTGTCTCAGCGATTGCCGGCAAGATTTACGCACCGAAGCCGACTCAAATTGACTGGGAATGCCCAACGTCGGGGTTGGTCACTGCGGCACCGTATGCAGTGATCAACCCAGGCAGTAACGAGCCCGGTCGCCGCTGGCCGTTCAGCGCTTATGTGGCGATTGCAGAGAAACTTCTGTTGCTGGGATGGCAGGTCGTCTTTGTGGGCACGCGCGAAGAACGGTGGGACCTCAGTATGCTGCAGGCCATTGCACGCAGGGACGGCGTCATTGACCTGACCGGGCAGACGTCGCTACCGTTACTTTTGGATATGATTGGGCATGCCCGGTTGATGGTCAGCAACGATACCGGCCCGGCGCACCTGTCGATCGCGTTGGGTACGCCGACCGTGGTGAATGTCGGTGGTGGCCATTTTACCAGCTTCGTTCCTTATCCGGCTGAAATTACGCCTGATCATGCCGAATTCGTTTATGAGCAGATGGATTGTTATCACTGCTTTTGGCGCTGCCATAAACGTCACAGTAAATTTGATGTTTTTCCGTGCGTCGAAGCGATTTCCATCGACACCGTCTGGGATGCCTGCGCGCGTTTGATTGATGTATCGGCAGATAAAGACAGCACGGTGGCTCAACCTGAAGCCACCGAGCCATCTCGTCCCGCCGCGTCGCTTTGACGACAAAGGCGTCCGCAGGTTGGCGTGCCTGGCCTGTAGCCATCAAAGTTTATTTTGAATTTCGTGTTTTTCTTATTTTGCTGTTGGGCTTCTCCAGCGGGCTGCCGCTGTTGCTTGTTTACGGCACGCTGTCGGCCTGGCTTCATGATGAGGGCGTTTCGCTGACGGTCATCGGTTGGTTTTCGATTGCCAGCAGCGCCTATGCGCTCAAATTCTTGTGGGCACCGTTGGTGGATCGATTTCCGCTCCCTGGTCTTACCCGATGGATCGGCCAACGGCGCAGTTGGCTTTTGTTGTCGCAGGGCTGCGTGGTTGTCGCTATTCTCGCCTTGGGGGCTCCGATCCCAAAGACGCATTGGCATGGACAGCGTTTTGGGCCGTTGTGTTGGCTTTTGCGTCTGCAACGCAAGACATCGTCGTCGACGCGTATCGGATTGAAATCTTAGACGAAGCGCAAATGGGTGCCGGCGCCGCGAATTATGTCGTCGGCTATCGGATTGCAACGTTTGTATCCGGCGCGGGCGCGCTTGTGATTGCGGATCAAGCCGGCTGGTTTTGGGCGTATGCGTTGATGGCGTGTTTTGTCATCGTCGGGATCACCGCAACGCTGATCGGCCCAGAACCGCGTCGCCCTGGGGCCGAGGCGCGGGCCATTGCCGCATCGGCGATGGGTCTGCAAACGTTTGCGGTACGCTTTGGTGCCGGATTTCGTGATGCGGTGTTGATGCCATTTATCGATTTTGCCAAGCGCACCAACTGGCCGATGATTTTACTGTTCATCGCGCTCTATAAATACGGCGATGCGCTTTTGGGCGTAATGGCGAACCCGTTTTATTTGGATATCGGGTTTTCAAAAACTGAAATAGGCTTGGTCACCAAGGGTTTTGGCCTCGCCATGACGCTTGTCGGCGGGATCATCGGGGGTGTAATGGTGGCCCGGCTCGGCACATTCCCGGCGTTGTTGGTGGGGGGTGTTTTGCAAGCGGCCTCAAATGGTGTCTTTGCCTTGCAGGCATGGATCGGGCCCGAACTGCCGATGCTGTTTGTCACCATCGGGATCGAAAATTTGACGGGTGGTGTCGGCACCATTGCATTCGTCGCGTATTTATCCGGGTTGTGCAACGTGGCCTATACAGCAACGCAGTTTGCGTTGCTGTCGTCGTTGATGGCGTTTACGCGCACCGTGTTGGCGTCGGGTGGCGGATGGTTTGCCGATCAAGTCGATTGGGTGACGTACTTTTTGGTCACCGGGTTGGCAGCGGTACCAGGGTTGATGCTGTTGCTCTGGCTCATGAAGCGGGGGCCGAAGCCAACAACGTCTGCAGCGCCTGATTGACGTCGTCCAGCGGGATCGCCGTCATCTCGCGGCTGCCGTAGGTTTCGGCGCGGATCACGGTGATGGCATCGGTCATTGGTGGAAATTTTTCATACACCGTCGGCCCATAAAGCGCGATCAGCGGTGTGCCGGCGACCGCCAACATGTGCGCGATGCCGCTGTCGTTTGAAACGGCCCCGGAAAGCCGGGTGCCCAGCGCTATTGTAAACAATGGATTGTAGCCATGCGCCCGGGCTCTGTTGCCGTGCTGCAGCGGCAATAATGCATTGGGCAAGGCGGTCTTTATCTGAGTGGCCCATTCTTCTTCTTGTGGCCCGATCAGGAACACGGGCACAGCCCCGCTCGCTTCAGCCATTTCAGCAAGTGCGATGTATCGGTCTAGTGGCCAACATTTTGGTCGCCCGCCCGAGCCGGGTGCAAACCCAATATAGCGTGGGCCGGCGGGCAAAAGGTCTGCGGCCATGTCGTGATGGGGCTGTGGGATATCTAGGTTCAACTTTGTTGGCGTTTCAAACGTCATGCCGCTTGCGATTTCCAATAAGTCCAGCATCTGGCGCTGCATGGCTTTGGGCGATTTATAACCGATCTTCGGCTTCACCGACGACAGCAAGAACTTGGCGGCTGGTGAAATAAACTGGTCATGGCGTATTCGCCAGGCCGAGAGGCTGGTCCAAAATATCCGCTGTGTGTCGATCACCAGATCAAAGCGGCAACCTTTCAGGGGGCGCGGCTTGATGAGTTCAGATGGATGCAGGCCGACCCCGCCGTATTCGATTACGTCATCAAGTGCGTCGGCGACCAAAGGCGCTAAGACGCCGGCGTAGACACTGGTTTCCTTGCCGGCGAACCATGTCAGATGGGCGTTCGGAAAGGCGATGCGCAAGCCGCGCGCAAACGGCAGCTTCAAAAGCCCATCACCCAGCCGGTCGAGCCCTACGTAGACGAGGACGGAGCGAATATTTTCACGGTTTATCGACATTTAAGAGCTCCTTAATCCTCTCCGCCTATCACGTCTTTGAAAAATTGTGGAGCGAAACCGTCCTGACGGGTATGGTGCCTGCAATCTTCTGTTATTTATCTAACTGAGGCCGAGAGGGCTTTTTTATGAATATGGACATGGTGCCGATCGGCGAGAATCCGCCTTACGACGTAAACGTGATTATCGAGATTCCTTTGGGCGGTAACCCGGTCAAATATGAATTCGACAAGAAGTCCGGTGCTATCTTTGTCGATCGTTTTTTGCATACCGCAATGTACTACCCGACCAACTATGGCTTCGTGCCGCACACGTTGTCGGATGACGGCGACCCGATCGACGCAGCCGTGCTCGGTCAAATGCCGGTGATTCCGGGGTGTGTCATTAAATGCCGTCCAATCGGCGTGTTGATCATGGAAGACGAAAGCGGCATCGACGAAAAGATTTTGTGCGTGCCGGTTGACGAGTTACACCCCTACTATGGTGATGTCAGCTCGTATCGGGATATCCGCCCGGTGCTGATCGAACAGATCCAACACTTCTTTGAGCATTACAAAGACCTTGAGCATGACAAATGGGTCAAGGTGCAGCGTTGGGGCGAAGCCGAAGAGGCGATGGAGCTTATTCGCCAAGCCATTGACCGCGCCGTGGAAGCGGACGCGGCCAAAGCTTAACGCCGAAGTCTAAGATAACCGTTAGCTGCGCGCGGGGCCTTGCCCTTGAAGGGCCGCTTCGTGCGCAGTAAGTGCTGCCAGCGTCACCATATCTGACACCGTCGCACCCATCGGCACGACTTGAACTGGCTTCACGAGACCCTTAATCAGCGGCCCCAACACCGTTGAGCCGCCGACGGCGGCCAACAGCTTCATGGCGATCTGCGCACTGTGCAGGCCCGGCATGATCAGCACGTTGGCGGTATCGGACAACCGACAGAACGGGTACAGCTTCATCAGATCCTTGTTCAATGCGACGTCGACGGACATTTCGCCGTCGTACTCAAACGAAGCATCCCGCTTATCCAAGATCGCCACGGCATCGCGTACGATATCGGCGCGCGGCAACGACGGATGACCGAAGTTTGCAAACGATACCAAGGCGACGCGGGGCTCATGCCCGAAGCGGCGCACTTCCGTTGCCGCTTGCTGCGCGATGTCGGCAAGTTCTTCGGCGTTAGGGGATTCGTGCACGGCAGTGTCGGCGACAAAGATTGAGCGTCCGCCATCGATAATCAGCGACAAACCCATCACGCGCGCGCCCGGCGCCGGGTCGATGACCGCTGAAATATTCCGCATCGCATCGTGGTAATTGCGGGTGAGTCCGGTCACCATCGCATCCGCATCCCCCATCGCCACCATGCAGGCGCCGAAGATATTGCGGTCCAAATTGACCATGCGCTGGCAGTCGCGCATCAAACTACCTTTGCGTTGTAGGCGGTTGTAGACGTGTTCAGCGTACTCCTGATTGCGCGAGCTCAGCCGTGCGTTCTGGATTTCCATACCCTCGTGCCCGGCGAGGCCGAGTGCCTTCATGGTCTCGCGGACGTTTTCTTCGCGGCCAATCAGCACCGGTGTACCGTAACCTGCGTTGAAAAACGCATGGGCGGCGCGGATTGATTTTTCCTCTTCGCCCTCGGCAAACACGACACGGCGCGGCTTCGCCCGCACTTGATCCAAAATCGCCTGCAGATAACCGGTCATCGGGTTGAGGCGTGCCGACAGCTCGGCGCCGTAGGCATCCATATCGATGATCGGCTTTTGTGCAACGCCTGAATCCATCGCCGCTTGTGCGACGGCTTTCGGGATATTCGTGATCAAGCGTGGATCGAACGGCGTCGGAATTAAATATTCCGGGCCGTATTGAAGGTGGTCGCCGGCATAAGCGGCATCGACTTCGTCCGGCACGTCTTCGCGTGCGAGGGCGGCCAATGCATGTGCGGCGGCGATCTTCATTTCTTCGTTGATACGTGTTGCGCGGACGTCCAAGGCGCCCCGGAAAATATATGGGAAGCCCAGCACATTGTTGACTTGGTTCGGATAGTCCGAGCGCCCGGTCGCCATGATGGCGTCATCGCGTACGGCTTTGACGTCTTCAGGCGTGATTTCAGGGTCTGGGTTGGCCATTGCGAAAATTATCGGTTTATCCGCCATTGAGGCGACCATGTCCTGGGTCACCGCGTCTTTTACGGAAAGCCCGACAAATACGTCGGCGCCTTTCATGGCGTCGGCCAGCGTGCGGTCCGGTGTTTCTGCGGCATGGATCGATTTCCATTGGTTCATGCCGTCCTCGCGTCCGCGATAGATGACGCCTTTGGAATCGCACATTTTGACGTTGTTGGCACCGACGCCCATGGCTTTCATGAGGTCTGCACAGGCAATCGATGCTGCGCCCGCACCGTTGATGACGATATTCACCGTCGCTAAATCGCGGTCGGTTAGGTGAAGGGCATTGATCAAGGCGGCTGCGGTGATGATTGCGGTGCCGTGTTGGTCGTCATGGAAAACCGGCACGTCCAAAAGCTCGCGCAATTGTTCTTCGATCATGAAGCATTCGGGCGCTTTGATATCTTCTAAGTTGATACCGCCAAACGTGTTCCCGAACAGGCGCACACTTTCGACGAACTCGGCCACGTCTTCTGTGAAGACTTCGACGTTGATCGCATCGACATCGGCAAAGCGCTTAAACAGCACGCACTTGCCTTCCATCACCGGTTTACTGGCGAGCGGGCCGATATTGCCGAGACCAAGTACGGCGGTGCCGTTGGAAATCACCGCAACCATGTTGCCGCGTGCCGTGTAGTCGTACACCGTCGATGGATCTTCATGGATCGCGAGGCAAGGCCCGGCGACGCCAGGGGAATAGGCAAGCGTCAGGTCGCGCTGGGTCGTCAGCGGCTTTGTGGCATGGATTTCAATTTTGCCCGGCTTGCCTTGTGCGTGCATACGCAAGGCTTCGCGATAGAGCATTTCTTTGGCACGCTCGTCCATAGTGTCCTCCCAGGGTGTGCGCTGTACGCGCTTATGTTCTTGTCGTTTCGTGCAGTTCGTTGGCGGCATGATAACCGCGTTTACCCATTTTGCCTGTCGCCACAAAAAGTGCAACGGCGTGCGTGCCCGTGCGGGGTCGATTGTGATAAAGTCTCGCCGACGTGATTTTGATTTTGCCTAGGCCTTCATGGACGACCATACCACCAAAACTGATGCCGCGCTCGACCGAACCGACACCCAAGGTGGCGAGCCGAGCCCTGACGTCAGCGTGATGACGCCGATGATGGCGCAGTATCTGGGTATCAAGCAGGCGCACCCCGATGACATGCTGTTTTATCGCATGGGCGATTTTTACGAATTGTTTTTTGATGATGCCGTAAAAGCGTCGGCAGCGTTGGATATTGCGCTGACCAAGCGCGGCAAGCATGAGGGTGATGACATTCCGATGTGCGGGGTCCCGGTGCACAGTCATGAGGCGTATTTGAATCGCCTGATCCGCAAAGGCTTTCGGGTTGCCATCTGCGAACAAACAGAAGACCCGGCTGAGGCCAAAAAGCGCGGTGCGAAGTCCGTGGTCCACCGCGAAGTCATGCGGATCGTTACCCCGGGCACGATTACCGAAGACACGTTGCTGGAATCCCGCCGCCACAATTATTTGGCTGCGCTGGCACGCGCGCAGGGCGCACTGGCAATTGCGTGGCTGGATATCTCAACCGGCGATTTCCGCACTCAGGCGGTGACCGACGGTGACATGGGCGCAGTTTTGGCGCGCATCGATCCGGGCGAAGTGGTGGCACCGGATACGCTGATTTCCAGTCCGGAGATGGCGAGCGTGTGGTTCGATGTCGAAGACCGCCTGACGCCGCTGCCCAGTGCGCGCTTTGACAGCGAAAACGGGCGCAGGCGCCTGGAAGCGTTGTTCGGTGTGAAAACCTTGGACGCGTTCGGCGCGTTTTCCCGGGCTGAACTGGCGGCGGCCGGCGCGTTGGTGGATTATGTAGAGCTCACGCAAAAAGGAAAATTGCCGCGTCTGCAGCCGCCGGCCCCGTTGCTCGAGGGCGCGGTGATGGAGATTGATTCCGCGACGCGCCGCAATCTTGAGCTTTCGATCACCATGTCCGGCGAGCGTCAGGGTAGCCTGCTCGACGCCGTCGACCGCACGGTGACCGGCGGTGGTGCGCGATTGCTGGCGGCCCGTTTGGCCGCGCCGCTGACCGACCCGAATGCGATAAATCAACGGCTCGATCTGGCAGAGACTTTTTTGCTGGATGGTCGAGCGCGGGAAACACTGCGCGCCCAGCTTAAGGGGGTCCCTGAAATCGCGCGTGCGCTCAGCCGTCTTAGCGTCGGTCGTGGCGGGCCCCGGGACATGGGGGCGATTCGAGCCGGCCTGATCGGCGCTGCCGACATAAAACGAGCGCTCCATAATCTTGCCGGCTTGGCTGTGGCCATGGATTTGCCGGGTATCATGGAGCGATTGAGTGGCCATGAAGATTTGATCGACGAGCTGAGCCGAGCTTTAGTCGCAGAACCGCCTCCCGCCGTCTCAGACGGTGGCTTTATAGCTAAGGGCTATCTCGTGCGTTTAGATGAGTTGACCGCACTCCGCGATGAAAGTCGGCGCCTGATCGCCGCATTGCAGAAAAAATACGCCAATCAAACCGGGATTCAGGCGCTCAAGGTGCGGCACAATAACGTGCTGGGCTTTTTTGTGGAGGTGACGGCAAAACAGGCCGATGCGATCCCTACCGGGGACGATAGCCCGTTCATTCATCGCCAAACCATGGCCAATGCGGTGCGCTATTCAACGGTCGAACTGAGCGATCTTGAGGCTGAAATCTCTCGCGCCGGGGATCGGGCGTTGGCGCTGGAAACCGAGATTTTCAATACGTTATCGCAACAAATTGCCGACGCCGCCGAACAGATTGATGCCACAGCAAAGGCGCTTGCGCAATTGGACGTAGCGGCGGCATCGGCGGAACTTGCGGTCGATCGTGATTATGTTCGGCCTCTTGTGGACGACACAGAAGCATTTTCGATTGAGCTTGGACGACACCCTGTTGTGGAAATGGCGCTCGCCCGTGCCGGTGACAGTGCTTTCGTCGCTAATAATTGCCGGTTAGAGCCGGGGGATGCATCCGAACAAGGTGCACGGCTATGGCTGCTGACCGGGCCAAATATGGCCGGTAAAAGTACGTTCTTGCGTCAAAACGCGTTGATTGCTGTGATGGCGCAGGCCGGGCTGTATGTGCCCGCAGCCCGCGCCCACATTGGCTTTGTGGATCGGTTGTTTTCGCGAGTCGGTGCCGCGGATGACTTGGCGCGTGGGCGTTCCACCTTCATGGTTGAAATGGTCGAAACGGCGGCCATTTTGCATCGGGCCGGGCCCCGTGCGCTGGTGATCTTGGACGAAATCGGGCGCGGCACGGCGACTTATGACGGCCTGTCCATCGCTTGGGCTGTGGTTGAACATTTGCACGAGGTCAACGGCTGCCGGGGTTTGTTTGCGACCCATTACCACGAGTTGACGCAACTGGCAGAGCGTCTCTCGGCGCTGACCTGCTACACCATGCGGGTCAAAGAATGGCAGAACGATGTCGTGTTCCTGCACGAGATTGCGCCGGGTGTTGCCGACAGATCTTACGGAATTCACGTCGGCCAACTCGCGGGTCTGCCCGCGAGCGTTGTTGCCCGTGCTGAGGCGTTATTGTCGCGACTGGAAAAGGCTGACAACGGTTCAAAGACGGCGTTGACCGATGATTTGCCTTTGTTCGCAGTAACGCAAACGCAACGCGTCGCGCCGAAAGGGCCTGGACCCATAGATGTTGCAATGAATGAGATCAACCCAGACTCCTTAACACCACTGCAGGCATTGGAATTTTTGTATAAGCTTAAAGGGTTAGCTCTAGATGAAGAATAAGATGGGCATAGAAATGCATATAGATATTGAAAATTCTTCGCATGCGATGCTGAAGATACAGCTGAAATGTCAATGTGGGATTGCTTTTGGTGATCCCACTGTAAAACCTATATAAAGGCGACTATGGAGCGCATCACCACCCCGCGCGGTATCATCGACCGCAAAGCCGTATTGGGTAAATTGGACGATATCCTCGGATGGTCCGGTTTCTCGCCTGATACCCAACGCGATATTTTCGCGATCTATCGTGATGCCCTGGAAGCCGGTCGTTTGGAGATTAAGCGTCGCTTTGAAGCCGAGGAGCAATCCGGGTCTCGGACCGTGCATGCCGGGGCCTATTTGATCGATCAGGTGGTGCGCTTGGTTTATTACGTGGCCACCGAGCACGCTTATCCGATGGGCGTCGAAACCAAGGGCGATAAAATGTCGATGTTGGCTACGGGCGGCTATGGCCGCGCCGAATTAGCGCCTCATTCCGATATCGATTTGATGTTTCTGCTGCCCTATAAGCTGACGCCCCGCGCCGAACAAGTCGTCGAATATGTGCTGTATACACTTTGGGATTTAGGGTTGAAGGTCGGCCATGCGACCCGGTCTATCGACGAAGCGATCCGCTTGTCGAAAGAGGATATCACGATTCGCACCAGCTTGTTGGAAGCCCGTCTGCTTGAGGGTGACGGCCAACAGTTTGATGCCTTCCGCAAAGAATTCCGTGAACAGATTGTTGCGCCGACGGGACATGCGTTTGTTGAGGCCAAGTTGGCTGAGCGCGACGCTCGTCATGCCCGCATGGGTGACACCCGCTATGTGCTCGAGCCCAACATCAAAGACGGCAAGGGTGGGCTTCGCGATCTGCAGACGCTGATGTGGATCGCGAAATATCTGTACGATATTGAAAGCATCAGTGATTTGAAGTCTAAGGGCATTCTGACCAGCGACGATGCGCGCCGTTTTGATAAAGCGCAGGCGTTCTTGTGGACGGTGCGCTGCCACTTGCATTATCTCGCCGATCGCCCCGAAGAGCGGCTTACGTTTAATGTGCAAACCGAAATCGGTGAGCGCATGGGCTACACCGACCGCGCCGGCCTGAGTGGTGTCGAGCGTTTCATGAAGCACTATTTCTTGATCGCCAAAGATGTCGGCGATCTGACACGGATTATTTGTGCCGCCCTTGAAGAGCAGCATAAAAAGAAACGCCAGCGCTTCCGCCTGCCCAGGTTTGGTAAAGGGGGTCCGAAGATTGATGGTTTTGCCATCGATGGTGACCGCATCATGCTGCAAGACGGCACCGATTTTAACGACGCGCCGATCAAATTATTGGACTTGTTCCGCCAAGCTCAAAAGCATGATTTGGACATTCACCCGAACGCGCTGCGTCAGGTAACAAAGAGCCTCAAAAAAATTGACCGGAAGTTGCAAAAGGATCCGGCAGCGAACGATATCTTTGTCGATATTCTAACGGGTCGGGACCCGGACAAAACTTTAATGCGGATGAATGAAGCCGGCGTGTTCGGCAAATTTGTGCCTGATTTCGGTCGTGTCGTCGCGCAGATGCAGTACGACATGTATCATGTCTACACCGTTGATGAGCATACGATTCGCGCGATCGGCGTGCTGCACGGCATCGATACCGGTCGGCTTTGTGATGACCATCCGGTTGCATGTTCGGTCATCGGCGAGGTGCAATCGAAGCGTGCGTTGTATTTGGCTGTGCTTCTTCATGACATCGCCAAAGGTCGGGGCGGCGATCACTCAGAACTGGGCGCCGATATCGCCATGAAGCTCGGCCCGCGGATGAATATGAGTGATTGGGAGACCGAAACGATTTCGTGGCTGGTGCGACATCATCTGTTGATGAGCAACACTGCTTTCAAGCGTGATATCGACGATCCGAAAACCGTGATCGATTTCGTCAGTGTTGTGCAGTCGCCGGAACGTCTGCGCCTGTTGTTGGTGCTGACTGTCGCTGATATACGCGCTGTTGGGCCTACGGTATGGAATGCATGGAAGGCGGGCTTGTTGCGCGATCTGTATTGGCGGGCTCTCGAAGCGATGGCCGGCGATATGCCGCGCGATCGTATTGCAAAGCGCGCCGATACGGCCAAGCACGCCCTGGCCGATGCTTTGGCGGCGGCGAAACCGAAGTGGAAAAAGGCCGAAATCGACACTCATATGGAGTTAGGCCGCGATTTGTACTGGTTGTCCTTCCCGACGGCAACGCTGGTTCGACACGCCGAAATGATCCGACGTGCCGAACGGGACGGTGAAAATCTGATCATCGAGCTTGAAGCCGACGAAGAGCATGATGCCACCGGCGTCACGCTGTTGACCCCCGACCATCCGGGCCTGTTCGCAAAAGTGGCCGGCGCGCTGTCGCTTGGCGGTGTGAACATCGTTGATGCGAAGATTGTGACGCTGAATAACGGCATGGCCTTGGATACCTTTTGGGTTCAGGACTCGCACGCCGAAGCGATTGCCGGCGAAGCCCGCGTGGCGCGCATTAAAAACCGTCTCGAGCGCGCATTGTCAGGCGTTGCCCCGCCGTCGCGCGAATTGAAGGAGGCGCGCGCCAATGCGATGCCGTCACGCACCAGCGTGTTCAAAGTTCCGCCCAGGGTGCTGATCGACAACAAAGCGTCGAGCACCTATACGGTGATAGAGGTCAATGGCCGTGACCGTTTAGGCCTTTTGCACGACGTTACCAACGCTTTGACCGAGGCCGGATTGCAAATCGCGTCCGCACACATTTCGACCTATGGCGTCCGGGTCGTCGACGTCTTTTATGTGAAAGACATTTTCGGTTTGAAGATGGAACAGCAAGGCAAAATTGAAACCGTCCGCACCATGCTGTTGGCGGCTATCGCCAAACCCACTGCCGACAAGACATCCGAGGCGGCTGAGTGATCGCCGCTGCATGGTCCGGCGCTGATCTTCCGGACGCACTTCATGCCATGTCCGCACCATATTCGCAGCTCACGGTGTGCGCATGAACCTCGTGCGTGCCATATCTGCCATCGGCTCGATGACGTTGCTGAGCCGAGTCTTCGGCTTTGTCCGTGATATTTTGGTGGCGAATTTTTTAGGCGCCGGGGCCATGGCCGATGCGTTCGTCGTCGCATTCAGGTTCCCAAACCTGTTTCGTCGTCTGTTTGCAGAGGGCGCCTTCGCTGCCGCTTTCGTGCCTTTGTTCTCACGCAGTTTGGAATCCGAAGGTCGCGACGCGGCGATGAAGTTTGCCGAACAGGCGTTCGCCGTGCTGGCGATTATTCTGGGTATTTTTGTCGCCGTTATCGAGATCGCGATGCCGGTTTTGATGCCGTTCTTGGCGCCGGGGTTTGAGACGGTGCCGGGCAAAATGGACGTTGCGACGGAGTTTTCTCGGATCGCTTTCCCTTACCTATTTTTTATATCTTTGGTGGCGCTGCAATCCGGTGTGTTGAACGCGCTTGGCAAATTTAGCGCGGCGGCGGCGGCGCCGGTGCTTTTGAACATCACGTTGATCACCGCCTTGTTGGCGTTCGGCGGTAATGATGAACAATCCGGCCGCGCACTGACGTGGGGCGTTTTTGCGGCCGGAATCGTGCAGTTTATCTGGCTTACGTGGCATTGCCGTCAGGCCGGGTTTCCGGTCCGCTTGCGCCGCCCGCGCCTTAGCGAAAAAGTCCGCACGCTCGGTCGGCGCACGCTGCCGGTGGTGTTTGGCGCGAGTTTGTATCAGATCAACCTGTTGATCGGCACGATCTTGGCGACAACGATTTCCGATGGTGCGGTGTCGTATCTTTATTATGCGGACCGCGTGACGCAATTGCCGTTGGGCGTGGTCGGCATTGCGGTCGGCACCGCGTTGCTGCCGATGATCTCGCGCCAACTTGAAGCCGGCAGTGCCGAAGATGCAAACAATGCGCAAAACCGGGGCGCCGAATACGCGATGTTGCTCACAGTACCCGCGGCTTTCGCATTGATGGTGATCGCTCAGCCGATCATCGTCACCTTGTTTGAGCGGGGGGCTTTCGGCGCGGATGCCAGTGCCGCGACGGCACAAGCGTTGGTGGCCTATGCCATCGGGCTCCCGGCCTATGTCGGCATTCGGGTGTTTACGCCGGGCTTTTTTGCGCGCGAAGACACCGCAACGCCGGTCAAGATTGCGGCCTTGGCGATAGCGGTGAACATCGGGCTCAACCTTTTATTGATGCAGCCCCTTGGCCACGCTGGGATTGCGTTGGCATCCAGTGTGTCGGCGTGGTTGAACGTCGTGCTGTTGGTCGGCGTGTTGATTCGGCGCCGTCATTACAGCCCAGACACCCGCCTGTTGCGCCGGGGTGCCGGCATCCTTGTCGCGAGCGCTTTAATGGGTGCCGCCTTATGGGGCGGTGCCGACGTCTTGGCGCCGTGGCTTCAGGCGCATGGGTTGATTAGATGGGCTGCTTTGGCCGCACTGGTCGGGGGGGGCCTCGCATTGTATTTCATCTTGGCACGTGTGTTCGGTGTGTTTGTGATGGCCGAGATCAAGCGTACGCTCAGGCGTCCACCTAAGACGCCCAGCGCTTGACCGCTCAAGGGTCTCGGGCGATAACCGCCGCCGATGGGGCGTTGCATCCTACTAATAACCAACGAAACAACCACGGACGAAGTTCATGAGTGAGCGTGTTTTTTCCGGCGTCCAGCCGACCGGCAATCTGCACCTGGGGAATTACCTCGGCGCGATCCGCAATTGGGTGACGTTGCAAAACACCTATGAATGCCTGTTTTGCGTTGTCGATCTGCATGCCGTCACCGTTTGGCAGGACCCCGCGAAGCTCCGCGCGTCGACACGCGAAGTGGCCGCCGCGATGATCGCCGCGGGCATCGACTCCGAAAAGCATATCATCTTCAACCAGTCCCAGGTGTCCGGCCATGCCGAGCTGGCTTGGCTGCTGAATTGTGTCGCCCGCCTGGGATGGCTTGGGCGTATGACGCAGTTCAAGGAAAAGGCAGGCAAGGATCGCGAAGCCGCGTCCGTCGGCCTGTTCGCCTATCCGAACCTGATGGCCGCCGACATTTTGCTGTATAAAGGCACCCACGTGCCGGTCGGTGAAGACCAAAAACAACATTTGGAACTGGCGCGCGACATCGCGGCCAAGTTCAACAACGATTACGGTACCGATACGTTTCCGCTACCCGAGCCGTTGATCCTAGGTACTGCGACCCGTGTGATGTCGCTTAAAGACGGTACCCGCAAGATGTCAAAGTCTGAGCCGTCGGATCTGTCGCGTATCAACATGACCGATGACGCCGACACCATCGCGCGTAAAATTAAAAAGGCCAAAACCGATCCCGATTTGTTGCCGGACAGCATCAAAGGCTTAGAAGGCCGACCTGAAGCCCGGAACTTGTTGGGTATTTACGCCGCTTTGGCGGACGTTTCCATGGAAGACGCTGTGGTCACCTTTGCCGGCCAGCAGTTTTCGGTCCTCAAGGATCAGCTCTCTGACGTTGCGGTTGCGCATCTTGCGCCGATGCAGGACGAATACCGTCGTCTTTTAGCCGACAAAGGCCACGTCGATGCCGTGCTGTCGAAAGGTGCTGAACGCGCCCGTTCTTTAGCCGCGCCGGTTTTGCGCGAAGTCCAAGACGTGATGGGCTTTCTGCATGCGAAACCAAGTCGCTAACCATTGTTGCGCCGCCGATTTAGCGGCACGGCTTGTATATAGAGCGACTACAGACCACATTAAGCTTAACGATTTCCGACGCGCCCAAATTGGAGGCAATGATGTTTATTCAGACCGAAAGCACGCCGAATCCAGCCACGCTTAAGTTTTTACCGGGCAAAGCCGTGATGAGCAACGGCACCGCCAACTTTGCCGAGGCTTCGGAATCCGCTCGCTCACCGCTGGCGACTCGTTTGTTTGCCATCGAAGGTGTTGCGGGTGTGTTTTTGGGCTCTGACTTCGTCACCGTCACCAAGACCGACGATAAAGAGTGGGATGTCCTACGCCCGCAGGTTTTGGGCGGCATTATGGAGCATTACCAGTCCGGCCGCCCGAGCATCGAAGAAGATGCGGCAGATGGCGCCGACGCGGGCAGTGAGGATGACGATCCAATCGTAAAACAGATTCGCGAGTTGATCGACACGCGGGTCCGACCGGCGGTCGCACAAGACGGTGGCGACATTGTCTTTAAAGGCTTTGAAGACGGTATCGTGTCGTTGCACATGCAAGGCGCCTGTGCCGGTTGTCCGAGTTCTACGGCCACTTTGAAGCATGGCATTGAAAATATGCTGCGCTATTACGTGCCTGAAGTTCAGGAAGTTCGCGCGGTCGAATAATCGGCCAAATTATCTCTATCTTGACTTCGTAAACGCATCCCCGTAAACCGTCGTAATAGGTCGCACGGTGAACCTAATTGGGTGGTGCATCGAAGTGGCCGAGCCGGTCGATTGCGAGACAGGTAAAAATACCGTTTCGTAAGAATTAGTAACCGGAATACCCAGGGCGACAGTTTAGGACGACGAGGGACGGCGTATGCCTGTTAAGGATGCGTTGAAAGCAATTATGACGACTCGCCGATTCGATAAAATGATTCTGAGTGTTGCCGCCGTCGCTGTGCTCGCGACCGGTGCTGCCACAATGGTCAATCCAAGCAAAGGCGTCACCGCCGCGCCGCGCGTTGCATTTGATAAAATGCACGCCGAAGCCGCGCACTTGAACGAAGCCGTCCGCAATGTTGCGCCCAATGGCGCTGAGACCGCGTTGATCGCTGGTGGCCTTGGTTTGCAGGTCATGGATGACACCACGTTGTTGGCCGAAGCGTTTGCCGATATGGGCTATGACCTTGAAAATGTGAAACGCACCGGGGCTGCGGTCCCGCGCGTCTATTTGGTTAAACTGCCGGGCGATCTGCATGCGGTGCCTGAAGTCTCGCTTAAAAAAACCGTATTTTTCCACACCATGTTGCCGCTAATCTTGCAGGAGAATGAGCGTATCCTGGCTGACCGCCGCCGCTTGATGCACATCAAAACGGAAAAGGCTTTGGGTCAGAAAGTGTCGCCCGGTGATCGCTTGTGGCTTGCCGTGTTGGCAGATCGTTACAAGACCAGTGATGATAAGCTGCAGACGTTGTTGGCGCGGGTTGATGTTATACCGCCGTCACTTGCTATGTCGCAGGCCGCCGAAGAAAGCGGCTGGGGCACGTCGCGGTTTGCGCAAAGGGGTAACGCTTTGTTCGGTCAGTGGACCAGTGCCAAC
The DNA here is from genome assembly GCA_963974935.1 of uncultured Rhodospirillales bacterium. Classification (GTDB taxonomy): domain Bacteria; phylum Pseudomonadota; class Alphaproteobacteria; order Rhodospirillales; family Casp-alpha2; genus UBA4479. The sequence continues at coordinate 66,182 of CAXBEV010000008.1, read as the reverse complement.
GATCATGGGCTAGTGCCTCAAGACCGCGAAGCCGGGATGGCGCATAAAGTGAAAGCCTTCGGAACATTAGGCCAGTCGGTATCTGCGTATATGCGCAACTTAAACACTCATGCAGCATATCGCAGCCTGCGCAAAGTGCGTACACAACTGCGTGCCACAGCAGCACCTTTGGACGGTCATGTCCTTGCCGGCGCGTTGACCAAGTATTCCGAGCGGGGCGAGAAATACGTCGACAGTATTCGCCTGATTATCGAGGCGAACGATCTTCGCCCGCTCGACGATGCACGGCTCACCAACGACGACGAGTCTGCATAAACCGTTTTATTTCGGGACGTAGTATTGCTGCCCAAACCAGTGCCAGCGGCCGTTGCCGGCGGGCATGGTGCAGTTCAAACGTGTTCGCCCTTCGGGCATCGGCTTTGCCGTTCGCACTTCGATTCTGGAGCCTAAGCGCTGCAGGTCGACGCTTTCAACGTGCGACGCGAAGCAGTTCAGGCGATCTAGGCCGGATGCCGGCCACGTCACCGTGAAGCCGATGATCGGTGGATTTTCACCCGCAATGGTCGGGTCACTGGGCGTGATGTCTGCGACCCGAAGCGGCAACGCATTGGCGGCCAACTTGAACCGGTCGATGGAGCCGAACGCCTCGTTCATGGCAAAGCGCGGTAGGTAGAACATCTCGGTCCCCGTGCCGATGCCCCCAGAATGCTGGCCGAAGCTGGCCACAAAACCAGCTGAGCGCACCAATTCCATCACTTCATTGCTGGCTTCCCCGTATGGATAGGCGAATAGATCCGGCACTATGTTGAGTTCTTCTTCGAAACGTTTGTTGGAGCTTATCAATTCGTCTCGAATCGCGGCTACATCCAAATCCGCCATATGCGGATGGTTTTGGGTCTGGCTACCGATGGTGACACCTTCGTCAGCGAGCATGCGCAGCTGATCCCAGCTCATATAGCGCGAAAGCGCTTTATCGACCGGGTCGGTGGCGACGAAAACGGTCAGTGGAAAGCCTGCTTCCTTTAAAATCGGCCATGCTTTGGTGAATACCGAGGTATAGGCATCATCGACACTCAGCCCCACCGTTTTCGGCGGCAATGTCTCGCCGCTGCGTAGCGCGGCGACGATCTTCGGCAATGAAATCACGTTATAGCCGCCGCTTTTGAGCTCGGCCACGTGCGCTTCGAATTGCGCCATGGTGACGTTGGTCGATGGGAAGTCATTCTCGCCGAAACGATGATACATAATCACCACGGCTTTAGTTGCGGGCTCATCGGCACGCGCTGCATCTGCGTGCGGCAGGGTGCCAAGCGAGATATAACTGCCGAATAACGTGAGCAGGCCTAGGCACGACTTCAAAAAGAAATTTCGAATAGTCAAAACGCACTCCCCAGGGCACATGTAGCGCAAAAAGTGCGCAAACATGATGGTTTTTCGGCGAAATCGCAAGAAAACTTGTCGCGACCGCCTCGAGTCCACAAGTATGCACAAGATGTATTGCATAGGCTGTGATGCATCGCACGATATCTTAGCCTCTTTCAATGCCTTACCTCGATATAATAGGAGCCCTTTGATGAAAAAACCGCTTAGTCAGGACGCCCTAGATACGTTGTTTATGGACGCGCGTACCGTCAACGGCTGGACGGATCAGTCGGTCGATACTGCGCTGCTGACCAAAATTTGGGACATCGCGCGGATGGGGCCGACCAGTGCCAACTGCAGCCCGGCACGGATCGTTTTTGTCACGTCAACAGCGGGGAAAGAGCGTCTGAAGCCCGCGTTGATGGACGGTAATGTCGACAAAACCATGCAAGCGCCGGTGACGGCGATTATCGGTCACGACATGGCATTCTATGAAAAATTGCCGGACCTTTTTCCACATACGGATGCCCGCGCGTGGTTTGTCGGCAATGAGGCTTTGATCGAAGAAACCGCGTTTCGGAACGGCACCTTGCAGGCGGCGTATCTGATGCTGGCGACACGGGCCCAAGGCCTGGATTGCGGACCGATGTCGGGTTTTGACAAAGCCAAAGTCGATGCTGAATTTTTTGCCAATACCGACGTAAAATCGAATTTTCTCTGCAACATTGGTTACGGGACGGAAGAAGGCTTGTTCCCACGAAGCCCCCGCTTGGCATTTGCAGAGGCCTGCAGCGTGGCATAAGACGGACATAAGCGTAAGCTGCGGCGTTCGTCGTCGGCATTTTTGGCGACCTGCATAGGGGATCTGCCATAGGGGATCGACTTGGACCGCAATTTCGTCTCTGCGAGCGTATATCTGGTCCTTGCGGTTGTCGCGATTGTCTCGCGCATTTGGGTGGTGCCGTATCTCGATGAAATCGGCGTCTTCCTCACGCTTATTTTTCTTAGTCTGGAAATCAGCCGCGCACCGGCATTGCAGCGAAACATGGGGTTATTGCTCGCCGGTATCGGCGTGCTTGCGGCATGGTTGGCCGGCGATCTTATCGGCGCAATGATCGATGGTTTGATACGCGCGCAGATATTCTTGGTGATGTTCTTCGCGGTCACGTGGCTGCGTGAGCCGGCGGTGACCAGTCCGTCGTTGCGGGCCCTTCGTGACGCCGTGGTGCGCCAACCCGCAGGGCGACGCTACCCGATTTTGTGGTTGAGCGCCCACTTCATGGGCTCGGTGCTGAACTTGGCGGCGATGAGCTTGCTCTCGACCATGGCCGGCGAGCAAACCGACGAGCGCCTTAAGAAGCGATTATCCTTAGCCTTGATGATGGGTTTTACGGTGGCATCCACCTGGGGGCCGTTTTACGTTAGCGTTGCCGTGATCTTAACCGCGGTGCCAGGCGTCAGCTGGATCGATATCGCGCCACTCGGGTTTGTGTTATCGATGATACTGCTGCTTGTCGGCTGGGGGTATGACCGCCTTTTCTTGCGTGAAAAACCTAATCCCAGTGATCATCGAGACGATGCGCCGTTGACGCTTTCGACCATCGGGCGCGCCGCCATTGTCTTGATCCAGCTGATTATCCTCGTGATGGGCACGCACGAGATCATCGGGTTGTCGATCCCGGTTGCACTGGGGGTGATCGGGCCACCTTTCGCGTTGGCATGGGCTGCGGTTCAAGCGAAAAAGGGCCAACGTTGGCATGGTGGTGCGTTGCCGCTGGCGAAGCGGATCTTTATTAATCTACCGGAATTACGCAACGAAGCGGTGGCCTTTGTCGCAGCGTCCGTGCTCGGCGTCGGCGTTTCGAAAATATTGCCGCCTGAAATAATCTCAGCACAACTCCAGTCGTTCGGGATTACCGGTGACGTTGTCGTTGTTTGTTTGATTTTCGGCATGACGCTGGCGGGCGCGGCGGGCCTACACCCGGTAATCTTGGCGATCTTGGTGGGCGAGGTGATGCCGCCGGAAGTGATCGGTATGCCGCCTGCAGTGTTGGCGATGGCGATGCTTGGGGTGTGGGGCACGTCGACCATGGTCTCGCCGTTTTCAGCGACCACGTTGTTCATGGCACGTGTCGTCAACCAGCCGAGTCACATCATTGCTTGGCGTTGGAGCCCGCCTGTGGTGTTTTTAGCATGTACTGTGGTCGCCGCCTACGTAGTCGCGGTGCGCCACCTGTTCTATACTTAAAGTAATGCATGTATTCTCGGATCGGACGGTGCACATGACGGTTATTCTCGGCATTGATACGGCGACGCACGGTTGTTCAGTGGCTTTGGTTGATGGCAATGGTCGTTGTCTCGGTGTGCGCGCTGCAGAAATGGCGCGCGGTCAATCGGAAGCGCTGGCACCGATGATGCAAGCCGTTCTTGATGAGGCTGGGGTTGATTTTTCCGCGATTGCTGCTGTTGCGGTGACCCTTGGTCCGGGCGCCTTCACGGGTATCCGGATTGGGCTTGCGGCGGCACGGGCATATGCGCTTGCGGCAGGTATTCCGTGCCTCGGCATCACGACCTTTGATGTGTTGATGCGCCAGGCAAAACCGTTTGTGCCGAACGGCGCTGCGACACTGATCGCGATTGAGACCAAACGTGATGATGTCTATGTGCAGGTGTTCGATCAAAATGGTGAGGCACTGCGAGACGCGGCGGCGATGTTGCCGGACGCGGTGCCGGCGTGGCTGGGCGCGCTTGATCACGTGTGTTTGGCGGGTGATGCCGCGCCTAGGCTGGCGGCGGTAATGAGGATGCGTGTCGATGCGCCATTACTCGCCGCCACGATTCTGCCGAATGCAGAGAGTGTCGCTGCGTTGGGTTTTGATGTTTTAGACGCGCCCGAAACAGCGTTGCCTGATCCGATTTATTTGCGCACACCTGATGTTACGATGCCGGGTACATAAGTACGGCTAAACGGCCTCGCGGCGGATAACAACAAGATATGCGCCATCATCGCGTTCGGTGATCGAGAGTACCGAATGACCATGTTGGCGGGCTGATCTCGGCACATTATTCAACGGCTCAGACCCTTTTAATGTGACCTCTAAAATGTCGCCTGGTGATAATTTTTCTAAGGCGAGTTTTGTGCGCACGAACGTCATCGGGCAAATCAACCCGGTGATATCCAATGATTGTTTTTTGGTGTTCGCGGACTCGGTCATCGCATGCGCGTTTCTATCCATGTGTATTCGGTTTTGTTATGACGGTTTTGTTACGTGCGCCTTTCAGGCGAGATTAAGGCTGAAGGTATAAGTGCCAAAACCTTGCGTGGTAATATGAAAGTAATTATAAGCAACCAAAGTTGCAAATTCATAACCGTCGCTTTCTTAACATTACAATTATTGGAGCATTGAGAGTCGATGCCTGACACGCCTAGTCAAACTGAACTTCTTGAATTGACCGCCGAAGTTGTTTCGGCACACGCATCCAACAACACGGTTGCAGCGGCAGAACTCCCGCAAGTTATCAAAGATGTGTATGCGACGTTCTCTACATTAGGAACCGTGGCGCCACCGGTAGAACTGCCAACCCCTGCCGTGCCGATCAAAAAATCGGTGACACCTGACTTTATTATTTGCCTCGAAGACGGCAAAAAATTGAAAATGCTGAAACGTCACTTGAAGACCGCATACAATATGTCGCCCGAAGAATATCGGGAACGCTGGAGTCTGCCGATTGACTACCCCATGGTCGCACCCAGCTACGCCAAAAAGCGGAGCGCGCTTGCAAAGAAAATCGGCCTCGGTCGCAAGCCCGGTTCGACGAACAAGCGGAAAGCGAAGTAAAGACATCGGCGTGTCGCGCTGGGCTCTCTATGTAGGGCAAAGCGTGGCCGCGTTGTTTTTTGTGTGATCCCGCCGAAACTTTACAAACCCTTCACAGATCAGTCCCTTGCGGCTAGTATGTGAGTCTTTCCGGAATTAAGGGCGATATGGACGAAACCCGCCTCGAAAGACTATGCATCGATAAGGGCATGAAGATGACCGAGCAGCGCCGGATCATCGCCCGTGTGCTATCGGCATCCGAAGACCATCCTGATGTTGAAGAAGTCTATCGTCGGGCGTCTGTGCAAGATTCGAAAATATCCATCGCCACCGTATATCGGACCATGCGTTTGTTTGAAGACGCCGGCATTGTCGAGCGCCATGATTTCGGCGACGGGCGCGCGCGTTACGAAGAAGCGACGGACGAACATCACGACCACATTATTGACGTGAAATCCGGTCGGGTGATCGAATTTCAAAATGAAGAGATTGAACGGTTGCAGGAACGTGTCGCCAGAGATCATGGCCTGCGTTTGGTCGGGCACCGTCTGGAGCTTTATGGCGTCCCCCTTAAAGAAGACGAAAAATGACGATTATTGTGCTCGGGAGCGCCGCTTGACACGGGACCCGATGCTGATCATGTTCCGCCGCCAGCGGCAAAGACGGCAGATTTTTTCTGAGCGTCAAAGAGTGCTGCTAAGGGACCCGTCGGGACGATGAGAGCACCATTGCAGAACACCGAACAAAATTTAGATCGGAATTCGGCACAAAAAACCGTGCACGTGAAGTCATACGGTTGCCAAATGAACGTCTATGATGCGTCCAGGATGGGCGACGTATTGGCGCCGCTCGGCTATGCCAACGATCCCGATATGTTTGCGGCGGACTTGGTTATTCTCAACACCTGTCATATTCGCGAAAAAGCGGCTGAAAAAGTGTATTCGGAACTGGGGCGTCTCCGCGTTGAAAAAGAGGCGCGCGCGGGCTCTGATCGCCCCATGGTGATCGCGGTCGGCGGCTGTGTCGCGCAGGCTGAAGGTGAAGAAATTCTTCGCCGGGCGCCGTTTGTCGACATGGTGTTCGGCCCGCAAACCTATCACCGCTTGCCGCTCATGCTGCGCACACTGGCGCAACGCGGTGAAGCCGTGGTCGACACAGATTTTCCGGCGGACGATAAGTTCGACGCGCTGCCCGATGCGCAAGCGCCGGACGGGGCGGCGGCGTTTCTGACGGTGCAAGAAGGCTGTGACAAGTTCTGCACATTTTGTGTCGTGCCGTATACACGGGGCGCTGAATTCTCAAGACCGGTTGACCCGGTGTTGCGCGAGGCCCGTTTGCTGGCCGGTAAAGGCGTCCGTGAAATCACCCTGCTTGGGCAAAACGTGAATGCGTATCACGGCGATAACGGTAACGGTGGTGAGCTAACGTTGGGGCGCCTGATCCGCAAGCTGGCCGATGTCGAAGGCATTGATCGTATTCGTTACACCACGTCATACCCGGCTGAAGTGGATGATGATCTTATTTCGGCGCACCGCGATGTACCGGCATTAATGCCGTATCTGCATTTGCCGGTGCAATCGGGTTCGGACAAAATCTTGAAGGCGATGAACCGGCGTCATTCGTCCGGTGACTATAAGGATATTGTTCAGCGACTTCGCGATGCACAGCCTGACCTAGCACTTTCGTCCGACTTTATCGTCGGGTTCCCGGGCGAAACCGAAGCGGACTTCCAGGCAACCATGGATATGGTTGAATCGGTTGGGTTTGTGCAGGCGTATTCATTTAAATACAGCCCACGCCCCGGGACTCCGGCGGCGGATATGGATGGCCAAGTGCCCGAACCTGTTAAGTCGGCGCGCTTGCACTTTTTGCAGGATCTGCTGAACCGTCAGCAAATTGCATTTAATGAATCTTGTGTCGGCCGAGATTTGCCGGTGTTGTTTGATCGTCCGGGCGCGCGCCCCGGTCAATTGGTGGGGCGTAGCCCCTACATGCAAGCGGTTCATGCGGACGCGCCCGCAGACCGGATGGGAGAGATCATCACCGTGAGAATTGACCGCGCTAAACCAAACAGTCTTTCCGGCACTATCCGCCCTTTGGGCGCCGACATGTCATCTAACGCTAAACGGGAGGTGGTTGCTTGAGCCGCGCCGCGAAACCTACGGCCCGTCGCAAAGACGGTGCCGCCATTACCCGCAAAAAACAATTCCCTAACAATGGCTTGGCGCTCGCGTTATTCGGGCCGCATCATTGTCATTTGGCGCAGATTGAATCCGGCTTGTCGGTGGTCATTCATGCGCGTGGCAATGAGGTTACGATCGCCGGTGACCCCGAAGCCGCGGCCCGCGCGGTCAGCGTATTGGATACGCTTTATGAGCGACTCGAAAAAGGACAGGACATCGATCAACCCGAGGTCGATGCGATGTTGAGATTTTCCGCTGAGCCTGAGCGTAAAATGCCGTCCAGTCACGATGCCGGGGTCAGTATTCGCAATCGGGTTGTGACCGCACGGACGCCCACGCAAGCTGACTATCTGCGCGCGATCGACGAGTCCGAACTGGTTTTTGCGGAAGGTCCTGCCGGTACCGGTAAGACCTATTTGGCTGTCGCCAAAGCGGTCGAGCGTCTGGTGCGCGGCGATGTTGAACGCATTATCTTGTCCAGACCTGCCGTAGAAGCGGGCGAGCAGTTGGGCTTTTTGCCGGGCGATATGCGCGAAAAAGTCGATCCCTATTTGCGGCCCTTGTACGACGCGTTGCACGATATGATGCCGGCTCAACAAGTGCAGAAGCGGTTAGAATCCGGCGAAATTGAAGTTGCCCCGTTGGCGTTCATGCGTGGCCGCACCCTGGCGAACGCGTTTGTGATTTTGGATGAAGCGCAAAACACCACAGCTGTGCAGATGAAAATGTTTCTGACCCGCTTGGGCGAGAACTCGCGCATGGTGATCACCGGCGACCTTAGTCAGGTTGACCTGCCGCGCGGTACGCGTTCGGGCCTTCGTGATGCGTGCGAAGCGCTTAGCCATGTTGACGACATCCGCTTTTTGAAGTTTCAAGACGCGGATGTCGTCCGCCACCCGTTAGTGGGCAAGATCGTGCACGCGTATCGGCGCCTCGAAAACCAGCGTGGCGCCGGGGCTGAGTACCATAACGAGGACGATAGTGCCGGAGATCATGAATCTTAAACCTGTCCTTCAGGGGAATACGCGCCTGCAGATCGATATCAATGTGCGGGCCGAGGCTTGGAAAGACGTCTTGGGTGATATTGATGCCCTCTGTGCGACCACGATGAGCACAGCTTGGGACTTTGCCGCGCCCAACAATGGGTTATTTGAAGTGTCGGTGGTGCTGACCGATGACGCTGAGCAGCGAGCCTTAAACAAAACATATCGCGGCAAAGACACATCTACCAATGTGTTATCGTTTCCGGCTTGGGACGGCACTGGACCGGCGGCACCTAAAGACGTGCCCGAAACGTTGGGAGACATCGTTATTGCTTTTGAGACGGTTGATCGGGAAAGATCGACCCAAGGTATATCGTGGCACGATCATTTTTCGCATCTTTTGGTGCATGGTATGTTGCACCTTTGCGGGTATGATCACGAAAATACGGAAGATGCAGAGAAAATGGAGCATCTTGAGATAACTATTCTGGGAAAGCTCGGCGTCGGTAATCCATATCTGGATGATGATGCGCCGGGCATAGGCTGACGGATAAAAAAATGAACGACACGACCCCGAATGGGGAACCCTCTAGTAGCGGGCACGGCGAAGGTGCTCCGAGCAACGAGCAAAAGAACGGAAATTTCTCAGACGTCGTACGTGGTTGGATGCGTGGCATCAAACGAATGTCGTCCGGCAGTGATTCGCCTCGCGATACCCTAGATGAACTGATTGAAGAGCGCGAAGACTCCGAGCAACCGCTGGACCCTGACGAGCGATTGTTGGTCGCGAACATCCTCGAGCTGCGCAATCTGACAATTTACGACGTGATGGTGCCGCGCGCGGATATCAGTGCGATACCCGTTTCCGCGACGTTGCCCGATATCATTGATGTTGCGACGCGTGGCGGCCACTCGCGCCTACCTGTGTACCGCGATACTTTGGATGATGCCCAAGGTGTCGTGCATATTAAAGATGTGCTGGGCTGGCGCGGTAAGGACAAAGATTTCAAGGTCGCCGACGTGCAACGCAAAATGTTGTTTGTTGCGCCCTCCATGCGGGTGTTGGAGCTGTTGTTGGAAATGCGGGTGAAGCGCTCGCATATGGCGTTGGTGGTTGATGAATTTGGTGGCGTAGACGGGCTTGTGACCATCGAAGATTTGGTCGAAGAAATCGTCGGCGAAATCGAAGATGAACATGACCGCGACGATGAGCCGAAGATTGAACGACGACGCGACGGCTCATGGGTCGCCGATGCGCGGATCGAAATCGAAAAATTGGAAAGCCGCATTGGCCCGATCGTCGATGAAGACGAACGTGAGGATATCGATACGCTTGGCGGCCTCGTGTTCACGGTCGCGGGTCGCGTGCCGATCCGAGGTGAGATCATCGCGCATCGTGGCGGCATTGAGTTTGAAATTTTAGACGCGGACCCAAGACGTGTGCATCGTGTTCGGGTGCGCCGTCGCGTTGATGCGGAAACTGCATCGGCGACCACTGCCGGATGACTCCTGAGCAAGATCAAGGCTCAAGACTGCTGATCCCCGGCTGGCGTCGTTATGCTTTGGCGTTGTCTCTTGGCATCTTAAGCGCCCTCGCACTGCCGCCCCTCTACGCACTGCCGCTGCTATGGCCCGGCCTCGCCGGTCTTGCTCTATTGAATTTCACTGCCCGCGATATGCGCTATGCCGCAGTTGAGGGGTGGCTTTTCGGGCTGGGTTGGTTTGGCGTCGGCCTTTACTGGATCGGGTATGCGTTCCTCGTTGACGCTGAACAGTTTGCAGCTTTGATGCCGGTGGCCGTGATCGGTATTAGTGTCTGCATGGCGCTCTACATTGCGATGGCGTCTGCGGCTGTGAATATTTTGATGCGGCGTGGCGCAGGTGGGCCAATGGTTTTGGTGCCGGTGTTTGCTGGATGTTGGACCTTGGGTGAATGGCTGCGGGGGATATTGCTGACTGGGTTTCCGTGGAATCCGCTTGCGACCGTTTGGGGGCTGTCGCCCGAGATGATGCAGCCCGCCGCGTATATCGGTGCGCTCGGCCTCAGTTTCTTGACCGCATGCGCCTTCGCAGCCCCTGCGGTTTTGTTTGCCAGTTCGCAGCCGACCTCCGGTCAAATTTCTGCGCAACAAAAAATGATGGCACTGGCGGTTAGTTTGCTGTTGCCGTTGATGTGGGGCATCGGCGCATATCGATTGTCGGACGCAGGTTTATTGACCCGAGATGACGTTGTGTTGCGTCTTGTTCAGCCGGCGATTGATCAAAAGCTGAAATGGCGGCGTGATTTACGCCAGCAACATGTGCTCAGACAGATGGCGATGAGTAAACGGACGGCGGGTCCCGCCGGTGCGCCGACCGATGTTATCTGGGCCGAGACAAACGTGCCGGTTTTGATTGAGCCAGGCTCAGAGGTCCCGGCATCTCTGGCCGCTGCGGTGCCGAAAGGTGGGCACCTTTTTTTCGGCGCACCTAGGCGGAATGCTGCGGGACAGTTTTTCAACAGTTTGTTCGTGATCGATGATGACGGTGACATCGTGGCATCATTCGATAAATTTCATCTGGTGCCGTTCGGGGAATATGTGCCGCTGCGTGATTGGCTGCCGTTGGAAAAATTTGTTGAAGGGCGGGGCGATTTTACGCCTGGACCGGGGCCACAGACGATCAAGGTGGACGGTCTCCCAGCGTTTTCCCCAGTCATTTGTTATGAGATTATTTTCTCCGGCAATGTTGTCGATCCGAGCAATCGACCGGAATGGATACTTAATATAACCAATGACGCATGGTTTGGACCATCGTCCGGCCCCTATCAGCATTTGGTGCAAGCGCAGTTTCGCGCCATCGAAGAAGGCTTGCCCGTGGTGCGCGCAGCAAATACGGGGATATCCGCAGTGATCGATCCATTCGGTCGTGTCAGAAACCAATTAGCTTTGGAAAAACAAGGCGTTGTTGACGCGCCGTTGCCTGAGGCCATCGGGCAGACAGTATCGTCAAAGCTTGCTCATTGGGGTGGTTTTTTGTTAGCAGTTTTCGCGGTTTTATCGTCTTATATTAAAAAGATTAGCGCTCGTATACATAAACGGGATTAGGGCTTTAAACTTTCGTCTTTTACGTGCGCCTAGTTTTCCCCGTATAATTGGTGTACAAGAAAGTTCCATGCCCTTCGCCGAATAAGCCTCGGAGGATTAAGTGATCAATTCATCGTCACCCATGAACATGAGCCCATCCACCTCCGGAGGTGGATCCAGTGGGCCTAAAAAAGCGTCAACGGGGAAATCGCATCCGGTTGATGTGCACGTCGGGAGCCGCGTCAGGCTGCGTCGAACGATGCTTGGCATGTCCCAAGAAAAGCTCGGCGATGCTGTCGGCCTTACATTTCAGCAAATTCAAAAGTACGAACGTGGCGCAAACCGGATCGGCTCAAGCCGCTTGTATCAGTTTAGTCATATCTTGGCTGTCCCGGTCGCGTTCTTTTTCGAAGATATGCCTGATGGTGCGATCGGTGATGTTGGCGCATTTGTCCCGCAAAGCAAATTGAAGCGCGGCGACAAAGGCGGATTATCTGATCGCGAGCAAGCGAAAATGGATGAAGACCCTCTTTCGCGTCAAGAAACGTTGGAGTTGGTTCGTTCATACTATCGTATCAACGATCCAAAAGTCCGTCGCCGACTGTATGAATTGTTACGTTCCATGGCGAATCTGCCAGACGAAGAGTAACTAAATCTGCCGCATTTCAAAGCCAAACAAGTGGCCTAGATTGGTACAGGCTTGTCGAGCAGGTCCCGTTTATCCTTACTGCGCCACAGATTCGCTTGACGCTTGGTGTTGAAGTTGTCACAAACCGACCCGCAACGAACTGTTGTCGTGGATGGATTTGGACCGCTTGCCGCCACGAAAAATATAGCGCTAAGTGGGCGGTCGGGATTTCCCGGCTTCCAGCCCCCGGTCCAGTGAGTGTAATGCCCAGGCAGGGAAGGGACCGACGTGAGCAGACAAAATTACCTCTTTACCAGTGAGTCCGTATCCGAAGGACATCCGGATAAGATTTGCGACCGCGTTTCTGATGAAATTGTAGATGCGTATTTGGCGCTGGACCCAGGTGCACGCGTTGCCGTTGAGACGTTGGTGACAACCAATTTGGTTGTTCTCGCCGGGGAGACTCGTTGCGCGCAGGAAATACCACCTTCGAGGTTGGAAGAATTGGCCCGCGCCGCGATTAAAGATATCGGCTACGACCAAGACAACTTCCATTGGGAAAAGTCGGACGTCAAAATTTACGTTCATCCGCAGTCCGTCGATATCGCTCAGGGTGTGGATGCGGCCGGCAATAAAGACGAAGGTGCCGGCGACCAAGGCATTATGTTCGGCTATGCCTGTAACGAAACCGATGTGTTGATGCCGGCGCCGATTGTGTTCTCGCACCGCATCCTCGAAGACATGGCGAAAAAACGCAAAAGCGGCGAGTTCAAAGGCTTCGGCCCGGATTCGAAAAGCCAGGTGACGTTGGAATATCAAAATGGCCAGCCGATCCGTGCGGCGTCGGTCGTGGTCTCGACCCAGCATGACGAAGACCTCAGCCAAGACGATGTGCGCGAATTGGTGCGCCCCATCGTTGAGAACGTGCTGCCTGATGGTTGGATGTGTCCGGACGAAGAATTATATGTGAACCCGACGGGTCGTTTTGTCATTGGTGGCCCGGACGGGGACGCCGGTTTGACGGGTCGTAAAATTATTGTCGATACCTACGGTGGCGCGGCCCCGCATGGTGGCGGCGCGTTCTCGGGTAAAGACCCGACCAAGGTGGATCGCTCGGCCGCTTATGCAGGTCGCTACCTTGCGAAAAACGTGGTGGCCGCGGGCCTCGCCGATAAATGCACGATCCAGTTGTCTTACGCCATCGGCGTTTCCAAGCCGTTGTCGGTTTACATCGACACCCACGCTACCGGGCGCGTTGACGAAGATGCCATTGCAGCCGCGTTGTTGGATCTGGTTGATCTTTCGCCACGGGGTATCCGCGAACATCTTGCTTTGAGCCGTCCGATTTATGCTCGTACCGCTGCGTACGGTCACTTCGGTCGCACGCCGGATGCGGATGGCGGTTTCTCTTGGGAGAAAACAGACCTGGTCGATAGCCTCAAGGCAGCGCTCGGCGCTTCTTGACGCGCCGGTCTCTTGCTAGGCCTTTGGCCGACCCGACCCATTTTTGGCTGATTTTATGTTCTGCCAAAAATATGAAGGGGAGGGAATATTATGATTGATGAGACACCAAAATCGCCGGACGGCCAGCCATTATGGTATGGCCGCCGGCGGACCCATAAACTTAGACCCCGTCGCGCCGAACTTATTGAAACGCTTTTGCCTGCGTTGCGGCTTGCCGATGCAGACGAAAACACGCTGGTGGATTTCGCCGAAGCATTTGGTCGAAACGCCGCTCAAGTTCATTTAGAAATCGGTTTCGGGGCAGGTGAGCACTTAAGCGGTGTCGCTGCCGCCGAGCCGGACGTCGACTTCATCGGATGCGAGCCGTTTATCAACGGTGTCGCGTCCTTGCTGGCCGATATTGAGCGTGATGGCCTCACCAATATTAGGCTGTTTGACGAGGATGCCCGACGGCTGTTGCCCAGGTTGCCGGATGCCTCGATATCGAAAATTTATTTGTTGTTTCCGGATCCTTGGCCGAAGGCACGTCACAATCGACGGCGTTTTGTCCAGCAAGACGCCTTGAGCGACCTCGCGCGGATCGCGTGCGATGACGCCACGTTTATTTTTGCCTCCGATCATACGGATTACGTCGCCTGGACGTTGGCCGAGGTGCAGCGCCACCCGGAATGGGTATGGACGGCCTTGCGCCCCGATGATTGGCGGCTTCCGCCGCCAGGCTGGGTCGAGACCCGTTACGAGGCCAAGGGCCGCAAGAAAGGTGACTTACCGGCATATCTTGTGATGCATCGCGTGCCGCGTCGTTGAGCTTGCGGAAAGGTCGTATTTGACGAGTTATCCCTTGCTTTTACGCGGGTTTCTGGATATATCACCCGTGCTCCTAAGGGAGCGCTCGTTGATCTAGCGTATTGACTGGGGTTGATGGGTGGGCCGGCGGCCCGCCTTTTTTGTTGGGTGAACGAGGTGCGGTGATCGATGCTAAGCCTCTAATTTTTGTAGGGCGTCGGACGGCACCGATTGACGAAGACGGCTAAAAATACCGAGAAGACAAAATACCGAGAGGACATTGTGACAGGCACCGATCTTGCTCAGCGCGTTCAAGATATCATCACGCCGACCATCGAAGCGTTGGGGTATGATGTTGTGCGTGTGCTGTTGTTGGGTGGCGGTGATCCGCGTTTGCAGATCATGGCCGAGCCCTTTGATGGCCGCGAGATGAATGTTGATGATTGTGCAGATATTTCGCGTGCCGTGTCGGCTGTGCTCGACGTCGAAGACCCGATCAGCGATGCGTATACTCTTGAGGTCAGCTCGCCGGGTCTTGATCGGCCGCTGGTGCGTTTGAAAGATTTCGACCGTTTTGCCGGATTTGAGGCAAAGCTTGAAACAAAGACCGTGATTGATGGTCGTCGCCGTTTTCGCGGCAGGGTCAGCGGCACGGATGGCAAAGATGTGGTAATCGACGTTGATGGAGAGCCTGTTCAGCTTCATATCGACGACATTGCTAAGGCAAAACTGATCGTCACAGACGAGATGATCGCCCAGTTAGGGAAAGAAAAAGCATCATGAGTGAAACCTTGATGGAAGCCGGCGACGTTCACGCCCGGCCGGAATTGCTGACCGTCGCCGACACCGTCGCGCGCGATAAAGGTATTGAGCGTGAAGAGGTATTGGAAGCCATGGAAATGGCCATCCAAAAAGCCGGTCGCTCCAAGTATGGCCACGAGCACGATATCCGCGCCCATATTGACCGCAAAACCGGCGAGATCATGTTGGCACGTTATATTGAAGTGCTCGAAGACGGCGCCGAGATTGAAAACGAGTGCACGCAGCTTCCCCTGACCGATGCCCTGCGGAAAAAGTCGGATGCGACGGCGGGTGAGTTCATCGTCGACATCTTGCCTCCGATTGACTTTGGCCGGATCGCTGCACAAACGGCGAAACAGGTGATCGTCCAAAAGGTGCGCGAAGCTGAGCGCGAGCGCCAATTCGAAGAATACAAAGACCGCACTGGCGAAATCGTCAACGGTCTGGTCAAGCGGATGGAATACGGTAATGCCGTCGTCGATTTGGGCCGCGCTGAAGCTATTCTGCGCCGTGACGAGTCGATTCCGCGTGAGCACTTCAACAACGGCGACCGTATCCGTGCATACATCGCCGATGTCCGTCGTGAACCCCGCGGCCCGCAGATTTTCTTATCGCGTACGCACCCCGATTTCATGGCTAAATTGTTTGCCCAGGAAGTGCCGGAAATTTATGACGGTGTGATTGAAATCAAAGCCGTTGCCCGTGACCCGGGATCGCGTGCCAAAATCGCCGTTGTCTCGCATGACAGCAGCATTGATCCAGTGGGCCCATGTATCGGTATGCGGGGCTCGCGCGTGCAGGCCGTGGTTGGCGAGTTGCAGGGTGAAAAGATCGATATCATCCAGTGGTCGCCAGACGCCGCATCTTTCATCGTCAACGCGTTGGCACCGGCTGAGGTCGCCAAGGTCGTGTTGGATGAAGACAACAACAAGATCGAGGTGGTCGTCCCAGACGAGCAGCTTAGCCTCGCCATCGGCCGCCGTGGTCAAAATGTGCGCCTCGCCTCGCAGTTGTCGGGCTGGGATATCGATATCCTGACCGAAGCTGAAGAGTCTGAGCGTCGTCAAAAGGAATTCCAGGACCGCTCGAAGATGTTCGTGGAAGCTTTGGATGTGGACGACGTGATTGCGCATCTGCTGGTCACCGAAGGTTTCAGCTCGGTCGAAGAAGTTGGCTTCGTACCGGTGGACGACTTGGTGGATATCGAAGGCTTTGACGAAGACGTGGCCGCTGAATTGCAAGACCGAGCGCGCGCCTTCTTGTCGACTCGCGAAGAAGAAATGAACACGAAGCGTAAAGAGCTCGGTGTTGAAGACGACATTGCCGCGCTTGACGGCATCAACGCGGCCATCATGGTGGCGATCGGTGAAAAAGGCGTTAAAACTCTCGATGATCTGGCGGATTTGGCCGGTGACGAATTGCTCGAGATGCTGCCTGCTGGGACCATGTTGTTGGATGAAGCCAATGCCGTGATCATGGCTGCACGTGCGCATTGGTTCGCCGATGATCCGGTGAGCGAAGATGCCGAGGGCGGCGATGAAAAGCCGACCGACGCACCTGAGGACGCTGGTTAACAGGATCCATAGGACGGAATGGCAACGCACGCACACATGACGAAGGCGCACAAAAGCGAACCGGCTCGGCGCTGTATTGCGACCGGCGACAGTATGCCAACGCATGGCTTGATTCGCTTTGTCGTTAGTCCTGACGGCGTGATCGTGCCGGACTTGGGCGAGCGTTTGCCGGGTCGCGGGATTTGGGTTTCTGCTGATCGTTCTGCTATTATGCAGGCGGTCGAGCGAAAACTGTTTGCGCGCGCTGCAAAAGCGCAGGTCAATGTGCCAGCGGATCTGTTGTCGACGTTGGAAACGATGTTGGCAAAACGTTGTCAGGACATCATCGGGCTCGCGAAGCGTTCGGATTTGTTGGTGGTTGGCTTTGATCGCGTGTTGGAAATCCTGGCGCAGGGCGGCGCAGGCATTGTTGCCATCGCATCCGATGCGGGCGGCGGTCGCCGTGACATCGCGATGGCGGCCGGAAAATTGCCGGTTGCCGGCAGCCTGACCAATGCCGAGCTTAGTGCCGGTGTGGGTAAAGGCGCGGTGTCGTTTTTGACGATACTCAGGGGTGGCCTTGCCACCTCGTTGCAAAGAGAGAACGAACGATTGACTGGTCTTAGACCGGCGGAAATGGACGAAAAGCAATGAGTGACGCGAAAGAAACCGACAACGGCAAAAAACGCTTGGGACTCTCGAGTCCGGGCCGTTTGGAGTTGAATAAAACCATCGAAGCCGGTCAGGTGAAGCAAAACTTCTCGCATGGTCGCTCGAAGATGGTGGCGGTCGAGAAAAAACGCAAACGGACCTTTGTGACCGACCCGAAGGGCGAAATGTCCGAGGTGAAGGCAGATCTGCTTGGTGCGACACTCACCGAGAGCGCGCCGGTTGAAGAAGAGGTTCAGGCACCGTCGCTGCCGCCGGTCGTTGTTGACGAGCCTGAGCGCGCGAATCTGTCGAACTTGACTGAAGGTGAGCGTGAGGCACGCATGCGTGCGCTGGAAACCGCACGTCATAGTGACGATGAGTCGGGACCGGCCCCGAGTGGGCGTGGTCGTCCGCAGGTATCTGATTTTGGCCGTGCCGAAGCTGCTGAGGCCGCTGCTGCCGCGAAGGCCGCCGCCGCTGAGGTCGCTGCTGAGGTCGAAGAGACCGCCGAAGAAGCTGCGATCCGCTTGGCGCAGGAAGAAGAAACCAAGCGTCTTGAAGAAGAGCGCAAGCAGCGAGACAAAGAAGTCGCTAAGGACGCCGCTAAAGACAGCAGCCGCGCCGATGCGCGTGTGCCGGACGATAAATACGGCGATGATGAGTCGGATGCGCGCAAAGGCGCAAAACTGACAAAAGTCGATGCAAAAAAGCCATCACCCGGCAAAGGCCGTGGTGATGAGCGTCGCCGCAAAGGCAAGCTCACCATCGCTGAAGCGGAATCTTTCGAGGAAATGGAAGAACATCGTCGTTCGCTGGCTTCGGTGAAGCGCCAACGCGAGCGCGATAAAGAGAAACAACGTGAACTCCGTTCTGAGGGGACAAAAGTCATTCGTGATGTCGTCGTGCCGGAAACAATTACCGTCCAAGAACTTGCCAACCGTATGGCCGAGCGTGGCGGTGAAGTGGTTAAGAAGCTCATGGAAATGGGCGTCATGGCGACGATCACTCAAAGTATCGATGGCGACACCGGTGAACTGGTGGTGCAGGAATTCGGCCACCGCGTAAAGCGGGTCAGTGAAGCCGACGTCGAAGACAGTCTGAGCCTGGGCACGTCGGACATTGAAGGTGATATGGTGTCACGCGCACCGGTCGTCACCGTTATGGGTCACGTCGACCATGGCAAGACATCGTTGTTGGACGCACTCCGTGAAAGCAATGTTGCCAATCACGAAGCCGGCGGCATTACGCAGCACATCGGTGCCTATCAAGTCGTGACACCGACCGGCAACGCGATCACGTTTATTGATACACCTGGCCACGCCGCGTTCTCTGAAATGCGTGCGCGTGGCGCTAAGGTGACCGATATCGTGGTGCTTTGTGTCGCCGCAGACGACGGTATTATGCCGCAGACGATTGAAGCCATTCACCATGCCAAAGCGGCAGGGGTGCCGATTATCGTTGCGGTCAACAAGATCGATAAGCCGGACGCAAATCCGGATAAAATCAAGACTGACCTGCTGAGCCACGACATCCAAGTAGAGGATATGGGCGGTGACGTGTTGTGCGTGCCTGTTTCGGCGCTTAAGCGCACCAACCTTGATCGACTGTTGGAAGTGATCACGCTGCAGGCGGAACTGCTGGATCTGAAAGCAAACCCGAACCGCGCGGCAGAAGGTGTGGTCGTTGAATCCAAGATGGAACAAGGCCGCGGTTCTGTGGCCACGGTCTTGGTGCAACGCGGCACCCTGAATGTCGGCGATATTTTCGTCGCCGGCGCCGAGTGGGGTCGTGTCCGTGCACTGACGGATGCCAGCGGCAATAAGCTCGATAAAGTCGGCCCGTCGATGCCTGCTGAAGTGCTCGGCCTGAACGGCACGCCAATGGCCGGCGATGATGTGATTGTCGTTGAGAGCGAAAACAAAGCCCGCGAGGTGACGGAATTCCGTCAGCGCCGCGAACGTGATACTCGGGCTGCTGCCAGCGGTCGCGGGACGCTTGAGCAGATGTTTGAAAAGATCAAAGAAGGCGAAGCGCAACTTCTGCCGGTGGTCGTCAAAGCCGACGTACACGGGTCGTTGGAAGCCATTCTTGGTGCGCTCAAGAATATGGGCACCAGCGAGGTCGAGGTGCAAATCCTGCACTCTGGCGTCGGTGGCATCAACGAATCCGATGTGACTTTGGCGCGCGCTTCGAATGCGCTGGTGATCGGTTTTAACGTTCGCGCTAACCCGCAGGCACGCGAAGCTGCGAAACGCGACGGCGTCGATATGCGTTACTATTCGATCATATATAACCTGACCGATGACGTGAAGCAGATGCTGTCTGGCATGTTGGCGCCGGATGTTTCCGAAGAACTTTTGGGCTACGCGCAAATCCGCGAAGTGTTCTCGATCACCAAGGTCGGCAAAGTCGCCGGTTGTATGATCACCGAAGGCACGGTCAAACGGGGCGCCAAGGTTCGCTTGTTGCGTGACGACGTGGTTGTGCACGAGGGTGATCTCAGCCAGCTCAAGCGCTTCAAGGATGACGTGCGCGAAGTTAAAGAAGGCTACGAATGCGGTATGGCGTTCGCCAACTACAACGATATTCAGGTTGGCGACCTTATCGAGTGTTTCGAGGTCAAGGAAACCAGCCGCCATTTGTGATCCGTGAGCCCGCTTAAGGGCCTCGGACGCGGCCGTTCTTAAGGTATCGTATGTCTCGCCAATCAGATCGCGCGCCGACACAACGCCAACTCCGGGTTGGCGAAGAAATTCGCCACACGTTGGCGCTCGCGTTTGAGCGCGGCGAAGTGCACGACCCGGCCCTGGCCGGGCGCTCTCTGACCGTGACCGAAGTTCGCATCAGTCCTGACCTTAAGAACGCAACGGCGTTCGTGGTGCCGCTGGGTGGTGGCGATCTTGGTGACACGGTCGATGTTTTGAACCGTGCGGCTGGATTTCTGCGGACCTATGTCGGCCGCAACGTGCGTCTGCGCCATGTGCCCCGGTTGTCGTTTCAGGCCGATACCTCATTCGATGAAGCGGATCGGATTGACCGGGTGATGCGCAATCCGCAGGTCGCCCAAGATATTAATCGTGACCATGCAGATGAAGAGGACGACGCCTGAATGGGTCGTCGGCGCAAGGGCGACCCGATTCACGGCTGGCTCGTGCTCGATAAGCCTGTAGGGCCGTCCTCGAACACCTGTGTCGGACGCATTAAGCGGCTCACCAACGCGGCGAAGGTTGGTCATGGCGGTACACTGGATCCATTGGCCA
The DNA here is from genome assembly GCA_963974935.1 of uncultured Rhodospirillales bacterium. Lineage (GTDB taxonomy): Bacteria > Pseudomonadota > Alphaproteobacteria > Rhodospirillales > Casp-alpha2 > UBA4479. Next base: position 45,628 of record CAXBEV010000008.1, on the reverse strand, counting down.
GTGGTATCTTGCCGATTGCGCTGGGCGAAGCGACAAAAACCCAGCAATGGGCCATGGACGGCCATAAGACATACGAATTCACTATTCGCTGGGGTGACAGCACGGCAACTCAGGATGCGGAAGGAGAGGTGACGGCTTCTTCTGACGTGCGACCCAGTAAGGCGGCAATTCTTGAAGCATTGCCGACGTTTATCGGTGAAATCTCGCAGATTCCCCCGGCATATTCAGCCGTGAAGATCGATGGTGAGCGCGCTTATAAAAAGGCGCGGCGGGACGAAACGGTCGAAATCGCGTCCCGGATTGTCCAAATTGATGATATTCGGTTGATGGATGTGCCGGACCCAGATCACGCGGCCTTTGAAATGGACTGTGGCAAGGGCACGTATGTGCGCGCGCTAGCGCGTGATCTGGCCTTGCACTTGGGGTGCGAGGGGCATATAAGGCGCCTCAGACGCACCGCTGTCGGCCCTTTCTCTGAAGAAATGGCCGTGCCGTTACAAGTCTTTGAAGAGAACGAAGGTGGTAACGTGGCGACGCTTCTCGCTGAGCATTTGCTCCCTGTTGAAACCGTGCTGGACGACATCCCGGCACTGGCTTTGACGGAGCAAGAAGCGCACCGGCTCAAACATGGTCAGGCCATACCGGTTCTGCCTGTGGCGCAAAGGTCCCCCCAAGGTCTAATTAGCCAAGGGGATGTCGTCCAAGTGACGGCCGCGGGCACTTTGCTGGGGTTGGCGCGTATCGCAGGTGGCGAAATTCGTCCTCTGCGTTTAATGAACCTTTGATTTAGGAGATTGCGATGTCGATTACTGCTGAACGTAAGCAGGAACTGATTAAAGAATTCGCCGTCAAAGATGGCGATACCGGTTCTGCAGATGTGCAAGTTGCCGTTCTTACCGAGCGGATCACGAACCTTACCGAACATCTCAAGATTCATGGCAAGGATTTCCATTCCCGCCGTGGTCTGTTGATGATGGTCGGTCAACGCCGTCGTCTTCTTGACTATTTGCGCAAGAAAGACAGCAAGCGTTACGAAGCCCTGGTGAAACGCCTGGGTCTGCGCCGCTAAGGCGGCAAATTGGGGCAGCACCGAATGAGCGGTTGCTGCCCTTTCGGCGTAAGCCGCTGCATGGTTTTCAGTCACCTGGAAGAATGTTTTCGGCTTCACGTCCACCTGCGGCCAAGGTGGCTGTAGGGCCGCGCCGTGCCATGGAGGCACCGGCGCCGTACGTACGATGATGAGGAAGTACAAATGAGTATGTTTAAAGAATTCCGTAAAGAGATCGAATGGGCAGGCCAGACGTTGGTGCTGGAAACCGGCAAGATAGCACGTCAAGCAGATGGTGCGGTCATGGCGACGCTCGGCGAGAGCAAAGTGCTGTGCACGGTTGTTGGTGAAAAGTCGCCGAAGCCCGGCCTCGATTTCTTCCCGCTTTCGGTCCATTACGTGGAAAAAGCATTTGCTGCCGGTAAAATTCCGGGTGGCTTTTTCAAGCGTGAAGGCCGTCCGAGCGAGCGCGAGACCCTGACGTCCCGCTTGATCGACCGTCCAATTCGTCCGTTGTTTGCCAAGGGCTTTAAAAACGAAACCCAGGTAATCTGTACCGTCGTCTCGCACGATCTCGAAAACGAAACCGACATCTTGGCGATGATCGGCACGTCTGCGGCACTGACGATTTCCGGTCTGCCGTTCATGGGCCCAATTGGTGGTACACGTGTTGGTCGCGTCGGCGGTGAGCTTGTGCTCAACCCGACACTGGCACAGATGGCTGAAAGCGATCTCGACTTGATCGTCGCCGGTACGCAAGAAGGCGTTTTGATGGTTGAATCGGAAGCCAGCGAGCTTTCCGAGCAACAGATGCTCGACGCCGTGATGTTTGGTCATCGTGGCTTCCAGCCGGTGATTGATGCGATCATTGATCTTGCCGAAGCATGTGCGAAAGACCCGATTGATGTGCCGCAAGCACCAGCCGGTATCGACGAGATCAAGCAAAAGATCGCTGCTGCTGCTGCTGACGACCTGCGTGCCGCTTATGGCATCAAAGTGAAGTCGGATCGCCAAGCAAAACTTTCTGAAGTCAAAAAAGCGGTTGCTGAAAAGCTCGCCGGTGACGACAGCATTGATCAAGGCCTGCTCAAAGACATTATGAGCGATACAATGAAGAATCTCGAAAAAGATATCGTCCGTAACGATATCTTGGACACGGGTTTGCGCATTGATGGTCGTGACACCAAGACCGTTCGCTCGATTGCATCCGAAGTCGGCATCTTGCCGCGTGCGCATGGCTCGGCCCTGTTCACCCGGGGTGAAACCCAGGCCTTGGTGACGACCACGCTCGGCACCGGTCAGGACGAGCAGATCGTTGACGGCCTTGCCGACAACTATCGTGAGCACTTCATGCTGCACTATAACTTCCCACCGTTCTCGGTTGGCGAAGCTGGCCGTTTCGGCTTTACCGGTCGTCGTGAAGTCGGTCACGGTAAGCTGGCATGGCGCGCTATTCATCCGGTGATGCCGTCGAAAGACGAATTCCCCTACACCATGCGTGTCGTGTCTGACGTCACCGAATCCAACGGTTCGTCGTCGATGGCGACGGTTTGCGGTACGTCATTGTCGATGATGGATGCCGGTGTGCCGTTGCCGCGCCCGGTTGCCGGCATCGCCATGGGCCTGATCAAGGAAGGCGAGCGTTACGCAGTGCTTTCCGACATCTTGGGTGACGAAGACCACCTGGGCGATATGGACTTTAAGGTTGCGGGCACGGCAGACGGCATTACGTCGTTGCAGATGGACATTAAGATCACGTCCATCACCGAAGAAATCATGCAAATTGCGTTGGGCCAAGCTCAAGAAGGCCGCATGCACATTCTGGATGAAATGGCCAAAGCGCTTACCAACTCGCGGGATTCGGTTAGCCAGAACGCGCCGCGCATCACGCAGATGAAGATCAATCCAGAAAAGATTCGCGACATCATCGGCCCGGGCGGCAAGATGATCCGTGAAATCTGCGAAACCACCGGCGCCAAGATCGACGTTGAAGATGATGGCACCGTGCGGATCGCTGCGGTTGATGAGACGGCTGCAAGCAAAGCGGCCGACATGATCCGTAACATCGTTGCTGAGCCCGAAGTCGGGACGATCTATGACGGCAAAGTCGTGAAAGTCGTTGATTTTGGCGCGTTTGTGAACTTCCTCGGCCCACGTGACGGCCTGGTTCACATCTCGGAATTGACCGACAGTCGCGTTGAAAAGGTCACCGACGTCATCAACGAAGGTGACGAGATCAAGGTCAAATTGATCGGCATTGATGATCGCGGCAAAGTTAAGCTGTCGATGCGTGTCGTCAATCAAGAGACCGGCGAAGACATCAGCGACCAAGTTGCCGAGAAGAAGAAGCGCGATTAATCGCTGAATACGCGGATACTTATCACGTGTCTGAGAAGATAGGTTAGGGGCGGCGGCTTTTATGGTCGCCGCCTCGCCATTTCTTTAATGAGCAACGTTCATCCGAATGTGGTATTTTTTCGTGCACGGAACGCCGTTTTCGCTTATTGATGCGGTATAATAAATCGGCAGGGGGCGATTAGCTTTGTATCGAATTTCCCTGCTTCGGGTCGACAGGTGAGGGACCGTATCTCTTTGTCACAGCAAAACAGTTACTCTTACGATGATCTTTTGTGTTGCGGGCGTGGCGAGTTATTCGGCCCCGGCAACGCACAATTACCATTGCCGCCGATGCTGATGTTCGATGAAATTACGAATATCAGCGCAGATGGCGGGGCGCACGGTAAGGGCGTGGTTGAAGCGACTCTTAAAGTGAAGCCGGATCTTTGGTTTTTCGGCTGCCACTTTCAGGGCGACCCGGTGATGCCGGGCTGCCTCGGGCTTGATGCCTTGTGGCAGATGGTCGGATTTTATCTTGGTTGGACCGGTGCGCCGGGTCGCGGGCGTGCGCTTGGGGTGGGCCAGGTGAAATTTACCGACCAAGTTACGCCGGACCGCTCGCTCGTTGAATATCGCGTTGATATTAAGCGCGTAATGAGTCGCAAGATCACGCTCGGTATCGCCGACGGCGTGATGCTGGTCGACGGCAAGGTCGCGTACGAAGCATCCGATCTTAAGGTGACATTGTTCACCTCAGATGGTTAACGGCGACAAATGACGGCAGTGAGGTTGATATGAGACGTGTCGTAGTAACAGGGATGGGTATTGTATCGCCCATCGGCAATGACATCGCACAGGTCACGGAAAGCCTGCGTGCAGGTCGATCAGGTATCGTGCATTGCGAAGAGTACGCCGAGCGGGGGTTTAGATCCCACGTGCACGGCGCGCCGCAAATCGATATGGATGATATGATCGACCGCAAATTGCGGCGTTTCATGGGCGACGGGGCCGCCTATGCCTACGTTGCGATGAAAGAAGCGATTGCGGATTCCGGTTTTGATGATTCTGTCATTACCAGTGATCGCACCGGTTTGGTCATGGGTTCAGGTGGTCCTTCGACTTCGGCGCAGGTTTTGGCGGCAGATACCGCACGCGAAAAAGGCGCAAAGCGCATCGGCCCCTATGCGGTGCCGAAAACCATGTGTTCGACCGTGTCGGCTAATATTTCAACTGCATTTCATATGCGCGGTCTTAGCTATTCAATCTCGTCAGCCTGCTCGACCAGTGCGCATTGCATTGGGAATGGTGCTGAGTTGATCCAGTGGGGCAAGCAAGACGTCGTCTTTGCCGGTGGTGCTGAAGAACTGCATTGGACGTTGACGGTTCTGTTCGATGCTATGGGGGCGCTGTCATCAAAATTTAACGATCAACCGGAGCGCGCGTCGCGACCGTTTGACGTGGATCGCGATGGTTTTGTGATCGCAGGCGGTGCCGGCGTTGTGGTGTTGGAAGAGCTTGAACACGCGAAAGCGCGCGGCGCGAAAATTTACGGCGAGATCGTTGGCTATGGCGCGACGTCTGACGGTGTCGACATGGTCGCGCCTTCGGGTGAAGGGGCCCGGCGCTGCATGCAGATGGCGACCGCAGGCCTCGGCAACACCAAGGTCGATTATATCAACGCACACGGCACGTCGACGCCCGCCGGCGACATGACCGAGGTGAAGGCGATCCAAGAAGTCTTTGGTGCGCACAGTCCGAAAATCTCCTCAACGAAATCGCTGACCGGTCATTCGCAAGGGGCGACGGGCGCGCATGAAGCAATTTATTCGTTGATTATGATGAACAATAATTTCATCGCCGCGTCGGCCAATGTCGACAATTTGGACCCGGAAGCCGGCGATGCGGATATCGTCTCGACGCGCATTGATGATGCCGAGTTGAATTGTGTGTTGTCGAACAGCTTTGGTTTTGGCGGCACCAACGCGACGTTGGCATTCAAGCGGTTTGAGGCATAAAGAGTATGGACGAATATAAGCCAGCCGACAGCGCATCGCGCGCCGCCCTTAAAAGCAACTTAATGACCGGCAAGCGTGGTTTGATCATGGGCGTTGCCAATGATCGCTCGATCGCTTGGGGCATTGCGAACACGCTCACCGCACATGGTGCCGAGCTTGCGTTCACCTATCAGAACGAAGCGATGGAACGTCGTGTGCGCCCGCTTGCCGAAAGCATCGATTCCAAGATCATCGTGCCGTGTGACGTTGAAGACGAAGAGTCGATCAAGGCCGCCGTTGATGCCTGTGCTGACGCATGGGGCAGTATCGATTTTGTCGTGCATGCGGTTGCATATTCCGACAAGAACGAACTTAAGGGTCGGTTTTTAGATACGTCTCGTGATAACTTCCACCGCACAATGGAAGTGTCTTGCTATTCGTTTACCGCATTGGCTCGGCATGCGGCGCCATTTATGAGCAATGGCGGCAGCATGATTGCGTTGTCGTTCTTCGGCTCCACGCGGGTTGTGCCGAATTACAATGTGATGGGTGTGGCTAAGGCCGCCCTTGAGGCAAGCGTCCGTTATTTGGCGTCCGACCTTGGCCCGCAGAACATTCGTGTCAACGCGATCTCGGCTGGGCCTATGCGGACGTTGGCCGGCAGTGCGATTGCCGGTGCGCGCCATATCTTGCGCTGGAACGAAAAGCACGCACCGTTGCGTCGCAATGTGCAGCTTGATGACATCGGCGGCTCGGCCTTGTATTTGCTATCCGATTTATCGCTGAGTGTGACCGGTGAAATACATCACGTGGACAGTGGCTATCATATCGTCGGTGTGCCGTTCCCACTGCCGGACGAACCCGCTTAGGCACTCCCTCCTCTATGGAAACCTTGGTGGGATTGAATTTTCACGTGAAAGTCCTTAAATACGACTGATGAACAACGAAAAACGATATGCTCAAGTGATTGAAAAGCTGCGTGCCGTCGGCCTTCGTCCGACACGCCAACGGATTGCTTTGGCTGGCCTGCTGTTCGACGGCACGGACAAACATGTCTGCGCCGAAGACTTGCATCGTGACGTGATCAATGCCGCCTCGCCAGTGTCGCTGGCCACCGTTTACAATACGTTGCACCAATTCACCGAAGTCGGGCTGTTGCGGGAAATCGTGATTTCCGCTGGGCGTTCGTACTTCGATACCAACGTCAGCGATCATCACCATTTCTATTTTGAAAAAGATGGTGGGCTCGAAGATATCAACGCTGACGAGGTTGTCGTTGCGCAGTTGCCAATCCCGCCGAAGGGTCAAAAGATCAGCCGCGTCGACGTAGTGGTCCGGGTCTGCGAAGACTAACTCAAAAATCTTCCTTAGAATTGTTCTAAATTATTGACTCTGCCTTGCGCTGACACCATATTGCTATGGTGAACAGGCTATATAGCCATGTGTTTAATTAAAATCCGTATCGAACGATACACGCAAGGAGGATCTCATGTCCCTCAAGGGCAGCAAAACCGAAGAAAACCTGAAAGAAGCATTTTCCGGCGAGTCGCAAGCGAACCGCCGCTATCTGTATTTCGCGCAAAAGGCTGACGTAGAAGGCTACAACGACGTTGCTTCCGTGTTCCGCTCGACCGCCGAAGGTGAAACCGGCCACGCACACGGCCACCTCGAGTTCCTCGAGGAAGTCGGCGACCCGGCAACCGGTGAGCCGATCGGCGAAACCTCCGACAATCTGAAAGCCGCTATCGCTGGTGAAACCCACGAGTACACCGATATGTACCCAGGCATGGCGAAAACCGCCCGCGACGAAGGCTTTGACGAGATCGCTGATTGGTTTGAGACCTTGGCGAAGGCTGAAAAGTCCCATGCTGGTCGCTTCCAAAAAGCACTCGACAGCATGGACTGATCGCTGTCTATGTGACGCGATTATGAAGGGGGGCATTGGCCCCCCTTCCCATTCGAGAGACAATTCAGCCCGTCGTTGCAGGAGACACCCGATGAGTGAAGGCAGTCTTGAGGCCCCCATGCGCCACCCGGTGCCATGGCAGGATCCGGAATTTTACGATGAAGCGAAGCTCGACGACGAGTTGCGCCGCGTTTTTGACATCTGCCATGGCTGCCGCCGCTGCTTTAACTTGTGTGATAGTTTTCCGAAACTGTTCGACCTGATCGACGAGTCGGAATCCGGTGAACTGGATACCGTCGACAGCAAGGACTTCAAGCCGGTCGTCGATGCCTGCACGCTTTGCGATATGTGCTTTATGACGAAATGTCCTTACGTGCCACCACACGAATTTAATCTGGATTTTCCACATTTGATGCTGCGCTATCGCGCCGTCGAGCAGAAAAAAGGCAAGGTGCCGTTCGCCGCTAAACAACTCACCAAGACGGACCGCAACGGCAAACTTGCCAGTAAAGTTTCCGGCCTCGTCAACTGGGCTGGGAAATGCGGGAACAACGTGACGCGTCCGATCATGGAAAGCGTCGCGGATATCCATCGCGATGCCAAACTGCCGGAATATTCCTCACAGCCGTTTGCGGATAAAACCACTGCGCCCGTGGTCAACAAAGACGCCCCGGCGTATGGCCGCAAAGCGGTTTTATATGCGACGTGTTTTGCCAACTACAACAATCCGCACATCGGTGATGCGGCCCGCGCTGTTCTTGCGAAAAACGGCGTCGAGACCGAAGTCGTTTATCCACGTTGCTGTGGTATGCCGCAACTGGAGCAAGGCGATATTGCTGCGGTTGCCGAAAGCGCCAAACAGACGTCTGCCGATTTGATGCCCTGGATCGAAAAAGGCTACGATGTCATCGCCTTGGTGCCATCCTGCGCATTGATGTTGAAATTTGAATGGCCGCTGTTGGTGACCGACGATGAAAACGTCACAAAACTCAGCACAGCAACGTCGGATATCACCGAATACATCGTCGGCATCGCCAAGAACGAAGGTTTGGCGGACGGCATCAAAGCCCTTGATGGTGGCGTGACCGTGCACATTTCCTGTCACTCTCGTGCCCAGAATATGGGGCAGAAAGCGGCGGAAATGCTGCGTTTGATCCCGGATCTTGATCTGAATGTGATTGAACGTTGCTCGGGCCACGGTGGATCTTGGGGGATTATGAAGGACAACTTCGAGGTCGCCCTTAAGGTCGGTAAGCCGGTTGCCCGCAAGGCCGGTGACGCCAACTCAAAATACGTTTTGTCGGAATGCCCGTTGGCGCGTGATCACATCGTGCAGGGCATCGAAAAACTCGACAAGCCCGTCGACAACATCGACACCATGCAGCACCCGGTCGAACTTTTCGCCCGCGCTTTCGGTGTTTAACGCTATGCAAGTTTCAGGAGACGCCATGATGGCCAAGACAGAAATTACGCGTGATGACATTATATCGATGGATGAGTACGCGAAGAACCGTAAAGAACGGCGCGCCGCCATCAGTTTGAAAAAACGCGATCGCCGCATTGCATGCGGTCCGGATGCGATGTTCTATTTCGAAAACTTCGACACCATGTGGCATCAAGTGCACGAGATGTTGTTTATCGAAAAAGGCGGTGACGCGCAAATCGCTGATGAGCTTAGCGCTTACAACCCGCTGATCCCGAATGGGCGCGAGTTGGTGTCGACGCTGATGTTTGAGATCGAAGACGCAGGACGCCGCAGCATGTTCCTGGCTGGTCTCGGCGGCGTCGAAGAAACCATCACCATTGAATTCGACGGCGAAGTTATTAAGGGTGTCCCCGAAGAAGACGTCGACCGCACCACGGCGGACGGCAAAGCATCGTCGGTGCAGTTCATACATTTCCCATTCACCGATGAACAGGTGGCAAAGTTTAAAACCGAAGGCCAGCGGGTGATGATCGGTATCGCGCACCCGAAATACGGTCATATGGCGATCTTGCCTGAAGCCACACGTGTTGCGCTCGCTGCTGATCTTGCCTAAGTCAGCCGTTTAATCTCAATTAAAAAGCTCCGGCAAAACCGGGGCTTTTTTGTGACTATTCAAAAACTTCGTTGCGATAAACGCCCCAGAATTCGACCCGGCGCAACCAGCCCTCAACGCCTCGGACGCGGACTTGGCACCATCCTGCGGCGCGTGGACACGCCATCAGTTCGCCAACGGCATTTTCTTCGATGAGGGCAACCGCTTTACTGCCGGCATCATCGCGGGCGCGCATGGTGCGGGTCTTGCCGGTGGTCAAGAAAGTCCGTTTTCCTGACAGCATGCTTTGGTGCATCCAGCCCTGCGTACCTTGCCAGTCGCGGACAAGCCGCCAGGTGCGATATTCCTTGATGATCTCGACCGGCAGCCCTTCACGCTGAAAAATCCATTCAACGGGATATTGCACGCCAGGGCCGGTGCGCATATTAGCCTCCGGTGCCCGCAAACTGACATAGCGGGGTAACGGTAGGCCGGTGCCTTGGCTAGCCCCCTGCGCCCATGCCGGAGTACCTGTTAAAGGCCAGACGCCGCCAGGCGTGAGCCCGACCAGCACGATCAAGAATATAATTGCGAAACAATGTTTCATGGAGTGTTTATCGCTATCCCAGGGCGTCTGGTCAAGTTGCTGGACAACACCGCGTCGGATTGCTATGGCCACGCGTAACAAAGCGTCCAGGAGGGCCCGGAAATGCAGCGTAAAAAGCCTATTGTCGTCGTTACCCGAAAACTGCCCGATGCGATTGAAACCCGGATGATGGAATTGTTCGACGTCCGCCTCAATCTGGACGACAAACCTATGTCTGCCACGGCTTTGGCCGATGCCGTCAAGATTGCAGACGTCCTGGTCCCTACGGTTACCGACCATATTGACGGCAAAATTTTGGCGCAAGCCGGTGAAAACCTCCGGCTTATTGCCAACTATGGCGCCGGTGTTGACCATATCGACCTCGCGTCGTCGCGCCAGCGCGGCATCACCGTGACCAACACGCCGGATGTTCTCACCGAAGATACCGCCGACATGACGATGGCACTGCTTTTGGCGGTGCCACGCCGATTGACCGAAGGTGAACGCGGTCTCAGGAACGGCGATTGGGACGGTTGGTCGCCGACGTGGATGCTGGGGCATCGCATTTATGGCAAGCGCCTCGGTATCATCGGTATGGGCCGGATTGGCCAAGCCGTTGCTCGGCGCGCAAAGGGATTCGGTCTTTCGATCCATTACCATAACCGCCGCCGCGTCCCCGAAGCGGTCGAAAACGAACTAGAGGCGACCTATTGGGAAAGCCTGGATCAAATGCTGGCGCGGATGGACTTCATTTCCGTGAATTGCCCGCACACGCCGGCAACCTATCATCTTCTGTCCGCGCGGCGGTTGAAACTGCTCCGGGAAAACGCGGTGATCATTAACACTGCGCGCGGTGAGATCATCGACGAAAATGCACTTACGCGTTTGTTGGTGGCAGGTGATATTGCAGGTGCAGGCCTCGACGTCTTTGAACATGAACCTGCCGTAAACCCGAAATTGCTGGCGCTCGATAACGTCGTGCTGCTGCCGCATATGGGCTCTGCGACGCATGAAGGTCGTATCGATATGGGCGAAAAAGTGTTGATCAACATTAAGACGTTTGTTGACGGTCATGCGCCGCCGGATCGTGTCCTCGGCGACACGTTCTAACGTCCGGCATCGGCGACCGCCAGATCATGGTCAAGCCCGACGCTCTGGAAATACCTTATAAAGACCCGCTGACCGCGTTCGCGCCATTCGCCGACGATCCAGTATCTGCGTTTCTCGACAGCGCCGATGAAGCCGGTGGCCGCGGTCGGTACGCTTTCATTGCCGCAGACCCTATTGAAACCATCAATGTGCCGGCGGGCGGGATTTCGGACACGGACCCGTTTCGCCGCCTCAAAGATATGTTGTCGCGCGTGCGCCTTGATCACGATCCTGTGCTGCCGCCGTTTCAAACCGGTCTCTGCGGCGTCCTAGGATACGAACTCGGGGGGGTGTTGGAGCGTCTGCCGCCCGCAAAACCGGGCCCAGCGTTTCCGGCACTTTGTGTCGGCTTGTATGACACCATTGCGGCGTTCGACACCTTCGAACACCGGGCTTGGATTATCTCAAGTGACATCGACCCTGCGCGTCCCTCGGCGCCGCAGCGTCGCCAATTGATGGCTGCACACATCGCAGCGGCCCCCAACCTAGCCCCGCCGTTGGCATTTCAAGCCGATGATTGGGTTTGGGAAATGGATCGAGATGCTTATATGGCCGCCGTGCAACGCGCCGTCGATTACATTTATGCGGGTGACATCTTCCAAGCCAACATCACCACGCGTGCCATGACCAAGCTGCCGGTGGGGGTGGATGCGTTCACGATATATCGCCGTTTGCGGTGGGCAAGTCCGGCGCCGTTTGCGGCGTATCTGGGCTGTGGTGTCGGGACCACCTTGGTCAGCGCGTCGCCCGAGCGGTTTTTAAAATTGGAGCCGTCCGGTCGGATAACGACCCGCCCCATTAAAGGCACACGGCCGCGTGCCGATACGCCGGAACAAGATGCGGCCTATGCGGTCGAACTCACCGAAAGTGCTAAGGACCGTGCCGAAAATTTGATGATCGTCGATTTGTTGCGGAACGATATCTCGCGGGTCGCGTTGATCGGTAGCGTCGGTGTCGACTCGTTACATGAATTGGAAACTTTTGCGCGGGTACATCACTTGGTCTCGCAGGTGCATGGGCGTTTGCGCCCAGGCTACGATGCCATTGATTTGTTTCGCGCCACGTTCCCCGGCGGCTCAATTACCGGCGCACCAAAAATTCGTGCGATGGAAATCATCCATGAACTTGAACGCTCTCGGCGTGGTGTGTACTGCGGCAGTGTGTTTTGGGCGGGCCTGGATGGGACCATGGATTCCAATATCGTCATTCGATCTTTGGTGGTAGATGGTGATACGGTATCGGCGCACGCGGGCGGCGGCATTGTTGCCGACAGTGACCCGGCGGAAGAATACGATGAAATGCGCACCAAGGCGCAGCCGTTGCTGGCAAGTCTCAGCGGTGATGCTCGGGACCAAAAGACGTCATGAAAGTTTGGCTGAACGGCAAGATTATTAATGCGGCACGCGCGCTTGACGCTGATGATCGAGGCGTTTTACTCGGTGACGGCATTTTTGAAACGCTGCCGATCATAGATGGCACACCGTTGCGTTGGGCACGCCACCTCGCCCGTTTACGGCATGGGGCGAAAATCCTCAGCATACCGTTACCTGACATCCTCGAAAACCTAGAGGCCGCAATCTGTGATCTTGCGGCGGCGCAAGGCGTGGCCGAAGGGTCGGCCCGCGTGACGTTGCTGCGTGGCCCCGGACCGCGCGGCATCCTGCCCCCGCGACAAAGCACGCCAACATTGATGGTCGCTGTGTATGTAGGCGTGGTCGGCAATGCTGAGCCTATCCGCGTGATCGTGGCTCAATCGACGCGGCGCAACGCACGTTCGCCGCTCAGCCAGATCAAAAATACAAATTACTTGGACGCGATTTTGGCACGCCAAGAAGCGGATAGCGCGGGCTGCGATGATGCGGTGATGCTCAATACATCCGACGCCGTTGCCGAGGCAACGGGCGCGAATATTTTTTGTGTCATCGGTGGTGAGATCGTCACGCCCCCGCTTAGCGATGGCGCGTTGCCGGGAATCACACGAGCCCGCATTATGGTACCGGAAGCGGTTGTTGAGCGCACACTTGGCGTTGATGATCTCTACCGGGCTGAAGAAATCTTTCTCACGTCCAGTCTCAGTGTGCGCCCAGTGATCGAGATCGATGGTCGTGCGGTGGGTGCGAAAAGGGCGGGCCCGGTCGCGACGCGTCTGGCAGATATGCCGCGCCGGGCCACATAAACTCAGCTTATGCCGGCGAGTGCACGGTCTAGGTCTTCGATCAAATCATCCGCGTCTTCTAGGCCGACCGACAACCGGACCATACCGTTGGTGATGCCAAGTGCGGCGCGTTCTTCGTCGCTGAGACGTTGGTGCGTGGTTGTTGACGGGTGCGTAATCAGGCTTTTCGTGTCGCCCAAGTTATTGGAAATATCGATCAACGATAGGCCGTTCAGCATCGCGAATGCGCCGGCTTTTTCGCCCGCGACCTGGAACGCAACCAACGTCGAGCCTTCGCCGCTCATTTGGCTGAGCGCCAATTCATGTTGCGGGTGATTTTTTAAGCCCGGATACAGTGTGCGCTCGACCTTTGGGTGAGAGTCCAAAAACGTCGCAATCTTGAGGGCGTTTTCGCAGTGCTGTTTGACGCGAATCGATAGCGTCTCCAGCCCCTTCAACAAAAGCCATGCGTTGAATGGGGAAAGTGCCGGCCCGGTATGACGCATCCACGGTGTCAGGTGGTCTTCGACGAAGGCTTGGTCATTGGTCAAAATCGCACCGCCGAGGGAACGGCCCTGCCCATCAATGTGCTTCGTTGCTGAATAGATTACGATGTCCGCACCAAGTTCGAGCGGACGCTGCAGACACGGGGTCGCGAACACGTTGTCGACGACCACTTTTGCGCCAGCGGCGTGGGCCAGCGCCGATACCTTTGCGATATCGATCACATCCAAGGTCGGGTTCGACGGCGTTTCCATGAACACGACGTTCGCCGGTGTCGACAATGCCGCTTCCCATGCGGCCAAGTCGGTGCCGTCCACCAGTTCTGTCTTTATGCCAAATTTGGGTAATTGATCGGCGATGATGTATAGGCACGATCCGAACAAGGCACGCGAGGCGACGACACGGTCACCGGCTTTTAGCTGAGACGCCAAGGCAGCGAATACTGCCGACATGCCGCTCGCGGTTGCCATGCAATACGTGCTGCCTTCCAAAAGCGCCAAGCGCTCTTCGAACATGGAAAGTGTTGGGTTCGCGTAGCGGGAATAAATGTAACGCGACTTGTCGCCTTTAAAGGCCTGCTCGGCCTCTTCCGCGTTATGGTAAACGTAGCCTGACGTCATAAAGATCGCTTCTGACGTCTCGTCAAAGCTGGAGCGTTGTGTGCCACCGCGTACAAGGCGCGTCGCTGTTCGCCAGGTCGATGCTGGGGATGTTTCTTTGGTCATTCGAGCCTCCTAAACTCGGGGCCCGGCGTATAAAAAAACCCTGGTATCCGCACCAGGGTCCTCAGACAAGCCGAGACCTTTTAGCGGGTTTATTTAACGTGGCCGCAATCCGGTCGGACAAATCACCACGTAGTAACGCCGTTATAAGAGGCCAATATTAGGATGGCAAGACGGAACAGAATAAGCGATGAAGGCTAGTCGCCGTGCGTTGGTTTCTTCATTACCGACTCTCTAGCCTTGCGTACGCCCCACCAGACCACTGCAATCACCGGCAATAACATCGCCATCAAGATCGCATCCGCGCCGAGCTTTGTAACACCCAAGCCGGATAAACCTTTAACGATATAGGCGATCAGCCCAAGCAGGTAATAGCTCACGGCGACGACGGAGAGGCCTTCGACGGTTTGTTGCAGGCGAAGTTGCAATTTGGCGCGCCGGTCCATGGATTCCAGCAAGTCGCGGTTTTGTGCTTCCAAGGCGACGTCGACGCGGGTGCGCAGCAAATCGCTGGCCCGCGCGACCCGGCGGCTCAACGTTTCGATTCGGAGCGTCAAGTTATCGCGGGTTTCCATCGCTGGTGCGAACCGGGTCATCATATAATCGGTGAGTGGCTGCATCCCTAAAATTCGCGATAGGCGCAATGCCTCGGCACGTTGATAGACCAACTCCTGATATGCTCGGGATGCGCTGAACCGATAGTTCAGCGACGCGGATATCCGCTCGGTTTCCGCAGCAACCCGAGACAGCTGCTGCAAAAGCTGCTGTTCATCATCCGTGCCGTCGCTGAATGCGAGGGTTTGTAGAATGTCGCTGAGTTGCTGCTCAAGGTTGGCAATCTCGGGACGCGCCTTGCGGGCCGGCGGCAACGCCAGCATTGCCATCATGCGATAGGTTTCCATCTCGCAAATCCGCTTCACCAAGCGCCCGAGCGAGCCTTTGCTCAGTTTGCAGTCGCGCACCAAAAACCTGAGGTGTCCATCACTGTGGGTTTGAAAATCCGAATACATCACGGCGCGTTCGTCCACCACCTCGCCGCCGACGATCGAATTGTTATCAAACAACCCGCTGAGCGCCACACCTTCCCGGGCCGGCGCGTCATCGGATTCAATGGCAATATGCAGCGCGGTCAAAACTTGGCCTGGCAGGTCATCGAGCCAGTCTGAAGGCACTTCGTTGATCGGTGTATTTTTAAACGGCTGCTCGAACGGACCTTCTTTGATCAGGGTATAGGCGGAAAATTCCGTATGCCGTTCCCATTTCAAGCGAAACGGCCCGAAATCCGCGTCGAATTGAGAAGACGACTCCGAAGGTGCCGAAACCTTGAACGCCTGACACAGTTTTTCCAGATGCGCACGGTCCGCGTCTGCGTTTTCTTCACCGGTCACGACGGCGATGTGCGACACTTGCGCCGGGCTCATCACCTCGGCATGCGGGCGGGCATTCATCTCGGCGGTTAAGACGGCGCGGAGCGGATGTTCGGTGAAAGACATTTTCGCGGGTTTCTCCTGGTCATGACCTCGTCACGGGCGCATCTCATACCTATATACGCATGAGACACGTTTTATTATTGTTTTTATCGACTTTATGCAAAGGCTCAGGCGCGCCATGACCGATCTTGCTGCCACCGACGATCTATTTTTCACCAATACCGCACTGTCTCTCGACAAAGCGCAGTCGATGGTTGATGAAGCGTTGCATGGTAGCGACGATGGTGAGTTGTTCTTAGAATACCGCCAAGCCGAAAGCATTATGTTCGATGATGGCCGCGTTAAAAGTGCCAGCTTTGATACCGCGCAGGGCTTTGGTTTGCGCGCCGTGTCGGGCGAGGCCACGGGCTATGCGCATGCGTCCGAAATGTCCGAAGACGCCTTGGCCCGAGCATCAAAGACCGTACGCGCCGTGATTCGGGGCAATGGCGGGGCCGAAGCGGTGCCGCTGAAGCCGACCAACCGCTCGTTTTACGGCGATCACAATCCGCTCTCATTGGTGCCGTTCGAAGATAAAGTCGGTTTGCTGGCGGAAATGGATACTTATGCACGCAGCCTTGATTCTGACGTTAAGCAAGTGACCGCATCGGTGTTGGGGTCCTGGCAGGCGGTGCAGATCGTGCGCGCTGGGGGTGAACGGGTGGCCGATATCCGACCTTTGGTGCGCTTGAACGTGCAAGTCGTTCTGGAAAAAGACGGTCGGATGGAAATGGGCTCGCACGGGATCGGCGGGCGCATTACATTTGAAACGTATTTGCAGCCGGAAACCTGGAAACCTGCGGTCGACGAAGCGTTGCGCCAAGCCCGCGTCAACCTTCAGGCCGACCCCGCCCCTGCTGGTGAAATGGTCGTCGTTCTTGGTCCTGGCTGGCCTGGTATTTTGCTGCACGAAGCCATTGGTCATGGTCTCGAAGGTGATTTTAATCGTAAGAAAACATCTGCGTTTGCAGGTTTGCGTGGTGAGGCCGTGGCCGCGCCCGGTGTGACCGTGGTGGATGACGGCACCCTTGATGATCGACGCGGCTCGTTGACCATTGACGACGAGGGCACGCCAAGCGAATACACAACCTTGATCGAAGACGGTAAACTAACCGGCTATATGCAAGACCGCATGAACGCGCGCCTGATGGGTGAAAAGTCTACCGGTAACGGTCGTCGTCAATCCTATGCGCACATGCCGATGCCGCGCATGACCAACACTTACATGTTGGCAGGCGACAAAGACCCGGGTGAGATCATCGCATCCGTCGACAAAGGTCTGTACGCGACGTCGTTCGGCGGCGGCCAGGTCGATATCACCAACGGGAAGTTCGTGTTCACCTGCACCGAAGCGTATAAAATTGAAAACGGCAAAGCGACGACGCCCGTCAAAGGGGCGACGTTGATCGGCTCAGGGCCGGATGTGCTAACCAAAGTCTCAATGATCGGCAACGATTTGCAGCTTGATCCGGGTATCGGCACATGCGGCAAAAACGGCCAAGGCGTGCCGGTTGGCGTCGGCCAACCGACGCTGCGGATCGATGGTCTTACTGTCGGTGGCACCGCGGTCGGGTAATCGGCCTGGAATCGGTCCTGTAGCCCATTCTACTTGACCGCTAAAAAACACTTGACGTTCGCATGAGATTCGATTAAGGTTATCTCAAGTCTCGGGGAGAAGTGCGTCTTCTTTCCGAGACCTTTGCGTTCTGGACCACGTTTCGAACGTCCCCAATTTATAATTTCCGCGCCGCCCGCTCTTTGAGCCGGCGGCTTTTTTTGTGCCGATATTTCTGCGGCACGTCCCAGCGAAAGGAGACTCGTCATGGGTGGATTATTCTCATCTCCGTCCACGCCACCGGCACCTGAGCCGCCAAAGAAAGTTGATCCCGCCGAAGAAGAACGCAAGCGGCGCCTCGAAAATATCGAGCGTCGGCGTCGCGGTCGTGTTGGCACCATTGAAACCTCGGCCCGCGGCGTCCTAGAGCCACAGCAAACGCGAGCGCCCGACGATTCCCTCAAAGAAAAGCTCGGAGATTAGTCATGAAACATGACCAAACAAAAACCGATATCGCGCCGGACAAACTCATCGAACGATATCGTCGCGCCAAGGCACGCCGCAGCCAATGGGAAGGGCATTGGCGTGAATGCTACGAATATGCCTTGCCGCAGCGCGAAAGTGTGATTGATCCGGCAAACCCGGGCGTTAAGAAAGGCAATCGGTTGTACGATGCAACGGCGACCGATGCGGTGGATCAATTGGCGGCAAGCTTGCTCTCCGAATTGACGCCACCTTGGGGGCGCTGGTTCGATTTCAAACCGGGTAAGGATGCGCCTGAAGATCAACACGCGGAGATGGCAAAAATTTTAGAGCGCGCTGCATCCGTCTTGCAGGGAAATTTTGATCGCTCCAACTTCGCTGTTGAGATGCATCAGTGCTATCTCGACCTGGTGACTGCGGGCACCGCGTGTTTAATGTTTGAAGAGGCGCCTGCCGGTGATCAATCGGCATTTCGTTTTACCGCCGTGCCACTGTCGGAAGTGGTTTTCGAAGAAAGTTTGTCTGGTCGTCTCGACGTCACGTATCGCCGTGCCGAATTGACCCGTACGCAGTTTCAAGAACGTTTTCCCGATGCCGTGTTGCCGGATATCGACGATGGCAATGCCGCCGACGAAAAAATCAGCGTCATTGAGGCCGTGCAGCCTGGTTCACGTGGATATGAATATGTTGCTGTTCGCGAAGCCGCTGACAACGGTGGCTCGGATGCGGACGTACTTGCAACGGGTGCCTTTCGCTCGTCGCCGTTCATCAATTTCCGCTGGGTCAAAGCGCCCGGCGAAATTTATGGACGCTCGCCGGTGATGAAGGCGCTGCCCGATATCAAAACCGCAAATAAGGTTGTTGAGCTCGTTCTCAAAAATGCTTCGATTGCTGTGACCGGGATTTGGCAAGCCGATGACGATGGTGTTTTGAACCCGGCGACGATCAAGCTCGAGCCGGGTACGATTATTCCGAAAGCGGTCGGCTCGGCGGGGCTTACGCCGTTAAAGCCGGCGAACGATATGGATCTATCTTCGATTGTGCTCGAACAAATGCGTACCCGAATTCGGCATGCGCTGTTGTCCGACATCATCGGTCAGCCCGATCGACCGGATATGACGGCGACCGAGGTTATTCAACGCTCGCTAGAGATGGCCCGCCTGCTGGGGGCGACATACGGTCGGCTGCAGGCAGAATTGCTGACGCCGATTGCCATGCGTGCGGTCTCGATCTTACAGCGGCGCGGCGAAACACCGAGCTTTGAGATCGATGGTCGCGTCGTCGAACTCGAATACACATCGCCTTTGGCACGCGAGCGGACACGTCGTGAGGCCGGTATGGTGTCGGAATGGATTCGCGGGCTCACCGCACTTGGGCCCGAAGCGATGGCATTGGTCGATCCGCTTAAGGCAGCCCGTTACACCGCGCGTGCGTTCGGTGTCCCGGAAGACATTCTTAAAACGGACGAGGAACTGACGACGGCATCCGCAATGCCAAGCCCGCCTACATTGCCCGGCGGCATGGCGCTACCCGAAGAAGGTGATTTTCTCAGTGAGCTTCTAGAAAAATTGGGCGACACGATGGGTAGCGCAAACATGATGCCTGGCGCTGCTCCTGATCAAGCGTCACCGCAGGCACCCGCACCATCTTCTGCATCCACAGCAAATGTATCGATAGGAGCAAGCGATGCCACGACTTGAACCGACAGCCGATCCGCGTCCCTCGCCCACGGAACTCGCGCAGATTGCTACGCGTTGTTTCGCCGGCGCTGATGGGCGGCTACTTCTGACTTACATCCGTGCGATCACCATTGAGCGTACTTTAGGGCCCGGCACAGACGATGCGCACCTGCGTCATCTCGAAGGGCAGCGGCAATTGGTTCAGCACCTCCAAGCGCTGATTGAGCGAGGCCGCAAAGGGCCGATGACGACCGACACCAATTTTTCTGACATTTCGGATTAGGACAAAACCATGACCAATATTCTTGAAGAGACCACGCATCCGCACGACTCCGCACCCAATGCCATGGCCGCGCCGCCGCTTTTACCTGAGCAACCGGCGCAATTAAATCAAACGGCGGTCCGCCCCGCCGGCTTGCCGGAAAAATTCTGGGATGCCGAAAAAGGTGAAGTCCGACTTGATGCGCTTTTGCGCTCTTACCAAGCGCTAGAGCAACGCTTCAGCCGGGGCGAGCGCGACATTCCGGATTCGCCCGAAGGCTATTGCGTCGAATGCGGCGAGTTCGAACCTGACCCACAGGTGAATGCTGTGCTTCACAAAGCGCGCTTTTCAAACGACCAAGCGCAAGTGGTCTATGACTTGGCCCGTCACTATGTTGCACCTGAACTGGCGGCCGCACGCAGCAACTTGGCGGCTGAAAATGTGCGCGGCCGTTTGGAGGAATACTTTGGCGGCAAAGAACGTTGGAGCCGGATCGCCCAACAACTTGGCGATTGGGGTAAGGCGCACTTGCCCGAAGACGTCATGGATGCGCTCAGCGGGTCGTTTGAAGGCGTGCTCGCATTGCATCGCATGATGGCGTCGGATGAGCCCGGCGTCGGCACCAGCGGTATCGGTGGCGGCGATGGCCCGGACGAGCAGAAGCTTAAAAAGCTCATGCAGGACCCGCGCTACTGGCGCGATCAGGACCCGGCTTTGATCGCCAAAGTTCGCAACGGCTTCCAGCGGCTGTATCCAAGTTAAGGCGCCCGCTGATGTTTGATCGGTTCGGGGTTGAGCGCGTTTAGGGGTTTTCGCAGCTCCCCCGTTCGGTGGGGGTGCCATCAAGTGTGAGTCTTTCGCACGGCACCCCCATCGTTTCTTGCGATACCATCCCAATCAACTTCGCCTTTTTGGCACCGTTTTTTTACACATTACTTTTTCTTCGCAGACGGATAACGCACAGCGCGCCCGTCCGCGCGTCCGGCGGCGTTGGGCGGCGTGCAAATGCATGTCCATAACCTGTGCCGGCCGGCTTCACCCAACCATGAAACCAACAGTATTGGAGAAGGACAGATGTCCACTTCCGTAGACCAGTCGTTCGTCAAACATTTCCAGACGTACGTCCACATGTCGTATCAGCGCATGGGCTCGAAGCTTCGAAATACCGTGCGCACGAAAAACGACATCAAAGGCTCGTCGACCACTTTCCAGAAAATTGGCAAGGGCACCGCGTCCACCAAAGCGCGGCATGGCAAAGTGCCGGTGATGAACGTCGATCACGAACCGATCGAAGTCACCTTGTATGACTACTACGCCGGCGATTGGGTCGACAGTCTTGATGAGCTTAAAAACGCGCACGACGAGCGCCAGGTGATTGCCAATGCGGGCGCGTATGCCCTCGGCCGTAAAACCGACGAATTGATCATCGAGCAGTTCGATACGTCGACCAACTATGCCGGTACCGGCACCGACGGCCTGACCAAGGCCAAGGTGCTCTCGGCATTCGAAATGTTGGGCGGCGCCGATGTGCCGGATGATGGTGAGCGCTATGCCATTGTCGGCTGGAAGCAGTGGTCTGATCTTTTGGATATTCAAGAGTTCGCTCACGCCGATTACATCGGTGACGATGACCTGCCGTGGAAAGGGACCCAGGCCAAGCGTTGGCTGGGGACGTTGTGGATGCCGCATTCGGGTCTGACGCTGACGTCGAGCGTTCGGTACTGCTATTGGTATCACAAGACCGCGATCGGTCATGCCGTCGGCGCTGACGTCAAAACCGACATCACCTGGCACGGTGATCGTGCGGCCAACTTCATCAACAACATGATGAGCCAAGGCTCGGGCTTGATCGATCCGGCGGGTGTCGTGTCGATGCGCTGCCTCGAATCGTAAGCCATCACCCATTGATCGTTAAAGGAGATCTAACATGGCCTTTCAATCGAAGGACCTGAGCGTGCTCGCCTATGCAAACGGCTTTACGCTCTGGCATTACACCACCATCGATACGGCCGCCAGCGTCGATACGGCGGGCTATTTTAATGATGCCAGCGATATGCTGCGCACCGGCGATATGGTCTTTGCCAACACCGATACCGAGGGTGCGCCGGCGGGCGGCATCTTCATCATCAATGCCAATGCATCCGGCACCGTAGACGCCGATGACATGACGCAGATCGGCGGGACGGATACCGACTGACCTGTTGATGATTGCGTTGTGATGATGAGCAGGGCTGCCCTTGAAGATTATCTTCAGGGGCAGTCCATTCGTCCTAACGTGAAAAATGAGGAGCTAGAAAATGCCATTCAATACGAAGGATTCGTTTGGCCGTATCCCACCACCGGTAAAATCGGATATGGAGATCGCCGATATTAAAGACCCGACAACCTTATCTGCGCCCGTCGGCGCATTTGGCAAAAACAATCGGCGCGACGTCGCAAAAGTTGAAACCTTGCTCGCTGATGCCGGGGGCCTTGATATTGACAAAACCGATGGCCCAACCGGGTATTGGGGCATGCGGACCGATGACGCGACGCGTAAATTCCAAAAAGCAAATGGCTTAAAGGTTGACGCTCAGATTAATCCAGGCGGCGAGACCGTCACGCGTTTGGCTGAGACGCGTGATGCAGCGAAGCGGCGCAAGGAGCGGCGGGAAGAGCAAACGGAAGACAAGGACGAAAAAAATTGCCCGAGAGGCACGTATCCGACAAAGCATAGAATATGCATTCCGGAGACCGGACTATGCATAGATAATTGGATATGCGAGCCTTATCCCAGTGGTGGGGGAATTCGAGGGTAAATGTCGTCGCGAAGATTTGATATTTTACAGTTAAGTAAACTCGATGATCGCCGGTGGATTATCATTTTTCTCGGTTGCATCGCGATCTTCATGGTCGGCTGGCTCAAATTCCTTTTACCGCCGCTCGGCCTCTATGTTGCAGATTATGCCCTTCGTGCCGTCATCATTTTGCTGGTGCTTTGGATGACGGGTGGCGCCGTTTTGCGGGGACGCATCATATCACCGGTGCGTGCCGTCTTCCTGGTGTTGATTGTTTGGTATGCCACGCTGTTTGTGGATCAGCTGGCGCGGTTCGTCTTTCCGTCCGTTCCGTTTTTTGTAAATTGGCTATATCCAATGATCCTCAATCCAACGCTCCGCTGGGGGGATGCGGTGATGGGTATCGCGCTCGTTGCCGTCAGTGAAGAAATGGTCTTCCGCTATTTGCCAGCGAAAATTGGTGCTGCGCGGGGATGGTCCACGCGGCACATATACGTTGTGTCCATCGCCACATTCGCATTGATCCACGCGCCACAGGGGATTGCTCCAATTTTCGTGACCGTGATCTTCGGTGCGATGGCGATGGCCCTATATCGCCATCACCAAAGCCTTTGGCCGCCGATCATGGCCCATTATTTGGTCGACCTGGTGCTGTTCTCAGATATCGGTTGCTGGATGAACGTGCGCGCCTGCGGGTAACCCGCATTCTTTTCCAACTTTTTTTATCTTTGCATCTCAGGGCTGCCAATCGGCGGCCCTTTTTGTGTTCATACTCAACATCAGGAGATCGGGAATGTTTCATCGAAACATGACGCGTGAGCGTAAAAAATATGAAATTGAAGACCGGGACCCGTTCGGTCGCCTTATGCCGAAGCCGTCGGCGGACACCGAAATCAGCAACCTTGGTGATCTCGGCGCGCTTGGCCAGTCGGTCGGTGTGCAGGGCAAAAACCAACGCCCCGATGTCGCCAAGGCGGAAACCATGCTGGGGAAAGCCGGCGCGCTTGATTTAAAAAAGACCGACGGTCCCACCGGGTACTGGGGCATGCGTACCGAGGATGCCACCAAGCGGTTTCAAAAGCAGCAGGGCCTCAAAGTCGACGGTCAGATGAATCCAGGCGGCGAAACCATCCGCAAACTGACCGAGGTCACCGGTCTGTCTGGAAATACACCTCGCCAAACGGCACAGGTAAAGCCGACCGCAACCGATCCGAAAGCGGGTGACGTCAGCGCACCTGCGGCCAAGCCAGGGCAAGCTCGCGTCAACGCCTTGTTCGAAAAAGCAAAGGCATTGACCGCCGATAATGCTGCGTCCAATCAGCGCACGGCAGATGGCCTGAACAACCGCAAAGGCATCGGCGATATGCATCGCTTCACCTCCGATGCGATCAATACCGCCGGCGATCAGGGCATCGTTGACGTGGCGGATATCATCAAGCGTGTGCGCAGCAGCGATCCCGCACAGGCCGACGAATTGCAGCGGCAAACGGCAAAAGGTATCGCGCCGGAAAACATTGCTCTGCTGGCACTGCTCTCAGCAGACGATGCCGGGGGCGATAATCCACAGCCTGCAGACGCCAACTTGACGCCGACGGCGGACACAAAAGACGTGCCGCCGCTCGTTGATGATGCAAAGTTGCCGAACGGGCCAGAGGTTGCTGGCGCACCGCTTGTTTTGCCATGGCTATTGGGCGGCGCGGCGGCGACGGCTGCCGGTGTCGAGATCATGCGCCAAAATCCGCCGCGCATGGATCTGCCACCGGATTTGCCGGACCGCGAAGAGTTTCCGGCAAGCGGGGCTGATGGATCGGCACCCGATACAAAGTTGCCGCCGTCACTGCCGGCTGATCCAGACGCCAGCACCAATCCGCCGCCATCGGTGTCGGCGCCCAACAGTGACGATATGGCGACGCAGCCGTACCCAGACCAATCCGATGACCCGGATATCAACGGTGCACAGATGCTGGATTACAAGCCTTTACCTGAGCCCATCGATTTCGGTTCCGGCGGCACGCCGCCGAAGGCGACGCAAAATGCCTTGGATGAATATGAGCCAGCAACACGCCAACTGATCCTCGAAGCCGGTTTTTCTGATGGCGTTGCAACGCATGCGAACAGCAAAGGTATCAATATCGAAGTAGATCGCCCTGAATCGCGGCTTGATGATGACTGGCGTGCCACAGTTGGAAAATTTGGCGGCAATCCTGACAGCCCGAATGTGGAGGTGACAGATGATGGTCGCAAAATCCATAAAGGAGAAGACGGCATTATCATTCTGCAACGCCCAAGCGGCGGAAACGGCATGACCTTGGAAATCCAATTGCCCCGCAAAGGTGGCAAAGAAGATAAATATAAGATAAAACGACGCTACACCAAGGAGTAGTGGCATGTCGGGTTATACAGTTATATATGGCGATGAGTCTAAGGGGTTGGTGGAGGCGCAAATGCGCCTCCTACCCCCCGAGGTATCGCAGGCATTTCACGAAGGCGATCCGTGGCCACTGCACGCACGTGGGTGGAAAGGGTTGTTCATGCCCGGGGACTTCCAAGACTATGATGGCTTGGATTGCACATACTCCGACTTTCCGGTGAAGGCCGGAATGCCGCGTAGCCCGTCTAATTTTCAGCCGTTGCTGGGCGGCTTAGCGCGGCTCGGCCGGGATAAGCTGATTATATCCCGTTTTGAGCACCCTGGTGAGGTAGAGATCGCCGCCGATGAATGCGGCTATATCGAATGCCCACCGGATGTCGAGACGTTTCATGCGGCATGCGATTTCTTTCTTTGTGACGCGCCCCCTTTTAAGGGGGAGTTTATCCCTGGGGAATACTTTGCATTTGATTTGCATGAGGACTGGGTGGTGAAGACGGAATACGAATGTGGCTGCCTGCTTGCGGGCAGCCCCGAGGTGATCGAGGCGTGTTATCTGGCGGCGGGCGGCGAAGACATCGTTCGCGCCCGGTATTACCATTATGAAATATGCGACTCGACGCACTTTGATGAAGAAAACCTGGTGCCTTGCGAGTATCAAGCGAAACGCTACGACATGGTCGGTTGGCCGTATCCGGTGTATCCAAACTACCGGCTTTATTACGACGCCAAAATTGATTGGTCGGCGATGTTTGATGACACGATCACCTCCATCGGCCCGGACGGTCTAAAAGAGTGCCCGTGGGATTGATCCGTTTCGGCTTGCTGCTTGACGCAGCTCCCGCCCCATGGATTCCCGCCTGCGCGGGCATGACGGCGGGGGGTGGTTTTTATTAAACCCTTAAACACCCAACCCAATCATCCGTCACCCCCGCGAAGGCGGGGGCCCATCCAGAAGCAACGCAACATTTCACCCTAGATCACACCATTCATAGACTTTTAATGCCGCACGCAAGTTGACGCGCTGCGGCATTTCGCTCGCCCGATTTTTCGGTGCGGGCTTTTTTGCGTCCACCTCAACCACAGTCATGGAGACTTCAAAATGTCGGCAGTTCAATCCAACAGCGATCAGTATCGCGCGCAAAGCATCGATGTACTTGCGCGCACAATATACGGCGAAGCCCGTGGCGAGCCGGTGCGCGGCAAAGAAGCGGTCGCCGCCGTTGTCGTCAATCGCGTGCGTCGCGCCCGCCTGCGCAACGGCTATTGGTGGGGGCATGACATCAAAAGTGTTTGTCAGAAGCCATGGCAGTTCTCGTGCTGGAACGAAGACGATCTGAATCTCGAAAAGATCACCACGGTCACAGCGGCTAACAGTGTTTTCAAGACTTGCCTGCGGGTCGCGCGGCGTGCGCTTGCCGGCACCCTTAAAGATCCGACCGGCGGCGCCACCCACTATCACGCACTCGGGATCGAGCCGCCTTGGGCGCGCAGCCAAGAGCCGTCGGCGACCATCGGCCGCCACAAGTTTTACGCCAACATCGAATAACCGCCGTGCGAAACATGGAAGGAGACGACAATGGAAGACCATATTCAAATCGGAGATATCGCACCCCGCGTCGCGTATATCGCAGATGGTGCAACCAGCACGTTCATATATTTGTTCCCGGTCTTCGAAGATGCCGATCTTGGCGTTTATGTGGACGGTGTATTCCAAACGCTTGATATCGATTACAGCGTATCCGGCGCCGGGCTCAGTGCCGGCGGCAGTGTGACATTCGTTGTTGCACCAGCAGATGGGGCGTTGGTGACGATCCTACGTAACCTTGTGATTAAGCGGATATTGGATTTTCAGTCGTCCGGTGAATTCCGCGCCAGTGTGATCAATGACGAGCTCGATTTTCTCATCGCCGCGCTGCAGCAAGTGGACGACAAGATTTCGCGTACCGTTCAACTCGATGCATCTGACACGGCTGCTGCACTTACGCTGCTTGACGCAAACGAACGGGCAGGGCGGCTGCTCAGTTTTGACGAAAACGGCGATCTATCGTTGCTGACACCGAATGACAATACTTACATCACGCTGAGCTCATTGGGCGAGACGTTGCTCGCGGCCGCCGATGTCGAAAGTGCGCGCATAATCTTGGGCGCGCAGGCTGAACTTCAGGTGCCATCACAAGTGGAGGCAGAAGCGGGCACCGCGACAACCGCGCGCGCCTGGACAGCGGAACGTATGCGTCAGTCCATTTATGCGTTTCGTTCGGAAGCGGACGTTCTTGCTCGGGATATGGCGGCCTCTGCGTTGGCCTATGTGATGGCGCAGAATGATGCGACGAGTATCGTCGGGAGCTTGGGTCGCCTTTATTTGTCCGATGATTTTGAAACCGATTCTCTCAGCACGAAAACGAATGCGATTTATGACGCAAGTGGTGATTATTATCATAATCCAACGACGTTTACGGCAAACATAAACCCGTTGCTGTCTGGTTACTCTGGTGCAGGTTTGACTGTAGAATCTAACAAGCAGTCTAGCGGTTGGGAACCATGGCGAGCTTTTGATGACAACTATAACACATGGTGGGACACGTTTTATGCGGGGACGCCTTATGACGATGGCATTCTGACCCTTACATATAGCACGGCGAAAACCATCGCCGGCATATCGATGGGGAAGCGCACAACCGACGGACAAGCTTATCTGCCCGCCGATTTTACGTTTGAAGGCTACAACGGCACGAATTGGGATGTCCTTCTTGCCGTCAGTGGACTCGATAGCAGTGATTTCATAGGCGATCAACAGACACACTTCGCCTTAGCTGCGACAGGCTCGTATGCGCAGTATCGTTTAAATGTCACATCAACCACGGGCGTATCGAATAACGAAATTAAGATCAGCAAGTTTGAATGTTACGAGGCAGTGGCGTTATTAAACATGACGCTCGCGCCCGCTCCGGTGTCGCTAGATATTACCGATCCGACCGACATCTTGGCTTATGTCGTGATTGCTCCGCAAGAAAACATCACGGTTGGCACTGAGATTACCATGATCATGTCTATCGACGGCGGCACCACCAATGCCACGGGTGCTTGGACGAAAGTCGGTGACATTGGGTCGGGCGGTAAGCAGCTTTGGCGGGTCGAAGCGGATGTATCCGCGCAAAGCGGTTCATCGCTCGTATATGAAATCACCACAGCGAACAACAAAGAGATCCGGCTGCACGATTGTGTCGGCCTGATTGCGATTT
Organism: uncultured Rhodospirillales bacterium; assembly: GCA_963974935.1. Lineage (GTDB taxonomy): Bacteria > Pseudomonadota > Alphaproteobacteria > Rhodospirillales > Casp-alpha2 > UBA4479. The sequence goes on along the minus strand of CAXBEV010000008.1, from coordinate 17,371 downwards.
ACTAAGGTCCATCATGAGCAAATCTTGGGCCCGTCAATAGCGTGAAGCGCCGGAGAAGGGTGCTGTCGTTAGCGCACGTGAATTGATTGTAATCAATGTGCTGGCCGAGATTTCGGCAAAATCACAGTCGCACATGATTTCATTTCCATAAAACCAGGAGACAAAAATGGCTGATCATATTCAGATCGGTGATGTGGTACCGCGCGTCAGTTATACGGCTGATGCTGTGACCACCGCCTTTACGTATCCATTTCCCATCTTCAAAGAAACAGACCTGAGCGTTTATGTTGACGGTACGCTGCAAGGTTTGGGAAGCGATTATACCGTGTCGGGCGCTGGTGCGAGCGCAGGGGGCAGCACAAACTTCGCATCCGCACCTAGCGCCGGCGCCCTGGTGGCGATCGTGCGTCAGCTTTCGGTTAAACGGACGTCCGATTTTCAATCAAGTGGCGAGTTCCGCGCCAACGTTATCAATGATGAATTGGACTTTTTGACGGCCGCCTTGCAGCAAGTTGATGACAAGGTTTCGCGGACTGTACATCTTTCGGCTTCTGATGCATCTAGTTCGCTTGTTTTGCCGACGAGTATTGAGCGTGTAAATCGGGTTATTGGTTTCGACGTCGATGGTGACCTCGTCATGCATTTCCCGAATGAGGAAACCTACATCACGTTGTCCTCGTTTGCGGTATCGTTGGCGGATGATGTCGATGCCACCGAGGCGCGAGCGACCCTTGGGGTTCAGGCCAAATTAGATCTGCCATCTCAGACCGAAGCCGAGAGTGGGATTGCGACGCTCGAGCGCGCATGGTCTGCTGAACGCGTTAAGCAAGCAATCACGGCGTTGAGCACAGGGGAAGATGACGTTGCCAGAGATATGGCATCGTCAGCGCTTGCTTATGCGATGGCGCAAAACGACGCAACCAGCATCGCGGGATCAATAGGTCAATTTTATTTCTCTGATGATTTTGAAGGGGATAGCCTCGTAACCAAAGCGAATGCGACCTATGACGTTGCGGGTGATTTTTATAGCAACCCTGCCGACGATATCATTGTCTCAGGTGCGACAGGGTCTGCACAGGGAACCGGAGCAAGTCCCGCAAACGCTTTTGATGGGGCGACAGGAACTTATGTTTCGCTGATTGACGGGCAGAATGTGGGTAAAGACTATGGCAGTGCTACAGGAAAGCGAATTTCTAAAGTATATATTTCAAACGGGGACGGCGGTACAAATTGGGTCGTAGGCTCTGCCCCCACTATTCAGTTCACGTTAAGGGCATCCAACTCGTCATTCGGTGATGCTGGGGGGGCAAACCTCGGCACCGTTTTGTTTACTGATGACTCTGGGGTGTCTGCGCATACGATCAATTCAAACGACACTTTGAATGCCTACCGATATATCTGGGTTGAGCGCGGCGGCAGCTCGACATGCACAATCGCCACCGTTGATTTCTTTGAAGTCACTGACTCGGCTAACATGGTACTTTCACCGAGTATCGCCACCCTTACGACCACCAGCCCACCGGACATTCTGGCCTATATCGTGATAGCTCCGCAAGAAAGCATCACCATCGGCACTGACATTGCGATGACTATGTCTATTGATGGCGGCACTACCAATGCCACGGGGATGTGGACCAAGGTCGGTGACATCGGGTCGGACGGCAAGCAGCTTTGGCGGGTCGAAGCGGATGTGTCTGCGCAAAGCGGTGCATCGCTCACATACGAAATCACCACAGCGAACAACAAAGAGATCCGGCTGCACGCGTGTGTCGGCCTGGTCACCATTTATTGAGGTCTATCATGAACAAATCTTGGAAACGCCAACAGCGCGAAGCGCTGGGCAAGGGCGCTGTCATCAGCGCGCGTGAGTTTGATGTTATGAATGTGTTGGCCGACATGATCGAAGCGACACCGCAGGGGCAACGCACAGCATCTATGCAGAGCCTGCTCGATGACGTGCGAGCCGTGCAAGTCGCACATCCTGCACCGGACGTCGGGGGTGGTGTATGAATGACGCACCGGCTAAATCCGTAATGTGGCAGCGGGTTGTCGAGGCAGCGGCCATCGCCGGTATTGTCGGCGGGGTCTCTGTCTTTGCCGCCACCGCGGTAATGGAAGAGCGGCTGGACATTGTTTCCACGTCCGCCTTTCAAAATGCGACGCAGTTGCGCGAAGTCAATCAGACACTCACCGATATTCGGGTCGAAATGGCCGAGCAACGCAATCTGCTGACGCTCATCGCTTCCCTTCAACAAGACATCGCTGAGCATGAAAAGGCGCTTGATACGATTTGGCCGCGGCTACGCGAAATCAAGGAACGCGTTCAAAAACTCGAGCCCACCAATGCCGAGCGATGGCGATACTGAGGAGCCAACCAATGATTGGAGTACTCGCAACCATTGCCGGGCCTTTGCTGAAAGGCCTGTTCGATATCGTTGACCAAAGCGTCGAAGATAAGGACCAAGCCGCCCGGATAAAGGCGCTGTTACAGCAAAAAGTGCTCGACGGACAGATGAAGGAAATCGAGGCCGCTGCGCAAATCATCGTCGCCGAGGCCAACGGCGAAAGCTGGTTACAGCGCAATTGGCGCCCGGTCACGATGCTGACGTTCGTCACCATCATCGCCAACAACTACATCGTCGTGCCGCTGTTCGGCACGCCCTCGGCAGAAGTCCCCCCCGATATGTGGGACCTCATCAAGATCGGCCTCGGTGGTTACGTCGTCGGGCGGTCGGTGGAAAAGGGTATCAAGGTATGGAAGCAGCCGGCTTAGGCCGGTTACTTATTTCGTGGGGTGCCGAGTTATCTGATCACGAGAAGAACTTTGCCCAGATCAAGAGGGCGACACCTCCGAGCGGCAATCCCGTTGCGCGCATTCGGGCGCCCCATTTCAGTTCGTCGCCTTCGTCTTTTGGCACGGCAAAATAGCAACCGATTGCCATGGCGATGATCACACCGTAGACCAGAAAAAATTCAAAGGTCGTTGATATCCATACTTTTTCGGGATTGCGCGGAGCATCAAGGTCGCCAATTGCCAGTCTCAGCAGTAAGAACGGCATCACAAAAATGGCAACGTACAGATACCCGTTTGCAATTCCTTTACCTATCCGGGGGCCGCGAATATTTAACATTTTCCACCTATAGAAGTTTTAGAAATGAGGCCGAATATAAAATAACACCAGGATAATCAAGCTAATACCAAAGGGCTACAACGCGAGATACTTTTGATAAAAAACGAATTTTCGCCCCCAAGTTACTGGAAGATGTGGTCCCATATGATCGTCGGTCAGAGCGATATGACAATGCCGTTCGCCAGCAAAACGAGAACACAACTCTCATGGGTCATAATTGGGCTTCATTTTTAAAAGCTTTTCTCAGATTACGTCTACATGAATGGTCTATGAGAGATTTTGGGCGAGAATTTTTCACGCTCTAGAAAAAATTTTAGTATCGATGAAAAGAGTGTAGTGCGACCTAATTTCAGCGTGAACTCTGTATCCGCGACTCGTGGCAAAAAGCACCCGTTCGCAAAGTCTTTATCCAGGCAAACAACCTTAAGCTGAAATAACTTATTCATCACACTAATGTATGAAAGGACAATTGAAATGTCATCTAGAAAGAAGAACGGGAGCCGTTAGGGATGGATACGGTGCTCCGCTGCCTTTCTGTGACCTCACAGCTCATGCCTGAAACCTGAAAACCAATATCCGACAAAATTGAAACATATCCCGAGATGCCTCGAAACCAGCGATGCGCAGAGAGGACCAAAGCCACTGTGACGAAGTCAGCGTCTTTTTTCTCTGGGGTGTGACGGCATAAACAAAAGATTCACAAAACAAGAAACTTCAGGCCGGGAACACTATTTTGCGCCAGAATACATTTGGTCTTGGGTGTGAAAAAAAGGATCAAAAGCTTCCATAACCTCGTTATGGTTGTGCCGGAGGTGGTATGAAGAAGCGTTATTTAATCGTGTTAGGGCTCTTCCTTTTGATCGGCGTGCAGGGCGTGTCGAAAAAAATCAGGATCACCCATGCGCCTGATGCACCGGCGACGTTTCGAGTTATGGATGTCACCTTCAAGATTCCGCATGGGTTTCTCAATAAATTAATCCACACATCGATGATGGCGCCGCTGACCACGCCGCGCATCAAGAATACCTATGGTGTCGGTGTGTACCTAAAAGTGGTGTATCCAGACATGCATATGTTTGATCAAAAAACGTATTTCTATCCCGGCACGCGCACCATGCGGAAGGAGCCGACAAGTGTCGTTATCTATGCGCGACCCGGCTCCGCAAAAACGCGGCAACAGGGATTAATGGAAAAGCAATATGCTGATGGTGAATGCAACGCAAAAGCACCGGGTGATATCTGCCCACATTACTTTGAACTCATGCAAGATGATCGTGAATCCATATATCTCGGCCCAACGTTCGATTTTGTATTTTGTTCAAAAATCGGAAGCGTGAGGGTGCCTCACTGCGACTTACATTACATGTTCGCCAATGAAATCGAGGTAAATATTCACTTTGACCGCGCGTTGCTGGACGATGTGAAAAACATCCGACGTAACGTCAATCGGCGCATTTGTTCTTGGATCCCTGCGCGCCGCTCCGCATCAAACACAACAGTCGCGATGGACGCTCTACCACACTGCACCGAATAACGCTGCGGCTTTCACGGTGTTTCCAACGGCGGACCATTTGGTCCGCTTTTTTTATGTCTAACCAATGACAAGAGGAGAGTTCCAATGGTGGATCAATACTTAATGACAAGTGCTGCCCAGCGTCATCCAAAACCGTTGACGCGTGAACAACATGAAGCCGCGTTGAACGCTGCAACCGCCAAACTCAAGGCCGGTGATGTCGGAGGCTATTGGGATGAAATTGCCACGGTAAGCAAGGCATATGGTGCCCTTGCGGGCTCCGTCGCGCGTGATGAACTCCACGGCAAGGGTGCACGTGAACGTTTACAGGACGCGAATGAAGTCGCACACGGACGTCGGCTAACAGAGCGTGAACTGGATAAAATTGAAACGGATATTGCTAATGCAGACTTAAAAGTGCGCGCCGATAACTTAGACAAACATGGCGAGGCCAACGTCACCCTTGCTGATACCGTGGAATATCATACGCGCGTTTTCGAAGATGCAGGTCTGCCCCCAGAAACATATACACTCAAGGCCGTATCCGATGCTATGGGCGAAAAGGCAAATGAGATCAAGGATACCGATCCGTATTCCACGGAGTTGTTCATTTCGCATAATATAACGGAGGCACTTCCAGAGGCAATCAGCACTGCTGGCGAATACATCAGCGATACGGCAGAAACGGCGGGCCGCGCGTTGACTGGGTCGGAGGAAACCGACGAGTCAAATAATGAAGAACGACCCGATCCGAAAACGCCGCCCGCGCCAGCCGATCAACCATCAGATGCGCCGGCCCCGGCACGAAATGACGTCGCACCGCAAAGCAAAACAATGCAACGGGAAGGCCAAGCCGACCCATACCCCGACGACGCGAACGCCGTACGCAATGCTTTGATGCCGGTGGATACCGAGAGCGATGATGATTTCGACACGATGTTGCTGAAGTCGCCCGACATCCTGACCGAGGACGAGGCGACGCAGTTGGGCCATCATGCGTTTGCGCTAAAGTCGAACGACCCGCGCAAAAAAGCTGCCGAAGATTTGCGGCGGGATTTCTATGATCTTGCGTATTCCACGGAAGCCGTTGAATACGATGCGACAGGGCGCATGATCACGCCGACGCCAAAAACTGAAATTCCCGCCGACCCCCAGCCCGCCAAGACATCATCCGGCGAAGTGCTGAAGACGGCACTGGGGCGCGTTGCCGCGAGTGTAGCCGATGCGGCGGCAAAGAACAGCAAGGCGCCAGCGGTAATGGCGCTGCAAACCGGGCTCTCGTTGTTGGGAGAACGGCTTAAAATAGATGGTGATCCGGGGCTTAAAACACGGGGCGCGTTGACCCGGACGGTCGCGAAGCAAGGCGCGAGCAAAGCACAAGACGCGTTCGCACTTGGCCAGATGCAGCAATTCGCCAAAGCGGAACGCAACGGCGGCTCCGCGTCGGGCCTGAAAGACACTGTCGAAAAATACGTACAACCATTGTTCGGCAGCACGGCGCCTAAGGTGGCGGCAGCAACGTTGCAAGAGAGCCTGAACGATCTGCAAAATAAGCGCCTGGCCAATCGCGTTGATCCTGGTGCCGCTGTAACGCCGCCTTTAAAGATCGACGGCGACATCGGCCCTAAGACCACCGATGCGTTCCGCCTCGCCCTCGCCCACGATGGGCCCGAACGGCTGACGAAAACGTATGGCCAAAATCTCGGCTTCGGTTTGGATTCTGATCTCAGCTGAACGTTCGGGATCATCATCGCCGACCACCCGCGGGCCCTAGCCCGCATTTTTTATGTCCAGCATTCAATCAGGAGTTAAACCGATGGCACTTACCGGCATCGCGCTCTGTTCGCGCGCATTGATAAAACTGGGCGCGGACAGCATCGCGTCTTTTGAAGAGGGCACTGCCGAGGCGGAGGTGGCGGCCAGCCTTTATGGTCCGATCCGTGATGCGTTGATCTCGGCACATCCGTGGACATTTGCGACCGGCCAGATACTGCTGCCGCGTCTTGTTGCGGAACCGCTCGCAGACTTTGCCTATGCGTATCAGCTGCCCAGCGATTTTTTACGTGCCCTGTCGGCGGGCACCGGTGCGCGCGGTCGCGGCATCGACTATCGCATTGCCGAACGCCGGCTGCATACAGACGTCCCCGACGTTACGTTGACCTATATCTTTCGCCCAGAAGAGACGACGTTTCCGCCGTTCTTCGATCAAATACTGATCGCCCGGCTGTCGGCTGAGTTCTGTATTCCGCTGACGGATTCAACAACCCGGTCCGAGGCCTTGCAAAAGCACGCCCGTGACGAATTCCAACGGGCGAAGTCGATCGATGCTCAGCAAGAATCGCCGACGTATATCGATAACTTCTCACTCACGGGAGTGCGCAGCTAATGGTTCAAATAAATATAGATAAATCGAATTTCACGGCAGGCGAGATTTCGCCTCGCCTGTTGGGTCGAGGTGATTTGCGGTCATACGGCAACGGCGCATCGAAGCTGCGCAATGTGTTCATTCATCCTACCGGCGGTGTCGAGCGGCGCCCGGGTCTTCGTTACATCGACACTGCCTTCGGTGCCGGACGGCTGATTGCTTTCGAGTTTAATACCGAGCAGGTGTATCTGCTGGTGGTCACCGATCAGCGTATTGACGTTTATCAAGACAATGTGCAGGTCGCGGGCTTTGCCACGCCATGGACGTTAGCTCAGATTTCGCAACTCAATTGGGTGCAAAGTGCAGATACCTTGTTCGTGGTGCATCCGGATGTTTCGCCACGCAAGATCACCCGCGCATCACACACCGATTGGAGCATCAACACCTGGACCTTCATCGACGAGCAAAAGCCGGCGGAAGGCTCTGATCCGGCGTTTGATCGCATTCAACAGCCGCACCATAAATTCGCCGACGATGAGATCACGATCATGCCGAGCGCGACCACCGGCAGTGTGACACTCACCGCTTCCGCTGCCGCTTTCGATCCGGCGCATGTGGGGCTGCGCATACGTATCGAAAATAAAGAGGTTTTGATCACCGCCGTTGCCAGTGCGACGTCTGCGACAGCGACCGTCAAAGAAACGTTGGCCGGCACCACGGCGACCAAGGATTGGGAAGAGCAGTCATTCTCGGCGCTGCACGGTTGGCCGATCTCGATCTGCTTTCATCAAGACCGCCTGATGATCGGCGGCTCACGGGATTTGCCGAACCGGTTGTGGTTGTCGAAATCCGCAGACCTTTTCAATTTTGATCTGGGAGAAGGTCTTGATGATGAATCCATCGAATTCGCGATCTTGTCAGACCAGGTAAACGCGGTCCGTGCGGTATTTTCCGGTCGTCATTTGCAGGTATTTACGTCGGGTGCGGAATGGATGGTTACTGGCGAACCGCTGACTCCGGAGAACCTGCAACTGCGACGTCAAACCCGGATCGGCTCGTCTGTAGATCGTATGGTGCCGCCTCGCGACGTAGACGGTGCGACGATTTTTGTGCCCCGTGACGGTAGCGGCATTCGCGAATTTTTGTTCGCCGATGTGGAACAGGCGTATCAGGCCACCGATCTTGCGACCACGGCACAACACCTGATCATCGCGCCCGTCGATCAAGACTATGACAATGCCCGCCGGCTTTTGCATGTGGTGATGGGTGACGGCACGTTGGGCACGCTCACCGTCTATCGCGCTGAAAACGTCAACGCGTGGTCTTTGCAGAAAACAGAGGGCACCTTCTTATCGGTTGCCGTCGTCGGTACTGAGACGTTCGTGCTTGTGCGGCGAGGTTCGGATTATCGGATCGAGCGGTTTGACGACTCCCTTTCGACGGATAGTGCGTTGGACGACACGGCAGGGACAGCTAAAACCGCGTGGACCGGCTTTGATCATTTAAATGGCGATACCGTGCGGGTGCTCGCCGACAGTGCGCCCCGCGATAATGCGGTGGTCGCGTCGGGGACGGTCAATCTCGGGTTTGTCGCCTCGTCCCTCGAAGTCGGACTCGGCTACGAACATGTGATCGAGCCAATGCCCCCGGTTTTGTCCGCGATCAACAGTGGTTTGGGTGCCAAAGTGCGCCCGATCTCGGTCACGTTGCGGGTCAAAGATACGCCGGCGCTTCGTCTTGATGTCGGGCGTGGCTATGTCGACGTCCCGTTCCGCACCTTGGGTGATGGTCTTTTAGACCAGCCACCCCCGGCGTTTACTGGCGATAAAACCGTACGCGCCTTGGGTTGGCGAACGGTCGGGCCTGAACCACTTTGGTCGATCCGCCAAGATGTGCCGCTGCCTTTCACATTGCTCGCGGTGGCGACAAAAATTTCCACCAACGGCTAACTCTTTTTATGGACGCATTATAGGAGACGAAAAATGGGCACGGAATTGGCCGTTATGGCCGTAACAACCGCCGTCAGCATCGCACAGCAACGCGCTCAGGCACGCGCACAAATTAAAATGCAAAACGCCGCGATGAATCGGCAAATTGAGGCGCAGAACGCGCAGCAGCGCATTCAAGAAAAACAACAGCGCGACAAACAGAAACAAGAACAGGCGTCGGCGCGTGCCGGGTTTGGCGCGCGTGGCGTCGGCTCAGCAAGCGGGTCTGCGGCGAGTGTCGTCGATGGTATTGCGGCGCGCACCGACGAGCAAATCGCCGACAATCAGGGCCTCAATGAACTCGGCATCGAAAACCTGCGTGCAAACCAAAGTGCGCGTAATCGGCAAAATTTGTTGCAAACGCAAAACAGCATCGTCAGTAGCATCGTTGGCACCGCTGGCAAGGCGATCAACATGATGCCAAAGAAAACATAAGGCGGGAATGTACGATGACGCCTTCACGCAAAGGCCCGGCATCCGTAGATGCCGGGCGGGCTGTGCTGGTCGCGGCCCTGCCACAAGCTTTAATCGATGCGGTCGAGACGTATCAGGCCCATGCTGGGGCAGATATCCCCGAAGACGCGCGGGCCTTCCAACAACACCAAGCTGCGTGCAAGGCAGCGCTGCAACACATTGAAGTGCTTTTAAAGTTGCAAGGCGCGCTCGGGGACGACGTTTCTCCACCGGATACTGAGGGTGCGCTTGATGCCGTTCGTGCGCGGGCCGAGGCAGCTTACAGTGCTTACGCCGGCGCCGCGATTGACGACAACGACAATCCATCAGAAACGGAGATCGAAACATGAGTGCATGCCCGTTCCCGGTTTTTGTGGCGTCCTGGAATGAGGTGCAGGGCATGACGACGCCGGATCTGCATTTTCAAATTGCATCCTGGTTGTCGGCAGATATCGCTGAGGCGGAACGGAATTTACTGTTGATGGCGTTCCGCAACTCCGGGAAGTCGACGTTGGTCGGCTTATACGCGGCATGGCTTTTAACATGTGATCCGGAACTGCGAATTTTGGTGTTGGCCGCCGATCATCAACTCGCAACGAAGATGGTTCGCAACGTCCGGCGCATTTTGGAACGCCATCCGCTGACGCCCAGCTTGCGTCCAAAGGCCGCCGACGAATGGGCATCGGACCGCTTCACCGTGACCCGGGCCCGCGAACACCGTGACCCGTCGATGCTCGCCAAAGGCATCGGTGCCAACGTCACCGGGTCGCGCGCCGACGTGGTGATTTGTGACGACGTCGAAGTGCCGAACAGTTGCGATACGCCCGGCAAGCGGATCGACCTCCGCGCGCGGTTAGACGAGATCGATTTCGTGTTGGTGCCGGGCGGTCTCACATTATATGTCGGCACGCCGCACACTTATCATTCGATCTACGCCGACACCTGCCGCCCGGAGACCGGGGAAGAGCGTCCGTATCTGGACGGCTTCAAGCGCCTGGTGTTGCCGATCTATGACAGTGCCGGTGAAAGCCGCTGGCCGGCGCGATTTCCACGGTCTCGTATCGAGGCGATCCGTCGCCGCGCCGGTCCAGCAAAATTTCAAAGTCAAATGCTGCTTGAACCCGCCAACGTGATTGACTCCAGGCTCGACCCCGATCGCCTCAAGCCATACGACCACGAGCTTGAATACCGTGAAGGCAATGGCGAGCCGATCTTGACCTTGGGTGGCAAGCGTTTGGTTTCGGCATCGTGCTTTTGGGACCCGAGCTTTGGGCGCCCGGATACGCGGGGGCGTCCGGCCGGTGACGGTTGCGTGATTGCCGCCGTGTTTACGGATGCGGATGGCGATTACTGGTTGCACGGGGTTGATTATCTGTCATTTCGACCGGGGCTTGCCGATGAAATTGACGAGGCCACCCAACTCTGCCGCCAAGCCGTCGCCTTTGCGCGGCGTCATTTTGTTCCCGCGGTCAGTATTGAGACCAACGGTGTCGGTAAGTTTTTGCCGGGTCTGTTTCGGCGCGAGTTGAACCGTGCCAGTCTCGCCTGCGCCGTGATCGAACATACGTCTAGCCGCAACAAGGTTGATCGTATTCTTGAAGCCTTCGATGCTGTGTTGGCGGCGGGCCGTCTGCATGCCTCGCGCTGTGCCTTGGCCAGCCCGTTCGTCACCGAAATGCGCGAATGGCGCCCGGACGTATCGGGGCGCGATGACGGTTTGGACGCCGTCGCCGGCTGCTTGCTCGCCGAACCTGTGCGCCTGGCCCGCGAAGACCGCACCCGTACTGAACGCGCGCGCTCAAAAACAGCCTGGCGCGCGGGGCTTAGCCCAGTGACGCTGGCGTCTGATTTCGAGGTCTAGCTTATTCCTCTCCCCCAGTATGGGGGGAGAGGTTAGGTGAGGGGGCTTATTCTGCCGCTTCGCGTTTGTCGGACAAGTGGTGCAGGATTTCGGCAGCGGCGGTGGGAATGTTGGTGCCCGGGCCGTAGATCGCGGTGACGCCTTTGTCGTACAGGAACTGATAATCCTGTTGCGGGATCACGCCGCCGCACACCACCATAATGTCATCGGCGCCTTGCTCTTTGAGTGCGTCAATGAGTGCCGGCACCAATGTTTTGTGGCCTGCGGCCTGACTCGAAATCCCGATCACATGGACGTCGTTTTCAATGGCTTCCAAAGCCGCTTCTTCAGGTGTTTGGAACAACGGGCCGACGTCGACGTCAAAGCCGATGTCGGCGAATGCGGTGGCGATAATCTTGGCGCCTCGATCATGACCGTCCTGGCCCATTTTGACGACCAGCATGCGCGGGCGACGGCCTTCAGTTTCGGCGAAGGCTGCGACGCCGTCGCGGATTTTTTTGAACGCTTCGTCACCGTCATAGGCGCTGCCATAGACGCCGGAAATCGATTTCACTTCAGCACGATATCGTGTGAATTCACTTTCCAACGCATCGGATATTTCACCCACGGTAGCGCGTGCGCGGCTCGCGTCGACGGCAAGCGCCAGTAGGTTGCCTTTGCCGGATTGGGCGGCGTCGGTCAGGGCGGCCAAAGCCGCATCGCAGGCGGCCTGGTCGCGATTGTCGCGGGTCTTTTTCAGGCGTGCGATTTGGCCTTCACGGACCTTGTCGTTGTCGATGTCGAGCACGTCGATCTCATCTTCGACGTCGCGTTTGTATTTGTTGACGCCGACGACGACTTCTTCGCTCCGGTCCACGCGCGCCTGTTTGCGCGCAGCCGCTTCTTCGATCCGAAGCTTCGGCAGGCCAGCGGCGACGGCTTTGGTCATACCGCCCATCTCTTCCACTTCTGCGATCAGTTTTTTAGCTTCGGCGACCATCGAAGCGGTCAGGCTTTCGATATAATAGCTGCCCCCCATGGGGTCGATCACGGCCGGGATGCCGGTTTCTTCGGCGATGATCAGCTGCGTGTTGCGCGCGATTCTAGCCGAGGTGCGGGTCGGGAGGCCGATGGCTTCGTCCATCGCGTTGGTGTGCAATGACTGGGTGCCGCCCATGACGGCTGCCATCGCTTCGATGGTGGTGCGCACCACATTGTTATACGGATCTTTCTCGGTCAACGAGACGCCGGACGTTTGGCAGTGCGTGCGCAGCATCGACGAGCGCGGATCGGTCGGCTTGAATTCCTGCATCAATTCCGCCCACAGCAGACGGGCGGCGCGGAGCTTTGCGACCTCCATGAAAAAGTTCATGCCAATACAAAAGAAAAACGACAAACGCGGCGCGAACTTATCGACATTCAGCCCGTTGGCCACGGCGGCGCGGACGTACTGGACGCCGTCAGCCAACGTGTAGGCAAGTTCCTGCACGCACGTCGCGCCGGCTTCTTGCATGTGATAGCCGGAGATCGAAATCGAGTTGAAGCGCGGCATATGTTCCGCGGTGTAGGCGATAATGTCGGCGACGATCCGCATCGAGGGCTCGGGCGGATATATATAAGTATTGCGCACCATGAATTCTTTGAGAATATCGTTCTGGATGGTTCCGGACAGTTTGTCGGCGCTCACCCCTTGTTCTTCGGCGGCGACGATGTAGCCCGCCAGCACCGGCAACACCGCGCCGTTCATGGTCATCGACACCGACATTTCATCCAACGGGATGCCGTCGAAAAGTAATTTCATATCTTCAACGCTGTCGATGGCGACGCCGGCTTTGCCAACATCACCGACGACCCGCGGGTGATCGGAATCGTAACCTCGGTGGGTCGCAAGGTCGAATGCGACGGAAAGGCCCTTTTGGCCGGCCGCGAGGTTTTCCCGGTAAAATTTGTTGGAGTCTTCAGCGGTCGAAAAGCCGGCATATTGGCGGATCGTCCAAGGCCGATTGGCATACATGGTGGCGCGCGGCCCACGCAGGAAAGGCGCGAAGCCCGGCAGTGTTTCAATATGCTCAAGACCTTCCAGGTCGGCGGCGGTGTACAGCGGTTTGACGGCGATGCCTTCCGGCGTCTGCCAGGTCAGCGCGTCGACGCTTTCGCCCTTAAGGTCTTTTTCGGCGGCGGCGCGCCAATCGTCCAAGCCGGGCTTTTTGTCGACCATGTTACTGTCCCTCCGATGTCACGCTCACGCTGTAGGTCTCGGCATTATATCCGCGTGACCCCCATCCCGCCAACATCTTGCAGATGCGAAGATGAAAATGGCTTTTTTTATGTCAACCACTAAATATTGTATAGTTATCCACATCTGGCGATTGCGCCCGGTTAAAAAACAAAATATGGTGTGTTCTGAGGGATTGTTGGGCGCATAGTCTGACGTAATCAGGGCAATTTTGTGCCGCAAAGGCACACCGAGGAGAACGCTTATGTCTTTCGAGTGGACACCCGAACACATCAAATCGTTGATCGCGCTTTGGAACGAGGGGCTGACGACCAGCGAAATCGGCAACCGCCTTGGGATCACCAAAAACGCTGTGGTCGGCAAAGTGCACCGTTTGGGGCTGCCGAAGCGTGGTTCTCCGATCAAGCCGAAGCCCGAGAAAAAGACCAATGTCGTCTCGATGGCGCAGCTTCGTCCGGGCATGTGCGTATGGCCGATTGGCGATCCGGCGACGGACAACTTCCATTTCTGCGGTGACGGTGCCGCCGAAGGGCGTCCGTACTGTGAAACCCACTGCGCGCGCGCCTATGTGAAACCGTCCCGCGATGACCGCCAGCGCCGGGCTGCAAACGGCTAAACAACTGCGGCAATCCTTGACCATCGGGCCGAAATCGCCTTATGGTCCGAGCATGGAACATATTTTTTCGATAGTTGTATTCGGTCGAATTACAGACCCGGTGACCCTCTGAGGTCGCCGGGAAGCGCGTTTGCGCATTCACCGTTTAAGCTATCGAAGGACAAGATTATGACTTCCCTATTGGGCGATACCGGACACGCCCCGCATCCCTCTAAGCAAATCGATCCACAAACCGTGTTATTCACGGCGTGTTTTTCCGTGGTTGCGGCCACCGATCCGCATACGCTGAGCCGCGTGTTGGAGCCGTTCACCAAGCGCGCCATCACGCCAAGCTATGTGCATGCGGAACGCGCCGGCGCAAACGGCGAGTTAATGCACATTGATCTGCAGTTGGCCGGCGCCGATGCGGACACCGCATGGCGGCTTGCCAACGACTTGCGCGGTCAATGGCTGGTCGAAAAAGTGCTGACATCGGAAAAGGCGGCTGCAGATATTCCCTCATGAGTCTGCGTGATCGGATTCAAGCGTGCGCCGCATTTACTCCGGCACGATATCAGCCGTTCCGAGTTGACGAGTTTGCCGTTGGGCAGGTGACTCACGATGTTGCGTCACAACTGGCGACCTTCTCAGACGTATTTGCCGCAGATGATAAAGGGCTCAGCCTAAATCCGCGATTGGCGACGCCGGACACGCGCACCCGCGCTGTCGAGGAAATTCTGATTCAGTTTCGTGACGACGGTCGGATCAAAGGTTGGCGCAACGAACACTATCCGGTCTCGGAAAGCTTTTACGCGCCACCGCTGTTGACCATCGAGCGTGCCGCCGTGCCGCTGCTGGGTACCATGGGCTACGGCGTGCATCTGAACGGCGTCGTCGTCAAAGACGGCCGGATGCATATGTGGATCGGTAAGCGCTCGATGCAAAAGCCGACCGGACCGGGCAAGCTCGATCAAGTTGTGGCTGGTGGTTTGCCTGTGGGGGTTTCGGTGCGCGACAACCTGATCAAGGAATGCGCCGAAGAAGCGGGGATGTCAGCAGAGCTTGCTAAAAGCGCAGTGCCCGTCGGCACGATCTCGTATCTGACGGAGCGTTCGGAAGGTGTGCGCCACGACGTGTTGTTCAACTATGACATCGTGTTGCCGGAGGAATTTGTGCCCGTGCCGACGGACGGCGAGGTCGATGCTTTTTATCTGTGGCCGATTGAAGGTGTTTTGACACGCATCCGTGAAACCGATGATTTCAAGTTCAATGCCGCCCTGGTGATCATCGATTTTGCCGTGCGACATGGTGTGCTGAAACCAGATGATTTCGAATATATCGACGTGACCGAGGCGCTCCGCCTGGGTCGCGCTGGGTCGTATCCCGTCCGCTGATCGGCCTTACATATTTTTTGCGCCCCGGCTCGGGCGTTGTTAAAGTGCGGTGATGGATACGATACCCCGACACATGGATCTTTATCCGAAGATCGAACCGTATGATCGTGGCACGCTCGACGTCGGCGATGGCCACCGACTTTATTATGAGCAATCGGGCAATCCGCACGGCACGCCCGTGGTGTTTTTTCACGGTGGACCCGGGGCCGGATCGAACCCTGCGCACCGTCGATTTTTTGACCCGGCATTTTACCGGATCGTTGTGTTTGATCAGCGGGGCTCTGGACGTTCCAGGCCGTTCGCGTCGGTCGTCGCCAATACCACCGATCATTTGGTCAGCGACGTCGAAGCGCTGCGCGCACATTTAAATATCGAAAAATGGATGGTGTTCGGTGGCTCGTGGGGTTCGACCTTGGCGTTGGTCTATGCGATCCGCCACACCGCGCAATGTTTGGGTTTGGTCTTGCGCGGAATCTTCCTGGGCTCGAACGCCGAGCTCGAGTGGTTCTTGTATGGGATGCGCAAAGTCTTCCCGGAAGCCTGGCGACGGTTTTCGGAATTCATTCCTGAAAATGAACGGGATGATCTTTTAGCGGCCTATCACCGCCGCTTGACTGATTCGGCGAGCGAGGTGCATTTGCCCGCCGCTGCGCACTGGGCCGGCTACGAGACCTCGTGCTCCAACTTGCTGGCGACGTTTAGCGAGGCGCCGCCGCAGGCATCATCGGGCGCGTTATCGCTGGCTCGGATCGAAGCACATTTCTTCGTGAACGATGTTTTTATCGGCGATACCGAGATCCTCGACAGCGTTGCCAAGTTGCGCGGTATGCCGTGTGTGGTCGTACAAGGACGCTACGATATGGTCTGCCCGATCAGCACCGCGGATGCGCTGGTGCAGGCATGGCCCGAGATCGATTATCGAATCGTTGCCGAAGCAGGGCACTCTGCGATGGAACCGGGCATCAGATCGCATCTGGTTCGGGCCACCGAAAGCCTTAAAGAACGCTTTTAATCAAACACTTAATAAATAGCTCCAGGTTCGAATTGATTACCGATTCGGCGCTATCTAAGGTGTTCCTCAGATGGGGGACAGGCCCGAATGGTCGCCGCGCGCGCACTTATATTTACGGCTATGATGACGATTTCGTTGCCGGCGACGGCGGCGGAGAGCCTGTTCAGTCTCGCCAAAGATACGGCCTATGTGACGTATTCGGCGGGCTGGTTCGACATCAAAGCCGACAAAGATGCCGCGCCTGAATTCTCCCTCGAATACCATGACGATACGCAGCTCGGCTGGTTCAAACCGTTTTTGCATGCGTCCTACGTGACCAACGGCATGACGTTTTTGGGTGCAGGCTTGCTGGTCGATCTGCAGGTCGGCGACAACTGGATCGTGCAGCCGTCCTTGGCCGCGACGTGGTGGCGTGGCGGTACGGAGAAACTTGATCTTGGCTATCCGCTGATTTTTCGCTCCAGGCTCGAGGTCGCGTATCGCTTTAAAGACAAATCCCGGCTCGGCCTCGCTTTCACGCATTCATCCAACGCGCACCTTGATGAGCAAAACCCCGGCTCGGAAACGCTGATGTTGAATGTGTCTGTACCGTTGACCCTGTTCGCATTCTGACGCACCTTGCCGCAACAAAACGTGTGGTGTAGGCATCAAGACGTGAACGCTTTGGCACACCTTGGGCGCCCGTAGCTCAGTCGGATAGAGCACAGGATTCCTAATCCTGGGGTCGCAGGTTCAAATCCTGCCGGGCGCACCAATTATATGGTCGAGTGTTGTTCAGCGAGATGATGGATGTGAGTCGTTAAAAGATGGTCGCTTTTTGCGTATAAACAGACCGTCAGCTCGC
>CAXBEV010000007.1:0-164458 GCA_963974935.1 uncultured Rhodospirillales bacterium | reverse complement strand
CGTACGAACACGGACAAGAATATCTGACTATTCCGACAGAGGAGCTGAATGGGTCGTCTTTGCACCGCATGCTGATCGAGCGGTTTAATCTACCGACCATTCGGATGGAGCATAGCGTTTTCTGCCATAGCCTGGATGACCATGCATGCGAGCACCTCATGCTGCCGCAGAAAACAACGGGGCTGATCTGGGATATCAAAGATTATTCGTTCCAAGACACGCCGCTTTTGTTTCAACGTTATCAGTTGCCGCCGGGTCATAGACCCATCGAAATTACCGAGGAGTTCGGCCCTGATTAGGCCGAAAAAACCAGTTCCATAACGAATATAACAATCACAAAATCAAAGCAGAGGAGTTGAGAACATGAAAAGACTATTATTTGCCATCGCAGCCCTGGCGCTATTCGCCGGTCCTGCGCACGCCGATTGGGCGCCGAAAGGCCCGATCAAGTTTTGGATCGGCTTTGGTGCCGGCGGCGGCACCGACACGCAAGCGCGTGCATTGGCTGAAGAACTCGAAGCCCTTAAAGGCTGGCGGATTGTGCCGGAAAACAAAGCCGGTGGCGGTGGCCGCGTGATGGCAGCGCAGCTCAAAGACGCGCCTGCCGATGGCCAAACCGTGGGTCTTGCGATCAACACAACGTTCGATTTTCCAGCCGGTAAAAACATCAACATCGATGACTTTACCTATCTGACCATGACGGCGGGTTCGCAAATGGCGATTTTGGCCCGTACTGACAGCGGCTGGAAAACTCTCGACGATATGGTCAACGCAGCGAAGTCCGGCACCAAGATCGTCTGGGCGAACTGGGGCAACCAAGTGCAAGCGGGCGCCGAAGTCGTCGCGCGGCATTATGGCATCACCGTCAACCACCTGCGTGGTAAAGGCGGCAAATCGGCGATCAACGCGTTGGTCGCACAAGATGCCAACGTCGGTTGGGGCGGTGGCGTGCAAGGCCCACTCGTTGCTGCGGGTGAGTTGGTGATCTTGGCATCTGCCGAGCCGACACGTTTGGTGCAGGCACCTGATACGCAAACGCTGATCGAGCGGGGCGTTTTGGACACTGGGCTCGGTTTCCAATTCCTGCTCGCAGGTCCAAAAGGGATGGATCCGGCAGCTGCCAAAGCGATCACGGATGCCGTACACATGGTCTTGAAAAATCCAGAGTCGAAAACGGCTAAGTTTGTAACTAAGCAATACCCGCCAGGCCCACTGTTCATGTCGGGTGCCGAGTTGAAGGCGCAGTTGGAAACCAACCTCGCTGCCAACAAAGAACTCGTTAAACTCGTTCAATAGGTTTCCATTGAACCAGACGTCAAAATGTTCGGCGCCGGACCCGTGGGATATCGGGTTCGGCGTCGTTGTTCTTGCCGGCGCATTGCTGGCCCTATTCGTATGGTTTCCCGCCGACATTCCAACCGGCTTTTTTTTCGTCAACGCGATCGGTCGTGAAGAGCCGGGCGACGCGTTTTTTCCAATAATTTTAGCTCTTTTTCTGCTGGTTCTCAGCGTGCTTCATCTTGGTTTGTCATTTTATCGAAGCTGGCAGGGGAATGCCGTCCCGGCGACGGGTGAACTGACGTCCGATAATTTCAAATTTCTGGGCGCCTTCATGGTCATCATGGCGATTAGCCTCGCGATCATGTACTGGCTTGGCCCGTTGACGGTGGCCGCACTGAATACCTTCGGCTGGCTTGATGCGTCGTATCGCGCATTGTCAGACACTGCGCCCTACAAGTTTATCGGCTATGTGGTCGGCGGCTTTGTCATGACGATCACGCTTATTGCCTGGACGGAAGGCCGCATTCGCTGGGCGAGTGTGCTTTCGGTTTTGATTACCCTGACCGTCGCGATCTTGATCTTCGATCTGTTGCTTAAAAACGTTTTGCTTCCACCCAACGCTGATTACTAAGGCGCGCTGTCCGCATGGAACTTGTTTTCGAATACGTTATTCGTGGTGTTACGGACGTTTTCTTTACGGCAGACGGCCTGTTCGACTGGGTGCCTGTGGTTATGGTCTTTGTCGGCCTGATCGTCGGCATCGCCGTCGGTGCGACGCCGGGCCTTAACGGCCCGTTTGCGATGGCGTTGTCACTGCCTGTTTTGATTTGGGTGTTCGGCGTCAGTAACGATGCGTTATTGCCGATCTTGGGGTTTTTGATCGGCATTATGAAAGGGGCCACGGTCGGCGGTGCGGTGCCGGCTATTCTGTTCAATACACCCGGCACGCCCGATGCCTATTTGACGACGCTCGACGGGCACCCGATGACCTTGAACGGGCAAGGTCCGAAAGCGCTGAAGGTCGCACACTTCAGTTCGGTCTGCGGCGATACACTGAGCGATATAGTGCTGTTCATCGCAGCCCCCGTGCTGGCGGTAATGATTGAAGCCATTTTGGACCTGCCTGAAAAAGGCGCTCTAATTATTCTTTCGCTCTCATTCATGGCGGCGGTCTCCGGGTCATCACCGATGAAAGGCTTCATGGTCGGTGTTTTGGGGATGCTGCTCGCGCTGGTCGGCTCTACACTGTCGGGGAACGGGCCGCGCATGACAATGGGCATCACGGAACTTGGCAACGGCTTGCCGATCTCATCGGCCATTCTTGGCGTCCTCATCATCGGTGAGGTTTTCATCGGCATCGAAGAGGCGGCGCGCGATCGTATAAAAAAAATTCCAATCACCGCCATGGCGCCGCTTGGCGACAATTCCTTCGGGTGGGCCGAGAAGCGCAAGTTGTTGCCGCGGATCGGTATTTCCGCACTGATCGGTACGGCTATTGGTGCGCTGCCCGGTATCGGCACGACACTGGCGGCGACGCTCGGTTACGATGCGGCGAAGCGGTTCTCCAAAACGCCGGAGAAATTCGGCACCGGCATTCCTGAAGGCGTCGCGGCCACCGAAGCCGCAAACTCCGCCGTTTCGGGCGCCAACCTGATCCCGGTGATGAGCTTGGGTATTCCGGGCAACTTTGCTGCCGTTTTTATCATTCTCGCTGTTGAATCCGTGGGCGATTTCACATTGGGCCCGCAGGTGTTTCGTTTTACCGAGATCAAAGTGATCGAAGATTACGGCACGATCATCAACAAGGACTTGGTCGTCGCGTTTGCCATGTTCTCGCTGATGGTGCTCGCTAATATCTTCAATTGGACCGTCGGCGGCATGTTCCTGCGCTCGCTCGGGGTTTTGGTGCGGGTGCCCAAATCAATCATGTTGCCCATCGTGTTGCTGATCACGTTGACTGCCGTCTATGCACAGGATGGCGGCTTTATTGCCATTTGGATTGTCATGTTCTTCGGCTTTATCGGGTATGCGCTCAAGCGCCTGGATATCTCGATCTTGCCGTTCGTCATCGGCTTTTTGCTATCGCCGCGCTTGGAAGAATATATTCGGGGCGGATTTTCCGCGTCCGGCAGTGACCCGTGGTTTTTGCTAAAATCGCCCTTGGCATTGGTGTTTATCGCGGCGTCGTTCCTGATTTTGGCATTCGCCAATCGACAGACTGCAAAATAATCTTGGCAAGTCGGTGCGGCGTTACAATATCTCTCGCATGAGGGATGTCATGCAGACAGAATCAATTGGGCGCTCAATGGCCAACGTTTCATTAAAACGGTTATTTGTCGTGCTCGCACTTATTGCGTTGCTTGTTCCGGTCGCGCACGCCGATGACATGCAGGTGCTCGGCACCTTCGCCATAGAT
Organism: uncultured Rhodospirillales bacterium; assembly: GCA_963974935.1. Lineage (GTDB taxonomy): Bacteria > Pseudomonadota > Alphaproteobacteria > Rhodospirillales > Casp-alpha2 > UBA4479. The sequence continues at coordinate 160,761 of CAXBEV010000007.1, read as the reverse complement.
CGAACAGAAGTGTCGGTCGGCCAGTTTCGTACTTTCGTTCAGCAGACGGGTTTCGTGAGCCAAGCCGAGGAGCGCGGCGGGGGACTGGTGTACGAATCCGGCTGGACGCAAAAGCCCGGTTGGACCTGGTCATCGCCGTTCGGCACGCCTGCGGACGACGATGAACCTGCCGTTCACGTCACCTACGACGAAGCGGCCGCATATTGTGCATGGGCGGGTAAAAGACTGCCGACGGATCAAGAATGGGCGAAAGCGGCTTTCACCGAAATGCGACCTGATCCGCCGGCGCCGTTCCAAACCGGTCAAACTTACGAATACCCCACGGGTACATCGCCCGTCGGCGCAAATTGCTTAGAGGACTGTGGACCGACACCGGCGATCGACTACAGCGCGCGATTAAACCGCGGCACCGGTCCTGCGCCCGTTGGCAAAACAAAGGTCGGCGTAAACGGATTGTTCGATATGGGCGCGAACGTTTGGGAATGGACTGATGATGGCGGCGATGTCGAAAAACGCACACGTGGCGGCTCTTGGTGGTATGGCGCATTTCGAATGCGCGCGGATGACCGCGCAACAAAGCCGCGCGATATGGCCGTCGTGTACATTGGCTTTCGTTGTGTGCGGCACTTGAAATAACCTTCTTGCTCACGAACCGAATTCACGCCCGCATTTTCTCTGCGTCTCACGCCGTTTAAATCGGCGGTGCGGCGATCACGTCTTCGTAGGCATGGCGCTTGGTGATGCGACCGGCATGCTCAAAAACGTCGAGCGCGACTTCGTAGGCCGGTCTTGTGATCTCGATATGCGGTGTCCAATTACCGAGTTTTTGATAGTACGCAATGGTGGACGCTAAAACCGAGCGGTGAACATCCGGGAAATAGCCTTCAAGGCTGTGTGCAACCTCTTCTGAGTCGGTGGAAATCAACCAAGTGCGCGCCTTGGCGTAGGCGCGGGTAAAGGCTTTTGCCATGTCTGTTTCGAGCCATGCTGGAGTCGCCGCCAGCGATGAAAAAGCGCACGGCCCGATGGCCGTGCCGACCGGGGCAACGATGTAGCCGGCACCATCATATTCAAGCTGCTGCGGGGCCGGACCCTGCAAGTGGATATAGTCGCCCTTGCCGTCTTTGAAGGCGTTGATCATCGCGGCGCCGCTGCCTGCATCGACGATTTTCAGTTGGTCAAAACCCAACCCCTGCTTAAAGCATGCGTACTTGAACATCGACAGTGGCTGTACGCTGGTTTGATCGACGATAATGCGAGCGCCGTTCAACTTGTCCCAGGTGAATGCAGGGTCTGCGTCTTGAGACGCCAAAAAGAAGCCGTCCATTTCGTTGACCTGAGCAAAATGTACTTCCGGTGGAACGTTGCCTTTTTCCAAGGCGAGAAACCCCTGCGACGGCGCGGATTGAACCACATGCGCGGATCCGTCGACGAGTGCGTCCACGGCCGATGTGCCGACGGCGGCATTGGACCATTCGTGATCAAGCCCTTCGTCTTTCAAAAAGCCGCCGCCCATAGTGGCGATGATCGGGCTGTAGAACGCGGAGAACCTTGAAAATTGAATGCTGATTTTTGTCATGTCCGCGTATCCTTCTTTATGGCTGTCGATTGAAGTTGATCATGCGCCCTTGCTGATGTCTGTGTACGCGCCCTCAATGTCCGCTGCCCGACGGCGCCGGGAGCCCCTCGATCCGTGCGACGAAGCATGTCGGAAGACTGCTTTTCTCGGCGCGGGCTAAGGCCGCATCCAAGTCTGTCGGGTCGGTCACGTATTCGCCGTGACAGCCAAACCCCATGGCGGCTTGATCATAGCGCGTCGGGTTTAACTCGGTCTCAAAGATGCGGTCCGGTCCGAAGTCACGGGCTTGAATTTGATATTCCGCATTCCAGCGCGCGTCATGCCCGACGACGGCGATGAAGTCTGTGGCGTATCTATGCGCGGTCTCGAACTCGGCAAAATGGAAGCCTACGGTGCCGTCGCCCATGACCACGACTACGGTCGCGTCGGGACGCGCGATTTTTGCTGCGAACGCATAACATAGACAGCCGCCGATGGCACCGGAAGGCCCGTTGATCATGCGGGTCGGTGCCGACAGGAAAGCCTGTGCCCACTGCCCAAATTCACCGCCGTCGATAATCAAGATCGGATCATCGGCGCCATCCAGAACTTTTTGAAGGGCGCCGCAAAGCACCGCTGGATGCATCGGTGTCTTTGTCGCATCTTTCGGCAATGTCGGGCGCGAAGCCAGGAACGCCGCGACCTCATCACGCCAGGCGGCGTGAGCCGAGCCAGCCGCACCGGCTTCGACCAACATGTCTCTAGCCACACGCGTATCAGCGCAAGCCTGCAGTTTCATGCGAGAGCCCATTGCGGCTTCTGCACGGTTTAAGAATTTCGGGTCGGGATCGATCATATAAAACGCGCACTCGGCAGAGATTTTTGGGGCTTTGCCAAATCCGGTGGTGAAGTCGATGTCTTTGCCCAAGCTGACAATCACATCGGCATTGGCAATGGCCGCAGCTAGGTTGCCGAGGCTTGGATCATTAAGGCCACGCGGGCTTTCCATGGGGATCACCGGCGTATCGAGTGCGTCGGCAAGCTGTGTGTGGGTGCTGCCGGCGCGCGATGCATTTTGCGACGGCCCTACCAAAATAAGCGGGCGTTCAGCGCCCTCAAGGGCATCAATGATTGTGGATATGACATCGGCCTTAGGCGCCACCGTTGACGGCTGGAAGGCCGCCGCATCCGGTGCAGTCGCATCGCCTGCGTCATTGTTCAACACGTCAAAGGGGAGCGCTAAGTGGACAGGACCAGGCCGCCCCGCAAGCGCCGTGCGGATCGCTTGGATGGTGTCTTGGCCCAGGTCTTCGGCGGCCATCACACGCTTAGCGAACTTGGTCAGCGGTGCCGACACGCTGATTTGATCGAATTCCTGAAACGCACCTTTGCCGTCTTGGGTAACGGGTGAATCGCCGCTCAGCAATAAAATCGGGTTTTCGGCAGCGGTCGCCATGAACAGCGGGCCCAGGCCGCTGGCGAAACCGGGCGCAGCCGTGATCAGGGCGACGCCGATGCCGCCGGTCAGCTGCGCATAGGCTTCGGCCATATAGACGGCGGCGCCTTCATGGCGGGTATGGATGATGCGGATGCCGACATCGATGCACGCGTCATACAGCGGCATGATCTGATTTCCGGACAACGAAAAGATCACATCGACCCCGGCGTTCGACAACGATTGTGCGAGTAAGTCCGCGCCTCTCATGATGGTGACCTTTCGATGAAAATATTTCGGCAGAACTGCCGCAATGGATGACGTATCTAGATGTTAGAGTATGCGGGCCGCCTCATTCAATGGCGTAGGTCACGTTGCGCTGATCGACCTTAGTAAGTTGATTTAAGGCGGCGAATCACAGATTGCAGGATCATCGTGATAACTTTATCCGTGCGTGCAAGTCGTTCGTCGAAGTCTTCTCGCGCCAAAATCATTGCTTGGCCGTCTCCGTGTGCGACGGCCGTCACGGAATGGGGTGAATTTGTGATCAAAGATACTTCGCCGATGATATTGCCGGCCTCAATCACGGCGATTTCTTTACTCATGCCATGGCGGGTTTTCTTGGAGAGCATGATTTTACCCTCTTTGATGATGTAGGCAGCGCTCGGCTTATCCCCCTCTTGAAAGAGAATGTCACCATAGGAGAAAAAGCGGGATTCCATCTTGGACCTATCCATTCGGCGTTGTTTTCGTTACCAACTCTACAAGTGCTATTATGTCTGATAAATGGTGTCTTTAGAGTCGCGGATTCGCGATGGGCGGTAAATACATACTGACCTTTCCGCTAAAAAAAGCGAGTATGCGCCGGTCTTTCCTTTTATCAAAATGAGTGCCACATGACCTCGATTGAAGAAAAATATAAAGCCCTTGCGACCGACAATGCCCCGGGCCAGGAAACGCGACAAAAAACCGGTAATATTGAGACTTTAATGCGAGGCGATGTCATGGCGGGCACGCCTGTGGATTTTTCGCACGGCGATGTGGATGCGTTTGCACCCACGCCGGGCTCGTTTGAGGCGTTTACGGCAGGTGTTAAGGTCGGCGGCAAGCAGGCTTATACGGAGTACCGAGGCGCTTCGGATATTCGCACAGCGCTTGCGGCCAAACTGGAGGCCTTCACCGGCGCGCCGGTTTCCGCCGAAGACGGGCTGATCGTAACCACGGGCACGCAAGGGGCGCTGTTTCTCGCCGTCGCCGCGACGGTGACGGATGGCGACAAAGTGGCGATCGTGCAGCCGGACTATTTCGCGAACCGAAAACTCGTGCAGTTCTTCGGGGGCGAGATCGCGCCTGTGCAGTTGAATTATATCAACAACGATCAAAACGCCGGCTTAAACTTGGGCGAGTTACGCGGCGCCTTCGATGCCGGTGCTAAGGTGTTTTTGTTCTCGAATCCCAACAACCCGACCGGCGCTGTTTATGCCGCCGACGAAATTGACGAGATCGCGGCGCTGGCGGCCGAATTCGATGCGACGGTGATCGTTGATCAGTTATATTCTCGGCTGCTGTATGAGGGGGTACCGTACGTGCATTATCGCGCTGTCAGTGATCGGCCCGACAATACCATTACGATCATGGGGCCATCAAAAACGGAATCGCTCAGCGGCTATCGCTTGGGCGTCGCCTTCGGCGCGCCGCACCTGATTGAGCGTATGGAAAAACTACAGGCCATCGTCTCGCTCAGGGCTGCGGGCTATAATCAAGCGGTGTTGCGCACGTGGTTCAATGAGCCTGACGGCTGGATGGCGGAACGCGTCGTGCTGCATCAGGCCATTCGCGATGATCTGATCCGCATCTTCCATGGGGCTGGCCTCGAAACCCGGGTGCCGCAAGCGGGCAGCTATTTGTTTCCGAAACTGCCCGAACTGGATGTGGATGTGCATGACTTCGTGCGTTTGTTGCGCCTGCAGGCGGGTGTCATCGTTACGCCTGGGACGGAATTCAGCCCACATACGCCAGCAAGCGTGCGACTGAACTTCTCGCAAGATCATACGGCAGCGGTCGCGGCAGCAGAACGGATTGTCGCGATGGCGCATAGGTACAAAGCGTGATGTCGTGACCGATATTGTTGTCTCAGCATTTTATCATTTTACCCGCTTTACCGATCCATCCGCGCTGCGTGCGCCGTTGTTGGCGGCCCTGTCTGAACAAGGCTTAAAAGGCACTGTGTTGCTGGCGGGCGAGGGGATCAACGGCACGATTGCGGGGTCACGTGTGGGCATTGATGCGGCGATGGCCTATATCCGTGCACTGCCCGGCTGCGCCGTGCTTGAGCATAAGGAATCATCTGCGCCAGCGATGCCGTTCTATCGGCTGAAGGTGCGGCTTAAAAAAGAGATCGTGACGTTGGGTGTTCCGGGCGTCGATCCGACGTCGGAAGTCGGCACCTATGTTGACCCGTTGGACTGGAATGATTTGATCGCTGACCCGGATGTGGTCGTCATTGATACCCGCAACGATTACGAAGTGGAGATCGGCAGCTTTGAAGGCGCGATCAATCCAAAGACGGCGAGCTTTGGCGATTTTCCGGCGTGGTTCGAAGAACACCGCGCAGAATTTGTGGGCAAAAAGGTCGCCATGTTCTGCACCGGTGGCATTCGCTGTGAAAAAGCGACGTCGTATCTCAAGCACGAGGGCGTTGAGGACGTATTTCATCTAAAGGGCGGCATCTTGAAGTACTTGGAAAATGTGCCAGAAACGCAAAGCCGTTGGCAGGGTGAATGCTTCGTTTTTGATCATCGGGTCGCGGTTGCGCACGGTCTTAAAAAAGGTGAGCACGCGTTGTGTCATGCGTGCCGTCAACCAATCAGCTTGGCGGAACGGGCTTCACCCAATTATGTGCCGGGTGTGTCGTGCGATTATTGTATTGATGCGCGCACGGACGAGCAGCGAAAACGCTACGCTGCCCGCCAGCATCAGGTAGAAATTGCCGAAGCGCGCGGCGAGCCACACATTGGTGCGACGGCCGCGCAGATGAAGAAGTCTGCGAATACGGAGTCCGGATGACGAAACCGCTGCCCGTGCTGTATTCGTTTCGGCGTTGCCCGTATGCGATGCGGGCACGCTTAGCGATTGCGGTCAGTGGCCAGACCTGCGCGTTGCGCGAGGTCGTGTTGCGCAACAAGCCACCAGAAATGCTCGAGGCCTCGCCCAAGGCGACGGTGCCGGTGTTGGTATTGCCGGGGGGAAATGTTCTCGAAGAAAGCTACGACATCATGAAATGGACGCTGATGGCGCACGATCCGGGCGGCTGGTTGACGCCGACGCGGGGTAACGTGGACGAGATCGATGCCCTGGTGGCGGTCAATGACGGCGCCTTCAAACATCACCTGGACCGCTACAAATATCCGAACCGATATGACGACGCAGACCCGCTTTTCCATCGCGCTGAGGGTGTCAAAATATTGCACGCCCTTGAAGATCGACTCGCAAGCTCGGCGTTTTTATGCGGCGCGCATATGTCGTTGGCTGACGCTGCGATCCTGCCGTTTGTGCGCCAGTTCGCGCACACGGACAAAGAGTGGTTCGACAGTCTTGATCTGCCGAAGCTGCACGCGTGGTTGCGAGATGGCTTGGACTCGCCGTTGTTTAGGCGAGTAATGCAGAAATATCCAGCGTGGCAGGCTGGCGACACCGAACCTGCGTTTCCTTAAAACGCATCAGTCATAGACGTTGCCGCCTATGGCTGATGCGTGAAGGCTTATTTGGCGGGAAGTGTTTTTGCGTAACTCAACACGTCCACCTGCGTTTGTGTCGGAAACGCCATCATTGCCGGCATTTCAACGCCAGGATGGCCAGCCCTGATTTTATGCAGGATTTCCCAAGGATTGCCTTGTGCCTCGGTGCCAATATACGCGGGTTTGTTTGCGTCGCCCCAATTGAGGGCTTTGCCGTCAAATCCATGACATGCGGCACAGACGTTCTGAAAAACCGCCTTACCTTTTTCGGTGTCACCGAGCACAGTTTTGTCGGGCTTAATATAGTCGGCGACCGCAATCTGCCCTTTGCCGACAAACGCGGACAGGCGCAGCATGGCATCTAATGGGATCATGTCGTGTGTGTAGCCATGGGTTTTATCCATCAAGATTTTATGGATCGCGTCTTCGCCCTTGCCGGCATAGGCCCGAATGCCGGTGATGCCGGTTTTATATGAGCCTTTGCCATATGCGCCGTCTTTGCCTGAATAATCCCAGCCGTGACAAGACTTGCACCGCCATGTGACGGCGCCGCTTTTTTTCGTGTTTGAAGCGGGCCATGCAGGGTGGGTCGTCTTTGGTGCATCCACGCCAAGTGCATTATACCAATTGTCATACATTCGTGCACCGCTCGCGAGCGTCCATGCTTCACTGGGATCGACAGGCACCCCCGATATATAATCACGGTGATATTGCTCGTCCCGCTCCGATGCGAACACCGGTCCGGTGAGTATCGATAGCAGCGAAACGCCGAAGATTGCCGCAGCGAATTTGCTGCAACGCCAATTGAATGAGCCGTCCCGAATTGTCGAAATTTTAGATGCCGACATTTTTGCCTCCTTTCGAGGTTAAGTGATAAGGAATAAACTTATATGTAGCACGGCGCGCTGACATAAATCATTTTAAGGAGACCGCAGCATTGAGAGCGGCCTCGTGCGTAGACTCAGCTTGCGCATGTACCTCGGACGGTCTGCGCTCAGCGCTTAAAGATGATGTCTTCCAGCGCGGGTTTGTAATCGTACAGACCAAGCACCGAGCCCTGCATGCGCACAAGCGCTGCCACCGCATCCATGGTTGGAGTCTCGATATCCAGGCGGCGTGCGAGTTCCAGCACCGTTGAGGTTAACGCGTCCAATTCCATCGGCCGGCCTTGTTCGACGTCTTGGCGGGTCGACGGTTTATGGCCGATGATTTCGGCGCCGCCGTCGATGCGACGCTCGACGTCGACCGAGAACCGAGCCCCGACGGCTTCGCCGACCGCTTTGCATTCCAGCATCATGCGCCGGATCACGTCGCGGCAGGCCTCGTTGGTGCCGATCAGATCAAGGCTCGCGCCGGTGATTGCGGAGACCGGGTTGAATGAACAGTTGCCCCACAGCTTGATCCAGATTTCATCACGGAGTCGGGACTTGCGCGGTGCCTTTAGGCCGCCTGCGATCAGCATTTTTGACAGTGTTTCCAGGCGCTCCGTGGTGCTACCGTCAGGCTCACCTAATGAAAAGCGATTGCCGTATTTGTGCTCAATCACGCCGGGTTCGGGAACCGTGCAAGCGGGATAGACAACGCAGCCGATCGCGCGCTCCGGTCCGAACGCGTGCCACTGCGCGCCGTTGGGGTCGACGGTCTCAATTGGTGAGTTGTCGAGCGGTGTGCCGGTGTCGGCGCCGTAAAAATACCACCACGGTAGCCCGTTCACGGCGGGCACGATGGCGGTGTCTTTGCCGAGCAACGGTTTGAAGGTATCAACAATCGCCGGTACCGAGTGCGCTTTGAGAGTGACGATGACGTAATCCTGCTCGCCCAAATCGGCGGGATCATCACTCGCTTTCAGTTTGTAGTTTTTTTCTTCGCCATTCATGCGAAGGATCATGCCGTTTTGTTTGATCGCCGCCAGATGCGGGCCGCGCGCGACGATGGAAACGTCTGCGCCCGCATCCGCCAATGCGCCCGCCATCATGCCGCCGATGGCGCCGGCCCCGAAAATACAGACCCTGCTCATTGGTCGCCTCCTAATCCGAGTTTTTCCGCCAAGCCGATGCGCTGCATCTTGCCGGTGTCGCCTTTGGGTATCTCTTCTAAGAAAACAAAGGTCTTCGGCACCTTGAAAGGGGCGAGCTTTTTACTGGCGTAGGTTTGAAGCTCTTTTTCCGTAACGGCAGCACCGTCCGCGAGCACGACGGCGGCGGCCACATCTTCGCCCAGCATTTTATGCGGCACCGCGAAGGTGACCACTTGCTGCACCGCCGGATGGTCCATCAACACATCGTCGACTTCAAGCGGCGAGACTTTTTCGCCACCTCGGTTGATGATTTCTTTGAGCCGCCCGGTGATTTTGAGGTAGCCGTCACCGTCCAAAACGCCTTGGTCACCGGTGTGGAACCAGCCGTTGGTAAAGCTTTCGGCGTTGGCTTTCGCGTTGTTTTCATAGCCAGGCGTGACGTTATCGCCACGGATGCACACTTCGCCGATGCTGCCGGTCGCGGCTTCCGTGCCGTCGGGCAGGAATATTTTGATCTCGGGGCCGGCTGGTAAGCCAACGCAGCCGGGTTTTTGCACCTTCGGCGGCAACGGGTTAGACGCCATCTGGTGCGTGGCCTCGGTCATGCCATACGCTTCGATCACTGGACAGCCGAAGGTTTCAGACAATTCGTGGAATACTGCAGGCGGCAGGGACGCCGATGACGAGCGAACAAAGCGGAACTTCAATTTCGCAATCGCGTCTGCATTCCGTTTTGCGCGCAGCAAGATCGTCTGGTGCATGGTCGGCACGCCGGAATACCATGTCGGATTTTCCGCCGTCGCGAGGTCTAAAAACTTCAAGGCGTTGAAGCCCGGCGTGCAGCAGACAGACGCACCTGCCTTCATGGACGCCAAGACCACCGCAATCAGGCCGTGAATATGGAACAACGGCATGATGTTGAGGCAGTGGTCGTCCGGTGTCAGCGCGATCACGTCGGCAATATTGCCGGCAGAGGCATACAGATTTGCTTGCGTCAGCGGGACCACCTTTGGGCGCGATGTCGTGCCCGATGTGTGCAGTACCAAGGCTTCGTCTTCGGGTGTCGGGTCAGTACTGTCTGATTCATCATCCCAAAGCTTGAAGGCGCCGGCGGGCATGTCGTCGGTGAACACTGCATCAGCAATCGGAATGCCGAGCCCAACGGCTGCGGCACGCGCGGGGTTATCGTTGCCGGCTGCCATGATCAAAAGCTTTGGCTTTAGGTCTTCAAGATAGAACGCGTATTCCTGTTCTTTATAGGAAGGATTCAGCGGTGCAGCGGAAAGGCCCGAGGCCACGCCCAAAAACGCGCTCGCCATTTCCGGACCGTTCGGCAGCACGATGGCGACCCGGTCGCCTGGGCCAATATCGCGCGCCGCCAACTGGCGCCGTAAAGATGCGCAATGCGCTCGCAATCCATCGAACGTCATGTCGGGACGCCCAGGCGCGGTCAATGCGACATCCGACCCGCTCCCGGATTCCAGCAAGGTTTTGACGACGTTTGAATTCATTTATATTCCCCTCTAGGCCCGATATTTCGGATTTTTTGTTTTCGCCGCACACGACTGCGCAATAACGGTGTTTTCTATTGAGTGCGTGCACAAACTACGAAACGGATTGTTCGCAATTATGCCTCTCTAGGCCCTGAAGTTAAAAGCACCGTTTCGCGGCCAGCTCAGCCGTCTTCGGACAAGGCGCGTTGGACGCGACGTAAAATGACGGCGCGGCGTTTTTCGTCCGCAGCCTGGTCCAAGGCGTCACGAAGATCGAGTGAGAATTGTGCCAAGTCGTTATGCCAATCGGTCTGACCGATATTGGTCTGGGCAATTTTGCGCTTTGCAGATTTAGTGCTTTCGATCCATTTGCTATGGCTTAGGTCGATCTCGTCATCCAATTGCGGGATGAGAATTTTTTCAGGCTCAATCCCTAAGCCGATCAGGTCGTCGCGAAACACTTGGATAGCAGGCTTTTCGCCGTGCGTCAGAAAGATGCCTTTCGTGATCGGCAACCGCGCGCTGACCCAATCGATCAAGCCGTCGTGATCGGCATGACCGGAATAGATATCAAGCTGTTTGATGCGTGCGCGGACTTTCACGTCTTCACCTTGAATGCGAACCGCTTTTACGCCCTTGGCCAACAAGCTACCGAGCGTCGCGGGTGCCTGATAGCCGACCAGTAATAAGGTTGTCGTTGCGGCGGGCAGGTACTTTTTCAGATGATGGCGAATGCGACCGGCATCGCACATACCGCTGGCCGCCATGATGATGACACCGCTCGAATACATATGGATGGCTTTGCTTTGGTCGACCGTCTCGGTGAAGTGGATGTTCGGGTTGGTCATTAAATTGCCGCCGTCGGTGAAATCTTCCAATTCGTCCGCATGGGCACCGAAGACGCGGGTCGCGCGGATCGCCAGTGGACTGTCCAAGAAAATCGGCACGCTTGGTATCTGGCCGGACTTTGACAAGATCGACAGGTCGGCCAGCAATTCCTGGGTGCGCTCCACGGCAAATGCCGGGATCAGCAGCACGCCCTTGGCGCTCAGGGTGTCGCGGACTTCGATGGCCAGTTCTTGGCGGCGCGCGTCGGGGGTCAAGTGCGCGCGTACGCGGTCCCCATAGGTGGTTTCACAAAACACATAATCCCAATGCTCTGGTGCATCGGGATCGGGGTGAAACATCTTATGTTCGGGGCCGATGTCGCCCGAGAACAATAACCGCAACAGCCCATCCGGCGCATCGGCGTCTTTGACTTCCAATTCGATGGACGCCGCGCCAAGAATGTGACCGGCATTCCAATACCGTGCACGCATGCCGCCCGGAAGCTCGGTCCACTTTTCATATTGGACGGCCCTGAAACTTTCCAACGCCATTTCGCCGTCGTGGCGGGTATAAATCGGCTGCACCGCTTCGCGGCCCCGCTGGAGATTTCGCTGATTAAGGCGTTCGACCTCGCGTTCGTGAATATAGCCGCTGTCAGGCAACATGTAGCTAAGCAAATCGCGCGTCGCAGCTGTCGAATAAACCGGGCCTTCAAACCCTTGCTTGATCAACTTCGGCACCAAGCCTGAATGATCAATGTGCGCATGGGTCAAAAGCACAAAGTCGATCTTTTCGGGCTCAAATGGAAATGGGTCGTAGTTCAGTTCTTTGAGGGTCTTTGAGCCTTGAAACATGCCGCAATCAATTAGGCACTGGCCACCCGGATACGTCAGCAAATAGCACGACCCGGTGACGGTTTCAGCCGCGCCGCAAAATTTCAATGTCACGCTCACGATAGGCTCTCCCAGATTGTATGATTCGTGTTGCAGCTTAAGTAGGTTGGACTGCGTTCACATTGACCCACATCAACGCGGGCTCGCGCAAACACGATGAATGGTTATGATGGAAAGCGACACATTTTTTTGGACAGAGGACGCGAAAATGCCGCAAAACATCGGTCACCGTGATAGTAGACTGGCTTTTGAAGACGCGAACTTTATGTGGCGTGACGAGATGCGCGCATTTCGCCTCGCCAGCGAATTCATGAAGGCCGATCTTGCGCTGGAGGATCAAAAAATCCGTTCCACCGTCGTCGTCTTCGGCAGTGCACGGATGACGGAAACTCAAAAAGCAAAGCCTGCGTGCTTGGATTGCGCCGGATATCTGGCGGCCGCCCGGGGCTTGGCCCACCAAATCGGAAGCTACAGCAACGCATTGTTCGAAAAATCCGGGCACCAATGCCGGGACTTCGTGGTCTGCACCGGCGGCGGCGGTGGGATCATGCAGGCAGCGAACCAAGGTGCTTTCGATGCCGGCGCCCCGACCATCGGCCTCAACATCAAGCTACCCCGTGAGCAAAATCCCAATCCTTATGTTACGGAAAGCCTCAACCTCGAATTTCAATACTTCGCCATGCGGAAGATGCATTTCATGATGCGCGCAAAAGCGATGATCATCTTCCCGGGCGGCTTTGGGACGTTGGATGAATTGTTCGACGTGCTGACATTAATTCAAACCGGTAAGATGCCAAGGCTTCCGATCTTAATGTTCGGCGAGCAGTATTGGCGGGGCGTAATAAACTTTCAGCACATTGTCGACGAAGGCTTGATCACCTCTGCGGATGCCGAACTTATCCAATTCGTGGCAACAGCCGATCAAGCGTTTGAGATATTCAAGGCGGCGGTTACAGCTTAGTTTCGCCGTCGGAAAAACGCTCAATACGAAACGGGTACAGTGGCAGGTTGGATGTGTCGTCGCAGATCAGCGAGCTCATAATCCGGCCGACGACAGGCGACAGCTGAAAGCCGTGTGCGGAAAAACCGAACGCGTGAAAGAAGCTCCCGTCCACTTTGCTCGGACTGATGACCGGCAGGCGGTCCGGCGTCATCCCTTCAAGCCCGGCCCAGGCCCGGGCGATCCGCACGTTGGCCAGATGCGGGAACACGTCACTGACGGTTTTCGCCGAAATCGCCATTTTTACCGGATCGGGCTCGGCAATGCCGGCATCCCGATCCGCATAACCCAGATGTGCACCGCCGATCAGCAGTGTGCCTTCGAGGGTTTGTTTGAAAGACAGTTTTCGCGACGCCAAACCGCACACCGGGTCAATGAAGTGCGGTGTGCGCTCGCTCACCATCATCGTCAGCGCATGGGTTTCAAGCGGCACCTCTTCGCCGATCATGGCGGCGATTTTGTTGCCCCATGCCCCGGCGCAGTTGATGACGATGTCGGATGTGATCTGCGTTTCGCCGCTGGTCATCTGCCAGCCCGTGCCCACCTTAGCGATCTGCGAGACCTCCTGGCCGAGTTTGAAGGCAACGCCAAGCGCGCGGGCTTTGCGGTAAAATGCCTGCACGGTGCGCATCGGATCGGCGGAGCCATCATCTTCGCACCATAAGCCGCCGACGGCGCGCGCGTGCACACCGGGTGCGAGCACGCGCAGCCGTTTTTGATCAATGATCTCTTCATGGTCGAAACCGAGGTCGCGGACCATGGCGGCGCGGGCTTCGAGCTTGCGGAGGTCCGCGTCATCTTCGGCGATCTTGAGTTGGCCGACAGCACGAAAACCGCAGTCGTCGTCGACCAGATCTTCGATGCTGTGCCACATTTCAGATGCCGCCATGGCCAGCGGAATTTCCGCCGGATCGCGACCAAGGCGCCGCACGCCGCCGGCGTTGACGCCAGACGCAAAGCGGCCTGGGTGGTGCGCTTCGATGATCATCACGCGGCGCCCGCGTTGGGCGAGGTGAAGGGCGGTGGACAAGCCTTGCAGGCCGCCGCCGATGATTGCGATTTCGGTGTGTTCGGTATTCACGCGGATGTCGGCGTATCGTCCATCGCTGCCAATTCCGCTAGTGACAGCGGCTTTAGCGGCGGACGGATTCGATACGCACCGATCTCGGCGGGGGATTTGCCGTGCACGCGGGCCATGATCTCAACCACACTAAGTCCGCACATACGGCCTTGGCAGGGGCCCATGCCGGCGCGCAGGAAAGCTTTTAATTGGTTCGGGCCGGGCGCGCCCAACTTGGCCGCAGCTCGCACTTGCCCTGCGGTGATTTCTTCGCAGCGGCAGACGATGGTTTCGTCGTCGGGGGCCAAGATGTGTGCGGGCGGCGGGAACAAATGATCCAGCAGCGGGCGAATGGCGGCGGCCTTTTTGTGCTGAGCGATAAACGGCCCCGCCTTCTGATCGCGGGCGGTCGCCGAGAGTTTCCCGGCTGCGTGTGCAACGCCGAGCCCGGCCAGCGTACCTGCCGCCGCTGCCGCTTCCGCACCAAAAATACCCGCCCCGTCACCGGCGATGAAGACGTTCGATAATGACGTTGCACCGAAGCGATCCGTTGTTGGATACCAATAGCGTTGCGCTGCGTGCCATTCGTGGTCGAGACGAAGTTGACGGCTGGCTTGCGTGTTGGGGACCACACCCTGGTGCAGTAAGATGGTCTCGGCCTCAAAGGTCTGGCCAGATCTGCCGTTAATGCGGAGCCCGGTCGCGCGCTCGGAGCCTTCGATGCTGACGCCGTTCGGCGCCTTGATGATCGGCACGCCGGCGGCTTTCAGATGGCGACGCAGCGCCAACCCCTTTTTCAAATATTTGGATGCCGGCAGGGCGCCAAGCAGATACGGTGCGGCGCTGAGGTAATCTTTGAATGTCGTTGTTTCGGCGATCACGCGAATATCGGCACCGGCGCTCAGCAGTTGGTCGGCGACCAGCAGCAACAATGGGCCGCTGCCATACAGCGCCACCGGGCCGTCCGGAACCATCGCGGCTGATTTCAGCAATATTTGTGCGGCCCCCGCTGTCATCACACCGGGCAGTGTCCATCCCGGTACCGGGACCGGGCGTTCCTGCGCGCCGCTCGCCATGATCACGAAGCGCGCTTTGACGGATGATGCCTTTGCGCCGTCGCTGCACCAGACCGTGCCGTCGGGGCTGATCTGCCAAACGGTGTGGCCGTGCAGAACGCTGACATTGCTGGCGTCCAGGTCTGAAACGATGTCACCGCCCGCTGCGTATTCGGGGCCGAGCAGGGTGAGGTCTGCCGGGCGCGTGCGCGTGACCCGCGCGACAGCGCGATAGATCTGACCGCCGGCTTCGGCCTGCTCGTCGATTAGCGTGACGCTCAGGCTTTCGTTCGCCGCCGTGACGGCAGCGCGTATGCCGGCGGGACCGGCGCCGATGACGACCACATCGCAGGTTTGTTGGCTCATGATGCGTCTCCGACGGCGCGGGCACCGGCTTGGCGTTTGATCTTCATGCCGGGCGCGACGCTGACCATGCAGGCCTGCCGGTTCGGCATGCCGTCGATTTCCATCAGGCATTCAAAGCACACACCCATCATGCAATACGGTGCGCGGGGCGCGCCGCTGACCGGCGTCGTGCGGGTCGCGCCCGCGCTGGCGGCCAGGACGGCGGCGGCGACGCTCTCGCCTACAGCCGCTTCGACATTTTTGCCGTCGATGTTGATGGTGATGCGTTCGCCTGCGGTGTCACGTCGGTGCATCATGAAATCTCTCCACGGTGAAGGCTTCGAATTCTGGGGGCGGCGGATCGCCGGCGATCCAGCCCGCAGTGACTTTGGCGTTTGCGGCCGCCAGCGTGACCCCACTGTGCGATGCGATCCCATAGATGCCGGGGTGACTCTCGGATTCCGCATAGACCGGGCATTTGTCTGGCGTCAACACACGAAGTGCCGCCCAGGTTCGGACGATATTCAAATTACCGAGCTGCGGCATGGTGCGTTTGGCCCGTGCCGCGATGGTGTGCAGGGTCGAGGTGTCGATGTTGTCGTCGTAGCCGGCTTCTTCGGCGGATACACCCAACATGATTGAGCCTTCCATGGTTTGCCGAAACGCGCTGATCGGCATTGGCAGCATCGGCTGCGTGCGCTCGGTCACCATAATATGGCCACGCTGTGGGCGGATCGGAATGTCCAGCCCAAGCGGCGGGCCGAGGGCTTTCAAGCCATGCCCTGCCGCGATCACGACCTTGGGGGCGCTGACGCTGCCGCCTTCGGTGTCGAGCGTATATGCGTCGCCGTCTTTGCGGACCCCGCTGACCCTATGGTGTGGCAAATACGTGCCGCCGGCCTGCTGGAATCGCGTGTGCATGGCGCGCAACAGGAACAGCGGGTTCACATGCCCATCGAGCGGACTATAAGATGCGCCGATGACGTCCTCGCCGAGGGTGACCTTGGGCAGCATGTCTGCCACTTGTTTGCGGTCGATGAATTCGACTTCGTAGTCGACACCGCCGCCCTGTTGATAAATTTGGCCCAGGTAATGCTGGCGATGTGCGAGTTCATCTTCGCCGAGTAACAGCTCAAGCCCGCCTGGGCGCGCGTGGCCGATATCGATGCCAGTGGTGTCTTTAAGCTCAGCCGCGAAATCCGCATACAGCAGGGCCGAGCGTCGGGTCCATTCGATATAGCGTGGCATGCCGAAGCCTTTGCCTTGGAACCACACGAGGCCGAAATTGCCGCGTGCGACCCGCAGAACGTCATCGCCTTCGTCCAGAATGCAAACGCGCAATCCGCGCTCAAGCAGGCCGAGAGAGACCGCCGGCCCAATCATGCCACCACCGATGACAGCCACATCAAAGGTACGAGGTGCCCCTGGGGCAGGCATGACGATCACTCCATTTGCCGACGCCGGATGATCTGAGAATTGTCAGTCGGATACGCCGTTGTCAAATGCCGACACATTTACGCAGGTATTTGCTTGCGTGTGTTGTCGAACTCTTGGCGCAAGATGTCGCGGAACAAGCGGGTGCGTCGTGCTAACGGTATATGCGCCGGCGTGACGATGCCGACCCTGAGCGGGATAGACGGCGCGAATGGACGCATCACAAGATATTTTGGCAAGGTTTCCGGTGTGTAGGCGCGGGGCAACACAGACACCCCGGCGCCTTGCGCAACCAGATTGCAGGCGGTCTCTCCGGTGCGGGTCTCAACTTTTAATTTGCGAGGCACGCGTAACGCCTCAAACACGCTGTCGACTTGAACGCGATCGAAAGAGTCACTGGAGAACGAGATGAACGGCTCATTTTTTAGGTCCTTGGCGTGAATGTGTGGGTTTTCTGCCAGCGGATGGTCGGTGCGGAGCAGACACATCCAATCTTCTTGCAAGACCTCTTCGAAATGGATGCTCGCTTCTTCGACCGGTAGCGTGGCGATGCCGATGTCGGCCTGCATCGCGCCGATTCGGTCTAAGACCATTTGCCGGGGGCCGATGTCAAAAACGACATCGACATCTTCATAGCTTTGACAATAACGCGCAATGGCATTGACGCCTTCGCGCATCCCCAAGGCGTGCATGGCGACGACACGAATGGTGCCGGACACCCGTTGGCCGATGGCTTTGCCGGCATTTTCGATGTGGTTGAGGCCGACGAACGCGCGTTCTACCTCGGCGAACAAGGCGCGACCTTCTTCGGTGGGCTGTAGCCTGCCGCGCGCACGGATGAACACGTCATACCCCAATTGTCGCTCCAACTCGGCGATCAGGCGGCTGACGGCGGGTTGCGAAATGCGCAACATCTGTGCGGCCAAAACCATGGTGCCGGCGATCATTACGGCGCGGAAGGCTTCGATTTGTTTTAGCGATAGAGCCATTTTAAAGTCCGTCACATTGGGCGCCGATGCTTAGCCGACTAAACCTGCATATAACATTTGCGCATAGATTATGCACAATAATGCATTTGACTTGATAGGCTAACACTTTGAAGCTTAGGGTTGGGGTGCTGAGGCCTACGCTAATGTAGGGGGATGGTAATCGCATATATGCGATTTGGAACCCAGTCAGCACCACAATGACAGGACCGTCACTTGCTTACTGTGACTCACAGGGAGATTAACCTAGATGAAACACTTAAAATTATTGACCACGGCAGCCGTGGTCACGACCATTGCTTTCGGCAGCATGGCGCAAGCGCAGGAAATGAAGTTCTGGCGCATCGGCACCGGCAGCGCAGGCGGCACGTACTTCCCGATTGGCGGTCTGATCGCCAATGCGATTTCGAACCCGCCGGGTGCACGCCCATGCGACAAGGGCGGCAGCTGCGGCGTACCGGGTCTGGTCGCCATCGCTGTGTCGACCAACGCGTCGGTCGCTAACGTCAACGCTATTCAGGCAGGTCAGCTTGATGCCGGTCTGGCCGGTGCGCAGACGGTGGTTCAGTCCTACAACGGCGAAGGCAAATTCGTCGGCAATAAAAAGGACAAGATCCGCGTTATCGGCAATCTGTACCCGGAAGATATGCACCTGGTGACGCCAAAAGGGGAGACCCTCAAATCCCTGAAGGATCTTGAAGGCAAAGATGTCGGTATTGCGCAGGCAGGTTCGGGCACCCAGGTATCGGTGAAAATGATCCTCGATCATTACAAGATCACCGTGAACGCGGCTGAGTTGAACAACACGCAGTCGTCGCAGCGGATCGCTGACGGTCAGCTCGATGCATATTTCTATGCTATGGGTACGCCGTCTTCGGCACTGGTGCAGTTGGGCTCGACCAAAGGCTTTGAACTCTATAAATTCTCGGCTGCCGAGCAGAAAGAGATCAACAGCATCATCCCGTTCTATGTTGAAAGCTTGATTCCAGCCGGCACATACGAACACCTCAACTATGATGTGCCGACGGTGGCTGTTAACGGTCAATTGGTGACCTCGGTCGATCAGCCCGACGATCTGGTTTATGAGATCACAAAAGCGTTGTGGAGCGACTCCACCCGCAAGCTGTTGGACAACGGTCATGCGAAGGGCAAAGTCATTCGCAAAGAGACCGCCCTCAAAGGCGTGCTGATTCCGGTTCATCCGGGCGCAGAGCGTTACTACAAAGAAGAAGGCATGATGAAGTAAGCCTACTTCAATTTTGCTGATACCCGACTGGTGATCCATAGCGGTCATCGGTCGGGACGTCCGCACAACGACGCGGACCCGCGCGAAAATACGTCAAAATAGACGAGCGCGCGATTTTCAACGAGTGACTGCAGGGGGTTGGTGCGATGGCCGATTACGATTATCGGAAAGCTGAAGAGCTTGAGCAGAAGTATGACTCCGGGCTGCAGACCCGAAACACGGGACCGTATTTAAAATTATTCGGCCTTTGGTTCTCGGTGGTCTTTGCGCTGTATCATTACATTACTGCCGGCTTCGGGACGCCCGTCGACTTTTGGCACATGGGCATACATATGTCGGGCGTGATTTTGCTGATTTATATCGGCTTTCCGCTGTTATCGCGCTTTAAAGGCAGCCCCGTGTTGCCGAATACATTTTATCGTTTCGGCAACGTGCCGTTGTACGATTGGATTGCGATCTTCCTCGGCATCTTAACGTCGATGTACATCGGCTTTACCTGGGATGGTCTGCAGATTCCGATGCTCGGAATCGACCTTGAAGATCAGGTGCTGCGCCAAGGAAACCCAGCGGGGATTGATATCGTCATGGGTACGATCTTGATCGTCGTACTGTTGGAGGCCGTGCGCCGTACACTCGGGATCATTGTGCCGATTATCATCGGCATCTTCACAGCCTACGCAATTTTTGGACCTTATATTCCGGTCCAAATTCTTAAGCATCCGGGTATCGACTGGTCGCAGTACATTAACAACATGTACTTCCCGTCCGAAGGCATTTACGGCGTGACGCTGTGGATCGTGTCGACGGTGGTATTTCACTTCGTACTTTTCGGCGTATTGGCGCAACGGATGGGCCTTGGCCAATTCTTCGTTGATATCGCGACGGTGATCGCAGGGCGCTATACCGGCGGCTTGGCCAAAGTCAGCGTCGTATCTTCGGCATTCTTTGGGACCATTTCGGGTTCGTCGATTGCGAATACGGTGTCGACCGGCTCGCTGACCATTCCGAACATGAAAAAGATGGGCTACCCGGGTTATTTGGCAGGCGGCGTCGAAGCCGCGGCAAGTGCGGGCGGGCAGATCACGCCACCGATCATGGGGGCTGCTGCTTTCGTGATGGCAGAGTTCCTTGAAGTCCCCTACACGACCATCGTGATTGCGGCGATCGTGCCCGCTGCGATGCACTATATTGGCGTGCTATGCATCGTGCATTTCCAGGCGCGCCGACTCGGTCTTAAGGGCATGCCCCGCGAAGAAATTCCAAAATTGCTTGCGGTGCTGAAAAAAGGTTGGCCGACGGCGTTGCCGTTATTCGTGCTGATTTATGTGCTGTTTTCCGGCTACTCGCCGAACATGGCGGCGTTTTGGGGGATCACCAGCGCCGTCGCCATCGGATTTATCAACCCGATGCACAAGATCACACTGCGCGACTTGTTTGAAGGCTGCGTGACCGGCGTCAAATATGCGCTGGCGGTTGGTGCGGTGTGCGCCGCGATCGGTATCGTGGTCGGTGTCGTCAACACCACGGGGCTTGGTTTCCGTCTCGGCTTCATGGTCACCAACAGTGCGCAAACCATCGGCGAGAACCTGCAGCCGATCATCGGCTTGATTCCGTTTACTGATTTCAGCGTTGGAAATATTACGTTGTTCGTGTCGTTGGTGATGATCGCGATCACCTGTATCTTGATGGGCGCAGGTCTGCCAACGACGGCGCTCTATATCATGCTGGCGACCGTTGCCCAGCCAGCCTTGGCAAACCTGGGCGTGCCGCCGTTGGCGGCGCATCTGTTTGTGCTGTACTATGGCGTCATCTCGGAAATCACGCCGCCGGTGTGCGCGTCTGCGTATGCGGCAGCGGGGATCGCCAACGCCAATCCGTTTAGAACGGGGTGCGCGGCGTTTACGCTCGGCATCGGTAAGCTAATCGTGCCGATGGTGTTCGTGTATTCGCCGGCGATGTTGATCGTGTTGCCAGAATACTTCACCTGGGGCGCGTTCCTTGAAACATCGATCACGTGTGGTCTAGGTGTGGCGTTGTTGGCAATGAGTGTCGCGGGCTTCTTCTTGGCGCCGATGCCGGGGCCGTTCCGGGTGTTGGTTGCGATTTCGGGTATCTTCCTGGTCGCGCCGAACTTAACCAGTGACCTTTGGGCGCTGGCGTTCTTTGCACCTGTGTTGGTGCAGCAAGTTCTTGGTCGGCGTGTGGCGCGGGCCAACGAACTTCAAGAAGCCAACGCGTCGTAACGTAGGTAATGGACGGGTCCACCCCTAAAACCGCTGCTGTGATTGGCGGCGGTATCGTCGGCATCTGCACAGCGTTGTCTCTGCAAGAGCGCGGCCTCACTGTCACATTGATGGACCCGAACGGGCCTGCCGAGGCCGCGTCGTACGGCAACGCCGGCGTGATCTCGACATGGTCGTGTATTCCGCAATCCATGCCGGGGCTCTGGAAAAACGTGCCGAAGTGGCTACTGGACCCGGAAGGACCAGTTGCGCTGCGCTGGTCGTATCTACCGCAGTTGTTGCCGTGGCTGGTACGGTTTTTTGCGGCTGGGCAAATATCCCGCATTCCCGCCATCGCGGATGCGATGCTGGCGTTGCACCGCCCGACGGTGGACATGTACCGCCAACACTTGACCGGCACCGGGCACGAAGACTTGGTGCGGGATTCCATGTACGTTTACGCCTACCGTGACCCGGTCAAGGCCAATCTGGACGGCTATGAGTGGCAATTACGGAAAGAACGCGGCACGCCGCTGGAGCGCATTGATGCCGCAACGCTCCACGATTTGGAGCCGGCGATCTCGGATGATTATAAAGCGGCGATCTTGATTAAAGGTCAGGCCCGCGCACTTGATCCAGGTAAAATCGGCAAGGTGCTGTTTGAGAAGTACCAAAGCCGAGGTGGCGTATTTTTGCAGACCAAAGTCGTCGGGCTCAAGCCCTTGGATGGTGGTCGGGTGCAGATCGAAACCACGAACGGCACGCATGATTTTGATCGCGCCATCCTTTCGGCGGGGCCGTGGTCAGCGCAAATTCTCAAGGGTCATGGGCTAAAGGTGCCGCTGGAGTCTGAACGAGGCTATCACATTATTTTCACCGATCCCGGCGTCACCGTGAACAATTCGATCATGGTCACGGATGGAAAATTTGTGGCATCGAGCATGAACATGGGATTGCGGTGTGCGGGGACAGCGGAATTCGCAGGACTGGATCATCCCCCCGATTATCGTCGTGCGCACATATTGGCGGGTCCTGCGAAGCGCTTGTTACCAGGCCTCAATACAGAGGCGCGCGAAGTCTGGATGGGGCAGCGGCCATCGTTTCCGGATAACCTGCCGATGATCGGTGCCGTACCTGGCCTGCCGGGCGTGATCGCGGCTTTCGGGCACGGGCATTTGGGCTTAACAGCGGCCCCGATGACCGGGCGCATTGCCGCCAGTTTAGCCATCGGCGAGACGCCGAATATGAAGATGACGCCCTATGCCGTCGGTCGGTTTTCAGGTAACGCCGCCACATAAGTAACTGGCTTATTTTTCTGCGTGCGCCGGCACGTCGATGTAGCCGCGCTCAATGGAGTGCATCAACTCGGCAAACGCGTCCCGACTTTCTTCGTAATTGACCCTGAGCGCGGCCAACTCGTTACCAGACGGCTTTTCGCCGGCGCTATGACCCAATTCGAGGGTAGCTTTTAAATATGCGCTGCGGCGTTTGGCGACTTCGATGGCGACCGCAACGACATCGTCATTGGTCATGCCGTTCACCACGGGATGTAGAACCTCACGATTGGCCAAGCGAATGGCTTGTTCTATTTCGTTCACGAAATGGCGATGTTTGTGAAGGGCGTCGTCGCTCATGATGGTGTTTCCATATGTTCTTGTTAGGAGATACTACCACCGAACGGCGTCAGACAAGAAGGCTGATTTTATGCGGCGTCAGTATTCGATGAGAACTGCAATTCGGCCAAGTGCGCATACAAAGGGCTCTTTTTGATCAGGCTTTGGTGGGTGCCGATCGCCTCGATTCGGCCTTCGTTCATGACCACGATGCGGTCCGCATTGATAACGGTGGCAAGCCGGTGCGCGATGACCAAGGTGGTGCGGCCTTTCATCAGTTTTTGCAGGGCTTCTTGGACCAAGCGCTCGTTCTCGGCATCTAGCGCGCTGGTCGCTTCGTCTAAAAGCAATACCGACGGGTCGCGCAAAATGGCCCGCGCGATAGATACCCGCTGGCGCTGTCCACCCGACAGACGAATGCCTTTCTCGCCCAGGTATGTTTCGTAGCCATCCGGCAAGCTGTCGATAAATTCATCGGCGCGCGCATCTCGGGCGGCGGCGCGGACCGCATCCATGCCGGCGTCCGGGTCGCCGTAGCGAATATTTGCGGCAGCCGAGGAGCCGAACAGGAACGGATCTTGTGGTACCAAGGCGAGGCGTTTACGTACCTCTTCGGGGGCGGCGTCTTTGATGTTCACATTGTCGACTTTGATGGTGCCGTCATTGGGATCGTAAAACCGCAGCAGAAGCTGAAACACGGTGCTTTTCCCGGCACCCGACGGACCGACGAGGGCGACGGTTTCGCCCGGTTCAATCGCAAGCGAAAAGCCCGCAAGCGCGGCTCGGTCCGGGCGTGATGGATAATGGAACGTGACGGCGTCAAATACGACGCGCCCGGCGTCCGCACTGCTGGTGGGCAGCGTAAACGCGACCGGATTGGCCGGCGCACGAATCCCGGGCTCGGTCTCAAGCAGGTCGACCAAGCGTTCGGTGGCACCTGCTGCGCGTTGTAAGTCACCGTAGACTTCTGACACGATGCCGACGGAAAACGCGACGATCATGGCATAGAACAAGAACGCGCCAAGCTCGCCGCCGGTAATACGCCCGGCCAACACATCGCCGCCACCGACCCAGATCACGGCGCCGATCCCGGTAAACACCACCAACGTCACCGTGGCGTTGAGCAAGCTGCGCACGCGGGCGCGAACAAGTGCAGTGCTGAACGCGTCTGCAACTTCTTTGGAGAATCGCTGAATATCCCGACTTTCGTGGGTGAATGCCTGCAACGTCATAATGCCGCTCAGGCTTTCTTCGGCGAACGCACCGACATCGGCGACACGGTCTTGGCTGGCGCGCGACAAGGTGCGCAGGCGGCGCCCGATAATCAACACCGGCCCAACCACCAATGGCACCAAGATTAAAGCGAGCAGTGCGAGCTTGGCGTTGGTCGCGACCATCATTGCCAAGCCGCCGATCATCATAATCAAGTTCCGCAGCGCCATCGACATACTCGACCCGACAACGCTCTGCAGTAAGGTGGTGTCGGTGGTCAGGCGCGATAAAATCTCGCCGATGCGTGTGACCTCGAAAAAGCTTTGGTCGAGCTTGATGATGCGTTTGAACACCGCATTTCGAATATCTGCGACCACCCGCTCACCCAGCCAGGTCATTAAATAAAACCGCACGTAACTGCCTGCGGCGATGATCACGCCGAGCGACAGCAAAAATATCAGCGCATTGTTGAGCGTTTCCGGTGCATCGCCACTGAGACCCCTGTCGATCAACCCGCGCAGCCCTTGACCAATAGACAACGTCGCACCCGCCGTGACCGTCAATGCGGCGAGCGCGCCGATCACGCGCAACCAATAGGGTTTAAGAAATTCAAAGACGCGCCGTAACGCCCGAATGTCCTGTCCCTTAGGGCGGTCCGCGCCGGCCCCCGGGTTTGAATAACGCGCCATGCTGTTTGAGGTGCTCGCTGTTATGAAGCTGATATCTGCTCAGCGCAAACTAGCGCGTCTGGCATGGGCGATAAAGGTCATAGCACGGGCAGGGCGCGATTGAGGTTTTGGGCGCGCGTCATTGGCGCGGTTCAGCCGTTCTGCTGCAGTGCGTGCGCTAAAAGGTTTTGGCTAAAGCCAGCAACAGCCCGTCTTGGTCGGGCCCGGCGATCAGCGAGAGGCCGACCGGGGCACCGTCGACGGTGCCGGCAGGGATGCTGATTTGTGGCAAACTGGCAAGGCCGGCGGCGCACAATAGCTCCAGTGCGGCCATGCGGAATATGTCCAACTCAGCCTCTCCGGCGTTGCGCTTGGGCGCGGGGCCGGGGCTGCTCGGCAGCATGATAATACCGTCGTCGCCCAAAATATCGATCAATTGTGCACGGATTTGAGCGCGCTTGGTGATCGCCGGTTGAAGCATTTCCGGTGAAATGGACGCGGCCATGTCGAAGCGTTCTTTGACGCCGGGTCCGAACGACGGTTGCGCGCTGGTCACCCAGTCCTTGTGCGCCTGCCAAACTTCGGCGGCCTGACAAATGCGGAAAATTTCGCGCCATTCGGCGAACGGCGCATCCGCTAATTGGAGCGTGCTGGCGGCGCCATAGTTTGCCTGCAAGGCATTCATGGCCGTGCTCAGGGCATCACGGGTGGCAGGGCTCGCGAGACCGAACGCATCATTGGCGATCATCAGGCGGGGCGTTGGTGCCTCAGGCGTGGTAATGCCATAAGCTACGCCTGCGGCTGCAAAGGTTTCAGCGTCGCGGGTGAACCAGCCGACGGTATCGAAGCTCGGCGCCAAAGGCATGACATTGGCGAGATCGATCCGCCCGTGCGTCGTACGCATGCCGAACACCCCACAGAAAGACGCCGGCATACGGACAGAACCGCCGGTGTCACTGCCGAGTCCAATATCGATAAGCCCCGCCGCCGTGGCCGAAACCGAGCCCGATGACGAGCCCCCTGGCACCCTGTCGGGCGCGGCTGGGTTAACAGGTGTGCCGTAGTGCGCATTCACGCCCATCAGACTATATGCGATCTCGTCGGTGTGGGTTTTGCCGATAAGGGTTGCGCCCGCGTCGAGCAGCGCCTGTACGGCAGGCGCCGTGGTGTCGGCGATATCATGGGTCCGCGCCCAGTCCGGGCTGCCGCAGCCGGTGATGTGACCTTTGATGTCATAAAGGTCTTTGGCGCCGAAGGTTTTGCCTTTGAGCGGGCCTGCTTCGGCGCCTTCGATGGTGAAGGTGGAAACGAAGGCGTTGACGGTGTCGTTGATCATCATCTTAGGCCGGACCATGGAGTTCAGGGAGTGCGCGGGTAAATGTCGGGCGACCGGATTTAAAGCCGTACATCGGCTGCGACAGTTCTGCGACGGCCATCGCCGGGGTGGTGTTGTCGACGGCCACCAAGTCTGCGGTCATGCCTTTGGCGACGCCGTGATCTTTCAGGTTCAACAGCTTTGCAGAGCGGGTTGAGACCATGTTCAGGCATTCCGCCAATGTGTCCATCTTGCCAATCTGCGCGATGTTAGCATACAGGTTTGCCATCCGGATCAGTGAACAGTCGCCGAACGGGGTGAACGGGTTCAGCACGTTGTTGGTCGACAGCGAGCAATTGACGCCGTGTTCCAGCAGCGCATGCACGTGCGTGACGCCGCGTGGCACCGCGTGGTCGTGATCACGGTGCATCAAAAACAGATCAGTCGACGGCAGCACCGTCACCGCGACGCCGGCGTCGGCCAGCATGCGTGCGGTCTGTGCCAGTTTTTCAAGGGGCATCACGGAAAACTTGGTGACATGTCCGATGGCAACGCGCCCGCCCCAGCCGAATTCATCGGCTTTGCGGCACACGTATTCGGCATCCAGTTCGGAGGCGTCGGCGCCGAAATCCAAATGCATATCGATGTCGACGTCGAATTCCCGGGCCATCTCGAACACGCGGTCGATCTGGCCGTGCGGGCTTGAGTCCGTATAGGGCGCGGCGCCGACGGCGGTGGCACCGTCTTTGAGCGCGGCCACCATCAATTCGTCGGTGCCCGGATTGTTGAGCAGACCTTCTTGCGGGAACACGCACATCTCGACATCAATTGCCCAGGCGAATTCGGCGATGGCAGCTTTAACGCCTTCGATGCCACGCAGCCCGACGACGGGGTCGACCTCGACATGAGTGCGCATGCGCGTTGTGCCGTTGAGTACGCATTTGCGCAGCGTTTTTTTGGCGCGTTCGGCGACGTCTTCCTCGGAGAAACCTTTTTTGAGGCGGGCGACTTCTTCGATGGCTTCCTCAAGATCGCCGCGCTTCGACGCGCAGCGGTCGAGGATGCAGGATTTGTCCAAGTGGATGTGGGTTTCGACAAAACCCGGCAGAACAAGGCGGCCGCCGAGATCAATGTCTTGGTTGCCTGGCGTCAAATGGGTGCCGATCTCGACAATCTTGTCGCCGTTGACCCCGACATCAAGCGTTTCGCCGGGATGATCGGCGAGGGTAGCGTTTCTGAGTGTCAGGTCCATTTTTTCCTCCTGTTATTGCGGCGCTTAATCGGTGTGCCCAAGGTACGCCCGCTCAATCGCCGGATCGTTTTTGAGCTCGTTTGCCGAGCCAGCGTGGGCAACCCGCCCACTTTCAAGCACATAGCCGCGATCGGCAACGGTTAGGGCCAAGTTTGCCATTTGGTCGACAATCAGCACCGTCACCCCGTCGTCGCGCAGATCGGCGAGCACGTCATAGAGTTCGGCGATCATAGATGGTGCGAGGCCGAGCGACGGCTCATCTAAAAGCAAGATTTTCGGTTTTGCCATCAGGCCGCGTGCGATGGCGAGCATTTGCTGTTCGCCGCCCGACAACACGCCTGCTTTGCTGTCCATGCGGTCTTTGATGCGTGGGAAGCGGTCTGCGATGGCGTCGATCTCGGCGTCTGAAACCAGGTCTTTTCGTGCCCAGGCGCCCAGTAAAATGTTGTCGCGGAGCGTCATGTTCGGAAATACTTGGCGGCCTTCGGGCACCAGCACCATGCCCGCTGCGGCAATCTGATGCGCCGCGAAGCGGGATGTTTCGGAATCGTTGAGTAGGACCGAACCGCTGACCGGACGATGCAGCCCGCTCATGGCGCGCAGCATCGTTGACTTGCCGGCGCCGTTGGCGCCCAACACCGCGACCATCTCGCCTGGATAAACATCAATGTGGACTTTTTCCAATACGGGGGCGGCACCGTAGCCGGCTTCGAGTTTATGCGCGGTCAGTACGGCGACCTTTTCACCGTCCCATGCGTCGGCGCGCGGTCGTCCTTGGTACTCGGTGCCGCCCAGATAGGCACGGAGCACGGCGGGGTCGTCGCGCACGTCCACTGGTGTGCCTTGGGTCAGCGGTGCCCCCGCATCCAGCACCACGATGTGATCGGAAATCCCCATCACCAACGACATATCGTGCTCGACTAAAATCACCGCGATTCCGAGTGCCGCGATATCACGCAGCAGCGTCGCTAACTTGGTTTTGTCTTCGCGCATCAGGCCGGCTGCAGGTTCGTCCAGCAGTAAGACTTTGGGACGGGTGGCCAACGCACGGGCGATTTCGACAAGGCGTTTGTCGACATGGGGCAGGTTGCCGGCAAGCCGTGCCAGCGGCCCTGTGTAGCCTGCGAACGCCAGCAACTTAGCGGCCATCGCTCGTTCAGCTTTGTCGTTACGGTCTGCGAGCATGACGCCGAGGTTGCCCTGACGAAGTGCGATCAACACATTTTCGAGTACGCTCATATGTTCAAACAGCAGCGTCGTCTGATAGGTGCGTGCGATGCCGGCCCGCGCAATGGCGTACGCAGGTTTGCCCGAGATCACTTCGCCTAAGCGGATCTCGCCGGTGTCGGGGACATAAAACCCGCCGATCATATTCAACACGGTCGTCTTACCGGCACCGTTCGGGCCGATGACGCTGGTGACTCGGCCCGGATGGGCGGTGAACGACACGTTGCTGGCCGCTTTGATGCCGCCGAACGAGATGCCGATGCCGTCGACCTCAAGCGGGGTCTCGGTCTGAATATCGCTGCCGAGCAACGCTTTTAAATCGACACCACTTGTCGCCGCCGGGGTCGGGTCTTCACGGCTGAGCCAGTTTGCCACCGTGCCCACGATGCCGCGCGGCGCGGCCCAGAGTACGCCCAGCAGCAAGCCGCCGAACAACAGCAGTCGGTATTCGGCAAAGTCAGAGAGAAACTCGGGCATCAGGACGACAAGCAACGCGCCGATCACTGGGCCCCACAACGTGCCCGCCCCACCGACAACGACCGCCAAAATAAAAAGGATGGATTGAAAGAAGGGGAACGAGCTCGGCGAGATGAAAAGGTTCATCGGTGCAAAGATCGCACCGGCGAATCCGGTGAGCAGAGCGGACAAGGCAAACGACACGGTCTTCAATACCAGTGGGTTGAGGCCGATGGCTTGCGCTGCGATCTCGCTATCTCGAACCGCCCGCATGGCGCGCCCCCATGTGCTGTGGGTAAGCCGCTGATAGAACGCCAATGAGACGCCCGCCAACAGCACGGCAAACAATGCGATATCGTTCTCGCTCAGGATATAGCCGAACAGCTCGGGGCTCGGAAAACCCATCAGGCCGTTGGAGCCGCCGGTGAGCGTGCGCCACTCAACGGCACCGTGTTCGATGATAAACGCGAACGCGATGGTCATCATCGCAAGATACGGACCGCTGACCCGAAGTGCGGGGATGGCCAGCAGGAATCCGACGACGCCTGCAAGCGCACCTGCAATTAAGAACGCGACCCAAAAATTAACGCCGTTCAACATCAATATGCCAGTGGCGTATGCGCCGATGGCAAAAAAGCCGATGTGACCGAATGACACCTGCCCGGACAAGCCCAGTAAAATATTGATGCCGACGCCGACCAAGATGTTCATCGCCACCATGGCGAGGACGAAGTTGAAGTAGCCTTCGACGCTAAATGCGATAACTGTGCCGCCAGCCGTCGCCAGTGCAATGGCCAGATAGGCAACGCGCATGTCTGAGAGCAAAATGCCGAAGCTTTTCAGGGCCGACGTTGATGTGGCGTTTGTTTTGTCGGTCATTGGCTCAGACCTTCTTGATGCCGGCGCTGCCGAGCAGACCGTTGGGCATAAAGAACAGGGCCGCAATGATCATGCTGAACGCGACGATCTGTGTGTATGTGGAGCCCAGGAACGCCGTCGTCAGCGCTTCAACCAAGCCGTACAGCAAGCCGGCGATGACCACGCCCCACGCGCTGGTGATGCCGCCCAGGATCGCGGTGGCAAAGGCTTTGATGCCAAACACCAGGCCCATACCGGCGGACACATTGTACAAAGGTGCAATCAGTAAGCCGGCGACACCCGCCAGTATGGTCGAGAGCGCAAACGCGCCCGCGATCACGAACCGGGTGTCGATACCCATCAGGCGCGCGGCCTCGGCATTTTGCACGACGGCCAGCATGGCTTTGCCATACTTGGTGTTTCTGAGCACGAAACTGAAAATGGCGGCGGCCACGATGCCGACGACCGGAATGATAAGTTGCAACGGATACGCGCCGACGCCCAACACGTTGATGGCGTCGGTGGCGAGCGGTGAGGGGAAGCTGCGGGGCTCTTTACCGAAGGTGAACAGCACCACGTTGTCGAGGACGATGCCGCCGGCGATCGTCGCCATCAGCCAGGCGTTGGAGCCGCGATCCGCGAACGGACGTACCAGAAAACGCTCAACCGCCAAGCCGAACACGCCGCATAGCGCCAGCGCCATGATGACGGCGAACGGCATCGGCCAGCCGAGCGTAACGGCGAAGGTGTAACCCAGCACGGCGCCCAGCATCATCGAACTGCCTTGCGAGAAGTTCACCGTGTTGGACACCACGTAGGTAATGTGGAAGCCGAGCGCTAAAAGCCCGTACATGGCGCCGAGGCCCAGGCCAGTGATGATGGCTGAAGTGAACAGCATGCGATGCGGCGCCTATTTCTTGAAAATAAAGGATCGGCGACCGCCCATTTTGAGGACGGCCGCCGCAGGTGGAGGCATTACTTCACAGGAATGATCTTGCCGTCGATGAACTGCGTGAACACAAGGTCATCGGGACCGAGCGCGTCATGCTTTTCAGGCGAGAACGGCATTTCGTAGGTTTTGATCAGACCGTCATACGACTTGATGTTATAGAAGCCTTTGCGCACAGCCGGGCCATCGGTGGAGCCGGCGTTCTTGATCGCAAGCGCGGCCAAGTGCATGCCGTCATAGGCGTTGGCGATACCCACAGCCGGGGTCACGTCGGCTTCACCTTTGATTTCCGGGAAGTGCTTTTTCAGCTTCGCCATCATTTCGGCGGCTTTCGGCGACGGGTTGCCGGAGAACGTGAAGGTTTGGATCATTTCCACGTCCTTCGCACGCGGTCCGCCGAGTTCGGAGAAACGGCCACCGGCCGGACCCCAGTGCGAGACAACCGGCACGTTCCAGTTCATCCGTTCCAGCGACTTCATGACTTGTGCCGATGGGCCGACGTTGGCGACCATGAAGATCGCATCGGCGCCGTTGGATTTTAGGCGGGTCAGCTGCGGGACCACGTCAATGTCTGACTGCTCGATTTTTTCGATGCCGGCGTTTTCCATGCCCTTCGCTTTGAGCGCAACCAGCAGGCTTTTTTCGTTGGACTCACCCCACGGGTTGTTGATCAGCATCATGCCGGGCTTCTTGGCACCGTGCACGGAGACGGCGCGATCTACCAAGGCCACGCCGACCATGGAATCAAATGCCGAGACGCGAAAAATGTAGTTTTCCTTAGCGCCGTTCTGCGTGATCGGCGTGCCGGCGGCCCATGGGCCCATGAACACGGCTTTGGATTGGTTCATGAACGGCACGATGGCGAGCGAGACCGGGGTTTGCAGGCCACCGAATAGCACCGCGACTTTTTCGCGCTGGACCAATTCGCGGGCGGCGACCAGGCCTTTGCCCGGGTTGTTTTCGTCGTCGCGGCGCAGCAACTCAACCTGCTTGCCGAGCAGGCCGCCGGCGGCATTGATCTCGTCGATGGCGACGGTCAGGCCGCGGGTGATGGCTTCACCAGATTTCGCTGACGGCCCGGACAGGCTGGCGATCAGGCCGACTTTGATGGTGTCTGCAGCGTGAGCGGGGGTAACGCCGGTCATGGCTGCAAGAGCGGCGACCGTTGCGGTGGCGAGCACGTGCCGCCGGGTCATGGAAAACATCGTCTTCGTGGTCATGAGGAACCTCCTGTTTGGGATTTGCTTGAACTCCCTACAGCAAAGCGCATGCCAAGCCGAAATGGCGGATTTTGGTGATAAAATTTAAGCAATTCTGAATGATTGACTAATTTTTAGCCAAAAAATGGATGTGCTGCTGCTTTTTTTGTCATATCGAACACAATTGATGTATCGCTTCGTATACAATCTGGCCATATTTCCATATGGCATGATATCTGCTGAGTTTGTCGCATGACGTCGTACCGTTCGAAAAATTGAGGATAGCCATGACTGATACCGCAGAGATTTTTGCCATCGAAGACGAGGCTCAACGTGCCGGTGCGATTGTGAACGCGTTTCTGGTCGCGTCGATGATTCCGGACCCGGATGCGGCAGCCAAGTTCATTGCAGACGACGTGGATATCCATTTCACCGGCAATACGCCGATGCAGCATCCGCGTGAGATGACGGCCTATAATAAGGCGCGCTACAACTGGGTAAAAAAAGATATCGAACGCTGTGACGTGGCATCGGGGGATGGGGAAACCATCGTCTACAGCATTGGCACGCTTTATGGGGAATGGCTGAACGGCGATGCGTTCAAAGGTAACCGCTACGTTGACCGATTTGTCGTAATCGCCGACAAAATCGTCAAAATTGATGTGTGGAACGACAGCGCTGAGCGAATGATCAAGCGCGCAGCGGGCCAGGCAGAAACGTTAGTCTGAAGCGTAAGAGTTCAAAATCTCGTCGAGCGGACGGTCTTCGCGCTTCGGCGGTTGGATCAACGCCCGGTCGATCACCCCTTGTAGATGGCTGCGCATTGCTTTGACGGCTGTTGCTTGGTCACCTTTTTTCAAAAGGCCGACCAGTTCTTGATGTTCTGTCACGCCGCATTCTGATGAGTGCGGGCGACTGTACATGGCCAGCATAAGACAACACCGAGATGTCAACTCGCGCATGTACTGTGTCAGGACCTGACTGCCTGTGAACTCGGCCAGCAAGACGTGGAATTCACCGGCCAAGCGGATCGAGTGGGGCTCGTCGACGTTACGGACTTTTTCTTCTTCTGCGACGTGCGCTTCAAGGGCGGCGATTTGATCCGGCTGCAAGGCGCCGGCCAGACGGCTGACGACGATTTCTTCGAGGGCGAGGCGCAGATCAAAGGTGTCGCGGGCTTCGTTCCAGCTCGGCTCGGCGACGATCGCACCACGGTTGCGGCGCTGTTCCAACAAACCCTCGGCGACCAGTTGTGCAAGGGCGGCGCGGACGATAGTACGGCTCGCGCCAAAGCGATCACCGATGGTGTCTTCGGGCAAGTGGGTGCCCGGCTTGATCGCCTGTTCGATAATCGCATTCCGCAACGTGCGTGCGATGGTGCCGACGCGGTCTTCGTTCATCTGGGCGTCTTAGCGCTGAAAGGCCGTTGCGTCAAAAAGTCAAAATCGACACCTTCGTCAGCCTGGGTGACGTGGTCCATATACAGTTTTTTGTAACCCCGATCGGCATGGGTGGTGGCGGGGGGAGACCAAGCGGCGCGGCGGCGGGCAAGTTCCTCGTCCGCAACGTCCATGTCTAATCGCCGGTTCGGCACATCCAAGCGGACTATGTCACCCGTTTCAACCAACGCCAAAGGCCCGCCGACAGCGGCTTCGGGGGTCGCGTGCAAAACGATGGAACCGAATGCGGTGCCGCTCATTCGGCAATCCGAGATGCGGACCATGTCTTTGACGCCCTGTTGCGCGAGTTTTTTCGGAATCGGAATGTAGCCCGCTTCGGGCATGCCGGGCGCCCCTTTGGGGCCGGCGTTGCGCAAGATCAAAACACTGTCCGGCGTCACATCCAGATCTGGATCGTCGATCCGTGTCGCGAGGTCTTCGAGTGAGTCGAACACCATGGCCGGACCTTCGTGCACCATTAAATCGGCGGTGCCGGCGGCCTGTTTAATGATTGCACCTTCACCGGCCAGGTTGCCTTTTAAGAACGCGATACCGCCGCCAGAGTGGATCGGGTTGTCCAGTGGGTGCACCACGTCTTGCGGGAACGCGGGTGCTGCAGCGTCTATTTCTTCCCCAAGCGTACGGCCGCTGACGGTCATGCAGTCGACATTCAGTAGCGGCTTCAAGGCGCGCAGGATCGGCGCCATGCCGCCAGCTTTGTGTAGATCGTCCATGTAGTATTGGCCGGTCGGCTTGAGATCGACCAGCACCGGCGTGTCGGCGCCCAATGTATCGAACGCCGACATATCCAATTCGATGCCGAGCCGGCCTGCGATGGCGGCAAGATGCACGATCGCATTGGTTGAGCCGCCGATGGCAAGCAACACACGCAGCGCATTTTCAAATGCAGCAGGCGTCATGATTGCGGACGGCTTTAGGCCTTCTTTCGCGAGCGCCATGGCCCGTGTGCCGGCCGCTTCGCCGTGTCGTAAACGCTCTGCGCTCACAGCCGGAATTGCGGCACCACCCGGCAGCATCATGCCGAGCGCTTCGGTCATGCATGCCATCGTGCTGGCCGTGCCCATGACGCCGCAAGTGCCGGCGGACGGCGCCAAGCGGCCTTCGACTTCGTTGATTTCTGCGGCATCGATACGCCCGCCCCGGTATTCGCCCCAAAACCGTCGACAGTCGGTGCAGGCGCCGACGCGTTCTTCGCGGTGCGTGCCGGACAGCATCGGCCCGGTGACGACTTGAATCGCCGGCACGTCTGCGCTGGCCGCAGCCATCAGTTGGGCGGGTACTGTTTTGTCGCAGCCGCCGATCAGCACGCACGCATCCATCGGTAGGGCGAGGAGCATTTCCTCGGTGTCCATGGACATCAGGTTGCGGAGATACATACTGGTCGGGAACGAGAATGATTCGTGCAGCGAGATGGTGGGGAATTCCATCGGCAACCCACCCGCCAACATCACACCGCGCTTCACGGCCTCAATCAGCTGCGGCACATTAGCATGGCAGGCGTTGTAGGCCGAAAATGTATTTACGATGCCGATTACGGGGCGTGCCAACGCATCGTCGGAATAGCCCATCGCCTTAATGAAGGCTTTCCTGAGGTATAGCGAAAACTCTTCGTCGCCATAACGCGTTAGGCCCCGCTTCATACCACGCGGTGTTTCTGAATGATCGTCCGTCAAAGTCTCTCTCCCTGTCGTTTTCAGCACGATATCAGAAATCCCCGGTTATTCGAGGCGGATATATATCGGTGTTGATTGTTGCTTTACGCGCCGTTGCGTATCCGCATAGTGGATGAAATTCGATAAATAAAAATCACGAGGAAAACCATGGACTTTACCCTGAACGCTGACCAGATCGCGCTACAAGACAGTGTGCGTAAATTCGCCGAGGCCGAGCTGCCGACCTTGGCAAAAGAGGTTGAGACAACCGGCATGCCGCCGTCTCACGACCTCGTGAAGCGCTATGGCGAGATGGGCTTTTTAGGCGTCAATCTGCCCAGTGAGTTGGGCGGGCTTGGATTGTCGCACTTGGATGCGGTGCTGGTGTTGGAAGAGGCCGCGAAGATTTCACCTGCCATCGCTTTCCCGATCTTTGAATCCTGCTTCGGGCCAACGTTGGCGCTGGCGCACTTTGCCCCGGATGAATTGCGTCAACGGATTGTGCCCCAGGTTTGTGCCGGTGAGATGATCGTCGCGGTTTCCATGTCCGAGCCGAATGCCGGCACGGCGCTGACGGATTTAACGACTCGCGCCGAGGTCAAAGGCGACAAGGTTGTTCTCAACGGTACCAAACGCTGGTGTTCGGGGGCAGGGCATGCGGATGCCTACGTGGTCTATTGTCGGATGTCGGACGCGCCAGGCGCTAAAGGCATCGGCGCTGTGTTGGTGGAAGGCGACGCTGCGGGCATCAGTTTCGGTAAACCCGAAATTCATATGGGCTTTCGGGGCATCCCGAGCGCCGACATCTTTTTCGACAATGTCGAGGTGCCGGCGGCAAACATCGTCGTGCCCGCGGGCGGCTTCAAAAAATTGATGGAAGCGTTTGATCTGGAGCGTTGTGGCAACACCACAATGTGCGTGGCGATTGCGCAGTCCGCGCTCGATTACGTCCTCGAATATGTGCAAGAGCGTCAGCAGTTTGGTAAACCGGTCAGTGATTTCCAGGCGGTGCAACTGCACTTGGCGGAAATGCGGATGCAGGTTGATGCCGCGCGCTTGTTGCTGTATCGCGCCGTCGTTAATGCATCGCAAGGCTTGCCGAGTGTTGCAGACAGCTCTGTCGCCAAGTGCTTTGCCAATGAAATGGTGCGCACCGTGACCGGCAAAGCGATGCAGTTGATGGGCGGCTACGGCTATTCCACCGACTACCCGATGGAGCAAAAAATGCGGGATGCCTGGGGGTGGGGCATCGCAGGTGGCACCATCGATATCCAAAAGGTCAACATCGCCGCTGCGATGGTCGGGCGTCGCTTTTCGCAACGCTGAGGTGACTGTGCCTGCACGAATGCGGCAAAGGTTTAACGCCTATCGTGCGAACCTGGAAGCTTTGCCTGTACCCGTCATTCAGCCGAGCGATCCCGGTTTTGCAATGTCGGCATGAGGTCGAAATAGGGGCGAATAACCTCCGAAGTCGAGGACTCGAAATCTTCGAACGGACCGTTGAAGAAGATGCGTCCTTCATGCAGCATGACGACTTTTGGCTGAAGACGTTTAAGAAGATCTTTGTCGTGTGTGATGATTAAGGTCGTCCGTTTAGGACGGTCTGTCCCCACCACGACATGCGTTTCACGGATCAGGTCCTGAACCTGCGCCGCACTGGTCGGATCTAACCCGGTCGTCGGTTCATCATAGAAGATGACCTTTGGGTCCATGGATATTGCCCGTGCGATGGCCAAGCGTTTCGCCATGCCACCGGATAAGCTTTCGGTCGAATTGTCCATGAAATCGTCATCCGCCGGTAAGGCGACGGCAGACAACACGTCGCGCGCAATCGACTTTATATCCTCGTCCTCCAGGTTCTTAATTTCCTTAAGCCAGAGTTCAATGTTGGAATATATA
Organism: uncultured Rhodospirillales bacterium; assembly: GCA_963974935.1. Taxonomy (GTDB): domain Bacteria; phylum Pseudomonadota; class Alphaproteobacteria; order Rhodospirillales; family Casp-alpha2; genus UBA4479. Next base: position 123,692 of record CAXBEV010000007.1, on the reverse strand, counting down.
GTGCCCGAGAAAAGGGCGTTTCTTTGAAAAACGACGCCCCAATGAGCGTGGATGGTGTCGAGTTTCTGTCCGTCTAGTGTCGCAAGATCAACGAGTGGTGTCTCTTCTTGGGTGTAGTCGGCGACCCGGATCCGACCACTGTCCGGTATCAACTGTCCAAGGATGTGATTAAATAAGACCGTTTTGCCAGACCCGGAACCACCGAGGATCGCGACCATTTCACCCCGGCACACCCGGAGATCGACACCCCGCAGCACCTGATGTTCACCGAAAGCCTTCTTAAGACCTTCGATTTCGATTTCGACGGTTATCGACATTTTGGAGTCAGCAGGTTTCTCAGTCACCATGTCTCAATCTTGCCTCCAAAATGCCCGCACCATTGACTGGCAAGACGTCGAACCGAAAAGAAAACCAGCATATAAACAAGTCGACCGTAACACATCATTTTGAAAGTACTTTGATATGGATCAAGGTTTTCCACGGCGAACGTCGTAATGACAGGACGAAAATAGCCACTAAGGGTCGATTTCGTTGAAAAACTCGGGTTTGATAACGTCGTTCTGTGCCGATTCAATTCATAAGAATTGATCAGGGGGCAGTTGGTCTGGAAGGCTAGGTCCCCGACCATTCGACGTTTTTCAAAAATCGCCATGAACGGTTCCGCAACAGCGACGTGCTACGCTATATTTTTGAAGAGACTGTGCGGCCGCTGTCTTGAAGAAGGTCTGATCGGCGGTGAAGACTTCGTCGTCGACGCCAGCTTGATCAAGGCGGACGCCGACCGCCACCGCCCAAAATCTCAGAAAACTGGCGACGTCGATCCCGATGCCGCAGCCTGAACCAGCAAGCTGATCGGGACAGCACAATTGCCACTGTGGAAAACGCTCGAAAAGTAATATAGCGTCGCCATGACGGATGGGTTTTTCAATGAAATTAGCCAATAGCAGACCAATTTATGACATTCTGACGGTATGCCTACTGGAATGCATCTAATCTTTTGGAAGTACTATCGATCGATAAGCGTGCCAGGTCGCATGTCCGATCAGTGGTAAGGTAATCGCAAGGCCGATAAACGCGGTTGCCATGCCGACTGCCGTGATGATCACGATGATCGCGGCCCATAACATCATTGCGCGTGGATTCAGTGTGACGGCGAAAAATGACGTCAATAGTGCTGGCAGGAAGTCAGCGCGTTCCCCAATCATCATTGGTAAGGATATCGCACTCATCAAAAAGGCAAAAACGGCAAAGATCGCACCTATAAAGGTGCCCACGGCTAGAAATGTCAGGCCATCCCATGAAAAGAAAGTCTGGTTCAACAGATTAGGAATGTTGAGCATCTGATATGGAAAATTAATCACGTATAATAAAGCCGCCGTTCGCACCCAAATGATCAAGAAAAACATCAAAGCGAGACCTGCGCCGAATATGCGCCCCGGCGCACAACGCCACGCGCCAATTGCCGTGGTGAAAGAAATGGGTTCGCCAACCTCCAGCTTTCGGCTGACTTCATAGAGGCCGACCGTGAATACCGGAGCGACCAGAATGAATCCGGCAATAAAAGGCCAGATCAGATAATATAGGTCAGTGAGATACAGACCAATCGTCACGGTATATCCGAGCACCACAAATATGAACGCATAAGGGATACTGATAAATCGAGCCCGCGTGAGGTCCGCCCATCCTAAAGCAAGCCATTGCCAAGGTGCGTTTGTGTCGATCATTCTGATACGCGAAGCAAATGTCACGCCCTTGGAGCCCGTTGCTTCTGGTTCGGTTGGTGGAATTTGACTTTTGAGCATATCACACCCCGTTCGATCCAGTGATGGATTAGCGTGGCTGTCTATACTTTCCACTTATATCCAGACAATTCAGCGCTAAAAAGTAATGGTGTCCTGTAATCATCCCTATTCGGTTATTACACCATCTTAGGAACGAACGTTTATGGTACCATCGTGCGGGTTCTATCACCAATTGGATTGTGCACATTAAAAGTGATAGTTTTCTAAGAATATCATTTGCGTAAATTTTGTTAATCAATACTTACGCCGCTTTCAGCAATGGCAGCGTGAGGCGAAAATAGCTTGAATGATCGGGGGCGAATTCCAACGTTAAATCACCCTCCATGGCATGCATGATCGCGCGGCTGATCGGCAGACCGAGGCCGGCACCGGAACTGCGGACGCTGCGGTTGCCGCGGGCGAATTTTTCGAAAACGGTGTTCGCTTCTTCGCGGGTCACGCCGCCGCCGTTGTCGATGATATCGATTTTCACTGTGCGATTATCGTGCGAGGTGCGGACGAGAATTTCCGGCACGTCGGCACCGTTATATTTTACCGCGTTTGACAGGATATTGATCAAAACCTGACGCAAGCGATCCGCGTTGGCGCAGACGGGTAAGTCGTCGGGGCTCAACTCACTTGTCACTTTGACGTCGGCTTTGAGCGTAATGCCGGCGACGGTTTCGACGGCGCTGTGTACGGCAGTATTCGCATTCATCGGCTCAAGCTTCAGCGCGGCCGAGCCGGCTTCGAGGCGGCTGATATCCAAAATTTCGTCCAGCAACCGGGTCAGGCGCAGGCTTTCATCATAGATGATGGCGACGAACCGCGCCCGGTCTTCGGCGGAGACACTGCTGTCTTTCAGGATTTCCGAGAACGAACGGATTGAGGTCATCGGCGTGCGAAGCTCGTGACTAACCTGGCTTAGGAATTCGTCTTTTTGTGCATCAAGCGCGCGGAGCCGTAAGTTGGCTTCGCGGAGTTGTTCGGCCGCGCGCTCAAGTTCGGCGGATTTTTCGGCGAGCTGACGCGAGGTTTCGATCACTTGTTGGGTTTCATCGGCAATGTCGATGAGTTCCGTCATGCCCACCGTTTGGCGGCCCGCGATGCGCGACACCATGGCGTGGGCAGACGCGGCCCCGACTGAGCCTGCGAGCTCACGTTCTAATCTTGAGATTACGGCGTCGGTTGCATGCGGTAGGCCGACGGTGATGCCTTGCGATGCGGCGATCTCGTCAAATAAGCGCCGCGCAGGTTCGAGGCCCAAAATCCGTTGCGCCAAGATAAACATGTCTTCGGCGTCTGCGGCACCCGCTGAAATATTCGACATCGCACCGCCGGTGGAGCGATAGACACCGACAAACAGGGTGCCTTGTAGGCGCTCTAGAATATCCGGTTTGGTGAGGCTTGAGACGACGATAAACACGATGGCGTTGAGGCCTACGCTCCACACCACGGCGTGCACCAACGGATCGAAATCACTGAGCCCCATTAACGATTGCGGGCGGAGCAACGAGATGCCCCAGGGGCCTAATGCCAGGACTTCGGGCGTCAGAATAAAATGTCCGCCGAAGCTGGGTAGGAACAGAGTATAGGCCCACATGGCTGAGCCGATCAGCAAGCCGGCAATGGCACCGGCCTTGGTTGCGCCGCGCCAGAAAATACCGCCCAGTAAGCATGGCAGAAACTGGGCGACGCCGACAAACGCGATCAAGCCGATGGCGGCGAGCGCGTCCGATCCGCCGCTGATATAAAAGTATAGGAAGCCGAGGCCCAAGATGAGCGCGATGCTGATTCGCCGTGACGTCAGCAAAAGATTGCGCACATCACCGCTGACCGCATTGGTGCGGGCCAGCAAGCGAAGTGCAATCGGCATCACCACGTGGTTTGAGACCATCGTCGACGCGGCAATGGCCGCGACAATCACCATTGATGTTGCCGACGAAAAGCCGCCCAGGAACGCCAACAGCGCAAGCTCGTTGCGCTGTTCGGAAAGCGGCAGGGTCAGCACATACAGATCCGGGTTCGACCCCGCCGGCATCACCTCAAGGCCGACCAGCGCAATCGGCATAATAAAGATCGTTATGCCGAACAGATAAAGCGGGAACAGCCACGATGCGGTCGCCAAGTGGCGCTCTTCAATGTTTTCAACGACGGTCACTTGGAATTGGCGGGGCAGGCAAATCACCGCCGTCGCCGATAAGAACGTCAACGTCACCCAGCGTGCACCGAAGATGTCGCTGGACCCTCGGATGGCTTCTTGCGAAACGCCTTCGAATATATCCGCAGCCCCGTCGGCGACGAAGAACGTCACGAACACGCCGACCGCGATCAGTGCCGCAAGCTTGACGATGGCCTCCAGCGCGATCGCGGCGACGACGCCGTGGTGGCGTTCGTTCGCATCTAGGTTCCGGGTGCCGAATAAGATCGTGAACAACGCCATCCCGGCGGCAACCCAAAACGCCGTCGTGACACCGTCAGTGTCGCCGGCGATCACCGCGTAACTGTTGGTCACGGATTGCAGTTGCAGGGCGATATACGGGGTGATGGCAATCACCGCGATCAACGTGACCAGCACGGCAAGACTTGAGCTTTTGCCGTAGCGCGATGAGATCAAGTCTGCAATCGAGGTGATACGATGCGCGCGCCCGATGCGGACCAATTTGCGCAGCAGCCACCACCAGCCGACAAACACCAGCGTCGGGCCCAAATAAATTGTGATGAATTCAAGACCGTTGCGCGCTGCCGATCCGACCGCGCCATAGAACGTCCAAGACGTGCAATACACTGAAATCGACAATGTGTAGATCACGGGGGACTGCAGCCAGCGGATCGGCCTGTGGCGGGCACGTTGATCGACGATGAAGGCGACGACAAACAGAACGGCGACGTAGCCGAGACAAACGACAAGCAGGAGGTTGACCGAAATCATTCGTCGGTATCAATGGCAACAGAGGTCGACGGCGACGGCTTGTCGGTGTCGCGCAAGGGTCGCGATAACAAAAATGCGCCGATGATCAAGGTGGCCCAGACGCCAAACATATACGCGAGCGGAATCGGAATGCCGAAGATCGTTCCATCAATCCTGGCCAACCCGCCAATGGGCGGCATCAACAACACCGTGCCGACCAAGACCAACGCAACGGAGCGGTCGCGAACCTTGCGCCGGATCAGCTGAAGGTCGCGGTTATCGGGCATGGCAGGGGGCGCCGCTACTCGCTGACGGCAGCGGCAAGATCCTTGATCGCGTCGACGATCTCGGCATTGGAGAATGGCTTGGTAATGAAAAGATTGGCGCCGCATTTCATCGCGGTTTCGCGGTCTTCGCGTTGGCCTTTTGCGGTCAACATAATCACGGGGAGATTTTTCGTGCGCGTATCATCGCGGAGGCGCCGTAGGATTTCATAGCCGTCTAATGTCGGCAGCATGACATCTAACACCAAAATCGCCGGCCAGCCCGATAAGGCTGTCTCAAGCGCTTTGTCGCCGTCGGTCTCAACCTTAACCTCATGGCCTGCACGTTCGAGCAGGAAGGTGAGGGAAGTGCTGATATTCGGCTCATCTTCGGCTAGCAGAACCCTGGTTGTCATGGCTCTTCGTAACCTCCCAATCGCAGTCCGTCTTTAGCGGACATTGGGCTAATTAGACTTCAAATGGCGCAGGACTTCAACGATGTTGTGTAGTTTAGTCGCTCAGCGGCGCGTCGACCCGATGTAAACAATCCGTCAGCGGGCAGAGCCGACACCCCGGGCCGACTTCTTCGACTGACGTGTTGGGGTCTGGTGCATAGACGGTTTTTCGGGCGTCGTCTTCGCTCATCGCAGTCATCACGGTTTGGTAGTGGCGTGGTTTGCCGAACCCGGCTGCGCCGTGATGCACAGCGCGCGCGACAAACACAAATCTCGCACCTGACGGAAAAACCACACGTTGGCGGATGAATGTTTCAGGTGATTGCTGTGCCCGGTACAATACCCAAAGCGGGCAGGCGGAGGCATATCTAGGGACCGCAAGCTGTTCGATACTGCGCATTTCGATCACGGTGCCCGCGGCGTTGACGCAAAAGTATCCGAACTTCGGGACGTCTTTGCTGATGGCGAGCGCGGTGAGTCTTAATGAGACGCTTTCAATGTCGGCGGAGAACACTTCGGCGAGCGCGTCGATATCGTAACGAAGGGCCGCTGCACGCGTCGCGAATTCAGACATCGGCATCACCATGGCACTCGCCGCGTAATTGATAAGCGCGCGCCGGACCCGTGCTTCGGCGAGTGGACCGTCCATCTCCGGCTGCTCACCGATCAACGTTTCGATAAGCGGGCTGAGTTCGGTCTCGGCCAAGCTGCGGGCGTGCGTCATGCGCGCGTGCGGGCGCGGGCCTGACACCTGAGCGCTTAATACCTGGGCGGCATCTTCAAGCTCGGCGATGTGGTTGGCGCGGGCGCTGAATAGGGCTTCGACTTCATCAACAGGCTTTAAGGCATGCTCGGATTCTTCGGCTTTATCCAAATATGCCGCTAAGGATTCCCCGACTTTTGAGAGTGCTTGGCTTTCTTCATGAACGATGGCGTTGAACTGCGCACGGCGATCTGTTGCCAATTCATAGTCTGTTAGAATTTCCGTTGCGGATCTGATTGCAGCGATACGGGTCAGCATGTGATGCATGGTTTCACTCAAAAACGGATCGTTGTTGAGACGATCAGACAGCACCTGCACCCGCGCCGCCGCCGCCCGTTCCGAGCGTGCGAGAGCGGCGACCCCGCGTGCCCAACCTGGAAAGCGGCCAATCAATTCGTTGGTGCGGTGTTCCTCGATCTGCAGCGCACTCAGCGTTGGCAGGCGTGCGATCTCGCTCAGCGTGGCCGACAAGTGATGTTCGGTTGCGTTATCCAACTCGGCCAAGGAAATGTCTAACGCGTCGGCGACTTTACGCAAAAGACTGCCGGCGATGGGCCGTTTGTTCCATTCTATAAGATTAAGATATGAGGCGGAGATATCGACCGTCTTGGCCAAATGCACTTGCGTCATGCCAACCTCACGGCGACGTTGGCGGATGCGTGTGCCTAAAATAGACGTGACCATTTATACGGGTCTCCTGGCTTTTTTAGCGGCATATTCGCTTCGCGCATTTGTCAATAATTTACAATGCAGTGCGAGGTAAAAAAATATTTTTACTAAAAAATCGTTTTAAGTCAATTAGTTATTTAAAATTTTACAAAACTTCGGCATGGTACCGTCAGGATGACTAATCATCCGTCGGCCGTGATGGTTTTCGCTCATGCGCGCTTCCATTAGGCCTCAACATCTAAAAATGCTTATTTGGGAGACGAAAACATGAGTAAATTTAAAATCGACCGTCGTACCCTCCTTAAGGGTTCGGCTGCGGTTGGCGTAGGCCTCGCAGCCCCGACGATCTTCTCCAGCAAGTCGTGGGCCGCCGGCTACACGAACGAGCCGAAGGGTGCCACGGTGACGTTCGGCCTTAACGTACCGCAGACCGGTGCCTATGCTGACGAGGGTGCAGACGAACTGCGCGCTTATGAACTCGCGATCGAGCACATCAACGGCGAAGGCGACGGCGGCATGCTGAACACCTTCTCGTCGAAAGCTCTTAAGGGCAACGGCATTAACGGTAAAAAAGCCGCATTCGTGACCGGCGATACGCAGACCAAGTCTGATGCGGCACGTGCCAGCGCTAAGCGCATGATTGAAAAAGACGGCGCCATCATGATTACGGGCGGTTCTTCCTCGGGGGTTGCGATCGCGGTTCAGGGCCTTTGCCAGGACGCCGGTGTTATCTTCATGGCCGGTTTGACGCACTCCAACGATACCACCGGTAAAGATAAGCGTGCTAACGGTTTCCGTCACTTCTTCAACACCGAAATGACCGGCGCTGCGCTGGGTCCGGTGCTTAAGAACGCATTCGGTTCCGATCGTACCGCTTATCACCTGACCGCTGACTACACCTGGGGTTGGTCGCAGGAAGGTTCGATCAAGAAGTACACCGAAGCCATCGGCTGGAAGACGGCAGCAGCCGTTCGCACACCGCTCGGCGCCGGCGACTTCTCGCAGTACATCACGCCGGTTCTGAACTCGGGCGCGGACGTTCTGGTGTTGAACCACTACGGTCGTGACATGGTCAACTCGTTGACCCAGGCCGTTCAGTTCGGTCTGCGTGACAAGCAAGTTAACGGCAAAGAGTTTGCCATTGTCGTGCCGCTGTACTCGCGTCTGATGGCACAGGGTGCTGGTGAGAACGTGAAGGGCATCTTTGGTTCCACAAACTGGCACTGGTCGTTGCAGGACGAAGGCTCGAAGGCGTTCGTTAAGTCGTTTGGTCAAAAATATGGCTTCCCGCCGTCGCAGGCTGCACACACCTGCTATTGCCAAGCGATCTTGTATGCGGATGCCTGCCAGCGCGCCGGCACGTTCATGCCGTCGGGCGTCGGTAAAGCGCTCGAAGGCTTCACGTTCGATGGCCTCGGCAACGGTCCGACCGAATACCGTGCCGACGACCACCAATGCTTCAAGGACGTCTTGGTCGTGAAGGGTAAAGAAAACCCATCATCCAAGTTTGACCTTCTTGAGGTCGTGGAAGTCACGCCGCGCTCCCAAGTCGAATATCCGGCAAGTATGCTGGGTGGTGAGTTGGGCCCGTACAACAACGGCGGCTGATAACCTGCTTGGTTACATAGGTGCGTCGCCCTGGTATACTCATGCCAGGGCGATAATCCTTTTCGGCCCTCAGTGACACATTTAGGTTATTCCTAATAGTGCCCTGAGACTGTCCTTTTTAATAAGAGGCAAATCCAATGGATGCGTTACTTCTCCAGATTTTGAACGGGCTGGACAAGGGCGGTGCGTACGCTCTGATTGCGCTCGGTCTGACGATTATTTTCGGCACGCTCGGTGTCGTGAACTTTGCGCACGGCGCGTTGTTCATGTTGGGTGCGTTTTGTGCGGTGTCTGTGAAGGCGATTTTCGGCCTGAACAAAATTACCCTTGATCCAACGCAGCTCACGGCGTGGGGAACCCCATTGGAAATCCGCCAACCGTATGTCGAGATATGGTTCGGTGATTTCGGTCGACTGATGATGGAATATTCGGTCCCCGTCTCAATCTTGGTGGCGATCCCGATCATGCTTTTAGTGGGCATTATCATGGAGCGTGGCCTTATTCGTTATTTCTATAAGCGTCCGCACGCGGAACAGATATTGGTCACGTTCGGGCTCGCCATTGTGTTGCAGGAAATTATCAAAAGCATATTCGGTGCCAACCCGATTCCACAGCCGGCGCCGGATACGATGTCGGGCATGCTCGATTTCGGTGCGGTGGTCGGCATGGACGCGGGTAATGTCGTGTACCCGGCGTGGCGCCTGTTTTACTTTATCTTCTCGCTATCTGTGATCAGTATGGTGTTCGCGTTTTTGCGATTCACCACGTTCGGCATGGTGGTGCGCGCGGGCATGGCGGACAGGGAAACGGTCGGCCTTTTGGGCATCGATATTGACCGAAAATTCACCATCGTGTTCGGGATCGCGGCCGTTGTCGCCGGTTTGGCCGGCGTCATGTACACGCCGATCCTCAGTCCGGACTATCACATGGGCATGGACTTCTTGGTGTTGAGCTTCGTGGTCGTCGTGGTCGGCGGCATGGGCTCGTTGCCGGGCGCGGTGGCTGCCGGGTTCTTGCTCGGTATTTTGCAGAGCTTTGCGTCCATGAACGAAGTTAAAAACATCCTTCCGGGGATTGACCAGATCATCATCTACTTAATTGCTGTGGTCGTTCTTTTGGTCCGCCCCCGCGGCCTTATGGGCCGTAAAGGCGTGATGGAGAATTAAAATGAATATTTTATCCCTCAGCCGCAGCGATCTTATCACGCTGGTTTGCTTCATCATCGTCGTGCTTGCAGGCCCGGTGATCCTTGAGCCGTTCGGTGCGGGCTATCCGGATTTGCTGCAAAAGTTTGCGATCTACGGCATTTTCGCGATCGGCTTCAACATCTTGTTCGGCCTAACCGGCTATCTATCGTTCGGCCACGCTGCATTCTTAGGCGTCGGCTCGTACACGGCGGTCTGGACTTTCAAGATGCTCAGCATGAATCCAATCCCGGCGATCATTTTCGCAACCTTGGTCGGAGGTGCTTTCTCGGTGGTCATTGGCTTTATCTCGCTCAGACGGTCGGGGATTTACTTCTCTATCCTAACGCTGGCGTTTGCGCAGATGAGCTATAACCTCGCCTATTCGGTGCTGACGCCGATCACCAACGGTGAAACCGGGCTGCAGTTGGCGCAGTCGGACCCGCGGATGGTGGATGTGGCCTTTGGTCGCGATTACGGGGCCGTGTTACCGCCGTCCGATCTGTTCGGGATCGAGATGACGGGCTACCCGGGCTTTTACTTCTGTGCCACGCTGCTGATCATTTGCTTCTTCATCTCGATGCGAATCTTCCGTTCGCCGTTCGGGATGATGCTGCGCGCTGTGAAATCGAACCAAAACCGGATGAACTATACCGGCTTGAACACGCGTCCCTATGCGTTGGCCGCGTTTGTGATCTCGGGGATGTTTGCGGGTCTTGCCGGCGGTCTTTTGGCGGTCACCGACCCGTTGGCAGGTGCCGAGCGTATGCAGTGGACGGCGTCGGGTGAGGTCGTGTTGATGACGATCCTTGGCGGCTCAGGCACGTTGTTGGGCCCTGTGATCGGTGCCGGTGCCATTAAGTACTTTGAGAACATCTTTTCGGCATTTAACGATTCGATCTTGATGGACTTGTATTCCTTCCTGCCTGAAACCCTGCAACATCTGATGGTCAACGTGTCGTCGATGTTCGTCGGTGAGGGCTGGAGCCTGACGCTGGGTGCGATGTTCATGTTGATCGTGATCTTCCTACCGGGTGGCCTGATGGAAGGCTTCCGTCGGATTAAGGGGGTGATCGGTCGCATCGGCGGCGGGGGCGGCGATTCGTCCAAATCAGAAACCGCACCGGCAGAGTGAGGAAAACATCATGGGTATTTTAACTGTTACCAACGTCAACAAACGCTTCGGCGGCTTGAAGGCGCTCGACGATGTGAACCTCGATATTCACGAGGCCACAGTGCATGCCATCATCGGCCCGAACGGGGCCGGCAAGTCGACCTTGCTAAACTGCTTCGTCGGCAAGTTGGAGCCCGACACCGGTTCTGTGGTTTTTGATGGCAAGTCTTTGCTGGGTATTCAACCGCACGAGATCAATCAGCTTGGCGTTAGCCGGGTGTTTCAGACGCCGGAAATTTTCGGTGATCTGACGCTCCTGGAAAATGTCATGATTCCGGCATTTGCGAAGCGCGACGGCTCGTTTAAGGTCAACGGTTGGAGTGCCGTTGCCAACCAAAGCGACGTCCGCGATCAAGCCATGGTGATGTTGGAAGACGTTAACTTGGCGAGCAAATCAGCAGAAATTGCGGGTCACCTCTCGCGGGGTGACAAGCGGCGCTTGGAGCTGGCCATGTGCTTGGTGCAAAAGCCGAAGCTTTTGTTGTTGGATGAGCCGACCGCCGGCATGTCCCGTGGCGACACCAACAACACCATTGATCTGATGAAGACCATCGCGTCGAAAGGCATGACCATGGTCGTGATCGAACATGACATGCACGTGGTGTTTTCGCTCGCAGACCGCATCAGCGTGCTGGCACAAGGCCACGTCATCGTCGAAGACAAGCCAGACAAGATCAAAGGCGATCCGCGCGTCCAAGAAGCATACCTTGGCGGCGCCCACCTGTAAGCGCGCCGATATCGGGAGAGACGAACATGCAAGATCAAGAAAACGCCGCCGATAAATACAAAAATGCGGTGCCGAGCAAAAAGCCGACAATGTCCCAAGGTGGGCAGCCGGCGTTCTTTTCGTGCTGGGATATCCACGCGTATTACGGTGAAAGCTACATCGTTCAAGGTGTCAGCTTCGACGTGCGTGAAGGCGAGATCGTGGCGTTGCTGGGGCGTAACGGGGCCGGCAAGACATCCACGCTTCGGGCCATCGCACGGTTGGACAATCCGGCCCTGAAGACCGGTGAGGTCTGGCTTGATCATCAGCCGCTACACGATATGCAGGCCTGGCAGGCATCGCGTGCGGGCATTGGCTTGGTGCCGGAAGACCGGCGCATCATTCAGGGCCTGACCGTTGAAGAGAATCTCAAACTCGCGCAAATCGCGCCGCCGGTGGGCTGGTCGATTGAACGCGTGTACGACCTTTTTCCGCGCCTAGGCGAGCGCCGCAACCAAGAAGGCACGACACTTTCTGGCGGCGAGCAACAGATGCTGGCAATCAGCCGCACCTTGGCTCGCGACGTCAAGTTGCTGCTGTTGGACGAGCCGTATGAAGGTCTGGCGCCAGTGATCGTTCAAGAAATCGAGAAGACGTTGGAGCAGATCAAAAAGCTCGGCATGACGACCATCATCGTCGAGCAAAACGCGATTGCTGCCCTGCACCTCGCAGATCGTGCTATCATTCTCGATATGGGGCAGGTGGTTTTCGATGGTAAATCGCAAGACGTGCTCGATGATGCCGATCTCCGCCAGCAGTATCTGGCGATCTAAGCGGCACGGCTCAACCTAGGCTGCGCGACGAGGTTCAACCGAATGTCAAAGGATCCGGCAGGTGAATATTCAACGCTGGCTCTCAACACCAAGGTGGAAGAGAGCTTCGTTACACCGTTGACGGCGATTCGTGGCGCGTTGGAAATTCTGCGTGACTTCCCGGACTTGCAGCCGACGCAGCGTAAACAATTTATCGATACGGCACTTTTGGAATGTGCCCGCTTGGAACGCGGCGTCGATGAACTGGCCGAAACGGTGTATGCCGCTGGTGAGCGCAGTATGGCGCAAGACGCTGTCGAACCGACCAGTGCTGAAGAGCAAGAATTTACGGATCGAGTGCGCGTTTTAGATGATCTCAAGATTATCGATATCGATTTCAGCGATTATGAATTTTGCAATTCGGATATGGTCAATGACTTCTTCGATTTCATCGACCGTATTGCCGAGCGCATCGGTGAAGGTTGCTATTTCGCACTAAATGTTCGGGGTTGCCGAATTTGGCCTGAAGCCTGGGTTGCATACGCCCATCGCGCCAAAAAAATCCGTGTTACTTATGCGTTGGGCACGTTTCGTTATGTTGACGGCGGCGACGTCGAAGACGCCGATGCGCCAAGCGATCCTGATATCGCACCGAGCCGTGAAGTGGCTTTCAAAATAATTGCCGATATAGCGGCGGCGCATTAAGTCGCGCGCGTAAATACGCTTTTCCGTGTTCTCATCACTTCGTACACTGTGTGCAGCGCATACCGCGTGGGGAGATGGTCGTCGAGATGGAGAGTTTTGATTACGTGATCGTCGGCGCTGGTTCAGCTGGCAGCGTCCTCGCCAATCGCCTGAGTGAAGACCCAAGTGTGAGTGTATGTGTGCTCGAAGCGGGGCCACCGGATTACAGCCCGTTTATTCATATCCCGGCCGGTTTTATTCACACCATCAAAGACCCGAAAATCAACTGGATGTACGAGACCGAGCCGACCGAATGGACGGCAGGGCGTGCGATCCAGCAGCCGCGCGGCAAAACGCTGGGCGGGTCGAGCTCAATCAACGGGCACATTTATACGCGCGGCAATCGGATGGATTACGACGGCTGGGCGCAACGCGGTAATTGCGGCTGGGGCTACGCCGACGTGTTGCCGTATTTCCGACGCTCGGAAGGGCGGATGGGCGAGGGCGACGACACCTTTCGTGGCCGGGATGGGCCGCTCAAGGTTACAGACATCAACTGGTCGCATCCGCTGACAGAAGCGTTTATCGCCGGCGCGCAAAGCATCGGAATTCCAAAAGCCCAAGATTATAACGGTGCCAAGCAAGAAGGCGTCACCTATTCGCAGCGCACGATTTACAAGGGCCGACGCATGTCGACGGCGCGGGCATTTTTGCGTCCGGCGATGAAGCGCCCGAACGTGCGCGTTATCAGCCGTGCACATGCGACCGAAATTCTGTTTGAGGGTAAACGCGCCATTGGTATCAAGTACCTCAAGGGTGGACCAAATGGAAAACCGCGCCAAGTGATGGCGGGGCGCGAAGTGATTTTGTCCGGTGGTGTGATCAACTCACCACAGTTGTTGCAGATATCTGGCGTCGGCGCGCCGGAACATTTGGCATCCATCGGCGTCAATGTGCGCCATGCCTTGCCGGGTGTGGGAGAGAACTTGCGCGATCACTACGCGCCCCGCTTTACGGCTCGCGTCAAAAATATCGAAAGCATCAACGAGCGGACGCGTGGCCTCAAACTGCTGGGCGAGATCGCGCGCTGGGGGCTGACGCGGAAGGGCATTTTGTCGTTAAGCCCGACGCTGGTGTATTGCTTTTGGCGATCCAATCCCGACGTTGAAACCAATGATCTGCAATTCACCTTCACACCGGCGAGCTACAAAGAAGGCGTGCAGTCCGAACTCGACGAATTTCCGGGTATGACGATTGCGGTCTGGCAGCAGCGACCGGAGGCCAGCGGCTATGTCCGGGCGAAGTCGTCGGACCCGTTCGAAAAGCCGGCAATCAATCCGTGCTATTTGGAAAACGAATATGATCGTCGTGTGTTGTTGTCGGGCATGAAGCAGGCGCGCAATCTTTTGCGCACGGATCCACTGAAGCCTTATTTCGATTATGAAATTTACCCGGGCGACAGCGTGCAAAGTGATGCGGACTTAATGCAGGTCGCGAAAGAGCGCGGCACCACCACGTTCCATCCCATGGGCACATGCCGGATGGCGCCGACCAGCGACCCGACAGCCGTCGTCGACGATGAATTGCGGGTGCATGGGCTTAGCGGGCTCAGAGTCGTGGATGCGTCGGTGATGCCGATGATGCCGTCGGCCAATTTGAACGCGCCGACCATCATGATTGCCGAAAAGGCCGCCGATATGATCCGGGGGCGCACCCCACCCGAGCCGGTTATCTTGAACGACTAGACGGCGATTTACGCGTCGCCGGGCACACCGTAGCTGGGCGCTGATGTAGGGTCGAGGGCGCGGGTCACATAGTCATCCATCAACGGTTTGTAACGTGCCCAAAGGGCGGCGAGTTCTGTGACCGGATCGTTTTCGGTCCAATCGATGCGGAGATTTGCCACTGGCCATGAAACCTTGTCGACAATCAACATACCAGCGGAATGGACCGGGCCGGCTTCGCCGCCGGCGTCGCGCCCGGCTTCAAGCGCGGAGATTAGGCATTCGCCGATGTCAGCACCGGTTTCAGATGTGTCCGCAAATGACGTGATCATCGCTTGTGGCACACCAATGTCTGCTAGCATGTTGCCGCCGGCAACGGCGTTGGGAATGGCCGCCTCGGTGCCGAGACCGAGCAGTTGCGCGCCGGAATGCGACGCCGTGCCGCCGTACCGATCGACCACCAGCAATTGCCGGTATTCCATATACTCTGCGCTGTCACATAGGGTGTCGATGACCTCAAGGGCGTCTGCCTCAGCTCGCAACAGCTTAAGGCCACGGGGTCCCAGCGAAGGATCGGTGACATTTTGTGTCGCTATCGCACCGATTCCAGCTTCGGCGAAAGCGCACCGTGCGGCGACCGCCGGACTGGAAGAAGCGACGATGACCCCAAACTTACCGCTGTCTGGGCATCGTGCGACCAGAGAAAATGTCATTCCGCAGCGCCCTTTCGTGTTTCAGCAGCCTTTTGCAGAAAGTGTAAAGGCCCCGCCCAATCGTCTTGGCTAAGGTGCAGTGCACTGCCAATGGCGTTGCGGTATTCTTCGTCGGTGCGGATCATGGCTGACCTCCGCGTTAAAATAAGTTGCTCAATATGCAGCTTCGGACGAAACGGGGCCCGGGGTAAAGGGTGTATTTTTGCGAAGCGGGGTTTGTGCTTTCAGCGTTAGGTCGTTAGAAACGCCGTTGTTTTGGCACTTTGCCGGGTCGTTGTTACAGACAAACGGAAATATTTATGGACTTTTTTGCGGCGAATCCAGCTGAGTTGGCGGCTTTTGCCGCCGCGCTATTGGCGACGGGTGCCGTGGCCGGTGTGTTGGCGGGCCTGCTTGGTGTGGGCGGCGGTATCGTTATCGTGCCGATTTTGTACAACCTGCTGCCGTTTCTGGGTGTCCAGGAAAGTGCCTTGATGCATGTCGCCATCGGCACCTCGCTTGCTACCATCGTACCAACGTCGATTGTTTCGGCCAGGGCGCACTATAAGCGGGGCTCGCTCGATCTTGATCTCATTAAAAGCTGGTGGCCGGCGGTCGGCGCGGGCGCACTGATCGGCGCCTGGCTCGGCAGCGGTGCGGACGCGCGGGTCCTCACCGGTATTTTCGGTGTCGTTGCGGTGTTGGTCAGCCTCAACATGGCGACCCGCAAGGATGGCACCTTTATTCGGGACGGCCTGCCGGGGGGCATCGTCAAACAGCTGATCGGTTTTGTGTTGGGTGGGATTTCGGTGACCATGGGCATTGGCGGTGGCACTTTGGGTGTGCCGACGTTGAGCGCATTTAATTTTCCGATCCGCCGCGCCGTCGGCACGGCGTCGTTGTTGGGTCTCGTGATCGCGATCCCCGGCACCATTGCGTTTATCGCGTCGGGCATCGGCAATCCCGACTTGCCGCCGCTCAGCATTGGTTACGCCAACATGATCGGTTTCGCGATGATCGTACCCACGACCATGCTGATGGCGCCTGTGGGCGCAAAGATCGCCAACACCATTAACGCCCGCGCGCTACGTATTGCATTCGCCGTGTTCCTTGCCATCACGGCGGCGCGCATGTTGTATGCGACAGCTAAATCATTTGGTCTGATGTGATTTGAGGAGTTAGACGGATGCTGAATACCCCGACCGCCCTTGGCGGCATGGTGACCGCCCCCCATCACTTGGCGTCTGAAGCGGGCGTCCGCGTGCTGCGTGACGGCGGCAACGCGGTTGAAGCCATGGTCGCCATGGCAGCCGCAATTGCCGTTGTGTATCCGCACATGAACGCGGTCGGTGGTGACGGGTTTTGGCTGATCGCCGAAAAGGGCAAGGCACCGGTTGGTATCGATGCAGCGGGCCAAAGTGCCGGGCTGGCAAGCCCAGCTTTCTATCAAGATCAAGGCTTGGATCAGATACCGTCGCGTGGCCCGGGCGCTGCGCTGACCGTCGCAGGCACCATCGGCGGCTGGGCCGAGGCGCTCAAGATCGGTGGCGGTAAACTGCCGTTATCGCGCTTGCTCGAAGACGCGATCCGTCATGCAAACGATGGCGTGCCGGTCACCGTCGGCCAACATGAACTGACGCTGGATAAACTCGACGGGCTGATCAATGTCCCGGGCTTTGCCGAGACCTATTTACGTGACGGTGCGGTACCCGCGCCCGGCGATGTGCTGCGCCAGCCCGCTTTGGGCGCCACGTTGGCCCATTTGGTCGAAGCCGGCCTGGATGATTTCTATCGGGGCGATATCGCACGCGCGAACGCCAAGGTGCTGACCGATATCGGCAGCCCGTTACGTTTGTCAGATTTGGAAGCCTATCAAGCCAAGCAGGTCGCAGCGCTTCAGGTTAAGACGAGTGCCGGCACCGTCTATAACATGCCGCCGCCAACGCAGGGCGTCAGTTCGTTGATGATCTTGGCGTTGTTTGATCGCTTGGGCGTGAAAACTGCCGAAGGATTTGATTTCGTGCACGGTCTGGTCGAGGCTACCAAGCAAGCCTTCATCCTGCGCAATGCCGAACTTACCGACCCGGCCTTTATGAGCCAAGACGTGCAAGCGTGGTTGGATGACGGGTTTTTGGACGATCTGGCCGCCAATATTGATATGGGTAAAGCCCTTGCATGGCCGGTGCCGACAAAGCCGGGTGACACCATCTGGATGGGCGCGATTGATGCGGACGGTCGCGCGGTCTCGTTTATTCAAAGCATTTTTTGGGAATACGGTTCGGGCGTCGTCGTGCCGGAAACCGGTGTGCTGTGGCAAAATCGGGGCCACGGCTTCACATTGGACGCAGAGCATCCGAACGTCTTGGCGCCGGGCAAGCGACCATTCCATACGCTGAATCCGGCGATGGCATCGCTCAACGACGGCACGGTGCTGAGCTACGGCACTATGGGCGGCGAAGGGCAGCCGCAGACCCAGGCCGCCGTGTTCGCGCGCTATGCCTTCTTCCAACAAAGGCTGCAGGAATCTGTCACCGCGCCGCGCTGGCTTTTGGGTCGGACGTGGGGCGAGGAAAGCACGACCTTGAAAGTGGAAAGTCGGTTTGAGCCGACATTGGTGCAACAATTGCGAGAAGCTGGCCATACCATCGATATGATGGACGCGTTTAACTCGACCATGGGGCATGCCGGCGCCGTCGCGTTGCGTCCGAACGGCGTTTTCGAGGGTGCAACCGATCCCCGCAGCGACGGGGCTGTCGCTGCGTTTTGAGCCTTTCCGCGCTGGACAGTATTGATCATCGGCCTATCATCGCTGAATGGGATCGATAGAATCCCGGGGCATAAGAGGGAGCGAACGGATGGGGCGGTATTTCGCATTGATCGGGATGGCGTTGGGCGTGGGGGTCGGTGTGATCCTCACCGGGGCCGGATTTGCCGCCGGACCTTGGGTCCTGATGGTGGCGGTCCCGTTTACGGCGCTGGGCATTTATGACGTCTTGCAAGCGCGCCACACGCTTTGGCGCAACTATCCGATTATCTCGCATATGCGCTGGGTGTTTGAAGGCATCCGACCCGAGATCAGACAATATTTGATCGAAAGCGACGCCGATGCGTTTCCGTTTAATCGCGAGCAACGCTCATTGGTGTATCAACGCGCCAAGAACGAACTGCAGACCATCCCGTTCGGCACCCAGCAAGATGTCTATGCATCCGACTATACGTTTTTCAGTCATTCGTTTAAGCCCGAACACGTTGATCCTAACGCGCTGCGGATCACGGTCGGTGGGCCGGATTGCAAGCAGCCATATAGCTGTTCTTTGCTGAATATTTCTGCGATGAGCTTCGGCTCGCTCAGCGGCAACGCCATCGCAGCGCTTAATCGCGGCGCTAAGATAGGTGGCTTTGCGCACGACACCGGTGAGGGCGGCATTTCTAAGTATCATTGGAGTCAGGGCGGCGACATTATTTGGGAATTGGGCTCGGGCTATTTCGGCTGTCGCACTAATAAAGGCGGCTTCGACGCCGATATCTTCGCCGAAAAAGCAAAGCATCCGCAGATCAAGATGATCGAGATTAAGCTGTCGCAGGGTGCAAAGCCCGGTCACGGCGGCATGTTGCCGGGTGCCAAGGTGACCCAGGAAATCGCCGATGCGCGTGGCGTGCCAATCGGCACCGACTGCATTTCACCCGCCGCGCATTCAGAATTTTCAACGCCGTTAGGGCTGATCGATTTTATCTCTCAGTTGCGCGAGCTTTCAGGCGGCAAGCCGGTCGGCTTTAAGCTGTGTGTCGGTCACCGCCGTGAATTCATGGCGGTCATCAAGGCGATGCTGAAGCGCGATGTGTATCCGGACTTTATCGTCATTGACGGCAAAGAAGGCGGCACCGGCGCTGCGCCGCTGGAGTTTTCGAATTCGGTCGGGTTGCCGCTGCGTGACGGCTTGCACTTTGTCAATATGGCACTGATCGGGGCGGGTATCCGTGATCGGATCAAGCTTGGCGCCAGCGGTAAGATTGTTTCTGGTGCGGATATGGCGCGCGCCATGGGGCTGGGTGCAGATTGGTGTAATTCTGCACGCGGGTTTATGTTCTCAATCGGCTGCATCCAGGCGCGGGCATGTCACACCAACCGTTGCCCGACCGGGGTCGCGACGCAAGATCCGTTACGTCAGTCTGGTCTGCACGTCGGCGACAAAGCGCAACGGGTCGCGAACTTCCACCGTAATACCATGACCGGTTTTGCCGAGATGGTCGGCGCAATGGGCCTGACCTCACCACACGAGATCACGTTCAACATGATCAATTTTCGCGAACCTCATCTGAGTGGCACGTCTTTGGTGCGCTTAGAGCCAGGTCAGTTGGACCGTGCCGATTGCCCCGAAGAATACGCCATGCATTGGCGTGTCGCGCATGCGGAATCGTTTCATCGGCTGGGACATACCAGCAGCGCAGCTGCGGATTAATCGAGTTCCATCGCCGCGTCGAGCGCGGTCCCGACGACGACCAATTGCGGAATCGTGTACAGGAACGAATCCAGCGTCCGCACCATAGCCGCCGGGTCTTCCAGCGGCGCGGGTGCAAGGCCGCGTGACAGCGCGCGGCTTTGAACGTCGGCAGTCACCGGTGCCATCGCCGCCATCAAATCGTCCATGCGAGAGTTAATCTCGCCTCGCTGCATGGCATCGCCCAGTCCAGGGGCGATCGCCAACAACAGCTGTGGCCAGATCGCGAGATGTCGATAGAGCGTCGGAATAACCTGTCCACCGGTGTTCGGAATGCCGGCACTGAGCATGAGGACGGCGGCGCGGACATCTGGCTGCATCTCGTCCAGGTTCAGTGGCGCCGGTAACTTGCTGGCCGTGGGAGCAGCGACCGGGTCGCGACGTGGCAATGCGGCCGTGCTCTCCGCCGCCGTCGCCGTGCCTGCGAGAATTTCGCGAACCGTCGTCATCAGCCCGAGATTGATCGGATTCATGCGATTGTAGGTCGCCAGCATCGCCTTGATAACCGTGCAATCCTCGGCGCTGACGCCGTATGCTATGATCTCGTCACGTTGCATGGGCGGCAATTTTGCGACGGCAATGTCGTGGGTGATCCCTAGCGCGTGCGCCGCCAATTGACCGCTTTTCAGGTCAGCCCCGACCACGTCCCAAACCCAATCTAAAAAGCCCGGAAAGACCGCAAAGTGCCGATAGATCAATGCCGGTGAGCCGACGCCGGTCGCCGTCATGATTTGATTATAAATCGCGCGGGTGGCGGGGTCGGCATCGGTGACGGAAACTTCGGGGAGGGTCTCTGACATGGATTATCTCTCTGGTCACAGGAATCGGGCACCGGCAAAGAATAGCCTACGCTTTGTGATGAGACCATATCATGGCTTTTGATTTTGTCTTGGTTTGATAGGCTGCAAAAATGTTGATTGCAGATATCGGCGGCACGCGATCTCGGTTCGCCCTGGCACCCCAGCCGGGCGATATTGGCGATGCTGTTGAATTGCCGACCGGCGCGAAGCCGCTGGTTGCGACCCTCGAAGATGCGCTGACTGCATTGGGTGCCACAGCATCGGCCCATGACGCGGCGTTTGCCGTCGCCGGTGCCGTTGAGGACGGGTGCGCGGATCTAACGAACGCCGGTTGGTCTTTTGATGCGGCAGATATTGCTGCCACGATGGGTTTTCAGCGCGTCACCGTCATCAATGATTTTCAATCTATCGCCGCCGCGTTGCCTTTGCTCGGTGAAGACGGCACGGTGAAAATCGGTGGCGGTGAACCGGACGTATCGGCGCCGATGCTGGTGCTGGGACCCGGCACGGGCCTCGGTGTTGCGGCCTCGGTCCTGACCGAAGGCGGCGGGCGGATGGAACTCGCAGGCGAGGGCGGGCACGTCACCCTGGCCGGGCGCACCGGCGAGGAAGACGCGATCTTAGTGCGCATGCGGACCCTGTACCCGCATGTGTCGGCGGAACGTATTTTATCCGGCCCTGGCCTTGAGATCATGCACAAGGTGCGCACCGGTGAAGAACTCAGCGCGGCGGCGATTGCCGCTGCCGCCATCGCAGGCGAGCCGACGGCGCTTTCCAGCGTGCATGTGTTTACCGATTTTTTGGCGACCGTCGCGTCGGACGCCGCGTTGACGCTGGGGGCGAAAGGAGGCGTCTATTTGGCCGGCGGTGTGCTGACTGGGCTCGGCAGCGCTTTCGAGGGCAAGCGGTTTCATAAAAGGTTTTGCGATAAAGGACGTTTTTCGGATTATCTGTCGGTGCTGCCGGTGTATCGGGTCACGCATCCGCAGCCCGGGCTATTGGGGCTCAGCGCCAGAGCTTGATATTTCAGAGCTTGAGATCCCGGCGCTTGAGATTAAGGGCTGCGGGGTCTCGCTCAACAGCACCGCTGCGTGTGCCCGACAAATCTCGGTCAGCCATGTGATGACGTTGCGCACCGCCGGGCGCTTGCGGGTGTCATCCAAGACCATCAACCAAGATTCCCGATGCATAATCGGTGTGCCCGGCGCGACGCGGACCAGGCTTGGCCGCGCATCCCCCAACATGCAGCCGATGATGCCGGCACCCACACCACGCGTTACCGCATCGGTATAGGTCGCGCCGGTGGCGACGGTGACGGCGACGTTTTTTGCCGGCACGTTGGCATCGATCCATTGTTGTTCAGGCAGATAATCCAGTGGGCGCGAGAACCCGACCCAAGGGGCATCTGGTCTGAGCTGCTTATTTTCATCCAGAAGGTGAGGCGCTGCATAAATCCCCAAAGCCAGATCAGCGAGTTTTCGGATACGCGCGGCTCCGCTGCTGGGACGGGCATGGCGAATGGCGATGTCGGCTTCGCCGCGTTCCAACACCACGTTGCGTTCTTCGCCGACAAAGTCCAAGCGGATGTGCGGGTTTTTATTTAGGAAAGAGGTTGCGTGCGCGTTCAAAAACCCGGTGATGAAGGTCGATACGGCTGAGATGCGGACCGCTTGTCGGTCTTCGGTGCGCGACGCCTCAATATCCGTTTCAAGGTCGGCGGTCAGCGCTTCGATCCGCTCCGCGCGTCTGGCCACGGCGCGGCCGGCTTCGGTCATGATGATCCCGGCTTCGGCAATGGTGAACAGTTTGACGCCGAGCGCGTCTTCAAGCGCATGGATGCGCCGACTGACGGTGCTTTGATGGACATGCAAGGTGTTCGCCGCCGCGTTCATCGTTGGGTGGCGCGCCAAGGCCAGCGCGAATTTCAGGTCATCCCAAGATAGTCTTTCCAAGTTCATTGCTGCAGTTTTGCGTTGTTCATGCAAAATTGCAATGCATAAACGCAATATTGTGGATTGCTGGTGTGCGTCGCGTGTCGCATGGTGGTGGCAACAGAGAGCTCGATGAGCCATTCCACAGGAGTAACGCAGATGAGCAACCTTGCTGAAGAATACGACGCCGGACGCCACGTGCGTGCACCGTTATTATTTGCCGCTCCCGACGGCACCGCCCCCGAAGTGATTGTGCCGAAGGGCAGCGACGATGCCCCAACCCGCAGCGGTCTTGATGAACAAGAAGTCCTGATCGCCGATGGTCGCACCCGTGCCGCCGCGTTCAGCCTTAACCGCGAAGGGTTTCAGTTTTTGAAGCGGCCAAGTGTGGTCATGAACTTCGAAGACGACGCCGAAGTCCAACGGGTTTATTACCCGGAAATCCGTGAGATCGTTGCCGATGCCGTCGGCGCCAGTGAGGTTGAGATTTTCGACCACACGATCCGTGTCACCGACCCGGAAACATCGTACCGTCGTCCCGCCAGCCATGCGCACAATGACTATACGGTGGCGTCGGGGCCGAGCCGACTTCGCGATATGATCGGCGATACGCGCGCCGACGCATGGGCAAAAGATCGCTTAGTACAGGTTAACGTGTGGCGTCCCATCGCCGAGCCGGTGATGCAAATGCCGTTGGCGTTGTTGGACGCGTCGAGTTTATCCGAGTCCGATCTGGTTGAAACATCGATTATCAATCTGCGCCAGAACGGGCGCGTCGGGAAGATCTACAGCGTGCGCAAAGCGCCCGGCCAGCAGTGGTTCTATTTTCCGCATATGACCATGTCGGAAGCAATCTTGATCAAAGGCTATGACAGTGCCCAAGACGGGCGCGCGCGGTTTACCCCGCATTCGGCCTTTGCCGATCCGACAACGCCCGCAGATGCACCGCCGCGTCGGTCCATTGAAGTGCGGACGTTCGCCCGCGTTCCAGTGTGAGCCCCGGCATGAGCGCCGAGAAAAAGAACGCGTCCGCCGTCACGGGCAGTTGCCTGTGCGGCGGCGTCGCGTTTTCTGCGCAACGCTTCGACGGGCCCGTGGTCGCCTGTCATTGCACGCAATGCCGCAAGACATCGGGCCATTTTGTGGCTGCGACGCGGGCCAAAAGAGCGCACATTAAATTTTCACGTGACGAGACGCTGACTTGGTTCCGTTCGTCCGCTGAAGCCGAGCGAGGGTTCTGCAATCAGTGCGGTGGTAATCTGTTTTGGCGCCGGATCGATAGCGAAAACATGTCGATTATGGCCGGCACGTTGGATGCGCCGACAGGTCTTCATCTGACACGGCATATTTATGTCGTCGATAAAGGCGATTATTACGACATTGAAGACGGCTTTGAGATATTTGAAGGCTCGGACGAATAATCTTAATCTAACGGTGCCTTAATGTTTCATGCATCTGCTGAAATCTAGGGCTAGGGCGCGCATCAATTCAAGATAAAGCGCGGGTCCCTCTGTAAGGGATGCGCCCAGCGGATCAAGTCTTCCCATCTTGGCGCCCGTGCCGTCGGCGATGACACGGATCAGCTTTTCTGAGAATTGTGGCTCAGCAAATACACAGCGCACGCCGTCGCGCACAATCTGATCTCGGACCGCAGCGACGCGGGCGGCGCCCGGCGGGTGTTGCGGTGTCAGCGAGAGCGCGATCATCGGCTGCAATTCGAAGTGTTCAGTGAAATGGCCGTAGGCGTCGTGCAGGGCGACGGCGCGTTCATCACGAAACGGCGTCAGAATGACACGGAGTTCGGACTCCAACGCGGCGATGATTCCCAACGTGCGGTCTTTGTTTGCGTCAAACTGGGCACGGTGCTGTGGTGCGATTGCGCTCAAGGCGTCGGCGATCCGGCGCACCATATCTGCGGCCATGCCGGTATCAAGCCAGATATGCAGGTCCGTTTCATGCGCATCATGGCTGTGCGTATGGCCATGGGTATCGGCGGGGGCTTCGCGCCCGTCAGGGCCCAGGCGGACCACGCGTGCATTGCCGCCCAACGTTTGCAGCGATTTTTCCAAGAACCCTTCGAGGCCAGGACCGATCCAAAATATCGTGTCAGCATCTGAGATCGCGCGCGCATCACTTGGCTTCAGCGCATATCCATGCGGCGAGGCCGCACCCCGGACAATCAAATGCGGCGAGCCGATATCGCCCATCACGGATGCGACCAAGCTGTGCACCGGCTTGATCGAGGCCACGACCTTCAGGTTACTTGCCGCCGCCGTTGTGATGGGCGTGAGGGCGATCAGGAAAAGGAGGGCGGCAATACGCGCAGTCAATGTCATGTGGAACTCCGGCCATGGCGAAGCATCGGTCCTTGAGCGGCGTCGCTGATGAGTGTAATGATATAACGTTATGGATGAAGCACGACAAGACATAGTCCCTGTAAATCCCACGCGTCCCGGCGTCAGTGGGGATGCATTGCTGTCGGCGCGCGGCCTCGGCGTGCGCGGGCCGTCCGGTTGGTTGATCGAGGGCGTCGATATTCACGTCAGCAAAGGTGAGATCGTGACGCTGATCGGTCCTAACGGGTCCGGCAAAAGCACCACGGTGCGTGCGCTGTTGGGCTTGATCCAGGCGGACGCCGGGGTGATTGAACGTGCCCCCAAGCTCAGCATCGGCTACGTGCCGCAAAAACTCAGCATCGATTGGACGCTGCCGCTGAGCGTGCGTCGGTTTATGAATTTGAGCGCCCGTCATCCAAAAGACGCGGTCGACGCAGCCCTTGAAGAGGTCGGCATCATTGAGCACGCGGGCGCCGACGTACAGGGGCTGTCGGGCGGCGAGTTTCAACGCTTGCTGCTGGCTCGTGCCATGGTCGGTGCACCGGATTTATTGGTGCTGGATGAACCCGTGCAGGGTGTCGATCCGAGCGGTCAAATTGCGCTTTATGAGCTGATCGCGAGCCTGCGCCAGCGACACGGCTGTGCGATCTTGATGATCTCGCACGATCTGCACATCGTCATGGCCGCAACCGATACGGTTGTCTGCTTGAACGGGCACGTCTGCTGTTCGGGCACACCGCAGTCGGTTTCGGAAAGTCCCGAGTACCGCATGTTGTTCGGCCCGCGTGCCGCAGAGGCGTTGGCGGTGTATCACCATCATCACGACCATAAGCATTTACCGGATGGCCGCGTCGTTGCGTCCGATGGCAGTGACGCCCACGCGGCGTGTACGCATCCGGATCATGATCATGGATGATTTTTTGCTCCGCGCGCTTCTCGCCGGGATCGGTGTGGCCATCGTCGCCGGGCCACTCGGCTGTTTTATCGTTTGGCGGCGGATGGCGTACTTCGGTGACACCATGGCGCATTCGGCGTTGCTGGGCGCAGCGCTGTCGGTGCTGCTCGACATCAATGTGACGGCAGGCGTTTTTATGATCGCCGTCATGGGGGCCGGCGCGCTGATCTTGCTGCAACGCCGCCAGCCGCTGTCGACCGATGCCTTGCTCGGGATTCTATCGCATTCGATGTTAGCCCTGGGTATCGTTATCGTCGCTGGGATGACCTGGCTGCGGATCGATATCATGGCGTTTTTATTCGGCGATATCCTAGCTGTGACCGGCGTCGACCTGATGGTGATTTGGGGCGGTGCAGTGGCGGTGTTGGCAGGTCTGATGTTGATCTGGCGTCCGCTGCTGGCCGGTACCGTGAACATGGAACTCGCTGCCGCTGAAGGTCTGAATCCGGAACGCGCACGGATCGTTTTCATGCTGTTGTTGGCCGCCGTGATCGCCATTGCTATGAAGGTGGTCGGTATTTTGCTGATCACGTCGCTGCTGATTATTCCGGCTGCTACGGCCCGGCGCTTTGCCAGCGGGCCAGAGGTGATGGCTGTGTTGGCTGCCGTGATCGGTGTGCTGGCCGTGATCGGCGGGCTGATGGGTTCGTTTACCTGGGACACGCCGTCCGGCCCCAGCATCGTCGTCTGCGCCGCTGTGCTTTTTGCGCTGAGCCTGCTGGGTGGCGCGCGGCGCAGGGGCGCGCTCAGGGGCACAGGTTAGGGGCGGCGGATGCGTGATCTTACAAAAAACCAGCGCGCTGTCTTGAATAGCCTGACCATTTCCGGCCGCGCCCTGACCGCGTATGACATACTTGATGACGTCCGCGATGTCGGCATTCGTGCGCCGGTGCAGGTTTACCGTGCGCTTGAGGCCCTGACGGCGCGCGGCATCGTGCACCGGATCGAGAGCATGAACGCATTCGTCGCCTGCGCCCACGGCCACGACACGCCGCACGGCCCCGGCGCCAAGCCGCACCATGCCACCATCGCGTTTGCGATCTGCGACGACTGCGGCCTGGTCTCGGAAATTCCCGCCCCCAAAGTCGAAAAATCATTAGGCGCCCTGGCCCAAGACCAAGGCTTCACCACCGACCACGCCGTCCTAGAGCTTCGCGGGCAATGTGGCACCTGCGCGGCAGGGCAGGGACACGACTAAGTGTCACTATCCCATTTTATGGGATGAAAAATATCAATAATGTTGATTTGTGACGTTTTGAGTGGTAGAATTTCGCCCGTAAAGATCGGCAAAAGCCGTCGTCCCTGTCCGGAGGAAATGTCATGAGCACCGATGCTGCCCAAAAAACCCCTGCAAATTCTGCCGATGCGAACCGTGAAAAAGACGTGATCAAAGGCTTGGTCACCAAGGCGCGCGCCGCTATGGCACAGTTTGCCAACGCCGATCAGGCGCGGGTCGACGAAGCGGTCACCGCACTCGCTTGGGCGATTTATGAACCGGCGCGGGCGCGCGAACTTGCTGCATTGGCGGTCGAAGACACCGGTCTCGGCAACGTCGACAGCAAGATCATGAAAAATCAACGTAAGACGTTCGGTTGCTTGCGCGATCTGTCGCGGGTTAAATCGGTCGGCATCGTCGAAGAAATTCCGGAAAAAGGGTTGGTCAAATATGCCAAGCCGGTGGGTGTCGTTGCTGCCGTGACCCCGTCCACGAACCCGGCTGCGACCCCGGTCAACAAGGCAATGTTTGCGATTAAAGGTCGCAACGCCGTGATCATCGCGCCGTCGCCTGCGGGCATCGGCACCACCACCAAGACGGTCGGCTATATGCGCGCTGAATTGGAAAAGATCGGCCTGCCGGCGGATCTGGTGCAGGTGCTGCCGGCACCAGTGAACAAGCAGCTGACGCAGGAATTGATGTACGCCTGCGATCTGGTGATCGTGACCGGTTCGCAAAATAATGTGAAGCGCGCGTATTCATCGGGCACACCCGCGATCGGCGTCGGTGCCGGTAACGTACCGGTGGTGATCGACGAGACCGCAGACTTTGACGATGCCGCTGAAAAGATCTGCAAATCGAAAATTTTCGACAACTCGACGTCATGTTCGTCGGAAAACTCGCTGATCATTTTGGACAGCGTCTACGACCAAGCCATGGACGCGCTGAAGCGCGCCGGCGGCTATTTGTGCTCGGCCGAGGAAAAAGAAAAAGTCCGCGAGAACCTGTGGGTCGACGGGCATCTGAACCGCCACGTCATCGCCAAAGACGCGGACATCTTGGCCGACGTGTTCGGCCTCGGCGACCAAGCCAAGGGGCATAAGTTCTTCATGGTCGAAGAAGGCACGGCGGATGCTGACAGCAAGTTCATCGACGAAAAGTTGTCGCTGGTGCTGACCATCTATCGTGCCAAAGACATGGACGATGTGGTCAAGCAGTTGAACACGATTTTGGACGTGTGTGGCAAAGGCCATTCGGTCGGCATTCACACCAAGGTTATGGAACACGCGGATCGGTTAGCGGCCGAAATCGACGTGGTGCGGGTGCTGGTCAATCAGGCGCACACGTTCGGCAACGGCGGCGGCTTCGACAACGGCCTCAACTTCACGCTGTCGATGGGCGGCGGCACCTGGGCCGGGAACTCCATCGATGACAATTTGAATTATCGCCACTTCATCAACATCACCCATCTGGTGAAGACGATTCCCGAAGATAAGCCGTCCGAACAAGCGTTGTTCGGCGCGTATTGGGAAAAATACGGAAAGTGATTGCGAGGCCTGGTCCTTCGAGATGCGGCTGCGCCGCTCCTCAGGATGAGGCTTCATTTATCTCCACCTCATCCTGAGGAAGCGCGTAGCGCTGTCTCGAAGGATGGAGCCGCAAGCGAGAGGAAAACACCCTATGAACTTCGAAGAATTTGCCTCGAAACCTTTGTTGAAGGCGGGCGGGATCACAGTCCCCGAAAGCGTGCTGGTCTTCGATCCGGATGCGGCCGCCGCCGCCGCCGAGAAAATCGGCAAGGTCGTGGTCAAGGCTCAGGTGCCGACCGGCAAACGCGGCAAGGCGGGCGGCATCAAGCTCGCCGCCGACCCGACCGAAGCCAGGGCACACGCAACGGCGATTTTGGGCATGGATATCAACGGGCATTTGGTCGAAAAAGTGCTCATCGAAGCGCAGTCTGATATCAAACGCGAATACTACGCTGCCGTGCTCAATGATCCGGTTTCCAAGGGACCAATGGTGATGTTCTCGACCGAAGGCGGTATGGACATCGAAGAAATCGCCACCGATACACCCGAGAAACTGAAAAAGCATGCGGTGGATATTCGCAAAGGTTTTTCGCGGGCGGACGCCGATGCCCTACTGGCCGGTATCGATCTTGAAGGCGCGGAAGCCGGCGTCGCGGACACATTGGTTAAGCTGTACGGCGTCTATATCGACAACGATGCGGAGCTGTTGGAAATCAATCCGTTGATCGTCACCGGTGACGGCAAGGTCGCGGCGCTGGATTGCAAATTCACGCTGGATGACAGCGCCATCAAGCGCCGCGAGGAACTGGCGACCCATGGCACGCCCGACAAGCTGACAGCCCTCGAATCCAGAGGCGAGGCTGCCGGGATCAAGTATATCGAGTTGGATGGTGACGTCTGTGTGCTGGCCAACGGCGCCGGACTGACCATGACGACGATGGACGTGGTGCGCCACCATGGCGGTGCGCCCGCGAACTTCTGCGAGATCGGCGGTGAAGCTTATACAAAGGCCAAAATCGCTTTGGAGCTGGTGCTTGATAAGCCTGGGATCAAAAGTCTGGTCGTTAATTTCTGCGGTGCGTTTGCGCGCTGCGATGTGATGATGGAAGGGCTTTTGAACGCGTGGGACGAGCTGAAGCCCAAGATTCCGGTGTTTTTCTCGATTGCCGGCACAGGTGATGAGGAAGCGATCCGCATGCTCAAAGAGAAGCTGGGCATGGACCCGCTGCCGAACATGAGCGAGGCCTGCAAAGCCGCCGTCAATGCTGCAAAGGGAGGCGCATAAGATGATTATCCCCCGTAAGGAAACGCGCATTCTCGTGCAAGGCATCACCGGCAAGCAGGGCACGTTTTGGACCGAGTTGATGCAGCAATACGGCGCCACGGTGGTGGCCGGCGTGAACCCGAAGAAAGCCGGCACCATACATTGTGGTGTGCCGGTGCACGGCACGGCGGTCGACGCGCAAAAAGAAACCGGCTTCGATGCGTCGTTGCTGTTTATTCCGCCGCTCGGCATGAAAGCCGCGGCCCTGGATGCGATTGAGGCCGGCGCCAAGATGATCTTATGCCTGACCGAACATGTGCCGGTGCAGGACGTGATGTACGTGATGGCTGCTGCCAAAGAAGCGGGCACCCGGATCGTCGGGCCGAACACCGCCGGTGGCGTCACCGTGGACGAGACCTTTATGGGCTTCATGCCGGCGTTCAATCAGCGCATTTTTAAGAAGGGCAACGTCGGCGTTCTGTCGCGCTCCGGCTCACTCGGCACTTTGATGTGTCAGAACATCGTCGCTGCTGGATACGGCCAGACCGCGTTCGTCGGCATCGGCGGTGATCCGGTGATCGGCACCACGACCCGCGATGCCCTGGAGGCCCTGGATAATTTCCCGGGTACCGAGGCGGTGGTGATGGTCGGTGAAATCGGGGGTGCGATGGAAGAAGACGCCGCCGAATACGCCGCCGGCATGTCTAAGCCGGTGTTCGCATTTATTGCCGGCGGTGCGGCACCGCCCGGTAAAAAGATGGGCCACGCAGGTGCCATCGTGATGGGCGACAAAGGCACCTACGCATCCAAGAAAACTGCGCTGGAAGGGGCGGGCGTCAACGTGCTGTCGACGCCGGTCCACGTCGGCGATGCGCTGAAGGAAGCGCTCGGCTAAACAGCGATAAGGCAATCACGGCAAATTTCTCCAGTCTGTGACGGCGGACACATGCGCCGTGCCCGCATGGGCGTAGCGTTTGTTCCGGGGTGTGAACAGGGTTGGAGAATTTCCATGTTTAATCAAGAAACGCTTGATGTCGTGACGCATAGCGCGTTTTTCGATGTCGAGGCTGCGCGGGCTCAGCGCCTGAGCTTGGACCAACCGCCGCAAATGCCGATCGGCGATGCGGTGCGTGTCGCCACCCGTGAAACAGGTTCGGGCACGTCCTGGCTGAGCGGGTTTTGGCGTTGTCTCAATGGCCCCGGCAAGCTGAGTGCGGCGGAATACTTCTATTATAAGCTTTACGAAAACCAGTATGACGACGAGGCACGGGTGCGGTTCGTCGGCAAGACCGCACAGGCGCGCATGCACAAGGCGTGCTGCGACACGCGCTGGTTCGCAGTGGCGACCGATAAGCTTTTATTCCTGTCGATGATGCGCGGCGCTGGGATTCCGGTGCCGGAAACCCTGGCGGTTTTCGACGCCACCGGACGGCGCACGCATGCGCATATGATTTCCTCTGTGGACGGCATGATGGCGTTTTTGAACAATCCGCGAAGCTATCCGCTGTTCGCCAAGCCGATTGACGGCATGTACTCCATCGGTGCTTTTGCTATGACCGACGGGGGGCACGGCATGGCACATGTGCCGGGGGCTGGGAATGTTTCGGTGCGCGAGATCGCGGACTATATGCAAAAACTCGGCAGCGACGGCTATCTGCTGCAGCGTACCTTGCTGCCGGCGACGGTGCTGGCCGATGCGTTCGGCGGTGCCTTGGCGACGGTGCGGTTTTTGGTCTTGAACGGCAAGGCCGGGCCGAAGATTGAAAGTGCGGTCATCAAAATCCCGAAAAAGGGCAGCATCGCCGACAATTATTGGCGGGACGGCAATATGCTGGGCGCCCTCGATGCTGACAGCGGGCAGATCACGCGGGTCGTTGCAGGCAGCGGGGCGACACTATCCGAAGTCAGCCATCACCCGGATACCGAGGCGGCCTTGATCGGCTTGCAATTGCCCGATTGGCACGCGGCGCGCGCCATGTGTGAACGCGCCGCCGGCACGTTGCCGGGGTTGGGCACGCAGTCGTGGGATATCGCGCTGACCCCGAAGGGGCCGGTTGTGATGGAGGTCAACTGGGGCGGGGACTTAAACCTGCATCAGCTCGCGCATGGCCGTGGCGCTTTGACGGCGACGTTTGCCGCGCACCTGCGTCGCCACGGCTATGAAGGCAAGCTGCCGCTGACAAACGAAGCCGACGGCACTTAGGGTTCTTCGGCGTGATTTGGATGATCGTGGTGTTCGAAGTCTAGAACGGGTGCTGCATCCAATTCAGGCGCGTCCATCATCGTGGCGACCCGTTGCAGGGCGGAGACGATCATCGTCTGTTCCCACGCTTGCAGCGGCGCGAACTGTTCGGCGAAGCGTCGGTGCAGGGCTTCGGGCGCCTCTTCAAGCACGCTGTGACCCAACTCGGTGAGGCGCACAAATACTTTGCGCTTATCCATGATGCCGCGCTCCCGGACTACCAGCCCCATCCGTTCTAACTTCACGACAATGGCGGTAACCGAAGCTTGCGCCATACGTACTTGCTGGGTGATCGCGCCGACGGTCATGTCGTCACCGTCTTCGAGGGCTTGCAGCACCATCAGTTGAGATGTCTTGAGGTTGGTCGCCGCGCGTAGCGCCTTGGCGTGAATTTCGGTGGCGCGGAGAATCCGGCGAATGGAAATTAGAGCGTCGTGCAGCGCGTCCATGTGCGGGGTATCTCCGGGGTCCTTTGCAGGGTGCGTCGTTGCGTGCGCAGATGACGCTTTATCACCATTCGTGCATCTGAGAACCCCTGTATATGAGAAATTTCCTTCCATGCCTAAGGATTATGTTAAAATTCATCGATATTCAATGTAATTTTATGACGCGTTGTTGTCTCTCAGTGAACAAATTTTCCAGATATTACAATAAACCCTGATAAATAAAATATATTTTGCCATTGGGTTGACGTTTTTTCCGTGGGTCGGTATATATCTCGCAACTTAATTACATCGTTTTTCGATATAATATGGAGACATCACGTGACGAAGCTGCCGAACGCACACTTGACGGACGTTCCAGACATTGATCTGACGTTGCGCCGCCCGGATGCCGAAGATGGCGCGGCGGTGAACGAGTTGATTGAGCAGTGCAAGCCGCTCGATGAAAATTCCGTCTATTGCAACCTGTTGCAGTGCTCGCATTTCGCTGAAACCAGCTCGTTGGCTCAAGTTGACGGTGAAGTCGCCGGTTTCGTGTCAGGCTATCTGGTGCCGGAAAGCCCGGACAGCTTGTTTGTATGGCAAGTTGCGGTGTCGCCGAAGGCGCGCGGTTTGAAGCTCGGCAAGCGGATGATCTTGGATATTCTACATCGCCCGTTCGCGAAGAACGTGCGCAATTTGCACACCACGATCACGCCGGACAATAAGGCGTCGCATGGGGTGTTTAAATCGGTTGCGCGCAGCCTGAATACTGAATTCGATACCGAGGTCATGTTTGATCAAGACGCGCATTTCGATGGCGACGCGAAAACGGAAATGCTTTGGAAAATCGGCCCGTTCAGCCGTGCGGATATTCTGCCGGCCTTGGCCAGCGTCGCGTAGCGCCAAAAAAGCTGAATAATCTGCTAACGCGTAACTGAACAATAAGATATACCTTGGGTAGTGGTTTGTGGCGACGCGTCGGAGATTGTTCGACGCATCGACCCTTGTGACGCGCCCGTAACTGCGATCAACAAAGTGAGGTTCGTTATGAACATTTTTGATAGACGTGAGTCCAAAGTGCAAAGCTATGCGCGTTCGTTCCCCGTGACGTTCGACAAGGCCGAAGGCGCCAAGCTTACCGACACCGACGGCAATGAATACATTGATTTCCTTGCCGGTGCTGGCAGCCTCAATTATGGCCACAACCACCCGAAGCTGCGCGAGAAGCTGATCGACTACATTGCGTCTGGCAGCATTACGCACGGGTTGGATATGCACACCGTTGCGAAAGAAGCCTTCCTGACGGCGTTCGAGGAAAAAATCCTCAACCCGCGCGATATGGATTATGTGCTGCAGTTTACTGGCCCGACCGGTACCAATGCAGTTGAGGCCGCGCTGAAGTTGGCACGCCATCATAAGGGTCGCTCGAACATTATCATGTTCACCAACGGCTTCCATGGCGTCTCTTTGGGCGCCTTGGCAGCGACGGGCAATCAGCACCATCGCCGTGTTGCCGGTGTCGATATGCCGGGTGTGACCCCGATGCCGTATGACGGCTATTTAGGTGACGGTTACGACACCACAATGTATCTCGACAAAGCGCTGGGCGACCCGTCCAGCGGCGTCGATCTGCCAGCGGCTGTAATCGTCGAGTGTGTGCAGGGCGAAGGTGGCCTGACGGCGGCTGATCTCGGTTGGCTCAAAAACCTAGAGACCGTTTGCCGTAAGCACGACGTGTTGCTGATCGTCGACGATATCCAAGCTGGCTGCGGCCGCACTGGGACGTTCTTCAGCTTTGAGCCTGCGGGCATCAAGCCGGACATCGTAACGCTCTCGAAGTCGTTGTCTGCCTATGGCCTTCCATTTGCGGTCACGATGATCCGTCGCGATTTGGACATCTGGGAGCCCGGTGAGCACAACGGTACGTTCCGTGGCAACAACCACGCCTTTGTGACGGCAACTGCGGCCCTTGAAGAGTTCTGGTCTGACGACACGTTTGCAAAATCCGTCCAGGAGAAGGGCGAGATCGTGCGCACACGCTACGAAGCCATGCAGGCTAAATTTGGTGACGCCATTGTCGCGTTGCGAGGGCGCGGCATGATGCAAGGCTTGGTGATGCGTTCAGGTGATCTTGCAGGCATGGTCACGAAGCACGCGTTCAAGCGCGGTCTGGTGATCGAAACGTCAGGTGCGCACGATGAAGTCGTGAAATGCTTGGCCCCGTTGGTCATCGAGATCGCCGATCTGGAGCGCGGCCTCGACATCCTTGAAGAAGCCATCAACGCCGCGCTCGCCGACCAGAATTCTAAGAGTGTCGCCGCTGAGTAAGCGGTCGACAACGATATAAGACGCGGATGCCGGCAATAAGGTCGGCCCGCTCCTTTGAACTTAGACGTATAGGAGAGGACACTTATGATCGTCCGAACCCTCAAAGACTGTGAAAATTCCGATCGTACGGTATCGACCGAAACCTGGAAGAGCGTGCGCATGTCGCTCGCCGACGACAACATGGGTTATTCGTTCCATATTACCACGATCTATGCCGGTACCGAGACGCCGATCTGGTATAAAAACCACCTGGAAACCGTGTATTGCATGTCCGGCAACGGCGAGGTTGAGACCGTGTCCGACGGCAAGGTCTATAAGATTGAGCCGGGCACCGTGTACATCCTCGATCAGAACGATAACCACCTGCTGCGGGGTGGTACCGAAGACATGCATTTGGCATGCGTTTTCAATCCGCCGCTCAACGGCCGTGAAGTGCACGACGCCGACGGCGCCTATCAGCTAAACGAGCCTGCGTTGGAAAACGCATAAACAGGTCCCGCAAGGATGCGCAGAGATGACGATGCAAAATGACAACCTCGCCCACGTCGAGACACCCAATGGCACGCAGCCGACCGTTCATAAGATCGGCGGGACTTCGATGTCGAAGGTCGAAGACGTGATGGCGAACGTCATCGTCGGGAAGCGGACCGGCGCAGACTTGTACAATCGGGTCTTCGTGGTTTCCGCTTACGGCGGCATTACCGATCTGTTGTTGGAAAACAAAAAGACCGGCGAGCCCGGGGTGTTTGCACTGTATGCTGGCTCCGACAACGATTGGGCGTGGGGCGATGCGCTGACGAAAGTGCAAGCCCGCATGATCGATATCAATGCGGATATCTTTAAAGACGAGACGGACCGCAAGATAGCAGATCGTTTCGTGCAGGAACGTATTGAAGGCGTGCGCAGTTGCCTGATCGATCTGCAGCGGATTTGTGGCTACGGCCATTTTCAGCTGCAAGAGCATTTGATGACGGTGCGCGAAATGATCAGCGGCACCGGCGAGGCGCACAGCGCGCACAACACCATGTTGTTGCTGCGCAGGCAGGGCATTGATGCGGCCTTCGTTGATCTGTCCGGCTGGCGCGAGAACGAGCAGATGTCTCTGGACGAGCGCATCAGCGCGGCCTTCGCCGATATCGATCTGTCCAACGTGTTGCCGATTGTGACCGGCTATTCGCAAGCCGCCGACGGCTTGATGGGCATTTATGGGCGGGGCTATTCAGAGGTGACGTTCTCGGCTGTGGCGCGCATCATCGGCGCCGCCGAGGCGGTCATTCACAAAGAATTCCATCTTTCCAGCGCTGACCCACGCATTGTCGGCGAAGACAAGGTGCAGCCCATCGGGCATACCAATTATGATGTCGCCGACCAGCTGTCGAATATGGGTATGGAAGCTATTCATCCTCGTGCAGCAAAAGGCCTGCGCCAGAACGGCATTCCGCTCCGAATTAAAAACACGTTTGAGCCGGAGCATCCGGGCACGGTCATCGACGATGTCTGGGCGCCCGACGACTCCCGCGTCGAAATCGTCACCGGTTTGGAAAATGCCGTTGAGGTTGAAGTGTTTGACCAAGACATGGTCGGCCTGCCGGGTGCCGGCGAAGAAACGCTCGCCGCATTCCGTCGCTTTAAGGTATCGATCGTAAGTTGGAGCATGAACGCCAATACCATGACGTTTTACGTTGAAGCCCCCCTTAAGCAGGTGCGCCGCGTCATTGAAGTCATCCAAAAGCGCCAGCCCGAAGCCGAAATCCAGACCCGCAAGGTCGATATCGTCTCAGCTATCGGTGCCAACATCCAAAGCCCGACGCTGATCGCCGATGCGACGGCCGCGCTGCGCGACCAGGGCATTGAGCTTTTGGCGGTGCATGCTCCGGCGCGTCGCGTCGATGTGCAGTTTGTCTTGGCCGACGGCGGATATGATGACGCCGTGCGCGTGTTGCATTGGGCGTTGGTCGAAAAAACCCGCAACGGGAATACGCTGGCCGCGTGACCAATTGATCTGACCCGGATATATTGATGCTTAACACCATCGTCGTCCAGTCACAGGGCGGCGGTTGAACGTCTTTTTTCCCGGGGGATTTCCATTGAGCAGTGAACTATTTACGCCGATACGGTTGCGCGAGTTAGAACTTCCAAACCGTATCATCGTCTCACCTATGTGCCAGTATTCAGCTGAAGACGGCACGGTGGGCGATTGGCATATCATGCACCTGGGCCAGTACGCGGTCTCCGGCGCCGGCCTGTTGTTCGTCGAAGCCACCGGCACCGAGCCGGAAGGCCGGATCACGCCGGGTTGCGTCGGTTTGTGGTCGGATGAAAATGAAGCTGCCCTCAAGCGTGTGCTCGATTTCTGTAACGGTTACGGCAACGTGCCGGTCGGCATTCAGTTGGCACACGCAGGTCGTAAGGCCTCGGTCAACGTGCCATGGCAGGGTGGCGCACCGCTGAGCGCCGACAACGGCGCCTGGCAGACCGTGGGACCGTCGGCAGAACCCTATGCGGACGGCTGGCATACGCCAGAAGCCATGAGCGATGAAGTCCTTGATCGCGTAAAGCAAAGCTTCGTGCAGGCGACCATCCGCTCGGCGCGTCTCGGCTTCAAGTGTATCGAATTGCATGGTGCACATGGATATTTGCTGCATCAATTCCTTTCACCGATCTCGAACCGGCGGAACGATTCTTATGGTGGCTCGCTCGAAGGGCGGATGCGCTATCCTTTGGAAATCTTTGATGCGGTGCGTGCCGTTTGGCCGGATGAACGCCCGCTCGGCATGCGCATTTCGGCGACCGATTGGGTCGATGGCGGCTGGGATCTGGAACAAAGCATCGCGTTTGCCCATGTGCTCAAGGCCCGAGGCTGCGATTACATTGATGTATCATCCGGCGGCAATTCTCCGGAACAGAAAATCCCGGTCGGTCCCGGCTATCAAAGCGGCTTTGCGGCGGACATTCGTCGGGAGACCGGTTTGACGACGATGGCGGTCGGCAAGATTACCGATCCGCTGCAGGCCGAACACATCATCCGCACCGGCCAAGCCGATATGGTGTGCTTGGCACGCGGCATGCTGTACGACCCGCGCTGGCCATGGCATGCGGCCGAGGCATTACGCGCAAAGGCGGCGTTTCCGCCGCAATATCAGCGTTGTCACCCGGCCCTGGCGGGTGAGCCGGTGCCGGGCAACCCACCGCCGCCTGAGCGTGTGGCCGCTGCGGCAGGTAAGTCATGAGCCGGCTCGGACCGATCCCGCCTGATGCCATGGATGAGGCCCAGCGCCGCGTCTTTGAAGGCATCACCGGCGGGCCGCGCGCAAAGGGTGACCCGGCCGAATTTTTGAACGAAGAAGGCGCGCTACGGGGCCCTTTTAACGCCATGCTGCGGGCACCCGAGCTTGGCGACCTAATACAGCGTTTAGGCGGCTCGCTCCGCTACGAATCGCTTATTCCCGGGCCGTTGCGCGAGCTTGCGATCTTAGTTGTGGGCCGCCACTTTCACGCCAACTTTGAATGGTATGCGCACGCCAAAATAGCCCGCAAAGAAGGCCTTTCGGACACGGTAATCGATCAGATTATGGCCGAAGTCGTTCCCGAAGACCCAGACCACGCGACGGTGTATCGATTCGTCTATGACCTGCACACCAAAAAGCGGGTCGACGACGCGCTGTATCAAGACGCACTCGACTTATTGGGCGAACGAGGTGTGGTCGAGCTGGTGTTTCTGGCAGGCTATTACGCCACTGTTTCGCACATCTTGAACGCGTTCGAGGTCGGCTTGCCGTCAGGGGCCGAGTTGCCGTTTCCGGATTAACCATCCTTCGAGACGGGCGCGAGGCGCCCGTCTCGAAGCACGTCCAAAAAGATTAGTGGTCGTAGCCGGGATTTTCCCGATCTAGCTTGCGCAACAATGCCGGCCATTCTTTGACGCCGATCGGGCGATAGCCGTCTTTCGAGTTGGCCTTGCGGTTACGCTCAATCGTGACGTCCTGCATTTCCTGGGAAATTTCCGTCGCCTTGGCGCCCGCTTGTTGGAAGGCAAGCTGGTAGCGGCATGCGCGCTCGGCCCGGTACATCCACATGAACGCTTCAGCGACCGTATTGCCGACCGTCAAAAGACCGTGGTTGCGCAGCAGTAGGACTTTGTTGTCGCCAAGGTCTTTGGCCAGGCGCTCGCGCTCCGATAAATCAAAGGCGATGCCTTCGTAATCGTGATAGCCGGCGTGCGCGATCACCGCCAAAGATTGTTGGGTGATCGGCAGCAGACCTTGTTCTTGGGTTGCAACACCGACACCGGCTTTGGTGTGGGTGTGAATGACGCAGGCAACTTCGGGTCTGGCCATGTGCACCGCCGAATGGATCACGAAACCAGCAGGATTGATGCCGAATTCGGAGTCCGTCTTTTCGTTGCCGTCCTCGTCGACTTTAACCAGCGAGGATGCGGTCATCTCGTCATACATCATGCCGAACGGGTTGATGAGGAATTGATCATCCGCATTTGGTACGCGCGCCGATATGTGCGTGGCCAACAGGTCCGACCAGCCGTACAGATCAACCAAGCGGAAACAGGCCGCTAGGTCCTTGCGCATTTGCCATTCGGCTTCCGTCACATTGGGGTTAAGGTGCGTCACGTTGTTCATTTTGGCGCTCCGTCCGTCATTCGGTTTGATGCTCATGCTATCGCAGGTTAATCTGTCGATCATCTTCGCGCGTTCTGCCGGGTCCTTCAAACGGAGTTTTTCAGTGTCTCCCGAAGCATTTACACGATCTCATGATGTTCTCATTTTGGGGGCCGGCAACGCTGCGATGTCTGCTGCCCTAACCGCGCGCCGCATGGGTGCCAGCGTTTTGATGATTGAAAGCGCCAATAAGGACCTTCGCGGCGGTAATAGCCGCCATGTGCGCAACATCCGCTACACCCACAAAGCCGCCACCGATTTCGTCACCGGCGGCTATGAAGCCGATGAATACATGGCCGATTTGATGCGCGTCACCGACGGCAACACCAACGAAGAGCTTGCGCGCTTTATGATTGATGCCTGCGAAGATGCGGTCGATTGGATGCTGGATCAAGGAATCAAGTTTCAGCCGCCGCTATCCGGCACGCTGGGTCTGGCGCGGACCAACGCGTTTTTTCTGGGTGGCGGTAAAGCGATGATGAACAGCTACTTTAAAGCCTGCGAAAAACTTGGCATCGATATCGTCTTCGAAGCCGAG
Source organism: uncultured Rhodospirillales bacterium (assembly GCA_963974935.1). Taxonomy (GTDB): domain Bacteria; phylum Pseudomonadota; class Alphaproteobacteria; order Rhodospirillales; family Casp-alpha2; genus UBA4479. The sequence continues at coordinate 83,530 of CAXBEV010000007.1, read as the reverse complement.
GTCGAAACCCTTGAGGTCGCCGACGGTAGATTTGAAGCCGCCATGGTGCGCCATGCCGGTGAACTACACCGAGTCGAGGCACGCACCGTGGTGCTGGCATCCGGCGGCTTTGAGGCCAACATCGAATGGCTCAAGGAAGGCTGGGGCGAGATTGCCGATAACTTCTTGGTTCGCGGCTCGCCGATGAACACCGGAAAGGTGTTGCGCTCCATGCTCGATAACGGCGCCAAGCCTATCGGCGCCGTCGATCAGTGCCATGCGGTCGCGATTGATGGCCGCGCGCCGAAGTTTGACGGCGGCATCGCGACCCGGGTCGATTGCGTGATTTTCTCGGTCGTCGTCAACAAGTTGGGCCAGCGATTCTATGACGAGGGTGAGGATATCTGGCCCAAGCGTTATGCGATTTGGGGGCGGCTTGTCGCCAAGCAGCCGGATCAGGTGGCCTACGCCATCATCGATCAGAAATCCGTCGGCTTGTTTATGCCGACGGTCTATTCGGCGATCAAAGCCGATACGCTGGCAGACTTGGCCGCGCAATTGGGCGTAGATGCGGCGGAAATGGAGAAGACCATTGCCGACTATAACGCGGCTGTGCAGCCCGGTGAATTTAACCCGACCGAGCCCGACGGCTGCACCACCAAAGGTCTTGAGCCTGCAAAAACCAACTGGGCGCGCAAGATCGATACGCCGCCGTACTACGGATATCCGGTCAAAATGGGCATTACCTTTACGTACCTGGGGGTCGAGGTGAACAAACGCGCGCAAGTGATCATGAAAGACGATAAACTGGCGACGAATATCTGGGCGGCGGGTGAGATTATGGCCGGTAACATTTTGGGCCAAGGCTATGCGGGCGGCACAGGTATGGCCATCGGCACCGTGTTCGGTCGTATCGCTGGTGAGGAGGCTGCGCGTCATGCCCGCAACTGAGACCCTCGAAGAAGCTAAGCGCATCATGCAGATCTGCAACTCGTGTAGATACTGCGAAGGCTATTGCGCCGTGTTTCCGGCGATGACCAAGCGGTTACTGTTCGGCGATGGTGACGTTACGTACTTGGCCAATCTGTGCCATGGCTGCCAGGGCTGCTTTTATGCCTGCCAATACGCACCACCCCACGAATTTGCCGTGAACGTGCCGAAGACCTTTGCCGAGTTGCGGGCCGAGACTTATCGCGACTATGCATGGCCGGGTGTGTTTAAAGGCCTGCTCGAAGGCAATGCGAAGTGGGTGGCGCTGATTACGCTGGTGGTCACCATGCTGCTCGGCGTTGGCACGTTGATGGTGCAAGGTGTCGACACTGTGACCGCAGTGCACACCGGTGCCGGTGCGTTCTATCAAGTGATCCCGCACAACGTGATTGTGTATCTGGCAAGTGCGCCGTTTGCGTTGGCGATTATCGCGTTCATCATCGGTGCGCTGAAATTCTGGCGCGACATCGGTGCCAAGCCGTCCGAGCTGTTCAGCCCAAGCGCGGTTTGGCAGGCGTTAAAAGATGTCGGTCAGATGAAGTATATGGCCGGGGGCGGACACGGCTGCAATTACCCCGACGACAACTATTCCATGGGGCGGCGCTATGCGCATCAGCTCACCATGTGGGGCTTTTTGCTGTGCTTTGCGGCGACCAGTGTTGCGACGCTGTACCACTATGCGTTCGGCTGGGAAGCGCCCTATGATTATCTGTCGATCCCTGTGGTTTTAGGGACGCTCGGTGGTATCGGTATCGTCATCGGCCCGATTGGGCTGCTGATGATCAAGAAGAACGCCGATCCCGAGCCACGTGATACCAAGCGGACGGGTATGGACCTCGCGTTCTTGTGGATGCTGATTCTAACCGGCGTGACCGGCTTGGCGTTGTTGGTGCTGCGCGAAACATCGCTGATGGGGCCGCTGCTGATCATTCACCTCGGCATCGTCTTGGCGCTGTTCGTGACGTTCCCCTATGGCAAGATGGCGCACGCGGTATACCGAATGGCGTCGCTGATCCGCTTTGCACACGAGCGAAAGCCCAGTTAGATTCGGGCTATGTCCGCGAACGACCCACTGTTGCAGCCGTATCAGCTGAAGCATCTGACGTTGAAAAACCGTCTGATGTCGACGGCGCACGAGCCGGCGTATTCGGACGCCGGCATGCCGACCGAACGCTACCGCTTGTATCATGCGGAAAAGGCCAAAGGGGGCATCGGCCTGACCATGACGGCAGGTTCCGCCGTGGTGTCCAGCGACAGCCCGCCCGCGTTCGGCAACCTGCATGCCTACAAAGACGAGATCGTGCCCTGGCTGCGTGAGTTGACCGACGCCTGCCATGAATATGGCGCAGCCGTGATGATGCAGATCACGCACTTGGGGCGGCGCACCAACTGGAACCATTCAGACTGGTTGCCCGTGCTCGCACCAAGCTCAGTCCGAGAAGCCGCACACCGCGCATTCCCCAAAGAAATTGAAGACTGGGATATCGCGCGGATCGTTAAAGACTATGCCGACACGGCGGAGCGTATGCAGGCCGGCGGCATGGACGGCATTGAGCTTGAGGCTTATGGCCATCTGATGGACCAGTTTTGGTCGCCTGCCACCAATCATCGAAACGATGAATGGGGTGGCAGCTTGGATAATCGGCTGCGCTTCACGCATTTGGTGTTAGATGCAATCCGCGCGCGGGTCGGGCCAGACTTCATCGTCGGCGTGCGGATGTCTGCCGACGAAGACTGGGCGCTGGGTTTCAACCGTGAGGAGGGTGTTGAGATCGCGAAACGTTTGGTGGGGGCCGGGCAGATCGATTTCCTGAACTTGATCCGTGGTCACATCGACAGTGATGCGGCGTTGGTCGACGTTATCCCCATCGGTGGCATGCGATCCGCACCACACCTGGATTTTTGTGGCGAGGTCCGGGCGGAAACTAAGTTCCCGGTGTTTCACGCGGCGCGGATTAACGACGTCGCCACCGCGCGTCATGCCATTGCTGAAGGTAAACTCGATCTGGTCGGGATGACGCGGGCACACATGGCGGACCCGCATATTGGGCGCAAGATCGCCGAGGGGAGAGAAGACGATATCCGCCCCTGTGTCGGCGCAACATACTGCCTGGATCGCATCTATGAAGGCCACGAGGCACTTTGCATCCACAACCCTGCCACCGGGCGTGAGGCGACGATCCCGCACGTGGTGCCGGTGGCAAACGGGCCTGCGCTAAAGTGCGTCGTTGTCGGCGCCGGACCTGCGGGGCTTGAGGCGGCACGAGTTTTGGCGGCCCGAGGGCACGGCGTGACGGTCTTGGAAGCGGCCGGCAAAGCTGGCGGGCAGTTGCGGCTTGCGGTCCGTGTGCCGCGCCGTGCCGAGTTGATCGGTATCATCGATTGGCGGCTACAGCAGTGTGAGAAAGCCGATGTAACGTTCCTCTTTAATACTTTCGCCGATGCGGATGGGGTGAAGGCACTGAATCCCGATGTGGTGATCATCGCCACCGGCGGCTTACCCAATATTAATATCGTACCCGGCAGTCAGCATGCGGTCTCGACGTGGGATATTCTATCCGGCGATGTGAAGCCGGCTGAACGGGTTCTTCTGTTTGACGACAACGCCGCCCATCCGGGCTTGGCCGCTGCCGAGATGATCGCGCAAGTTGGCTCAACCCTTGAAATTATCACACCGGAACGGTTCTTTGCCGCCGACATCGGCGGGCTCAATCACGCCAAATATGCCGAGTGTTTCGATCAATTCGGTGTGCAATTGACGATCAATAAGCGATTGATGGGGGTTGAGCGGGACGGCAATATACTGCGTGCCAGCATCGGCTCGGATTATTCGGACCGTACCGAACAGCGCATCGTCGATCAGGTGGTGATCGAACATGGCACTTTGCCGTTGGATGATGTTTATTTTGACCTGAAGCCGGAAAGCCGTAATCTCGGCGCGCTTGATCTCGGCGCACTTCGGGACGGGCAGTCGCAGACCCTGTCGTCCAACCCGGACGGCGCCTTTCAATTGTTCCGCATCGGTGATGCGGTCGCCAGCCGCAACGTGCACGCCGCCATCTATGACGCGCTCAGGCTGTGCATGTCTGTATAGGACGTCCGAATGTATGCCTTCATGTTTACCCTCGATCTGATGGGGGTTGTGGTGTTTGCGATTTCCGGTGCGCTGGTGGCGAGCCGCAAGGAAATGGACCTAATCGGGTTTGGCCTGATGGCGAGTTTGACCGGGGTCGGCGGCGGCACGCTGCGGGACCTTTTATTGGGCCGTCCGGTATTTTGGATCGGTGAGCCGTTGCCGGTCGTCATTTGCTTGGTCGTTGCGGTGACCGTATTTTTTACGGCGCATTTATTTCAGCGTCGTTTTACGATTTTGTTGTGGGCAGATGGGCTCGGAATCGCGCTTTACGGCGTGATCGGTGCTGAGCTTGCGACCTTGAACGGCGCCGGACCATTGGTCGCTATCGTCATGGGGATGATGACGGCGACATTCGGCGGGCTGCTCCGCGACGTCATTTGTAATGAGACCCCGTTGATTTTACGCAAAGAAATTTACGCAACGTGCGCCGCTGCGGCAGCTGCCACCTACATCGGTCTGACCGAATTCGGCGTGCCTACGGGCCTTGCCGGCATTGCAGGGTTTGCCGTTGGTTTCGGGCTTCGGGCCGCCGCGATCATTCGCGGTATCGGCTTACCGACCTATAAAGCGCGACCGGGCCGGGATTACTAAGCGAAGCCCAGGCGTTAAATCATCTCATCATTGCGGTCGTTGGTTTCGCCGAAGCGGTGCAGGGCCGGGGCGCGGGTGCCTTCGTACAGCTTTGCCAGACCCTTATTGACCTTGGCGGTCTCGCGCTCGAATAAGGAATTACCGGCAAGGTCGCTTTCGGCAATGAATGGCCCGAAGTTTTCGACCTCGACCATCCACATCGCCTGCGCAATGCCGAGTTCATCAAACCAATGCACATCACGAATGCCGCGAATGCCGCGCCCGAGCAACGCGCCGGTACCGTAGCCGACTGTGGTCAGATAGATCGCGCCGTGCGGCACAAAGAAATTGCGGTAGTCCTCGGACGTCATACCGCCTTTGCCGATGATAATTTTGGCGCCCGACACATCGAACCACTGGTCCAGCCACTTGGAAAACCGGAACGAGGCAGTGCCGGTCATGGCACCGATGTCGAAGTGGCCGTCTGCGCGGCGTGCCGCAGCCGGCGAACAATGGAAGTTCGCATTGGAAATTTCGGCCAAGCCTTCGGGGAGGCTTTCGCCGCCTTCAAGCACGCGTTTATAGACGCCTTCACGCGCGGTGTAGACGACACCGTTCAGATAGACGATGTCGCCGATTTCGATGTCCTTCAGCTGCTCGGTCGTAACCGGTACGTTCAGACTGACTTTTTTAAGCTTTCCGCTTCCGGTGCCCATCCGACCGTCTCCCGTCTCATGTAAGGGGTGAACCAATTCGGGTCGGTGCGATACTCGACCCGGCCATCCGCGTGGACGCGCGCAACGGCGCGTCTGGAAGACAGACAAAATGCGTGCACGCTCATCGGCATGCCACCGGTGTGGCAAAAGCCGCATTCAACGTGGCAATCGATGACCATGGATTTGCCGACAAACCCCATCGCCCCCATACCGATGGAATTGCCGAGCTCCATCAATTCCATTTCAAGTTCGGCCACTTTGGGGTCTGGGTTGCGGTCGCCGACGGTGCGCAGACACGCGGCCTGCTTGCCCAGGACCATCGTCGTATCCTTCGAGCCGCCAAGCCCGACGCCAATGATCGCCGGCTGACAGGCGAGGCCGCGTTTGCCGAATGCAACCAAGCAATCCAGATAAAACCGTTTGATGCCCTCGATGCCGTCGCCTGGGAAAAGCATCCGATAGTCGCTGCCGAACAAGCCGCCTTTGTGCACGGTGGTGATGTCGATCCAGTCGCCATCAGGCTCGAACGAATACTCGATTTCTGGCGCGTTCAGGCCGACGTTGTTGTTGTGATCCGTACGCCACAACGGGTGCACGCGGTTAGGCCGGAGCGGTACGCCGTCAGTCGCTTCGGCCGTAGCGCCGCGCAGAGCTTCTTCGAGCGCCACCGGTCCGCCTTCGACCCGGGCTTCGTTGCCCATTTTGACGTACCAGCGGGGTACGCCGGTGTCCGCGCACATGGCGCGGCGGTCTTCTTTGGCGGCTTGATAGTTTTCAAGCATGGCATGCAGAACGAACGACGAAAGGTCGCCGTCTTCAGCGTCCGCCGCTTTTTGCAGACCGTTCAGATAGTCGTCCGGAATATCGATGGCCGCTTTGTCCATCAAAGACAGCGCCGTCTGTTTGACGGCGGTGATCGGTATCATGACCAAAATCCTCCACGTGAAGCAAAGACGATGAGGTGTCTCCGTTGCTCAAAGGATATCAGGTGCAGAGGGGCAGTGTCCAACAGGCCAAGCGCATAATTGTCTCGAAATCTTTGCATAGGTCTGTGAATGATATGAAGTCGCGCGTGGAATAGCTGACGTCGAGGCATCGGTGGTGATCTCGGCCCCAACCAAGTAGGGTGATGTGGATGGTTAGGAGGCCTTATGTTCCTCAGTGTTTTTGATATGTTTAAAGTCGGGATTGGCCCGTCGAGTTCGCACACCGTTGGGCCGATGGTGGCGATGCGGCAATTTTTGGATCGCCTGAACAGCGATAAGTGCCTTAACGACGTGGCCCGCGTCACGGTGACGCTCTATGGCTCCCTCGCGTTCACGGGCAAAGGCCATGGCACCGATCGAGCGTTGGTGCTGGGGTTGTTGGGCGAAATTCCGTCGGAAATCGATCCGGAAACAGTGACGGTCGCCGTTGATAAAGTGATCGACAGCGGGCGGCTCCAACTGGATGGCACTGCCGAAATCCCGTTTTCCATCAGCGAGGATATTTTGTTCGAATACGGTGCGCCGCTGGATGAGCACACCAACGGGCTGGAAGCCAAAGCGTTCGATGCCGATGGTAAAGAATTGGCGTCTGAAACCTATTTTTCGGTCGGCGGCGGGTTCGTGGTCTCGAAGCCGGAGATGGCGGCATTTAAGGAAAGTGGTGTCCGTTATCCCGACGTGCCCTATCCGTTCTGCAGCGCCGCCGAAATGCTGAAAATGGGCGCTGATGCCGGCAAGACCATTGCCGAGATGAAGCGTGCGAACGAACTCACGCAACATACTGCGGACGCCTTAAGCAGCGGTCTGGATCGTATCTGGGCAGTAATGAAAGACAGCATGGACCGCGGCATGTCGACCAGGGGGCAACTGCCGGGTGGCCTTAAGGTCAAACGTCGCGCCGCGCAGATCGCCGATGCACTCGACGCTGATAAATCCCGGAACGTCCAATACGCGCACCGTGTCATGGATTGGATCAGTCTTTATGCGATAGCGGTGAATGAAGAAAATGCCGCCGGTGGGCGCATCGTGACGGCGCCGACTAACGGCGCTGCCGGCGTGATCCCGGCGACGATCCGCTATTATCTGGAATTCTGCCCGAACGCGACCGAAGACATGGTTGACGAGTTCCTGCTGACCGCAGCCGCCATCGGCGGGATCATCAAAACCAAGGCGTCGATTTCGGGGGCTGAAGTCGGCTGCCAAGGCGAAGTGGGCTCGGCAGCGGCGATGGCGGCTGCGGGCTTAACGGCTGTGCTCGGGGGCACCAACGCGCAGATTGAAAATGCCGCTGAAATTGCGATTGAGCATCACTTGGGGATGACCTGTGACCCGGTCGGCGGCCTCGTGCAAGTGCCGTGTATCGAGCGCAATGCCATGGGGGCGGTGAAGGCAGTCAACGCGGCGTCGCTGGCGCTGCGGGGCGATGGGACGCACTTCGTGCCGTTAGATAACGTGATTGAGACGATGCGCCAGACCGGCGTCGATATGCTCTCGAAATACAAAGAAACATCCGAAGGCGGCCTGGCGGTGAACGTCACGGAATGTTGAGTCGTTAGGTCTCGGCACCCCCGTTGACTTGCAATAGCTGGCCGTTGATGAACGCACCGGCGTCGGATGCCAGTAGTGCCACCATCGCAGCCACTTCTTCGGATTCACCCAAGCGACCGATCGGCACGCGCCCGACCATGCCTTCGATATGCGCGCGCATTTCAGGGTCAGCTTCGTCTGGGCGAATCGGGCCCGGCGAGATGATATTCGCGGTGACACCCTTGGCACCGAACTCTTTGGCCAGTGATTTGGTCAGGCCCCAGGACGCGTGCTTCGATACGCTGACAGGCGCACGCCCGTTATAGCCGTGGATCGCATTCATACCGGCGAAGTTGATGATGCGGCCCCAGCCGTTTTCGATCATGCCCGGCAAAAAGACTTTGGCGAGCCGGCGTGCAGAATGGAAATCGATATCCAATATGCGGGTCCACTCTTCTTCGTCGGTTTCCAAGAACGGTGAGGTGGGGCGCACGGCAGCGTTATTCACCAGAATGTCAATGCGGCCAAAGGCGCTGAATGCCGACTCTGTGATTGCGGCCAGACCATCCAGGCTACCGACATTACCCATGGCGACGGCTGCATCCACACCAAGTGCGCGGGCTTCGTCGGCGACGGTAAGGCACGCGGCTTGATTGCTTGAGCCGTTGAGGACGACGTTGGTGCCTTGGGCAGCGAGTGCCAGTGCGGCGGCGCGGCCGATGTTGCGTCCCGATCCGGTGATAAGGGCTGTGCGGCGTGACTTGGACATTTTTATTTTTTCTCCCGGTTCCATCTATGGGGGCTCGGCCCCCGGTGTGTCACCATAGAGGCTAACCGCGCAAAAAATCTATATCCCAGGGGTTTAAAGTGTCGTGAACACCCTCTATCACCCACGGCGTACACGCGACTTTGGGAGAATGAAGATGACCGACCTCCGCAATATGGACGAACTCGAAGCCCTGGACCGGGCGAATTTCCTGCACGCATCATCGGATGTGAAGGGGCATGCGCAAGGCAAAACGCCGACCCGTGTGATCGAGAGCGGCGAGGGCGTTTACATCACCGATCGTGCCGGCAAGCGCAGTCTGGACGCGTTCGCAGGTCTGTATTGCGTCAATATCGGCTATGGCCGTACCGAGGTCGCCGACGCGATTGCCGCGCAGGCGCACAAGCTTGCGTTCTATCACTCCTATGTCGGCCACGGCACCGAGGTCTCGATTCGGTTGGCTGCGAAAGTTGTTGAGTTGGCGCCTGACCACATGTCCCGCGTTTATTTCGGTCTCTCGGGCTCTGACGCTAACGAGACCAATATCAAGCTCGTCTGGTACATGAACAACGTTTTGGGTCGTCCGGAAAAGAAGAAGATCATTTCCCGGGAGCGCGGCTATCATGGGTCGGGCCTGATGACCGGCAGCCTGACCGGTTTACCGCTGTTTCATAAAGCCTTCGATCTGCCGCTTGAACGCGTGTTGCACACGGTGTGCCCCCACTATTGGAAATACGCTGAGCCGGGCATGAGCGAGCTCGAGTTCTCAAAACATTGCGCAGAAAAATTGGAAGAAATGATTATCGCCGAAGGTCCGGATACGGTCGCGGCGTTCATTGGTGAGCCGTTCTTAGGGACTGGTGGCTTGGTGCCACCGCCCGAAGGCTACTGGGCGGAAATTCAGCGCGTGCTGAGCAAATACGATGTGATGTTGATCGCCGATGAGGTCGTCACCGGGTTTGGCCGCTTAGGAACGTGGTTCGGCTCCGACTACTATGGCATGAAGCCGGACATCATTACAGTCGCCAAAGGCCTGACCAGCGCGTATGCGCCGCTGTCGGGCTCGATCCTGAGTGAACGGGTCTGCGAAATTCTCGATCAAGGATCCGACGATATCGGCCCACTTGGGCACGGCTGGACGTATTCGGCGCACCCGATCGGCGCGGCAGCGGGCCTCGCCAACCTGAAACTGATCGAGTCTGAAAACATGCTCGCCAACGTGAAAAGTACCGGCAGCTATTTTCAAACCAAGCTGCGGGATGCCTTTACCGATCATCCGATGGTCGGTGAGGTGCGGGGTGACGGCATGCTGGCCGCGATTGAGTTCGTCGCCGACAAAGACAACAAGACGTTCTTTGATCCAAGCCTCAAGATCGGCGCCAAAATGGCCGGAGCGACCCTTGAGAACGGCGTCATTGCGCGCGCCATGCCACACGGCGACATTATGGGTTTTGCACCGGCGTTATGCATCTCCGAGGCGGAAGTGGACGAGATCATCACTGCGGTCGGCAAGGCCTTGGATCAGGTTCATGGTGCGGTTAAGGCCGCTTGATCTAAAGGGGACAGATTTAATGAGCGGCGTTGTACTTCATCATTACCCACCATCACCGGTGTCTGAAAAGGTGCGGGTTTGCCTTGGGATTAAAGGCCTTGATTGGCGCTCGGTGATTATTCCGCGTGTGCCGCCGAAGCCGAAATTGATGCCGCTGACAGGTGGTTTTCGGCTGACTCCGGTAATGCAGATCGGCGCAGATATTTATTGCGACAGTGTCTGCATCATCCGTGGATTGGAAAGCCGCTTTCCCAAGCCGACATTGTTTCCGGATGGAGATGCGGAGGCTGCGTGGGCGATCGGGCGGCGCACCGATCAGCAGATGTTCTCAATCATCATCGCGATTGTATTCTCTGACGGTGTCGAGAACATGCCTGAAGGTTTCTTCAAAGACCGCGCGCAGCTGTATTTCGGCGGCGACGTCACCATTGAAAGCATCCGTGGGCAACTGTCAGGTAAGCTGGCGGAAGCCCGCATGCATTTCGCATGGATCGATTCGGCTTTGCAGGGGCAGAGCTTTTTAGGCGGCGACGCGCCTGGGGCGGCGGATGCCTTTGCTTATTATGTGACGTGGTTCCTGCGCGGTCGCTATAGCGGTGGGCCGGCGTTCTTGGACGCCTATCCGAATTTGCTGCGTTGGGAAACTGAGGTCAAAGCCATCGGTCATGGCCAACCATCTGATATGGATGAAGATGCGGCCTTAGAGTTGGCGCGCACATCTCAGCCATTGGCGAGTGTCGGCATTAATCCAGATGACTTGTCTGGATTTGAAGCCGACGCCATGATCTCGGTGCGGCCCGACAACGATGAAAACACAACGACCGGACGCCTAATCGGGCTCAGTGCAGATCGAGTCAGTGTGTTGCGGGATGATCCGGATGTTGGCGCCGTCGCTGTGCATTTTCCGCGCGCCGGTTATGTTATCGCCCGGGTGTGACGGCTTAGTCCAGCGCTGCCGCGTTCATCGGGAATCGGATCAGGCGCTTTCCCTCAACGGGCGATTTTATGCGCTGCGTCCATTGCACACCCGGCCAGCGGTATTCGGCGATGCCTTGCTTCGGCCAATACACGGCGGTGTAGACGGTGCCGAAGCCGCGTCCGAACGCGGTTGAATACAGCGGCGGCTTTTGGAATGCGCCGATGAAGCGATCTGCGGGTTCGTCATGCAACGTCAGGCGATGCAGCAAAAAACGCTCGCGCTCGACGCTTGCGGTCGCCTTGGCATGGCGATGCCATTCGACCCGCTCTTGGTGGTTGGTGGCGACCCGCTGATCGGTCACCAGGGCCTTGCGGTCGGGCGACAGGTATACGGTGGCATATTTGCCGGTCTTGTCGACGACGGTCACGTTATAGGCCATGTGGCAGGGGACTTTTTTCAAGGCCTCGACCGCATCGCTGACGGTGTCACAAAATTCCATGATGTAGCGAAGGATGATCGGCACGCCAAAGCCATCGCCGACAATGGTACGGCCGCCAAATGTCAGCGAGATCGCGAGCCCGCGATCGTTGACGCCGTCGACCAGCCCGAGCAGGCCATCCGACATGCCGAGTACGCGGCGGTCATTCCATTTCGAATGCAGGATCAGTCCGTCGCACAGCGCGGGCGCGTAGTCGTAGTTGCGGACCAACATCGGCTCCGCACCCGGCCATACGGCCTGAGAGCAGCCCGATAGGTACGCAGGCGGGCAATAGAAGCTCAGGAACCGCGCTTCCAGGTCGCCGCCGCCTGCAAGCTCACAGGCGGCCTTATAGGTCGGCACAAGCTCGGGCATATGCTTGCGGAAGGCCCGAAGCCCGGCAAAATACGTTTGCCGGGCTTCGATACCATCAGATAGAAACCATTTCCGGTACGCGGGCCACAGTGTTTCAAACAACTGCTGCCATCGCGGGCCAAGCTTTGACTCGCTTACCGTCTCAAATAATAAATCCATGCGTTCTGGTTACGCCCCGCGGGGCGATCCGTCAAAGAATCTTAAACGCAGGATCCGACATTTCGACAGCTTGCGCCTTAGGCAGCGGCTTGGCTTTGTAGTGCGCCTTGATGCCGTCAATCCACTGCTTGGAGCGCTTGGTCAGCTTGAACTTATCGTTCATCGCACGACCGCGGGTGATCAAGATGCCGAGGTCGGCACCTTCATAGCGATAGTCGCCGGCGTTCGAGATGCGCAGGTAGAATGCTTCTTGCTCACTCTCAACCGCACGACGGTGATAGTCGAAGCGGTTGTACTCGACGCTGCCGTCTTTGTTCATGTGCCAAATACCCGATTCCGGGGCTTCGGTGATGATGTCGACGTTGTCGTCGGTGTGCTTGATCACCATCTGGCACCAGCTGTCGATGTTGTCTGCGTCCGCCCAACGATTGTTGAGCTCGTTCACGTCGATATCGAACGGGATTCCCGAGAACTCGAGCAAGTGGAATAAGAACAACGGCGCATCAGCATGGGCAAAGGCCGCGTGGTTGGTCATCGAGCTTGCGCCGGTGACGCGCGGGTTACACTCGCCCAGATAAATCTCGCCGTCTTTCTGATCAATCAGGAAGTCGAGCTCGAAATAACCACGGTAGCCTTCTTTGACCAATTGGTTACCGAATTTGAACGTGTATTCGCGAGCTTTCTTACGAATTTTTTCATCGAACGCGGTCGAGAAAATCTCGTTGCCACACCAGCCGCCACGGTATGGCGTCAGTTCCTTAAAGCCGACCAGTTCCGTCATCAGCGGACCGACGATGGTACCTTTCGACGTGGCGCACGCCTCAATCGCAGAGCCGCGGCAATCAATGCGCTTCATCACTTTGATTTCGCCCTGGCCGACGATGTCATGTTCGTGGCGGCGGTAGTCACGCTCGCTCTTGATAAAGAATGTGGTATGACCGCTGTCGCCGAACGCAGACTGCAACACCAAGTCGTTGCCGAGGTTCTTTGACATTTTCTTCAGCGTTTCCCAACTGTCGATTTCACCCAGTGTGTTCGGTACGCTTGGTACGCCCGCTTTGTTGCCGATGCGGACGGTCTCGATTTTGTCGTCGATGGCTTCGCGGAGCGCCGCCTTTGGGAACCAAACCTCGATCCCGAGTTCTTTGCAGAGTTTTTCGACGCGTGCGTCAAACATCAAGAAAACGGCCTTCGGCTTGCCGCCCTTCGACTTGATCATGTCGATGACTTCTTTGTGTTCAAGCAGATAGGCGTTGATGTCCTCGATGGATTCAAACTCGGCGTGGGCGTGCTCGTTCGGCACGAAGACGTTCGGATGGCGCCCGTCGTAGCAATCGATGTAGTTGATGTATTTGAAGTTCTTGCACCATTCATCCAGGCCCAACAGGTTAAAGTTGGTGGCACTGATGAAGAAGATCGGATCTTCGTTGCGGTGGAAGAAACGCCGAATTTCGGAAATATTCTTCAGCTTTTTCGCGCGCGGCTTGCGGGCTGCAGCTTTTTTCGGTGCGGCTTTTTTTGCGGCGACCTTTTTCACCGGCGCCTTGCGGGCGACCGGTTTCTTAGCTGCAGGCTTTTTTGCTGCAACAGATTTTTTCGTTGGCGCTTTCTTGGCTGGCGCTTTTTTAGCCGGGGCCTTCTTGGCTGCTGGCTTTTTGACGGCTGGCTTCGCTGTGGTGGCTCTTGCCATGATTTTAATCTCCCTATTTGTTTTTAACACCGGCAATCTTTTGTGATCGCGCGGAAATCTATGATGGTTTTGATTTATAGACGTGCTTTAAGCGCTTCCTCGGTAAAGACCCGTAGGCCCAAATCCGGGCGGTAACCGTGGATTTCCTTCACATCGAGCTTACGGAAGAAGCCGATGATTTCATCACTCACAACCTGTCCTGGCACCAAGATCGGAAAGCCGGGCGGGTAGGGGATGATGAACGTAGACGATACCACTTCGCGCCCGCTGCTCATCGCAGCGTCCAATGAGCCATCTTCCATGCTAAGGTATTCGCAGGCGTTTTGGTCATAGGATAAGAAGAACGCATCGCGCATCAGACCTTCGGGCGTGCTGCCTTTCGGGTCCGGTTTAAACGCGTCGTGGAAGCGTGAGAAGTCAGGTAGTGGCGGTAAATCGTTCAACAGTGAATCGATCTTTTTGTCGTGCACCCGATGTTCTGCCGAGTTCATGTCTTCGAGACGCTCGTCCAATTCGTGGGCAATCTTCACCAGAACTTCGATCAGATACGCAATCGAAGATCGTGTGGTGCCGATGTTGGTCATGAACAACACCGTGTTACGCGACGTCTTGTTGATTTGGATGCCGTACTTATCCATCAACTCGTCGTTCTTGAAGGTGTCACCATCTAATCCGGTGCCGCCGACTAAAAGTGTGACCCGCGTTGCATCCAAGGCAAACTCGTCCGACGCCCAGGCTTCCCAGATGTCATTCCAACCTTTGTCCGGGTCGTAATAGTTCTGAATACCGGACTGTCGGTATTGTTCCGGGATCATGTCGCCGACGGTGAGGATCTTGAAGTACTTCTGCAGCAATGGGTGCATGCGAATTTTCTGACGCAACACCATCGCCATTTCGACCTGCTTTTGCACAAGCTCGAAGCCTTCGAGTTCGACCTGTCGCCGCCCGACATCCAAGGACGCCAAGATTTGGTAGTTCGGCGACGTCGACGTGTGGGTCATGAACGCTTCGTGGAAGGGCTCTTCGACCAACGATGAGAAGTCCTGATCGTGCACATGGATCATCGACCCTTGGCGCAGTGCCGTCAGGGTCTTGTGTGTCGATTGGGTGGAGTACACACGTACACGGGACGTTTCAGGGTTTGGAATCAGGCGCATATCCAGCAACGTTTCCATGTCGCCGTTTGCGGCTTCGACTTCTTCTTGTTGCGCATCATACGCCGCTTTGAATTCTTCCGAGCGGAATTTCTCGCGCATATTGCTTGCCTGATACATGCCGGTGCGTTGACGATATGTCGGCCCAAAGCGAGCAAAGCCGAACCAAGCTTCGTCCCAAAGGAACACCAGATCAGGCTTGATCGCCAAGCATTCTTCCATCACCCGCTCGACGTTATAAACGAGGCCGTCGAAGGTGCAGTTGGTCAACAACAGCATGCGGACTTTGTCGAGTTTGCCGGCCGCTTTTAGCTTTAACAGCATGTGCTTGATTTCACGCAACGGCACGGCGCCGTACATGGAATATTCGCTGAGCGGATAGCTATCGAGGTAAATCACCTCTGCGCCTGCCAACACCATGCCGTAGTGGTGCGATTTGTGGCAGTCACGATCAACCAGGACGATATCGCCCGGACGCACCAATGATTGCACGACGATCTTGTTACATGTCGACGTGCCGTTGGTGGAAAAGAACGTTTTGCGTGACCCGAACGCACGCGCCGACAGCTCTTGCGCTTTCTTCAGCGGGCCGTGCGGTTCCAACAGCGAGTCCAAGCCGCCAGACGTCGCAGACGTTTCGGCTAGGAAGATATTCATGCCATAGAACTCGCCCATGTCGCGAATCCAGTTCGATTTTGTAATCGACTTGCCGCGCGAAATCGGCAACGCATGGAACACACCGGTCGGCTGTTTTGCGTAATGACGCAGCGCCGTAAAGAATGGGGTGTCATAACGCGCATCAACACCGCGAAGGATGTTCAAATGCAGTTCCATAAAGTCTTCTTGGTTGTAGAAGACACGCCGACATGCATCGCCGACTTGGCCGGCGACCTCTTCGACCGACTGATCGGTGACCAAATATAGATCAAGTTCCGGGCGGACGCGGGAAATCACATCGGCAAGGGCCATGCCGTAATCTTGCGGCTCTAGGCTATCGGCGTTGTCAATGTGTGCCATCTTCAGATAACGGTTCAGCACCGAAAGCTCGTTTTTCGATTTGAACTTAAAGCCAAAGCGGATGACCACGGACTGGATGTTGTGGTTGAACAGCACGGCAATGATGGCGTCTTCGAAGCTCGGCACATAAACCGGTTCGTAAGTGAACGGGTCTTCTTCGCGCCGCATGCCGACCAAGCCATCGCGCTGCTGGCGTTGCAACGCTTGGGGGATGTCGTCGACGAACAGAACTTCAAAGTATGGGCGGCGACGCACTTTTTCTTCGGCGGTTTCCGATTCATCGTCGCCGTCGTCACCTTCCTCTCCGTGCAGGCCCAGATTAATGTGCTTGCGGCGGTATGAGTTGCTCATCAGCGCGCCGACGATGCCCGACACTGCGCGTGTTAGGTGCGTAATGTCACGTGCTTCGATCAGGTGATAGAGCTGACGAAAGTCGTGATGACCGGGAAATGCCCAGTACGTCTCGAACGGTGCCAATTCATCCAACAGCGCCTTGGCTTGCGCCATGTCGTCGGGACGTTCGCGCCCTTCAGCAAGCCGCAGAGTTATGTTCTTAAGTTTATTCCACGAATCGACGCGGAATTGAGACGCATTGTAGTAGCGCCCAAGCGATATGCGTTGAGCATCTTTTGCCTCGTTCGGCATGATTTTTAATCTCCCTGTAGTATGACTTTAAGCGTCTTTTGCGCTCTTAACCTTAGCGAGTTCTGCGACGTGATGTTCTTCGACATGCGGCACGGCGGCCGGGTCTGTCTGCCCGATTACGTCGACCGGTGGAAGTACCCCGATGCCATCTTGTGATCCCTGGTGCGGCATTTCAAGGGGCCCTAGGCTGTATAGGTAGCGGTTATCGGCGCAGGTCGGATCGTAAATGCCGAAATAGGCGTCCCGATCACGGAAGCTTTTCAATGTCTGACCAAGACCGCGCAGGCCGGTCGCGCGTTGCCTGCGGACCAAATCCATATCCACTTCGACCGGAATGATCTCTTCTTGGCCGGCGGCCTGATACAGGTTCGTGCCCGAAGGATCAATCACGCACGAGCGCCCGGAACCTCCTGGGCCTAAGCCGTTGACGTCGAAGATATAGACCTGGAACATCGCGGCTGTGGAGCGCGCAATCGACAATTCGATGTCACGGTCGATGGTGCCGGTGAGCACAGGGTGCAACAAAACTTCGGCACCCATCGCGGTCAGCGTGCGCGTCGTTTCCGGGAACCAGATGTCGTAACAGATCGATACGCCGAAACGACCGATGGCCGGCACGTCAAAGACGCAGAATTCTGTGCCGCCGTTAACGCCCGCTTCGTACGGGCGGAACGGAAACATCTTGGCATAGCTGGCGACAATTTCGCCAGCCGGATTGAAGACGTGGGCAACGTTGTATAGACCGTGTTCCGAACGCTCGAACATTGAACCCGGCAACAGCCAAACGTTGTGTCTGCGCGCGGCCTCGCGAAAGACCTCAATCGCGCCTTCGGTGCTTTCAGGGTGATTGGTGGGCAACGGGCCATATGGCGCCAATTCGCTGAAGACGATCATCTGCACCCAAGGAAAACGCACCATCACGTTGTCGATACGATGCGACATGGCGGTGACGTTTTCGTGGGTGGCCGAAACGTGCATTTGCACGCCAGCGATGGAGAATGGTGTCATGAAATGAGCGCCTTTCGTTATTATTATGAGGCGGTGCTCATGGTAAGCACCGCGCATGATGCGTCAAGTCAGCCGATTGAGGGTGGGCACCGGGTGGCGTGCCCCAAGGACACGCCACCGCGATGTTATTCGGCTGCTTGGCGGGTCTGTGCAATCTCGGCGAGGGAGCGCTCAAGGATATCCAAGCCCTCGTCGATAAGTTCGTCCGATGCGGTTAACGGCACCAAGATCCTGACCGTGTTAGCGTATACGCCACAGGACAGCAAAATCAGGCCGTTCTTAAGTGCCTTCGCGCAAAGTGCTTTGGTCGCGGCGGCATCCGGTGTGTCGGTGCCGGTGGCGGTGACCAGTTCGAACGCGTTCATGGCGCCCAAGCTGCGAATGTCGCCAATGGGGTGCACATCGCCACGAGACGCAATGTGGCGAATGCGCTGGGAAATGCGTTCGCCAATCGCGTTGGAGCGTGCGAGCAGGCCTTCTTCTTCGATGGCTTTTAGTACACCGAGTGCGGCGGCACAACCAATCGGGCTGCCACCATAGGTGCCGCCTAAGCCGCCAGGGGCCGGTGCGTCCATGATCTCTGCCTTGCCGATGACGCCTGCCAGCGGGAAGCCGCCGGCCAACGATTTGGCGGTCGTGATCATGTCGGGTTCGACGCCCCAATATTCGGACGCGAACAAGCGACCGGTACGGGCAAAGCCGGACTGCACTTCGTCGGCGATCAGGCAGATGCCGTGTTGATCGCAGATCGCACGGAGTTCGTGGATCAGTTCGTTCGGCGCGATGTAGAAACCACCTTCACCTTGCACGGGCTCAATGATGATCGCGGCAATTTGCTCAGGCTCGATGTCTGCTTTGAACAGGCGATGCAGGGCATCGATGCTGTCTTGGACGCTGACGCCGTGCATCGGCATCGGGAACGGCAGGTGATAGATGCCGGCAGGCATCGGACCGAAGCCGCGCTTGTAGGGGTCGACTTTACCGGTCAGGCCCATGGTCATCATGGTGCGGCCATGGAAGCCACCGGAAAATGCGATCACGCCTGGGCGCTTGGTGTGCGCGCGCGCGATTTTAATGGCGTTTTCGACAGCTTCGGCGCCGGTGGTGACGAGCAGCGTCTTTTTAGGTGTGTCGCCAGGGGCTAAAGCGTTTAGCTTTTCTGCCAACTCCACATATGGCTCGTATGGCACAACCTGATACGCGGTGTGCGTAAAGCGGGCCATTTGTTTTTCGACTTCTTTGATGACCGTCGGATGGCGGTGACCGGTGTTCAGAACAGCGATGCCACCGGCAAAGTCGACATAACGCTTGCCTTCGACATCCCAGAGTTCAGCGTTTTCGGCGCGATCCGCAAAAATTTGCGTGGCCGTTGCAACGCCACGTGGCGTGGCGGCTTCGCGGCGTTCGTTGAGGGTTTTATTGTCGGTCATCTCGGGAATCTCCAAAGAAGTCGTGCTGAGGTAAAAAGGGCGGCCGGGTGGCCGCCCCGATCACTTAGATTTAAGCGGCTTCGCTTTCCGCTTTATCTGCATCAACGGCCGAGGTGGCTGCGGGCTCAGAGAACGGATAGTTAGCTTCCGTGCGATTTGCGCCCGGCTCGTAGATCGAGAAGCCTTCAGGCTGCGTAATACCCTGGTCTGCAGCGGCGCGAATGTCTTCCGCTTTCGGTGCAGGGATACGCTTCGACATCGACCAGATGTGGCCGAACGGATCGACGACTTTGCCGAAGCGTTCACCGTATTGTGTGTCGGCAAGTGGCACCAGCACGGTGCAGCCGGCGTCGAGGGCGTTTGCCCAGGTCTCGTCGACGTTCGAAAGATACAAGTGCTGGGCAGCAGCCGAGCCGCCGTACGCGAACGGTGAGAAGATGCCAAACGCAGGCATTTCGTCGGCAACGAGGACCAGCGAGTTGCCGATCTTCATTTCAGCATGCAGCACGGTCAGACCGTCGTCGCCATAGATGCGCGACAGAATTTCAGCACCGAAGGCATGTGCATAGAAGTCGAGTGCCAGATCGGCACCACGAACGATAAGACTCGGGGTTACGGTGCGGTAGCCTTTAGGTACGGGCGCAACGCGTTTTGGGGCGGCTTTCTTGGTCATGGTGATCGTCTCCTGTGTCCTCGAAAAATTTGGCCCAGGCGTTTACAGCACCCGCGCCAGCGGTAAAAAATCTCGTTGTTGGAGGGCTTTCATGATTAGGCTTTCGAAATTGCTAGCCGAATCCCCTCACAACATGCTACATGATGTAGAGCATTTTTTTGAATTTGTCAACACCATGAACCAAGGTGTCAAAACAATATGACCCAAGATGTCGGAGCCCCCTACGGTCAAGACGCTGCGCAGCAAGATGCCGCGCTGGGCGTCACCATGACCATTACGCAGGCGGATCTGGCATATCTGCGCGCCGTTGGCAGCTTGGGGGAATACGCGGTTGTGTATCGAGTATGGCGCGAGCAAGCGGGCGGTGGCTTCGGCGATCAGGCGAAGAATCCACAAACCTGGGGCGTGCTTGTTTATGTCGATGGTCAGCTGGCACGGATTTATTCGGCGCGCGGTGCCGGACGGGAATGGTCCAACTTGGACCGCTTGGAAAAATGGCTGCGCTCGCAAGGCTTCTGGTATTGGTGGACTCGTAACGATCTAGAGCCCCTTGGCGAAGAAGACGATATCGTCAGCGACGCCGAGATCGAGGTTGATCCACTGCTGGACGCAAACAAAGCGACGACTGTCGCAGACAATGACGATGTGCCGCTGATTCCGGGCGCCGAAGGCGCGCCCGATGACGCTGCGCCCGAAGAGCCCGTGAGTCCCCAGCCGCCCCGGATGTTCCGATCCATCCCGCCAAAACCGCTCGGCTCTTAATCGTCCAAATCTTGGTTCGATCTACGGGAACGCGCGCTTTTGTCAGAGTTCTCTGCCAGCCCGATTGAGCGAGCGGGTCAAGGGAGCCAGCAAGTAATCGAGGACGGAACGTTCCGCCGTGACTAAGAACACTTCCGCTTGCATGCCGGCGACGACCTCGGGGCCGCCGGGGCCGAACGTGCCGTCGGTCGGAATCACGCGGCCAGAGAAATAGCCAGCCCCCGTCGCCGGATCGATCAGCCGGTCCGCCGATATCTGTGAAACCGCGCCCATGATCGGTGACGTGCTTCGCGCATTGAGCGCCGTTAGCCGGACCCGTGCGGGCTGGCCTGGATAGACGGTATCGATATCATTGGGGTTGATGCGCAGATCGATGACATATCGATCACCGTCTGGGACCAGGTCCAAGATTGCCTCGCCGGCCTGCACGACGCCACCGGGTGTGTGCTGTTTTAGCGCTGTCACAACACCGTTTTCAGGTGCGGTGACGATGGTGCGGTCCAAGATGTCTTGAGCAGCACGGACACGCTCATCAACTTCGGCCAATTGTTTTTTGACGTCTTGTTGCTGCTGCGCAACCTCTTCTTGGCGACGTTCGCCGGACAATACGCGCTCCATCTCAAGCTTGGCAATCTCGTCGCCGGCTTTGGCGATTTTTGCGGCAAGATCTTGGATGTCGCCCTCTGTGTCGACCAGTTTTCGCTCCACGCTCAAAACACGGTTGCGGGCAACAAGGCCGTCTTTCAGCAACCCTGACATCATTTCAAACTCGTCTTTTAATAATGTGCGGCGTTTGCCGAGTGCGCCGCGCCGTGCCCGCAGGCCACGGATTTCAGCGTTTTGTTGGGCGATGCGTTCTTTGAGGATGCGGTCCTGGCGGTCCAAGTTCTGGCGTCGGGTGTCTAGCACTTGCATTTCACCGTCCATGAGGTCGAGAACCTTTGGGCGATCTGCACGGTCTAACAACTCAGCCGGAAACTCGATGCTCGAAAGATTGTGGCGTTCCGCCTTCAGTCGCGCGTCCGTTGCGATCAAGGTATTGCGGCGTCCTTTTAATAAATCCAGCGTTGCCAGCGCGCGGGTGTTGTCCATTTCGATCAACGGCTGACCTGCCTGAACCCGCTCACCCTCGGCAACCAAGATCGCTTTGACGATGCCGCCTTCTAAGTGTGCGATGGATTTGCGGTTGCTCTCGACACCGACGGTGCCGGCCGCAATCGCCGCGCCGTCGATGCGCGCAAGCCCGGCCCAGGTCAGCCCGCCGATAAAGAACACTGCGATCACGCCCCAACCCGCCAACTGCCAGGGCCGCGTCGCGAGAGAGACGCGCGGCACATCTTTATCAATGGTGGTGTCGGGTGCTTTTGCTGTTGGGCGCCAGGCGGCGAGTGATTTTATCCGGGTCACAATGGCATCCGCCTGCGCAACGAGTTCATGCTTCGTGATCATGGCGATTACTCCGCTGCTGATGTGATGGACGAGGCGTCGTCACCGACCACGGGCGCGATGGTCACCGGCTGCAACTCGCCATCGGTGAGCACGCGTAGGTCTGCTTTGTTGCGACGCCCAACGACACGACTTTTGCCGCCTTCCATGACGACCACCCGGTCACAGCGAGCCAAAACGCTTGGCCGCTGCGAGACGATGACCAGGGCTGCGCCCATATCACGAAGATGCAACAGCGCGCCGATCAGGTGTTCAACGCCCGCGTTGTCCAAGAACGTATACGGCTCGTCCATAATGATGACGCGGGGGGTGGCGAAGAACGTGCGCGCCAACACAATTCGCTGCGCCAAGCCTTGCGGTAGCGCCGGCTGGCCGGGCCCGATCTCGGTGGCGTAGCCGTAGGGTAGATCAAGAATCGCGTCTTCGGCACCGGCCAATCGGGCGGCGGCATCGATGTCAGGCAGCTCCGCTGACATAAACCGTGAGATGTTGTCGGCGATGGAGCCCGGTAGCAACGTCGGGTTCTGTGACAAGTACGCGATGTCGTCGCGTGCTTGCGACAAGGTGACATCGCCGATGTCGGCCCGGTCAAGCAACACGCGCCCCTGTGCCGGGCGTTCGATGCCGGCCAACAAGCGGGCAAGAGTACTTTTACCGGTCCCGGTGGCGCCGGTGATACCGACCATTTCGCCGCCGCGCACTTTGAAGGCGACGTTGGCGAACAGCGGCTCGCGACCGTCTTCGTCGATCACTGCGACGCGGCGCACATCCAACTCGGGCACGTTTTGGGCCGGAAAACCCTCGGTGGTAGACGTGGTGTCAATCTGTGTCGACAGCAAACGTGACAAGCATGCGCGGACATCGGTTAGTGCGCGCCACACATCTTGTGCGCGTTCGACCGGGCCCAATGCGCGCGCCGCAATGACGCTGGCTGCAACCATCGCGCCCGGCGTGATTTGACCCGAAATCACCAGCGCGGCGGCTGCCGACATCAATACGATTTGTAATGAGAGCCGCACAAACCGGCCACTGACGCCGGCGGTAAAGCTGCGATCCGATAGCCGCAGCCGTTGCGTTACCGCATCGTCCTGCATCTGCCGCCATCGTCCGCCGAGGGCGCGATGGGTGGCGAACACCTGGGCACTGCCGTCGTCGGCAGCCAGTCCATTGAGCAGCTTACCGGTCTCGGCATCCGCAGCGCGGGCATTGATCAAGGCTGATCGCGTCCAACGTTCGGACGCATAGGCCATGGTCGCTAGAACGCACGCCCCCATCACCGCAATCCATCCCAGCATCGGGTGCAGCAGGAAGATCACCAACAAAAACGCTGGGATCCAAGGCGCATCCAAAAGCGTCGTCATCATGGAGCCGCTCATAAAGGTGCGAATCTTTGCGACATCGCCCAACCGGGCTTCGCGTTGATGCTTAAATAAAGCCTCGCCCAAGGTGCGCTCCAATTGCAACGCGGCGCGGGCCAAGATGCGGCCTCGGATCAAGTCCAGCACCGCCATCACCACCAGCGCAATGAAGGCACCGATGGCGAGCACGCCCAAGGTCTCTAGGCTGTGGCTGGCCAGCACTCGATCGAACACTTGGATCATGAACAGCGGCACCGCCAGCACCAACACGTTGATGGCAAGGCTAAACGCCAACAGATGCGCCAAATAGCCGCGCATGGTCAAAATCGCATTCATCAACGCGGGCCATGTTTTCGGTGCGTGGGGACGCGGGTCTTTTGAGTTGCGTTGGCGTTCACGGCGCATGTCGATGCTCCAGTCAAATAAAGGTTAATTAAAAGCTGAAATCGTCGGCGCCGAGCGAAGCCGCGCTGACACCTTCAAGGGTAATGCTGTCGCCGCCGCCTAGATCAATCAGCGTATCGCCTGCGCTTTCCGCCATCACCAGATCGTTGAAACTGGCAAGGCCGAAATCGCTGAGGTCGAGAGTGTCGGCATAGGCGGCGCCTAAGCTGAGGGCGGTGAAATCGGCGATGGTGTCGTTGCCGTAGCCGCGTCGCATAATGAAGGTATCGAACCCGTTGCCGCCTTCCATGCGATCCGACCCGGTGCCGCCGTCCAGGCGGTCGTTGCCGTTATAACCGTGCACAAAGTCATCGCCGTCGCCGCCCGATAGCGCATCGTTGCCAAAGCCGCCGCGCACTTCATCGTTGCCGGCACCGCCGGACAGCGTGTCGTTGCCAAAATCGCCGAACAGGTAATCCGCACCCGCGCCGCCGTCACCGGTGTCATCGCCGAAGTTGCCTAAGATTCGGTCGTCGCCGTCACCGCCCGACAACACATCGTCGCCACCACTGCCATATAACGTATCGGCACCGGCGTCGCCGTTGAGAATATCATCGCCCGTATAATCAAACGCCGCGTCACCGGCGCCATATAGAATGTCGTCGCCGTCGCCGCCGTTCAGGGTGTCGGTGCCTTCGGCACCGCGCATATTGTCGTTGCCGGCGCCCCCATTCAGCACGTCGTTGCCGGCGCCCCCGGCAATATCATCATTACCGATCCCGCCGGTCAGTACATCGTCGTCGGCGGTGCCGCTGAGGATTTGATCATCGGTGCCATTGATGAAGTCATCGAAGCTGAGCGGGGTCGAGGTGTCGGCGTTGGTTGCATAATCATTGCCGGCGTAGCGCAGGATTTCGACTTCGCCCGCACCGTAAAAGTCCTGCACAGTGATGCTGCCGCCGTCATTGTAGGAAAAAACCAAATCCATGCCGTCTTGATAGACCTGGTCGACGCTTTCGAATGGGTTTAAATCCTCGAACAGCAGCACATCGGCGCCGCCGGAATCCATGATGACGTCCGTATCCCCCAGCGCGTCGGCGCCGAAAACATAGGTGTCCGTGCCGCCGCCGCCGTCCAAGGTGTCGTTGCCGTCACCACCCTCAAGCCGGTCGTTCTCCGTCCAGCCGTTCAGATAGTCGTCGCCGGTACCACCGATCAGCGTGTCGCTTCCGTAGCCGCCGCGCAGTTCATCATTGCCGGTGCCGCCATCGATCACGTCGTCTCCGCTGCTGCCGAACGCGTAATCGTCGCCGTCGCCGCCATACAACTGATCACTGCCGCTGTTGCCGAGCAGGCGATCATTGCCGCCGAGACCTTGCAGCACATCGTTACCAAGGCCACCGTCCAAAGTGTCGTCGCCGCCGTTGCCGTCGAGGGTGTCATTTCCGCGTGTGCCGACCATGTTGATTGGTGTGTCAGTGCTCGGTGCAGGCGGCGGCGGTGGAGGAGGCGACACAATCGTGGTTGTGCCGGCAACAATCCCCTGCGGTGTCGCTGTCCCTTCGGTTGCCGCGATCCGGGCCTCGTTCAGCGCATCCTCTTCAACGTGCGCATTGTCATTGGCAACATTGTCCGTGGTTTCAGGACGGGCTTTGAGGTCGAGTGGGGAGCCCAGCAGGCCTAATAAATCGGGTGCATCAATGCTGTCGTCATAATCATCAAACCCGCCAAGTGACCCGTCCAGTAGTCTGCCGTCGTCGAGCGCGGCTTCTTGGGTGGGTGCATCTTCGGTGATGTCATCCGAAATGGTTTCTTCGGGTGTATCGGGTGTTGCTGAGGTTTCACCGTCCGCGCGCGGCGTTTCTCTCAGAGCCGCGGATTCAACCGGGCGCGGGTCGAGCGCGCTACTGATATGAAGCACATTTTGATTGAGTAAATCGTCCAATATGGCCATGGCACGGGGCTCCCATGTGGATCACGGGTTGAAACAGGCTCTGAACGACAAGGGAATGATCGCGGCTAATTGATGAAATGCCAAAAGTTTTATTTCATGATGAACTGAATATAAAACGGCCCTAAAATAGATAAAATTTTAGCTATTTTGCATATGAAACAGTAACAAATGATAATATTGTAAGTATTCGTGATTCATTGACAAATATGGACCTGAAAATATTTACAGGTAGGCATATGCCGATGTTTTCGCGAAGTCTTAAAAACTGGATAGCCCGTATCCGCGCATTCGCTGGTGACCGCCGGGGTGCGGCTGTTGTGTTGCTTGCGTTCGCTGCCGTCCCGATGGTGGCATTTGTCGGCATGGCGACGGACACGGCACGGGGCTACTTGGTGAAGTCGCGTTTATCGTCTGCGTTGGATTCTGCCGGGCTCGCCGGGGGGCGTCGGTTTTTCTCGCCGACCCGTGATACGGATATCAACATGTTCTTTCAGGCTAATTTTCCAGCCGGATATATGAACGCCACCGTCAACGGGCCGACGATTGTCATCGACGAGTTGGCGGAAAAGCTGACACTGAGTGCGTCTGCGGATATTCCGACCACCTTCATGCGCGTCCTTGGCAAAGACATCCTACAGGTATCGGCGGTCA
This sequence comes from uncultured Rhodospirillales bacterium, assembly GCA_963974935.1. GTDB lineage: Bacteria > Pseudomonadota > Alphaproteobacteria > Rhodospirillales > Casp-alpha2 > UBA4479. The sequence continues at coordinate 57,205 of CAXBEV010000007.1, read as the reverse complement.
CCGAGATCACACGGCAGATGCAAGCGCTTGATGTTGTGATTGCCATGGATATGTCGGGCTCCATGTCTTCCAGCAGTGGCTCGACGTCGCGGATTGCTTCAGCCAGACAAGCAGCGACTGACTTGATTGATATTCTGTTTGGGGAAAGCGGCAGTAAAGACTTGCTGAATATAGGTGTCGTGCCTTGGAATGCGAAGGTCAATGTGACCCTGAACGGTACCGCGTATGACGATACGTTGACCCAGACCATCGCCGTGCCCGCCTTTACAAACCCGATCACAGGCGCTGCACAAAGCGATGTTTATCAGGTCAACAATTCGCCGGTGCCGTTGCTGTCGCCGCCGCCGCCCAACTGGCGCGGCTGCGTTTATAATCGCTATGTCGACAATGCATTTAATGATGACGATGCCGACCATCTTTTGGGCCTTCAGACACTTTCGGGGGCTGACTGGGCGGCGTGGGAGCCGGTCGGGATTGAGGGTGAGCCTGTCAGCGGTGGCGTGTGTACGATGTCGCCGAACGGATCGAGCGAGTGTACGCCGTGCCTATCGCGTGGTATCACGCCTTTGCAAAACAATAAGCAAACGATTTTGGATGCGATCGCCGACCTGACGTCGCCCAACGGGAATACCAATATTCCGGGTGGACTGGGTTGGGCGTGGCGCGTGTTGATGCCGACATTGCCGTTTACCGAGGCCGTCGTTGATCCGGATTACGACTTGCAGCGCGCGATTGTGTTGCTGACTGACGGGCAAAACTATGGCGGTGTCGGTGACGGCTATAAGTCCGCGTTCGGTCTTGGTGGCGGGGCTGGCGCGAACGGCATGGATGACCGTCTGCGGGCGCTGGCCACCAACATCAAATCACAGGGCGTGGTGTTGTATGTCATCCAATTTGCGAACAACGGCACCGCCTTGCAGACACTTTTAAAGCAGGTCGCAAGTGGGCAGGACTCGCCGTTCTACCATTACGCGCCTGACGATGCGGCATTGCGGGCCGTATTCCGCGAGATTGCTAACGATCTCTCGGAACTCAGACTCTCCAAATAAACGATTATATGAAGGTGCCGCTGCGTCACTGCGCATGCTTGTAGGCGTTCAGCTGCCGAGGCGGACTTTGACCGTGTAGCGGGGGCGGAAGATCGCGTAGTTGTAAACGGTCTCGTTGCCGATCACGCCACCCAGCATCGACAGCCCCGACACAATCGGTGAATAGGCATAGTAGATTTCAGCCATAATCACGCTCTCGCCGGCGGCGACGACCATGCCGGCGGGCAGTGAGGCCGGGCCACCTTCGCCGCCGAGTGTGCTCGCTTGCGGGTTTTGACCGTACGCGCGCTGCCATTCAACGGTCGCGCCCCCGGCACCACCGACCACAGACGATACCACCATCGCGCCATTGCTGGTGAAATCGAACGGCTCTGTCACAAAGGCGCCGGCGCGAAAAATGTTGGTCATATCCAGGGGCGTCAGCACCTCGCCCTGCGACGTTAAATCCGCCACCGTCATCGAGGCCCGCTCGGTCTTTTGATGCAGCAAAACGAACCGTGTCAGCTCAACACCGTTGACCGTCAGGGCAACGGCAATCGGCACGGCAATGGCAATTTCGATGGCGGAGATACCCCGCTGATCGCCGCCGAACCGTCGGCATATACGTTGAAATGCTTTGCTGAACGTGCTCATGAGCCGAGACCGTCCCACGGCTCGTTACGCACCGTGATGCTGGCGTTCAGGCCAACGGCACCGCCCTGTCCGATAAATTGCCCAGCAAACGGCGTCATCAGCTGCCAATCGTATCTGAGCCGATAGACGACAATGTCACCGGACTCGCCGCTGCCTGCGGTGCCGATGTCGGCGTCCCAGATACCGTTGCCGTTCTCGTCATCAAATGTTTCGCCAACGTCATAGGCGCCGTTGGCGTTGCCGTCGATAAAGTCTTCGCCGCGCCCGATATCGGAAAAGCTCGGATAGACCAGAACGTCAACCTGTGCCTGGCTCATGTCGACAAGGCCGAGGGTACGCTGGTCAATGATTTCGATGATCCGCTCAAGGCGGGTCTTTCCGGGGATCTGTTGGCCGGTGATGCCGAAGCGTGCGGCTTCGCGGAGACTGCTCTCCATCAGGGTGCTTGTCATCATGATGGTGCCGAACTCCATTGCGGCAACGATAACGGTGGCCAGCACCGGCAACCCGAGCGCGAATTCTATTAGCACGGAGCCGGCGCGGTCTTTCATAAAGGGCGGCAATAAGGTGTGGATCTTCATTTTCATGCATGTCCAAGACATAAAGTACTGAACGCATAATAGTTGAATGTATGCCTGTACACCAAGTAAATAAGTTTAATAATTATGTAAATAAATTATATAAAATTTTATTAAATTAAATATTTAAAGTTAAACTAAAGTAATAGTGAATGTATTTTTTGACTAAAAAACATAATCATTCATTAATAGCCCTCAGCACTCAGGTGCTTAATACCGACGACGGCTCGCACGAGGTGGGTCGCCGAGAAACAAGAACCCACTGAAGATTTATTTAGAGGAGGCCACTATGAAAGCCACCATTCAAAAGTTTACCAAAGACGAGAGCGGCGCCACCGCCATCGAATATGGCCTGATCGCCGCACTCGTTTCTGTTGCTGCAATCGTCGCCCTGAAAGCAATGGGTACGTCGTTGGATGCCATGTTCACCAGCGTCTCGACTGAGTTGAACCAAGCTACGACCGGAGGTGGTTGATCCGACGCGTCAATTTCCGGGGGCGGCTGGTTTTAAAACCGGCCGCTTTCCGGGTTCTCCGGCTTTGCCGGCCCGGTGGATGGTCAGCCTCCGTTCTGGACGACACCACCTCGGTCGATCTCTCTGCCGCCCGGTTTGCCGGGGAACCTGGAAAGCCTGACCCCGAAAATAATCAAAAAATCTAAAGGGTGAAGACGCTCAAAAAAAGGGAAGGGTTTTCGTTCGTAACGGAGGAGGTGTGACGACGATGACCGCAATCTTAACCCCGCATATGCTCGTGCTGATCGCAGCCGCCATCACCGTGGCCTATGCGGCGCAGTCCGATCTCCGTCACTACCGTATTCCCAACGAATGCTCGTTATTACTGTTGGCACTTTATCCGCTGCATATCTGGTCGTCGCCAGCCAGCGTTGATGTCATTGCCGCGTTGATGGTCGGCGGCATCATCTTCGTGGCCGGCTTTGCGCTGTATGCGCTAGGAAGGTTCGGCGGCGGCGATGTTAAGCTGATGTCGGTGCTCGCACTTTGGGCCGGGCCTGCGTTCATCGGTGATTTTCTGATCATCATGTCGCTGACAGGCGGCGTGCTCGCGATCGCTTTCATCACGCGTCTGAAAATGGTCATGGCGTTCGCGTTCGAACAGATCGGTGATGTGCAGGCCCGCGATGCGGTGCTCGCCGAAAAGCTTCCTTATGGACTCGCTATCGCCGCCGGCGGTTGTGCCGTCCTGATCCAGCTCGCCGCATAAGGAGACTATGATGTTCTCGCTCCGCAATATTTTACTGTTGGTTCTGGCGCTTTTCTTCGCCACGGGTACGGCGCTCTATATCAAGACCTGGCTCGAGGCTGAACGGATGTTGATGTCCGCCAATCAAAAGTCTGAGGTTGAGATCGTTAAGACCGCTGCCGCGAGTGTCTTGGTGGCGCGCGTGGATTTGCCCGCAGGCACATTCTTAAAGCCCAATAATCTGGAGTGGCAGCCGTGGCCCGAAGACGGGATTCACGACTATCACATCATCAAACCGGCCACTGAAGATCGCGCTGACGATTACGTTGACCCTATGCAGGCATTGGACGGCGCCGTGGTGCGCGTCAATCTTCGCGCTGGTGAGCCGGTGACCAAAGTCCGCGTCGTACATCCGGGCGAGCGTGGTTTTCTCGCCGCCGTCCTTGAGCCCGGCTTTCGTGCGGTCTCGGTCCCCGTCGATGCGACCACGGGGATCGCCGGGTTCGTGTTTCCGGGCGATTCGGTCGACGTGCTGATGACCATGCAGCTGCGCGATCAGCGCGAAGACGCAAAACAAAATCGCTATTTCTCGCAAACCGTCTTGAAGCGCGTGCGTGTGCTGGCCATCGACCAGCAAGTCGACAAGCAAGAAGGCGAGGCATTAATTGCCAAAACAGCGACCCTTGAGGTCTCACCGAAAGAGGCCGAGCGGATTGCGGTGTCGCTGCAAATGGGTCAATTGTCGATGAGCCTGAACAGCCTGAGCAACGCCGACAGCGAAAAAGCGCTGTCGGAACGGCTGATCGGCGGCGAGAAGCCGTTCGATCCGAAAATGGTCCGCAACGAAGGCCGTAGCTACACGCTGGACAACGACATCTATCATATGTGGGGCGATTCCCGGCTTTTCCCATCTTCAAGCAACACCCACAAGATCAATGTCGTGCGTGGCAGCGACGCCGCAGTCCAAAGTTTTTAGGAGCCGATTATGTCGAGCTACCAATTTTTCATTCGCATCCTCGCCGTGATCGGCATTACGGCGATCACTGTGATCGCTGCGCCGAATGTTTGGGGCGAGCCGCTTGAAATGGTCTCGCGCGGTCATCAGGAAATGCCGCTCGAAGTGCACAAAGGGCGGCTCTTAAAATTGCGCGCACCCGCCAAGACCGTCTTCGTTGCTGACCCGGAAATCGCCGATGTGCAGATCAAAAGTCCGACACTCGTTTATGTGTTCGCAAAAGCCGCCGGTGAGACCACGTTATATGCGGTGGATGCGCGGGAAAACGTGCTGGCGAGTGTCGACCTGCACGTCACCCATAACTTGGGGCGGATCCGCAAATCGATCCGCCAATTACATCCGGAAGCGACCATCGCAGTCAGCAGCGTTGGTGACACGATTGTTTTGGACGGGGTCGTCAACAATGCGTCAACCGCGGAAAACATTCGTCGGATTGCGTTGGGCACTGTCGGCGATCCTGAAAAAATCATGCTGCGGCTCGGCATCGACGCGCCGACGCAGATCAATCTGCGTGTCCGCATTGCCGAGGTGTCGCGGGATATCGATAAGCAGCTTGGCTTTAACTGGTCGATTGCCGGCTCGGCTGCAGGTATCGCGTTTGGCGTTGCCACGACCAACCCGTTTAGCGCTTCGGTCACGCAGCACACGTTGTCGGCCCGTGGGCTCTCGTTAGGCCCCTTCGATTTGAACGCAGTGATTGATGCGCTCGAAGAGGAAGGCCTGATCTCGGTACTGGCCGAGCCGAACCTGACCGCGTTGTCGGGCGAGACCGCGAGTTTCCTGGCCGGCGGCGAGTTTCCGATCTTGGTGCCGGACTCGGATGGTCGCGTCACCATCGAGTTTAAAAAGTTTGGCGTTTCGCTCGGCTTTACGCCGACCTTGATTGGCTCTGAGCGCGTTAATCTGCACGTCCGGCCCGAGGTCAGCCAGTTGTCGACGACCAATGCCGTCACGCTCTCCAACTTCCAAATCCCGTCGCTGACGACGCGGCGCGCAGATACCACCGTTGAATTGGGGTCGGGGCAATCGTTCGCGATTGCAGGTCTGATCCAAAACAACGTGACCCACGACATTTCGAAGTTTCCGGGTCTCGGCGACGTGCCGGTACTGGGCGGCTTGTTTAAGTCGGACCGCTTTCAGCGTGAAGAAAGCGAGCTTGTGATCATCGTGACGCCCTATGTGGTGCGTCCGGTCTCACGCCCGCAATTGGCGTCACCGCTGGATGGATTTGAGAATCCGCATGACCTTGAGCGGATCATGATCGGCGGCACGCAACGCCAAAAGATGACGGCTGGTCAGCCGGTCACCATCAATCGTAATGGCGATACCTTGATCGGCCCAGTCGGGTTCTTGCTCGATCAATAAATGACCTTGGAAACGGAGGCTTTGATGAAACAATTATATAAAATCGTTTTCGGGTTGGTGATGATCGCAGCGCTTGGCGGCTGTCAAACTTATGCGGACCGTACGTGGTACGACCCGTTGAATCTGCAAGTCGACATGAAGCCGCGCGAGACCAAACAGGTGCAGATAACCCCCAGCGAAAACTCATTCGCCGTGCGCTTTCCATCCGGCCAAGCGACGTTGACCGAGGTTGAGCGCCGTGCGGCCGCAGGCTTTTTGGCGCGCCGCGCTGGCGAGCGGACGGATGAGGTCTTTGTCGATTTCGGCATCCTTCATGAAACCACACAATTGGCGGCGGACCGGCGCATGACGATGGCGGAAATTGTTACCGTTGCCGGACTTGATCCAGCGCGCGTTAAAGTGCGCGCGAATGTGCAGGGCATTGCTGAAAACGAAATCAATCTGACCGTGCGCCGTTATTTAGTGACGCTGCCGGGCTGTCCGGACTTCACCAGCCGAGCTGGGCGGACATTTGATAACCGCCCTCATTCCAACTGGGGCTGCGCAACGGCGCAGAACTTTGGGATGATGGTGGCAGAGCCTCGCGACATGCTTCAAGGTCGTGGCGACACGAATGCCGACGCCGAAGCGCACGTGCTCGGCCAACAGCGCTATCGCCGCGGCGAAACCAGGCCGTTGCAGGTCAAAGACACCAGAACCGCGGAGACATTTGACAGTCAGACCGTGTCTGGTGACGAGGGTAAAAAATGATCGCGCTTCGCAAGGATAAAGACATTACTCCGCAAGCGGCACCCGGCAGCGCCGAGGCCCCGCGACCGTTCTTTGCATTTGCCGGTGATCAGGCGACCGCTGATATCATTCGCGAAGTCGCCGAGTTGCGGGGCTTCAGCGAAGACGCCATCGTCATCAGCGAATTGGATGACGCCATTGACGGCCTCGCCAATATCCGCACACCGAAGGTGTTGTTGGTGGATCTTGGTCACGCATCCGACATCATGGTCGAAGCGGAACGTTTGGCGCAGGTCTGCGATCCCGAAGCACGGGTGATCTTGTTGGGCGAGGTCAATGATCTGCACGTCTATCGTGACTTGATTGCAGCGGGCGTTGCGGATTATGTGATCAAGCCGTTTGATGCGATGGCGCTCGGCAGCGCCATTGATCGTGCGCGCCCAACGGTTTCGAAAAAAAGGACGGAACGCGCCGGTGCCGAAACCCCAGACGTGTTGGCCGACGTGGTGGCCGTGATCGGGGCTAGGGGCGGCGTCGGTGCCAGTACGATTGCCGCCAACTTGGCGTGGCTGGGGGCAACCAGCTTGGATAAGTCGGTGGTGCTGATCGACATGGATTTAACGTTCGGTACGCAGGCGCTGTTGATGGACATCGATCCGGGCGGCGGGCTTGGCGATGCGATGATGGCGCCCGGTCGGATGGATGAGTTGTTCGTCAAGCGGGCGTCGATCTCGGTAACGGACAAATTGCGGGTCATGGCGGCGGAAACGGATCCGGCAAAGGGGGACATCGCGTCCGCCGAATCGTTCAAAGGGCTGCTCGATTACGTGCGCCCGGAAAGCGAGTTGATCATCGTCGATCTGCCACGCAGCGTCATCGTGTCACAGCCCGAGATTTTGGAAACTTTTAAGCGCATCTTGATCGTCGCGGAGCCCAGCTTAGCAGCGATGCGCGATAGTGCCCGTCTTGCCGCCATCATCAAGAGCATCAATCCGGTAGCAGGGGCATTGGTGGTGTTGAACCGGGTCGGTGTGGCACCGAATGTCGAGTTATCGCAGAAGGTGTTCGAAGACGGCGCGGGCCTTAAGGTACACGCAGCGTTGCCGTTCGATGCCAAAACCGCGTTCGGTGCCGAGGCCGCCGGCAAGTGCATCGCGGAAACGGCCGCGCGCTCTAAGCTCGGCAAAGGGATAGCAAAGATTGCGGCCCTCGCTGCCGGCAATGATCCGACGGCTTCGACCTCGTCTGTAAACGGCTTGTTCGCCAAGCTGCGCGGGAGTCGGAAAGACGATGCAGAGCAGGGGGGGCGCTGAGATGTTCGGCAAACGTCGCACCACCGAAGTTATTCCCTTTGACGCTGAGCCAGGCCGCCCACTGGACGCCGACGCGCCGGCGAGTTCGGCCCTGAGTCCACCACAATTGGTCAGCATCGAAGGGACGGAGGCCTACCGTGCCGATGTCGTCGATACGGTCTCTATGGAAACGCTCGAGCTTACCGAAGATGCGTTCGCGGATGAGGATGTGGAAGCTTTGAACCGCCGCGACCTCGCCGAGCGTGTCGGCGCGTTGATCAACGATGATCTGGTGTCGGGCGGGCTTAATCCCCGCGAACGGCGCGACGTGGTGACGGCGGTCATGAACATCATGCTGTCGGATAAGCGCACCGAGACCGCCGTGGTGGATGCGGAAAGTCTGGTTGAGCGCACCAAAGCGGTTGTGCAGCCGCTGTTGATGGATCGCATCGACATGACTGAAGCCGGCGAGATGCCGCGCGCTGAGTTGTCTCAGGAAGTCAGCGACGTGATCTCGGAAATTTTGCTGGAGCAAAAAATTCAGCTCAACCTGCTGGAACAACGTGATCTGGTGACCATGCTGTTAAACGACATGCTGGGCTTCGGTCCGCTTGAAGTGTTGCTCGCCGATGAGACGGTGACCGACATCATGGTCAACGGTCCCGATCAGGTGTTCATCGAAAAAAGCGGTAAATTGGTGCTGAGCGAGGTGACGTTTCGTGACAATCGGCATGTCATGCATATCGCATCGAGGATTGTGTCGGGCGTCGGGCGTCGGGTTGATGAATCGTCGCCACTCTGTGATGCGCGACTGCCAGACGGGTCCCGCGTCAACATCATCATTCCGCCGTTGGCGATTGATGGGCCGTCGATCTCGATTCGTAAGTTTTCGAAAAAGAAAATTACCCTCGATGTCATGCAGCGCCAAGATAACCTGTCGCCGGAAATGGCAACGGTGCTGAAAATCGCATCCCGCTCCAGGTTGAACATTTTGATTTCCGGCGGCACCGGGTCCGGCAAGACAACATTGCTGAACGCGTTATCACGGATGATTGATGCCGGCGAGCGGATCGTCACCATCGAAGATGCTGCAGAACTGCAACTGCAGCAGCCGCATGTGGTGCGCCTCGAAACCCGCCCGCCGAACCTTGAAGGCGAAGGTGAGATCACCCAGCGCGACTTGGTCAAAAACACACTGCGTATGCGCCCGGATCGGATCATTTTGGGCGAGATTCGGGCCGGCGAAGCGCTCGACATGTTGCAGGCGATGAACACCGGTCACGACGGCTCGCTTGGTACCATTCACGCTAACCGTCCGCGCGAAGCCCTGACCCGCCTTGAAAACATGGTTGCGATGGCCGGCGTGAAGTTGCCGAACGAAGCGGTGCGCGCGCAGATTGCCAGCGCCGTCGATTTGATCGTGCAGATTTCCCGGATGCGCGACGGAAAGCGGCGCATCACCTACGTCACCGAAGTCGTCGGCATGGAGGGCGAGGTGATCACGACCCAGGATTTATTCACCTACCACTTCGAAGGTGAAGACAAAGACGGCAACCTGCAGGGCACCTTCAAATCGTCCGGCCTGCGCCCTTCGTTCTCGGACCGGGCGCAGTATTTTGGTCTCGATAAAGCGTTGTTGGAGGCGATGTCGTGATTGAACTCGGTGTCATCTTTGGCGGTGCGTTGGTGGTTATGCTGCTGCTGGGATCATTGCTGCTGTCGGTGCTCGGTAAGCAGCGCCGCTTTAAAGCGCGTGTTGAGCGGATCGGCGCGCGCGCCCGTCCGATGAGCAGCGAAGAACGTCGCGAGCACCAATTGCGTAAAAAGACCACGACATCATCGCCGTTCCTCGAAGGGCTCGCCGGTAAACTCCTACCAAACCCGGGTCAGGTGCGGATCCGCCTAAGCCAGACCGGGAAACGGATTTCCCTTGGGCGGTATCTGGTGGTCTCGTTTCTGATCGGCTGTGTGACAGGCGTCATGGTTGTGGTCTTGGCCGGGTTTCCGTGGTTTGTCGGTTTGCTGATCGGGATCGGTGCCGGTGTCGGTGCGCCGCATATGGTGGTGGGCTGGATGGTGCAACGTCGTCGCAACAAATTCACCGCGCTGTTTCCGGACGCGATTGATTTGATGGTGCGTGGATTACGCTCAGGCCTGCCGGTGACCGAGACGATTGCCGCCTGCGGTCGTGAAATGAGCGACCCGGTCGGGCCGGAATTTCGGGCCATTGCAGACTCGGTGCGACTCGGCCAAACCCTGGAAGAATCACTCTGGCAAGCGGCGGCGCGTTTGGATACGCCTGAGTTCAAGTTCTTCGTGATCAGCCTTTCGGTGCAAAAAGAAACCGGCGGCAATCTTGGTGAAACCCTTGCGAACTTGTCGGAAATTCTGCGCAACCGAAAGCAGATGCGCCTTAAGATCAAGGCGATGTCCTCCGAGGCGAACGCCAGTGCGCTGATATTGGGCAGCCTGCCCTTCGTGATGTTTATTCTGATTTATCTGGTGAATTCGGATTACGAACAGGTGCTGCTGACCGACGCACGTGGACGCGTGATGTTGGGTGCTGGGGTCGGGATGATGGGCGCCGGTGCCCTGGTCATGCGCAAGATGATCAGGTTCGACATATGAACTGGCTGGCTGGATTTTTTCCGGGCTTCGGGCCCGAGGTGGTCGCGGCGATGTTGTCGGGGATGGCGACGTTGTTGGTGCTGTATGCGGTTTGGTCGTCATTTATCGTGCGCGATCCGATGGCGTCCCGTGCGAAAACATTGATGAAATACCGCCGGAATTTACAACATAATTTGCAACAGACCCGAAGCAATCGGGCCCGCGATATGCTGTCCCACGGCGGCGCCGTGCGCAACATCGTCGAGCGATTGAACCTAATGCGTTCCAAACATGCCGACAACGTACAGGCCGCTTTGGCGCGAGCCGGATGGCGGTCGCGTGATCACGTGGTCCTGTATCTTTTCGCGAAGACGTTTCTACCGATCTGCTTCGCCGTGTTGGCAGGGTTATTCTTGTTTATTCTGCCGGTCGTTGACTATGGCCTCGAGGTCAAGGCGATGTTGGCGTTGGGATTGGCGGTTTTTGGCGCGTATCTACCGGAAATCATGATCAAGAATGCCGGCACGAAACGTAAACTCGCACTTTCACGGGGCTTGCCGGATGCGCTTGATTTGTTGGTGATCTGCGCTGAAGCCGGGTTATCGTTGGATGCCGCCCTGAAACGCGTGGCCGGCGAGATGGGGCGGGCCACACCGGAAATCGCCGACGAATTTCAAATGACCGCCATCGAATTAAGTTACCTGCCGGACCGGGCACAGGCACTGAGCAACTTGGCCAAGCGTACGGACTTGGCGGCGGTCCGGGGCGTTGTAAACACGCTGTCTCAGACCGAGCAATACGGCACCCCGTTGGCGCAATCGCTGCGGGTCCTCGCCGCGGAATTTCGCAACGAACGCATGATGAAAGCCGAAGAAAAGGCCGCGAAGTTGCCGGCAACCCTGACGATCCCACTGGTGCTGTTTATTTTGCCGTCATTGTTCGTGGTGCTGTTGGGCCCGGCCGTGATCTCGACCATGGATAACCTTCTCAACCTCTAGGCGCCGGCTTTAAATCTTAGCGCAACACACCAAAGATTGCTTTGCTGCGCTCCTTGGCCGTCATTGCGCGAAGCCGTGCATAGAACGCAAGATTGTTTTCGACTGCGGCTGCGTTCAAATCACTTAATGCCACGCGTCTGGCATTTTCCTCATCTCCGGCAAGGCCATACACCAAGGATAGATTATGGCGCGTGCCCGGACCGGCGTTGGGGTCTTTGACGGCGTCGCTTAAAAGTTGGATCGCGTCTGCGTATTCACCGGCCAGCGCCAAAGAAAGACCGAGGTTGTTTTTGAGTGGCAGGTTATCCGGCGCGCGTTCGATACCGGTCATGTAACGTTCCTGCGCGCGGAGGTGAGCGCCTTGTAAATCCAACACAATCCCGGCTCCGTTGTAGCCTTGGTTGTCTGTCGGCGCGAGCTGGGCGGCGTTGGTAAAAGAGGCAAGGGCGGTTTCAAGTTGACCGTCTTTGAGCGCGGCACGCCCGATACCAAGCGCGATGTCAACATTGTGGGGCTCAAGCGTTTGTGCACGCGTGTAAGCATCTAAGGCAGTTGTATTCATACCCGCCGCTGCCGCTGTCTCGGCTAAGCGCAGCAGTGGTTGCGTCCAATCCGGACGCATCGTTGCGGCGCGTTGATATAATTGCATGGCGGTGCCGAGATCGCCGCCGGCACGTGTCGTGTCGCCGACACGCACCAATTGCGCGGCGCGGTTTTCTTGAATGTCGCTGTCGATTTCGGATTGCGTCGGGACTTGGCCCGAACAAGACGCGAGTATCAGGCACGCGGCAATAACCAAAAAGTTGATACGATACTTTTTGGTGGTCCCGGCAATACGTAGCCCGCTCTTAATGTTCTGTTTCATCGACATAAATGTTCGTTTTTTCCCCAATATTGCAATACGCTATAGGGGTGGGGGACAATAAGAAAGGTTTCACGTGTCTAAGGAATATATTGAGCTGACGCTACTTATCGAGCGGCTGCACCGGCGGTTTTTGGATGTTCTCAGAACGGAGCTAAAAAGAATTGGTGTGCGCGACATAAACGGCGTGCAGGCACTCATTTTGGCGAACATCGGTGAGGGTGAGGTGGTAATCCGCGATTTGATCGAACGCGGCTACTATCAGGGCTCGAACGTGTCTTATAACATCAAGAAACTCACCGATTATGGGTATCTGAATCAAGAGCGTGCACAACACGACAAGCGTTCAATCACGGTTAGTCTGACGGATAAAGGCCGCAAAGTGGTCGCCGGTATTGTCGAGCTTGAAACGCAAAACGGTCTCAGGTTTCAGCAAAGTATCGGCAACGACACGACGATGCCTGAGGCGACTGAAATGCTCCGGAAACTTGAACGCACGTGGGATGAATACATCCGCTATGGCGGCTAAGAAATCACGTGCCCGTGCATCAATAAGGGAATTTCAAGAATGCTTTTAGGCTGTATCGCCGACGACTTTACCGGTGCCACTGACCTTGCGAATACCCTGGTTAAGGCCGGCATGCGCACTGTCCAGAGTATCGGTGTGCCGGGGCCCGGGCTCGATATCGGCGAGACTGATGCCATTGTCGTGGCGCTTAAGTCACGGACGATCCCTGCGAAAGACGCGATTGAACAGTCGCTGCAAGCGCTGGCTTGGCTTCGAGCGCAAGGCGCGCGCCAAATCGTTTTCAAATACTGTTCGACGTTTGATTCCACGGATGCCGGCAATATCGGCCAGGTCAGTGATGCGCTGTTGGACGCGATCAGTGAAGATTTCACCATCGCCTGCCCGGCGTTTCCGGCAACCGGACGCTCGATCTATAAGGGGTATTTGTTTGTGGGGGACGGTTTGCTGTCGGAATCCGGTATGCAGGACCATCCACTGACTCCGATGACCGATCCGAATTTGGTGCGTGTGCTGAGCCGACAGACCGAGCACCCGGTCGACTTGGTCGACTATACAGCAGTGCGTGAAGGTGCGCCCGGCATTCGCGCGCGGTTTGCTGAATTGAAAAAAGCCGGTGTTCGTCATGCCATCGTGGATGCGGTACTAGACGAAGATCTGATTGAAATCGGCGCGGCTGCAAGCGACCTCGGCTTGATCACCGGGGGCTCAGGGGTCGCCATGGGCTTGCCCGAGAATTTCCGCCGCCAAGGGTTTATGGCGGACAACCCCGCACCCGCATTGCCGGGGATCGTCGGGCGGAGCGTGGTTTTGGCGGGCAGTTGTTCGCGCATGACCCGCGCACAAGTGGCCGCGGTGTCCGATACATGGCCGACGTTCGCCATCGACCCGCATGCCATCGGGCGTGGCGAAGACGTCGCCAAAGCGGGGTTGGCATGGGCGTTGAAAACGCTGGCAAAAGACCCCGGTCAGCCGGTGTTGCTCTATTCCTCGGCGGATCCAGATACGATATCTGAAATTCAGGCCGCCTATGGTCGCGAGCGCGCCGGTGCGATGGTCGAAGAGACCTTGGGCAGCATTGCGCGTGGCCTGCTCGAAGATGGTGTCAATCGCTTCGTCGTGGCGGGCGGTGAAACGTCGGGTGCGGTGGTCAGTGCGTTGGATGTGCGCGCACTGCGCATCGGTCCGGAAATAGACCCCGGCGTGCCTTGGACGGAAGCCATCGGCGGGGTGCCGCTGGCGCTTGCGTTAAAATCCGGCAACTTCGGCGCCGAGGATTTCTTCGAAAAATCGTTGGGCATGCTGCCATGAATGAGAACGCCGCCCGCGATGAAATTGCACGGCTCGCGAAGTCGATGTACGACCGCGGGCTGACGTTCGGCAGTTCCGGCAATATCAGCGTGCGTCTTGAAGACGGCTGGCTGATGACGCCGACCGGTGTTGCCATGGGCGAAATCGATCCGGCACGGATATCGAAGCTGGATATGAACGGACAACATCTTAGCGGTGACAAGCCGACGAAAGAGACGTTTTTGCATTTGGCAATGTATGAAGAGCGTCCGGCATCCGGGGCCATCGTGCATCTACATTCGACACATTCGGTCGCGGTGAGTTGTCTCGCAGATATTGACCCGACGGATGTATTGCCGCCGATCACAGCCTACTATGTCATGAAGATCGGCAAGCTGCCGTTGGTGCCGTATTTTCCACCCGGTGACCTCGATCTGGCTCGCGCTGTGCGCGAGATGGCGTCAAAAAGCCATGCAGTACTGCTGGCCAACCATGGTCCCATCGTTGCCGGCAAATCTTTACGTGACGCGGTTTACGCGACTGAAGAACTTGAAGAGACCGCAAAGCTGTTTTTGATGCTGCGTGGGATGAAGACAAATTTTCTGAGTGGCTCCGACGCCGCAGCGTTACGCGACAGATATTCCACTTGAGCTGCTCGTGCGCATAAACTGGCACGACTTATGATATGCGGAAAGGTGCGCCTATGTACCGACTTCTCCTTAAACTGCCGGGGTTTATCTGATCTATTCGTACTTGCAAATGATTGCGTCAATGTTTTGGAAAAATGAATGCTCTTTCGTCGCAGAGGTCCTGACGACACCTTTAAGATAAGTGGTGCGCTGCCCGTGGTCGGCGTCGCAGGTGTGCGGCCCTGGAGGCTGGCGGTGCCGCTGCTCGCATTCCTCGGCATCGCGCTCAGTATCGTTGTTACATATTTCACGTGGGCGGGCATGCTGTCGGAAAAGCATGCGGAAGTCGCTGCGCGGGTCGACGATCTGATAGGACGGGTCAAGACTGAGACTGAGACTAGTTTGTCGCTGAGTTCTATGCGAGGTTTGCGTGCGTATTTGGATACCGCGCGTGAGGTAACATCGGATTCATTTTCGAGTTTCGCGAAAAATCTAAGGGCCAATGAAGTCGGCACGATCGGCTATGGATATGCGGCACGTGTTGGCCTATCGGCATCGCAAGACGGCGAAGGGGCGTATCAATTTATCGTTCAAATGATTGAACCGGCCGAGAAAATGGAACCATTGCGTGGGACCGATATTTTGCGGATATCGGAAGTCAGTGATGCGGTGCTTGCCAGTATCAAGTTTGACGAAGTCCGGCTGACGGCGCCGCTTAACAAGCATAGTGTTCTACCTGGTTACAACGCGGCGCTCGCGTTCTATCCATATTTCAAAATGGAAACGCCATCCTATTCGGATAATTCACGTAATGCCGATGTCGATGGGGTTATATTTGCGGTGTATGATATCGAAGGCATTATCGGCCTTGCACTTCGCAAAAGCTCTATTGATGATTTGATTTTGAGTGGGTCGGTCGGCCTGAGTGTCAAGCGCGAGACGACGGACAGTTCTCTGCCGCCGATCTTCATGACTGGTAACTTTGATAAACTTGCCAAGGCTAGCGAGGCCTCGTTCGGCAGCTTGGTTAGAAGCAATGATTTCATGTTCAACGTTTCTAATATACCGCTTCGAGTTACAACGCTCACGGATCTAACGACTTTGTCCGAGCAGGCTTTTCTTTTGCCCGGCACCGTGATGTTGATCGGCCTCATGTTGACCGCGACGTTGTCGGCCTTCGCGCATACGCTCATCACACGCGAAGAAAGCGTCAAAGCACTGGTCCGAGAGCGAACATGGGCCCTCCAAGAGAGTCAGAAGCTATTTGAAGACATGGCCAACGTTTCCGCAGATTGGTTTTGGGAGACCGACGCGGAGCATAAGTTTACGTATATTTCGGAAAAATTTGAGGAGGTCAGTGGGCTCAATCCTATGTTGTTTCTCAACCGGTCACGCCTCGAAGCGGCGGGTATCAATTTACATGATGCCGCAGATTTTTGGCGTGAGCACTTTGAAACGCTTCAAAATCATCTCGCGTTTCATGATTTCCGCTACACCATGCCGCGCTCGAACACTCTTGAAACGCATTTGTCGATCAGCGGTAAACCTATGTTTGATGCGGACGGCATGTTTACCGGATATCGCGGTAGTGGCCGAGATGTAACTGCGGAAGAGACGGCCAAGCGTCGCCTTCAAGAGAGCGAAGAGCGACTGTATCGCTACGTAGAAGAGTTGGAGGTCTCGCGCCAATATCTTGAAGAGAACACCGCGCAGATAGCGGAACTCGCAGAGAACTATGCTGCCGAAAAAGAGCGGGCCGAAATGTCGGAACGATCTAAATCCGAATTTTTGGCATCAATGAGTCACGAAATACGCACCCCTATGACTGGCGTCATGGGCTTCGCCGATATGCTGTTGGACAGTAAACTTGCGCCGGATGACCGAGAAAAAGTGATTAAGATTAAGGGCGCAACGCATTCTTTGTTGACGATCATCAACGATATTCTTGATCTTTCGAAAATGGACGCCGGGCGGCTCGATATTGAAAAACTGGACTTTAATTTCCCGTACACCATTGAAGAGGCGGTTGATCTTGTGCGTGAGCGGGCACGCTTGAAGGGTCTTTATGTGCAGATCGATACGAATTCAGTGCCGGTCGGCGTGAACGGTGACCCGACACGGATACGCCAAATTCTCATCAATTTGGTTGGAAATGCGGTGAAGTTTACCCACCGTGGAGGCATCACCGTGCGCGCTGACGTGGTGGAGTCGTCAGATCAAAAAATGATCCGCATCGGCATCAGTGATACCGGCATCGGCATTTCCGAAGAAAACCAGCGTCAACTTTTCCATAACTTCTCTCAGGGTGACGCGTCCATCTCGCGTCGTTATGAGGGGACGGGATTGGGCTTGGCTATTTCTAAGCGATTGGTGGAACTTATGGGCGGTGAGATTGGCGTGACCAGCCAAGTGGGGCATGGCAGCGAATTTTGGTTTCAAATTCCGTTACGCCTTGCCGACACGGATGTATCGACCGTCGAGCGTTTGCCGGAAGCACAGCATTTCCTCGCAACGCGCGCGTTGAACATTCTGATTGCTGAGGATAATCGCCTGAACCAGAGGATCATCGCGGCAACTGTTGAAAAGTATGGGCACCACGCGACGGTCGTCGATGATGGCGAGGAAGCAATCAAAGAGGCCGCAAAATATCCTTATGACCTTATGCTGTGTGATGTCCGCATGCCGAATATGAGTGGTCCTGACGCAACCCGCGCAATTCGCGAGATGACGGGGCCGGAATCAAAAATGCCGATTATCGCGTTGACCGCAGATGCTATGGAAGAACATGTGCGCGCGTATCTCGACGCCGGCATGAATGCCTGCGTAACGAAGCCGATTGATCGCCCGACCTTGTTGTTGGCCATCAACGATGTAATGGGCGAAAAAATCCATATTGCTGCAAAAGTGACCGAAGATGGGCCGCCGGTCAGAGTCGAAGAAACCGTCAATGAAGACAACAACGATTTTAATGAATTTCTGCGAAACCTGCAGTCCGTGGCCGACGAAATTGAGCGTACACGTGAGACAGATAAATGAGTGTCATTGCAGACCGTGACTCGTGCAGAATATCTTCGATGCGACCTCAAGCTGATGATTTCATGAGAAAAAGCGACAACGATATGCCGTAATCCATCATAGACCTTCCGGTGGACGTCCTTTGGCCATGTCGTAGTCACGCACGACCGAGGCCACCCTGATCCGGTAGTCGCTGAAAATACCACTGCGCCCTTGGCGTTGTGCGTCGCTGTGTCTGCCGTGGGTGTACCACGTTTGCATGGCCGCTTCGTCCCGCCAAAATGAGAGCGAGAGAAACTTGCCGGGTGCGGTGACGCTTTCGAAGCGTTCGACCGAGATAAAACCATCGACCTTTTCCAGATCGGCTTTCAGTTCGGCGGCAATATTAAAATAGTCCTGGGTGTGACCTTCGGCGGGCCAAACTTCAAACGCGACAATATACATATGCTTTTTCCTTATTGGCCTATGAAATCCGGACGGCGTTTTTCGTTGAACGCACTGACGCCTTCGAGTCGATCTTCGGTATCGATGACGCGCTGGTAACATGCGATCTCGAAATCATAGCCGTTTTTCAAATCAAGTGATCCCGCTGCATCAACCGACTTTCGGGCTTGCTGCACGGCAATCGGTGCATTGGCGGCGATGCGTGCCGCGGCTTCAAGCGCAGCGGGCATTAAGGCGTCCAGCTCATAAAGCGCATTTACGAGGCCCCAAGCATGGGCGTCTTCGGCTGAAAACGGTTTGCCGCTGAGGATCACTTCTTTGGCGCGGCGCATGCCGATGGCGCGGGGCAGATGCTGGGTGCCCGAAGCACCGGGCATGATGCCGAGTGTCACCTCGGTAAAGGCAAAGCGCGCACTTGGGACGGCATAAAGAAAATCCGCATTGAGCGCAATCTCGAGACCACCGGCGTAAGCGGCGCCATTGAGCGCACCGATGATCGGCACTGGACAGTCCATCATGGCGCGAATCATTTGCTCAAAAAGTGCGTGTTGTTGTCGCCAGGCATCATCGCTCATGCCGTTGCGTTCTTTCAAATCGGCACCGGCACAAAAGGCGCGTGTCCCGCTGCCGGTCAGCACCACGGCCCGGCATTGCTTTGGGTCGCGGTATAGGGACTCCCAGACCGACAACAACTCCGATCCCATCTGGGTATTGAAAGCATTAGCGACGTCTGCACGATTTAAAGTTACGACCAGCACATGCGCGCCTTCACGGCGAACGGTGAGCGTCTGCAGGCCAAGGCTTTCAACTGTGGGCATTCTCTCTCTCCTCTGATTTTTCTATGTTGATACACCCTGCGTGCAAAAGACGCCAATAGC
This sequence comes from uncultured Rhodospirillales bacterium, assembly GCA_963974935.1. Taxonomy (GTDB): domain Bacteria; phylum Pseudomonadota; class Alphaproteobacteria; order Rhodospirillales; family Casp-alpha2; genus UBA4479. Next base: position 38,093 of record CAXBEV010000007.1, on the reverse strand, counting down.
GTCGTGATGTGATTCATTTTCTTGTGGGTTTGCAATATCCAATACACATCCATCAGGTGAATATGGTTTTCGGTCTGTATTTCTCGCACGTGACCAAATCGGCTCCACGAGTTCGCATTCCATCGACATGACTGTTTTATTATTTATTCATTGGCCAGTGATTGAAATTCTGGGGGCGGGATGTACTCTCGCCGCAACTTGGAGGACCCCATGGATTTTGATCTCACAGAAGAACAACGCATGTTTCGTGACGCCGTTGATGGTTTCGCGGAACGGCATTTGGCTGCCGATGCTTTAAAACGTGCTCATACCGAAGGCTTTCCCCGCGACGTCGCCAAGATGATGTCCGAGCAAGGTTTATTGGGCATTATGATGGACGAAGCTGACGGCGGCCAAGGCGGCAGCCTGATGGACGCGGTCATCGCGATCCAAACCATTGCAAAGCACTGTCCGCGCAGCGCCGACGTGGTGCAAGCCGGCAATTTTGGTGCCGTGCGTGTGCTTGCTGAATACGGCACCGACGATCAAAAGCAGCGTTACCTCAAGCCGATTTTGGCCGGTGAAAAAGTGATTTCGGTCGCCATGTCAGAGCCCGAAGCGGGCTCTGCGCTCACTGATCTTACGACCCGCGCCGATCCGGCAGCGGACGGTGAGGGTGTGCGTCTGAACGGGACCAAAGTTTTTTCCACGCACAGCCCTGAAGCCGATGTGTTTTTGGTGTATTGCCGTTACGGCCCTGGCACCAACGGCATCGGTTCGGTCTTGGTCGAGCCCGACACCGAAGGGGTCTCGAAAGGTCAGCCGGTGATGTATCTGGGCGGCGAAGAATGGTGTCAGCTATATTTCGAAGACGCCTACGTGCCGCCGGAAAATATTTTACTGCGTGAAGGTGGCTTTAAGCGTCAGATCGCCGGCTTCAATGTGGAGCGATTGGGCAACTCGGCGCGTGCGGTTGCGCTTGGTCGCTACGCTTTCGACATGGCCCGTAACCATGCGCTTGAGCGTAAACAGTTCGGGCGCGCGCTCTGTGAATTCCAAGGCCTACAGTGGAAATTCGCCGACATGAAGCTGAAATTGGAAGCCGCACAGCTGTTGCTGTACCGCGCCGCTTCTGCGGCAGACAAAGGCTTTCCGTCTGCCGAAGATACTGCGCTTGCCAAGCTTGCCTGCAACCGCGCCGGCCATGAAGTGTCGAGCGAGGCGATGCAGGTCATGGGAGCGGCAGGGTATTCCCAGGACTGTTTGATCGAATATTGCTTTCGCCGAACGAGGGGATGGATGATCGCCGGCGGCTCGTCGGAAATGATGATGAACCGAATTGCCGAGAGTGTGTTCGATCGCCGCTTCTCGCAACGTCCCCCCAAAGCGCCCGATGCGCAATGAGTGACGCAGATAGTGATACGAAGCTTACTCGCGCGCTGTTAACCCCGCGCGGCGTCGCGCTGATCGGCGCGTCCGCCGATCCGACAAAGAACACCGGCAGGCCACAGCGCTATTTGGCGGCGCACGGGTTTAAGGGACACGTCTATCCCGTCAATCCAGGGCGCGACGAGGTGCAGGGGCTACCGGCGTTTAAATCCGCAGCCGATATTGATGGTGACTGCGATCATGCGTTCATCATGGTGCCTGCGGCTCATGTCGAAGCTGCGGTGCGTGATTGCGGTGCCAAGGGCATCAAGGTCGCGACGATCTATTCCGATGGCTTTGCTGAAACCGGGCCGGACGGCCGCGCCCGCCAAGATGCGTTGTTGCAGACCGCAGCCGAGGTTGGCGTGCGGATACTCGGCCCCAACAGCATGGGCGTGATCTGCCCTGAAAACGGTCTCACGCTGTCGGTCAATGCGGTGCTGGAAATGCCCGCCTTGAAAGCGGGCCGGCTCGGCTTGATCTCGCAAAGCGGCACCATTCTCGGCACCATGTTGTCCCGTGGCGCGGCCCGGGGTATCGGCTTTTCTCGCATGTTGTCTGTGGGCAATGAAGCCGATGTCGGCGTCGGTGAATTGGTCGACGTGCTGGTCGACGACCCGAAAACCGATGCGATCTTGTTGTTTTTGGAAGCGCTCCGTGACGCGCCCAGATTGGCGCTTGCGGCACGGCGCGCGTACGACGCCGGTAAGCCGGTAATCGCCTATAAACTCGGTCGCTCCCAAGCCGGCCAAGCGGTGGCGTTATCCCATTCGGGGGCACTCGCCGGTGAAGATAAAGCGGTGGATGCATTTTTCCGTGCACACGGCATCGTGCGCATCGAAACTTTGGAAGCTTTGTTCGAAATGCCGCCGCTGCTGATCGGCCAGCGCCCACCGAAAGGCCGCAAGGTCGGCGTGATGACGACGACCGGTGGCGGCGCGTCGACGGTCGTGGACCGCTTAGGCACGGTCGGCCTCGACGTGATCCCGGCACCCGACGCCGTGCACGCGCGGCTCGCAGACTTTGATTTGAAGATTGGACGCGGCCCGCTGATCGATCTGACCATGGCCGGCACCCGAGACGGGGTCTATGGCGCGGCGCTGCAAGCGTTGTTGGACAGTGACGCTTGCGACGCGGTGGTGTGTGTCGTCGGCTCGTCAGCACAATTCCATCCGGAACTTGCCGTGGCCCCGATTGTCGCCACGGCGGCGAGCGCACAAAAACCTGTCGCCGCGTTCATGGTGCCGCAAGCCGATGCGTCTTTGCAATTGTTGGCCGATGCCGGCATCGCCGCGTTCCGCACGCCCGAAGCTTGCGCCGATGCCATGCGGGCGTTTTTTGCCTGGGAAGCTCCGACGCAGATGGGGATGGCGGGGCTCAATTCTGACATTCAGCCCGCAGACAAGATTGTGTCGGGTACGCTGGACGAAGCGGCGTCGTTGGCCCTGTTCGACAGCCTTGGAATACATGTCGCAAAGTATGCGGTGATCGGCGATGGCGAGGCGGTCTCGGGTCTTGAATTTCCGTTGGCTGTTAAAGCATTGTCCACCAAACTGCCGCATAAAACCGAAGCCGGTGCGGTGCAGTTAGGCGTGGCCTCTGCAGAAGATTTGATCCGTGCGCTGCGGGGCATCAAAAGCAACGTCGCGGCGCATCAGCCGGACCTCAAATTGGATCGGTTTTTGGTCGAAGAAATGGTTCAAGGCGTCGGCGAAGTGCTGATCGGGTTTCGCCTCGATCCGCAAGTCGGCCCGGTCGTGGTGCTCGCACCCGGCGGTATTTTGGCCGAGGTCTATGGCGACAGCGCGATCCGTGCAGCCCCCATTGACCGTGCCCAGGCTTTGGACATGATCGCTGACGTCAAAGGGCTGGCACCGCTTCGGGGCTATCGAAATTTACCGAAGGGTGATCTGGACGCGTTGGCCGATGCGCTGGTGGCGATCTCGGGCCTCGCCTTGGTGGCGCAGCCACCCGCAGAGGCTGAGATTAATCCGCTGATCGTGAGGGGTGAAGGCGAGGGTGTCGTCGCCGTCGATGGATTGGTGGTATACACATGAACATGTGCTCAGGAATATGTGCCCAAGAATACTTATATTCAGGCATTCAGGAGTTTACGCGATGAAACGTGTTGTGATCGTGATTTGTGACGGGCTCCGCGCCGACATGGTGACGCCCGAGATAACCCCGAACCTGATTCGGATCGCGAAAGCGGGCGCGCATTTCCAAGGCCACGGCGGCGTCTTTCCATCGACCACGCGGACCACGGCGGCGGCGATTGCGACCGGCTGCAAACCCGGACGCAACGGGCTTGAAGGCAACGCGGTGGCACTCGATTTGGGGCAAGGCCTTGAAGTGTTCAGCGTCGGCCCGCCGGACTTTCGCGATAAGATGCACCAAGCCTTTGGCCGCACCCTGAAGGTGCCGACGATGTCGGAACGGCTACGCGATCACGGCGGCGCCGTGATCTATGGCAATGCATCGCCGGGCGCTGCGTTATTTTTAGATCCGGATGGGTATGGTCATTTGATCCATCGCGATCTTGCGTTCGGGCCGGGGCGGACGACACTTACGCCGCACGGTGTTAGCCATGACACGCAAGGTGACGCCGCGCTGACCAAGCGCTTCATCGACGAAGTCTTGCATGACCGTAAACCCGCACTGGCGCTGTTATGGCAGTGTGAACCCGACCATACGCAGCACGAAGTGGCGCTCGGCTCACCGGCGCATTTGGATGTGGTGCGGGCCGCCGATGCCCAGGCGGGCCGCGTCTATGACAACATTCGCCACGATATTGAGTCCGGCGACGTATTGCTGATTTGCGCGTCGGATCACGGTCATGAAACCATCGGCGAGATCGTCGACCTCGAAGAGATTTTGGTCGCGGCCGGTCTGAAAGACGCTAAGGGCTCGCCCGACGTCGCCATCGCCCCTCAGGGCACAAGTGCGACGATCTATTTATCGCCCGAAGCCAAATCCCGCAGCCAAGCGATTGCCGATCATTTACAAAACGATCCTCGGATTGCGCGCGTCGTCATCGGCGACGATATTGCGGCGCTCGGACTGAACCCGGAAGGCGGCATCGATCTTGTGGTGCTTGGGCAAGCTAATGAAGACGTAAGCGACGCCGGTATGCCAGGCACTGCGATCGCTTTTCAAGGCGACCTGAAAATCGCCAACTCGCTGGGTTGCGGTCAGCACGGTGGGCTCGGGCGTTACGAACAAAGCCCGTTTTTGATCTGCGCTGGCGCCGGATTTACGCCGGGCCACGTCGCGAATGTTGCGACGTCGGTTTTGGATATTGCGCCCACTGCCATGCATCACTTGGGCCGTCCGGCCGATGATATGGACGGAAAGTCGCTGCAATCTTGAAGGCGCCTATCGTCGGCGATAACCCCTGGGTCAGCCGATTGCCGGCGTTGATCTTTGCGCATGTCGTCGGCACCGTGAACATTGTCTCGGTGATGGCGATGGCACCCGTGATCTCGGCGGACTTGTCCCTGGGCGCGGCAGAGTTCGGCGCTTTTGTTTCCGTCTATTACGGTGCGCAGGCGTTGGGCTCGATGCCGGCGGGTGCGATTACGGATCGATACGGGGTCGGGCGTTCGTTGGTTGCGGCGCATGTGTTGATGTGCATCGCGGCGGTCACCCTGGCGCTGGCCGATGGCTATGTACAATGCCTTGGGGCGATGTTCTTGATGGGCATCGGCTATTCCATGAATAACCCGTCGACGGCCAGGGGCGTGCTGGATTGGTTTCCCCGCGCCAGGCGCGGCACGGCGATGGGCCTCAAACAAGTGGGCGTCCCGATAGGCGGTGTGATTGCGGCCGGCAACGGCGTGCTGGCGGCAACGGTGCCCTGGCAGTCGATCATGTGGGGTGTCGCCGGGTTGATCATCCTAAACGGGTTTTTTTGTCTGGGTCTGCTGCGGTTTCACGTGCCGTTGCCCGCAGATCAGCGCAAAAGTATCGTCGCCAATCTGGGGGACGTTTTGAAAGATACCAATTTCAATATCTACGCTATTGCCAACGGGATGTTGAACGTCGGCCAAACCAATTTCTTTGGATTTCTAACGTTGTTCCTGACCGGGGCGGCGAAGGCCAGTCAGGAAATGGCCGGCTTTGCAATTGGTCTTGCGCAAGTTGTTAGCGCCGGGGCGCGGATCGGTTGGGGCGTGGTATCGGATCGATTTTATAACGGCAGGCGGGCGGTGCTGATGGCGTGGCTGTGCGGCACGGCGGCGGTGTTTTTGTGCTTGATGGCGCTGGTAAGTGCTGGCGCTATTTCGGGGTTCGCGTTGACGGTAGGGCTCGGGCTCACGGTGGCGCTTGGGATCACGATTGCGTCGTTCGCGCCGGTCGCGCAAGCCATCGTCGTCGAAGCGGTGGAGCCCAGGCTCGCCGGCTCGGCGATTGGCGTCAATATGGTCGGCGTGCACATCGGCGGCATGCTGGGACCGGTGATGTTCGGCTATATAGTCGACCATTGGGGCGGGTTCGAAGTCGCATGGTTGGCGACGGGCGCCGTCGTCGCCGTCGGCACACTGATGATTATCTTTATGTTTACCGAGCGGGCAGGGCGCGATGTCTGAGCACGCCGAGACGGCTGCATCGCCACCCCAAGGTTTCAACCCCTGGCGCGGGCGCATCGCATTGTTGGCGCTGGTGCACACGGTGGGCACGGCGTGTTACTTGTCGGTGATGGCAATGGGGCCGGTGATCCGAGGCGATCTTGGAATCACGGCGGCTGAGTTCGGATTCTTCATGTCCGCCGTGTTCGGTGCGCAGTTGTTTTCGGCGCTGCCCAGCGGCTCGATCACAGATCGGATGGGCGTCGGTTGGACGTTGTTCGGCGCCACTTTGATGTCGGCGACAGGCGCGGTGTTGTTCGCGCTCTCGGTCGGCTTTTATCAGGCGCTGGCCGCCGCGTTTCTGATGGGGCTCGGTTATTCGTTCGTGAATCCGGCCACCGCCAAAGGCGTGGTCCGCTGGTTTCCCGCCCAGTGGCGCGGCACGGCGATGGGGCTCAAGCAATTGGGCGTGCCGTTGGGCGGTGTGTTGGGCGCCGGCGGTGGCGTGATGGCTGCCTACATGGATTGGCGGATCGTGATGTGGACGGCGGCTGGGATGACGTTTGCGGTCGCGATGCTGTGCCTGCCGCTGACCCGCAAGCCGGTGCATCGTGTGGGCGGTCTCGCCGCGATTTTAGGTGATCTTAAAACCGTCATGACCAACCGCAACATGAACGCGATCTGCGCCGCATGCGTGATGTTCAACACCGGCCAATCGAGCTTATTTACCTATCTCGCCCTGTTCTTGCGCGATGCCGCAGGGGCCAGCCAGCCGCTGGCCGCAACAGGTGTCGCCGTGGCACAGACCGCGTGCGCGTTCGGGCGCGTCGGCTACACATATTTGTCGGATCGCCTGTTTGGCGCGCGCCGCAAGGGGATTGTTATTGCCGTGGTTTTAGCCGGCGTCGCATCGTGCGGCATCGCCTACTTCGTCGCGCCGGGCTGGCCACATTGGGCCTTGCTGGCGCTCGCCGCCGTTATGGGCGGCACCTTCGCGGCTTATGCTGCGCTGATTTTATCGATGACCGCCGAAAGTGTGCCCTCAGACCTCGTCGGCTCCGCCATCGGCTACAATGCGCTCGCATGGTCCGTCGGCGGCACCGTCGGCCCGCCGCTGTTCGGCCTGGTCCTTGACCACAGCGGCAACGATTACGGCCTCGCCTGGCTCGCCATGGGCGCTGTGATGCTGATCGGTGTCGTGATTATCGGCACGAGTTTTAAAGAGCGGACCGATAAAAGCTGACTACTGCAGCACATCCATTTTGGTGACGGTTTTCTCTAGGATCATGTCGGCAGCGGCGGCGTCGTAGGCTTTGTAGTGCACCGTCTCGCGGTGGTGGTCGAGGCTGCCGGCTTCGGTGTAGACCTCATAAAAATGGATCGTCGACGGGTCGTCGGTGTTTTGCATGATGCGGAACTGCTGGCAGTTCGGTTCGTCACGTACAGCCGCCGTTGCATTGGCATAGGCTTGGGCGAGGAAATCTTCAATCCGGTCTTGTTTGATTTTGACGGTGACGAAAATGGCAAACTTGCTCACGTGTCTCTCCTGTTTGAAAAAATGATTTGATGCAGTGTAACGGCGATGGACCGTTAGCCCAAGACCCCTTAATGTTTAGTCTGTAAATCACAAAAATAAATTCTGAATACATCTCGGGAGTTCATCCATGTCGAAGCAAGCTATCGTCCGCGCTGCGGACATCTGTGATATTGACCCAGACGTGCAGGTCGTCGAGCTGACGTTTCACGATTTTGCCAAGCGCCGCTGTTTCCACGGCGAGGCGGTGACGTTTTCGACCTACGAAACCAACAAGGGCTTGATGGATGTTTTGAAGCGGGGCGGCGAGGGTAAAGTTTTGGTGGTCGACGGGCGTGGTTCGCAACGACGCGCCCTGACCGGCGGTAACATCGCCGAAGACGCTTTCAAGCTGGGTTGGGAAGGCATCATCTATAACGGTGCCGTACGTGACGTGCATGAGATCATGGAATTGGATTTTGGCGTGAAAGCGCTGTGTTCGACGCCGGTACCGCCGCATCGCAACGCAGATGGTATTCCAGATGTGCCGCTGCGCTTCGGCGGTGTGGTGATAAATCCGGGTGACTATATCTATGCAGACATCGACGGTGTGATCGTCTGCAAAAAACCGATGCACGGGTAAGGGGGCATGGCGATGGCTGACGACAACGCACAAGCGAACGATATCGAGGTCCGTTTTCAGGTCCTACATCAATTCGTCGATGCGGCGCAGGCGAATTTGGATGATGGTGCCTGGGATTATCTGATCGGCGGTGCCGAGACCGAGACCACGCAAAAGCGCAATCGCCTGGCCCTCGACCGGTTGGCGTTTCGACCGCGTGTGATGCGTGACGTCAACGGCCTCAATGCCGGCACATCTTTTTTAGGGCGCGACCTTCGGCTGCCGATCATTTTGGCGCCGATCGGCTCGCTCCAGCAGTTTTACGAAGAGGGTGGCTCGGGAGTCTCGAAAGCTGCCGGTATATTCGGTGTCATGCATATGCTGAGTTCGGTCTGTAAGCCCGGCCTTGAAGCGGTTGCCCAGGCGGCACCGGATGCGCACCGCATTTTTCAATTATATGTGCGGGGCGATGCAGATTGGGTCGATGATCATGTTAAGCGTGCCATGGATAACGGCTACCTTGGGTTCTGTTTTACCATTGATTTGGATTACTACGGTCGACGTGAACGGGATAAGGCGAAGGGTTTTATTTCGGTCGCCCGCCAAACCCAGGCGCAGGGCGAGGAATACCAGCGGTCGTTCAGCTGGGATGATTTCAAGCGTGTACGCGATAAGTTCGACACGCCATTGATGCTCAAAGGCATCGCCACTGCCGAAGATGCCGAGATTGCGGTTAAAGAAGGCTGCGACGTGGTCTATGTGTCGAACCACGGCGGGCGACAATTGGACCACGGTCGCGGTGGTATCGACGTGCTACCCGAAGTCGTCCAGGCCGTCGATGGCCGCGCCAAGGTCGTGCTGGACGGCGGCATCATGCGCGGCGCCGACGTCGTCAAAGCGATGATCTTGGGCGCGGATGCGGTCGGCATCGGGCGGCTGCAAGGGCTGGCCTATGCTGCTGCCGGGACTGCCGGTGTGGTCCGCATGTTGGAACTGTTGGAGCTTGAGGTGGAATCGGTCTTAGGCCTACTCGGCGTCACTGGTTATGATGGCCTTGAAGCCAAGCACATTATATCTGAGCCGGACGCCGTGAACGCACCGCACGCGCTGTCGGCGTTTCCGCTGCGTGACGAAGGGTATTGAGGCGATCCTTCGAGACGGCCCTTCGGGCCTCCTCAGGATGAGGGATGTTGAAACTATATCTCCTCATCCTGAGGAGCGCGAAGCGCGTCTCGAAGGATGATCTAGCCGTCTACACTCAGCCCTTATCGCGGACGAACTCGTAAATCCGCGTGAAATCGCTGTCGGGTAGGGTTGCGTCACAGCCGTTCCAGATCGCGGCTAGGGTGGCGGCGAGCGTGAGCGGCGTGCCGGCGGCTTTTGCGTTTTTCAAGAACAGATTGACGTCTTTGGTCAACAGCTTGGTCTTAAAGCCTGCGTCGAAGCTTTCGGTCATGATGCGCTTTGGGAACTTGTCGATGGTCGCAGTATTTTGACCGGTCGACACGTTCACCACATCCAAGATCGTCTTCATATCGACGCCTTGCGAAAGGCCGTACAGCACTGCTTCTGATGTTGCCGTCATGGCGATGGCAGACAGGAAGTTGTTGAGGACCTTCACCGACTGACCTTGGCCCGGCGTTTCGCCGCAGTGAAAGGCGTTTTTTGAGAAAGACGCCAAGACATCCGTGTGTGCATCCATAACGACCTTGGGGCCGCCCCACATCACGGTGATGGTGCCGGCCCGCGCACCGGCTTGGCCGCCGGAGACAGGTGCGTCAATGTAGGTGACGCCAGCCGCTTTCAAAATACTGTCGGCCTCGCGTGCGGCTTCCGGGCCGATGGTGGAAAGGTCGACGATAACCTGGGCACGACGACCGTCGGTCTTGGCGATTTCCTTGGCGAGTGCGATGGAGACGGGGCCATCGGGCACCGACAAAAATACCGTGTCGGCGGCGCTCAGCACATCGGCGAATGAATTCGCAAGCTTGGCGCCTTCCGGCGCGCGCTCGGACGTGCCGGCTTTATCATAGACGATGATTTCGGCACCGCTTTTGGCGATGTTGGCGGCCATCGGGCCTCCCATTTGGCCGAGGCCGACGAAACCGATAACGTTGGGCGTGGCAGTCATCGTTATTTACCCTCATCCATGTGTGCGACATCAATACCTTCGGCCGCGAGGACTTCGCGGGCCAGACGATACGCTTCGATTCCGGCGGGAATGCCGCAATACACACCGATCTGAATCAGGATTTCCCGAAGGTCTTCCATCGACAGGCCGTTGGTGATGGCGCCTTTGAAGTGCAGTTTAAATTCGTGGCTTTTGCCGAGACCCGCGAGCATGCCGAGGTTGAGGATCGAACGATCACGCTTCGACAATACACCGCGGCCCCAGGTGCCGCCCCAGCAATACTCTGTGACCATTTCCTGGAAGTCTCGGTTAAAGTCGTCGGCCTTGTTTAAGGACGCTTCGACGTAGGCGTCGCCAAGGACTTCTTTGCGGCACTTTAGGCCACGCTCATACTGATCGGATGCCATGGTGGTGTCTCCTTTTCCCTCGTGTTTTTAAGAATCTGATTGTTGAAATGTGCGGCCAATATGCTGATCGCAAAGGTTTCCGGCAAGCCACATCATGTTGTGCGGTGCACCGTGAAATAACACTTTTTCAGTGTTCAAGTTGGCCACATGAAGAGAATCAAAGAGTATTTGGGGAATATGCACCTTCGCATCTGCAGCATAACAAAGCGGGATGTATTTCATGAAAAAATGAGATGGGGATATGAATTGACAGCTTTCGTCGACGCATCTACGTTTGCTTCCAATAACAAAAAAGATTGAATACCTTAGGGAGGAAACGTGGCGCTTCTGGAAATAAAAGATCTCCAGACTCATTTTTTTACGTCTGCTGGGATCGTCAAAGCTGTTGATGGTGTTTCGTACACTGTGGAACAGGGTGAAACCGTCGCTGTTGTGGGTGAATCGGGGTCCGGAAAGTCCGTGACCGCGATGACCATTATGCGATTAATTCCATGGCCGCCGGGCAAGATTGTCGGCGGTAGCATCATGTTCGACGGTAAAGAGCTGTTGGATCTGAGCGAAGACGAGATGCGTGACATTCGTGGTCGCGACATCGGCATGATCTTCCAAGAACCGATGACATCGTTGAACCCGGTGTTGACCATCGGCCTGCAGTTGACGGAACCGATGCTGGCTCACCTCGATATGTCCGAAGAAGAGGCGATGGCGAAAGCCGTCAAGCTTTTGGGCATGGTCGGTATCTCTGAACCGGATCGTCGTTTGGCACAGTACCCGCACCATCTTTCGGGCGGTATGCGTCAGCGCGTCGTGATTGCGATGGCGCTGGCGTGTGATCCGAAGCTGATCATTGCTGACGAGCCGACGACCGCGCTCGATGTGACGATCCAAGCGCAGATCCTTGAATTGATGAAAAATCTGACCCGCGATATGAACGTGGCGATGATTATCATCACCCACAATTTGGGTGTGGTCGCGCGCTATGCAGACCGGGTGAACGTCATGTATGCGGGCCGCATTATCGAGTCGGGCACCGCGCAGGATATCTACCACAATCCGCGCCATCCTTATACTTTGGCCCTGCTAAAATCGGTGCCGCGTATGGATGTACAGCGTTCGGCAAAGCTCGACCCCGTCGATGGTCAGCCACCTGATCTGACAAAATTGGATGCTGGATGCTCGTTCCGCCCGCGTTGCCGTTATGCGACGGATGAATGCGCAAAGAGCTTCCCGCCTCTTGAAGAAATATCGCCGAATCATACTTCGGCCTGCTTTGAGAAAAATAACCTCGATCGGGAAGTGAAGGCGTTAGCGAAATGAGTGAAGCAATGACAACCCGGCGCAATACGCGCACCGGCAGCTCTGACGGTTTTGAAGAGGTGCTCGTCGATGTCCGCGATCTGAAGATGCATTTCCCGATTACCGAAGGTGCATTCTTTCCGCGGGTGGTTGCCCATGTGAAGGCCGTTGACGGCGTTAGCTTTCAGGTATTCCGGGGCGAGACCCTAGGCGTGGTTGGTGAATCCGGCTGCGGCAAGACGACCACCGGTCGCTGCATCCTGCAATTGGAAAAGCCGACCGCCGGCGAGATCGTTTTCGGCGGTCAGGATATCACCAAGCTCAACTCGAAAGAGATGATTGATGTCCGCAAGAAAATCCAAGTTATTTTCCAAGACCCGTATAGCTCGTTAAATCCACGCATGAAGGTCGGCGAAATCCTTGCCGAGCCGATGCGTGTGCACAACCTCATTCCGAACGAGGCTGACCGGCAAACTCGGGTTCGACATCTTTTGAATGTGTGTGGTCTGGCATCAGCGTTCGCTGATCGTTATCCGCACGAAATGTCGGGTGGTCAGCGCCAACGCGTGGGTATTGCGCGGGCCTTGGCGATGGACCCCGAATTCATCATTTGCGACGAGGCCGTATCTGCGCTCGACGTGTCTATTCAGGCGCAGGTGATCAACCTGCTCGAAGATTTGCGTGATGAATTCGATCTGACGTATCTGTTTATTTCGCACGACCTCAGCGTGGTCCGCCACATCTGCCACCGCGTTGCCGTGATGTATCTCGGCAACTTGGTCGAATTGGCCGACGGCGACGAGTTGTTCGAAAACCCATTGCACCCGTATACGCGGTTGCTGCTCAACGCTGTGCCAATTCCCGATCCAACGATCGAGAAAACGCGCCAGCATGAGATCATCAAGGGCGAAATTCCAAGCCCGATTAATCCACCGTCGGGATGTGTATTCCATCCCCGGTGTCCAAGTGCGGTAGATAACTGCAAAAAACAAATCCCGACGTTACGGGAAATTAAACCGGGCCACTGGGTGGCCTGTACAGAGGTGTGATTGCACCGCGGGCACGGTGCTACACATGTCGGGGAAAACCCCTCGGCACAATTCTTCACTTCAGGGAAGGAGACATTCAATGCTCAAACAAACTGGGAGACTTGCTCTCGCTGCTGCAGTAGGCTTTGGCCTGCTTGCGGGTGCGGGCGCTGCGAAGGCAGAAACCCCTAAATCCGGTGGTATTCTGAACTTCGTTGTCGGCTCCAAAATTCCGTCATTTGACGGTCACCAAGAGACGACCTTCGGCATGATCCACCCGATCCGGCCGTTTTATAGCTTGCTGATTCGTGTTAACCCTCAAAATCCGTCCGATCCGACGGATTTCGAGTGTGACCTTTGCGAAGGTGCCGTGCCGGCACCGACCAATGACGGCAAGACCTACACCTTTAAAATTCGCAAAGGTGTGCAGTTCCATGATGGGACGCCGCTAACATCGGCCGACATCAAGGCGACGATGGACAAGATCGTCTTCCCACCGGAAGGTGTGCCGTCGGCACGTAAAGCGTTCTTCCGTGCTGTTGAATCGATCACGACGCCGGACGATTACACCGTTGTCTTCAACTTGAAGTTCCCAACGGCAGCATTCATTCCTGCGTTGGCAACGCCGTTCAACTTCGTTTACGCGAAGAAGGATTTGGATGAGCACGGTTATGAGTGGCACAAAGCCAACATTAACGGCACGGGCCCATTCACGTTCGTCCAGCACCAGCCGGGCGCATTCGTGGAAGGGAAAAAGTACGCAAACTACCATTTCGAAGGTCGTCCTTATCTAGACGGCTTCAAGGCCATTGCGGCACCGAAAATGGCAGTTCGCTTGCAGGCCATTCGTGGCGACCGGGCAGCGATCGAGTTCCGTGGCTTCCCGCCGAAAGCGCGTGACGACCTTGTCAAAGCGCTGGGTGATAAGATCACGGTTCAAGAGAGCGACTGGAACTGCGTGCTTCTTGCAACGCCGAACCAAAAGCGCGAGTCGATGGCTGACGCACGTGTGCGCCAGGCTTTGACCCTCGGTGTTGATCGTTGGGGCGGGTCCAAATACCTGTCGCAGATCGCCATCGTGAAAACGGTCGGCGGCGTGATCTTCCCGAACCACCCATTGGCAGCGACCAAAGAAGAACTGCTTAAGCTTAAGGGGTATAGCGAGGACATCGAAGCGTCCCGTGCCGAAGCTAAGAAGTTGCTTGCTGATGCCGGTCAATCTGGCCTCAAGGTCGATTTCTCGAACCGTGGCGTTGATCAACCGTACAAGGTTGTCGGCACGTGGCTCGTCGACCAGTGGCGTAAAATTGGCGTCGATACTGCACAGCGCGTGCAGCCGTCGGGTCCGTTCTACGACACGCTTCGTAAGAAGAAAGACTTTGACGTTTCGATCGACTTCAACTGTCAGTCTGTGATCAACCCGATTGCCGACATGACGAAGTTCTTGGGTTCTGCCGGCAACAACTACGGCAGCTTTGATGATCCAAAGCTTGAGGCGATCTACGCCAATATCGAAAAAGAAGGTGACGCCGGTAAGCTGCGTGAACTCGTCCGTGACTACGAGACGCGTGCACTCAGTGATGAGGCCAGCGGCATCGTGACTTTGTGGTGGTACAAGATCAACCCACACCGTTCCTATGTGAAGGGTTGGAAGATCGCACCATCGCACTACTTGGCTCAGCACCTAGATCAGATCTGGTTGGACAAGTAATAATCGCATAAGCGATTTGCCGAAACCTGCCCATCGCCAAGTGCGGTGGGCAGGTGATCGGTCAATGACAAGAACTTAACGCACAGGGAACGGTTGGCGATCCATGTCAAAGTATATTCTTAAACGCATTGCTCTTATGATACCGACATTGATCGGTGCGGGTATTCTTGTGTTCTTCCTGATGCGCCTTATTCCGGGCGATGTCTGCGAACTGCGTTTCGCCGGCACCGGTCTATACGTTGATCAGGAACAAATTGATGTCTGCCGCAAAAACCTCGGGATCGACCGGCCGATATTCATCCAATTCACCGACTTTATGATTGGCTTCTTCACGTTCGATTTTGGGGAATCGATGTGGACGGGCAGGCCGATCTTAGAAGAAGTCGGCCTCAGATTCGAACTGTCGCTGCAGGTTGCCATCATGGCGACACTGGTGGCTGTTGTGATCGCCATTCCGCTGGGCGCGATTTCCGCGATCCATCAGGATACATGGCTTGATTATGCGGTTCGAACATTCTCAATCGCCGGAATCGCGATACCGTCCTTCTGGTTTGGTATTATGATCATCCTGGGCTTGTTAATATTTACCAACTGGGCGACGGGGGTCCCATGGATGCCGCCGATCCAGTACAAACCGATCTGGGTGGATCCGATCCATAATATTTCGCAGTTGATCTGGCCTGCGGTGGCTACCGGGTATCGGTATTCGGCCGTGGCGACACGGATGACGCGTTCGGCATTGTTGGAAGTGCTGCGCGAAGACTACATCCGTACTGCACGTGCCAAAGGCTTGGTCGAAAAGATCGTGATCAACCGTCATGCGTTGAAAAATGCCATGTTGCCGGTTGTTACCATCATCGGTATCGAGTTCGCGTTCTTGATGGGGGGCTTGGTTGTGACCGAGCAGGTGTTTAACCTGAACGGTCTCGGTAAGTTGTTTGTCGAAAGTGTCGACAACCACGATTATGCCATGACGCAAGCCTTGGTGATGTTGGTGGTGTTGATCTTCGTGGTGACAAACTTCGCGATCGACCTTTGTTACGCGTGGCTCGACCCGCGTATTCGCTATAGCTAAGGGTGAACGACAATGACAACGACGAGTGAAGCTGCTCTTGAATCACAAATCGAAGACCTTGATGAAAAGCCGTCGATCGGTGCGGCCGTCGTCAAGATGGCCCGAAAGCAGCCAGTGGGCGTCGCAGGTCTGGCAGTCGTGCTCTTGATGATCATCGCAGCGGTGTTTGCGCCTTGGTTGACGCCGTATCATCCGGAATACAACGACTTCGCCAGCATGCTGACATCGCCGAACGGTGATTACTGGATGGGGACGGACCAGTTCGGTCGCGACATCTTTACCCGTATCTTGTATGGCGCGCGGACGGCCTTGATGGTCGGCTTCGTGGCTGCAACCATCGGCGCGGTTGCTGGTATGGTGTTGGGCGTGGCATCTGCGTACTTTGGGGGGCTGTTCGATCTGATTCTTCAGCGCGTCATGGACGTCTTCATGGCATTCCCGCTGATCATCTTGGCGATGGCTGTTGTGGCAACGTTGGGCCCTGGGACGCAGAACGTGATTATCGCCATCACCATCCCGTTCATTCCGCAGTGTGCCCGTGTGGTGCGCTCGAACGCGTTGGCGATCCGCGAAATTCCGTATGTGGACGCAGCCCGCGCTTTGGGCTTCGGTCACACACGAATCATCCTGCGTCACATGGCGCCGAACGTGGTTGCGCCGTTCCTGATCTTGTTCACCGCTTTCGTCGGCCAAGCGATCCTGTTGGAAGCTTCGTTGTCGTACCTCGGTATGGGCGTGCAGGAGCCGACGCCGGCTTGGGGCTTGATGCTTCAGGGTGGGGCCGAGGAATATGCGGAAAGCGCGCCTTGGGTGGCGATCTGGCCGGGCGTTGCGATTTCGTTGGCCGTGTTCGGGTTTAACCTGTTCGGTGATGCACTTCGCGATACCTTGGATCCGCGTCTGCGCTCGCGCTAAGACACAATCCACGATGTTACGGGGGCACCTTGCTTGCAGGGTGCCCCCTTTTCGTTTTTGATAGGTACCATGATGAAAAAACGCGTCGCCATCCTGGGCTTCATGCTCGAAAGTAATAGTTTCTCGCCGACCACGACGTCGGCAGACTACCGTAAACGCTGTTATCTGCAGGGGGCAGAGATCCCCGCCGAGCTCGCCGCAGAAGCATCTCGGCTGCCGGCCGAGGTGCATGGGTTTACATCCGAGATGGATACGCTCGGTGTCGAATGGGAGATGGTGCCGATCTTGGTTGCCGACGCCGAACCGGGCGGCTCCATCGATCAACTGTTTTTCGAAAAGACGCTGTCTTTGATGGAAGGTTATCTGCGCGAAGCCGGTAAGCTCGACGGTGTCTACATCGTCAGCCACGGCGCCATGCGCGCGACCGACGATGTCGATCCGGACGGTAAGCTCTACAACATGGTGCGGGGTATAATTGGTAGCGACGTGCCTTTGATCGCGACACTTGATCTGCACGCCAATGTCTCCGAAGAGATGGCTGAACTCACCGACGTGTTGGTTGCGTATCTGACCAATCCACATGTCGACCAACGCGAGCGCGCGGCTGAGGCGGCGCGTATCATGGTTGAAATGTGGGGCGGTATGAAACCGTGTCAGTCGTTCATCAAAGTGCCGATTGCGGCACCGACAGTGACACTGCTGACGGCTGAAGGCCCTTACGCGGATTTGATCAACTACGGCCAAAAGGAAATCGTTACGCAGTCCGGCAACGACATTCTCAACGTCTCGGTGACGGCTGGGTTTATCTATTCCGACAGTGCCAAATGCGGCATGTCGGTGATCGTCACGTCACGCAATGACTCGCGACCCGGAGTCGACTTGGCGCGTCGGATTGCGAAGCGGGCCTGGCAGGACCGGGGGCGCTTCAAGAAAGCGCTCACGCCGCTGGCACGGGTCACCGAGATCGCTGCAGCTTCCGGGCGTGATGCCTCGTTGCCGTCACACATCATGGCTGATGTTGCCGACAACCCGGGCGGCGGCGGCAGTGGTGTCACCACCTACATCGCCGATGCGTTTATCAAGGCGAACGTGACGGGTGCATTCATTGGTCTGTTGATCGATCCCGCCGTTGCAGCGGAGGCGCACAAGGTCGGCAAGGGCGGTCGCTTCCGTGCCACTTTCAACGCGACGCCTAAGACTGCGTTCGACAAGCCGCTCAGCGTGGACGTGACGGTCGAAGTGCTAACCGACGGCAAATTTGTCGGTAGGCGGGGCTTGTTGAACGGGCGCGCGATTGATCTTGGGCCCTGTGCGCTGTTGAATGCGGGCGGTGTGCGGCTCGGTGTGGCAACCAATCGCAAGCAGTGTGCGGACCCGATGATGATCGAACAGTTCGGCTTGAATATCGCCGATTTGCGCACCGTCGTCGTCAAATCGCGGGGGCATTTTCGCGCCGGTTTTGATGAATATTTCACGCCGTCACGGGTGATCGAAGTCGATTGCCCCGGCCTGACGTCGCCGGTACTGGACAACTTCGATTGGAAGGGCCTGAAGCGCCCGATGTATCCGCTGGACGAGGAAGCCACATGGTCCGGGCCGGCTATTTAAGCATCATACTCTTATTGGCGGCAGTGCCGGTGTGGGCCGACGAGGCGACGTCATCACCTGCCCAAACCCCGGCCGATCGTGGCTACGGCCAGCACGATGCGTGCTACGGGGATAAGTATGAGCGCGAAGAAGATCTCAAGACCGGCAACGAGCGCGCGGTCGAGGAAACCCTCAAGCAGTTGCTGAATCCGGGCAGCTGAAGCTTAGCTGCCGCCTAAGTACATGCCGCCGTTCACATGCATGATTTGGCCGGTGATATAAGCGGACTCCGGCAGGCACAGATATTTCACCATGGATGCGATCTCATCGACCGTGCCTTCGCGGGCGATCGGCGCGTTGATCTTGCGGTCTGGGCGGGCGCCGGCTGAGGCAGGGCGAACGGTATCGATAAAGCCCGGCGATACGCAGTTCACCGTAATGCCGTCATCGGCGAATTCGACGGCCAAGCCCCGCGTAAAGCCGGCTAAGCCGGATTTTGAGACCAAGTTATGCACTCGGGTCGGTGTGCCTACGTGCCAAGAAATCCCGCCCAGCGTCACGATCCGGCCCCAACCTTTTTCCTGCATTGACGGGATGCATGCCTGGGCACAGAAAAATGCGCCGTCCAAAGTAATATCGATGACCCGGCGCCATTGTTCATGGGTCATTTCCAAGAACGGGACTTGGCCGCGCGACGATGCATTCAGCACCAAGATGTCGATGCCACCGAGCTCGGCCTTCGCACGTTCGACCATAGCTTTGACGCCTACCGGATCGGTCACGTCGGCTAAGCACGCGATGGCGTTGCCACCTTTGTTTTTGATTTCTTGGACGACCTCATCCGCCGCCGCCTGATCGGAAACCGCGTTGACGACGACAGCAGCGCCGGCGTCGGCCAGTTGCAGCGCCGTAGCGCGGCCGATATTCCGTGCAGCGCCGGTTACCAGAGCAACTTTGCCCGCAAGAAGTTGTTCATTCATATAGGTATCCCCCAAAGCAATTATTGTGTGACGATTATTCGCCTTTGAAGTCCGGCTTTTGTTTATCGACGAAGGCGGTAACGCCTTTGCGGAAATCTTGGCTCATGGCGCACGTGACGAAGCTCCGCGTCTCGGCATGTAATTGGTTCGAAAGATCACGGTCGGTGCTGTCGAGGAGCAGGCGCTTGGTCTCCCCATAGGCCATGGTCGGCCCCTTTGCGAGGCGGACGGCAAGCGCGGCGACTTCGGCGTCGAGATCGGCAGCCGGTACGACCTTGTTGATCAGGCCCCATGCCAGCGCTTGTTCGGGTCCAAAGCGGTCGCCGAGCAGGGCAATTTCCATGGCCCGCTTCATACCCAGCGTGCGCGGCAAATGCCAGGTCGAGCCGCCGTCCGGGCTGGTACCCAAATGACAGTAGGCGAGGGTGAAGATGCCGCCCTCGGCTGCGACAACGAGGTCGCATCCGAGCATCAGGCTGAATCCGGCCCCTGCGACGGCGCCTTTGACGCTGGCGATCACCGGCATCCTGAGGTCGTTGATGTTGCTGACGACGACATGGATCCGCTCAAGAATGGAATTGAACCAGGCCCTGGCTTCGTTGTCGTCGGCGACCTCTTCGAATTTGCGCTTAAAGCGTTTTACGTCGCCGCCGGCCATAAAGTGATCTCCGGCCCCGGTCAGGACAACACAGCGGATATCTTTGCTGACCTTCAGCGCGCCGGTGATTTCAATCAGCGCTGTCACCACGTCGTCATTGATGGCGTTCAGGCTGTCCGGTCGATTGATGGTGACGGTGGCGACTGCGTCTTTGACGTCGACGCGGACCGTGTCGTTCGGCGATACGATGGCATGATCTGACATTGGTTCTTTCCCTCCCGAGCGCGGGTCTACGCCCGCACGATTACAGGCGAGTGTAGCTGAGACATACCAAAGGGACCAGAGCCTGACGTCGGCAAACTGGTGATCAGATGTTGTGCCGAACGCGCTTAACTGCCCGGCTGATTTTCCCAGTAATCGATGTTGAGCCCACGGATGAAATCATCGTGGTGGAACTCAAGACAGCGTTTAAAGCCGCCGTTCATTTGTACTTTGCCCCGCGATGCACAGTCGTTGAACGCATCCTCGGCGCGGCTCAGCGCTGGGCCGGACGGTAACGGGACCTCGTCACCAATCGCTTGATGCCACGTGCCTTCAAACGTTGCGTTGGTCATCATCCCGGCTTCGGGCAGCGCCGCGTTGAGTTGTGCCAGCAATTGTGCAGATGCGGCTTCGGGCCGATTGTCGACATAGCCCTTGCCGTGTTCGCGGAGCGAGTCGGTGACGTAGGCGATTTCTTTTTCCGTCAGCGGGTTTGGATCGTTGGGCTGTGCGACCGGTATCAACGATGCGTTTTCATGCACGACAAGCTTGGCCGTCTTGGCGCCAAGGGCGACCATGCGCCCGTGCTCCATTGTGGCTGCGACCGCCATGAAACCCCGGTTTTCAACGAACTGCATATGATCGCCTGCGGGGACGCGCACGTCGCGGCCGTTTTCGGATTGTAGCACCAAAATAAAGTGGCTGGCATTCGCCGGCACATAGGCTGTTCCCATGCTTGGCGCCGGGCGTTCGCGTTGTAGGCAATAGGTGGAAAGCTGGGCTGCGCAGACGCCGTTGGCGCAAGCGAGCTCAATGCCGCTGGTGACGGGGAGGGCGGCGAGGATTTGCGGGGCTGCGGTGGCCTTGGGCGCGTTGACCGAGAGGACGGCAAAGGCAATGGCGGCGATAAACGAAGGCGTTCTCATTAGGCGTGTCCTTTCCATGTTCGGGGAAAGACCGGCGCCCAAATTCAGCAAATGCTTACCTTGGTCAGTAGCCGGGCTGCTTTTCCCAATAATCGGTATTGAGACGCATGATTGCGTTGTCGTGCTTAAACTCCAGGCAACTTTTGATGCCGGCCATCGAATGATAGGACATCCGACCTTGGCACCATTCATAGATATCGCGGGCACGTTTGATGGCGTCCGCACCGGCTGGGCGATAGGTGCCTAAACCATCGACGGCATCGTGCCAAAGCTGTTCAAGACTTTCCGTATTGACCGGGGCGCTTGGGATAATGGTGGCCGCCATGCGGTTAACCAGCATCGCCGCGCCGGCTTCGGGCGTGGCGTCGACGATAGCCTCGCCATGTTCGCGGAGCGACTTCGTGGCAAAGGCGATCTCAGCCTCAGAAATGGGATTCGGGTCACCGGCGATCGGCTCAGGCACCAGTGCGGCGCCTTTGGCGGTGATGATCTTGGCGCTGACCCCGCCGAGAGCCGTCAAATCATCGCGGTGTAGGGTCGCGCTGACGGCTGAATAGCCGCGCTGCGAACGGAATATTACATGGTCGCCTGCAGGCAGCAGGGTTGCCGTACCGTCCGCGGCTATGACACTGAGTTGGAATTGATCCGGGTGTGCGGGCAAATACGCCTGACCTGTGGTCGGCACATCGCGTTCGCGCTGCAGGCAATAGCTGGAAAATGTGGTCGTGCAGGTGCTGCCGGCACAACGCATATCTTGTGGCCCGAGCGACGACATCACCGCCAATACTTGGGGGGCTGCGTGCGCTGTGCTGCCGACCGAAACGGACAACGGAATGATGAAAACGCCGACCGCAGCAATTATTTTCAAAGTACGGTTCATACAATATTCTGCGCTAAAATCGGATCGAAATGCAAGCATTTGCCGTTTAAACAACGAAAAAGTGATGTGCTGCGCCTAAGGGCTGGACCGGTTGTTGACAGGCGGGGCTGGGCTCGCAACGATCATGCCTGAATAGGGGAGGAAACCTGCATGTCGGAGCTAAAATTTAACGTGCTGAGCGCGGAAGACGTGCGCGCGTTGATCGAAAAGCGAGATGAGACCGAGGTTGCGGTAATTGATATCCGCCCGACTGGTACTTTTGGGGACGCGCACTTGCTGTGGGCCAACTCCGTGCCGCTGTCGACGTTGGAGCTTGAGATTCTGGATCGCGTGCCAAGGCTCAGTACGCCCGTTGTGCTTTGTGCGGGTGATGAGACAGACGCGGCCAAGTTGCTGCGTGCCGCCAATGTTTTAGCGGCAATGGGCTATCAGAACGTGTCGGTGTTTAACGGCGGCGTTGCCGCATGGGATGCTACGGGATTTGAGGTTTTCTCCGGCGTCAATGTGCCGTCGAAAGCGTTTGGTGAGTTTGTCGAACATACGTACGACACGCCGCGCGTGCCGCCTGAAAAGCTCAAAGAAATGATGGATACGGGCGAAGATATTGTGGTCTTGGATTCGCGTCCGATGAGCGAATATCACGCGATGAATATACCGCTCGGTGTTGATGTGCCGGGCGCGGAATTGGTCTTGCGGGTTCACGATCTGGCGCCCGATCCCGCGACGACGGTGGTGGTGAACTGTGCCGGACGGACGCGGTCGATCATCGGCTGTCAGTCGCTGCGCAACGCCGGCATTCCGAACAAGGTGATCGCGCTGGAAAACGGCACCATGGGCTGGCACCTGGCAGGCTTTGATTTGGAATACGGTAACACCAGACAGTATGGCAACCTCAGCAGCGATGGCCTGTCGGTGGCGATGCAGCGTGCCGCCGACGTGCGCGAACGCTTCGGCGTCAAAAGCATCGATGCCGATACGCTGGCGGCGTGGCAAGCGGATACCACGCGCACGACCTATGTCTTTGATGGGCGCGACCCGACGGAGTTTGCGGCCGCCCATATAAAGGGCGCGCGCCCGGCGCCGGGTGGACAGCTTGTGCAGGCGACGGATCGTTACGTGGGCACGCTGGGTGCTCGGATCGTCTGCGTCGATGATAATGGTGTGCGTGCAACGATGACCGCATCGTGGTTGGTGCAGATCGGCTGGGATGCGGTGATTTTAGAGCCCGGCGCGATCCCGATGAACGAAACTGGGGCCCACGTGCCGAAAACCGCGCCGGTGCCCAGTGTGCCCAGCATCAACGCCACGCAATTGGCGGCGCGCATGATCCAAACCCACGTCGTCGATGTCGGCGATAGCTTGTCGCACCGAAAGGCGCATATCCCGGGGTCACGATTCGCGATCCGTGCCAACATGCCGGATAATCTGGCTGATCTGCCGAACGACCGTCCGCTGGCGCTGACGTCCAGCGATGGGACATTGGCCGCGTTCGCCGCTGCTGATTTGCGGGTCGCCGGCACGGACCGCGAGGTTATGGTCCTAGAAGGCGGGACCCAGGCATGGAAGGCTGCGGGCCTGCCGCTCAAAGAAGGCTTCGACGGCAATCTCGACCCCTCGGTTGACGTTTGGTATCGACCCTATGACATGGACGACGCGCAAGAAGGGGCGATGAAACAGTATCTCAGCTGGGAAGTGAACTTGGTTGCGCAGATTGAACGCGACGGCACCACGAACTTCCGTACCTTCAATTAACCCGCCATCAAGGCACATCAAATAAGAAAAATTTGGGAGCGACATCAATATGAAAATCATGGTTCTGCCGGGCGACGGCATCGGCCCCGAGATCACCGACGCCACGCTCATAGCCGTGCGCGCACTGGATGAAAAATATGGCCTGGGGCTCGACCTGCAGACCCGTGAAATTGGGCTCAAGGCGATTGCGGCGCGCGGCTCTTCGCTGCCCGATGACATCGTCGAAGAATGCCGCACGGCGGCGGGTACGATCTTAGGCCCGGTCGATACCTACGCCTATCCGTCGGCGTCCGAGGGCGGGATCAACCCGTCCGGCACCATGCGTAAGCGCCTTGATCTGTATGCCAATATTCGCCCGAGCCGGACCTATGACGGTGTGCCGGCGATGGCGGCGAAAATGGATATGGTCGTGGTCCGCGAAAATACCGAAGGTTTCTATGCGGACCGCAACATGTTCATGGGGTCGGGCGAATTTATGCCGACCGAAGATGTTGCGTTGTCGGTGCGCAAAATTACCCGCCAAGGCTCAAACCGGATCGCGCGCCAAGCTTTCGAACTGGCCGCACGGCGCCGCAAGAAAGTCACCGTCGTACACAAGGCGAACGTATTAAAAATTTCGGATGGCCTGTTCCTCGAAGAGGTCATGAAGGTCGCTGCCGACTACCCCGGCATCGAAGTCGAAGAGTTGATCATCGATGCGGCGACCGCGCATCTGATCCGCCGTCCCGCCGACTTCGATGTGTTGGTCACCACCAACATGTACGGCGATATTTTGTCGGATGAATGCGCAGAACTGTCCGGCGGCCTCGGCCTTGGTGGTTCGATCAACGCCGGTGACACGGTCGCAATTGCACAAGCCGCGCACGGCTCGGCCCCCGATATTGCCGGTCAGAACAAAGCCAATCCGTCGGCCTTGATGGTCTCGGTCGCGATGCTGTTGGACTGGATGGGCGGGCGCAGCGGTGCCAATAGTATGACGGATGCCGCCCAAGCTTTGCAGGTGGCGATTGCGGATTCCTTGGCCGATGCTGCGGTGCGCACAAGCGACCTGGGCGGGCAGGGTACGACCGAAGCGTTCGGGGCTGCCGTTGCGGCACGGATTAAGGGCTAGGTGAGGGGGCTGCCTTCTTAATTTTTCTTCATCACATCCAACACATCATGAAAGCTCTCAGGCGCCGTGTTGCCGAAGGCTTCTTTCATGGCTGGTGTCGCGAGTGAGCGGATGCGTTTAGCGGCGGCTTCGGACATGATGGGGTCTACGCCGACGTCGCGCAGCGTGGCGGCGACTTCGTCCATTTCGGCGGCGCGGCGGGAACCATGAATAGCGGTGCGGCCGATCAGGTAATTGGCGAAATGTTTCCAATCCAAACCGGGATACCCGTCGGAGATGGACTCAAGGACCTCGTCGGCGGCACCGTATTTGTCGGCGCCCAGCACGCATTCCTGCAACAGGGCTTCGAACCCCTTGATGACGATGGAGCGAAACATTTTGATTGCCGATGCACGCCCGTACTCGGGGCCAATGTCGGTGAGGTCCATGCCATAAGGATTGAGGGCGTCCGCGGCCTCGCCGGCAGCGTCGCCGCACATCAGGATCGGCACTTTAAGACCGTAATTTGGCACCGCGCCCATAATCGCCGCTTCGACGAAGCGCGCTTCCGTGGCGTTGATGATGTCGGCGATCTCGCGTTTGGTGACGGGCGAGACCGAATTTAAATCAATCACGATTTGGCCCGGCGTGAGTAGTGGCGCGATGGCTTTGGCGACGTCCAAGGCGACGGCAGCGGTGACGGTCAGCAAGACGATGTCACGTCCTGCGAGTGCGTCCTTGGCGTCGGTGTAGGTGGTGATGCCGGGCGCCGTCCGTGGCGTGCGCACAAAGGCTGTGATGTCGTCAATGCCGGCTTGCGATAACGCGTCGGCGAGGATCGCCCCGACTTCGCCGAAGCCGATGATGCCGAGTTTTGGCGCGCTCATTCAGCGGCGTTCCGAAGCCCGGGATAAAGGGCGGCGACATCGTCCAGGGTGTCGAGCTTCCAGATACAGGCTTCCAGCTGTTGTGTGCGCTCAGCGCCGATGATGTCGGTCGCCAGGTCGTGGTATTTTGCCGAAAGCTCTGTGTCTGAAAGAGGGGCATCCGGATCGCCTTTGCGGGTCGGTGCGTAGAAATCGAACGCGCGACCGTCAGCGAGCGTGACGGTCACTTTGGCCGAGCGGCGTTTCGGGAACGCAGCGTCGCATTCATCGTCTTTGCTGACGAAGATTTTCTTGGCCAGATCCAGCACCGCTTGATCGTGCAGCTTGTCGTCTTCGAACGCGGCCATACGGCAACTGCCGTGCACCAGCGCGACGGCGACGCAATAGGGGAGGCTGAATTTCGCCTCGAACACGGTCTTGACGATTTGCTGGCCGACGATTTCCACTGCCGGACCATAGGTGCCGGCATCGATGCGAACGATGTCGGCCGGATTGATGTCGTGGGTTGCCTGTAAGTGCAGTGCACCGTCGATGGCCGCGTGGGCGTGGCCGCAGGCGGCGTGGTTTTTGACGGTGACGCGCTGAATGGTGAAGTCTGTGCCCAGCGTTGCGGCTGCCTCTGACCAATCGACGCCGCCGCACATGGCGTTGCCGAAACCGCGATCCCCTTCGAGCATATCAAGCACGCCGGTGACGCCGGCGCCCGCGACCAAGGCGCAGGTGAGTCCAGTTTCTGCCGCGTGGCCACCGTGCATCGGCTTGGCCATGGCATCGCCCCGAAACGCTTGTTGCAGCCCCGAACATAGGGTGACCGCATTGGCCAACGCGTGCATGGCTTGTTCTTTGTTGAGGCCGAGGATCGTCGCCGTCGCCGCCGCCGCGCCGATGGTGCCCACCGTGCCGGTCGTATGCCAGAATGCGTAGTGCGCCGGGTTCACGGTCTCGGCAATACGGTTTGAGACTTCGTAGCCGGCAATTACCCCCCGCAAGAATGTCTCACCCGAGACGCCCTTAGCTTCGGCAATGGCCAGCGCCGCCGAGATCACCGGCACGCCCGGATGATAGATACCGTCCCGGTAGATATCGTCAAATTCAATGGTGTGGCTGGCGGCGCCGTTGATCAAGGCTGCGGTCTTCGCATCTGTGACCTCGCCGCCTGGATACAGGCGCGCCCGCCCGTGCCCCAGCATATCGCTCAACGCTTGGGTCATCATCGTCGCCGGCGCAATGGCGCCGCCCGGCAAGGTCGCGCCCATGTAATCGAGCACGCAGCGCTTGGCGGCGTGCAGCACCGCATCTGGCAACTTACACGTTGCCGCATCCGCGCAGAATGCGGCGAAGGGTGCTAGAACCGGTTCAGATGTGTCCGCGGTGCCGGGCATTGCCCTACCTCCCTTTGAATTCGGCTTTGCGCTTTTCCATGAATGCGCGGCGGCCTTCGATGTAGTCTTCTGACTTAAAGCAATCGTCGACGATGGACGCGCACAGATCGTGGTCCCGATCAGAGTCGTCTTTCAGACATTCTTTGACCACGACTTTGACCGCTTTGATGGTCAGCGGTGCGTTGCCGGCGATGGTGGCGGCGTAGTCGTCGACGTAGGCATCGAATTCGGCACGTGGCAGCACGCGGTTGAAATAGTTCATCCGCTCGGCTTCGTCGGCGGTGAATTTGCGGGCCGTGTAGAACAATTCCATGGCATAGCTTGGCCCAATGATGTCGACCAACGGCTTTAAACCATCGACCCGATAGCCCAGGCCCAGTTTTGCAGCCGGGATCGCGATGATCGCATCGTCGGTGGCGATCCGCATGTCACAGCACGTCGCGATACCGACGCCGCCGCCGACGCAAAAGCCTTCGATTTTGGCGATGGTTGGCTTGTCCACGGTGCGCAGAAGCTCAGACGAATGTTCGACCGCTTCGTTATAAATTTTAACGCCTTCTTCGGAGGATCGGTTTTTCTCGAATTCGGAAATGTCGGCGCCGGCGCAGAACGCTTTCCCGCCTTCACCCGACACAATGATGACGCGCACCGAATCGTCTGCTGCAAAATCTTCGATGGCTTTGCCAAGGTCTTGCCACATGGTCAGCGTCATGGCGTTGCGGCGGCTTTGGTTGTCCATTTTGACGCGACCAATCGCGCCGTCTTTTTCGATGACTAGGCGTTTGATGGGCGCGTCGTTTGCGGCGTCCGGCATATTTGCATCCTCCGTGAGATTTGTTTTCGTTGCCGTATTGTCGCGCGACGAACCGTGTTCGGCAAGGTCTGCAGGCGTGCCGTCGGCGCGTTTGTCATTTGCCCGCGAGGCACCGATAATCGCTTCCAACGATACACCGGCAATGCCCCTTGGAGACATCAATGATCGCAGCATTTGAGCGTATGACCGGCCTCGGCCTTCGCCAGCAGGCACCGGCTTGGATGGTCGGCTTGGGGCACGGGGCGACGCATTGGATCGCGGCGACATTTTATTTGTTGTTGCCATATCTGACAATCGAGATGGGGCTGAGCTATACCACAGCCGGTCTTTTGGTGACGACGTTTCACGTGTGCTCGCTCGCGGCCAATTTCGGCAGCGGTATGGTGGTCGATGTGTTGGGCCGCCGTGTGTTGGTGCAGGCGGTGGCGCTGGTGATCGGCGGGCTTGCGCTGACACTGATGAGCACGGCGGATGGTATCGTGACGCTGCTGGTGTTGGTCGGCATCATCGGGGCCACCAACAATCTTTGGCATCCGGCCGCGATTTCGTTTTTGTCCGGGGCGTATCCGAACAATCGCGGCTATGCGCTATCGATTCATACGCTCGGTGCCACCTTAGGCGATAGTGTGGCGCCGTTGTGTATCGGCGCGTTGCTCGCCGCGCTGACGTGGCGGGAAACGGCGGCTTGGGGCTCGATTCCAGTATATATCGTAGCGGTTTTGGTGTTCGTGTCGTTGGTCCGCCTTGAGCGTCGGGCGCGGGTTGAAGCCGGTACTCAGCGGATGACCGTGGCCGCGTATTTTTCCGGTATCCGCTTGATGATCAAAGACAAGGCGGCGATGGGGCTTTGCCTGATGGCGGGCTTTCGCTCGATGACGCAATCTGGATTGATCATGTTCGTGCCGATCTATTTGGCCAACACGCTGCAGGTCGGCCCGTTTATGACCGGTGTCGGCGTGATGGCGATGCAGATGGGCGCGTTTGTCGCAGGCCCTGCTGCGGGCGCTTGGTCGGACCGGATCGGGCGCAGGCCGGTTGTGCTGGCCGGCGCGACCGGAACGACACTGACGGTGTTGTTCCTAGCGCTTGCCGGCAACGAGTATATTTTTATCGCCGGTGTTTCAGTGCTGGGCTTCGTGCTGTTTGCGATCCGGCCTGTGATCCAGAGTTGGATGATGGACCTGACCCCAGACAACATGCACGGCAGTGCCACCAGTGCGCTGTTCGGCGTGCAGTCCGCGCTGTCGCTGCCTATTCCCATTATCGGCGGGCTTATTGCCGATAGTTACGGGGTCGGCGCAGTGTTTTATCTTTTGGCAGCGACAATGCTGATCGCCAACGTGTTGGTCGCGATGTTGCCGGGTGCGGCAAAAGAAGATACCGCCAAACAAGACGACGCTTAACCGCGCTCGGGCAAGCCTTGTTGCATCATCCGCCACAGCAGAACGTTGATACGGTCCTGGCCGAAAAAAGTCTCGTCCCGAAACGTCATCATCGGTACGCCCCAATGTGCGGCGGCATCTTGCGCGGTTTGGTTCTCTAAGATCACCGCTTCTAGCCGGTCCGGGTCCGCTTCCACGTCCGCGACCAACGCATGCCCGTTCAGGCCGGCGGCGTTCATCGCTTCGATCAAGTGATTGCCTTCGTCCCAGCCGTCGACACTGCCGTCCCATAACAGGCGCGCCACCTTATCCAAAAACGGCAGGCCGGCGTCACGGATTTGCGCCGCAGCACCCAACAGGGTGAGTTGGCGAATATACGGTTGCTCGGCGGCGATGGCGTTGGTTTCCATGTCTTGGACAATCGGGTCGGGCACCGGGCGACGATAGGGTATGCCCAAAAATTCTGCCATCCGGGCGCTGTCCATCAGATGGTATTTTCGGTACTTGGGGTTGACGTTTTTAAAGAAGTCCGGTGTGCGCACAGCGAGGGGAAACACCGGCCGCACGTTGACGAAGACGTCGAACTGACGCTCGATTTCCAAGATACGATCCAGCGCCAAATAGCAGTACGGACTGCGAAACGACCAAAACAAATCGAACGAGAATTTGTCGCCGCCTTTACCTGTCATGTCCAACACCTCAGAGCCCCCATCAAAGTCCCCATCAAAGTCCCCATCAAAGCCCCCATCAAAGCCCCCATCAAAGCCCCATGAGCGCGCGCATGCGGCTGTTCAGCTTGTGCCCCTCGGTCGAGAAGTTCTCCAGCACGGTGAAGTGATTGAGGTCCGGCTCAACCAGTTCTTCGCAGGGCATGCCCTTGGCGCCCCATACATCGGATAAGATCGTATTGTGGCGCAAAAATTCCGGCGTCTCAGCGCCGCCGACGGCAAACACTATGGGCGCAATCAACTGTGGGTCCAAATGCATCGGGCTGTAATCACGGACCGTTGCTTCGGTGAACCCCAGCGTCGGGTTCATGTAATTCAGGCGGATCGGCTCCAGGTCATAGAGGCCGGAAATTGCAAAGCCGCCTTTGATCGAACTTTTCGGCACGTCCCATTCGTCCCAATCGGTGGCCATCATCATCGCCGTCACGTGACCGCCGGCGGAATGGCCGGTGATATAGATGCGCTCAGGATCGCCGCCGTGATCGGCTGCGTTTTTGTGGGTCCAAGCGACCGAGGCGCGGCACTGGCGCACCAACTCGGCCATGTCGACCTCGGGGATCAGCGCATAGTTGACGACCACGACCATCGCACCCGCCGGTGCAAAGCCTGCCGGGATAAATCGGAAATCATCTTTGTGACGGGAAAACCAATAGCCGCCGTGGAAATAGATCATCACCGGCGCCGGGCCGTCACCGCCGCCGGTGGCGGGATAGACGTCGAGCACTTCCGCAGCTGTGTCGCCGAACGGAATATCAAACGTATGTGGCGCGTCTTTGATGAACGCTTCGCCGCGCTCGGCATAGCCTGCCAGAATTTCCGGGTTGGTCGGCACCCGTTCGCGGTTGTTGTATTGCCAGTCCAGTTCGGCTTGGGTGAAGTCGCCGTATACTTTGCTGTCATCGGGCATATGAAATCTCCTTAGTATAAAAAAGTGCGTTTCGACCCGATCAGGTCATCGGCAACATGACGTGTTCTTGAAAGGCGAGGCGTGATGCCAAGCTTTCGTACCAGCGTTTCAGATTCGGTAGATCATCGCGGGGCACATCCAGATTGTGCCAACGATACGCTGCGCAGCCCAGCGGCACATCACCCATGGTCGGCGCCATGCCGGTCATGAACGGATTGTTGGCAAGATGCGTATCTACCGCTGCCCAGCCCTTGTTGGCTTCGGCAATCGCTTTGTCGAGGGCGGCTTGATCGCGATCCTCGGGTTTGGTGCGGATCAGCGTCCAGAAAATCACCGTCATGTGGGAATGCAGGGTTGCGATATAATAATCCATCCACTGACTGGCATGATAGCGGTCTTCGATCCTGGCCGGGTACCAAGGTGCCGAGCCGTATTTTTCGGCTAAATAGCGGACGATGGAGTTTGATTCCCATAGCACGAAGTCGCCGTCTTCGAGCGTCGGCACACGACCCGTGGGGTTTTTAGCCAAATAATCAGGCTTGTCGTTGCCGCCGAACGCGCCGCCCACATCAAGGCGGTCGATATCCAGACCGATCTCGGCCGCAAGCCACATCACTTTTTGAACATTGATCGAGTTCGCCCGACCGAGAACGCGTACCATAATCGAATCTTCCCTGATAGTTGATGATTTCTGGGGCAACCATAACACCCGATTTCTGGATTTGCGAGCGGCACCGATTGCCGATCTGGGATTGGGCTGGCACACTCGGACCTGCGGTGAAAAAAGTGTAATTTATTGGATGTTTCAGTGCTCCACGTAAGCGTGAACACGTTATGACGATACCCAGCCAAAGCGAGACTGAAATCGGCGCCGACGCCACGGATCCAGCCGTTGCGCTGGCGTTTGAGCGTTATAGCGACGGCGACGTTGCGGGCGCAGCTAGGCTTGCGCAGGAAGCGCTCAGGACGTCGAAAGACCCGGTCGGGCTTAGGCTTGTGCTCGGCCTTTGTAAGCGTCGACAAGGTCGCCAGATTGACGCGGTCACAGTTTTGCGTGAAGCGCTCGACGACGCGCCGACCCGGGCCGACATCTGGACGCTATTAGGCTTATGTCAGCGCGATCTGGCAAAGCGCGACGACGCCCTTAAATCGTTCGAAATGGCGCTGGCCATGAACGAGAATTTTCGTCGCGCACAATATCAGCGCGCCGTTGTGCTGCAGGAAATGGGTGAGCATGTGGCCGCCGTCGAGGCGTTTCAGACGTATGTGGCAACTGATGTCGGTAAGCGGCATGCCTTGGCGTGGAGCTTGCTCGGCGTCGCATTGCGCACGCTCGAGCTGTTTGAGGAGTCCGCGTCGGCGATCATGCATGCCATCGCCTTAGCGCCCGACGATATCCCGATCCGAAATGCACTCGTCATCACCCACTATGTCGCCGGCGATGAAGTCCAAGCCATGCACGCCGGGCGCGCTGCGTTGGTGATCAAAGATCGTTACGCGACCAAGCGGTTTGCCGAGATCAGCCAGGACCAAACGTCTGAACTTACGCTGACGCCGCGTGCGGTCAGCTTCGATCCCATGGCGCGTCAGAAAAATATCATCGCGTTTAGCCTGTGGGGCGACAATCCGACCTATACCCATGGTGCGATCATCAATGCCCAGTTGGCACCGAACGTGTATCCGGGTTGGCGCTGCCGGTTTTACTGCGACGATACGGTACCGGCGCCGATTATTGCCGAATTGCGCCACTGGGGGGCAGAGATCAGGATGATCCGCGATCCGGATTTGAAGCAACTCAAGCCGATTTGGCGGTTCTTGGCGTCGGATGATCCGGATATCGATTATTTCATCTGCCGTGATGCGGACTCGCGGCTCAACATCCAAGAAGCCTTGGCGGTGAACGATTGGGTGCAGTCCGGCCTGCCGTTCCACGTGATGCGCGATCACGTTTATCATATGGAAGTGATCCTCGCCGGCATGTGGGGCGGGGTCGCGGGTGTCTTGCCGAATTTGCAGAACCTGACGGCAGTTGCGCACGGCTACGCGCGTAACAAGTGGCACGATCAGGAATTTCTCCGCGATGTCGTCTGGCCGTTGATCCGCGACCATGCACGGGTCCATGACAGCCTGTTTCGATTTCGGGGTGCACAGGATTTTCCGCCGCACTGTCGACTGCCTGGCAAAATACATGTCGGCGGTGCGATCAAGACGATGCGGCCTTGGCCCCCGGTGGCTGAGTCTGAGGACACATCTCAGCCTTAAAAATCCGCTCATCCTTAAGGGCAGGCGGTTGCGCTTATCGCGCGAAAAGCCCGGTTTTCGGTGACTTTTGATAAAATTCTACGTATTTCATGATGGCTGCTCATGGTGGCGGGGCTTTTGTGCCCGTACCGCACAACCGGATGGAAACTGACCTATGGCTGAAGAAGACATCAATCCGAATCCGAACGTCGACGAAGAAGACGAAGAGGATAACGAGGCACAAGCGGAAGAGTCGCAACGCATTCTCGATGACTTGAATCAGTTCAACGATGGGTCCGAAACGCTTGATGAAGTCGAAGATCAGCCGGACAATCTTGACGGTGACGACGACGAAAGCGCTGGGGTCGCCAATACGCAGTCCATGTCTTCCATCCACACCGGCAGCATTCAGACCGAAGCCGAGATCATGCAAGGCTTGCCGCCGGCCGGCGAAGTCGCGTTTGAGCGGGCCGATATTTCTGCGCTCCAAGAAGATCCGAATGCGCAGCCAGCACCGATTGAGCCGGCGGCTGACGAGCCGCAGTACGATCAGCGCCAAGCGGAGCCGGAGTTACAAGGTGCCGGTGGTCCTGCGAATTTTAGCACCGACGCCGCCCCTGTAGAAGAAGATGCCGCGCCTGAAGAAGAGGCAGCAGCACAGACAGAAGACGAGCGCCGTGACGAAGGCGACGAAGAGATTATTGCTGCAGCACAACCCGTGGCCCCTGGGGCCCCCATCGCCGCCGCGCCGACAACGGCATCTGCGCCAACGCAAGCATCAACAGCGACGGAGGCAACTGAAGCAACTGAGGCGACGGAAGCGACCGTTGTGACGGAGCCCACGGTTGTGACGGATGCTACGGATCCGACCGATGCCACGGACGCAACAGATGCGACCGATGCCACGGATGCGACCGATGCGACCGATGCTACCGATGCAACAGACGCGACCGATGCCACGGACGCAACCGATGCTACCGACGCAACAGATGCGACCGATGCTACCGACGCAACAGATGCAACAGATGCCACCGATGCAACAGACGCGACCGATGCCACCGATGCCACCGATGCTACGGACGCGACCGATGCCACGGACGCAACAGATGCGACTGATGCCACGGACGCAACAGACGCGACCGAGCCGAGTCAGCCCACCGATCAGGCGGATGCACCTGACTTGTCGACGGGGTCTGTGACCGGCGCTGAAGACACGGCGATTGCGTTGGATGTATCCGCGTCGCTAACCGATTTGGATGGGTCAGAGACGTTGTCGATGACGATCTCGGGTTTCCCTGAGGGTTCTACGCTCAGCCACGGTATCGACAATGGAGATGGCACCTGGACTATCTCGACCGAGGAATTTGCCGCAAACCCGGATCTTCTTGCAAACCTGACAGTTACGCCGCCGACCGATTATTTTGGTGATTTTGACCTGACAGTAACCGCCACGGCAACGGAGTCCGTGGGCGGGGACTACGAAGATGTGGTCTCAACCTTCGGTGTCACCGTTTCGCCGGTGCTCGATAATCCGTTCTTGGAAACAACAAACGTCGCTGGCAACGAAGATACTTCAATCGAATTGCAAATCGCGGCATTCATGGACTCGTCGACGACGGAGTCCGTGGACACGTTGATTCTAAGTGGAATTCCCGAAGGTTCTTTATTGAACAAAGGGACCGATAACGGTGATGGCACGTGGACGCTGAGCGCCGGTGAATTGTCCGGCTTGATCTTGACGCCGCCGCTCGATTTTGAAGGCACGATCGGAGTTCAGGTTACCGCGATTTCAACCGACGGCGGGGTTGCGGTCAGCTCGTTCGATATCGACGTCGAAGGCGTCATCGATATTGAAAATGCGACCGGTATCGAAGACCAGCCGATTACCTTGAATATTGATCCAGGCAGCGCGACCGAGATCACTATTACCGGCGTGCCCGAAGGTGCAGAACTCTCTGCCGGTACATTTAACGGCAATGGTTCGTATACGTTGACGGTCGCCGACCTTAATGGTTTGACCATTACCCCGGCACCAAACTCGGACGACGATTTTACGCTCAACGTGAATGGCGAACAGCTTTTCGTCGAAGTTGATGCCAGTGCCGATGTGCCGACACTTGATCTGGGTGACGGTTTGGCATTCGGGGCTGAGGACGGTGGACCGATTGCGTTGGATATCAGCGCAACGTTGACGGATACGGACGGTTCGGAGTCACTGTCGATTACGATTTCCGGTGTGCCGGATGGCGCTGAGTTGTCGGCCGGTACCAATAATGGTGACGGCACATGGACGATTTCGGCGGAAGATTTTGCGAACGATCCCGATTTGTTGGACAACCTCACGATCACGCCGGCCGAAGACTTCGGTGGCACGATCGATTTGCAAGTGACCGCAACGTCGACTGAGAGTGAAGGCGGTGCAACGGCAACGACGTCGGGCTCAATTTCGATTGATGTGGCTGCGGTTGCCGATGCTGCTGATGTCACGATCAATGCTGCGTCCGGTACCGAAGATTCCGCGATTGCACTGGATATTTCGGCAGTGTCTACGGATGCGGACGGCTCGGAATCCGTTTCGGTCGAGATCGGCAATATTCCAGATGGGGCGACTCTTACGTATGTCGATGCGGATGGGGCGACGCAAAGCATCGACGTCAGCGGCAACAGTGCGACATTGACGCCGGAACAACTGAACGGCCTTAGCATCACGCCGCCTGAAAATTCGGACGCAGATTTCCAACTCAGTGTCGATGTCACGACGACTGATGGCGACGACACGCTGACGGTACCTTACACTTTGGATGTCAGCGTCGCTGCCGATGCTGATGCGCCGACGTTGGTCGTCGGTGAAACGGCATTAGGCGCTGAAGATTCCGCGATCTCGCTGGATATCGGTGCATCGCTCACGGACATGGATGGTTCGGAATCCCTCTCGATCACGATTTCGGGTGTACCGGATGGCGCGCAATTGTCGGCAGGTACCGACAACGGCGACGGCACCTGGACGATTTCCGCCGAAGACCTCGCAGCCGATTCGACGCTGTTGGACAACTTGACGATTACGCCGCCAGAAGACTTTTCCGGCACCATGGATCTCGGCGTCACGGCGACGGCGACTGAGGATGCGGGCGGTACGCCTGCCGTGACCACAGGCTCGATCTCGGTTGATGTATCCGCAGTTGCGGACGATGCCGACGTGACGGTGACGGCAGCCGGCGGCAACGAAGATACGGCGATTGCGTTGGATATTTCTGCCGTTTCCACCGATGCGGACGGCTCTGAAAGCGTCTCGATCGAAGTCGGCAATATTCCGGATGGCGCGACGCTCACGTACGTTGATGCCGATGGCGCAACGCAAACTATCGAGTTCAGTGATGGCAGCGCGACATTGACGCCTGAGCAACTGAATGGTCTTAGCATCACGCCACCTGAGAACTCGGATGGCGATTTCCAACTGAGTGTCGACGTGACGACGACCGATGGCGACGATACCGCGACGGTCTCGAACACCTTGGATGTCTCTGTGGCGGCGGTTGCTGATGGGCCGACGCTTGATGTCGGCGCGACGGCGTCTGGTGCCGAAGATAACGCAATTTCTCTCGATATCAGTGCGGCGCTGACCGATACCGATGGGTCGGAATCTCTCTCGGTTACGATCTCCGGTGTGCCGGATGGTGCTGTGTTGTCCGCCGGTACGGACAACGGCGACGGTACGTGGACGATTTCCGCCGACGATCTGGATGCCAACCCAACGGCGCTCGACAACCTGACCATCACGCCGCCGCAAGATTACTCGGGCACAATGAACCTTGGTGTCGCGGCGACTTCGACCGAAGTGGCGGGTGGTGAACCCGCCGTGACCACGGGCACGATTGCTTTGGACGTGGACGGCGTTGCCGATGGCGCGACGCTCACCCTTGATGATGCATCGGGCTTCGAAGATACGATCATTCCGCTCAGCATTGATGTGGATGCGCACGATGCGTCCGAAACGGTCTCGATCACCATCGATGACATCCCCGCAGGCGCGCAGTTGACCTATGTAGACGCTGACGGTAACACGCAAATTATTGAAATTACGGATGGTAGCGTCATATTAACTGAAGATCAGTTAAATGATCTTTCGCTGACGCCACCGGAAAATGACGACACCGATTTCGCCTTGAATGTGGCGGTGACGACGACCGATGGCGACAGCTCAAGCACGACGTCGAGTACATTGAATGTTGCCGTTGAAGCCGTTGCAGATGATCCGACGTTGACCGTTGGCGATGCTGCGGGCGACGAAGACACGTCGATCGCGCTGGATATCCAATCCCAACTGACGGATTTGGACGGCTCGGAATCCCTGTCGATCACGTTGTCGAATATTCCGAACGGGTCGGTTTTGACGACGGCCGACGGCACCGAGATCGCCGTTACCGAAGGCACGGCGAATATCGCGCAAGAAGACCTTGCCGGTCTCTCGATCACACCGCCGGCAGACTATGCGGGCAGTTTTGATCTCGTCGTCACGTCAACCGCGACCGAGGCTGAAAACCAAGACACCGCCGGTGTAACCCAGAGTGCAACGATCACAGTCAACGTTGTTAACACCAATGACGGCCCGATCGCTGTGGATGACACGGCGTCTGCGACCGAAGACGGCGGTGCCGTAAACATCAATGTTCTCGGCAACGATACGGATGCCGATGGCGACGCCCTGTCAGTGACGAGTGCGCAATTGGTGGGCGGCGCCGAAGGTGCGGTGACGATCAACGACGACGGCACGATCAGCTTTGATCCGGGCGAGGGCTATCAAACCCTTGCCGAAGGTGAGACGCAGGACGTGCAGATCACGTACACGATCTCGGACGGCCAAGGCGGCACGTCCGAAGCGACGGTCACCGTGACGGTTACCGGTTCCAACGACGGTCCGGTTGCTGAAGCCGGCACACTTGATGCGGTCGAAGACGGCGGCGCCGTGAATGGTCAACTGTCGGCTGCAGATGTCGACGGCGACGAT
>CAXBEV010000006.1:0-182632 GCA_963974935.1 uncultured Rhodospirillales bacterium | reverse complement strand
GCGAAGGCGGCCGCACCGTTGGTGCCGGCGTCGTCTCGAAGATCGTCGAGTAAAATAAATAAGGAACGCCGCTCTCGGATCGTCGGGGGCGGCGGACACTTTTAAGGTTTATGGCCATGGATCAACAAAATATTCGTATACGCCTGAAGGCGTTTGATCATCGAGTGCTGGATCAGTCCGCACGCGAGATCGTCAATACGGCTCAGCGTACCGGTGCCAACGTCCGTGGCCCGATTCCGTTGCCGACGCGGATTGAGCGCTTCACTGTGCTCCGTTCGCCGCACGTGAACAAAAAATCGCGTGAGCAATTCGAAATTCGTACCCACAAGCGGGTGCTCGATATCGTCGACCCAACACCACAAACTGTGGACGCGCTGATGAAGCTCGACCTAGCGGCTGGTGTTGACGTCGAGATTAAACTCTAAGCGCCGTTTGAGGCAGTAGTTAAGGACAGAGACATGCGTACCGGTATTATCGCACGCAAGATGGGAATGACCCGCCTGTTCGTTGAGGGTGGCACACACGTTCCCGTGACGGTGTTGGCACTCGACAGCGTCGAGGTTGTAGCACAGCGCACAGTAGAGCGTGATGGCTACAACGCCGTTCAAGTTGGCTTCGGTAAAGCTAAAGTGAAGCGGGTTTCCAAAGCGTTGCGTGGTCACTTTGCGAAAGCAAAAGTTGAGCCTAAGAAGAAACTCGTCGAGTTTCGTGTCGACGCGGATAACCTCGTCGACGTCGGTGTCGAGATTGGCGCCAACCACTTTGTCGCCGGTCAGTACGTCGATGCGACGGGGACGTCGATCGGTAAAGGTTTTGCCGGTGTGATCAAGCGTCACCATTTCGGTGGCATGCGCGCGTCTCACGGTGTGTCGGTCAGCCACCGTGCGCACGGTTCTACCGGTCAGTGTCAGGACCCGGGCAAGGTCTTCAAGGGTAAGAAGATGGCCGGCCAGATGGGTAACAAGCGTCGTACGCAACAAAACCTCATCGTCGCCGCCATTGATGTGGCACGTGGCTTGGTTTTGGTGCGCGGTGCGGTTCCAGGTTCGAAAGGTGGCTTTGTTTACCTGCGCGACGCCGTTAAGCGCGCGTTGCCGGATGATGCGCCGAAGCCTGCGGGCCTGCGCGCCGAAGCACTGGGCGGAAATGATGAGGGCATGGTTGTGAGCGATGATGTTGCGGTAGATGTCGCAGCAGAAGAGGCCGCACTGGCCGAGGAAGTTGCCGCAGAAGAGGCCGCAGACGATGCGGCACCTTCGGATGGCGACGCCAACGAGAACAAGGAATAAGACCATGAAACAAGACGTGGTCAATCTCGACAACAAAGCAGCTGGATCGATTGATCTGGACGAGGCGGTGTTCGGTCTCGAAGCACGCAAGGACATCTTGGCCCGTATGGTCAACTGGCAACTTGCGAAGCGTCGTTCCGGCAACCACCAGACCAAAGGTCGTTCCGACGTTGCTGCGACGAATGCGAAGCCGTTCAAGCAAAAAGGTACCGGCCGCGCCCGTCAGGGTACGTCGGTGGCCCCGCAGATGCGCGGTGGCGGCATCGTGTTTGGTCCGCACACCCGTGATCACAGCCACGGCCTGACGAAAAAGGTTCGTAAGCTGGCGCTGGCAACCGCGCTGAGCGCAAAAGCCCGCGAAGGCAAGCTGGTGATTTTGGATGAAGCCAAAATGGCTGCACCGAAAACCGCCGAGCTTGCTAAGAAGCTGAGCGCGTTGGGCTGGGGCCGGACGTTGCTGATCGACGGCGAGACCGTGGATCAGAACTTTGCCAAGGCTGCCAGCAACATCATCGGTATCGATGTGTTGCCGAGCGTCGGCGCCAACGTTTACGACATTCTGCGACGCGACACCTTGGTCCTGACCAAGGGTGCCGTCGAAAAGCTGGTGGAGCGCCTGAAATGAACCGCTACAGCCCAAGCAATTTCCAGCCGAGCCAAGAGCGTATCTACGAATTGATTCGTCGCCCGCTCGTGACGGAAAAGTCGACCATGAACTCGGAGTTCAACCAGTTCACCTTTGAAGTGCCGGTTGATGCCAACAAGCACGAGATCAAAACCGCCATTCAGACTTTGTTCAAAGTCAAAGTGACCGGGGTCAACACGATCCTTCAAAAGGGCAAGACAAAGCGCTTCCGCGGCCAGGCTGGCCGTCGCAGCGATTATAAAAAGGCGGTCGTGACGCTCGCTGATGGTGACAGCATCGACGTCACCACGGGCGTCTGACGGGAGAGAGAGAGATGGCACTTAAACATTTTAAACCGGATACCCCCGGACAGCGCGGCTTGGTCCTCGTCGACCGCTCGCAGTTGTGGAAGGGTGAGCCCGTCAAGGCGCTGACCGAAGGTCTGCGTAAAAAAGGCGGTCGCAACAACACCGGTCGCATTACCGCCCGCCGTATTGGTGGTGGTCACAAGCGCCGTTATCGCGTCATCGACTTCAAGCGTAACAAGCTTGATATGCCGGGGACCGTTGAGCGGATCGAATATGATCCGAACCGCACCGCTTTCATTGCGCTGATCAAGTACAGCGATGACGAGTTGGCTTATATCATTGCGCCGCAGCGCCTGAATGTCGGGGACGAAGTCGTCTCGGGTTCGGCCGGCGTCGACATTAAGCCGGGCAACACGATGCCGATGGCGAATATGCCGACCGGTACGATCATTCACTGCGTCGAAATGAAGCCGGGCAAGGGTGCTCAAATGGCACGCTCAGCCGGGACCTACGCGCAGATTATCGGCAAAGACCAGGGCTATGCGCAGCTGCGCCTCAGCTCCGGTGAAATCCGTTTGGTGCGGGCCGAATGCCGCGCCACGGTTGGTGCGGTGTCAAACCCGGATCAGCAAAACATCAACCTGGGTAAAGCCGGTCGTAAGCGTTGGTTGGGTAAACGCCCTGCAGTGCGCGGCGTGGCCATGAACCCGGTCGACCACCCGCATGGCGGCGGCGAAGGCCGTACGTCCGGCGGTCGCCACCCAGTTTCACCTTGGGGTAAGCCTACCAAGGGTAAGAAAACCCGCAGCAACAAAAAGACGGATCGGCTGATTATGCGCAGCCGGCACGTCCGTAAAAAATAGAGGAGGGCGGAACAGTGCCACGCTCCGTATGGAAAGGCCCGTTCGTCGATGGGTATCTGCTCAAGAAGGCAGAAACCGCTCGTGCGGCAACCCGCAGCTCGGTCATCAAGACTTGGTCGCGTCGTTCGACGATCTTACCGCAATTCGTCGGTCTCACGTTTGGCGTTTATAACGGTCATAAGTTTATTCCGGTGAACGTTACCGATGAGATGATCGGTCACAAGTTCGGCGAGTTCTCGCCAACCCGGACGTACTACGGCCACGGCGTCGATAAAAAGTCGAAGAGGGCGTAATCATGGGCAAAAAAGCTCAAGAACGACAGCTCAGCGATAACGAAGCAATGGCATTTGCCAAACAGCTTCGTGTTTCGCCCCGTAAGCTCAATCTGGTCGCGCAAAGCATTCGCGGTCTGGATTGCGGCAAGGCATTGGCGCAGCTTCAGTTCTCGTCACGTCGTATTTCTCAGGATGTGAAGAAACTCCTGGAAAGCGCGATTGCAAACGCCGAGAACAACCATCAGCTCGACGTTGATCGGCTGTACGTTGCCGAAGCAAGTGTCGGTCGCGCCTTGGTGATGAAGCGCTTCCGCGCCCGTGCACGCGGTCGTGTCGGTCGCATCGAAAAGCCATTCAGTAACATGCGCTTGATTGTGCGCGAGCGCGAGGAGACGGCGTAATGGGTCAGAAAATCAATCCGATCGGGCTTCGTCTCGGCATCAACCGCACGTGGGATTCGCGCTGGTACGCGGAACGTAACTACGGCGAAATGTTGCATGAAGATATCCGTATTCGGAAGTTTTTGCAGAAGAAATTGGCGCAAGCCGGTGTCTCAAAGGTCGTGATCGAACGTCCGGCAAAGAAAGCGCGTGTCACCATTCACACCGCGCGTCCGGGTGTCGTGATCGGTCGTAAGGGCCAGGAAATCGAAAACCTGCGTCGCGAGATCGCTGCAATGACGACCGCCGATGTTCACCTGAATATCGTCGAAATTCGTAAGCCCGAGGTTGACGCTCAACTCGTTGCCGAAAACGTCGCACAGCAGATGGAGCGTCGTGTTTCGATCCGTCGCGCCATGAAGCGTGCGGTTCAGTCGGCAATGCGGATGGGTGCCCAGGGTATCCGTATCAACTGTGCCGGTCGTCTCGGCGGTGCCGAAATCGCACGGATGCAGTGGTATCGTGAAGGTCGTGTGCCGTTGCACACGCTGCGCGCAAACGTCGACTACGGCGCGTGCGAAGCAAAGACCACATACGGTATCTGCGGCGTCAAAATCTGGATCTATAAGGGCGACATTATGGCGCACGATCCGATGGCGATGGAACGGCTGCAACTCGATCAGCAGCCGCAACGTTAAAGCGGGCTTGAGGAAGGTTTAAAGCGATGTTGTCTCCAAAGAGAACGAAGTTCCGCAAGGCTTTTAAAGGTCGTATCCACGGCATGGCCAAAGGCGGCACCGATCTTAATTTCGGCGCCTACGGTCTGAAAGCTGTTGAGCCTGAACGCGTTACCGCGCGCCAGATCGAAGCCGCACGTCGTGCCATGACCCGTCACATGAAGCGTGCCGGTCGTGTGTGGATCCGGATCTTCCCAGACGTGCCGGTCACGCAAAAGCCGGCCGAGGTTCGCCAAGGTAAAGGTAAGGGCTCGGTTGAATACTGGGTCGCCAAAGTGAAGCCGGGTCGGATCATGTTCGAAATCGACGGGGTTACGCCCGATGTTGCCAAGCGCGCTTTTGAGCTGGCAGCGGCGAAACTTCCGCTCAAGACGCGCTTTGTGACGCGTCTTGGTGATGAGGGTTAAGGCGATGAAAGCTACGGATATCCGTACCAAGACCGACG
This sequence comes from uncultured Rhodospirillales bacterium, assembly GCA_963974935.1. GTDB lineage: Bacteria > Pseudomonadota > Alphaproteobacteria > Rhodospirillales > Casp-alpha2 > UBA4479. The sequence goes on along the minus strand of CAXBEV010000006.1, from coordinate 177,710 downwards.
ACCAGCTGAAAGAGCAGCTGATCGACCTCCACAAAGAGGCGTTCAACCTGCGTTTTCAAGCCGCGTCCGGTCAGCTGGAGAATACGGCCCAGAAAAAGACCGTGCGGCGCGACATCGCGCGCATCAAGACAATCCTCGGTGAGCGGACGTCGTCCGCTGCCCAGGCCAAAGGGTAAGGAACGACAACATGCCGAAACGTGTCATGCAAGGCGTCGTTGTGAGCGATAAACAAGAGAAGACGGTGACCGTGCTGGTCGAGCGTCGGATCATGCACCCGCTTTACAAGAAGTACGTCAAGAAGTCGAAAAAGTACGCAGCGCACGACGAGGGTAACGTCTGCAAGGTCGGAGACAAAGTCTCGATCCAAGAATGTCGCCCGCTGTCGAAGAATAAGCGTTGGGAAATTGTGACGGCCAGCGCTTAAGCGCGGTTGTCCAGATAGAGGAACCGGAACATGATTCAGGCTGAATCGAACCTTGAAGTTGCCGACAATTCCGGCGCCAAGAGGGTCCAGTGCATCAAGGTGCTGGGTGGTTCGAAGCGTAAATACGCCGGCGTCGGCGACGTGATTGTGGTGTCTGTGAAAGACGCTATTCCACGTGGTCGCGTCAAGAAGGGCGATGTTGTTCAGGCCGTCATCGTACGGACTGCGAAAGACATCCGCCGTCAAGACGGCTCGGCGATCCGGTTCGATACCAACGCTGCTGTGTTGATCAATAAGCAAGGCGAGCCGATCGGTACGCGTATTTTTGGCCCTGTGACCCGCGAGTTACGTGCCAAGCGCTACATGAAGATCATCTCGCTTGCACCGGAGGTGCTGTGATGGCGAGTAAGATTAAAAAGGGCGACCAAGTTGTGGTCCTGAGCGGTCGTGACAAAGGTCGCACTGGCGAGGTCATGAAGACCATGCCGACGGCGAACCGTGTCATTGTTTCAGGTATCAACAAGGTGAAGCGTCACACGGCGCCGTCGAACAATTCGGCTGGTGGGATTATCGAAAAGGAAATGAGCATTCACGTTTCCAACATCGCCCACGTCGACCCAAAAGATCAAAAGCCGACCCGCGTCGGTTTCAAGACGCTCGATGATGGCCGCAAGGTTCGCTTTTCTAAGCGTTCCGGCGAAGTCATCGACGCTTGAGCGAGGAGAGTAAGACCATGACCCCACGCTTGCGTGAAGTATATGACCAGACGATCGTGCCTGCGATGACCGAGGAGTTCTCGTATGCGAACCGCCTCGAAGTGCCTCGCTTGGACAAGATCGTCATCAACATGGGTGTCGGCGAAGCCAGCCAAGATAAGAAAAAGATGGAAGGCGCGCTGACCGACCTGCAACTGATTGCCGGCCAAAAGCCGATTGTCACGTATGCAAAGAAATCCATCGCCGGCTTTAAGCTGCGCGAAGAAATGATGGTCGGCTGCAAAGTGACGTTGCGCCGCCAGCGTATGTACGAATTTCTTGATCGCTTGGTGACCATTGCGTTGCCGCGCGTACGGGATTTCCGTGGGCTCAACGGTAAGAGCTTCGACGGGCGTGGTAATTTTTCGATGGGCGTTAAAGAGCAGATCGTCTTCCCGGAAATTGATTACGACAAGGTCGATCAAATCCGCGGGATGGATATCATCATCTGCACGACCGCCAAAACGGACGCCGAAGCTAAGGCGCTGTTGAAGGCGTTCAACATGCCGTTCTCAAATTGAGCGGCGAGAGGAGTAGAGCGTAATGGCTAAGAAAAGCTCTGTGGAGCGGAACAAGAAGCGGGAGCGCCTGGCGAAGCAGTACGCATCGCGCCGCGCCCGGCTGAAAGCGACCGCAAAGGACGTCAGTCTGTCGGCGGAAGAACGGTTCGAGGCGCGCCTCAAGCTGAACGAGATTCCGCGTAATGCGGCACCTGGGCGTCAGCGCCTTCGTTGTGAGTTGACCGGGCGTCCGCGCGGCAACTATCGGAAATTTAAGCTGTGCCGGATCAAGCTCCGGGACTTGGCCTCGTTTGGTCAGATCCCGGGCATGGTCAAGTCGAGCTGGTAAGGGAGATAGACGGATGTCGATGACAGATCCCCTCGGCGATATGCTGACCCGGATCCGGAACGGCCAACAGGCGCGTAAAGGCTCGGTAGTGTCTCCGAATTCGCGGCTTCGCCGCAACGTTCTTGAAGTTCTGAAACGTGAAGGTTATATCCGCGGCTTCTCCGAAGCCGAGGTACGGACCGGAATTTCGGAGATCAAGATCGAATTGAAATACCACGAAGGCGATCCGGTGATTCGTCACCTGAGCCGCGTGTCGACGCCAGGCCGGCGGATTTATACCGGCGTGAGCGATCTGGGCCGCGTTTACAACGGTCTTGGTATCGCGATCTTGTCGACGCCGCGTGGTGTGCTTTCGGATGCCGAGGCACGAGCCCAAAATGTTGGTGGCGAGGTTCTTTGCCAGGTCTTCTAAGGCCGCCGCACGAAACCAAGCTTTTAGTTGAGGATTGATACGATGTCGCGAGTAGGAAGCAACCCGGTTCAGGTTCCCGATGGGGTGACCATCGAAATGGCCGGCAATGTCGTGACCGCAAAAGGCAAGCTCGGTGCGCTGTCGGTGACGCTCACCGATGACGTTAAGGTCGAGCAGGCCGGCGGCCAGGTTACGGTGACGCCGCTGGCAAGCCACAAGCGTGCCCGTCAAATGTGGGGTACAGCACGGAGCTTGATCAACGGTCTTGTTATTGGGGTCTCCGAAGGCTTCACCCGCAAGCTCGAAATCAACGGTGTTGGTTATCGTGCCGCCGTACAGGGTAAGGATGTCGTATTGCAGCTCGGTTACAGCCACGAGGTTCGTTATCCGATCCCAGACGGCATCAAAATTGACGTGCCTGAGCAGAACCAAATTGTGATCACCGGCGCCGATAAACAGCGCGTTGGTCAGGTCGCGGCGGAAATCCGCAGCTACCGTCCGCCTGAGCCTTACAAAGGCAAAGGCGTTAAGTACGCTGACGAATATATCCTCCGTAAGGAAGGAAAGAAGAAGTAAGATGTCGAACGCAAAAGCACTCTTCAACCGCCGCACGATGCGCAACCGTTCGCGTATGCGCAAGGTGGGTTCGGGTCGGCCACGCCTCTCGGTGTTCCGTTCCGGTAAGCACATCTATGCACAGATTATCGATGATAAAAGCGGCGCCACCTTGGCGGCAGCTTCCAGCATCGATAAAGAGCTTCGTGCAAACCTCAAAACCGGTGCCGACCGCAGTGCTGCGGTTGAAGTCGGTAAGCTGGTGGCCAAGCGCGCCGTCGAAAAGGGCGTCAATGACGTCATGTTCGACCGTGGCGGCTATAAATATCACGGGCGCGTTAAAGCGCTCGCAGACGGCGCCCGTGAGGGCGGCCTGAGCTTCTAGGAGACGACCAATGGCAGATAGAAACTCACCAGATCGCGGCGGCAAGGGCGGCAACCGTGGTCGTGGCCGGGATCGGGATAACCGAGACCGTACGGAAGAGGGTGATGAGCTCGTAGACAAGCTTGTTCACATCAACCGCGTTGCCAAGGTGGTCAAGGGTGGTCGCCGGTTCTCGTTCGCGGCCCTCGTGGTCGTCGGCGACGGTAATGGCCGTGTCGGTTACGGCACCGGTAAAGCACGCGAAGTGCCGGAAGCGATCCGCAAAGCGACCGACCAAGCGAAGCGTACGCTGATCCGTGTGCCGTTGCGCGAAGGTCGCACGTTGCATCACGATATTGCTGGTCGCTTCGGCGCCGGTAAGGTGATCCTGCGTTCGGCACCTCCGGGTACCGGTATCATCGCAGGTGGCCCAATGCGCTCGGTTTTCGAGACGATGGGTGTAGCCGACGTGGTCTGCAAGTCGAACGGTACGCAGAACCCGCACAACATGATCAAGGCTACCTTTGAAGCCCTTAAGCAATTGCAGTCGCCGCGTTCGGTGGCCGCACGTCGCGGGCTCAAGGTTGGCGACATCGTGGCACGGCGCGGCGATGCCGGCGCTTCGGTCGAGTAACAGGAGCGTATAAGATGGCTGACAAGAAAAAGACCGTCACGGTCACGCAGATCCGCAGTGCAATCGGGCGCCAGGGCGTTCAGCGCGAGACGCTGAAGGGTTTGGGCCTGAATAAGATGCGCCGGACCCGGACACTGGAAGACACGCCGTCTGTACGCGGCATGATTAACCACGTGAAACATCTAATTCGGGTTGAGGAATAAGCCTAACAAGCTTATTTCCCACGTATAAGGCGCCGGCACGGCTTTCCGTCCCGGCACGCAAGAGGAATTTGGCGATGCGATTGAATGAACTCAGCGATAATGAGGGCGCGCGTAAGGCCCGCAAACGGGTCGGCCGCGGTATCGGCTCGGGCACCGGTAAGACGTCGGGTGCGGGTCAAAAAGGTCAGAAGTCCCGAAGTGGCGTTTCGCTGTTGGGCTTCGAAGGCGGTCAAATGCCGTTGCACCGGCGTCTGCCGAAGCGGGGCTTCAACAACCCGTTCGCCAAGGATTTTGCCGAGCTGACCACGGGTAAGCTGCAGGCAGCCATCGATAAAGGCACCGTGGACGCCAAGAGCGCAATCACCAGTGCCGACTTGGTTGCTGCCGGTGTTGCACGCAAGTCTAAAGACGGTGTGCGCTTGCTGGCGCGCGGCGAATTGTCGACAAAAGTGACCCTCGATATCGGTCACGCTTCGAAGGGCGCGATTGCGGTCGTCGAGAAAGCCGGTGGTTCTGTCACCGTGGTCGAGAAGAAGCCACGTCCTGCCGGCAAAGGCCGCAAGCGTGAGCGTGTGTCGGCTGAGCGTCAGGCGAAATACGCCGCTATCATGGACGGCAATATGCCGACCGAAACTGAATCCGTTAAGGACGAATAACAGCGCATGGCTTCCGCCGCCGAACAACTTGCATCAAATATGAATTTCGGCGCCTTCTCGAAGGCGACGGAACTCAAAAAACGTATCTGGTTTACGCTGGGTGCGTTGATTGTCTATCGGTTGGGCACGTTTGTGCCGATTCCGGGGATCGACCCGACGATCCTGCAAGACATGTTCAACCAGACTGGCGGCGGTATCTTGGGCATGTTCGACATGTTCGCCGGCGGTGCGTTGTCGCGGATGACGATTTTCGCGTTGAACATCATGCCGTACATTTCGGCCTCGATCATCATGCAGCTAATGTCGGCTGTTTCGCCGACCCTAGAGGCGATGAAGAAAGAGGGCGAGAGCGGCCGCAAGAAGATCAACCAATACACCCGTTATCTAACGGTGCTGATTTGTATCCTTCAAGCCTACGGTATCGCGGTCGGCCTTGAAGGGATGACGTCCGGCAGCGCTGTCGCCGTGGACAATCCGGGTTGGTTTTTCCGGATGACCGTTGTCATCACGCTGACCGGCGGCACGATCTTCTTGATGTGGCTGGGCGAACAAATCACGGCGCGCGGTGTCGGCAACGGAATATCGCTGATCATCTTTACCGGTATCGTCGCGCAACTGCCGACCGCTTTGGCCGCGACCTTGGATTTGGGTCGCACCGGTGCGCTGTCGACGGCGATCATCATTGGCTTGCTGGTGATGGCGGTCGTCGTGATCTTCTTCATTGTGTTTGTTGAGCGTGCGCAGCGCCGGATTCTGATCCAGTACCCGAAGCGCCAACGCGGCAATAAAATGTCTGGCGGCGACACTTCGCACCTGCCGTTGAAGGTCAACACGGCCGGCGTGATTCCGCCGATTTTCGCAAGCTCGATCTTGCTGTTGCCGATCACCATCATTCAATTCTCGGCCGGTTCCGGGCCGGAATGGATGAGCACGGTCGCCGCCTATATGGGCCGTGGTCAGCCGCTATATCTGGCTATTTATCTCGGCATGATCGTGTTTTTCGCGTTCTTCTATACCGCCGTTGTGTTCAATCCGGCTGAGACCGCCGACAATCTGAAGAAATATGGCGGCTTTATTCCGGGTATCCGTCCTGGTAAGAACACCGCGAATTATCTCGATTGGGTTTTGACTCGTTTGACCGTTGTCGGTGCCGGATATCTGGCGATTGTCTGTTTAATCCCGGAAATTTTGATTTCCCGCTGGTCCGTGCCGTTCTACTTCGGTGGTACCAGCCTCTTGATCGTCGTTACGGTGACCATGGATACGGTCACCCAGGTGCAGTCACATTTGTTGGCACACCAGTATGAAGGCTTGATCAAGAAGTCGAAACTGAGGGGGCGCAAAACATGATCATTATTCTTTTGGGCCCTCCGGGTGCCGGCAAAGGGACGCAGTGCGAACGCTTGATTTCACGTTATGACATCGTGCAACTTTCGACTGGCGATATGTTGCGAGCTGCTGTTGCTGCGGGTACCGATCTCGGCAAAAAAGCAAAATCCGTGATGGACAGCGGCGAATTGGTCTCTGATGACTTGGTTGTCAGCATCATCGCAGACCGAATCGAAGAAGCAGATTGTGCAAACGGCTTCATCTTAGACGGCTTCCCGCGCACCGTTGCGCAGGCTGAGGCCTTGGATGCGATGCTGGCGAAAAAAGGCTTGAAGCTGGATCATGTAATCAGCATAGAAGTCGACGAAAGCGCGCTTTTTGCGCGTATTGAACAACGCGCCGCCGAAACCGGTGGTGCACGAAGCGACGATAACGCCGAGACGCTGAAAAAGCGGCTCGCCGTCTATCACGAGCAAACCGCTCCGATCATCCCGTACTATCGGGATAAAGGGGCGTTGAAGGTAGTTGATGGTATGCAGAAAATCGAAGCGGTTTCGAAAGATCTGTACGCCATTTTGGATTAATGGGCAGGGAACGAAAGACGCACATCTGAGTTGACTTGCGGCGCGTGATGAATATAATCCGCGCTCTTCAATCACCCGGTGTCTGTGGACTTCGACCCAAAGTTTAAGGAGTGCGAGCTTTGGCGCGTATTGCTGGTATTAATATCCCGACAGGAAAGCGTGCAATTATTGCGCTGACCTACATCCATGGGATCGGTCTTACCACGGCCAAGAAAATTTGCGATTCCTGTGGCATCGCTCACGACCGCCGCGTAAGCGACCTGTCCGATGACGAGGTAACGCGGATCCGTGATCTGATCGATCAAGATTGCACCGTTGAAGGTGAACTGCGCCGCGACACGGCCATGAACATCAAGCGCTTGATGGATCTTGGCTGCTATCGTGGTCTGCGTCATCGCCGGCAGCTGCCGGTGCGCGGTCAGCGCACGCACACCAACGCCCGGACCCGCAAGGGCCCGGCCAAGCCGATTGCCGGCAAGAAGAAAGCTTAAGGGCGAATTATCATGGCCAAAGCAGCAACAGCGACGCGTACTCGCCGCCGCGAGCGGAAAAATATTGCGGCAGGTACCGCGCACGTCAATTCGACGTTCAACAACACCATCATCACCATCACCGATGCCCAGGGCAACACGATTGCTTGGTCTTCGGCAGGTGCGCAAGGCTTTAAGGGGTCGCGCAAATCGACTCCATATGCGGCACAGGTTGCCGGTGAAGTCGTCGGTAAAGCGGCGATGGAACACGGCATGAAAACTCTCGAAGTTGAGGTTAAGGGGCCGGGTTCCGGTCGCGAATCAGCGCTTCGTGCGTTGCAGTCGGTCGGTTTCAACATCACCGCTATTCGTGATGTGACCCCGATCCCGCACAACGGGTGCCGTCCGCGGAAGCGTCGTCGGGTTTAAAACCCAACAAGCCCGGTAATTGCGGACCGGGCGACAGTCGAGCGGGGCAGTTGATGTATGACTTAAGCATGCACTCACGTCCCGGGTACGTATCAAGGCGACGTCCTGCGCAAAGCAGAGGCGCCGTCTAACTTTGTGAGCGCGAGGTTCCGGAAGTGCTTCAGAAGAATTGGCAAGAACTCATTAAACCGTCGAAACTCGATATTCAGCCAGGTGGCGATCCGTCGCGTCAGGCAAGTGTCGTCGCCGAACCGCTTGAGCGTGGTTTCGGTCTGACCCTTGGCAACGCACTGCGTCGCGTATTGCTGTCGTCGCTGCAAGGTGCTGCGGTGACCGCTATTCAAATCGATAGCGTATTGCACGAATTCTCTTCGATTGCTGGTGTCCGTGAGGACGTAACCGATATCGTCTTGAATATTAAGTCGATGGGCTTGCGTATGGATGCCGAAGGGCCCAAACGCATGGTCCTCAAGGCCGAAGGGCCCGGCGAAGTGACTGCGCGTCAAATTGACACCGGCGCAGACATTGAAATCATGGATCCTGATCTGGTGATTTGTCACCTGGACAAAGGCGCGACGTTGAGCATGGAGTTCATCGTCGAAGGTGGTAAAGGCTATGTGCCTGCATCGCAAAACCGCCCAGACGACAGCCCGATTGGCCTGATTCCGATTGATGCCGTGTTCTCGCCCGTGCGCAAAGTGTCGTACAAGGTGGAAAACACCCGCGTTGGTCAAGACACCGACTTCGATAAGCTGTTCTTGGACGTCACCACCAACGGTGCCGTGACGCCGGACGATGCGGTCGCTTTGGCCGCACGAATCCTGCAAGATCAGCTGCAGTTGTTCATCAACTTCGAAGAGCCGTCGCGCGAAATCATCGACGAAGGCCGTGACGAGTTGCCGTTCAACCGTAACTTGTTGCGCAAAGTTGACGAGTTGGAGTTGTCGGTGCGTTCCGCCAACTGCCTCAAGAACGACAACATCATCTACATCGGTGACCTGGTTCAAAAGACCGAAGCCGACATGCTGCGGACCCCGAACTTCGGCCGTAAGTCCTTGAACGAGATCAAGGAAGTGCTGTCGCAGATGGGCCTGCACTTGGGCATGGAAATCTCCGAATGGCCGCCGGAAAACATTGAAGAAATGGCCAAGAAACTCGAAGATCCATTCTGATCATCGGGAAAATGAATTCGGGCGGTGGCATGATGTCGCCGCCCGCAAGAACCAAGTAACAAGCCCGCGGGTAAAATGGCACGCGTGGGCAATGATGAAGGAGCCTAAGATATGAGACACGCCAGTGGTTACCGTAAGCTGAACCGCACGTCCACACACCGTAAAGCCATGTTCGTCAACATGACGGTGTCGTTGTTGAGCCACGAACAGATCAAAACTACGCTGCCGAAAGCGAAAGAATTGCGTCGCTTTGCTGACCGCATGATCTCGCTCGCCAAAAAGGGTGGCCTGCATGACCGTCGCCGCGCATTTTCGTTCCTGCGCGATGATGCGATCGTCGCCAAGTTGTTCTCGACCTTGGCCGAGCGTTACAAGGACCGTCCGGGCGGCTACACCCGCGTCCTCAAAGCCGGCTACCGCTATGGTGACAACGCGCCGATGGCCGTGATTGAACTCGTCGATCGTGATCCCGATGCAAAAGGCGCCGCCGACCGTGCCCGCGTCGAAGCGGAAGCTGAGATGGATGACGCCGAGACATAAAAGCCTAGCGGCAAAACGTATTTGTGAAGCGGCGCCCTTTCGGGCGCCGTTTTGTTTTGCGGTATGATGATGCAAATCCAGCGTCACCCTGGACTTGAGCAAACGTCCGGTTTGTAAAACGGTAACGGTCATTATGAGCGTGATAATTTATGCTCGGCTAAGGGCCAAATCCAGACTACTCTTTTGTGTAAATGACAAAAGTCCAGAATGTTGGTATCCTGTTCGGTTCTCGCGTCAAGTTTTTCTGCAGGGAGGGGGACTATGCTGTGATTCACCAATATTGGGATTTTTATCGAATAAGAATTCTAATGATTTGGTTCGTAGTATCTGTCTTTTTACCTCTTGGTGATCATGCATTTGCTGCCGAACGCCAAGAAATAAACCTCAATGACATCATCGGCATTGAACAACTCAACCGTTTAATTGAGGACAAAAAAACTGACCATAAGGTATTCTATTTTGGGTTTGACTTGAGGTCTGGCCCTTTGGAGGATGCTCGACAGTACCTCCCCTTTCTTGACTATTTGTCACGTGCTACAGGGTTGAAACTCAAGCTGAAATTTACTTCAAAAGATTCATCTATTATTGAGGATGTCGGGTTAGGTAGGGTTCATTTCGCGGCAATTGGGGCCGTTTCTTACGTTAGGGCTAAAGAAAGATATGCCGTTCAAGCCATCGCCCGGGGCGTCAATAAACTTGGAAAAGCAGAATATCAGTCCGCAATCGTGGTTGCATCGAACAGCCCCATTCAAAGCCTTGATGAGATAAGGGGGAAGCGTTTTGCATTTGGGTCCTTGACCTCGACACAGGGACACCTAATTCCCCGCATTGCGTTGAAGAAAAGGGGCATATCTCTAGAGGACCTTTCCGCATTCGAATACACTGGGTCTCATCGCAATTGTGCGAATGCGGTTGTTACAGGCAGGGCAGATGCCTGCGGCATGCAAGACACAATGGCTAAAAACCTAAGTCAAAAAGGACAAGTCAGGATACTGTATTTATCTGATTATTATCCTTCCAGTGGAATTGCCGCCAATAAAGATGTGCCTAAGGAAATCATTGATAAAATCAGACGAGCATTGGTCGATTTTGATCCATTGGGTCGCGATAAGAAGGCTCTTTATCATTGGAACAATACAGAAATGCCGAACGGTTTTCGCGCTAGCACAGGGCACGATTATATAGAACTTCAAAATTGGCTGGTAAATTTAGGGATAATTGGAGGGGAAGGTAAGGCCCGAAACGGAGCGTTATCTCAATGAGGCTCCGGACTAAAATCATCTTCCTCATGATATCGGTAACCCTCGTCATGAGTGTCCTTCTCGTAAGGAGCCAAGATGTCTTGCTTCGTGACAAGCTCGAGGAATCACAGGTGGAGTGGGTACGGACTTTGGTTCGTGCCGTCGCCGAAAGCATTGCCCAAAACATCATTGATAGCGATCAACTTGAGACCAGAGCCCTTCTGCGTCGGATCGTTAACAACGAAGAAGCTATCAGTTATATATTCATTACAAACTTTGAAGGACACCTCTTCACTCATACCTTCGATAACGGGTTTCCAAAAGTGCTGATTAAACACATGCAAGCGGAGGACCATGAAGCATCATCTGGTTATTTGATGGATGGTGAAATAATCCATGATTTCATTGCCCCGCTCATTGAGGGTATGGATGCCCACCTTCATATCGGTGTTAATCAAAGAGAAACCAACTCCATCTTAGCCTTTGCCAGATACGAGTTAATGACAATCGCTTTATTGGTCACATTGTTGGGGATTGCCGCTTCAGTATTCATCGGTTTTCATGTGAGCAAGCCACTGAAAATATTGACGGAACAAGTCGCCAAATATTCTAGAGATGGTAAGTTTTCTTATGTTGGCGCCAATACAAGTGACCCAGACATCAAAGACTTAGCCGCAACTTTCCAAAAAATGGTTGAGGTTAGGTCTCATGTGGAAGGCCAACTGAGGGCGAGTAAAGAAGAACTGCACGAGGCCCTGATTTTGGCTGAAAATGCTAATCGAGCAAAAAGCAGTTTTTTAGCAAATATGAGCCATGAATTACGTACACCACTTAATGCCATCATTGGCTTTTCTCATATGCTTTCTACCAAAACATATGGACCGCTGGGACACCCCAAGAATGAGGAATATGTAGCTATAATTCATAGTGCTGGTGAACACCTATTGGGACTCATTGCAGAAATTCTTGATCTCTCAAAAATTGAATCCGGAGAATTTAACCTTGATGAAGAGAATGTTTCATTACAGGACATTGTAGATGAATGTATTCATCTTGCCTTGGGGAAATCCTCTAGCAAGCAAGTGTTATTAAAGAACGAATTACCCTCTGATTTGCCGCAAATTTACGCTGATCGTATGAGGATAAAGCAAATTATTATCAATTTATTGGAAAATGCGATTAAGTTCACCCTAGCAGGTGGGGCAGTTACATTTACAGCCGCTCAAACGCATGAAAATGGAATATCAATACAGGTTATTGATACCGGAATTGGTATTGCACCAGAAAATATAGAGAAAGTCCTCCACCCCTTTGAACAACTTGCCGATGCCACAGTTCACGAGAAAGAGGGCGCAGGATTAGGACTCTTTATATCAGAACAACTGACAAAGCGGCATCAGGGCATCTTAAGTATTTCTAGTGAGTTAGGCGTGGGGACAATAGTAACCGTGGCTTTTCCTCCCGAAAGGACTGTGACCTGATCTTTGTTAAAGTCTGTTTCGGGTCAATTTGTGCCGAAATGAGCCGCTAAAAAGTCATCTTCTATCGGCACACTATTAGTCAATAATTGTGAAATTTCGGGTGAGCGTCCGCTGACCACCTCTCGATGTCTTGAGGGTATAACGTTACGTTCAGACCTGAGCGGTTATGCGGATCACCCGGGCGGCTATGCGTGGGTTCTTAAAGCGGGCTAACGCTAAGGTGACAACGCGCCGATGGCCGTGATTGAACTCGTCGACCGTGATCTTGATGCAAAAGGCGCCGCCGATCTTTAGGGCGCCGGCTTTCTTTTGCGGATTAGGGCATCGACAGAGGCGGTAGTGTGGCTTATTTAACGTTTATGCAGCGAATTATCAGTGTTCTATTATTCACCTTGATCTTGGTGCCGAGTGCTTGGGCGCAGCAGCGTCAGGTGCCGGAAAACCATATGCAGGTGCAATTGTCGTACGCGCCGTTGGTGGAGAAAACAGCACCGGCGGTGGTCAACATTTATACCCGTAAGATCATCACCAACCGTCAGGTCACGCCGCTTTTTAACGATCCGTTTTTTCGCCGTTTTTTCGGGGATTTTGGTCTGTCCCTCGAAAAGGGCAAGCGCGAGCGGCAGAACACCTTGGGTTCCGGTGTGATCGTGCGCTCGGACGGGCTAATCGTCACCAACGAACACGTGATTGAGGGCGCGGACAAGGTCATCGTCGTGCTCTCTGACCAGCGTCAGTTCGAGGCTGAGTTGGTGGTCTCTGACGATAAAAGCGATTTGGCTGTCTTGAAGATCAACGCCGAAGGCGAAGCGTTGCCGGCGCTTGAGTTGATGGATTCTGACGACGTTAAAGTCGGGGATTTGGTGCTCGCCATCGGCAACCCGTTCGGCGTCGGACAAACCGTGACCAGTGGGATCGTCTCCGCCGTGGCGCGGACCATCGCCACCGACACGATTTTAAAATCGTTTATTCAGACCGATGCCGCGATCAACCCCGGCAATTCCGGGGGGGCTTTGGTATCTATGGATGGGCGCTTGGTCGGGGTGAATACCTCGATCTATTCGCAAAGCGGCGGCTCGCTCGGCATCGGCTTTGCGGTGCCGTCGAATATGGTGCGCGCCGTCGTCAACGGCATGACGGCGGACGGGCGTTTGGTACGGCCGTGGCTCGGCGCTTACGGGCAAAAGGTCACGTCTGATATCGCAAGCTCAATCGGTATGCGGGTGCCACAAGGCGTCATTGTTAATCAAGTACACGAGGAAGGCTCGGCAGGGGCTGCAGGGCTCAAGCCCGGCGACATCATTTTGGCCGTCAACGGTCATGACGTGTTTAGTCCCGAAGAGTTAGCATATCGTATCGCCACCTTGCCGGTCGGCGATCAAGCCGTGCTCCGGATTCGTCGAGGCGCAGAAACACTGGCGTTAACGACGGATCTTACGCCGCCGCCCAATAAACCCGCAGCCGCACTCACGGAATTGAAGGGCGCCCATCCCTTAGCCGGTGCCGTGGTCGCCAATCTGTCGCCGGCGATTGCCGAGCGGCACAATCTCAATCCCTTTAACAGCGGCGTGGTTATCTTGAAAATCCGCAGGGGCGGCGTTGCCGATCGGCTAAAGTTCCATCCGGGCGACATCGTCAGGCAGATTAATGGTCATGACGTGGCACGAGTTTCGGATATCGGCGATGCGGTCAAAGACGGCGGTGCGGAATGGCGCATTCGTGTCGAGCGGGACGGCAAACCCTACGACATGATATTTAGAGGCTAACGGGGCGTCCCTTGGCCGATACAGCGCGATACGATAAACTCCATTTACCTATTTAGCGGAGAGGATTTCAGCCATGAGCAGTCAAGACGTCACGATTTCAGCGAAAGACGGCGGCACGTTTTCCGGCTATCTGGCCTTGCCCGAAGGCGGCAGCGGTCCAGGCGTGGTGGTCATTCAGGAGATCTTCGGCGTCAACGCGGTGATGCGCGAAATTACCGATGATATTGCATCCATGGGCTATGTGGCGCTGTGCCCGGACCTGTTCTGGCGGCAAGAGCCAGGTATTCAAATCACCGATCAAACCGAGGCCGAATGGGCGCGTGCGTTCGAACTGTTCAACGGCTTTGATCTGGATAAAGGCGTTGATGATTTAGATTCCACCATCGAACACCTGCGCAGTATGGATGCGTGCACCGGCAAAGTCGGTTCGGTCGGCTTCTGCTTGGGCGGTCGCTTGGCATTCCTGACCGCAACCCGCACCAAGGCTGACGCCGCTGTCGGCTATTACGGTGTGATGCTCGAAGAGCATGTGTCTGAGCCGCTGAAGGCACCCGTACTGCTGCATATCGCGACTGAGGACGGTTTCGTGCCGAAAGAAAATCAAGCCAAGGTGCATGCCGCCCTGGACGGCAACGGCATGGCGACGTTGTTTGACTATGAAGGCAAAGATCATGCGTTCGCGCGGAAGGGGGGCGAGCACTACGACCCGGAAGCCACTCAGTTGGCTCGCGAGCGCACATCGGAATTTTTTGCTGCGCATTTACGCTAACCCGGCACGTGCCGGCCTCAGATAACAACGGATAAGGGACCCGTGCGTTGAGCACTTTGTTCGAAGCCGATGCGCCGCGTCCGCTTGCTGATCGATTGCGTCCGACAAATCTGGATGCTGTGGTCGGCCAAGATCATATTCTAGGCCCCGAAGGCCCGCTTCGGCGCATGATTGCGTCGGGGAAGCTGGCGTCGGTTATCTTCTGGGGCCCACCAGGGACTGGTAAGACCACGATTGCACGTCTACTCGCGCAAGAGGTCGCCTTGGCCTTTACGCCGCTCTCAGCCGTGTTCTCGGGCGTTGCAGACGTGCGTAAAGCCGTCGAAGAGGCGAAGCGCCGACGGGAAATGGGTCAAGGGACGCTATTGTTCGTCGACGAGATTCACCGCTTTAACCGTGTGCAGCAAGACGGCTTCCTGCCGTTCGTCGAAGACGGCACCGTGGTCTTGGTGGGGGCGACGACGGAAAACCCCTCATTCGAACTCAATGCAGCGCTGTTGTCGCGGGCTCAGGTGTTGGTGCTCAGGCGCTTGGATGACGATGCGCTCGAGCTTTTGTTGGGCAGAGTCGAAGAGGCTGAGCGTCGTCCACTGCCGGTTGACGCAGACGCGCGTATCGCGTTGCGGGCCATGGCCGATGGTGACGGGCGCTATCTGTTGAATATGGCCGATATACTGATGGCGGTCCCAAAAGATGCGGCGCCGATGACGCCGGATCAGTTGGCTGCTGCCGTGCAAAGCCGCCAACCGATTTACGACAAAGGCCAAGAAGCGCACTACAATCTGATTTCCGCGCTGCATAAGTCGCTCAGGGGCTCAGACACCGATGCGGCGCTGTATTGGTTTTCGCGGATGCTGGCCGGCGGGGAGGACCCACGCTACATCGCGCGTCGGCTGGTGCGGTTTGCGTCCGAAGACATCGGCATGGCCGACCCCAACGCATTGACGCAGTCGATTGCAGCATGGGAGGCATACGAGCGCTTGGGCTCGCCCGAAGGGGATCTGGCGATCGTGCAGTGTATCATTTATCTGGGCACCGCGCCGAAATCGAACGCGACGTATCGGGCGCAATCGGCGGCCAAGCGGCTGGCCAAGGAAACCGGCTCGTTGATGCCGCCGAAGCATATTTTGAATGCGCCGACGAAATTAATGAAAGACATCGGCTACGGCGCCGGCTATGCGTATGATCATGACGCGGAGGACGGTTTTTCCGGCCAGGATTACTTTCCGGACGGTATGCGTCGGCAAAAGCTGTACGGTCCAAAAGACACGGGTTTTGAGCGCGAGATTGCCAAACGCCTGCAGTACTGGGATACACTGCGTCAGAAGAAGACCGCAGCTTCAAAAAAATCCGAAAAGGACTCAGACACGTGAACGCCTCGACTTTACTTTTTGTGGCCATGGGTGGCGCCGTCGGCGCGGTCGGGCGCTTTGCCGTGATGTCCGCCGTAGGCACGATGTTCGGGCACGGCTTTCCATTTGGGACCATCACCGTGAATATTTTGGGCTCGTTCATCTTGGGCGCCATGGTTGAGGCGTCGGCGCTGGTTTGGTCGCCGAGCCCGGAACTCCGCGCCATGATCGTCGTCGGCGTGCTGGGTGCGTTCACCACGTTCTCGACGTTTTCGCTAGATGTGCTGACGCTGATGAACCGCGGTGAGGTTGGGGCTGCATTTGCATATGTCGCCGTGTCCGTGATCGCCAGCATCGCAGCGTTGTGGCTCGGGCTTACGCTCACACGTTTGGTGATATCATGAGCGGGGTGCGTATGATTACCGTGGGCGCGGGCGAAGGCGGGCAACGGCTGGACCGTTGGCTGCGGAGCCGTTATCCCAACCTCAAGCAAGGTAAGCTGCAAAAGCTTTTGCGGACCGGCCAAGTGCGCTTGGACGGGGCGCGGGCGAAAGCCGGCGACCGGGTCTCGGAAGGCCAAGAAGTGCGCATTCCACCGAACATTGATGTCGACGAGACGGCAAAAGGTGAGGGCGGCAGTGGTCGCAGCGGTGCGATTGGTGGTCGGATGGACATGGCGAAGGCGGCAAGCCTTGGTGATGATCTCAAAGACAGAATTCTCTATCAAGATGACGACATCATTGCGCTGGATAAGCCGCACGGGCTGGCGGTGCAGGGTGGTTCTAAGACCGTCACGCATATCGACGGCGCGTTGGATCGCTTGAAGTTCGGGGCCAAGGAACGCCCGCGTTTGGTGCATCGCTTAGACCGCGACACCAGCGGTGTGTTGCTGTTGGCGCGGTCTCGGGTCGCAGCGGCCGCACTTGGAAAATCGTTTCAACTGCGCGAAACCCGTAAGATATATTGGGCCGTTGTGATCGGCGTGCCGGACCGGGCCGAGGGTATGATTGATGCGCCTTTGGCGAAGCGCGCAGGGGATCGTGGTGATCTGGTGCAGGTCGACCACAGTAACGGCAAGCCGGCCAAGACCGGGATGCGTATCATTGACCGCGCAGGTAAAGAGGCTGCTTGGCTGGAATTGGAGCCGCTGACCGGGCGGACGCATCAATTACGCGTGCATTGTCAGTTGATCGGTACCCCGATTTTGGGCGACGGTAAATATGGACCGCGCGAGGCCGGGCTCTATGACCACGGCATTCAGCGAAAGTTGCATTTACACGCGCGTATGTTGCGTGTCCCATTGCCCAGTGGCGGTAGCGTTGATATTACTGCGCCGTTGCCCGTGCATATGTTGGATACCTTCCAGCACTTGGGATTTCATCAATCCGATGAGCAAGCTGAGCCCATTGATCTTTAACGTACAGTCGCTTGCCGGATGAGCGCAAACGTGTAGATTCGTCATATAAACTGTGTAAGTCTATGGATGCGCGCGGTTTTTTGAATGTGGTTGACGATGTTAGCCATGGAACGGTTTTATATATTCTGACCGGATAAGGGGGCGAATTGCGCCTATTGTTGGTAGAAGATCACGAACGCTTTGCGTTATTTGTGAAGGAAGGCCTTGAGAAAGGTGGCTTCACGGTTGATTCCGTGAATTGTGCCGGTGACGGTGATGCGGCGATGGGCACCGTTGATTACGATGCCGTCGTGCTTGATCTTGGTTTACCCGACCAAGATGGTCTGGATGTCTTAAAAAAATGGCGTGACGACGGCGATGTGACGCCGGTGCTGATCTTAACCGCACGTGATGCGGTGGAAGATCGTGTCAAAGGCCTGAACGCCGGCGCCGATGATTACATGCTCAAGCCATTCGCTATGGAAGAACTGGTGGCCAGGGTGCGGGCGTTGTTGCGCCGGCCTGGTGGCGTGCTGGGTACGGTGCTGCAAGAAGGCAATATCGAATTCGATACCACCGCGCGCGAAGTTCGAATCAATGAAAAAACCGTATCGATTTCCAGACGCGAAATGGAGGTGCTGGAGCAGCTTTTGCGCCGCAAGGGCCGGGTTGTGCCGAAAGACGTGCTTGAGGATAAGATTTACGGATTCGACGAGGAAGTATCATCAAATTCGGTTGAAGTTCATGTGTCACGGTTACGTAAACGCCTGATCGGTGCTGGCGCAGACGTCAGCGTGCACACGATCCGGGGTGTTGGGTACCTTTTATCGGGAGAAGATGGTCCATCATGACTGAAGAAGGACACGCTGATTTCGACGCTGAATACTTGATGAAACTGGCACGTCAAAAGTCAGCCGAGAGCCGTACGCGTCTGTCGCAAATTGTGATCGATCTGTTTGACGAGTCGACTGGGGTGCTGAGCGATCATCAGCGGGCGCTGATGTACGGCATTCTTCAATCGATCATCAAAGAAATTGAAGTGTCGGTGCGTCAATCCGTTGCAGGCCGCTTGGCCATGATGGCGGATGTACCGCGTGATCTTGCAATCACGCTGGCGAACGATCAGATTAGTGTTGCGTATCCCATGTTGTCGAAGTCCGGCTTACTGCGCGATGCAGACCTCATTGAAGTCATCCAGCACCGCACCGAAGAACACATGCTGGCAATTACCGTGCGCAAGTCGGTTTCGGAAAAAGTATCCGATGCGTTGGTGGAAAGTGGCCACGAGCCGGTCATCATCTCACTCTTGAAAAACCCGAACGCAAAAATATCTGCGAACGCCATGGAATATTTGGTTGAGCAGTCGAAACGTGTCGACAGTTTTCAAGAGCCGATTTTGCATCGAGAAGAGCTTGATCCGGCTTTGGCAAAGCGGATGTTTTTGTGGGTCACGGCGGCCCTTCGTCAGCACATCATCGAATCTTTTAATTTAGACCAAGCGATCGTTGACGAACTTTTAGAGCAGGTTACGACGGAAGAAATTTCGGCCACCACCAGGCCCAAGAAAAGCAAAGTCTCCACGCTCGCCGACTCGCTTAAAGACGAGGGGTTGGTCAACGTTGAGATGTTGTTGTCTGCCTTGAGTGAGGGGGAAGTGTCTTTATTTATTGCTTTATTCGCGAAGGTGTCGAAGCTTCGGGAGCATCTCATTCAACGCCTGCTTTTCGAGCCGGGCGGCGAAGGAATTGCTATTGCGTGTCGCGCGATCGGGATGTCAGAGGACGAGTTTCTGAAACTCTTTGAACTTGCTCATCTGGCGAAGGCCGGGAACATAGAAGACATCCAATCGGATTTGCCGACGTTGCGTTTATTTTATCAGCACACGCCGCGTAAGGCTGCTATCGAAGTTTTGAAAATGTGGCATCGGGGTTCTGATTATCTGGGCGCATTGCGCGAGCTTGAGGTTCGCTTGAAGGACTACAATGCAGCGTAAGCCGAGAAACTGGCCTTCAATCGCCGGCTCTCAAAACGAGCGAGCGACAGAGGCATTTCGTCGGCTCGAAGATATGACGCGACTGATCTCGGACTGGGTCTGGGAGACTGATTCCGATGGCGCACTGACGTACGTTTCTGAGCGCATGATCGACCGCCTCGGCATTCATCCGGTCCAAGTTACAGGGCAGCGTCTGGATCAGATCGGGCGGTTTGTTCAAGATGGCCAACCCGTGTCGGCACCAAATCATCAACGCCCATTCCGCGATGTGTATTTTGAAGCCGAAGGGCATGACGGCAAGGCGCGTCATTTCGCGGTTTCCGCTTTGCCGCGCTTTGATCATGAAAGCGGTGACTTTTTGGGTGCGACCGGGATCGCCAAAGACGTAACGGAATTGGTCCGTGTTGAACGCGCAAATAGCCGCCTGGCCGATGCGATTGAGGTCTTGTCCGGCTATTTCGCACTCTATGACGAAAACGATAAATTGGTTATTTCGAATGCGCGTTTCCGGGACTTCAATCGGGAGTTTGAAGAGGCGTCGCGCCCGGGTGCGGATTTTGAAGCGCTGTTACGGAAAGAGCTTGAGGCCGGGCGGTATCCGGATGCCTTAGAGAACGGCGAACAATGGATTAAGGATCGGTTGCAGCGTCGGCGTGCTGTCAGCGGCCCTTATGAGCAAATGTTGAGTGGCGGTCGCTGGCTGTACGTTGATGAAGAAAGGCTGCCTGACGGCGGCACCGTGATGATGTCGCACGACATCTCCGATCTGAAGCGCGCCATGGAAGCCTTGCAGACAAGCGCGCGGCATCATCGAGAGTTTTCTGCGAACGTTGCGCACAAACTGCGTACTCCTTTGGCAGTGCTGCGTGCAAATCTGGATAATCTCGGCAAGACGCCGGAAGTGAAGTCATTGAAACACGAGGTCGATGTGCTGGCGCGCATGGTTGAACAGCTTTTAACACTCACGCGCTATGAATATTTAGTGTTGCCGCAAAATGTGTACGTTGATCTGCACACGATTGTGGTGGATGTCATATCGGCGTTGGTGCCGATGGCGCTCAAAGAAGACCGCATGCTCGAATTAGATGGGGACAGCGGAGAAATATGGGTCCGTGGCGACGCCGGTGCGCTTGAGCACGCGATGCGTAATTTAATCGAGAACGCGGTTAAGTATTCGTCACGTGGATCGACAGTCCGCATCGTCATTGAGCGCGACCCGATGATCGTGCGTATTATTGATCAAGGTCGTGGCATTCCTCAAGATCAGCGTGGCATCTTGTTTGAACGGTTTGCGCAGAACGATCGCCGGGGGGCAGGAGCAGGGCTTGGCCTGAGCATCGTCAAGGCGATCGCCGACGCGCATGGCGCCGAGATCGATATCTCGGACACGCCGGGGGGGGGCGCGACCTTTTCCATCAAGTTCCCAACGCTTGATGAGCGTGTGCTGAAAGGCGTGCGAGATTAAAAGCACGCCAAGCTGACCTCAACGCAGTTTTCTTTACGTCAGGTAACTATCAGGTTCGGAGCATACGGTTTGCACATCGATTCTGTAGCTACTTGGATGTGTCAATTATGTTCGCTCGTTGGAAAGTTCTCTCTGCTGCTGCCGCAATACTGTTCGTCGCAAGCCCTGCGTTTGCTGAGCGTGTTTATGTCGAACTTGCGAGCATCGGGGACGGTGATCCCATTTCCATCAAGGTGACGTATGAATGCAGCGGTGAAAACCCAACGTTTACCCTTGTCAATAAGGGCGACGATTGGACGAAGCTCGCAAGTATTGAAATCGTGCGTATTGACGACGACATGCAGATCGTTCGTCGTTCTATACGGATGAAGGCGGGTCAAAAGGCAACGTTCCGACTGCCAGCCAAGAAAGTCGGGCAAGGTGAATTCGGGTTGGTCCTGCGCCCGTCGTGGTACGAGCGTGAAGCCGGCTATGACGCGCGGATTCGCTGCAATTAACTCCATCGCCCCCGGGTATTTCCCGAGACGCTCACACTTCCCCGGAGGGCTGCCATGTGGTGACATATGTCGACCTTTTTTTTAATTGTGTCGCGTTCCGATGTGACCAGAGACAGCCGTTTAACTGAGCGGTGCACTTCCTATATGAAAATTGAGCTAAAGACGACACGGTGTTGGATCCCGCAACCGCTGAAAGTCCGCTTTAGGCCGACCCAAAGGCGTAGGCGGTGGTGGTCTTTGCCGGTGTCGTCGGGGTCATCGTCGGCTTTTGCTTGCCGACCATCGTTTCATCGCACAAAGAAAAACGCCGGACCCGCAAGGGCCCGGCGTCTTGTTTCGTAATGCGTTCGTGGATCAGCGCGTGAGCGAGATCACAACACGACGGTTAAGCGGCTCTTTCATGCCGTCAGCCGTTGCTTTTTCCGGGAAGGACTCACCGGCGGCCGAACGCTCAACCATGTCGCGTGCGACACCGTTCAGCATCAGTTGGTTGCCGATGCTGGCGGCACGTGCACGCGACAGGCCTGCATTGTATTCGTCGCTACCGGCTTTGTCGGTGTGACCGGTCACGATGACTTTCGATGCGCCTGCTGCCTGAGCGGCTTCAGCGGCCTCTTTGACAACGGCTTCGCCAGTCGCGGAAAGATCAAAGCTGTCGAAGTCGAAATACACGACGAACGGACCAGGCATTTTGGTCGCTTTCGGCATAGCTTTCATCATCATCGCCGGACGCATACCCGGGATTTTGTTCAAGGCTTCGTTAAAAGCTGCTTTGCAAGCGTCGGCATCTTTCTTCGGGCCGTCTTCTTCTTCCTGGAGCCAGCAATCGAACATGGCTTGAGCACGTGCCGATTCAGCCGGTGCCCATTCCTTGCTGCCGCCTAAAAGTTCGGCGCGGAGCGCCTGGCGTGCGGCTTCGAGTTCCCACTTCACGTCGCCAACGATGGTCCGCTCATCAACTGCTTGCGGCTGAACGTCTTCACCGTTTGCGGCGGTGATGGCTTTGTTGTTGAAATAGTTAGCGTCTTCGGTGTCCCACTCTTTAGCTTCGGCAACTGCGAGGACGACATATTCAGCCTGCAGGGCCTTGTCGAAGGCGCTGCCTTTGTTAGCCATTTTCATGGTAGCGTCGGTGTTTGGCCCGGCGGCACAGGCTGCCAGCAACGGCAGAAGTGCAATAGCCATGGCGAATTTAAGGAATTTCATGATTAGTCCCCAATGTTGTTGTGTCGTAGGATGAAAGTAAGTTTAAAAAGCATCTGGTGGGCGTGGACGTTAATCCGACCAAATGAATGATCTGGTGTGATCTTGTTTGCCGCCGTGCAACGCGCAGATGCTCAGTTTGAATTCTGAACAGATAGCCCTCCCGATGGACGCGTCATGAAGGTTTTAAAGCAGCCTTCCACGTTCCTTTTTCTTTTCGAGACATATTGTGCCGTTGTTAAGCGCCAATAATCAAGGCTTACTGCGAAATATTCCCCAGGTAATTACCGCTATCACGCGTTGTGATTTTGGCCTGCGACGAGTAAGGTAACGATAATCATAAATCAGCGGAATATACCGCTATGGAGTTCACTTTGCCCGCAACTATGTCGTTGCCGATAAAACTTGTTGTGTTTGATTGTGACGGCACGTTGGTGGATAGCCAGCACGCAATTACCGCTTGTATGGACCGTGCTTTTTCAGCTGTAGAACTTACGCCACCGCCGCTTGGGCATGTGCGCCGGGTGATCGGTTTGCCGCTGGCAGAAGCGATTGCCGTGTTAGCAGACGACGCCGCCGCGCCGATTGAGCAGATGGTCGAAGCATATTCGACTGCATGGCAACGGGTTCGGCACGATAAAGACATGGAAGAGCCGCTTTTTGAGGGGGTTTTGGATATTCTGGATAAGCTCGATAATGCGGGGTGTCTAATGGGGGTTGCCACCGGCAAGTCCATGCGCGGTCTTGAGGCGACGCTCGATAAGCACGGCATTGGTGATCGCTTCGTGACGTTGCAGACCGCAGATATTGCGCGCGGCAAGCCGGACCCTGATATGCTGTTACGCGCCATGAATGAAACAGGGGTTGCGGCCGCCGATACCATTATGATCGGTGATACGACATTCGATATTGCGATGGCCTGCGCTGCAAACGTGCGCGGCTATGGTGTCAGTTGGGGCTATCACGAGCCTGAGGAATTACGGTGCGCGGGTGCGCAAGCCGTCTTGAATAGTATGGCCGAAATCGGTCCAATCATCCGAATCTCAGAGGAGATCACCTCATGAATAAGTGGCTCAAAATTTTTGGTGCGCTGGTTGTCGTCATTGTGGCGGCCGGTGTTGCCGGAATCGCGATTTTATCGCAGATGGATTTCAATCAGTATAAAGGCCTGATTGCGGAAGAAGCCAAAAAGGCGACCGGGCGCGATCTTGTGATCGCCGGCGACCTGAACCTGGAAATCTCGTTGACGCCGGCGATTGCCGTCGATGGTGTTTCATTTTCCAACGCTACTTGGGGCTCGCGTCCCGACATGGTGACGATAAAGCGCTTCGCTGCTGAAGTGTCGCTGCTGCCGTTGTTGTCGGGCCAAGTTGTCGTCAATCGTCTGTTGGTCGAGGGTGTGGACCTGTTAGCCGAGACCGATAAAAACGGGGTCGGTAACTGGGAAATGGGTGCCAAGGCCGAAGATAAACCGGCCGAGAGTGAAGGCAGTGCAACCACGCTGCCCTCGGTCGACAAGGTCGTGATGCGGGACATTAACGTTACCTATAAAGACGGTGTGACGGGTGAAGAGTACCGGGTTGCCTTAGATGAGTTCACTGCTGCTGCGGGCTCAGCGTCGGCGCCGGTTAAAGTCGCTGCTACAGGCAGCTTGAACGAAAACATTTTTACGCTGGAAGGCACGTTGGGCTCAATCGCGCAGATGACCGACCCTGAAGGTGTATATCCGGTGGATCTCAAAGCAGCAGCGCTTGGTGTGGTCACGTCGTACAAAGGCACACTGGGTACGCCCGGTGGCGCCATCAGCGTCAATGGCGATCTAGAGGTCGGCATTGCATCGATCAAGCAAACTCTTGCCCAAGCGGCAAGATTAGTTCCGGCTGTCAAAGACGTGCCGGCGATGGGTGCGGATAAACTCGACCTCAAATCCAAAGTCGCCTTTGATGGGAAAACCGCAACCTTGGGCGGCATGACGCTGACGCTTGGCAAAACCGATTTGGCAGGCAACATCACGGTCTCGCTCGGCGGGGCAAAGCCGAGCATTGATGCGTCGCTGACGTCGAACTTGATCGACCTCGACGAAATCCTGCCGCCTGGCGAGTCAGACTCATCTGTAAAAGCATCGGCACCAGCCGATGGCCGGGTGTTCCCGAAAGATCCGCTGCCGTTGGACGGGTTGAAGGCGGTCAACGCCAAGCTCGGCTTTGATGGTAAGAAGATCATCGTGCGCGGCAATCAGATTGACGATCTTTCGGTGCGCTTGTCGCTGAAAGACGGCAACTTGCAAGTTGATCCGCTGGCGGCGACCGTTGCCGGCACTAAGATCGGCGGCAAGGTCGGGCTGAACGGCGCTGTGTCCGTGCCGCAGTTGGTGGCTAAGCTCAGCGCGGTTGGCTTAGATTACGGTGAGTTGTTGAAGCAGCAAGGCATGACGGATATCGCGCAGGGTAAACTGGATGCAAACGTTGACGTCAACGGGGCAGGCGTTTCCGTGCGCGCATTGATGGCATCTTTGAACGGTGTCCTGTTCGTGAAAACTGAAAACGGTAAGATCGATAGCGGTGTGCTGAACTTCGCGTCCTCGGATGTGATGTCGGTATTGCCGGGCTTTAACTCTAAGGACGATAAAACCTTGAAATGCGGTGTCGTAAACTTCGACATCAAGGAAGGTATCGCCAGCGCCAAGGCGATCGTGTTTGAAACCGGCAGCTTGTCGGCGATTGGTGTCGGCGTCGTTGATCTGCGTGAAGAAAAACTCAACCTTGTGGTCGACCCACGTGCGAAACAAACCAGCCTTGCCAGTGCCGCCATCGTACCGATTGCGATCACGGGCACATTCTTAAAGCCGGAATGGGCGCTCGATAAAGCAGCGCTTGTCGGCAACGCGGCGACGACGGTCGCCAAAGGGGCAGCGGCTTTTGCGACGATGGGGCTGTCTTTGTTGGCGGAAAGCGTTGTGAATCGGGCTGTGAATGCCATCGATACCACCGATTACTGCACGCCGGCGTTGGCTGGTAAAACGGTCATCCCCGGTAAGATGGAAAGTGTCGATAGCGGTACTTCCGGAAGCTCGGGCGACGGCAGCGCGCCTGCCCAACAGCCGACCGAAAGCAGCAATCCGGTTGAAGACGTTACCAAGGGTTTGAAATCCCTATTTGGTAACTGAGCCATGGCCGATGATAAAACCGCCGGTTTGCGCCGACGGTTCTACGAAACGGTCAGCGTGCAGGGTGACACGGCGCCGTATAGTGTGACCTTGGACGGGCGCCCGGTGAAGACGCCGGGCAGGCTTGATCTTGCCGTGCAAACAGCGCCCTTAGCAGCCGCGATTGCCGACGAGTGGGACGCGCAAGCGGAGCATATCCGCCCGCACACCATGCCGCTGACGCAGATTGCCTGCACGGCGATTGAGCGCGTAGCGGCTGAGCGTGCCGAAATTGAAAAAGGCATCGCGCGCTACGCCGAAACCGATCTGGTGTGCTATCGCGCTGAGACACCGGCGGACTTGGCCGAACGTCAGGCCAAGCATTGGCAGCCGGCGTTGGACTGGCTGGCGGAATCCCACAGCGTTCAGTTGGCCGTCACCACGTCGATCTTGCCGACCCCACAAGATCAAGCCGCGCTGGACCGGGTTGCAGAGATGCTGCGCCCATATGATCCACACGAACTGGCGGTGGTCTCGGTGCTGACGCAGGCGACCAACTCGGTCGTACTGGCGCTGGCCGTGGTCGAAGGCGCGTTGGACGTCGACGCCGCGACCGAAGCGGCGCAGCTGGACGAGGATTATCAAAAAGAATTGTGGGGTCTGGACCGCGAGGCGGAAATCCGCTTGCAGGCGCTCCGCGTCGACATCGCGGCAGCGGATCGCTACCTCGCCTTGCACCGCAGCTAATTTTTGCCATGATAACCCAACGGCTGCGTGTGGGGGCAAGCCAGGGGAATAATAGGGGAGACACCGATGCAGGAAATCATTGCCGAACTTGAAGAGCGCCGCAAACGCGCGCGCCTTGGTGGTGGTCAAAAGCGGATCGACTCGCAACACGCCAAGGGTAAGCTGACGGCGCGCGAACGCATCGATGTGTTTTTGGATCAGGACTCGTTCGAAGAATGGGACATGTTTGTCGAGCATCGTTGTACCGAGTTCGAGATGCAGGAAACGCAAACCCCCGGCGACGGCGTCGTCACCGGGCACGGCACCGTGAATGGGCGCTTGGTGTTCGTGTTCTCGCAAGATTTTACCGTGTTCGGTGGTTCGTTGTCGGAAAGCCACGCCAATAAAATCTGCAAAATTATGGATCAGGCGATGAAGGTCGGTGCGCCGGTGATCGGTCTTAACGATTCCGGTGGCGCGCGCATTCAAGAAGGCGTCGACAGCTTGGCGGGCTACGCCGAAGTATTTCAGCGTAACGTGTTGGCCTCCGGCGTGGTGCCGCAGATTTCTATGATCATGGGGCCGTGCGCCGGTGGGGCCGTTTATTCGCCGTCAATGACCGACTTTATTTTCATGGTCGAAGACACCAGCTACATGTTCGTGACCGGTCCCGATGTGGTCAAAACCGTTACCCATGAAACCGTGACGGCCGAAGAATTGGGTGGTGCGATCACCCATACCACCAAGTCCGGCGTCGCCGACCGCGCGTTCGTGAACGACATGGAAGCCCTGTTGTATCTGCGCCGCTTTATCGACTTCTTGCCGGCCAACAACACCGAGCAACCGCCGCACCGTCCGACCCCCGATGCCCACGATCGCATCGAGATGTCGCTCGACACCTTGATCCCCGACAACGCGAACAAGCCTTACGACATGAAGGAGTTGATCACCAAGGTTGTCGACGAAGGGGACTTCTTTGAATTGCAGCCCAATTATGCCGGCAATATTTTGATCGGCTTCGCGCGCATGGAAGGTTCAACGGTGGGTATCGTCGCCAACCAGCCGATGGTGTTGGCCGGGTGCTTGGATATCGACTCGTCGAAGAAAGCCGCTCGTTTCGTACGCTTTTGTGACTGCTTCAATATTCCGATCATGACGTTCGTCGACGTGCCTGGCTTCTTGCCGGGCACCTCTCAGGAATTTAACGGCATCATCAAGCATGGCGCCAAACTGCTGTTTGCGTACGCCGAAGCGACGGTGCCGAAAGTCACTGTGATCACGCGCAAAGCCTATGGCGGCGCTTACGACGTGATGAGTTCAAAGCATCTGCGCGGCGACGTGAACTTCGCCTGGCCGTCTGCCGAAATCGCGGTGATGGGTCCGAAGGGCGCGGTTGAGATTATCTTCCGGGGCGATATTGGTGACGCCGATAAAATCGCTAAGCGCACCGAAGAATACCGCACCCGTTTTGCCAACCCGTTCATTGCCGGCGCGCGCGGTTTCATTGATGATGTGATCATGCCGCACGCAACCCGTAAGCGCTTATGCAAGTCGCTCCGCATGCTGAAAACAAAGAACCTGCAAAACCCCTGGAAAAAACACGACAACATTCCGCTTTAGTGTTGGCGTGCGGCTTGTCGTAAGTCGGTACCCTGAACCCGCCTGATGTGTCATCCTGAACTTGATTCAGGATCTACCGTTGTGCGAACACCCAAGCTTCCGTGCCGGGGTAACCGTGGATTCTGAATCAAGTTCAGGATGACGCAGTTAGGAATAATGGCGACTTGAAAAATATCTGCAACTTCCCGGAAAGGCTATCGGCTTTATCCGGAATCATGACGCGAAGACTGAACGCGCTCTTAGTTTTCGCGCACCATCAGCACCACGTCGCCGGTGTTGTGGATCATCGGGTGGGGCACGACGGCGCGACGGGCTGCGTCTTTGAAGCCTTCACGTTTATATAAACGATAGGCGCCTTGATTCTGCTCAAAGCAAAGCAGGTTGATTTTCTTAAGGCCTTCGGCGCGCGTACGTTTGTAGGCAAAGTCCAGCAGCCGAGTGCCGATGCCGCTGCCACGGTAATCGTCGAACAAGGCGAGGCCGGAAACGTATAAGCTTCTCGGTTCTTCCAATTCGGCATAAGGGCGCAGTACGGGGTCAATATCATCATCCACGTGGCCGACGTCATCGCCCATGGGGTATGCATGCAGCATGCCGACGGGTTCGCCGTCAATCTCGGCGATGTCGCAGTTTTGATACGAAAAATCGACGCCCTCGCGACCATAGCGAAGCGCGCCGATATCAACTAGGTCAAGCCCCTCGAACTCGGGACCCTTCAGCGTCGACCAGAGATAGTCCGCGACGCCTTCTGATGAAATTCTGAATAGAGCCGCGATCACGTGCACATCTGCGCGTGTGGCGGGCCTAAAGGTCACGTCGTTTGCCGACATGGCTATATCTCCCCAAGCGAGCATGATGCCCGTCCCAAATTATGATGCCATCTTATTATGACGACTTTTTGGCTATCTTAAGGCAAAAAGAACGGGCCGCCTAGTCAGCTTGGCTGTGCCAAATAAGATATTGATTTAAATACCTTTCGGCGGCGTTGCGCCGGTTTGGTCGGTGATCGATCCGTAGTGCTCAATCCGGCGGTGACGGGCAAAATCGAACACGCTGGTCTTGCCGAATGCGGTATCATCCAAGTCGATTTGCGCCAAGATCACCTCGTCATCTTCGGTTTCGGTCACCGCAAGTAGTTCGCCAGTGGGCGCGACGATGCAGCTTTCCGCAAACAGATGATGACCATCTTCGCTGCCCGATTTTGCAGCGGCGGCGACGAAGGTTGAATTTTGGTAGGCGCCGGCCTGCAGGGTTAGACGATTGTGAAACTTGCGTTGCTCGATGCTTTCGTCGGCATCCTGCGAATTCGCCGACGGCGTGTTGTATCCGAGCATCACCAGTTCCACACTTTGCAGTCCCATGACCCGAAACGTTTCCGGCCAGCGTCGGTCGTTGCAGATGCACATGCCGAGGTTCGCCGGCACGCCGAAACCGTCCGTCGCCCATACAGGGAAGCCCAAGTTACCTGGCTCAAAATAGCGTTTTTCTAAATGTTGAAAGCTTCGGTCGGGGTCGAATTCGAGATGGCCGGGCAGGTGGACTTTGCGATATTTGCCGACGGTGTTGCCGGCCTTATCGACCAAGATCGAGGTATTGAAGTGATGACCGTCCGCGGTCTGCTCGGCATAACCCAAATAAAAGCCGACGCCGAGATCGCGGGCTAGGTCAAAAAGCGGTTGCGTATTCGGGCCGGGCATTTGGGTTTCAAACCAATGCGCCATTTCGGTCCGGTCTTCGGCGTACCAGCGGGGAAAAAACGTGGTCAGCGCAAGTTCGGTAAAGACCACCACGTCTGCGCCTTGTTGGGCGGCGTCGCGTAGCATTACGCAAAGCCGCTCCAGCGTTGCTTCACGTGAATCCGCTTTTTGCACGGGGCCGGATTGTGCAACTGCAAGGGTTAGGGCGCGAGGCATCGTTTATGGAATCTCCGTATCAAAGATGGTGCGGTTGCGGCCTTGGGCTTTGGCGGTGTAGAGCGCGCGGTCGGCGCGGTCGAGAAGTTCTTCGACTTTGACCGCGCGACCGATGTCACTGGCGATGCCAATGCTGACCGTATACGTGATGTCGCCTTTGTCGCTTTTGACGACGCTTTCCTCGATGGCTTTGCGCAATCGCTCGGCAATAACTTTGGCCATGTCGACTTGCGCACCCGGCAGGATGACCGAGAATTCTTCGCCGCCGTAGCGCCCGACCACATCGGTCTTTCGGAAAATCTTCCGGCAGTTGTCGGCCAAATTTCGCAGCACGTCGTCGCCTGCTGCGTGTCCATAGGTATCGTTGATCTTTTTGAAGTAATCCGCATCGATCATCATCACGCTAACGATGTGACCTTCGCGCTTCGCGCGTTCTTCTTCGTGGTGGGCGAGGGTGAAGAACTCACGCCGGTTCACAAGGCCCGTCAACTCGTCGCGCGTTGCCATTTCGATCAGGCGCCGTTCGAAGGCCTTACGTTCGGTTATGTCGGTGTAAAGCGTGATCACGCCGCCGCCTGGGATGGGGTTGGCGCGGACGCTGAGGATGCGGTCGCCTTCGATCTCGCGTTCAAAGAATTGCGGCTTGTTCTCGCGCGATGCATCAAGCTGTTGCATCAGCAACGAGCCCGGATCGATTTTGCCGTCTTTTTTCTTAATACCCATCAAGTCATTAAGCGAAACCCCGACGTTAATGTCGTCGGTAATGCCCAGATATTCGGCAGCGCGCATATTATACAGTACGAGTTTATCGTCGCGGTCGATAATGGTAATGCCTTCGGATAATCGGTCTAGGCTCTCAATAATGAGTTCCCAGTTTTCCTGGGCGACGATATCTGGGTTTAACTCTGCCATTTGCCTGCCTGTCATTTATTCCATTTTACGTTCGTTTTTGAAAAAATCATTGGTTATTAAGGTGGTTCCGCGTGTATGGCCTTTTGCTGCCTCAAAAACAACATAATGCTTTACGTGTCTATATCCGTTTTGGGCCGCGTAAAATGTGAGCATTTTGCATCTTCTTGCGATTCCGTGAAAAATTATTCAGTGTTGGCATGATGGTCACCAAAAATCCTTTAATTTCGTGCCTAAAAAGGAAATCCTCGATGGATACTCATGCGAATGTTACCTCATTGAATGCGTCCGATTTCGAGGTGCAGGCCAGGGTTGAATTGGCCGCAGCGTTCCGTTGGTTCGCACGCATCGGCCTGCATGAGGGCATCGCCAACCACATCAGTTTTGCGGTCTCGAACGATGCTCGGCAATTCTTGATGAATCCGTTCGGGGTGCATTTTTCGAAAATGCGAGCCAGTGATCTGCTGCGGATCAACGCAGATGATATTGATCACGAAGATGATCGCTTGGACCCGACCGCGATTGCGATCCACGGTGCAATGCACCGCAAACTGCCTCATGCGCGCTGCATTCTGCATCTGCACCCGCGCTATGCGACGGCGCTCTCGACACTCAAAGACCCGACGATCTTGCCGATTGAGCAGACGTGCATGCGGTTCTATCAGCGCGTCGCTTATGATTTCGGGTTCGATGGTATGGGCTTGGGCGAAGAGGCCGAGCGCCTGCCGGGCGTGCTCGGCGATAAAAAAGTGATGATGATGGGCAATCATGGTGTGTTGACCATCGGTGATACTGTCGCCGAAGCCTTCGACAGCATGTATTTTTTGGAGCGCGCGTGCGAAACGCAAATGCTTGCCTATGCCAGTGGCCAACCGCTAAACCCGGTCTCTGCTGAGGTCGCCGAAAAGACGGCGCGGCAATGGGATGATTATCTGCCCTTGGTCGACAAACATCTTCGTGGGATTATGGATATCTTAGATGTGGACGAGCCTGATTATCGAGATTGATGATACGCAATGATGACCGTGACACCTGACGACGAAAAGACGCCCCAAGCGCGCCATCGCCTACATGGATTCGTGCTGCATTTGCTCGGATATTTTGTCGTCATGGTAGCCTTGGTACCGCTGAATTATTTCCTCAGCCCCGAAGACCCCTGGTTCGTTTTGCCGATGGTCGGCTGGGGCAGTGTGTTGGCTCTGCATGTGGCCTGGGTAATGGGGCTGTTTGACGGTCTCATGAAGCGCTGAGGTGAAATTGTACAAAACGAGGTAAGCAACAGTCCGAATAAGCGCATAAAGTGGGGCAGGGGAACAATAGGACGATGTTCAAGAAAATACTGATTGCCAACCGTGGTGAAATCGCTTGTAGGGTCATGAAGACCGCGCGCGCCATGGGGATATCGACGGTCGCGGTTTATTCCGATGCCGACCGAGATGCCTTGCACGTGCAAATGGCCGACGAAGCCGTGCACATCGGCGCGGCGCCTACCAACGAGAGCTACCTGCTGATTGACCGCATATTGGACGCGGTCAAACAGACCGGCGCCGAGGCCGTGCACCCGGGCTACGGCTTCCTCTCGGAAAATACTAAATTCGCCGAAGCGCTCGACAAGGTCGGCGTTGCGTTTATCGGGCCTGGCGCCAAAGCGATCACTGCAATGGGCGACAAGATCGCGTCGAAGAAACTCGCCAACGCTGCCAACGTATCTTGCGTGCCTGGCCATCCGGACGCGATTTCCGATGCCGCCGAAGCGGTAAAAGTCGCTGACAAGATCGGCTATCCGGTGATGTTGAAGGCGTCTGCAGGCGGCGGCGGCAAAGGCATGCGGATCGCGTGGAATGCCGAGGAAGCCAAAGACGGCTTTTTGCGTGCCACCAACGAAGCGAAATCTTCGTTCGGTGACGACCGCGTATTCGTGGAAAAATTCATCGAAGACCCGCGCCACATCGAAATCCAAATCATTGCCGACAAGCACGGCAACACGGTGTATCTGGGCGAGCGTGAATGCTCGATCCAGCGTCGCCATCAAAAGGTGATTGAAGAAGCGCCATCGCCGTTTTTGGACGAGAAAACCCGAAAGGCGATGGGTGAGCAGGCGGTGCAGTTGGCTGCTGCCGTCGACTACCATTCCGCCGGCACGGTCGAGTTTATCGTCGACAAAGATAAGAACTTTTTCTTTTTAGAAATGAATACGCGGCTGCAGGTTGAACACCCGGTGACGGAATACATCACCGGTCTTGATCTGGTGGAACTCATGATTCGTGTCGCTGACGGTGAAAAGCTGCCGTTTCAACAAAAAGATATCAAGCTCAACGGATGGGCGATGGAAAGTCGGGTCTATGCCGAAGACCCGTTCCGTAATTTCTTGCCGTCCATCGGCCGTTTGGTGCGCTATCGCCCGCCGGTCGCCGAAGACGACGTTCGCGTCGATACCGGTGTCTATGAGGGCGGCGAAATTTCAATGTACTACGACCCGATGATCGCCAAGCTGATCACCTATGGGCCGGATCGCGCCAGCGCGGCAAAACGCATGCAGCGCGCGCTCGACGAATTTCTGATCAAAGGCGTGCAACACAACATCGCTTTTTTGAACGCGCTGATGAGCCATCCCAGATTCTTGGAAGGTCGCCTAACCACCAACTTTATCGCCGAAGAATATCCGGACGGTTTTAATCCCACCGATACCGTGCCCGCAGATACACACATGTTTTTTGCCGTCGCTGCCGTCATGCACGCAGCCTATCAATCCCGCGCCGCGCAAATTTCCGGTCAGCAAAATGGTCATAGCCGCAAGGTGAGCTCGGACTGGATCGTCTCGTTTGCGGATCATAAGGCTGAGGTGACGATCATTGATGCCGACGACGGCACCGTCGCCCTCAACATCGACGGTAAGCCGATGGTCGTTAAAACCGACTGGCAGCTAGGCGAGCCGATGTTCCGCGCCGAGATGGATGGCGAAGCGATGTGCTTCCAGGTCGTACGCTCGACCGTCGCCTACATCATCAGCCAGGGCGGCTTCCAAGCCGATGCTTTGGTGCTGTCGCCGCACACCGCCCAGCACAATGCGCTGATGCTGGTCAAAGAGCCGCCGGACACGTCAAAGCTTTTGCTGTCACCGATGCCAGGTATGTTGATGTCGGTCGCCGTCGAGGCCGGCCAAGAAATTAAAGCCGGCGAAGAGCTGTGTGTGGTCGAAGCGATGAAGATGGAAAACGTGCTGCGCGCCGAACGCGACGGTGTGGTGTCCGAGATCAAAGCCGAGGCCGGTGCCAGCCTGACCGTTGATCAAGTGATCATGGAATTTGCGTGAGACACTTTGTCTGAACGCGCTGTCCACGTTTACATCGAGGGTCGCGTTCAAGGCGTTTGGTTTCGCGGCTGGACAAAACAAGAAGCATCTAGACTGAATTTGTGCGGCTGGGTCCGCAATGTGCGCGACGGCCGCGTCGAGGCAGTGTTCGCCGGTCCCGCTGACGTCGTTGATCAGATGCTCAAATTTTGTCGGCAAGGTCCGCCGTTGGCCCGTGTCGATCAGGTGACGGTCGAAGATATCGAGGCTGTGAACATGTCGGGCTTCGAAAAGTGGCCATCGATTTAATCCCAAGTGAGTCATGTTCACGAAATGGATTCCCGCCTGCGCGGGAATGACGATCGATGATTATCATTCGTCATCCCTATTAAACTGTCACCCCCGCGTAGGCGGGGGTCCATAGGGGCGCAATGAATTCTGGCCTTAACAAGAATGGCGGGAATCGGCGCGTACCTTCAAATCATTTCCGACGCTACAACCCGATCACGACCGTTTTCTTTTGCCTGATAAAGTGCCGCGTCGGCGGCTTCGACCGTGGCTTGGATGGGGTGCTCGGCATTCAGGATTGCGGCGCCGAATGAGGCCGTAATGGTGATGTCTGCGCCGGTCTTGAGGCGGATCGGCGTGGCCTTTAAGGCGTCACGTAAACGGGTTAGGACGACCAGACCATGTGCCATATCGGTGTTCGGCATCATCACCAAGAACTCTTCGCCGCCATAACGGAACAGTTGGTCATAGCCACGCAGCTTTGACGCCAAACGTTCGGCTGCTGCGTGCAGCACGTCGTCGCCGCCGGCATGACCATGTGCATCATTGACGGCCTTGAAGTGATCCAAATCGATGAGTGCGATGACCGCAGAGGCACCACCGCGGCTCATCCGTGCGTGCTCGTTCGCCAAGGTGTGGCGCATCGCCAACCGGTTTTGGATGCCGGTCAATGCATCTAGTTCCGAAGACGCCACTGCAAACGCGTTGATCAGTCGGCGCGCCTGGGTCACGAAGCCTTGTACATCGTGCATCAACGCTGCGTATTCGACGCCGTCGCTGCGCACATCGGCAACGCTGAGTTTGGCCGCGCGCTCGCGGATCGCCAGCAGGGTTTCGTTAAGACGCTGCATCGACGGCTGATTGACGATGCCGTCGTCGCTGTGGGCATTGAACCAGTTTTCGAAGACGTCCAAATGCCGCAGGCTGTGTGCAATCGCGCGTCGTGTGGCGATCTCGTCGAGGCCGGCGACGAACGGCGCATGCCAGTCGGCATTCCAGCGCAGCAAGGCATCGACGGCATCATTCAGCGCATCGACGACATCGTCCGTCGCCATGCCGGTCTGTGTCTCGTCAGACCGACTCACGTGTTGTCGCAGGACGCCGGGGTGCCGAAGATCTCGGCAAAGGCGCTTTGCAGGGCGACGTCGACTTCTGGCATGGTCGCGGTGATACCTTGGTCCCAAAGCGACGTCACGCCGTGTTCGTTGATACCGCACGGCACGATGCCTGCGAAATGTTCGAGATCGGGCTCGACGTTGATGGCGATGCCGTGAAAGCTGACCCATCGGCGAATGCGCACGCCGATCGCCGCGATTTTATCTTCGCGAGATGCCGGATTGGCCGGTGCGCCCCGGCGCACCCAAATCCCGACACGCCCGTCGCGGCGCTCACCCTTGATGGTGAACTGGGCGAGGGTGTGGATCACCCATTCTTCAAGATCGTGCACAAAGCAGCGCACATCGGCCCCGCGATTTTTCAGATCAAGCATGACATAGGCCACGCGTTGACCCGGCCCGTGATAGGTATACCGCCCGCCGCGCCCGGTCTGATAAACCGGAAAGCGCTGGCTGTCCAAAAGCTCACTCGGATCGGCACTGGTGCCGGCGGTGTAAAGTGGCGGGTGCTCCAACAGCCAGATGCATTCGGGCGCGGTGCCGGCACGAATATCGGCAACGCGTTGCTCCATAAACGCCAGCGCGTCCGGGTAGTCGACCGGCGTATCGCTGATCTTCCATTCCAAATCCGGGGCGATAAAATCGATCTGATCGCGGGTGGGAATCTGTTGCATGCAGATTTTATGGGCGACCCTAGGCGCACCTGCAAGGGGTAAGCGCCAGATTGCCGCGCAAACCCCTGAATACTAGTGTTTTTAGGGCGTTTTTTATCTGTATATTGCGCTCATAGGCGCCTTGACCACCCCCCGGCAGCCTGATAGATCATCGCGCAGTGCGGTCGTGGCGGAACTGGTAGACGCGCAGCGTTGAGGTCGCTGTCCTGTAACAGGGGTGGAAGTTCGAGTCTTCTCGACCGCACCAATCTCTTACCTCAAAAATAACATACAGCGTCATCCTGAACGTGATTCAGGATCTACTGCTGTGTGCACGCCGAACGTCGGGGTTCGCGCCGCCATGGACCCTGAATCACGTTCAGGATGACGCTATTGCGTGGGGGGGACGCTATTGGAGAGCGGCAGTGCGAGGGTCTCTCGTTCGTGATGCCGTGCTTGTGACTCAGTAGGTGCACGCCTTAAGATGCGGCCATACTTTACCCCCTTGAGAGGGAGACGCTGCGTGGCCGACAACGACCCACAGACGCTCGATAACGATGAGCATAGCGCTGAGGCTGTCGCCGTGGGTTCGGTGGATGTTGAAGCACGCATAGAAGACATCATTGTCGAAGCGATGGATGCGGGTGAGACCGAGCGGGTCCGCGATATTGTGCGCGAGTTGCACTATGCTGACGTCGCCGATCTGTTGGAGCGTTTGAGCCGCGAAGACCGCGCCCGCGCCGTCGAGATTATTCGTGACATTTTCGATCCTGAAGTGCTGTCCGAACTTGATGAAACCGTGCGCGAAGACGTCGTTAATGCGCTCGGCGTCAAAGAAGTCGCAAACGCACTGTCAGAACTCGATAGTGACGACGCGGTGTTCGTGCTGGAAGAAATGGATGAAGCGCAGCAGCAGCTTTATCTGGAGCATGTGAACGACGAAGACCGCTCGTTGATCGAGCAAGGTCTGAGCTACCCTGAAGACAGCGCCGGGCGCTTGATGCAGCGCGAAGTCGTGACTGTGCCGAGCCAGTGGAACGTCGGCCAGTGCATCGACTATGTGCGTCGCCGCGCCGATTCTGAAGATGACGAATTGCCGCGCGTTTTTTACGACATTTTTGCCGTCGACGGGGATGATCATCCGGTCGGCGCGGTTTCGCTTTCAAAATTGTTGAGCACACGGCGCCAAGTGCCGGTGACGGAAGTGATGGAAGAAGACATGCACGTCATCAACGTCGCCACCGATCAAGAAGACGTGGCGTTTTTGTTCCGCCAACGTGACTTGGTGTCGGCACCGGTGATTGATGACAGCGGTAAGCTGGTCGGTGCGATCACCGTCGACGACGTGGTCGACGTGATTCACGAAGAACACGAAGAAGACATTATGCGCATGGGTGGCGTGATTGAGGACGACTTGTACCGCGCCGCCGTGTCGACGGCACGGGCGCGCTTTAGCTGGCTGGTCGTCAATTTGTTGACCGCAATCCTGGCGTCGGTCGTGATCGGATTGTTCGATGCGACCATTCAGCAGACCGTCGCACTTGCCGTGTTGATGCCGATTGTGGCGTCCATGGGCGGCAACGCCGGCACGCAGACGCTGACCGTGACGGTCCGCGCCTTGGCAACCAAGGAACTGACCGGCGCCAATGCGTATCGGGTGATTACCAAAGAAGTCATCGTCGGCATCTTCAACGGCGTGCTGTTCGCAATCCTTAGCGGTCTGGTCGCATGGGGGTGGTTCGGAAGCCCCGTGTTGGGCGGTGTGATCGCATCGGCGATGGTCATCAATATGGTGATCGCCGGTCTCGCGGGCGCTTCGATCCCGATTATTCTGGAGCGAGCGGGCGCCGACCCGGCGATTGCATCCAGCGTGTTCCTAACGACGGTCACTGATGTCGTTGGATTCTTTGCGTTCTTAGGTTTGGCCGCGTTGGTGCTGATCTGAGCGTAGATTTACGCTGCGACGCGTACTTTACGTTTACGTAAACCTCCCCTAGCATTCCTGTATGACTGAGTCCTATGGCATTGCCGAGCTGGCGCGGGAATTCGACATCACCACCCGCACCGTGCGCTTTTATGAAGACAAAGGCTTGTTGTCGCCCGAGCGCGACGGGCAACGCCGCATCTATGGGCCGCGCGACCGGGTGCGGCTAAAGCTGATCATGCGCGGCAAGCGGCTCGGCTTGTCGTTGGAGGAAATCGGCGAGTTGATGGATCTCTATGATGCAGATCCGTCCGAAGTGACTCAGCTGACGCAGTTTATAGACGTGATTCGCGCTAGAAAGTCAGCGCTCGAAGTGCAAAAACAAGATATCGAAGACTCGCTCGCCGAAATGACGCGTATTGAAAAACAATGCGCTGGCTTGTTGCAGCAAAAACAAGGCCGCACCCCGGCCGTATCGGAGGAATAATGACCCTAACCGTTGCCATTGCCGGCCTTGGCGCCGTCTGCCGTCCTGTAGCCGAATGGCTTGATCAAGGTGTGCCCGGTCTGACGTTGACTGCGATCTCTGCAGGCAACGAAGCACGTGCCCAAGAACGCATTGCGCATTTCAAAAACAAGCCAAAAGTGGTGCCGTTGGCCGAGCTGCCGCAGCATGCGGACATCATTGTCGAAGGACTGCCGCCGGCGTTGTATTTCGATTTGGCCGAGCCTGTGATTGAGGCCGGGAAGATTTTCGTCTCGGTCACCGTGACCCGCCTTTTAGAGCGCCCTGAGCTGATTGAACGGGCCCGCGAGACCGGTGCCAAGATCATCGTGCCGACTGGCGCGCTTGCCGCGTTCGATGCCGTGCGCGCCGCCAGCTATGGCACTATTCATTCGTTGGTGATGGCGACACGCAAGCCGCCGAAGGGGCTGGTTAACGCGCCGTTTGTGATCGAACAGGGCATTGATCTGTCTGACCTGAAAGAGCCTATGTGTCTTTACAAAGGCACGGTCCGCGATGCAGCGGCGAAATTCCCGGCGAACGTCAACGTGGCCGTCGCCCTCAGCCTCGCCGGGCCTGGACCGGATAAGACATCCTATGAAATTTGGGCGGACCCGGCGGTGGATCGCAATACGCACTCGGTCACACTGGATAGTGACTCTACCCATCTTGAATTCACCATTGCCGGTGTGCCGACGGAAGAGAACCCGGCGACCGGCAAGCTGACGCCGCTTGCGGTGATGGCAACGCTGGATGGGATGGTACAGCCGTTGAAGATCGGCAGTTAAAAAATTCTGCTTCGCATGGCGAGGAATGCTTCAAGTTCGGGCACCGGCATGGGCTTGCCAAATAGATAACCTTGATAGGTCTGGCAACCACGCTCCCGTAGGAAATGAAGTTGCGGTTCGGTCTCGACCCCTTCGGCGACGAGTTCGAATTCTAAAAGGTGCGCCATCGTAATGATGCTGGCGACGATGGCCTCACTGCTTTTATCCTCGCCGATGTTGCGCACGAACGATTGATCAATCTTCAAGATATCCAGCGGCAGCTTGTTAAGGTAGGCGAGCGACGAGTAGCCGGTGCCGAAATCATCGATGGCAAATCGTACGCCTATGGCGTTTAGGTCTTTCATCTTTTCGACGGTGGCGTCGATTTGCTCGATCACGATGCCTTCGGTCAGTTCCAATTCAAGCTGTTCATGACGAATGTTCCAACGGTTCATGGCGGCACGGATATCACTGACAAAGTCCGGCTGCCGGAATTGCAAAGGTGAGATGTTGACCGCCACGCGGGGCAGGGGGCATCCGTTTGGACTGTTATTCCAAGCATGAATTTGTGCACACGCGGTTTCGATCACCCATGCGCCAATCTTCAAGATCAGCCCGGTTTCTTCTGCGATGGGAATAAACTTGGCCGGTGAAACTGGCCCTAATTCCGAGTCATTCCAGCGCAACAAAGTCTCGGCCCCGATCACGGTGCCGTCTGTGACCGAGGCTTGCGGCTGGTAATGAAGCTCAAACGCGTTGTTGTCTAAAGCGTCATGAAGACGACTCTCTAGGTTCAGGCGCTCGTCTGCGGCTTCCTGCATGTGCGGGCGGAACAGTTCCATATTGCCGCTACCGCTGGCTTTGGCACGATGCATAGATGCGTTGGCCTGTTTGATCACGTCGGGCACTTCGCCGGTTTCATCGCCGAACAGCGCCATACCGATACTGGCCGAAATACGCAGATCGAAACCATCGGCGTTGATGCTTTCGTCGAAGCTTAGCATGATGTGCTTAGCCGCGCGGGACGCGTCCTTTGCCGCTTGAAGCTGGTCGGGGCCAAGATCAGGAATTAGCCAAATGAACTCGTCGCCCCCCATGTGCGCGACGATATCGTCTGCGCTGCGGCTTTGTTCTAACCTGCGCGCAGTTTCGCATAAGACTAGGTCTCCGATGTCGTGCCCGAGCGAGTCGTTGACGTTTTTGAAGCGATCAAGATCAACGAACAATAAGGCACCCCAATGGCCATTTTGTTTGGCTGCGTCCAGTGCTTGCGCCAAGCGGACGATCAGATGCTGGCGGTTCGGCAGGGTGGTCAGCGGGTCATAATACGCCAAGCGGCGGACTTCGCTCTCAGCTTCCTTGCGGGCTGTTATGTCATGGGCATAGACCGCGATACCGGCGCATTCGCCAAATGCGTTCAGTGCCGGATAAGCGTGAAAATCAAACATGCGGCCTTCTTGCACGGCTTCAAACTGAGCGGGCTTGCGGGTTTCCTGGACGGACCGAACGATATGCATATGTTGAGGGTCGAGTTGGAAATTCGCAACCTGAAGCTCTAAGGCGCCGTCCCAATAGGCCATGTAGTCATTGCGGTTTGCATTGAAGAACGCGCGGAAGATGCTTTCCTGGCTGATGTCCGAGGGCGTCTCTGGCGCCTCTGGCGATGTCGCAACAGGGGCATTCGGATCAAGGCAACGAATCTCTGCCGATTCGTCGACCTTTGATTTGGCATTAACGGGTGGCGCGAAAATCCTACCCATCGTTCGACGCATTTATATGTTGTTGCGGCATTCGCGGTGTTCCGTCGTCAGATTTCGGGGCTTCAAGGCTGATTAAAAATGCCTGATTTTGTGGTCGTACTAACTGCAGCGAGTTGAAGTTTATTTTATGCTTAACCACCAGTTACCATGGCGTCTGTGTTTCCACTAACGACATTGGGATTAGCAATGAACCAATCTATCTACCTAAGCGGGAATACTATGTTAAGCGGTTAAACTTATTTGCGAAGTTGGTTTGTCTTGCTGACTTTCCATTCCTTTTGTTCCGAGTGCAGGCGGCTATACTTCATGTCTCTTTCTAGAGTGCGGCTGGAGTAGGAGACAAACATGGCCGACGGCGGCAAGGAAAAGTCGTTTGACGTGCGCGATCCCGACTTTGAGCAGCGAGTCCGCGGTAGCTTTGCAAGGCAAGGCCTGATGTCGACGCTGGGCGCAGTGATGACCCATGTTTCGCCAGGTTGCGTCGATGTGGAGATGCCGTTTGATGAAGCGCTCAGCCAACAACATGGTTTTTTTCATGCGGGTGGCATCGGCAGCATTGCCGACACGGCTGGGGGGTACGCTGCGGCGACTTTATATGGTCCTGAAGACGGCGTGTTAACGGTCGAATTTAAGCTCAATCTTATTGCGCCCGCAGACGGTGATATGTTGGTCGCACGCGGCCAAGTTGTGCGCCCCGGGCGCACGCTAACCGTGGCCACAGGCGAGGTTTTGGTCCGTAAAGACGGTGTATTGCGACCCTGTGCCTTGATGCAGCAAACCTTGATGCGTATCGTCGGTCGCAATGGCATCATCGGCTAGGGGGCGTAATTGACGTTTACGTAAACGTTAAGTACGATAATAGATATTTCGTACACCGAGGGAGGCGCGGGACACCCCGCAGATAAAGCATGATTCCCAATGAATATCCGACCTTAGATTTTGATCTCGGTGACGATGCGGATATGCTGCGTCAATCGATCAGCGGCTTCGCCGCCGACGAAATCGCGCCCCGCGCTGCCGACATTGACCGCGACAATGATTTTCCAAAAGATCTGTGGCGCAAGATGGGCGACATGGGGCTGCTCGGCATTACTGTGCACGAGGATTTGGGCGGCGCCGGGATGGGGTATCTGGAACACTGTGTGGCGATGGAAGAAATCAGCCGCGCGTCTGCATCCGTCGGCCTCAGCTATGGTGCGCACTCAAACCTGTGCGTGAATCAAATTCACCGCAACGGTAACGACGATCAAAAAGCACGCTACCTGCCGAAACTTATTTCCGGTGATCATGTCGGCGCGCTGGCGATGAGTGAGCCTGGCGCTGGTTCTGATGTGGTCAGCATGCGGCTCCGCGCCGAAAAGAAGGGCGACCGTTATGTGCTTAACGGTAATAAAATGTGGATCACCAACGGCCCGGATGCGGACACCTATGTGATCTATGCTAAGACCGATGTAGACGCCGGCGCACGCGGTATCACGGCATTCTTGGTGGAACGTGGGTTCGCCGGATTCTCTCAGGCGCAAAAGCTCGATAAACTTGGCATGCGGGGGTCCAACACCTGTGAGTTGGTCTTCGAAGACGTCGAAGTCCCGGCTGAGAACGTGCTCGGCGGTGAAGGTAAAGGCGTCAACGTGTTGATGAGCGGCCTGGATTACGAACGCGCCGTGTTGGCAGCGGGACCACTCGGCATCATGCAGGCGTGCATGGATGCCGTGCTGCCGTACATGCATGAGCGGAAACAATTCGGCCAAGCCATTGGTGAGTTTCAGTTGATGCAGGGCAAGCTCGCCGACATGTACACTACGATGAACGCGGCCAAGGCATACGTGTATACGGTCGCAAAAGCCTGCGACAAAGGGCGCACGACCCGCAAAGATGCGGCGGGTGCGATTTTGTATGCGGCTGAAAAGGCCACATGGATGGCGCTCGAAGCGATCCAGTGCTTAGGCGGTATGGGCTACATCAATGAGACACCGACCGGTCGATTGCTGCGCGATGCCAAGCTTTACGAGATCGGCGCCGGCACGTCGGAAATCCGCCGCTGGCTGATCGGCCGCGAATTGTTCCAGGAAACGGCATAACGCCGAAAGGGAAGACGTATGTCTGACTATGGTTCAGGTGGTGGTGAAAATGGACCGGTGTTTGTGGATGTCTATGGCACCGGGCGCAGGCTCGGTCTGAAGTCGCATCGCCGCGGCCTTGAAAATCCTGAAAATGCACCAAAGGGTACGCATGGTTTTGAAGGTCCACACCCGGACGGAGCATTTTGGAAGCGCGGCCTGAAGGGGCTTTTGCCGCTGTGGACGGTAT
The DNA here is from genome assembly GCA_963974935.1 of uncultured Rhodospirillales bacterium. Lineage (GTDB taxonomy): Bacteria > Pseudomonadota > Alphaproteobacteria > Rhodospirillales > Casp-alpha2 > UBA4479. The sequence continues at coordinate 134,244 of CAXBEV010000006.1, read as the reverse complement.
TTTGGGGTGGGTTCTTTTTTGGCCACGGTGTGTTGTTGGTGATCTCCATTGTGTTGACCATACCAGCGATTATTTTTGGTATGACCGTCGATCCCGAGCGGACGGGTGTGTCTTTGCTGGTGACCCAAGTCGTCGCCGGTCTCATTGGCACGATGATATTTCTATTTGTGATGTGGTCGTTGGTGGCGGTTTGGCGATGCGCGCCGAATGTTGATCACATTAAATGGTCTTGGGCGGCGCGGCTTGTGGTCACGCTTTATGCTGCAGCCTGGGGCGGCGCGGTTTGGAAATTCTTTGCGTAATTTTTTGCCTATCAGGAGACAGTCATGATTGAAGATCCTATCGTCATCGTTGGTGCAGCGCGCACGCCCATGGGCGGCTTTCAAGGCGCGCTCAGCGACACCACGGCGCCGGAACTGGGCGGGGCTGCAATCCGCGCCGCTGTCCAGCGCGCCGGCTGTAAACCCGAAGACATCGAAGACGTTGTTATGGGGCTTTGCCTGTTCGCGGGCCTCAAGCAGGCGCCTGCGCGTCAAGCCGCGCACTTCGCCGGTCTGCCGTGGAGCACCGGCTGCACGACACTCTCAAAAATGTGCGGCTCGGCGATGAAGGCGACGATGCTGGCGCATGACAATATCTTGGCAGGCTCGCACGACGTGATGGTCGCAGGCGGTATGGAAAGCATGACCAATGCGCCCTACATTCTGCCCCGCGCCCGCCAAGGCTATCGCTTGGGCCATGGCGATCAGGTCAAGGATCACATGTTCATTGATGGACTCGAAGATGCCTATGACGAAGGCCGCCTCATGGGGACGTTTGCCGAAGACACCGCGCAGCAATACCAATTCACCCGCGAACAACAAGATGCCTTCGCCATCGAAAGTCTGACCCGCGCTAAGAAAGCGATTGATGACGGCACTTTCGAAGCGGAAATCGAAGCGGTCACCGTGTCGACCCGTAAAGGCGATGTCACGGTGTCTAGCGACGAGCAGCCACACAAAGCCAACATTGATAAAATCCCGACGCTGCGTCCTGCGTTTCGCAAAGACGGCACGGTGACGCCGGCGAATTCGTCGTCGATTTCCGACGGCGGGGCGGCGTTGGTGTTGATGAAACGCTCCGAAGCGGAAAAGCGGGGCCTGACGCCGCGCGCGATTATTCATGCGCACGCAACGCACGCGAACGAGCCGGCATGGTTCACCACGGCGCCTATTGGCTCTATTGAAAAAGTTTTGGGCAAAGCCGGTTGGGATAAAGACGATGTCGACCTGTTCGAAATCAACGAAGCGTTTGCCGTCGTCACCATGGCGGCGATGCGCGATCTTGATCTGCCGCACGACAAGGTGAACGTCCACGGCGGCGCCTGCGCACTCGGCCATCCGGTCGGCGCATCGGGGGCACGGATTATCGTCACGCTGATGAATGCGCTCGATAAATATGACCTTAAAAAAGGTGTCGCGTCGTTGTGCATCGGCGGTGGTGAGGCGACTGCCATTGCGATCGAGCGTGTGAGCTGATGTCCCGCAAACTGATTTCTTCGGGCTCTGAATTTGAGCGTAAGATCGGCTATTCTCGCGCCGTCGTGGATGGCGACTGGGTGTTTGTTTCGGGCACCACCGGTTTTGATTATGCGGCCGGGAGCATTTCCGACGATCCCGCCGAACAAACCCGCCAGACGCTTCGCAACATCGAAGCCGCGCTTGATCAAGCGGGGGCGTCGATGGCCGATGTGGTGCGCGCCAACTATATCGTGCCCGACGTCGCAGACTGGCCTGCGATCACCGAAGTGCTGGGCACCACGTTCGGCGATATTCGCCCCGCCGCGACCGCGATTGTTGCGGGTCTGGTTGATCCGCGCATGAAGATCGAGATCGAAGTGACGGCGAAGCAACCGAAATGAGTGTGGTTTTCATCCTTCGAGACGCAGCTTCGCTGCTCCTCAGGATGAGGCTACTTTAAGACCCTCATCCTGAGGAGCGCGCAAAGCGCGCGTCTCGAAGGATGAAATGCAAAAGAAACGTAGGGAGAGTTAAATGCCGACAGTTCTCATCACCGGTGCCAATCGCGGTCTTGGATTGGAATTTGCCAAGCAGTATGCCGCCGATGGTTGGTCCGTCATTGCAACCTGCCGCAACCCGATCGGGGTCGGTGCGTTGGCACAGATCGAAGGTGATATCGCGGTCTATGGGCTGGAAATTCTCGATCCGGCGTCATTGGCGCGATTTGAATCCGATTTGGGTGACCGACCGATTGATGTGCTGATCAATAACGCCGGCGTTTATGGCCCAAAGCCGGTGAAGGCCGCCGACGTTACCGTTGCCGATTGGACGCCGGTGTTTCAGACCAACGCCATGGCACCGTTGTTGGTTTCGCGCACCTTGTTGAAAAACGTCGAATCGGGGGATCGCAAAATGATCGTCAACATTTCGTCGATCATGGGCTCGATCGAGAAAGGGTCGGGGCCCAGCGAATACATCTATCGCTCGTCGAAAGCGGCGTTGAACATGGTCATGGCGTGCTACGCTGAAGAGATCGCCGAGACCGGCGTCGCCGCCGTAATGTTTCATCCGGGGTGGGTGCAGACCGACATGGGTGGCCCTAATGCGACCCTGACCCCGACTGAGAGCATCACGCATCTGCGTGCCTCCATCGAAAAGCTGAGTTTCACCGATAGTGGTAAGTTCTTCAATTACGACGGCACGCCACTGCCGTGGTGAGTGTGTTGTGATCCTTCGAGACGCGCGCCGAATAAAAAGGTAAAAAAGTGCACCTAAACGACGAACAGCAAATGATCCGCGACACCGCCCGCGACTTTGCGCGCGAGCGCTTGGCGCCGGGGGCGGCGGAACGCGATAAGACGGCAGCCTTCCCAAAAAGCGAACTCGCCGAGATGGGCGCGCTTGGGTTCATGGGCATGTTGACGTCGGAAACCTGGGGCGGGTCCGAGACCGGCATGATCGCACATGCCTTGGCACTCGAAGAAATCGCCGCCGGTGATGGGGCGATTTCGACAATCATGAGTGTACACAACGGCGTCGGGCAAAAGCCGATTGCCGATTATGGCTCGGACGCGTTGAAGGAGCGGTTTTTGCGGCCTCTGGCGTCGGGCGAAATGCTGGGCGCGTTCGCGTTGACTGAGCCGCAGGCGGGCTCGGACGCATCAGCGATCAAGACCCGGGCAACGCGCGACGGCAATCATTTCGTGCTTAACGGCACCAAGCAATTCATCACCTCGGGCAAGCACGCGGATGTTTGCGTGGTGTTCGCGGTCACGGATCCGGACGCGGGCAAAAAAGGTATCTCCGCGTTCGTCGTGCCGACCGATACCGAAGGTTATGCTGTGACGGGCATCGAGAAAAAGATGGGACAGCGGTGTTCGGACACGGCGCAGATCACATTCACCGACTGCCGACTTACGCCCGATCTATTATTGGGCGAAGAAGGGCAGGGCTATGGCATTGCGCTTTCAAATTTGGAAGGCGGGCGGATCGGCATTGCGGCGCAGTCGGTCGGGATGGCACGCGCCGCGCTTGAGATTGCCGTCGATTACGCCAAAGACCGTATTAGCTTCGGTAAGCCGATCATGGAACATCAGGCCGTCGGGCATCGCTTGGCCGACATGGCAACCGAGATCGAAGCCGCGCGCTTGATGTATTTGAATGCCGCCAGGCTCCGCGAAGCCGGTCAGCCTTGCCTAAAGGAAGCATCGATGGCCAAGCTGTTCGCGTCTGAAATGGCCGAGCGTGTCTGCTCCGGCGCCATTCAAACACTGGGCGGTTACGGTTACGTCGAAGATTTTCCGGTCGAGCGTATCTATCGCGACGTGCGCGTTTGTCAAATTTACGAAGGTACATCTGACGTGCAACGCATGGTTATTGCCCGCGCCGTCGGGGCGGGGTGAGGACTATTTATCTATAACCGTCACCCCGGACTTGATCCGGGGTCTATATAAAAACGACATCCAAATGGGAGAAAACACGTGAGTAAACCCGTTGAGTTCTATTTTGATTTTTCGTCGCCGTATGCATACTTCGCGGCGCAAAAAATCGACGAGTTGATCGAGGGTTTTGATCGCACCGTTGAATGGAAACCGATGCTGTTGGGCGTTGCCCTCAAGCAAACCGGGGGGCAACCGCTCGCGCACATTCCGATAAAGGGCGACTATTGTGTCCACGATTGGGAACGCTTGGCGCGGTTTCAGGAATTGCCGTGGACGATGCCCGACCCGTTCCCTATTGCAACTCAGGCGACCGGGCGTGCTTATTATTGGATTTACGATCAGGACCCGGCGAAAGCGAAAGCGTTCGCGTGGGATTGCCTGTCGACGTTTTTCGGCAAGGGGGAGGATATCGGTGCGGCTGACGCTGTCGCCGCCATTGCCGCCCGGCACGGCTTCGATCAAGATGCGGTGTTGGCGGCGCTCGGCGATGATGCGGTCAAGCAACGCCTTAAGGATGAGACCAATGCCGCCATCGATAAGGGCGTGTTCGGCTCGCCTTTTGTGATCGTTGATGGTGAACAGTTCTGGGGCGCAGATCGCTTATGGATGGTAAAACGCTGGCTCCGTTCCGGTGGCTGGTAAAATAAGGGAAATATGATGGCATTTAAAAAAGGTATCAAAGATCTGGTCGCCGAAGCTGAGGCCGAGGTCAAAACGCTGTCGTTGCAAGACGCCATCGCGCGCCATGGTTCAGACGATCTGATGTTCGTCGACGTGCGTGATATTCGCGAGCTCGAGCGCGACGGCATGATCCCGGGCGCCTATCACGCACCGCGCGGCATGATCGAGTTCTGGTTTGATCCGGACAGCCCGTATTTCAAAGAAGCACTTGGCGACGAGAATAAGACCTATGTGTTTTATTGCGCAGCGGCTTGGCGCTCGGCGTTGTCGGTGAAGACGTTGCAAGACATGGGCATGACCAATGCGGTGCAGTTTGCCGACGGCTTCAAGGCTTGGAAAGAAGCCGGCGGGCCTGTCGGAGAACGCCCGGCGAAGGACGCGTAAGGACCGCACATGACGCACCTTCGTTCCACCGTTGATCCGGCAAGTGCGGCGTTTAAAGCCAATCAAGATGTGCTGTCAAAACAGTTGCAGGATTTGGCCGACAAGCTTGCCGTGATCAAGATGGGTGGAGGCGAAGTCGCGCGTGCCAAGCACCAAGCACGCGGCAAGCTGCCGGTCCGTGATCGCATTCGTAATTTGATCGATCCGGGCGCACCGTTTTTGGAGTTCTCGCAGTTCGCCGCGTATGAAGTTTACGATGATGACGTGCCGGCTGGCGGCATCGTCACCGGCATCGGCCCGGTCGAGGGCACCGAATGCGTGATCGTCGCCAACGATGCCACCGTCAAAGGCGGCACGTACTATCCACTGACCGTAAAAAAGCATCTGCGCGCCCAGGAAATTGCGCGCGAGAATAATCTGCCGTGCATCTATTTGGTCGACAGCGGCGGCGCGTTTTTGCCGCGCCAAGATGATGTGTTTCCGGACAAAGAACACTTCGGTCGAATTTTCTTCAACCAAGCGACGATGTCGGCGGCAGGAATTCCGCAGATCGCCGTGGTCATGGGATCGTGCACGGCGGGCGGTGCCTATGTGCCGGCGATGTGTGACGAAAGCATCATCGTACAGGGCCAGGGCACGATCTTTTTGGGTGGCCCGCCGTTGGTCAAAGCGGCAACAGGCGAGATTGTGTCGGCTGAAGAGTTGGGCGGCGCCGAGGTGCATTCAAAGATTTCCGGTGTCACCGACCACATTGCGCGCGATGATCTGCACGCGTTGCAATTAGCACGTCGCGCGATCCGAAATCTCAACCGGGTTAAGCGCATTGAGATGGATGTCCGTACACCGGTCGCGCCAAAATACGATCCCGCCGAATTAACCGGCATCGCGCCGGTCGATTTGAAAAAACCGTTCGATGTTCGAGAAATCATCGCCCGCATCGTAGACGGTTCTGAATTCGATGAGTTCAAAAAGCTATACGGTGAATCTTTGGTGTGCGGCTTTGCGCATATTCACGGCTACCCGGTCGGCATTGTCGCCAACAATGGTATCCTGTTTTCCGAAAGCGCACTAAAGGGTGCACACTTTATTGAGCTGTGCGCGAAGCGGAAGATTCCTTTGGTGTTCTTGCAAAATATCGCCGGCTTCATGGTCGGTAAAAAATACGAACAAGGCGGCATCGCCAAAGACGGCGCGAAGATGGTCACGGCTGTTGCGTGCGCCAACGTGCCCAAGTTCACCGTCGTCATCGGCGGTAGCTTTGGTGCCGGGAATTATTCCATGTGCGGGCGTGCGTATTCGCCCAGGTTCTTATGGATGTGGCCGAACGCACGCATCTCGGTGATGGGCGGCGAGCAGGCGGCGACGGTCCTCGCCACGGTGCGCCGCGACGGCATCGAAGCCAAAGGCAAGAAGTGGTCACAGAAAGATGAAGCCGCATTCAAAGCGCCGATCTTGGAACAATACGAACACCAGGGGCATCCGTACTATGCAAGTGCCAGGCTTTGGGATGACGGGATTATCGATCCGGCAGAAACGCGCACCGTGCTCGGGCTCGGCCTTTCGGCGGCTCTAAATGCGCCCATTCAAGACACTACGTTCGGTATCTTCCGAATGTAATGCGGCATGAAGTTCAAGAGGGTTTAAAATGAGCGACGCAAAAACCACGGCATCCCTATTTACCGAGATTTCCGGACGCGGCGTCGCCACGCTGACGCTGCGTCGGCCCGACGTGCACAATGCGTTTGATGACGAATTGATCGAACGGTTGCGCCGCGAACTGCAAGGCCTCAGCAAAGACCCGTCGGTCCGTGTTGTGGTGTTAGAGGCCGAAGGCAAAAGTTTTTCCGCCGGTGCGGATCTGAATTGGATGAAGCGCATGGCCACATACGATCATGCGGACAACCTGCAAGACGCCAATAACCTCGGCAAGATGATGGCGACGTTGAACCGTATGCGGCAGCCGACAATCGCGGTCGTTCAAGGTGCGGCCTTGGGCGGCGGTGTCGGTTTGGTGGCGGCGTGTGACATCGCGATTGCTTCGGAAGATACGGTGTTTGCGTTGTCCGAAGTGCGGCTTGGTTTGATCCCAGCCGTGATCGGCCCCTATGTGATCAACGCCATCGGTGAGCGTGCGGCGTCGCGGTACTTTTTGACTGCGGAACGGTTTTCGGCAGCCGAGGCACATCGTATCGGCTTGGTCCACGAGGTCGTTGCCGCCGATGAACTATTAGCGGCCCGAGACCGTGTGCTCGACAACTTGTTGTTGGGCGGTCCCGCTGCCCTCGCCGAGGCGAAGAATTTGATTTCATACATTTCTAATGCGACCACCAAAGATGAAAAAGTGGTGCGCGACACCGCCGGCCATATCGCTCGGGTGCGTGCCACCGACGAAGGTCAAGAGGGCGTTGCCGCGTTTCTGAATAAGCGCAAGCCGTCGTGGGTGCGTGAATAATGCGGGGTCAGCCGTGAGTGCCATCCAACGTTTGCTGATCGCCAACCGGGGCGAGATCGCGTGCCGCGTGATCGCGACGTGTCGGCGCTTGGGCATCGAGTCCGTTGCGGTGTATTCCGACGCCGACCGCAATGCGCGCCACGTGCGTTTGGCGGATCGGGCAGAATACATCGGTCCGGCGCCGGCGGCTGAGAGTTATTTGAACGTTGCCGCCGTATTGAAGGCCGCGCAGCAAAGCAGCGCCGATGCGATCCACCCGGGTTACGGCTTTTTGTCTGAGAACGCCAGGTTCGCCGATGCGGTTGGCAAAGCCGGGCTGATCTTCGTCGGCCCACCGGCGGATGCAATCCGCGCCATGGGCTCAAAAAGCGCCTCCAAGAAATTGATGGAAAAAGCCGGCGTCCCATTGGTGCCCGGCTACTTCGGTGCAAAGCAGGACTTCCAGACGCTCAGCAAAGCCGCCGATAAGATCGGCTATCCGGTGTTGGTGAAAGCGTCTGCGGGCGGCGGCGGTAAGGGTATGCGAGTCGTCACCGCGAAGGATGGTCTGAAAGACGCCGTCAATGGTGCCAAGCGGGAAGCGAAAGCATCGTTCGGTGACGATCAGTTGATGATCGAAAAATATCTGGATCGTGCGCGGCACGTTGAAATTCAAATTTTTGCAGATAGCTTCGGCGACGTATTGCATTTGTTTGAGCGCGATTGTTCGCTGCAGCGTCGCCATCAAAAGGTGATCGAAGAAGCACCGGCACCGGGTATGACGGCGAACGTGCGAAACGCCATGGGCCAAGCCGCGGTCGATGCGGCACGCGCGGTCGGCTATGTCGGCGCAGGCACGGTCGAATTTATGTTCGACGGCAATGCGTTTTATTTTATCGAGATGAACACACGCTTGCAGGTCGAACACCCGGTAACCGAACTGATCACCGGCGTTGATTTGGTCGAATGGCAACTGCGCGTCGCGGCGGGTGCACCGCTGCCGATGGCGCAGGCCGACCTTGCCATCAATGGGCACGCTTTCGAAGCGCGGTTGTATGCCGAAGACCCTGACAAAGGGTATTTGCCGCAGACTGGGACGTTGCAGCATCTCGCATTTCCAGATCGCGTTGGGATACGGATTGATACCGGCGTTGAGCCGGGGGATCGAGTGTCGGTGCACTATGATCCGATGATCGCCAAAGTGATTGTGCACGGCCCGGATCGACAGCAGGCCTTGGCCGCGTTGCGCCGCGCGCTGGCGGATACACGGATTGTCGGACTCGCCACCAATTTGGATTTCCTGATCGGGATTTGTGACTCAAAGCCGTTCCAGCGCGCCAAGATTGATACCCGTTGGCTTGACCGCTTGAAGGCACCGAAAGCGGGATGGCGCCGGCAGCGTGCGGCGACATCCGCCGACTTGGCTGCCGCAGCACACTTTGAAATTAAGGCGCGTGGCGTTAAAGCGTGCGCGCGCGCGGCGCGTTCAGAAGATTCCCACTCCCCATGGTTTCGTACCGACGGCTGGCGGATGATCGACCGGGGGCATCAGGATATACACCTTGCCGACACCATAGAGGCCGACGCGGCACACCTTTTGTGTGCAACGGCGCGCAGCAACGGAGGATTTGATCTTGTCATCGATGGTGTATCCTTCCATGCGTCCTTCGAAGGCCTGCATGTCCTGGGGGATGACGCCGGTACACTACATGTGTTCAGCGATGAAGGTCGCGCGGTGCTCGCGTTGATCGACCCTGCGGCTGATGACGAAGACGATGCGCTCGCCGGCGGCGGCTTGACCGCACCGATGCCGGGTAAGGTGACGGCGGTGTATGTGAAGGCCGGTGATGCGGTAAAACGTGGTGCAGCCCTTTTGGTGTTGGAAGCGATGAAGATGGAGCACACGATCACCGCACCTGCCGATGGTAAGGTTGCTGAGGTTCGTTATAAAGCCGGCGATCAAGTCGACGAAGGCGCGGCGTTGGTCGTGTTCGATGCGTAGGCGTAGATGACGGACAGATGATGAACCTGCCAAAGCACGTCAAGATCGTCGATGTTGGCCCCAGGGATGGTCTGCAAAATCAGCCCGAAACGGTGCCGCTTGATGCGAAAGTAAAACTTGTCGATATGTTGTCCGACGCTGGGGTGCCGGCGATCGAAGTCGGCGCCTTCGTGTCACCGAAATGGGTGCCGCAGATGGCGGACACGGCAGACGTGATGCGCCTGATCGTGCGCCGCGCAGGTGTTTCATATCCGGTGTTGGTCCCAAATATGAAGGGGTACGAGGCGGCGAAGGCAGCGGGCTGTGAAGAGGTCGCGATCTTTGGCGCGGCTTCGGAGACGTTCTCGCAGAAAAACATTAACTGCACGATTGCTGAAAGCCTGGAGCGGTTTCGCCCGGTCGCCAAGGCGGCGCTTGCGGACGGCATGCGTGTGCGCGGGTATATTTCCTGTGTGCTCGGTTGTCCATACGAAGGTGACGTTGCACCGGCGGCGGTTGCCGGTGTTGCGCGTGAACTCGACGCCATGGGGTGCTATGAGGTGTCGCTCGGCGATACCATCGGCACCGGAACACCTATAAAAGCGCAAGCGATGATCGATGCGGTCGCGGCCCATGTGCCGCCAGTTCGTTTGGCGGCACATTTTCACGACACCTATGGTCAAGCGCTCGCCAACCTGCTCGCCGTGATGCAGCAAGGTGTGGCGGTGATCGATACCGCCGTCGCCGGGCTTGGTGGTTGCCCGTATGCCAAAGGCGCATCCGGGAATGTCGCCACTGAAGATGTGTTGTACATGCTGGATGGCCTCGGCATCGAGACCGGCATCGATATGGAAAAGCTTTTAGCGGCCAGCCAATTTATCTCGAGCGTGATCGGTCGTGTGCCGGCATCGAAAGTCGCGCAAGCGCGCCTGGGTCGCGAGGTGCAAGCGTGACGGTCCATCTGCTCAAATTGTGTGTCGGCATCGAGGATGTGGAGCACCTAGCCGAGGTGCAAAAGCAGCGGCTTGAGATCAAGCGCAAAGCCGGACAACCGGCTGAGCTTTTGCACGTTACACGCTCGTTCCCGCGCCGCGCAGACCAGGTTTTGGACGGCGGCTCGCTGTATTGGGTGATCAAACGGGTGATCCGCGTGCGACAGCGGATCGTGGAACTCAGAGAGACCGTGAACCAAGAGGGGAAGCCGGCATGTGCAATCGTTCTGGATCCAGAACACGTACAAGTTGAACGTCGCCCGCATCGCGCTTTTCAGGGGTGGCGGTATCTGCAGCCTGGCGACGCGCCCAGAGATTTGCGTGACGTCGGCGCCGGCGCGGAAGATTTGCCCGATGATATGGCCGATGCACTTAAGGAACTCGGCTTGATCTAAAATGGTTGCCCTATTTGCAAGGCAACGTTACCGTTGCTAAGTACAATACCGGTCTGCCTATAGCGGCCAGAACGGAAAAGTATTGGAATTCTCATGCCTAGCGACGAGATGGAAATCATCAATCCGCCGAACAACCTCAAGAACAAAGTTCGTGAGGGCGGGCCGGGTGCCGTCGACTTGGCGACGCTTGAGCGCGCCGAGCAAGCTATCGCGGATATGTCCGACAGCTATCTTGAATGGGTCGAAGAAGATCTGAAGCGTATGGACGTTGCCTACAAAAATTTAGAACAGGCGGAAACGCCTCGCAAAGAAGAAGCCGATGCCGTGTTCCAGATTGCCCATGACATTAAAGGTCAGGGCGGCAGCTTCGGGTATGATTTGATGACCGTGATCGGCAACGAACTGTGCCGCCTGATTGAGCGCACCGAAAGCTTCGGTAGCGCCGAAGTTCAGGCCATTAAGGTCCATGTTGATGCGCTAAAAATTGTCATCCAGACGGGTATGAAGGGTGACGGCGGCGCCAACGGTCAGGCCCTCGTCGACGGCATCCGGAAAGTTGGCGACAAGCTGATCAGGTAAATTTCCCTGCCGCTTTTCAGCAGTTCCACCTACCAGAAGCCTAATCTACCAGTAGTCCCACCAACAAGTAATCCTACCTAATAGCGACTTCCCGGAATCGCGCAGCGATATCCGGGATCTTAGCGCAAGATCCGCGATCTTATGCAAATATCCCAGATAAGTCCTGCCGACTTTCCGGGAAGTCGCAAGTGTGGGGTGTAACAAGTGGGTGGTGCCAGAAGAATTTGGCGGCGTTTAGGCCGCGAACTTGCCCCAAACCGGGGTGTGGTCAGACGCCTTTTCTTTGCCGCGCGGGCTCTTGTCGATACCGACCTCTTCGAGCAGATCGGCGGCTTCCGGAGATAACAATAAATGATCGATGCGGAGCCCGTTGTCTTTCTGCCAGGCGCCGCGCTGATAATCCCAATACGAATATGCATGCGGCGTCGAATCCATGGCGCGGAAAGCTTCGGTCAGACCTAAGTTGATCAACGTGCGAAAGCGGGTCCGACTTTCCGGACGGCAAAGCGCGTCATCTGCGAAGGCGGCCGGGTCATAAACATCTTCATCGGTCGGGCAGACATTGTAGTCGCCGCCAAGAATGAAGGGAATTCGGTCCTGTAAAAGGGCGTCGGCACGGGCGATTAGGCGATCCATCCAGCCGAGTTTATAGGTAAACTTTTCGTGATCGCTGCCGTCATCGTTGCGGGTCGGGTTGCCGTTCGGGAGATATAAAGCAGCGACCCGCAGCCCGCAGGTGTCGGCTTCGAGATAGCGTGCCTGCACGTCAGAGTTGTCACCGGGCAGGGCGCGGTGGTGCACTTTGATCGGCTGCTTAGATAAAATCGCGACGCCGTTGTAGGTTTTTTGGCCAACGGTTTCGATCTGGTACCCCAGCGCTTCGATCTCCATACGCGGGAAGCCGGCGTCTTCGGTTTTTAATTCTTGGAGCAGCGCGACGTCGGGTTTGAAGTCCTCAAGCCACTCCGTCACGCGGGGCAGGCGGGCTTTGATGGAATTGACGTTCCATGTGGCAACGACGGTCATATGCGGGCGACCTCGCCCGGATCAGACAGAGAAAGACGCGCCGCAGCCGCAGCTCGACGTGGCGTTTGGATTATCGATTTGGAAGAACGCGGCGCCCAATTCGTTTTTGAAGTCAACCACGCACCCGGCCAATAAATCCAACGATACTTCGTCGGTTACAACAGCAGCGCCATTGTGGGTGAAGGTGATATCTTCGTCGGTGGTTTTGTCGTCCAGATCGAACGCATACTGGAAGCCCGAGCAGCCGCCACCGTTGACGGTGATGCGCAGCATCAAACCATCTTTACTCTCAATCTGGCGCAGCTTCTCAATCCGTGCAGCGGCGCTGTCGGTAATCGTCAACCGTTGTTCGGTGGTCGTTGAGCCATCGGGCATTAGGGCGCTCCTTGCGTTTGTCTTCTGACCTTTATGTAGCCTACCTGATCTCGCTGTCAATTGCACGGATATCGGGAGCCGATGCGGTCCGATCCGCATTGCCCGCGCGCATGGTGTCGGCTAGGTTGCCGGTATGGATCATATTGGCTCCCTCGAATCGACGCCAGTTGAGCGTCCGCCGCTCAAAGTTTATGCGTGTCACTCGGCCAATAGTCGCGGCCGTTTGTTCCCGGAGCCCGAAAGCAAGACCCGAGGTGCGTTTCAGCGCGACCGAGATCGGATCATCCATTCGGCAGCATTCCGGCGCTTGGAATACAAGACTCAGGTGTTCGTGAACCACGAGGGTGATTTTTTCCGTACGCGGCTCACACATTCGCTTGAGGTCTCACAGATCGCGCGCTCGGTGTGTCGGTGTTTGGGGCTCAACGAAGATTTGGGCGAGACCTTGGCGTTGGCCCATGATTTGGGGCATCCGCCGTTCGGCCATGCCGGCGAAGACGCCCTGAAAGAGATGATGGCGCCGTTCGGCGGTTTTGATCATAACGCCCAGTCGCTTCGTGTCGTTACCAAGCTCGAAGCTCGTTATGCCGATTTTGACGGGCTCAATCTGACGTGGGAGACCTTGGAAGGGGTGGTGAAGCACAACGGGCCACTGCTCAAACCCGGTGCCAGCGAAGATACGCTGCCCCGCGGTATTACCGATTACATCGCTTCGCACGACCTGGAACTGACCACCTACGCGAACGCAGAGGCCCAAGTGGCGGCCATCTCCGACGACATTGCCTATAACAATCACGATATTGATGATGGGCTTCGCGCCGGGTTGTTCACTATCAAAGACTTGCAAGACGTACCGCTGGTTGGGCCGGTCTTTCATGAGGTGCGCAAGACCTATCCGGATTTAGACGACTCCCGCACCATTCATGAAGCTGTCCGCCGTCTGATCGGTGCCATGGTCGGCGACCTTTTGCAGGTCACGCAGCAGCGTATCGATGCGGCGAACCCGAAACAGCCCTCGGATATTCGGTATTTGGATCACCCGGTTGCGCGGTTCTCGGACGAGATGCGGGCGAACGACAAGGCGTTGAAGTCGTTCTTGTTTGAAAACATGTACCGGCATTATCAACTGAACCGGATGACGTCGAAGGCGCGACGCGTCGTCAAGGACCTGTTCCAACTGTTGCTGGACGAGCCGGGGTGTCTGCCGACCGAATGGCGCAATCAAGCGGGCGCGCCGGGATCTGTGGAAACCGCGGCCTTGGTTTGCGATTACATCGCCGACATGACGGACCGATTAGCGCTGGATGAGCACCGCCGCTTGTTTGATTTGCAATCGCGGACGTCGTAACGCGTCATAAACCGCCTATTGTTTTTGCCAGATTCAAGGAACGTTAATCAAATTCTTGCATCTTACGAATTGCGGCTGATAGGCCACGTCGCAGTCAGGCTGAAACGCATTCATGCGTGCTCGGCGGTAAAACGTATTATAATGGCGCGATTCGGCGAAGCCCGCTGAACGCGAAGATTACGGCCCGAAGGAGATAACGAATTCATGGCACTCTCGGCGAATTCCGACATGAAGGTGTCGGCGGAAGAGGCGCTCGAAAGTGACGGCGACGCCGCAAAGGTGACGTCCGGCAGCAGTTCGCTCAAAGTGTTGGGTGCGTTGGTCGGCGTGACAGTGGTGTTGGGCGGTATTTGGCTCGGGTTTGGGGATAAGATCATGGGCATGATCGGCACATCCGATACCGCCGTGCCGGTGATCACAGCCGACCCGGCACCGATTAAAGTGCGTCCGGAAAACCCAGGCGGCATGAACGTGCCTAATCAAGGTCGGCTTGTTTACGGCGTGGTCGACGGCACGTCTTCGCAGCCGAGGGTGGAAAGATTGTTGCCGTCCCCCGAAAAGCCGATCGAGGTTGACAACGTGTTAAAGCGTGGTGTGCCGGAAACCAGCCAAGTGGTAACGGAAAGCGCACCCCGTGGTAGCGCAGACACATCGGGCGCGCCGATGCGACTAGAAGCTGGCGCGCCGGTCGCAAACACACCGAGTGCAGCCGACGTTGCCGCTCTAAAGCAACCGGCCCCGGCGTTGGCACCGACGGAAAGTCCAAGCTCGACTGGCGTTACGCTGCCTGCACCTTCCAGCGCGCCGTCCGCCCCCATAGCAAAGGCGGCCCCCGTTGCTGAACCGAAGTCGGCGCCTGCCCCCGCGCCCTCGCAAACTGAGATCGTAACCAACACCGCGACACCCACACCGCCATCGCCTGGGGGCGATATTTCCAACAGCTACCGTGTGCAGTTGGCGGCGTCGCGCTCGGATAAAGCTGTGAAATCGGAGTGGGACCGGTTGCGTCGTCGCCATGTGGATTTGCTCGGTGAACTGCGCCTTCAAGTGACTCGAATCGACTTGGGGGCGACAAAAGGTGTATTCTATCGATTGCGCGCTGGACCGCTCGCCAATGAAGCGGCCGCAAAGACGCTCTGTGAACGCTTGAAGCAAAGGAAACTCGGCTGCCTTGTGGTAAAGCCGGGGGCCTAAATGACTGTACATGATGACGAAAAACGGCCTCGGGCCGCAATTTTGGGCTGCGCTGGCCCGACATTAAGCGAAGAAGAAACCTTCTTTTTTGAACAGACTGACCCGCTCGGGTTCATTCTGTTTGCGCGGAACTGTATCGATCCCGATCAGGTGAAAGCCTTGGTTGCGTCGATGCGGGCTACAGTCGGGCGCGCCGATGCGCCAGTATTGATCGACCAAGAAGGCGGCCGCGTGCAACGATTAGGCCCGCCGCATTGGAAAGATCGACCGGCGCAGAATCTGTTTGCCCGCATCGCCGAAGACGATCGCGCATTGGCCCGCGAGGCCGCCAGCATTAATGCGCGCCTTATTGCCGAAGAACTTATTCAACTCGGCATCGATGTCGATTGTCTGCCGTTGCTGGATGTGCCGGTCAAAGGGGCACATGACATCATCGGGGACCGTGCGTTTGGCATGGACCCGGATATCGTTTCGGAACTCGGCCAGTCGGTGATTACCGGGCTGGGCGCAGGGGGCGTGACTGCCGTGATTAAGCATTTGCCGGGCCATGGCCGGGCAAATGCCGACAGTCATATGGCGTTGCCTTATGTTGATGCCGGCAAGAATGCGCTTCGCCGCACTGATTTTCTGCCGTTTAAGAATGCACGCTTTGCACCGTGGGGGATGACCGCGCATGTGGTGTATGAAGCGTTCGACCCGATGCGCCCGGCCACTCTGTCGGAAACGGTGATCATGGACGTCATTCGCGGCGAGATTGGCTTTCAGGGCTTCTTGGTGTCGGATGACATCAGCATGAAAGCGCTAAGCGGGCGGATTGAAGCGAATGCGGCAGCTGCGCTTGAGGCCGGCTGTGATGCGGTTCTGCATTGCAATGGTGATATGCACGAAATGCACGCGATCATGCGGGATATGCCGGAAATGACCGGCATCGCGTGGGAACGCTTCCAGACTGGCTTGGCTGTGCGTCCGGCAAGCGATCCGATTGATGTGCCGACTCTTGAGGCGGAGCTAGAGAAGATGACGGCCAAGTGGGCCGTGGTCGAGGTATGATCCCGGAAGACCTGATCTATACGATTTCGACATGGGCGCTGCCGGTTCTATTGGCCGTCACCCTGCACGAGGCCGCACATGGGTGGGTGGCCATGAAATTGGGCGATCCGACCGCAAAAGAGCTGGGGCGGGTCAGTTTTAATCCCCTCAAACACATTGACCTCGTGGGCACGGTGATTTTACCGGCGCTGTTGATGCTGGCGTCCGGTGGGCGGTTCATGTTCGGATTCGCGAAACCCGTCCCGGTAAACTTCTCCAGACTGCGGCGGCCGAAGCGCGATATGATCTTGGTCGCTGCCGCCGGTCCCGGCATCAATTTGCTGATGGCGCTGGTCGCGGCGATGGCCTTTCATGGGGTCATTTTGCTGGATCAACCGTACCGAGACTGGGGTATTCATAACCTTGCAAATGCATTATGGATCAACCTATTACTGGCCGTATTTAATATGTTACCTATTCCGCCACTGGATGGTGGGCGGGTCGCCGTCGGGCTACTCCCGTGGTCGATTGGGCAGTATTTGGTGCGGCTAGAACGGGTCGGTATTTTCATTGTACTGGGCGGAATCTTTGTGCTGCCGTGGATCGGTGGCATGATGGGGCTTGAATTGAACGTCTTCTGGTGGCTAGTGATCTCCCCAGTTGAGCACCTTCAAGATGCGATCCTCAATATCGTGGGATTGCGCTGACGCGGAAACCTGATACGCGCATGGCTGATATCGTTGAGTTTGATCCAAATACCCAAGAGTCCGACTTAGGTGGTGATGCGCCTGTGACGGTGTCGCCGTTTGTCGTCGATCTGGAGGGCTATGAAGGGCCGATTGACGTACTTTTGCAATTGGCACGCGATCAAAAGGTCGATCTGGTTCATATCTCGATTCTGGCTCTGGCAGACCAGTATCTAGGGTTCGTTGCCGAGGCGAGGCGCCACAATCTGGAGCTTGCTGCCGATTACTTGGTGATGGCGGCATGGCTCGCGTATTTGAAGTCGCGGCTATTGCTGCCGGATATGTCGAGCGAAGAAGAGCCGACCGGCGAGGAAATGGCTGCCGCCCTGCAATATCAATTGCTGCGCTTAGAATCGATGCAGAATGCCGGCCAAGCGTTGATGGAGCGCGACCGTCTGGGCCAAGACTTCTTTGGCCGTGGTGAGCCCGAGCGCTTCAAGCCGCGCGCGATCGAAGTGTTGGATGCCACGCTCTATGACCTGTTGCGCGCCTACGCCGATCAAAAGCAGCGCAAAGATGCACACGAGCCGATGCACATCGAAGCATTTGAGATTTATACCGTCGAAGATGCCTTGCAGCGGCTGCGTGGCCTAGTCGGCAAGACACCGGACTGGCAGCAGCTTTGGTCGTTCCTGCCCGAAGGTTTGAAAGGCAGGGTTTTGACCCGCTCCGCCATCGCCTCGATGTTTGCGGCGAGCTTGGAAATGGTCAAAGAAGGCCGGATATTGATCCGTCAATCCGATACATTCGGCGATATTTACCTCCAACGCCGCATGGATGGTCCTATTGAAGTCGTCGACAACCCGTTGGATGGCAGCCCGGATGTCTCGGACAGCGATGAAGAGCCATGAACAACACGAACACGTATAAGGGATGGAACGCTTGAACGCCGAACCTGCCAACGATGATGATGACGACATTGATGATCTGATTGATCCAGAGGTCATGGACGAAGCCCCAGAAGAGTTTGAAGGGGCTGAAACCGATGATGCCGTAGGCGTCGAAGCCGTTGATGACGGCGAAAGTGCGCCGAAAGAGGTCGTTCCGGTCGATGCCGAGACCTGGCAGCGCTATCGTCGTATCGTCGAAGCGCTGCTGTTTGCCTCTGCCGAGCCGATGACCGAGCGCATGCTCGCCAACCGCCTGCCGGAAGATGCCGACGTTAAAGGCTTGTTGAAGGAACTCCGCGAAACATATGCGGAGCGCGGCGTGCATCTGGTGCGTGCGGGGGCGTCGTGGGCATTTCGCACAGCGCCCGATTTGTCCGAATTCCTCAATAAGGAAATAGAGGTTGCCCGTAAACTCAGCCGCGCCGCCATCGAAACCTTGTCGATCATCGCCTACCACCAACCGGTGACCCGCGCCGAGATCGAAGAAATTCGGGGCGTCGGTATTTCCAAAGGCACGGTCGACGTGTTGTTGGAAAATGAGTGGATTCGGCCGCGCGGTCGCCGCCAAACGCCGGGCCGCCCCTTGCAATGGGGCACCACGGACGCGTTCTTGGATCATTTTGGCCTGGAGACACTTCGAGACTTGCCTGGCACCGAGGAACTCAAGGCGGCCGGGCTTTTGGATGCCTCGCCGGCGATCAACGCCTATCGCTCTACGGCGGGCGAGGGACCATCGAACGAAGACGAGAATACCGGTGACGAGGACGATCCATTGCCGCAAGATGCACTCGGCGATGGGGCAGAAGAGCCCGATGAGCCGTTAGACCCGGACGACGGGACCTTATAGCTAATTCCGACGGCGTGAGTATGGCGGCGGATAGACCACAAATGGCTTGCATTCCGCTGTCTCAAACGCGACTCTACGCCTTCCTGGGAGGGTGCGGCGCTTGATTGGCGCCGTTGTCGCGTTTCGAAGGGGCGCGCTGTTCATCTGGACCACTCTCGCAGGTGTTGTAATAAAAACGCGACAGCGAATGGGATAAAGATAAATGGGTGCATTCAGTATTTGGCATTGGCTCATCGTGCTGGTCGTCGTCTTGGTGCTCTTCGGGGGCGGCGGGAAGATTTCGCGCCTCATGGGCGACTTCGGTAAGGGCCTGAAATCCTTCAAAAAAGGCATGAAGGAAGAAGAATCCGAAGCAGGCGACTCAGGCGACAACGGCGACAAAGACAAAAAAGCCATCGAAGGCGAAGGGTCCGAAACCGCGTCTACGAAAGCCGAGACCGAAAAAGACAAAGCCTCCGGCGGCTAATGCCGTCGTTGTCGGCAGTTTCGCTGCCGGCGTGTTCAATTGTCTTCTAATTGAGGTCGACCGCCATGTTCGATATCGGCTGGCAGGAATTATTTCTGATCGCCGTCCTGGCACTGATCGTCATCGGGCCAAAGGATTTGCCGCGGGCGCTGAAAACCATCACCGGTCTTCTGCGTAAGGCCAAAGGTATGGCACGCGACTTCCAAAGCGGTCTTGATGATATTGTGCGAGAAACCGAGTTGGCCGATATGCGCAAGCAAATCGAGGGTGAAACGGGTGGCGATATCCGCAAGCGCATAGAGGAAACGTTGGATCCGGACGGCGAGATATCGCGCGATCTTGATGACGTGCGCAGCGTTGAAAACGATATGTCGGCAGCCACAAAGTCGTTCTCCGACGAGGTCAATCGACCAGAGCCGGATGTTAAGCCTGAGCCGGATGCCACGTTGCCGGACCCGAACGACGCCATGATTCCGTCACCGCCACCGCCGCCTGCGCCTGCAGAGCCGCAAACATCTGAAGTTTCAGAGACGCCGAGCCCGGCGAAGAAGGACTGACGCGGTGGCCAAAGACGACGATCATATCGAAAACGATAAAATGCCCTTACTTGAGCACTTGGTCGAGTTGCGGACCCGATTGTTATGGTCCGCGGTGGCCATTATCGTGCTGTTTATCGGGTGTTTTTATATCGCCGATGATATTTATGCGTTTTTGGTCCAGCCGCTTGCCGATGTGTTCGCGGAAACCGGTCGGGATCGCCGGCTAATCTTTACCGCCCTACAAGAGGCGTTCTTCACCTACATCAAAGTGTCGTTTTTCGCGGCGATGTTTATCGGCTTTCCGTTCATCGCCAGTCAAATTTGGATGTTCGTGGCGCCGGGTCTGTATAAGCACGAAAAGTCTGCGTTTTTGCCGTTTTTGATTGCCACGCCGATCCTGTTCTTCATGGGCGGTGCCTTGGTATATTACTATGTGCTGCCGGTCGCCTGGCAGTTCTTCATCGGCTTTGAAAGCGCCGGCATCGAAGGTAAGCGCCTGCCGATCCAGTTGGAAGCCAAGGTCAACGAATATCTGTCGTTGGTGATGCGGCTGATCTTTGCGTTCGGTCTGTCGTTCGAGTTGCCAGTCATACTCACGTTGTTGGCCCGCGCCGGTGTGGTGTCTGCTGACGGACTGGCTGCGAAGCGTAAGTACGCGATTGTGTGTGCGTTTATCGCCGCCGCGATCCTGACGCCGCCGGACCCGATCAGCCAAATCGGCTTGGCCTTGCCGATCATTCTGTTGTACGAGGTTTCTATCATCTTGGCGCGCTTCTCCGAGAAAAAGCGTAATAAGCGCCGCGCCGAAGAAGACGCAGCCGTGTTCGGTGATACTGACGATGACGACGATGATACACCAAAAGACGGTGGGGCGAAGAAGCCGGGACATAACGACGACGTCGGCCCGTAACTTACGCTTCGCGGTCGTTCGCCGCTAAATTAATGGGACCAGACGTTTCTTATGTTCGATATCAGATGGATCAGAGACAACCCCGACGCCTTTGATAAGGGCATGGCACGGCGGAACTTACCGCCGCAGGCCGACACCTTGATCGCGCTCGATGCCACGCGCCGTGATGCGCAGACCCGCGCCCAGGAATTGCAAACCGAGCGCAACGCGCTGTCGAAGGAAATCGGCAAGATCAAAGCGCAAGGCGGAGACGCGGATGAGATCATGGCCAGGGTCTCGGCCTCAAAAGACGCGCAAGCGGCTGCGGAAGGCGAAGCGCAAAGCGCGCTTGAAGCCTTGAACGACGCGCTATCAAGGTTGCCGAACTTGCCGTTTGACGACGTGCCAGATGGTGCCTCCGAAGACGACAACGTTGAGGTGCGACGCGTCGGCACGCCGGCCAGTTTTGAATTCGAGCCGAAAGATCACGTCGATTTGGGCGAAGCGCTGGGCATGATGGATTTCGAGACTGCTGCCAAAATCGCCGGTGCACGCTTCGTGCTGCTGAGCGGCGGGCTGGCACGCATGGAGCGTGCCCTGGGGGCGTTCATGCTTGATCACAATACGGAACAATTCGGCTATACCGAGGTCAATCCGCCGGCGTTGGTCAATGACAAGACCATGTTCGGTACCGGTCAGTTGCCGAAGTTCGGCGATGATTTGTTCAAGACCACCGACGGCTATTGGCTGATCCCGACCGCCGAAGTGCCGCTGACCAATATTGTCGCCGATCACATCATCGATGACGATTATTTGCCACGCCGCTATACGGCGATGACGTGGTGTTTCCGTTCTGAAGCCGGCGCCGCCGGCAAAGATACGCGCGGTATGATTCGCCAGCATCAGTTCTCTAAAGTCGAGATGGTCTCTGTTACCCATCCGGACCATTCTTTAGATGAACTGGAGCGGATGACATCTTGCGCCGAAGATATCTTGCAGCAACTCGGCCTGCCGTTTCGCACCGTCGTGCTATGCACCGGCGACATGGGCGCGGGCGCCCGCAAAACCTACGATATCGAGGTTTGGTTGCCGGCACAGGATCGTTATCGGGAAATTTCGAGTTGCTCCGTCTGCGGTGATTTCCAGGCCCGGCGCATGAATGCCCGGATGCGGGTTAAAGGCGAAAAGGGGACTCAGTTCGTGCATACCCTTAACGGGTCGGGCTTAGCGGTTGGTCGTACCTTGATCGCGATCATGGAAAATTATCAGCAGGCCGATGGCTCGGTGGTGATCCCAGAGGTGTTGCGTCCATACATGGGTGGGCTTGAGGTGTTACGGGCTGATGGCTGAGTCCGGGTTTGACCTCAAAAAAGCACGCGTATTGCTGTCCAATGACGACGGTATCAACGCACCGGGGTTAAAAGCCCTCGAAGACGCGATTCGCCCGCACGTGCGCGAACTTTGGGTGTGTGCACCTGAGACCGAGCAATCCGCGACCAGCCACTCGTTGACCCTGCGCCGACCGTTGCGTATCCGTCATGTATCGGAACATAAGTACGCCGTCGACGGCACGCCGACCGATGCCGTGCTGTTGGGTGTCAGCCGTTTGATGATCGACGCCAAGCCTGACCTTGTGCTGTCCGGCATCAACCGGGGTGGCAACCTGGGCGAGGACGTGACGTATTCCGGCACCGTTGCTGCGGCGATGGAAGGTGCCATGCTCGGCATTCCGTCGGTGGCGCTTAGTCAGGTTTACGCAGATCAGCACAAGGTAAAATGGGCGACGGCTAAGTCCTGGACGCCGAAGGTGCTGAAAATGCTGCTGGCGCAAGGTTGGCCCAAGGGCATTTTTATTAACGTGAATTTCCCGGACGTCACGGCGGCGAAAGTGACCGGTGTCGAGGTCGTTCGCCAAGGGCGCCGCAAGATCGGCGGTGACTTGACCCGCGGCGTCGATCCGCGTGGTGATGAGTATTTTTGGATCGGCCCGCAACGGGACGAGCAGCAGTTCCTCAAAGGCACCGACCTCGCCAGTTGCTATAGCGGCGCGGTCTCAGTGACGGCTTTGGCCTTGGATTTGACCGACCCGGCGACGCTCCGAAAGCTGAAGGCGGGGCTCAAGTGATGTTTGGGCGTGATCTGGGTGTTCCCGACGCGGCGTCGTTGCGCAAGGCTCTGATCCGCGACGGTATCAAGAACGAAGCGGTCTTGGATACCGTGGTGTCTGTGCCGCGCGAATTGTTCGTGCCGGAAGCTTTTCGGGAGCGCGCCTACGAAAATTCACCACTGCCGATTGGTCTGCATCAAACGATCTCGCAGCCGACCGTGGTTGCGATGATGACCGAAGCGTTGGATTTAAACGACCGGTCTAAGGTCTTGGAAATCGGCACCGGGTCCGGCTATCAGACGGTGATCTTAGCGAAGCTTTGCCGCCGCGTTTACACCATCGAGCGGCACAAGTCCCTTCAGGACGAAGCCGAAATTCGGTTTAACCAGTTGGGGTTACACAACATCACGCTCAGGGCCGGGGATGGCTCTAAGGGGTGGCCGGAACAAGCGCCATTTTCCCGGATCATTGTGACGGCGGCTGCCCTTGATGTGCCGGCAACCTTATTGGATCAACTGGACGAGGGCGGCGTCATGGTGGTGCCGGTCGGCTTGGACGAAAACGTCCAGCATTTGCTGCGCATCCGCAAAACCGGCGGTGACATTGAAACCGAAGACTTGGGTCTGGTGCGCTTCGTGCCGTTGATCAGCGACGAGGACCCGGATTGATGCGTGCGTGGCGTCCTGCCGAGCAGGCAGTTGCGTTGGCGGTGCTTGGGCTCGCGCTTACGGCGTGCGGCAATGTCCAGATCGGCACGTCCCGCGCGCCTGTCGACATCAATACTCCGCGTAGCACGGCCTCAGCATCAGGCACGATCAGTCGCGTGCAATCCGAAGAGTCCCGTAGCGCCTTCGTCGGCGCATCTTCGGTCATCGTGAAGCCGGGGGATACGGTGTATGCGCTGTCCAGGCGCCACCGGGTGCCGGTGCCGGCGATCATCACCGCCAACGATCTTGCGGCGCCGTTCCTGTTGAACGTGGGGCAGCGTATTCAACTGCCGCGCGGCCGCCAGCATCGCGTCACCCAGGGCGATACCCTGTATGCCATCGCCCAGCAATATGATGTCGGTGTCTATGAGGTCGCGCGGATCAACGATGTTGATCCGCCCTATACGATCAAGCTGGGTGAGATTTTAGTGATCCCGGAAGGGGAGGCGCCGAGACAGGCACTTAAGTCAGCTTCGGTTGCGTCGGCGCCAAAATCCGCGCCTCAACCCACGGCCAAAGTACCGGAACCTCGGCAGATGGCGCGCGCACCCAAAGTTGCGGCGGACGCCGGCACAATCGCCATGGTCCCACCGAAAAAACCGCCGGTCCCGGTGCCGCCGCCACCGAAGCGCGCCGGTAAGGGCTTCGTTTGGCCGGTGCAGGGGCCGCTGTTGTCCAGTTTCGGCGCAAAGGATGGTGGGCTCAGGAATGACGGCATCAATATTAAGGCGGCACGCGGTACGCCTGTCCGTGCGGCTGAAAACGGCGTTGTCGCCTATGCCGGAAATGAAATCCGTGGCTTTGGGAATTTACTGTTGATCAAGCACGCGGGGGGCTACATCACCGCGTATGCGCATAACGACCGTCTGTTGGTCACACGCGGCCAGCGCGTCGGTCGCGGCGACAAGATCGCCACCGTCGGCGCTACCG
Organism: uncultured Rhodospirillales bacterium; assembly: GCA_963974935.1. GTDB lineage: Bacteria > Pseudomonadota > Alphaproteobacteria > Rhodospirillales > Casp-alpha2 > UBA4479. The sequence goes on along the minus strand of CAXBEV010000006.1, from coordinate 109,768 downwards.
GTAGCGTCAACAGCCCACAGCTTCATTTCGAAGTCCGCAAAGGCCGACGGCCTCAGGATCCGAAGAAGTATCTGCGGACAAGTTGAACAGGAAACACATCCTTCGAGACGGCCTGCGGCCTCCTCAGGATGAGGATGTGCATTAAAAAAAGACCTCATCCTGAGGAGCCGCGAAGCGGCGTCTCGAAGGATTGTTCAGGAAAAACGCTGTGTATCGGCCATAAAGTAAAGGCTATACTCGCAAGATGAATTTACTCCGTTCCACCAAATTTGCGTTCGTCGTGATGGCATTTTTTGTCGCCTGCCTGTTGGTGGCGGGACACCTGTATTTTGGCTGGTTGGGTGTCGGTATGGTTGGCTTGCTGGGGCTCTTAATCTCACACCGTGCGGAGGTATTCGACGATCATAGCGACCCGCACGAGCGCAACACGCATCTGGTCGTGGCGATGCACGGTCGAAAGATCGCCGCGCAAAAGGACGAGCGTGCCGAAGAGGCGTTAAAGCGCAAACATGCTGAGCGTAGCCGCGTGATGATACATCGGGTGATCAACACGATTTTTGCGGCGATCTTGATGCTTGGCGGCTCGATGTATTTCTTACGCCAGATGTAGCCCAAATGTAGATTAGTTGAGCGGCTTATTCAGCTTGCCGGCCAAGTCCTGAATGAACTGCCACGCCACACGTCCAGACCTGGCGCCGCGCGTGACCGACCATTCCAACGCTTCAGCGCGGATATCGATACTGGGGTCTTCGAGTCCGTAATGCTTGGCGTAGCCTTCGATGATGTCGAAGTACGTATTCTGATCCACATTATGGAAGCCCAACCAAAGCCCGAATCGATCCGAAAGCGAGACTTTTTCCTCGGTCGCTTCAGACGGGCTGATGGCGCTTGATCGCTCGTTTTCGATCATGTCGCGCGGCATCAGGTGGCGGCGGTTCGACGTTGCATAGAACAACACGTTGTCGGGTCGGCCTTCGACGCCGCCGTCCAAAACGGCCTTCAGCGATTTATAGGCTTCGTCCTGGCCGTCGAACGACAAATCGTCACAGAAGATCAGGCATTGCCGGGACTCACCCTTAAGGCGGGTCAGCAACACCGGTAGCGACGGAATGTCTTCGCGGTGAATCTCAATCAGCGCCAGGATGCCTGGGCTTTTTTCGTTGATATAGGCGTGTACGGCTTTGACCAAGGACGACTTGCCGGTACCGCGTGCGCCCCACAATAAAGCGTTGTTGGCCGGATAACCGTCGGCAAAGCGTCGTGTGTTGTCGATCAACTGATCTTGTTGGCTGCTGATGCCCTTGAGAAGCGCAATATCGACCCGGTTCACCTTCGGTATCGGCACAAGGCGGGCGCCTTCGGCGTACCACACGAACGCATCGGCGGCATCAATGGGGGTGACGGGTGCCGGCGGCGGGGCCAAACGGTCCAGGGCATCGGCGATCCGGGTGAGAAGCTCTGTTGTGTGTTGATCAGTCATGGGGGCGCAAATTAGTCACGCATGCGGGGGCCGTCAATAAAGATGCCAAAAAAGATAAATGGCCAAAACATTAATGCTTTGCAAGATATGCCGGAAGCGGTTGCAACTCGGCACATGAGCGCTATAGTCCCGCAACTTTTAGACCTATCTGGTTGTTTTCGGATACCAGCGGGTCTCAGGCAATTTTTGATGGTGTAAGGAGTTCGAAAAATGTTCATTTCGCCGGCATATGCACAGGCGGCCGGGGCATCCGGTGGTGGCGAGGCTTTTCAGGCTTTCTTGCCGCTGATTTTGATCTTCGTCGTGTTTTATTTCCTGCTGATTCGTCCGCAGCAAAAGAAAATGAAGCAGCATCGTGAAATGCTCGCCGCTGTGCGTCGGGGTGATAAAGTGATCACCGGTGGCGGCATCATCGGCACCGTGACCAAGGTTGAGAACGACGAAGAACTGACCGTCGAAATCGCCAAGGACATCAAAGTAAAAGTGCAGCGCGGCACCATCTCAGCCGTCCTCAATCGGACCGAGCCTGTGAGCGGTAGCGCGGCCAATGACACCGGTAAGAAATCCGGCGGTCTATTCGGTGGCCTGTTTGGCGGCGGCAGCAAAAAACCTGCTCCCGCTCCGGCCCCCGAAGCTGTCGAAGACAACAGCAAGGCCGACAACCAAGAATCCAAGGACGGCACCAAGAGCTAACGCCTGGGCGTAGACGGGACGACACTTAATGGTCAATTTTCCGACGTGGAAGAAGGCGCTGGTCGCCATCGTCTGCCTCATCGGGCTGATATTCGCGCTGCCGAACTTCATCTCCGACAAGGTGACGCAACAATTTCCGGGTTTTATTCCGTCACAATCGGTGAATTTGGGCCTTGATCTGCGAGGCGGTTCGCACCTGTTGCTTGAGGTCGAAGTTCAAGCCGTTATTGACGAGCAGTTGGACGCCACCGTTGACGCTGCCCGTGCCGCGTTACGGGGGGAGCGCATTCGCTACACCGGGCTTGGTAAGCAAACCCGTTCGGTTAGCGTCAACATTCCAGACGAAAAAGATCGCGAGAAAGCCTTAGAACTTCTGCGCGACCTCGACGCCGACAGCGAAGCGACTCTCGACGGTGAAAAAATCACCCTTGAGATGACCGAAGCACAAGTGCTTGAGCGGAAGACTTCGGCCGTACAGCAATCGATTGAGATCATCCGCCGCCGGATTGACGAAACCGGCGTGCGTGAGCCGACGATCCAACGCCAAGGCGAAGATCGCGTCATTGTGCAGTTGCCGGGTATCGACGATCCAGAGCGCGTGAAAGCGCTGATTGGCAAGACCGCAAAGCTGACCTTCCAAATGGTCGATGTGGAAAATTCCTTACAAGACGCCATGGCAGGCCGCGTGCCGCCGGGCTCAATGCTGTTTCCTATGGTCGACGGGGCTGCGAACGGCCAACCGACGATGATTTTGGTAAAGTCCAGGATCGCTGTGAGCGGTGAAAACCTTGTCGACGCACAGCCCAGCTTTGACGGGCGCAATAACGAGCCTGTGGTGTCGTTCCGCTTCGACACACTGGGGGCAAAGAAATTTGGCGACGTGACGGCGAAAAACGTGGATCGACCGTTCGCCATCGTACTGGACGGGCGCGTGATCTCGGCGCCTGTGATCCGTGAGCCCATTTTAGGTGGTAGCGGTCAGATTTCCGGCGGTTTCTCTATCGAAGAATCCAATGATTTGGCATTGTTGCTGCGCGCAGGCGCGTTGCCGGCACCGCTCAGCATCCTTGAAGAACGCACCGTTGGCCCCGGCTTGGGTGCCGACTCAATTGCTGCAGGTCAGATTGCCAGCATCATAGGCCTGGTCGCTGTGCTGATCTTTATGGGGGTTACCTATGGCCGGTTCGGGCTTTATGCCGATATCGCCTTGGTCGCCAATATGATTTTGATCTTAGGCTCGTTGTCGGCATTGCAGGCGACGCTGACGTTGCCGGGTATTGCCGGTATCGTGTTGACCATCGGCATGGCTGTGGACGCGAACGTGTTGATTTTTGAACGCATCCGCGAAGAAGTGCGGGCCGGACGTACGCCGATTTCCGCCATCGATGCCGGTTACAGCCGTGCGCTGACGACCATCATCGATGCCAACGTCACCACGCTGATCGCGTCTGTTCTACTTTATGCTTTTGGTTCTGGGCCTGTGCGCGGCTTTGCCGTGACGCTGTCGATTGGTATCGTCACGTCAATGTTTACGGCGATCATGCTGACCCGTCTTTTCGTGGTTGTTTGGCTACGCGCTAAACGCCCCGACAGTCTGCCGATTTAAGGAGCCGCTGATATGAAACCCCTAAATCTGATTCCGGCAGACACGAATATTCAGTTCATGTCGAAGCGTGTGATCTTTTTTGCGATCTCGGCATTTCTCGTGCTGGCCTCCATCGGCGTGGTGGCGAGCAAAGGGTTAAACTTCGGTATCGACTTCAAAGGCGGCATCTTAATCGAAGTCCGTACGGAAGGTCCGGCAGATGTGTCGGCGATGCGGGGGCAATTGGGTGCGCTTGGCCTCGGAGACATTTCGCTGCAAGAATTCGGCGCGCCCACCGACGTGCTGATCCGTATCCAGCGCCAAGAAGGCGATGATGATGCGCAGCAAAAGGCGGTTGAGGCCGTCAAAGCCGAATTTGGCGATAGCGTGACGTATCGTCGAACTGAATTCGTTGGTCCGAAAGTGTCTGAAGAATTGCTGACCAGCGGGATCGAAGCTGTTGGGCTCGCGATTTTGGCGATCTTGGTCTACATCTGGTTCCGCTTTGAATGGCAGTTTGGCTTGGGTGCCGTAGTCGCGCTGACCCACGATGTGATCACGACGATCGGCATCTTTGCGCTTTTGGGGCTGGAATTTAACCTCTCGACCGTCGCCGCCGTGCTGACGATTGCCGGTTATTCCATCAACGATACCGTGGTGGTATTCGACCGGGTGCGCGAGAAATTGCGTAAATTCAAATCCATGCCACTGCCCGAACTTTTGAATTTGGCCATCAACAAGACGCTGTCGCGCACCTTGATGACCTCGGTGACGACGCTGATCGCGTTGTTGGCGCTGTTCTTCTTGGGCGGCGAAGTGATCCGCGATTTCGCCTTCGCGATGATCTGGGGGGTGCTCATCGGTACGTATTCCTCTATCTGCGTGGCGGTGCCGTTGTTGATCTATCTCGGCCTGGACAATCGGGCGCGGGGCGGTATTGATGGTTCTGATCAGACCGGCCCTGAAAGCGTTCCCGAGCACTCGTGATTTCATGAGCTTGGATATCAACCCGGTCGTCCCCCAGGGGCGTCAGCAGATCCAATCATACGGCGATAAGCGTTTTCGCATCTCAGCCGAGGTGTTTAAGGGCAGCGTTATTGTTTTTCCCGAAGAAACCCAGACTTGGTCGGTCACGGATTTATCCGAGCTCGGCATCGACGCCTTGGCGCCGGTCACCCGGCAGGCTGACGATATTGATATCTTGCTGATCGGCTGCGGCCCGAGATTCTGCGCCGTGCCGAGGGACCTACGCGCCGACATCAAAGCTGTCGGCATGGTCTTGGAATGGATGGACACCGGCGCGGCGTGCCGCACCTTCAACGTGCTCGTTGCCGAAGAACGCCGCGTCTGCGCCGCGCTGATCGCCGTCGATTAATTTCTATCCTTTTTTTGGCTCCCTTGGCCCCCACCTGCGACTTCCCGGAAAGGCTAGGGGAGGTCCCGGATATCGCTACGCGATTCCGGGATGACGAAATTTATTTGATCGTCATCCCGGGCGAGCAACGCGAGACCCGGGACCTCCCCCTAGCCCATAGAAAAAGGGCGCAGCCTTGGCCGCGCCCTTTATTGAATCGCGTTTAGAAGAACTTAGGCGTTGGCCAGGTTCTCAGCAGCGAAGTCCCAGTTCACGAGATTGTCCAGGAACGCGGTCAGGAAGTCAGGGCGGCGGTTCTGGTAATCTAGGTAGTACGCGTGCTCCCACACATCGCAAGTGAGCAGCGGCGTCTTGCCTTGGGTCATGGGGTTTTCAGCGTTCGGCGTCTTGATGATTTCAAGCTTGCCGCCATCGCCGACAACGAGCCACGCCCAGCCGGAACCGAATTGCGTTGCGCCGGCTTCTTTGAATTTCTCTTTGAAGGCATCCAGGCTGCCAAAATCTTCGTTGATCTTGGTCGCCAAATCGCCCGAAGGTTCACCGCCACCGTTCGGCGACATCGAGTTCCAAAAGAACGTGTGGTTCCAGACCTGAGCGGCGTTGTTGAACATGCCGGCCTTGCTGGCATCGCCGGCGGTCGCGGTGATGATCTCTTCCAGCGACTTACCTTCGAGCGGCGAACCCTCAAGCAGCTTGTTCAGGTTAACGACATACGTGTTGTGGTGTTTGCCGTGATGAAAATCGAACGTGTTGGCCGACATGTGCGGCTCAAGTGCGTTTGTTTCGTACGGCAGTGCAGGCAGTTCGAAAGCCATTATGCTCCCCTTCGACTATGTTATGACTAAACCAAATACGGGCAGAATTGCGTCGCCCGCAGTGTATCTACCCGCGCGTTGTTTGCAACGGCGCAGGCTGATTTCATTGGCCGGGGTTTCACCCGACCCATGCTCCACATATAAGGGTAAGATTAGAAGTTTCCAGGGGTATCTGCCCGGAAATGATGGGTAAAGGCTGAGCAAAGGTGAGTATGGCTGATTTAAGCTATTGCGCGGCACAAGTGCGTGATTTTGATAACGACCGGTTCCTGACCGCGCTGTTCGCGCCCGCTAACCTGCGGGACCCGCTGATGACGTTGTATGCGTTTAATCTTGAGCTTGCAAAAATCCGGGAAACCGTATCGGAACCGTTGATCGGCCGCATGCGCTTGCAGTTTTGGCGGGACGCCGTGGGGGGGATCGTCGAGGGCGCGCCGCCTGCCCATGAAATTGCCACGGCGTTATCGCAGACCGTCCGGGCGCACAATATCTCAAAAGCAGACTTACATGCCTTGATCGATGCTCGCGAGATTGATTTGGACGACGTGCCGCCGGCGGATATCCGCGCGACCATCGCGTATGCCGAGGCCACATCGTCGTCGGTGATCGCGATGGCGCTGCGTGTGTTGGGCGTCGACCCGGGCACGCATGTGGACGCGGTACGCGATGCCGGCATTGCCTATGCACTGGTTGGGTTGGTACGGGCGATTCCGTATCAAGCGTCAACCGGGCGCGTGACGCTGCCGCTTGATCTATGTCAGGCCGCCGGTCTCGATCACACGGCACCGCATCAATGGCCGCAGAACCCTGATGTATCGGCGATTACCAAGCCGTTGTTGGCAGCCGCGTCCGATTATCTGTCGCAGGCCAGGGTATCGGCCCGCACCGTGCCCAGAAATGGGCTTGCCGCGTTCTTACCGCTCAGTCTCGCCGCGCTGTATTTGCAGCGGTTAAATGCGGTAGACGGGGACCCAAAACGTTTTCATGAACGACCGCCTGCCGCTGCCAGACACATCACGTTGTTATGGCGGTCCATGCGGGGCACGCCATAAATCTGGTTTAACGCGGCGGTCTGCGTAGCCGCATCAATTCGTGCGACGACACCTGCGGAAAGATCGACGGCGCGTTCAGGTAATACAGCATCACCGCACCCCGATTGGTATCCGGAAAGCCGCCCCGCGAGTCATCGAATTTGCGCACTTCCAAAACGGTGATCGCGTTGCTGCGGGTATCGCGACTGCGCCATGTGACGGTCGGGTTGTCCATGCGCGGTTTCGCCAACGGCGCGATGGAGCGTTTCCAAATTTCCGTCGGCTCACCATAACGCACTTGGAAATACGCGATCACGTCTTCGAAATCTTCGGATGAGAACAGCGAATGGAAGCGCGTCGGGCTGCCTTGGTCGTAGCGTGTGATCGCCATCGGCCCGGTGTACAAAATCGTCGGTACCACGAAAGCGGGCCGTAAGTCGCTAGGCCAGTCGACCGGCTCGACACAGAATAGCGTCGTGCCGCGATTCTTTTTGACGCATGCGTTGAGCGGATCGATACCGTCTTGTTGCGGCGGCAACGTGTTTTCGAGGGTCACGGACTCGCCCATGCTGAGCACAACATCGGTCAGCGATGTGCGGCTCAGCGCACCCGGGCGTGGCGCCGGGGGGACGCCGGGCGGCGCATTGCGCGCCTCGACTTCGGTCACTGGCCATTGATTTTGATCGGGCAGGGCCGCAGGGGTGCCGTCGCGAAGCGCATCGCCGAGTAATTGTTCCGCCGCCGCTTGGCGATCTGCATCATCAAGGGCTTTGATGTTGTTGCCGTCCCGCGGCCGCGTGTCGGGGCCGCCTAACAACTGGCGGATACGACCGACCATCTCCGAGACGACCCCGGTCTCGATTTTGATTTCGGTGCCGTCTTCAGGCGAGATTGTGCTGACGCCCAGGGTCTGTTTCTCGCCGGTGGGGCCGCTTTTCTCGACGGTCATAGTCCACGGGTCGGGAATTTCAGGGCGTCTTGGCGGGATGGTCTGATCTTTGGGGATGTCCAGCGCACCGAGCCCAACGGTACCCGGCGGTGGTGGCGTTGCCTGATCACCGGCGCGAGGCTGCTCTTTGGCTGGGCCGATCACGGTGGTCAGGCGATCTAAGAACCGATCATCAATGCTGCCGTCTCGGGTTCGCGTCGCGCCCGGTTGCAACCTTGCAGTGCCGCGGCCCGCATCCGGGTTGCGTTCCACACCGCTCAAGTCGAGCATCTTATCGTCGACGATTCGCGCCCTGGCCGGATCATTTTCCGGCAGCATGTTGTCGATCACGTGGGGCAGGGGTTCAGCTTGCACCGGCGTCACGGACGGCGGCGGTACCATGCCAATTTCTTCTTCCTGGTCGCCCTTAAAGAACCTGGCCAGTGCATGGATTTTTGCATCCGCCTTGTCTTGACGTGGGTCAGGTATTTCGGCGACGGTGATATCCTTGCGGGGCGGCGTGGTGCCGTCGATGGACGGGCGAATGACCGGCAGGCCATGCACGTCTTCGTTTTCGTAAGGATTGCCGGTCAGGTTGGACAAGCGATCAAACATACGTGTTGCCGGCTCTTCGCGCGCCGTGATGCCTTTGTTCGGGGGCTGCAATGCGTGGCCGCCTAAGCGGTCCGGCGTGGCCGAGCCTGAGATGCGCGGATTGCGACCGAAAATCTTGCGCTCGGCAAGCACGGCATCGCTTTCTTTGGCGCGGCGCAAAATCTCTGCGGGATCGCGTGGGCCGTCGGTGGGCGCGGTGCTTCGGGGTGGGATAGGTGTCGCTGTCGCTCTGGATGTGGAGGTGTGGCCATCACCAACGCCGCGTGGAATTTCCAGCAGCGGATTCGGGGTTGCTTCGCTTACGGGTGCCTTGCGGGGTGCCGTGCGCATAGCTGGCTCGTCAGGGGCCTGCGGCGTGAGATAGCGATTGCCGCCTTGCTCGGGAGACCGATTGAGAATTTCGTCGATACGTCGCAGTCGGCTTTGAATATCGTCGCCTTGTGGGGCAGGCAGCGCCGTCGGGTCTTCCGGCACAAGCAGGCCATTAGGGCGGCGAAGCTCACCTGTTTCGGAACCGGGCAATGCCTCTAAGCCAGGCGGCAGGCCAGGAATCTCGCCAAGCACATCACCGGGCGGCGGAATGATGCCGGGCACTTCTGATGCGACCGGCATCGCTTCCGGATCCGGCGGTGCCGGGCCATCAGGTAATTCGGCCAAACCCGGCAGGCCCGGCATTTTAGACGTGAGACCCGGCGGCGCGGCAAGGCTTGGGTCCACAGGTGGGGTTAACCCCGGCACGTCAACGCTGAGCGGAGCCGTGATCGACGGAGTCCGTTCGGCCATTTCCATTTGGCCGGGCGCCGGCTCAAGCGGCGGCAGCACCGGTGATTCCGGCAGGCCAAATGCGTTCTCGCGCGGGGGCTCGCTACCGATGATGCCGGTCATCCGATCAACCAGTCGTCCTGCAGAGCCACTGTCTTGCACACTGGTTTGTCCGCTGTCTTTTCTGGCCGTCTCGCGGGCATTTTCACTCGACGCCGGGCGCGGATCGTCGGAGAAACGATCAGCAGGCGCGGCGCGGCGCGGCGTGCCTGCTTCATCGGCTGCCTTCTGATCATCGCTGCGTGAGTCAGCGCCGATCAGGCCGCCCAGTGTCACGACCGATTTTATACCACCCCAAACGCTCCCCAAGAAACTACCGCCTTCGTTTTCGGGCGCTGCTGCCATTTTCTGTTCAGCACTCTCGGTGGGGGTCGACTGAGCCATCTCGTCGTCCGGGCGCGATTCGATCATGCCGGGCGGCGTGGTCAGATCAGGTGCAGGAGAAGGGGCTGCAGTGCCGGGCATGCCCGGCACATCGGTTTCGGGCGCCATCGGCGCTGCCGTTTGTGCAGGCGGTGTCGGTTTTTTCGGCGGCGTTAAATCTGCGAGGGCGGGGGACGGTTGCACCACCACCGGCTTTTGTTCAGCGATACGTGCGCGGGGTTTGGTCAGGGCTTGCTTTCCCTTGTCGGTGACGCGGGGCGCTGTGTTGGCTGCTGCGGTGCGTTTCGCCAAAAGCTCGTGCGCAATCCGAAAATGACCAAGATCAACGGCAACATCGGCGGGCGTCATGCCGTCGGCGTTTTTGGCACCCAAGTCCGCACCCGCGGCAATCGCCGCTTCGACCGCCTGCATGTCGTTCAACTCGACCGCCTGAAACAGCGCGGCATCCGGGCTTTGCGCGATGGTATGGCGTGGGGCCACGAGCAACATAAAGGCAAGCAACACGGCACACGTAAATCGCCATGCGTGCCTTGCATGGCGCGTGTGAGATTGCGTGAGGGAGGTCTCGCTCATCCGCACGTGATCCGCTATCCTGTCTTCAATGGCCATTTGCCTGATAACGACTTGAAAAACATGGCATTCCAATGGCCGATCCCAGATGTTGCCTCGTAGAATCGATTCTTATGCCATAGTACACTGAATTTTAACTTTTAAACACGGCGAAGCGGGTAAAAAGCACTCTATTTCGTGTTCGCTTTTGCTTAGGTTTCAAACATATAGGGTCGGCTACCATCCCTAGCGTCAAAACAGCAAGCCTTCAGGGAGAAGAGACAGATGGATTATCGGAGAATGGGGAGCAGCGGACTTACGGTTTCAGCGCTTTGCCTCGGCACCATGATGTTCGGCGGCCGCACGTCGGAAAAGGATTCCGTTAAGATTATCAACCATGCACGTGGTGCCGGAATCAATTTTATCGACACCGCCGACGCTTACAACGAAGGCGAATCGGAACGCGTCACCGGGAAGGCGATCAAAAAGGATCGCGACGACTGGGTTTTGGCGACCAAGGTTTGCAATCCCATGGGCAAAAGCCCGAACCGGCGTGGGCTTGGGGCTAAATGGTTGGCCCAGGCGTGCGATGAAAGCTTGGCGCGGCTCGGCTCCGACTACATCGATGTGTATTACTTCCACAAAGACGACATCAACACGCCTTTGGAGGAATCCTTAGGCGCCGTGTCGCGCCTGATTGAGGCCGGTAAAATCCGCTACTACGGCATCTCCAACTATTTCGGCTGGCGTACATCGCTGTTGTGCTCGACCGCCGAAGCTATGGGCGTGCCACTGCCTGTCGCCTGCCAACCGTATTACAACGCCATGACCCGTGAAGTAGAGCGCGACGTGCTGCCGGCGTGTGATCACTTCGGCTTAGGCGTCGTGCCGTATAGCCCGCTCGCACGCGGCGTGCTAACGGCAAAGTACGAGCCTGGCGCAGCCCCCGCAAAAGGCACCCGCGCCGGTGTCGCGGATAAGCGCATGATGGACACCGAATGGCGTCCGGAAAGCTTGAAGCTCGCGCAGAAAGTCAAAAAGCATGCCGAGAAAAAAGGTATGACCGCCGCCGATTGGGCGGTGAACTGGGTGCTCGCCAACCCGATTATTACATCGGTGCTGGCAGGCCCACGCACCTTGGCGCAATGGAAGGGCTACCTTGGCGCGCTCGACCACATCCATGAATGGTCTGAAGAGGACGAAGCATTTTGGAACAATCTGGTCTCGTCTGGCCACTCGTCGACCGCCGGCTACAACGATCCACAGTATCCGATCACCGGGCGTCCGGTGGACTGAACGGGACCTTACTCCGCTGCCAGCGGGGCCGCATCGGCAAGCCAGGTTTCCATGTCGGCGCGGGCGCGCTCGGACAGGGCAACCTTGCGGTCGCGGCCGCGTGGGCGTTGGTTCTTCGGTAGGTGATCCGTGTCGAGCGGCGGGAATAGGCCGAAATTGGCGTTCATCGGCTGGAATGTATCGGCCTCGGCCCCACCCGTGACGTGGTTCAAGATTGCGCCTATCGATGTCGTCAACGGTGGCACGGATGGCGCGTGGCCCAGCCGTTCGGCCGCTGCAAACCGTCCGGTCATTAAGCCGACCGCGGCACTTTCGACGTAGCCTTCACACCCGGTGATCTGGCCGGCAAAACGGAGCCGCGGCATCGCTTTGAGGCGCAGCGTGCCGTCCAAAAGCTTGGGTGAATTGATGAACGTGTTGCGATGGATGCCGCCCAGGCGGGCGAATTCGGCGTTCTCAAGCCCTGGGATCATGCGAAAGACACGCTTTTGCTCGCCATACGCCAGCTTGGTTTGGAAGCCGACCATGTTGAAAAGTGTACCAAGCTTGTTGTCTTGGCGCAGTTGCACGATAGCATGCGGTTTCACCGTCGGATGGTTCGGGTCGGTCAGGCCGACCGGCTTCATCGGGCCGAACGTCAGCGTGCGGCGCCCGCGCTCGGCCATCACTTCGATGGGTAGGCAGCCTTCGAAATACGGCGTGTCTTGTTCCCACTCTTTGAACTGGGTTTTATCGCCTTCTAACAGCGCATCGATGAATGCATCGTATTCCTGCCCCGACATCGGGCAGTTGATATAGTCTTTGCCGTCGCCTTTATCGTAGCGGGACTGGAACCACGCGACGTCGAAGTTGATGCTTTCTTTGTAAACAATCGGCGCAATCGCATCGAAGAAGGCCAAATGGTCTTCGCCGCTGAGCTCGCGCACCGCAGCGGTGAGACCGGGCGACGTCAGCGGACCGGTGGCGATGATCACACTCGACCAATCTTCTGGGGGCAGGCCAGGGACTTCACTGCGTTCAATGGTGATCAGCGGATGAGATTCCAGCGACGCCGTGACGTCGGCGGAAAATGCGTCCCGGTCGACGGCAAGCGCGGAGCCTGCCGGTACTTTATGCGTATCGGCAGCGCGCATGATGATCGAGCCTAAACGCCGCATTTCGGCATGCATCAGGCCGACCGCATTGGTCTCGAAATCATCGGAGCGGAACGAGTTCGAGCAGACGAGTTCCGCCATGCCGTCGGTGTTGTGGGCATCGGTGCCGCGTTCGGGCCGCATTTCGTGCAAGATCACTGGCACGCCGGCGGATGCCAGCTGCCAAGATGCTTCAGACCCGGCCAAACCGCCGCCGATGACGTGTACCGGTTCAATATTCTTAGCAATGCTCATTTTGTCTCAGTTAACCGCTGTTTAAGGGTGTTTGATCACACTGTATAGGGTAGTGACCGTGAACACTGACTGCAATGTTCGTTGTTGATATCGGTGTGCGTTGAACGACGAAATATTAGCGTATTAATTTTGCGTTTGAGCGGAGACCCACATGTCAGGGCCGGACAAAAAAGACGATAATGATGGTTGGCAAAAGCTGACGCAGCAGGAACTCGACGTCATCTTGGGTAAGCATGCGGAATTTGTGAAGGGTACGCGCGGCGGTGAGCGCGCCAAGCTCGGCATGATGGACGCGTCTTATTTAGATTTTAGCGGACGAGATATGTCGCGCGCGGATTTGGTCGGTGCGATGCTTTGCCATTGTGAAATGGAAGAAACAAAACTCACAGAGGCCAACTTATTTGCCTGCGATTTGCGCGGCGCCGTTATGGTGCGGGCGAACTTTGATCGTGCTGACCTGCGGGGGGCATGTATGGCTGGTGCCAACATGACGTTGGCCTCGTTCATTGATTGCGATATGCGCGATGGCGTGTTGCTGCGCTCCGGTGAAAAGGGGGAGCTCACCCAGCTCAGTCGCAACGATCTGACGGCGGGGATGGAAAAAGCCAAAGTGCGCGGCGCGAATATGAGCGGTGCCAAAGTATCCGACAGCGTCATCGTGCAAACCGATTTGACCGACTGCAATTTGAAGAACGCAAAATTTGTGCGCGCGAATTTGTCGTTGTCGAATCTGACCGGCTGCAATCTTGAAGGCACGGACTTTACCGATGCCAACCTGTCCGGCGCGATCTTTCATGGCGCCGTGTTCAACGGGACGACCTTGGACGGCGCCGATCTGTCGGGGGCGGACTTGATCGGCGCGATGTTTGATAACGTTGACTTTTCTAAAGTCGATATGTCGGACGCGAAAATCGCGAAGTCTTTAGAAGCTGTCGATATTTCGTTGAAAGACGTGATTGCGGCGCATGCTGCTTGGGTGAAGACGAGCGGCAAAGATGGCAAGCGTGCGGTGATGTCGCGGATGGATTTGTCGAACAAAAACCTCAGCGGCTGTAATTTGTCGGCAGCCGATTTTTCGTTGGCGACGATGAAGGGCGCGGACCTGACTAAAGCCGAATGCTTGATGGCCGACTTTTCCTATTGCGACCTGCGCGGCGCGACGTTTGCGCGCGCCGACCTGCGTGGTGCTAAGTTCTCGCGGGCGAATTTGTCGGGGGCCAATATGGTCGCGATCGATCTCAGCGACGTCATGGTATCGACCCGTGCCGGCGGTGGGGCGTGGCGGGCCAATATGGATAACGCTAAGTTCAAAGGCACGCTGTTGAACGGGGCAAACCTGCGCAATTGCGATTTTACCAAGTGCGATTTTTCCGAAGCCGATTTGCGCAACGCCGATTTTCGGGGCTCACTTTTAACCGATGCGGTGTTCACCGACGCCGACATGCGCGGCACGAATTTTGAAAATACCGACAAACGCGGCGCCGTCGGACTCCCCAAAGATGATGACGAGGACGACGATTGGAAACCGGATATACCGACCCCCTAGTCCGGTGTTGTGCTTCAAAAATCTATGGGTTCATTTGACCGTCAACGCGAAACTGTGAAACAATTTCTCCAATCATTGATTGTAGGAGAGATCACATGCATCTCATTTTGCAAGCGGCTGCGGCGTGCGTCGTCGCCCTTGGTCTGTCGCAGACGGCACATGCGGCACCACAATTGTTGGGTGTCGTCGCCACGGTGGCCCCATTGAAACTTGAATGTGACGACGGCCTGTGTCGTGCGGACGTGAGCACGTTTTGCATGCAGTCCGAACGCGAAACCCCAGCTCGCCACCAAGGCTATAGTGCTCATAATCCGGACGTGTTTCGCGTCGTTGCGCGCACCACTGACGGCGACCTTGTCCGGGTCGCGCTTCAGGATGCACAATTTCGAGCGGAGCGTGGCTACACCGCCACCCGCGTGGAGATTCAAACTGAATGGTTGGCGGCGCAGGACCTGACGCCGATCGGGCTTGAAGCCGACAAAGGCGGCATCTTGGTGCCGACGCCGCTGATCGGTGATGCGAATCCGATTAAACCCGGCGAGGTCGAATATGCCATGACCTCGCTGCAGCCGGTCGCGGATAAAATCTTCAAAAAACATGGGTACGGCTATGAAGCCGTGCAAATCGTCAACCGCGTGCTGAACGAAACACCGGCGCGCGGACGTCTGGCAAAAAATGACCGCGAAAATCTGTGGCAAAACACGTTCGGCGAAACCGCGCGGGAATCCGTCGGCGCCGCTATGCATCGGGCAGCAGATGTGGTCGGTTATTGTCAGGTTCGCACCAAACAAGGTCGGTTTTTCAGTGTGCGCCGCTGTCTTGAGCAGCGTTTGGACGGTATGTTGATGGATATTAATTCCGATTATTGGAAGGCCGTCCAGCCGGGGGCTTAAACCAAATTAAAATGTTCATGAAATTCACTTGTGAACATTTTGTCCGTGAATACATCGGCGTAGCGGCCTAAAATTCGCGCATGACAAATGTACTTGATAACGTCGACGCGCTCGCGGCCATGGTTCCCGATGGGGCCATGCTTGCTTTGCCGCCGGAATACAGTTTTGTGCCGATGGCGCTTGTGCGCGCTCTGATCCGGCGCCGTGTCAAAGACCTCAACATTCTGACGGTGCCGATCAACGGTCTGGCCGCAGACATGCTGATCGGGGCGGGGTGCGTGGCATCCGTTGAATGTGCGGCGGTTTCGCTTGGCGAAGCGGGGTTGGCACCTAGGTTCTCAGCCGCCGTCGAAGCCGGGACGATCAAAATCAAAGACAGCACGTGTCCGGCCATCCACACCGCCTTGCAGGCGAGCGAGAAGGGCGTGCCGTTCATGCCCTTAGGCGGTTTGATCGGCTCTGACATTTTGAACAACCGTGACGACTGGAAAGTCGTCGACGATCCCTTGGGGCAAGGACATGGGCGTATTGTGTTGATCCCGGCGATTCAGCCCGATGTTGCGATCATCCACAGCCCATTGGCCGACCGGGACGGCAACGTGTGGATCGGACGCCGGCGCGAACTCGCAACGATAGCGCATGCGGCAAAGACCTTGCTGGTCACCGTCGAAGCATTCCAAGACGAAAGCTTGTTGGCGAACGAGGCCAGTGCCGCTGCGACGTTGCCCGGGTTTTACGTCAGCGCGATTACGGAGGCGAAGATGGGCGCCAAGCCTTTGGGTCTGGTCGAACACTATCCTGCGGATACCGACGAGATCGCAGCCTATGCCCGTGCTGCACGGACGGAGGCCGGCTTCGATGCGTATATCCTGCGCACCGTATTCGGGGCGCAGGCGGCCGCCGAATGACCTATTCCCGAGATGAATTTTTGATCACCGCCATCGCGCGTCTGCTCGAAGGCGATGACGTGCGCCATGTTGCCGTCGGTGCCGCGTCACCTATTCCTGGCGCCGCCGCGTTGCTGGTACGGAATCTCAAAGGTGGCTCGCCCAGGGTCGCGTTGATCCACGGCAAGGCGACAAACCCGTTCACGGATGGCGGGCGCGAAATTTTCGACGCAGCCGGGCAGGGGCGGATCGACGTGTTTTTCTTAGGCGGCGTGCAGATCGACGGCGAGGCGAATTTGAACTTGGTCGGCACGGGGACATATCCGAACGTCGACAAGCGGTTCCCAGGCTCGTTCGGCTCGGCGTATATGTATTTCACGGTGCCAAAAGTGATCTTGTTCCGTCCCGAACACACACGGCGCGTCTTCGTACCCAAAGTCGATTTTATCAGCGCGCCCGGCGTCAGCGATCCGGACGTCGAACGTCGGGGCGGACCAAAATATCTGGTGACTGAACTTTGCATCATGGCATTTGATTCGGCGCGTCGTCGGTTTCGCCTTGAAAGCGTAAGCCCCGGTCGCACCGTTGAAGAAGTTTTGGACAACACCGGTTTTGAATTCGATATCCCGGATGTGGTCGGGGAAACACCGGCACCCGAAGAAGACCGGCTGGCCTTGTTGCGTTCGACCGTGGGGCTTGAGATCGCGGATACGTATCCTGCGTTTGCACGCGATGTGCTCGGCGTGGCGGCATAATCATTCATGACCGATCAACCTAAAGGGCCGCTCGACGGCATTAAAGTGCTGGATCTGTCGCGGGTGTTGGCGGGGCCGTGGTGCGCCATGGTGCTGGGCGATCTGGGTGCCGACGTGATTAAAATCGAAAGTCCAGAAGGCGACGATCTGCGCCACTTCGGCCCCCCGTTCGAAAAGGGTGAGAGTGCCTATTTCATGGTCGCGGGACGTAACAAACGCAGCGTCATCGCCGACATGAAAACCGACGAGGGCCAAGCTTTGGTGCGCCGCTTGGCCGTGCAGGCGGACATCTTGGTTGAGAACTTCCGCGAGGGGACGCTTGAAAAATTCGGGCTGGGCGCCGCGGACATCCGCAAAGAAAACCCGGGGCTGATTGTTTGTTCAATTTCAGGCTACGGACGCACCGGCGAGATGTCGGCGCGTGCCGGCTACGACTTCGTGATCCAAGCCGAAAGCGGCCTGATGTCGATCATCGGTGACGAGACCCAAGAGCCGATGAAAGTCGGCGCCGCCGTCACCGACATCGTCGCCGGCCAATACGCGACGCAAGGTGTGCTGGCGGCATTGTATCATCGTGAACGCACCGGTGAGGGCCAAGACGTGGATATCTCGTTATTGGATGGCGCGGTGACGCTGCTCGCCAATCAAGCGGCGGCGTATTTAATGACCGGCGAACGGCCGAAGCGGCTCGGCAACGATCATCCGACCGTGTGTCCGTATCGTCCATTCGAGACCGGCGACTATCCCATTGCCATTGCGATTGGGGCCAACCGGCAGTTTCGCAAATTAGCAAAAGTGTTGGGGATGCCGGATATGGCGGACGATCCGCGCTTCGCCACCAACCCGAGCCGGGTCGAAAATCGCGCGGCGCTCTACGATGTGCTCGAAGCGGCTTTTAAAACGCGTGGCCGCGATGAATGGCTCGCCGACCTGCATGCCGAGGGTCTGCCCGCCGGCGCACTGCGGTCCGTCGATCAGGTGATGGAAGCACCAGAGTTGGCCGAGCGGGAGATGGTCGTCGAAGTCGATCACTCGACCATCGGCCCGGTACGCATCGTCGGTTCGCCGATCAAGCTGTCAAAGTCACCGACGTCAATCCGCTTGGCGCCGCGCCCGCTGGGTGCCGACAACAATGATGCGGATTGGCGCTAGGCTGCGGGTTTTATGATTCTCGGAATCTAAGATTACGGTTATTTCACTTTTCATTTGTGTGATTTGTAACCTATATATTTCAATCTCGTTTAAAAACGATTCTTCAAAGGATATCCATGTGGCACTTCTGAGAGAAAAGCTCGCAGATCAGGGCGCGTTCCTGTTTCGCTGGCGTAGTTATTTTCCACTCGTTTTGTTGGTGCCGGCATTGGCTGCACTGCCACAATCGGGTGCCTTAGAACACGTCTTTGGTGAACAGGCTGAAGCCGCCTGGGATATCTTTTGCGTCGCCCTCGCGTTTGTCGGCTTGGCAGTCCGCATTGCCACCGTTGGCTATGCACCGAGCGGCACGTCGGGTCGCAACACAACGGGCCAGCGGGCCGATAGCCTGAACACCAGCGGGTTTTATTCCATCGTCCGCAATCCGCTTTACCTCGGCAACATCATTACGTTTTTTGCGTTTATTCTGGCGTTTAAGATTTGGTGGCTGTCTTTATTCGCACTGCCGATTACCGTGATGTATTATGAGCGGATCATCATGGCGGAAGAGAGCTTTTTGGCCGGTAAGTTCGGCAAAGCTTATCTGAATTGGGCGTCGCAAACGCCTGCGTATATACCGAATTTTAGAACTTTCAAAAAGCCGGATTTACCGTTTTCCCTAAAAACCGTGCTGCGGCGCGAGTACCACGGCTTTTATTTGATCGTGTTCGCGTTGACGTTCATCGAAGTCCTTACCGATGTGGTCGGGGATGGAGAAAATGCCCTCGAATGGCTGCATGATGACCCGGGTTGGGTTACGTTCTTCATCGGTGGCACTGTGGTTTATGTGGTGATCCGTTTGATCCGCAAGACTACCGGTTGGCTGGTGGTGCCGGGGCGCTAGAGGTGCTCAAAGGCCCCGGAAAATGCCTGCGGCTTTCCGGAAAGTCGCAAGTCATAGATATATTATTAAATTAGCGACTTCCTGGAATCGCGATAGCGATATTCGGGACCCTTGAGTCCCCCACCGAATTCACTAACGGCGCTGCCAAAAAAGGCGTATACTTTCCAAATGGTTCAGATTGAAAATAATCAGGGGTATTCGGGCTATCGCTCGATGGTGGATTTGCTGGCGAAGCGGGATGCCGCGCCGAAGGCAACGACCCAATTGCCGCAAAAGGCCTATAAGCCGGAAGGCCGGGAAGTCTATGATACGGTCGAGATTTCCGGCGCCGGTAAGATCGTCAATCTGGCACGGGGGGATGACTTGGCCCGTGAAATTCGCGCCGAAAAAGACCCGGAAAAAGTATTTGAGATGATTGCTGCGGGTACAAGCGACATCAAGCGCATCGCGAACTTGTTCGGCGAGACCTTCAAAACCATGTTCAGCTTTTTCAGGCGCCCATTTTAAATTTACGTTGCAGCTAAAGCCCGTATTTCGCACGCAATTCATGTCGGCGATCGTGTCGGCTTTCGTATTTGCGCCGCACGCGTCTTTCGATGGTATTGATCTCGTTTGCACTGCGCTTGGCGCCGTTACGGTCTTCGTCGTCGCGCAACGACGGAGGGACGTGTATCGACGGGGTATCGCTGTTATCTTTCTGCTGCGCACGGCGCTCAAGGACGATACTAAGTGCGCGTAGATCATCGGCATCATAGATGGGCGGCGGCGATACATCCGCGGTATACCGTTGCACATAATCATTGATCACAGCCTCTGGCACCGGCGGTGCGATGGGCGGCCAATCATCGATTGTCGGCCCGCTGCAGGCGCCTAAGACCAGAAGCCCGATCAACAAGCTGATGTTGGCTCGGGGTGTGCGCGCACATTTCATACTGCTTATTTAAGGATCATTTGCGTGCAGCGAAAGAGGGCGATGGTTTTGCCGGTTTCCTCGTGCACGACTTCAGCATCCCAGACGTGGGTTGACCCGCCCAGGTGCCTGGCCGTCGCAGTGGCGCGGATGGCGCCTTCGGTGGCTGTGCCGACGTGGTTGGATTTCAACTCAATCGTGGTGAAGTTCTTGCCGCCGTCCGGCATGTGCGCGAGCGTCGCATAGCCGCACGTGGTGTCGGCCAGCGCGATCACGCTGGCGGCATGAAGATACCCGTTCGGCGCCGTGTGATGCTTTTGAATTTCCAGCCGCGCCACCAATTTCTTTTCAGCCACCTCGACCGGTTGTACGCCCATGAATCCGGGCAACGAGCCGTCTGCGCGTTTTTTGAGCCAGTCGACGGTGACGTGCGGGTGGGGGAAGGTGGTCATGTGTCGCTCCAATTTTTGGTAAGGCGGGGAGGTTCCGGAAAGCCTGCAAGGCTTATCCCGGGCCTCCCCTAAGATGCCTTTTTCTTTTTCCGTTTCGCCCCAACGTAGGGGGCCAGATAATGCCCGGTGAAGCTTTCCTTCACTTGCGCGACTTCTTCCGGTGTGCCGGCGGCGACGATGTAGCCGCCTTTGATACCGCCTTCGGGGCCCAGGTCGATCAGGTAGTCGGCGGTTTTGATGACTTCCAGGTTGTGTTCGATGACGATCACGGTGTTACCGTTTTCGACCAGTGCCTGCAGCACCTCAAGCAGCTTACGCACGTCGTCGAAGTGCAGGCCCGTGGTCGGCTCGTCCAGAATATATACCGTCTTGCCGGTCGCGCGGCGGGACAGTTCTTTGGCCAGTTTCACGCGCTGCGCTTCGCCACCGGACAACGTCGTCGCCTGTTGGCCCAAGTGGATGTAACCGAGGCCGACGCGCTGCAACGTTACCATTTTATCGCGGATCGTCGGCACGGCCTTAAAGAAATCAGCGGCTTCGTCGACAGTTAGGTCCAATACTTCGGCAATGGATTTGCCGCGGAATTTGATTTCCAAGGTTTCCCGGTTATAGCGGGCTCCTTTGCAGACGTCGCATTCGACATAAACATCCGGCAGGAAGTGCATTTCGATCTTGATCACGCCGTCGCCTTGGCAGGCTTCGCAGCGACCGCCTTTGACGTTGAACGAGAACCGGCCCGGTTTGTAACCGCGGGTTTTGGCCTCGGGCAGGTTGGCGAACCAATCGCGGATCGGCGTAAACGCACCGGTGTAGGTCGCCGGGTTTGAGCGCGGCGTGCGGCCGATCGGGCTTTGGTCGATGTCGACCACTTTGTCGATGAACTCGATGCCTTCAAGTTTATTGAACGGGCCCGGCAGTTCGCGCGTATTCATCAGGCGCCGTGCGAGAGCTTTGTATAATGTTTCGATAATCAATGACGACTTGCCGCCGCCCGAGACCCCGGTCACGCAGGTCAACGTGCCCAACGGCAGCGACATATCGACGGATTGCAGGTTGTTAGCCGTGGCGCCGGTCAGCTTTAGGATCTGACCTTTTTTGCCAGGGCGGCGCTTAGCGGGAATTGGGATCGACTCTTTGCCCGACAAATAACGCCCGGTCAGGCTATTGTCGTCGGCGATGATCTCAGCCGCAGTGCCGGCAGCAATGACGCGGCCGCCGTGGATGCCGGCGCGGGGGCCCATGTCGATCACATAGTCGGCGGCCCGGATCGCATCTTCGTCGTGTTCGACGACGATTACCGTGTTGCCGATGTCGCGGAGCCGCTCCAAGGTTTTCAACAAACGATCATTGTCGCGTTGATGAAGACCGATGGATGGTTCGTCCAATACATACAACACGCCGGTCAGGCCCGAGCCGATCTGCGAAGCCAAACGGATACGCTGGCTCTCGCCGCCCGATAGCGTGCCCGACGCCCGCGATAAGGTCAGGTATTCCAGGCCCACATCGCGTAGGAAATGCAGCCGGTCATTGATTTCGCGCAGGATCCGCCGGGCGATTTCGTTTTGCTTGGTGGTGAGCAACTTATCTAGACCGGCAAACCAATCGCTGGCTTCATCAATCGAAAGCTCGGTGACGTCAGAGATATCTTTGCCGTCGATCCGAACCGCTAAGGCTTCGGGTTTCAGTCGTTTGCCGCCGCAGGTCTCGCACGGCGCGATGGTCTGATAGCGTTGTAATTCGTCTCGCACCCAGTTGCTGTCGGTTTCCCGCCAGCGACGCTCCATGTTGGGTACGACGCCTTCGAACGGTTTGACGATTTCATACGATTTGCCGCCGTCCTTGTACCGCATCGAAATGTCTTCGTTGCCGGACCCGAACAGGATCACGTCGCGGATCTTTTTCGGCAGTTTCGACCAAGGTGTGTCGAGGTTAAAGCCGAAGTGCAAGGCGAGGCTCTCTAAGGTTTGCACATAGTATTTGGAGCTTGAGCCGGCCCACGGCGCAATGGCGCCGCCGGCCAACGTCTTGCTGGCATCGGGCACCACCAACTCGGCATCAAAAAACATTTCCGTACCCAAGCCGTCGCACGCCGGGCAAGCGCCGAAAGGGTTGTTGAATGAAAACAGCCGTGGCTCGATCTCGTCGATGGTGAAGCCGGAAACCGGGCAGGCGAACTTGGCGGAAAACACCGTTCGACCCTCGGGCACGTGATCTTTGATGCCGCCTTTTTTGCCTTTGGCCGGGGCGGCGGGCATGGCGTTGGCATCGTCCACATAGGCAATACCGTCGGCGAGGCCGAGTGCCGTTTCAATACTGTCGGCCAAGCGGGCTTCAATGCCTTCGCGTACCACCAAACGATCGACGACGATTTCGATGTCATGTTTAAATTTCTTGTCGAGGTCGGGGGCGTCTTCAAGCTCGAACATCTCGCCATCGATGCGGACGCGCTGAAAGCCGCGCCGAGCGTAATCCTGCAGTTCTTTTTTGTATTCACCTTTGCGACCCCGCACCACGGGTGCCAGCAGATATAGCCGTGTGTCTTCGTCCATGGCCATGACCCGGTCGACCATCTGGCTAACGGTCTGCGCTTCAATCGGCAGGCCGGTGACGGGCGAATAGGGAATGCCGACTCGGGCGAACATCAGCCGCATATAGTCGTAAATCTCGGTCACCGTGCCGACAGTCGAGCGCGGGTTACGCGACGTGGTTTTCTGTTCGATGGAAATTGCCGGCGACAGGCCTTCGATGCTGTCCACATCGGGCTTTTGCATCAGTTCCAAAAACTGCCGCGCGTAGGCCGACAGGCTTTCCACATAGCGCCGTTGACCTTCAGCATAGATCGTATCGAACGCTAATGACGACTTGCCCGAACCCGATAGTCCGGTGATCACCGTCAGGCTATGGCGGGGGATGTCGACGTCAACGCTTTGCAAGTTGTGTTCGCGTGCGCCGCGAACGCTGATCGTGTCCATGCCGGGTCGTGTCCAGGATTTAAAGCCAAAATGTGCGCACCCCGAAAGGCACGCTGCCTATCGGTATATGGGATTGGGCGCGCCGTAAAGAAGGGGATGCGGCGTAACTGTTGAGAAAATGCTGCTTAGGCGTCTGCGCCCAAGGATTCCGTGATTTCACGCGCGTAGACTTCGTCGTCCGTGTCTGCGTCACAGCCGCGTTTGATCGCCTGAGACACATTGATCAACAATTTCACATCTTTACGGCTCGGCTTGTTGCCGGCGGCTTCGAGCCGTGCCGAGACGGTTAGCAGCGAGGTGCAAAGTTTCCGCACATGGCCGAACGCAGTTTGCACAAGTCGTTCGTCGATTTCGCGTGCAAGAACCTTCAGCTGTTTGATGAGTATGATCGCCTTGTCGGTATCATTGGCCGAGAGCGCTTTGTCGATTTTGTCTGCGACCCACGTCACGCCGACGATATCACGTTGCAGTTTGCGTTCATTTAGCTCGGCTGTCGCTTCTTTCACATGGGACATCATGACGTCGCGGGGCATCCCGTCGGCGATGAGGCGCACCGGGTTCGGCACCACTAAATGCGGGGTGGCGTTATTGCCTGATTTGGGGGATTGATGGCGATCCGGTCCGACATATGTGGCGGTGATGACAAACGGTTTACGGGCGCGGAGAAAATATTCAAGACGTTTGCGCAGGACACTTAATTCGAGCGGCTTCAACATCAAGCCGTCACAGCCGGCGTTGACGGCGGCCTTAATGCTTTGGTGATCCGTATCTCCGGCCATGCCGAGCGCAATGGGAAACGGGTTCGGGCCGATTTTGTTGCATCGCATATCGCAGATTAGACTGCTCATGGCGCCTGTGCCGCTGCCGTTGTTTACGTCGAATATGGTCAAATCGGTATCGCCGGTGGCAATCGCTTCTCGGACACGATCAGGGCGGTTGGTATCAATGATTTCGGCGAACCCGACATCACGCATCATGCCCCGAATGGCGGAGCGGATATCATGATCCGGTTCGTAGAGGACGACTCTGACGTCGCGAATATTTTTCATCTTGCTCGCCTTGATTTGTTTCGATAACGAAATGGTATGCCAAAATGAGAATGCCACCTGTGATGGAGATCACTTTTTTTGAATAAGATGTGAGAAAAATTCCAGAGCTATCGCATAACGTGTTTTGCATGGGGCGTTGACAGGCCGTTGCTCATGACGAGACTGCGCTGAAACGCCATGATCTGGACCATAGGAGAACCTTATATGAGCGAAAATTTGGATGTCGAATTCGAAAATGCTGACATCGTCCTCGCCGATGCCCTTGTGGCATTCCAGGAAAAGGGTGTCCGTCAGTATGTTTACGGTATGGCGTTGCTGGAAATCGGGGTCGCGGCGCTGGTCAAGCTCGAAGAGGGAGATGACGCGATTCTGGATGTGGCGCGGGAGTTTATTGAAAAAGCCCGCGGTTTTCAGGACAACGCATTTCCGCTACCGCGCCAGCAATAATCGTTGCGATGCGCACAACTGTGCGTAAAAAGATCAATCACGGATGATTCGGCGCGCAAATCGACTCCACTCACCTTGGGGCAGCCGTTATAGTGCTGCCTCAAGGCATTCAACGACATTTCATTTATAGGCGGCTATCGGGGGATTTATGGCAGGTTCGGTCAACAAAGTTATTCTCGTCGGCAATCTCGGGCGCGATCCAGAGATACGATTTACCCAGTCCGGCCAAAAACTCGCCAACATGAGCGTGGCGACGTCAGAGCAATGGCGCGATAAGCAAAGCGGTGAGAAGCGGGAAAAAACCGAATGGCATCGGGTTGTGGTGTTCGACGAACGGCTCGCTGACATCGTTGAGAAATACGTCAAAAAAGGTTCCAAAGTGTACCTCGAAGGCAGCCTGCAAACCCGAAAATGGACCGGTAACGACGGTGTCGAGAAATACACCACCGAAGTTGTGCTACAACGTTTCTCTGGCGTTCTCACCATGCTGGATTCGCCCGGTGGTGGCAGTGGTGGCGGCGGTAACTACGGTGGCGGCGACAGTGGGCCGAACTGGGATGGCCCGGATGAGGGTGGCTCAGGCGGCAGCTCTGGTGGCGGTAAGGCCCCAGGCGGTGATCTGGACGACGAAATCCCGTTCTAAGTTGTTCTTAGTCGACGTCCGCCCGTGACGTTTAACTGAACAGTTAAAATCAGCGGCCCCTGGGCGCCTGCCTTGGGGCCGTTAGTGTGGTGGGCAGCATGCGCCGAAACGTTTTCATTCTCGCGATGTGCCAGGCTTTGGCGATGTCCGGCAATTCCATGCTTTTGGCTGTCAGCGCTTTGGCTGGGCTTATTATTGCGCCTGATCCGTCGTTATCGACGGTGCCGCTCGCCTGCCAATTTGCCGCCACCACGTTTTCGACGATTCCGGCATCTTTGTTTATGGCGCGGGTCGGGCGACGGGTTGGTTTTACGATAGGCCAAATCATAGGTGCGACGGGCGGCGGTATCGCAGCGTATGCAGTCCAGTCCGGCTCGTTTGGGCTGTTTATCTTCGGCTCGATATTGCTTGGTATCAATAACGCATTTGCGCAGTATTATCGGTTCGCCGCCGCCGACACAGCGACCGAGGATTTTCGGTCCCGTGCGATCTCATATGTGCTGGCAGGCGGCATTATTGCGGCGTTTCTGGGGCCACAACTCGCGAAATGGACAGCCGCGCTGTCGCCGGTGATGTTTTCCGCCAGCTATGCGGCGATCATTGGGCTCAGCTTGGTTTCCATCACTTTGCTGCAATTTACCCGCATCCCGCTGCCACCTAAGCCGGAACTGGGCGGCGGCGGCCGCCCGATCATGCAGATTATGGCGCAGCCGGTATATCTGGTCGCGGTGCTGTCCGGCAGCCTCGGGTATGGCGTGATGAACATGCTGATGACCTCGACCCCGCTGGCGATGACGTTTTGCGGCTTTGAATTCAACGATGCGGCGACCGTCATCCAATGGCACATCGTCGGCATGTTCTTACCGAGCTTCTTCACTGGCAATCTTATTAAGCGTTTTGGCGTTATCAATATCATTGCCGTCGGTGCCGCGTTGCAGGCGATGGCCATCGTCATCGGCTTATCTGGTAGCGAATTCGGCCACTTTACCGCCGGACTGATTGCGCTCGGGCTCGGGTGGAACTTTATGTTCATCGGTGGCACCACGTTGCTGACCGAGGCCTACACCCCTGAAGAGCGCGCCAAGACCCAAGCCGCCAACGATTTTACGGTGTTTTCCGTGGTTGCGATCACCGCATTTTCGTCCGGCCTGTTGCATGAAAACCTGGGTTGGACCTCGATCAACCTGATTTCGGCGCTGCCGGTTTCGTTGGTTTTCGTGGTCGCGATCTGGTTCGGTCTACGCCGCCAATTGCGCGCGACATAAGGTGTCTCTCAGGCGTTCATTTCACGGTATCCGAACGTGCCGCTAAATTGGCCGCCGTGGTTGTTTGCCATGCCGCAAAATGCTATAAATAAAAGGTTCAGTCTCGGGGCTGCACAGGCCCTATGCAGACCTTTAATATTACTTTCCAAACAACTGATAATGAAGCGAATTTTTTGTTTTGACCGATACTCCTGAAGCGCCACCACCTGCGACTCCGCCAGCGAACCCACCCGGGAGCCCCCACGACGACGTGTCGCCGGTTTCCATTATCGACGAAATGCGCACTTCGTATCTTGATTACGCGATGAGCGTGATCGTCAGTCGTGCGCTGCCGGATGTCCGTGACGGCCTTAAACCGGTGCATCGGCGAATCCTGTACGCGATGAAGGAAAACGGCTACGAAGCCGGCAAGCCGTACCGTAAATCAGCGCGTATCGTCGGTGACGTGATGGGTAAATATCACCCGCACGGTGACCAGGCGATTTATGACGCGATGGTGCGGATGGCGCAGGGCTTCTCGATGCGCTTACCTTTGATCGACGGGCAGGGCAACTTCGGTTCGATGGACGGCGATCGCGCGGCTGCCATGCGTTACACCGAAGCCCGCCTGGCACGCTCGGCGCACGAATTGCTTGAAGATATCGACAAGGAAACCGTCGATTTCCAGCCGAACTATGACGAAACCGTGGTCGAGCCTAAAGTGCTGCCCGCAGGGTATCCGAACCTTTTGGTTAACGGCGCCGGCGGCATTGCGGTCGGCATGGCGACCAACATTCCGCCGCATAACCTGGGCGAAGTCATCGACGCGTGCTGCGCCTACGTGGAAAATCCCGAGATCACGATCGACGAGATCATTGAAAAGTACGTACCCGGCCCGGATTTTCCGACCGGTGGCCTGATCATGGGCAAAAACGGTATCCAGTCGGCTTATCGCACCGGGCGCGGCTCGGTCCTGATGCGGGGCCGCACAACGTTTGAAGACCTCGCCAAGGGCCGCAAGGCGATCATTGTCCATGAAGTGCCATATCAGGTGAACAAAGCACGGATGGTGGAAATCATTGCCGAAGGCGTGCGCGATAAGCGGATCGAAGGCATTTCCGATCTTCGCGACGAATCCGACCGCCACGGCGTGCGCGTTGTCGTCGAGATCAAGCGCGATCACGAGCCCGAAGTCGTGCTCAACCAGTTGTTCCGTTTTACGCCGCTGCAAACCAGCTTCGGCGTCAACATGCTGGCGTTGCACGAAGGCAAGCCGCAGACGATGGACCTCAGGCAGATCATTGCCGCATTCGTGGCGTTCCGCGAAGAGGTTATCCGTCGGCGGACCATCTATGAACTCGGCAAGGCCCGCGATCGGGCGCACATTTTGGCCGGTTTGGCGGTTGCCGTCGCCAACATCGACGACGTGATTGCATTGATCCGCAATGCACCGGACCCGCAAACGGCGCGTGAGCAGTTGATGTCCCGCGATTGGGAGGCCGAAAGCGTGGCCCCGATGATCGCGCTGTTGGACGAGCCTGGGCGCGGCGTCACCAACGGTACGTATCGCTTATCCGAATTGCAGGCCCGCGCGATCTTGGAATTGCGTCTGCACCGCTTGACCGGGCTTGAGCGCGATAAAATCGGCAACGATCTCCGCGAAATCAGTGATCACATCGCCGAATACCTGGAAATCCTGCGTTCTCGCGAAAAACTGATGGGGATTTTGGTCGACGAGTTGGTCGCGATCCGCGACAAATTCGCCACCGACCGCCGCACCACTCTCGAAGAAGACGCGTACGAACACGACATCGAAGATTTAATCCAGCGCGAAGACATGGTCGTCACTGTGACCAACGCCGGCTACATCAAGCGGGTGCCGATCTCGACGTACCGCGCACAGCGGCGCGGCGGTAAAGGCCGGGCCGGTATGGCGACACGGGATGAAGATTTCGTCAGTCAGGTCTATGTGGCGAACACGCACCAGCCGGTGCTGTTCTTCTCGTCGACCGGCATGGTCTATAAGATGAAGGTCTATAAGCTGCCTGTGGGCACGCCGCAGGCCCGTGGCAAGGCGTTGATCAACCTGTTGCCCCTCGACCCTGGTGAGACCATCACCACCACCATGGCGCTGCCTGAGGACGAGGAAACCTGGGCCGATCTGTTCGTGATGTTCGGCACGTCTGCCGGCAACGTGCGGCGCAACCGCTTGTCCGACTTCACCAACGTGATGTCGAACGGCAAGATCGCGATGAAACTCAATGAAGGCGACTCGCTGGTCAGGGTGCGCACATGTAGCGAAGACGACGACGTGATTTTGTCGACGCTCAAGGGCAAATGCATCCGCTTCCCGGTCACGGACGTGCGTGTGTTCTCGGGCCGCACCTCGGTTGGGGTGCGCGGTGTACGCCTGAAAAAAGACGACTGCGTGATCGCGATGTCGATCCTGACGCATGTCGTCTTGGACACAGAAACACGGGATTCGTATTTGCAGGCCGAGCATGCATCGCGCCGTCTGCTGACCGGCGACTACACCGGTCGTGATGAAGACAAGGCGCGTGATACCGAAAACGCAACGCGCATGGAAACGCCCGAATTCCAAGCCCTGCACGACGTCGAAGAGTTTATCCTGACCGTCACCGAAGACGGCTACGGCAAGCGCTCGTCGGCGTTTGAATATCGGATTTCCGGGCGCGGCGGGCAGGGGATCACGGCGATCTCGTTGGATCGTGGCGACGGCGGAGATGCTGCACAGGTTGTCGCTTCATTCGGTGTCACCGATGCCGATCAGGTTATTTTGGTCACCAACGGCGGGCAGATCATCCGCACGCCGGTCGACCAAGTCTCGATCATCGGGCGCAGCGCGCGCGGTGTACGGCTGTTCAATGTCGGCGACGACGAGCGTGTGGTCTCGGTCTCGCGGGTCAGCGACGCCGTCGATGATGACGAGGATCTTGACGGTGAAGAGGGTGAAGACGGCGTGGTTGCCGCCGCAGTGGGTGCTGAGGGCGCGTCTGTGTCCGATGACGCCGCACCGGAGGCACCGGACGCGGAGAGCGAGGCATGAGCGGCCCCGAGCTTCGCCCCAAAATAGGCGTTTACCCTGGGACCTTTGATCCCGTCACCAATGGCCACATCGACATCATCGGTCGTGCAACGCGAATCGTTGATGAATTGGTCGTCGGTGTGGCGGTAAACATCGGCAAGGGGCCGTTGTTCTCGCTCGAGCAGCGGGTTGCGTTGCTGCAGGCTGATGTCGATAACTTAGGCGCGGAAAAGGCGGCGCGAATCCGCATCGTGCCGTTCGATAACTTGCTGATCGATTTCGTGCATCAACAGGGTGCATCGATGGTGGTGCGGGGCCTGCGCGCGGTTTCCGACTTCGAGTACGAGTTTCAGATGGCGTCTATGAACGCGCGCCTCGACAACAAGATCGAGACCGTGTTCCTGATGGCGTCGGAGCGAAATCAGTTCATCTCGTCGCGCTTCGTCAAAGAGATCGGCAGGCTCGGCGGCGATATCGGGCATTTCGTCTCGGCCCACGTCAAAACCGCACTCATCAGCCGTTTTGCCGAGCTCGACGGCGAAGAATCCCCGTAACCGCACTTTTTTGGAAATCCGGCATTGACCATCGGGTATGGTCTACGTAATGTCCCGCCGTTCCCGAGCAAACGCTTATTCACGCACGGGAAACACACAAAGCGCGCTTAGCTCAGTTGGTAGAGCAACTGACTTTTAATCAGTAGGTCACAGGTTCGACCCCTGTAGCGCGTACCAATTAGATCAACGGCTTAGCGAGACATCGCTGAGCCGTTTTTCTTTTGAAGGTTGTTTTGCCAGAGACCTAGAGCAAATTGTTAGTCCAAGCTTGAACCTTATCTGAATCGACGGGGTTCAGATAAAAAAGTAGGGTCAAAATTGAGCGTGACCGACTGAGCGGGAAGAGGGCGACTCTACTGCCAACCTTATGTGGATTTTCATGAATAATCAGACGAATTTTATTAAAATCGCATATCTTTCTGGCTTGTTCGTCGCTTTTGGCGTTGCCGGAAATTATTTAAATCTTTCCTTGGTCTTCGGCATTGATCTGATTTTCGGCTCGGTTATGACGCTTTTAGCGGTGGCGACCCTCGGCATTTTGCCGGGCACCGTCATCGGCCTGCTTGTAGGGGGGTACACGTGGTTCCTGTGGGGGCACCCATACGCCATGTTGATTTTTGGCGCTGAGGCACTGATTGTCGGATTGATATATCGACGCACGGGTAACTTGGCGTTATCGGACGGCATTTATTGGGTCGTCTTGGGCGTGCCGTTGGTGGTCTTTTTTTATTCCCAAGTTCTCGACCTTGAGATCAATCGCGTTGCGTTTGTTGCCGCGAAACAAATGCTGAACGGTATATTTAATGCCGTCGTCGCGAGCTTAATCTTATTTTTTGCGAGTTATTCGCGGCTTCGTATGCTCTCAGGTTTTTGGTACAAAACCAGCGCGCGAAATATCCTTTTTCACGTTCTGACGTTCATTGCACTTTTGTCTGCTGCGATACCCAGTGTCATTTCAGATCACAATTTCTTACACGAGTTGGAGCGTGATACGCGTGGCAAGTTGAATAATGCGGCCATGTTGATCGAGATAAATCTGAAAAACACGCTACCGTCCAGGATTGCCGCAGGCGATGATGTATCATCCGCAATTCAAAATGCGTTAAGCGAAATGGTACCCGCAGATTTCGGTGGCGGCGTGCCAGACGGCATTCAAATATCAGATGAGCGAGGTCACGTCATTGCGACACTGGGTGCGATAAAATCGATCGAAGGCGGACGAATAAATAGCAACAGCCATAACGTCATCAATGTTTGGACGCCAGATGGTGAAATGGCGAAGATGAGCCGTTGGCGGCAATCCCGGTATCTCCTAGACGCCCCAATAAACGTCTTAAATGATGTTGATTTAAATGTGCGGCTTGAACTTCAAACCACCGATGTCATTACACGGCATGATTATAATTCTCTAAAGACCCTCGCTATTCTTGTCGCGATTTTGGTGACGGCGATGTTATGCGCCCATTTCTTATCGGGTTTTCTGACCCGACCGCTCCGGAAAATTGCGAGCGAGAGTAAATTGATTTCCGAGAACATAACCGGCGACGTCGAGATTCGGATTTCGGACAGCCCACTAAGCGAATTTGATGCGTTGGTTCATTCACTCAAACATATGCGCGCAGATATCGTGAGTAAGTTTAATGATCTGCAGGCTATGAAAGACACCCTTGAAGTTAAGGTTGAAGAGAGAACCATTGAGCTGGAGAAGTTGGCGATTGTCGCGCGCCAGGTCTCAAACGCTGTTCTCATCACCGACCTTGATGGGAAAACGATGTGGGTGAACGAGGGGTTTACGCGGATCAGCGGGTTCACGCTCGATGAAATTATCAATCAAAAACCCGGCGTTTTGTTGCAAGGCCCGGAAAGTTCGCTTGAAACCATCAACGAGATGCGGATGGCCATTAAAAATCGTAAGCCGTTCTCTGTTGAAATCATCAATTATAATAAAGAAAAATCACCATATTGGATCGAAATTTCCTGCAACCCCATGTTGGATAAAAATGGCGAGATCATCGGGTTTATTGCGATTGAAGCAGACATCAGTGACAGAAAAAAAATCGAACTACAGTTATTAAAGAGTACGGCCGATCTGGAATTGCAACTCAAAGAAACAATCCAGGCTCAGCGACGCATTGAAGTGCAAACGAACGAGTTGGTTGATCTTGCCGAGCGCGAGGGCGCGGCAAGATTTAAGGCTGAAAACGCGGAGCGTGCTAAGTCCGAATTTTTGGCGTCCATGAGCCATGAAATACGAACGCCGATGACCGGTATTTTGGGTTTTGCCGATATTCTATTAAACGAAAAATTGCCATCATCCGCGCACGACAAAATCATCAAAATTAAAAACTCGGCGAAATCTCTGCTGACGATCCTCAATGACATTTTGGATCTATCGAAACTTGATGCGGGTAAGTTTGAGATCGAAAAAATAGACTTCAACCCAATGCAGGTTGCGACGGAAGTAACCGAACTTTTTTCTCAGACATGCCCGGCTGAGAAAAAACTGAACCTCGATTTTCAATCAGAGTTTTCGGATGATTTTCCGGAATTCGTTCGCTCCGATCCGACACGTTTACGCCAAGTCCTGATCAACCTGATGGGCAACGCCGTCAAGTTCACGGACGCGGGGCAGATAAAACTGACGTGTACCCTTGATGATGACACAGGGTTTCTTCGGTTCACGCTGTCTGATTCCGGGATTGGAATCGGTAAAGACGCGCAAACGCGATTATTCGACGATTTTGTTCAGGCCGATGCGTCGATCAGCCGCAAGTATCATGGAACGGGGCTTGGATTGTCGATCTGCAAACGTTTGGTTGAACTGATGGGGGGCAGAATCGGCTTGAGCAGCGAAATCGGTGCCGGAAGTACGTTTTGGTTCACCATTCCATTCGAGCCGGTTTCGGACGATTTTGTAAAAAATG
The DNA here is from genome assembly GCA_963974935.1 of uncultured Rhodospirillales bacterium. Lineage (GTDB taxonomy): Bacteria > Pseudomonadota > Alphaproteobacteria > Rhodospirillales > Casp-alpha2 > UBA4479. The sequence continues at coordinate 76,450 of CAXBEV010000006.1, read as the reverse complement.
AAGAAGAATTTTTTAATCCAACAAAATATCTTGATGCGCAGGCACTCGATATTTTGGTCGCCGAAGACAACGATATCAATCAGACGGTTATCAGCGCCATTCTTTCCAACTTCGGCCACAATACGACGTTTGCGAACAATGGCCTTGAGGCTTTGAATGCCGTTAAAAGAAAAGATTTCGACCTTATTTTGATGGACGTCCGTATGCCCGAAATGTCTGGGCCCGAAGCAACAATGCACATCCGCAGGCTTGAGAGCCCAAAATGCAATATCCCCATCATCGCGTTAACGGCGGATATCATGGCGGAAAACCGTCAGTCTTATTTTGAAGCGGGTATGAACGATTGCGTCGGAAAGCCGATTGATAACGATGAGCTCTCAAAGGCCATAAATAAGGCCGCTTATGAAGCTGCAGATACAGCAACGGATCAGCCAGATGTTGATGCGTCTTCGGCGCAAGATCTGACGGGGTTTGATCTAGAAGAAGTAAAATCCCGTCTGGGATTGTCCGACGAGCTGCTGGAAACATTGTTGCATAAGTTTGCAACGGACTATGGCGAGGTCGATAAAAAACTTAACGATCTGGTGGTGTCGGGTGACCTCGAAGAAACGGCCGCGCTCGCACATAGCCTTAAAGGTGTCTCAAGTACGTTAGGGATATCAGGTGTAAGCCTTTTGGCGGCAAAAATTGAGTCTGCGGCGAAAGACGGTGACGGCAAGCAAGCGGAAAAAAGCGTGAAGAACCTTCGGAGTCCACTGTCCACGGCGGTTGCACAGATATTGCCGTCATAAGATAAAGTGCGAAGCGGAAATCCAACCCAACCTCTACTCAACCCGTACCACACCCTCCGCATAAAACGCCTTGTAGGCGAAAGCGAAGGTGATGTCGTAGGGAGTGTCTTGGCCGTCTTTAGTGACGGTGACGTTGCCGACGTCGCGACCTTTGCTGATGTCGCCGCTATCGAGCGCGGAATTTTGGCCGGGGGTCCATGTCAAGGTAAGGCCTTGGTCTTGGATGGTGCCTTTGTCCCGCAGCAATGTCATCGCCCAGGCTTGGCCGTCGACAACGATCACACGCGCCATGGGGTTGATGTCGGTGGGCAAGGGGCTGTCGAAAAATGCATAAGGCTGGGTGCGGCTGTCGTAATATTCATAGGGGTTGCGGCCGTAGTCGCGGGTGTGGCGGCCGTTCGGCACCAGCACCATGCCGTCAGGTGCGCGCTGTTTGAACGCGGCAAAAGATTCCAACCGTGCCGGTAAGGTTTTAAGCTGCGTGCCGGTTAACTCGCCGATTATCGCTTCGCCAAGAAACTGCTGCCACCAGCTTTCGGTTTGCCGATCATACATTACCAAATCCGAAAACCGCAGCCGTCCGGTGGTGCCGAAGTCTAGCAGCCGACCGTCTATGCGCCGGTCAAATACGACGGCGGAATTGCACAGCGGGCAATAGGTCACGGTCACCGGCACGCCGGCGATCTCGTCGTTAACGATTTCGTGCCACATCATGATACGGAGCGGATAGGCCTTGGCGACGCCATTGATCACCAGCCCAATCACAGGCTCGGTATCCGCCAGCGTCTCGATGCGGGCGAGCGGGGCGAACGTCGGCGCGTCAATCGCCGGGATGCCGTCGCGGGGCGGCCCACCGGAAAATATTTCGGCAAAGTCGACGCTGGATGTTGCAAAATCCGTTTTCGGAAATTCCTGCACCCAGACGGTAGGAATTTCTGCCGCGTCTGCGGCCATGGGCAACAACGTACCAACCCCGATTAAAACGGCGAGCAGAAAGTGTTTCATGCGAATGTCCTCCGCCCGATATCGTATCGACGAGGGACATTCGCTCAACACACCACGCGTCACAATCGTGTGAGGGCGCATATGAGAAAATATGCTTAGCCGTGCACTGCGCTGATCGCCTGCAAAAACATCTCGCCGTATTGGTCGAGTTTCTTCGGGCCGACACCGTTGATGGCGGCCAGCGCTTGCAGGGTACTTGGGCGGTTTGCCGCCATCTCGCTGAGGGTGGCGTCGGGGAAGATCACGTAGGCCGGTACGTTGCGCTCTTTAGCGAGATGACGGCGAAGGTTTTTAAGCTCGGCGAACAAATCGTTGTCTTCGGCGTTGAGTTCGCGCGCGGGCTTTTTTGCGGATTTGGCGGCGCGACTCGTGGCGGCTTTGAGGTCCGCCTCGGTTTCTTCACGCATCGAAAACCGCTCGGCGCCCGCCAGCACGTGCTCGGCCCGTTTGGTGAGCCTAAGCCGGCCATAGTTTTCGATATCGATATACATAAACCCACCGGCCACGGCTTGGCGGATAAAGCCCTGCCAATACGGCTTGGAGTGCTGCGCGCCGGTGCCGAAATGCGGCAGCGCGTCGTGGTTACGCTCTTCGACCTTGGCGGTCTTGGTGCCGCGCACCACATCGATCAAGTGCGCCGCGCCGAACGCTTGGCCGGTCGCGATGGCGACGTTGAACAAGTCTTGGGCGGCGTCCGTCGCATCGATCACGGTCGGCGGGTACAGGCAGTTGTCGCAATTGCCGCAGGGCTGGGTGGCCTCGTCAAAGTACGACAGCAGGGTGACCCGCCGGCATTCGGTCGCCTCGCAATACGCCAGCAACGCATCCAGACGTTTGTGTTCGCGAAACTTGTGCGCTTGCTCGGCGCCGTCTTCATCGATGAAGCGGCGGCGCATGCGAATATCGTCCAGGCCATAAATCAAACTGACGTCGGCGGGCGCGCCATCGCGTCCGGCGCGGCCGATTTCCTGATAGTACGCTTCCATGCTGCTGGGCAGGTTGGTGTGAAACACATAGCGGATGTCGGGCTTATCAATACCCATGCCGAACGCAATCGTCGCCACCATGACGACGCCGTCTTCGGCCATAAAGATTTCTTGGTTCTCGCGCCGTTGCTCGGGGCCGAGGCCGGCGTGATAGGGCAGGGCGCGGATGTTATTGTGATTGAGGAATTCGCTCACTTCCTCGGTCAATCGGCGCGACAGGCAATACACGACACCGGGCTGCCCGCGTCGAGAATCGACAAAAGCCAGCAGTTGCTTTTTCCATGTGGTCTTGGGGGCGACCGCCAAATACAAGTTCGGGCGATCAAAGCCGTGCACGATGATTTTGCCGTGTCCGCTGAACAGCTTGGCCGCGATGTCGCGGCGTGTCGCTTCGTCGGCGGTCGCGGTGAACGCCGCCAGCGTCGCATCCGGGAAGCGATCTTTGAGCGCGCTGAGCTGCTCATACTCAGGGCGGAAATTGGCACCCCATTTGGAAATGCAGTGCGCCTCGTCGACGACGAACATGGCGGGTGCAAGATTCACAATCGCGGCCAACATGCGTTCGGTCATTAAGCGCTCGGGCGAGAGATACAAGATCGCGCACGCACCGCTTTGCACCGTGCGCCATGCATTGATGTTAGCGTCACGGGTTTTGCCGGAATGGATGCATTCTGCGGCCACGCCCAACGATTGCAGCGCGTTCACTTGGTCGTCCATCAACGCGACCAGCGGCGAGATCACGACGGTCAGGCGATCTAAGATAATCCCCGGCACTTGGTAGCAAAGCGATTTGCCGGACCCGGTCGGCATCACGGCGAGCACGTTGTCGCCCGCCAGCAGATGATCGATGATGTCTTGCTGGCCCGGCTTGAAGTCGGCAAAGCCGAAAACGGATTTTAAGATGTCTCTAGCTGCGGTAGGCGAGGTCAATGTGTGCTCGATATATCGTTTAAATGTGCGGGTGTGCGCCCCTTGATGCCAGACGGGGGCATCTATTCAAAGCAGTTTGCCAATAATGTTTTTCGAAACGTGCGATCACGCTTGAGGTGCCATTCGCGGCTCATGGCATCGGTGCGGGTCAGATAGCGCTCGGCATATAAAAGTTGCCACGTTCGGCCCCGAGTCGATTTTGCACCCCGGCCCGTGTTATGGGCCGCCAAGCGTTTATCCAAATCCGTGCTCCAGCCGATATAGCTGCGCACACTGGTATCAGTCCGCGCGCCTAGAACATACACAAAGCATCCCTTGGTCATGAGCCAACCAGACACTAAGGCGGGCGCATCTGCAATGAGATTAGGCGTCGACCTTAGGGGCGCTAAGCGTGCCGTTTTCTTCCAGGAGGTGGCCGACTTTGACCAAGATCAAGCAGCCTTCATCTGACCACGGTTTGTGGATACTGCCGTGCGGGCTCCGCAGCCAAGTCCCGGCGGGATAGTCACCGGCTTCGTCTTGGAAGGTGCCTTCAAGCACGAAAATTTCTTCGCCGCCCGCATGACTGTGCCGATGAAACTGCGTGCCCGGCTGCCAACGCACCAACGCCGTGCTCTCGGTTCCGTATTGATGCAACGGCAGCACCGACAAACCGTCGACCATGCCCGGGTGAAAGTCGGCGGTTTGTGTGTCGGTCCGAACCTGCGCATCGTCACCGGCTTGAAACTGCCACAGTTTTACGAAGATCGTCGTGCCTTGTTTGGTGAAGGGTTGATGGCGGCTACCGACGGGATTGCGAATGTAAGACCCGGGGCCGAAGTCGCCGAATTCGTCGGAAAACACACCTTCCAGCACAATGAATTCCTCACCGCCGCCGTGGGTGTGGGCGGGGAAATAACTGTCCGGGGCAAATTGCACCACGCTGGTGGCGCGCGCCACCTCGTCACCGACCCGGTCCAGCATCTTGCGCTGTACGCCGGAACTGGGCGAGCGTGTCCAATCCATGGCGTGGGTGTCGAGCGTCACGCGCTCGGAAAAGTCTGCATTCAATAGCATGGGTGCCTCAGAATTCCACGAAGATGCTCTTGCCCATATATTGTGTCTGTTCATAGACAACGCAACCTATAGCCCAGTTTACCGGACCGTTGTTGGTGGCGCATGGAAATATAAGGCATTCGGCAAATTTTACGGCCTGATGGCGGTTAGGTTTTCTGTATTCGATATAGCGCCTCGAATAGCCAACATGGCGATTCTCAATGCAGCTGAGCCGGTGTTGGCCAACTTGCTCCAAGATAGGATTGCCATCAAAGAAATCCATGTCGTAAACGCCCTGCAGATTGGTATGCCAGGAGTCGTCAATATGGCTGCCGGTGAAGTTGTTCAATAGGCGCTGACGGCCTTTTTCGGTGCGTAGGTCATAAACCCAAATGTGCGGCACCAGCTTAGGGATCTCCATCAGATCTAGGATTTTGTAGTCGGGCAGCGTGTCGTCGTTGGCGTGATTAAGAACGAATGCGCCAAACTGTCGGAGTTCGTTTCTTGAGACGGTTTCGTCAATTTGATGGTATGAAATCATGATGCGGCGGCCCTCTAACGCTTGCCAGCGCCGCACTTTTTATTGCCGCGCCAAGAACGATAGAGGTAACCCTATTGGCAAATCCTGAAATCATCCTGACATTAAATTTTTATTAATTTGTCAATGCATCATTGACGTCTGGGCAGGCGTCAGCGCGTTTCGATCCGTCCAACCACGGCGACGGCGGCACTGCTGAGCCGCCTGACGATGACGATTTCACCAGATGATGCAAAACCATCGGTGACCGCTGAAATCACGACCTGATGCGTCACCAATACGGTGGGTGTCGAAAGGTCGGCGTTGCTGAGCCATGAGTTGAAGGCTGCCAACTGCTTCTCTCTATTCTCATAGCGTTGATAGAACGAATTAATCGCCGGCATTTCCATGACATCGCCCAGTGCCATCAAACGTGCTGTGTCCAGGCAGCGGCACCATTGGCTTGAATAGACATTGGCGGCGGCGATGCCGTTGGTTCGAAATAGCGCGCCGATGTGCTGAGCTTGGTCGCGGCCCTCATCGTTGAGGTTGCGCTGCGTTGTGCAGTCACGGAGTTTAAATTCACCAGGATCGCCAACACCGGGCGCTAGGGCGTGCCGTATCATCGCAAAGTGCGACCCGTCGCCAAGTTTCTGCAGAAGCGCTGCATTTTCAGACGCAAGTCCAGGGCGCGGACCCATAATGGCGAATGCCAAACACGCCAATGCCCCGAGCGTGATGATGCGTCGCCGTGATGAATCGGGTCGAGACGTCAATTTTCTTTGCACGTTGCCGAATCCCTTATTTGACGAAACTGCCTATGCAGGTGATACGGCTTGCCGGTGAAGTCGGTTTAGTTTTGTTTTGCAAAGGTGCGGAGATCAAGGTGAGACGGGCAGCACGCGCATATTGGTCGCGCGCAGTTTCCGGGCCAATACAAGAAACAGACTTTCATAAAAACGTCCTGCCAACGTCGGTTCATCGGCTAAAATCTTTTCAATTTGATCGCGTGGCAGCACCAGCATTTCCGTTATGCCGTCGGCAATTAAATTGGCGCTGGCGCCCTTGCCGTCGATGAACGACATTTCTCCGACAACCTCTCCCGGACCTAAGGGGCCGGTAAACTCTGCGGATAAATCGTCAAGGTAGGTGCGGGTGACGCGAACGTTGCCGGTTTTGATCAGCATCAACGCTTGCAAAGTATCGCCTTCGCCGATGATCACATCGCCGGAATGATATGTCCGCACGTCGCCTGCATCAATCAGTCGTGCGCATTCTTCGTTGGTCAATTTGGAAAAGGTTGAGCCCAAATACATCGACAACGTGTCCTTATTAAGCGCTGACGTCGCAATACACACGATACATCCCTGCTTGTCGCGCGGATACGAGGCATGATAAGCGAGTTATATGAAACATGTCACGTGTCTGGGGCGGCTTTGTAAAGCCTTCGCGCTCGTCGGTGTCTTAGGACTCGGCGCGTGCGCGGTCGTCAACGCGGACGCGGAGGGGATCGCCATTCGACATTCAGCAGAAAACAAAGTGCTTGTTGCGAACCAAGCCGAAGAGCACTGCGCAAAATTCAATAAGGTCGCCGTCGAGGTTCAACGCAGTCCAATTGAGTCATCGTATTTACTGCAAACTGTGGTCACGACATTCGCCTGTGTCGCTCGGCCATAAGGCTGCAAGGTCGAGGAAAACAAGCTCACTCGCCGGCGGGGGGATAATCAATGCATGACGCTGTTTTTCGGACGCTCGTCAGACAGTAATTCTTCGGCGACCTGGGCGACGCGCATCCAAAGATCACGCCCGTCGTTATCCCCCATGTCACGGAGCTGGTCGGCTTTGATAAAGGCACCGGCGGGCGCGAGTTCACCGTATTCTTGGATGAGAAGCGTCGCTGTTCTGTAGACATCTGCTGACTGAATCATGGCACACATTACCCGGAAGCTGGTTAATCCGAATCGCTTTGCAAGAGCGCTTGGCGTCTGCTCGAGGGGCTTTTGATGACGTTGCTGATGCTGACTCCAAGTCGATCATCGGTCACCACAACTTCGCCCATAGCGATCAACTGGTTATTGGCATGAAGTTCGATGTCTTCGCCGACCGTTCGGTCAAGCTCTACCACCGCGCCCCGGCCTAGCTTTAGGATCTGGCTGATCGGCATTTCTGCCGTGCCGAGTACAGCCGTTACCTCCAGCTTAACGTCGAGAACGGCTTCCATCTCGCTGACGGTGCCGTCGCTCTTGTAGCCATGATCACTTTCCTCTGACATGTGCGCATCCTATGGACCGTTTGGTTAAGGTCCGGTTAATTGTGTGCCTGTTGTTCAGGTAGTATTTAGGTATTCCTCAGGCGAATCGACAAATAATGATCAGTGTATCACGAGTGTTGTCCGCCGCTAAGCTCATCCTCGGGTGACGATTAAATGCCGCCGCCTTGGTCCAATTCGCCTGTCAGTACACGTACTTTTTTCAATAACTCGGTAAGCGCCTGCTCGGCGACCCCGTCGTCGGCGAGTTTTTCGACCGTGCTGATGAGGTAATCTCTGTTTAAACCACTTTGGCCTTGGGCGCGCATGATGATCGCCGCCGCAGCCTCGATCCCCAAGTCGCCAGCGTAATGCGGGTGGTTGGGATCGGCAATGAACGTGTATGCGTGCACCTTCGTGTGCGGCAGATCGACCGGCGTTGTCAATGGCGTGTATGCATAGCCGATAAGCTCGCGTTTATGAAGGTAATCAATAATTTGTGCGCGCTGATTAACGTCAATTCTAAAGGCGACGCCGTCGCAATGCCCCCCTTTGTCGAGGCCGAGCACAAGGCCGGGGACAGTATCCGTGCCGCGATGGTGGCGCGAGTAAATACAGGCTGCACGATGATAGCCGTGTAGCCGCGCCGGATGTTGCTCTAGATGATAAAAACCGGGACGCCACATCAACGAGCCGTAACCGAATATCCATTCGATGTCTGGGATGTCGATATTTGGGAGGCGCAGGTTCATGCGGGGCACGGTTTCATGTTTAGTTTAGAGTGATCGCGAAACATCTAATTATTCGTGTGTTCGCTGGTACTGTTTACGTTAGACTAGGCGCTCATTTGTCGCATGCCAACGTTTTGGAATTGCTTAAAATTTTATCTAAGTGATGATGGTCACAGTCAGGTGCGCGGCCGGGCATCACACTGCTAGGAATTGCGGATTTTCATTCTGCTGGGCATCTTGGGTACGGGGTACACATGAGCAATTTGGCAGAATCGGCAACGGTATGTGGCGTCGAGCCCCAGCTGGGACGAGACATCGGTGATCTCAACGGGGCAACTGCGTGAACAGAATAACGCCAGATAGTGGGTTGCTGGGCACCGCAAACGGCGTGCCTATTGGCGACCCTGTGATGATGACGCTGCAGCCGGGCCAAGATGTGGTCCTAGACGGGCCTTGGTTCCTGCGTGCGGATTTTGATCGGGAAGGGGCCGATCTGGTTATCATCGGTCCCGATGGCCAACAGATCATCGTCCGCGATTACTTCAACCAAGCCGATCCGCCCGACATACGCACCGCCGACGGTATCGTGTTGCGGGGCGAGGCGGCGACCGTGCTCGCGGGGCCACGTAATGACGGGCCGGACTTTGCGCAAGCGACTGAGATCGCCCAGGTCGAGCCCATCGGCACCGTCGAGACCATCGAAGGCGAGGTCGAAGTCACCCGCGTCGATGGCACAAAGGAAATCCTGCGGAACGGCGATCCGGTTTTCCAAGGCGATGTGATCGAGACTGCGGGTGGTGGTGCGATCGGTATCGTGTTTGCCGACGAAAGTACGTTCTCGCTCGGCGAGGGCGGTCGCATGGTCTTGGATGAAATGATCTACGACCCCGGCGCACAACAAGGCCAAGCCGCAATTTCGTTGCTGCAGGGGGCGTTTACCTTCGTCTCCGGTCAGATCGCGAAGACCGGTGTCGATGCGATGGTCATCGAAACGCCAAGCGCCACCATCGGTATCCGGGGCACCGCAGGCGGTGGTAAGGTCAACACCATTGGTCAGATCACCATCGCGTTGGCCAACGAGCGTGGCGACATCGTCGGTGAAGTGACGATCACCAACGACGGCGGCTCGCAGACCATCAACCAGGCGTTCCAGGCGTTGAGCGTCGCCAGCAGAACGTCGTCGCCGTCCGAGCCGTTCGTGATGACCGCACGTCAGTTCGGTCAGGCGTTCGGCGAAGCGATGAAGTCATTGCCGAACGCCCGCGAAGCCTTGCCGCAAGATGTGGTCGATCAAGCGACGGCGGCGTATCAGGAACAGCAACAAGTTCGCGCACAAGCCGATGCCGCTGAGCAGGAAAAAGAATCGAAACAAGCCGAGGCGGATGCCGCCGCACAGGCCGAAGCCGCCGCACAGGCGGAAGCGGCTGCTGCAGCGGAAACGACCGAGGCCGCGCAGGCAGAAGCGGTTGCGCAAGCCGAAGCGGCGGCACAGGCAGCTGAAGCAGTCGCCGCCGCAGAAGCCGCCGTGGCGGCCGCAACGACTGAAACTGAAGTGGCGGCTGCTGAAGCCGCGGTTGAAGCCGCAGTCCAAAAAGCCGCTGCCGCGCAAGCGCAAGCTGCTGAAGCGGCTGCCGTTGCCGCAACGGCGCAGGCCGAACAATCCAGCAAAGAAGCACAAGCAGCTGAGATCGGCGCCGATGCGGCAACAAAACAAGTCGAAGCCGCCCAAGCGGCATCGCAAGCGGCTGCGATCAAAGCCGAGGTTGTCGGCAAAAGCGCTGAAGCGGCGATTGTCGACGCCGCAGATGCTGCCGGTGTCGACTCGCCCTTGAAGCAAGAAGTCGAACAACAGAAACAAGAAATACAACAAGAAGCGGACGCGGCTGCCGAGCAAGAACAACAGTCCCGTGAAATTGCCGTTCAAAAGCAGGCTGAAGCGGTTTCCAAGGCCGCCGAGACTGAAGACCTGCAGGCAGTCGCCGAAGACGCACAACAGCAGGCTCAAACCGCGCGCGCTGCGAGTCCCGCAACCGACGCTCCTGCAGCCGGCGAAGATGCAGGTGATGGGGCAGGGGATGGGGCTGGTGATGGTGTAGGCGAAGGTGCGGGGGACGGGGCAGGTGCCGGAGATGGCACTGGTGAGGGTGCAGGCAATGGGCAGGGCGAGACAACGACGCCCCCGGCGCCACCAACGGTATCGCCGCCCGCTTCAACGCCCGCCTCGCCACCGACTGTTCTCGTAAATCCGATCTCGCCGCCGCCGATCTCGCCGCCCCCGGTGGTGGCGTCCCCACCCGTTGTGGAGAAGCCAGCGGATCGCCCTACAGAGACGACCCAACCGACGGCTCCGACCGAGCCAACGTCGACCACCTATTCAGGTGAGGTTGTCGACGGCTATTTGCGCGGTGCGACGGTGTTTGTCGATGCAAACGAAGACGGCGCCTTGAGCAGCGGTGAACTCTCGACGCTGACCGATACCTTGGGCAATTTCTCACTGACCGTGCCAGCAGCGTTGTCGTCGTTTCCGATTGTCGTCACCGGCGGCGTCGACATCACCACCGGGCTGAGCTTCAACGGCGTGATGAAAGCCCCGGCGGGGTCGAAGACCGTGACACCGCTGACGACATTGATGCAGGAAATGATCGAGGCCGGGACGGCCACCGATGAAGCCGATGCGCAAGCGCAATTGGCGCAGACGTTTGGCCTCGACCTCACCGGTATTGATCTCAGAGACTTCGACCCCGTTGCCAATCAAGAAATTGAAGCGGGCCGACAAATATTGGCGGCCGGTCTCAAGGTGATCAGTACTGTCGGACAATTATCCGGCGCACTTTCCGGCAATCTCGATCTAGGTGAAAGCGCAACGTCGAACGCGGTGTTTGCCGAGTTGGCATCCAGGCTGTCGGTCTTTACGGAAACCGATCAATCAGCCTCTAATACGCTGTTCAGCAGCCTATTAACTGCGGCTGGCAATAGCCTTGCAACAACACCCGATCTGAGCACGCTGACCAGCAACATCAGCAGCATTGCCGGCCTCGTCCGCGAGACAAATAGCTCGTTTGAGGGGCTTCGTGGCGATGTAAACGGCAGCGGTTTCTTAGATTCATTGGCGCAAAATGCGTATGCTGCCATGGGGCCGGGCCGGGATGCCCTTCTGGCAGCGGGTCGTGATGGTTTTGGCGGCTTCAGCTACAATCATTCAAATGCCGCATCGTCGGCAGCGAGCACCATCACCTTTAGCGTCAATATCGTTGAGGGCACATCGGCGGCGGATGTGATTGATGGCAGTTACACGGATCCGACAACATCGGAACGCGATTTGATCGAAGGTTTTGCCGGTAACGACGTGATCAATGCCGGTGGCGGGAACGACTTGGTCTTCGGTGGCGCTGGCGACGATACGCTGAGCGGCGGCAGCGGTGATGATCTTTTGGTCGGGGGTGCGGGCACCGACGTTGCGACATTCGCCGGCAACTTGGCAGACTTTGCATTGACCGCGACGGTAGACTCAAAAGGCGGGCTCGCCGCGCTCAGCGTCGCCGGTGTAACCTCCTTAAGCGCCGGGCAGGGTACAGACACGTTATTTGAAATCGAAACGTTGGTGTTCGACGATGTCACGTTTTCATTGGCGAACTTTTCCACGGTCCCGACGGCTGACGATGACCTGCTCATCACCCAGGCCGGGGGCGGTACGTTGGACGGTGGCACAGGCAACGACATTTTTGTCGGCCAAGCCGGCAACGACACTTTTGACGGCGGTAGCGGAAGTGACACGCTTTATGGCGGCCTGGGGGTCGACTCGTATATCTTATCGACCGGCGACGATCTGATTCTTGCCGACGACGGCAACGATGAATTGATCATCGACTTCGACGACGTTGTGTTGACCGGGCTGACCCGTGATGGCGACGATATGGTGCTCAGCTTCAACGACACAACGGGAGGCACGCACACAACGACCCTTGAAGACAACTTCGCCGGTCGCACCATCGGCACCATCACTTCAATCGAAACCGGTCAAAGCGACGAGACATTAACTTTCCAGACCAACCTGAGCCTCGGCGCGAGTACGGCGGATCTGATCTTGGGCACGTCGGCCAGTGATTCTATTGTTGGCGGCTTAGGCAATGACGTGTTGCTCGGCGATGGTGGCGCCGATTATTTGTTCGGCGGTAGCGGAGATGATTCCCTGTTCGGCGGCGCGGACAGCGATACCTTGTACGGCGGTGCCGGTATCGATGAGGTTGATTACAGTCTCGACACCAGCGGTGTGACTGTCGATCTTTTGGCTGGATCTGCCACTGACGGCAGCGGCGCGACGGATGACTTATTTGAGATCGAAAATATCTCCGGCTCCCGCTTTGATGATGAACTCGCTGGCGATGAGGGCGTTAACGAAATCCGCGGTGGCGATGGGGATGACGCGATTTTCGGTGGCTTAGGCGCAGACAGCCTGTTCGGTGATGCTGGTAACGATTTTCTTGTGTTCACAGGCGAAGAAGCGACGATTAACGGCGGTGCAGGCGATGACACGGTTATTGCGGATTTGTACGGGATTTCTTTGGTCGATGGTACGCTGCCGCAAAACGATGCGAACTTCCCATCCAGCGTCAACGATGCGACCGATGTGCTACGTGAAATCGAGGGCATTCTTCTGGCGGATTCCGACAGCACTTACATGTACCTTGATGCCGCAGGCATCCTGAAAGTCACAGATTCCCGTAATACCCTCGTCGTCGAGGAAGATTTTGGGTTTGGCGAAACCCCGACGATCAAATCCATGGATGCTATAGGCACGTGGACATTGTCAGAAGCGCAAGAGACCGACGGCGTCGACGATTACAACGTCTACACCGCAACGGTCGGCGGTGAAACCGTGACGTTAAAAGTCGACACTGATATCCAACAAGCGTCGCTCTATGGCAATAGCTCTAATAATATTAACCTTGCAGATTTGGACGGCAGCAACGGCTTCTTGATCGTGGGCGAAGATGCCGGCGAGCAATTCGGTATCAGTGTCAGTGATGCCGGCGACGTCAACGGAGACGGCTTTGACGACATCATCGTCGGCGCATCGATTGCCGGGAATTCCGGGGCCGCCTATGTCATCTTCGGCAAAGCGAGTGGGTTTAGTCTTGTCGAAGATATAAATGCTGTTGCGACAGGTGATGGCACCTCTGGATTCCAATTGCTGGGTGAAAATAACGGAGATCAGGCAGGTATCGCCGTTTCCGGCGCAGGCGATGTCAACGGGGATGGGTTCGCTGACGTCATCGTCGGTGCGCAGACGGCGACCGGCACGGCTTCGAATACCGGCGCGGCCTACATCGTCTTCGGTGCTGCCAGTTTCACGAATGCCTATGCGTTAAGCGCGCTCAGTAGCAACGGCGATGGATTCACCATCGACGGCACCGTTGCAAATGAAGGCTTCGGCGCCAGCGTTGCCGCTGCCGGCGACATTGATGGGGATGGCTTTGATGACGTTATCATCGGGGCCCCAGGCAACAGTTCACAGGCGGGCCGCGCGTATATTCTCTATGGTTCGGGTGCGCTCGGCAGCGATGTCAGTGCCGCTGCGTTGGGAACGGAAATCAACGGCATCGACTCGCAAGATGATGCCGGGTATCGCGTCGACGGGGTCGGCGACATCAACGACGACGGACGTGATGATGTCTTGATTACGGCGCGGCACGCGGACGGGCTGGTAAATTCAGGTGCCAACAACGGTGAAGCTTATGTCTTGTTTGGTCAGGATGGGGGCTTGTCAGCAACGGTCACGCTTGGCGATTTACAATCGGGTGACGGTAGTCTCGGCTTTACCATCACGTCGAGCGTGGCAGGGGTCCAGCTCGGCAGCAGCGCCGGCGGTATCGGCGATATCAATGGTGACGGCTTTGCCGACTTTGCCGTCAGCGCAACGCTCGATAGTCCGGACGGGATCACCAACGCCGGGTCTGTGTTTGTGATTTACGGCAGCGGCAATAGTTTTGCGGCGACCTTGGATGTGCAGGCCTTAGACAGTGGCGATGGCAGTACAGGGTTCCGTCTCAAAGGCAGCGAAATCGCTGGTGGCATCGGCGTTGAAATCAGCGGCGCCGGTGACGTCAACGGTGACGGCTTCGATGATATGTTGATCGATAATCGTTACAGCGAACCCGTTGGGGGCACAAATACCGGTGGTGTCTATCTGGTGTTTGGTGGGAACGACAACTTTGGGTCCGACTTCACGTTGGCAGCTATGAACGGCGACGAGGGTGTTGTGCTGTATGGTGTCGACGACAACGATCAGGTCGGCCGCGCGCTATCGTCGGCGGGTGATCTCAACGGCGACGGCTTCGACGACATCTTGATCGGCGCACAGGATGCGGATGGGTTGACCAACACCGCGACCAACACCGGCGAAGCGTACGTGGTATTTGGGCGCGATTTCACATTATCGGTCGATAGCATCGGCAGCAATGGTGCCGACGTGTTGATCGGGTCTTCAGGTGACGACACTTTGACCGGGCTTGGTGGCGCCGACGTGATCCATGCCGGTGCCGGCAATGACCAGGTCATCATTACCGACAATCTGTTCAAGCACTTGGATGGCGGCGGCGGGCAGGATACTCTATTCTTGGACGGTGCCTTCAACGTTGATCTGACGGCACTGGCGAGTTCTGCCATCACCGGGTTTGAAGAAATCGACATGAATAACGGCTTGGCCAACATACTCGACATTGATTTTGCCAGTGTCCTCGACATCGGTAACGCCATCGACGCGCTGGTGGGCGAGAACAACTTGTTGGTGGTGTCACGCGACGAGTTGGACGACACCATAAACCTGATCGGTCAATGGACCCCGCGCGCCATGCAGCCGACGGAGGCGACTATCGCGGGATACACGGTCTATGATAGCGATGACTCTGAGGCCAGCGTTGCTATCCAAGGCGTGATCAACCAGAACATCGCATAGATGGCCAAAACTAAGACGACGTCGCGCAAGCGCAAAGCCCCCGCGAAAAAAAGCGCGACAACGTCGACGCAGCCTTTCGATGTGATCGCCTCGCAACATTTTGCAACGTGGTTGGCCGGGCAGGGGATTGGCTTGGCGGTGAGCACCTACCAAGCGTCAAAACTATTTCTACTCGGTTTGAATGCCGAAGGTGGCCTTTCCGTTGCCGAGCGGACTCTGGATCGTTGTATGGGGGTCACCTCTGCAGCTCGCTCGCTCTACGTCGCGTCGCGTTGGCAAATTTGGCGGTTCGAAAATGCACTCCGCGCCGGCGAGGTGAAGGACGGGTTTGATGCTGTTTTTGTACCGAAATCATCCCATGTGACGGGTGACATTGATTGCCACGAGATGGCGATTGATGGCGACGGCAGGCTGGTGTTCGTCAACACGTTGTTCAATTGCATTTCGTATCTGAGCCGGGATTACAGTTTTCATCCAGTGTGGCGACCCGATTTTATTTCCGACTACGTGCCCGAAGACCGCTGTCATTTGAACGGCCTAGCCATGGAAGACGGCAGGCCGGCCTATGTGACGGCGATTTCCAAATCGAACGAAGCCGACGGGTGGCGAAAAGAGCGCGCAGACGGCGGCGTTATCATCGACGTGCGCAGCAACGAGATCGTCTGTGACGGTTTGTCGATGCCGCATTCACCTCGCATGCACGGGCGCACATTGTGGGTTTTGGACTCCGGCACCGGATATCTCGGGCGTGTCGATCTTGATATGAAAACTTTTGAGCCGGTGACATTGTGCCCCGGCTACCTGCGCGGCATGACGATCGTTGGCAACTGTGCGGTGGTGTGTATCTCTAAGGCGCGGGACAGCGAAAACTTCGGCGACCTCGCGTTGCAGGAAAACCTTGATGCGCATAAGACCGAGGCACGTTGCGGCCTATTGGTCATTGATCTGACGTCCGGCAATATTTTGCATTGGTTGCGCATAGAAGGCGTCGTCACGGAATTGTTTGGCGTTGTAGCGCTCCAAGGTATCAAGCGGCCCAGTGCGGTCGGCTTTCAGTCCGACGACATCGCACGCACCATCAGTCTGCCGCCGGAATTGGATTAAACCATTGCGCGCGGCGGGTTACTGCTTGATCAGAATGTTTTCCACGAAGTCGAGACGATCCTGCCCCCACAAGGTGTGCTCGCCGATAATGTAAAACGGTGCGCCCATGACCCCGCTGGCAATAGCGTCATCCGTGTTGCGCTCCCACGTGGCATTCACCGATGGATTGGCGGCGACCGCGCTCAGCAGTTTGCCGTCGAGGCCACACGCATTGGCAATTTCAATAGCGGTTTCGAGATCGGAAATATCCCGTTCTTCAATCCACACAGCCCGCATAAATGCATAGCAAAGGTCTCCGACATCGGCGCCGGTTTGCTGCGCCGCGATGACAATGCCTGCAGCCAATTGGTCCGATACCGGAAAATGTGCCGGTTCAAGGTTCAAGTCTAAGCCGCGATAAGCACGCCAACGCTTCAATTCCTGCATCCGCAATGCTTTGCGCGCATCCGAGCGTTTCGCTAAGGGCAAACCGCCGGTGGCTTGAAATACACGCCCCATATTGACTGGGATATGGCGGATCGTGGCACCGTGCTTTTGAGCAATGTCGCGAAACGCCGCGTCGCCCAAAAAAGTCCATGGAGATACCAAGGTAAAATAGTAATCGACGACGGCCATGTGCGACTCCTAATTGAGGAAATAATGAGTATGACCCGCCACTTGAGTGCCGTCAAAATGTTGTAATTGTGCAACATTTTCATCCTCTTGTGGATTTTCCGTCGCTTTGTGGGCGCTCCCCATTGACAGTCATAAACAGGTTCCTAACCATTTCGTCTTATAAAGGTCACAATGACTAAGGGCTCGGCATAAGAGCCACAAAGATTCTTAGGGGAGGCGACGCCAACCAGACCAACATAAAAGGGGTCGAACGATGGAACGTACGCCACACAATGGGGACCAAGTCTTCGAAGTTTCCATTTATAACAAGGATGTAAGGTCATTGGTGAAGGACAACCAAAGCCACGCGTTCTTTGACGATCAGTGGGCCGATGAAAAAGTTCAAGACGTGGTCGCCGAGACGGCCGATCATGCCAGAAAGGTGGTTAAAGAGCGTTTCCCACCCGACGAAGGATTCGTCATCGCCTCTATCACGCCGTGTCGCATCGACTGAGCGACGTTGGGGGCGACGGTGGAGCGGCGTTAAGAAACAGCCGCCTGTTCAGCGTCCCGTAGATCTTTGCGGCGTATCTTGCCGGTCGACGTCAGGGGCAACGCGTCGACGAAAGCGATCAGCCTGGGATACTCATGCGGGCTGAGCCGTGTCTTTACGAACGCCCGGATGTCTTCTTCCAAGTCCGGACTACCGTTGTGACCCGGCATTAATTTCACAAACACTTTTATCACTTCAGTGCGGACCGCATCGGGCACGCCGATGGCGGCGGCCAATTCGACCGCGGGATGCTTGGTCAGGCAATCCTCAATTTCGCCAGGCCCGATACGATAGCCCGCCGACGTGATCACGTCGTCATCGCGCCCGACGAAGCGGAAATAACCCTCGTCATCCATCGTCCCCTGATCACCGGTCAGCAGCCAGTCGCCAAGGTACTTCGCCTTCGTGGCGGCGGCGTTGTTCCAGTATTCCAGCATCATCACCGGGTCCGGAGCTTTGATAGCAATCTGCCCGATCGTTCCGGGGGAAACCTCGTTGCCGTCCGCATCAATCACGGCGACAGTGTGACCCGGGACGGCGCGCCCCATGTAGCCCGGTTTGACCTCCATAATCTTTTGGCAGTTGGCAACCACCAGATTGCATTCGGTCTGGCCATAAAATTCATTGAAACTGACACCGAGCGCACTGCGCCCCCAATCCAAAAGCTCAACGCCCATGGGTTCGCCTGCAACGGCGACGGTGCGCAGGTTGACGCCATAGCTTGGGATGTCCGCGACCGCGCGCATCATCTTCAGGGCAGTTGGCGGCATGAACGTGTTGCGCACGTTGTAGTCAGCCATCAGACGCAGTGCTTTCTCCGGATCATATTTACGAGCCCGGTGCGCCAACACGGGCACACCATGATACCACGCCCCCATCAGGCAATTCATCAGGCCGCCGATCCATGCCCAGTCTGCCGGTGTCCACATCAGATCGCCTGGCTGCGGCATGAAGTCGTGAAAGAACTCGATCGCAGGGGTGTGTCCGATCAACGAACGGTGACCCTGTAATGCGCCCTTCGGATTGCCGGTCGTGCCCGACGTATAGATGATGTACGACGGGTCCGTCGCGGCGGTATCGACGATCTCAAATGCGTCTTTTGCTTGATCCATGGCGCGCCAAAAATCGACGCTTTTGGCACCGTCTTTGCCGTCAATCAGTAACACCAGCTCAAGGTCGGGCAATTGGTCTCGGATGGCGTTTATTTTTGCCAGATGAATGTCTTCTGTGATGATCATCTTAGCGCCGCTGTCTTTCAGACGGAAAGCCAACGCTTCCTCGCCGAACAGCGCAAACAGCGGGATTGAAATCGCCCCCATCTTCCAAGCCGCCACATGGCTGATCGCGGCCTCGACACACTGCGATAATAGAATGCCAAAGCGGTCGCCGCGTTTCAGCCCTTTGGCCTGAAGCACGTTCGCCATCTGGTTAGAAAGCTGCGCCAACTCCGCCCATGAATAGTCGCGCCGTCCACCGTCTGCTTCAGCGACGATCAACCCGGTACGCGTAGGCGTTTCCCGCGCGTGCCGATCGCAGACCTGCCAGCCCATATTGATGCGTTCCGGCACATCCCAGGTGAACGCATCGCGCACGGCCTTGAACGAACCAGCTTCGGTGAGCAGGGGCATCAATATCTCCCAAACATTATGTCGTCTTTTTTTTGATTTTATCAGGTATAGCACAACCTGAGTAGTCGATAAGCGTGTGCGCATTATACCGTGGGTCAGGCTGGGTTATTTCTCTTCGCTCAACGCCATCGGGGCGAAGGCCTGTGGGATTTCGACGTTACCTTCGAACGCCAAGTACGTGCGCATGCCTTCCAGCAAGACGCCGTTATAGCCTTGTTTGATCAGCCCAAAGATAAACGATTGCGGGCTGCCGAACATGAGCTGCTGCCAGGACGGGTCCCAGTAATCGACGAAGTAGCGATCCGGCTCGCCCGGGAACGGCGCGCCGATGAAGCTTGGATATCCCTCGGTCCAGCCGGGCTTCCAATAATAACGATGGCTCATCGCCGATGTGATGTCGGCACGCGCAAACACCAACCGCTGCGCGCCGATCTTTTTGTATTTCAGTGTCGCCACCGCTTGCCCGGACAGCGGCTCGCGCCCGATGAACGGATCGACGATCAGCAGATCATAGTTTGAGTCGTGCAGCGCGAACGCAAACTGATCTTGACGCCCCCAGGCCCGGGGATTGGCGATGTAGGCGAAGTTCTTCACGTCGTGCAGTGATAAAACGTTGCGCGGGTTCTCATTGTGCGGACGGCTGGGGTACTTCGGCAGCGTCGTCATCAGGTTTTCGGGCACCGGTAGCACATTGGCGATAGCGCCCAGTTTATCAGCGCTGCGAAACACCTCATTGATCTCTGCTGGTTTGGCTGCGAAATCGAACACGAACACTGGCAGGCCGTTTTGCTTCGCACGCTGGATACGCGCCAAGGCTTCTTTTTGCACGTCCGGCGTAGGCGGCTTGCCGAGCACCCGATCGCCGCGAAACACGCCGTCGAACATCACACCGTCAATCGACAGCATAAACGTGCGTGCCGGCGAGATGATGGTTTCGTCCTGCACATCACGCTTGATGATCAACTCTTCCGGATCACGGACCATGATCGAAAAGTTCGGGCTGATGGAGCGCGCATAGCTTGAAATTTGTTGGATAAACATCCGCATGTCTTCGCGGAAATCCCGGACCACGGTTCGTACTGTAGGTGGCGGCGGCGCGGCACCCTGCGTTTCCCCTTGAATGCGTGTAAAGCCGGGCTGAGTCGCATCTTGCGCAATAGACGCCGACGACATCAAAAGCGATGCTGCGACAAAAGCGGCAGCGCCAAGGCTGTGTTTATAACGTGATCGGAGCGTCATCGGCATCGCCATTTCGGTCCGCTGCAATATTGCGTTTAAGCAACCAATATGATTGCGACATCCTCGGCAATCGCCAGCGAGGACGTCAATCCAGGGGATTCTATGCCATAGAGATTAACCAGACCTTTCACGCCGTGCACGTCGGGGCCTTGGATCGTAAAGTCCGTCTCGTGGGTACCTTTGGGATGAGTTTTAGGTCGCACCCCGGCGTAACCCGGTTGCAGGGCGCCGTCAGGCAACCCCGGCCAATAGGTGCGAATGGCATCATAAAAACGTTCTCCACGCGCCGGGTCAACGGTGTAGTCGACGCCGTCGATCCACTCCACATCGGGGCCAAATTTTACTTGGCCACCCAGATCGATGGTGACGTGTACGCCAAGGCCACCGGCGGGGTCCGGCACCGGATAGATCAGCCGTGTGAACGGAGGTTTGCCGCCGCTGAGCGTGAAATAAACGCCCCGCGCATAATAGCTGCCCGGGATAGTGTCGGCAGGGATACCAGAAATGCTCTTTGCAATCGGTTGCGCATAGAGGCCGGCGGCGTTGATCACTTGTTCGCACAACAATTCCATCGGGTTTTCACCGCCGATGCGAAGCACGATGCCGTCAGGCGTGACTTCGCCGCTTTCGACTGGGCTTTTAAACGCGATCATTGCGCCATGCGCTTCGGCGTCGCCTTGGTAGGATAGCATCAAGCTGTGACTGTCGACCAAGCCCGTGGACGGTGACATCAGTGCGCCGTGGCACACCACATTGGGCTCCATCTCGGCAACCGTGTCTGCATCGACGAACGTCAGATTGTCGACACCGTTTGCCGCTGCGCGGGCCCGGATGTTGTCCAAAAGCGGAATATGGCTCTGTTCGGTTGCGACGATCAGTTTGCCGATGCGCTTGTGGCCGATGCCGTGGCTTTCACAATAGGCGTACATCATGTCACGGCCTTTAACGCAGAGCCGCGCTTTGTTGGTGTCTTTACCGTAATAAATGCCGGCGTGAATGACCTCAGAATTGCGGGAACTGGTCTCGGTCCCGATCAAGTCGGCGCGCTCAAGCACAATCACTTCACGCCCGGCCATCGCGAGGGCGCGCGCACAAGCTAAGCCGACAACACCGGCGCCGATCACGGCGCATTCAATCTTTTCCATTAAGGATTCCTTGTCTCGAAACCGGACGCCTGAGTTTGCGTCCGAGCCCCCTAAGGGTCAAGGCGAAGCCAGTTTTATTGAGCGGTTAAATGCACTTGGGAATACCGTGCGCGGACGTAAAAGCGCCCTATATTGGAGCAAAAATACAGGCGATTGAGATGCCTTAGTCGAACTGCTTCAGCCACGCACGCCCTTCTGCTTCGGAGCTTACATCATGTAAAATCAACGGCGCGTTTTGTTTCAGGTGGCCTTTCCAAATCTCTGCGTATCTGGAGTTCATGTCATTTTTATTAATAATGGTTGCCACAAATTTTAACTCTGTGTCATCGATTAGTCGAGGAAACTGGATTTCTCGGATATATTTATTTACTCCCAGCGAAAACACACCCCGCGTTTGATCCGCTTTTACCAAGACTTTTCGGGCGCTAGTATCCAGGAATATTTCATAAATTTTTTGAAGCACCTCAATAATTAATGAGTCTTGCCCTTCGGGATTATAATCTAACCACTCGTGAATAATCAGGCCGTTATCTTCGTCATAAAAAATCCGAATAACATCTTTACACTCATAAAAAAGAACTGATGGATACTGCATTTCAATATTATTTGCATTCGAGTCTGCCATGCTCGTATCCTTAATTTTTATTTAGTTTCATCTAGGTTCGGTCGTTTGTTACAGTAAATTATTGCAAAAAGTTCTCTGCTTATGCGTATAATTAGCATACCAATGCACTTAATATTAGGTAGAGAATTGTTTGCATGCGGATATTACGATTTCTTTAAAATAAATCATCTGCATATTTTCAAGTTAACGACGTCCGATTTAAAACACGCGTCTTGATCATGGTTCGCGATCCGGATCAGAGTTTTGATGGTCGCACTGAACCTAATTGTATCGCTCACATCTCGTTTTTACAGTCGGTCACGCGACCGCCAACATGACATAATTTCAATATCATAGTGCACGCCGACATGGGTTGCGAGCGCGCCGGGCACGGCGTACATTTCGATCATGGCGCCGCTTGATCAAGATCCCGTCTGGCTACGTTCGGTTTGTCCTCACGACTGCCCGTCGACGTGTGCGCTTGAAGTCGAAAAACTCGGCCCCGATCAAATCGGCAAGGTGCGCGGCAATGCGCTTAATGATTACACCAGCGGCGTGATCTGCGCCAAAGTTGCGGCGTATCGGGAGCGCGTGCATCACCCGGACCGCTTGACGCAACCGTTACGCCGCATCGGCACCAAGGGCGACGGCAATTTTCAACAGCTTAGCTGGGACGACGCCATCGACGAGGTCGCCGAAGCCTTTCAGAAGGCAGAGCAGAAATATGGGCCGGAAACCGTCTGGCCGTATCACTTTGCCGGCACCATGGGTCTTGTGCAGCGCGATGTTATCCACGGCTTCCGCCATGCTTTGGGGTATTCGCGCGAGGATGAAACCATCTGCGTCGCCACCGCCGTCGCCGGGTGGATGGCAGGGCACGGCAAAGTTTGGGGTGCAGATCCGCGTGAAATGCAGGTCTCGGACATGATTGTGGTCTGGGGCGGCAATCCGGTGGCAACCCAGGTTAACGTGATGACGCACATCACCAAAGCGCGCAAAGAACGCGGCGCTAAGCTGTATGTGATCGATCCTTACCGCACGCCGACCGCAGCCTTAGCCGACGTACACTTGTGTCTGCAACCGGGCACCGACGGGGCCTTGGCGTGTGCGGTGATGCATGTGCTGTTCCGGGACGGCTATGCAGACCATGAATATATGGCGCGTTATACCGACGTGCCTGCGGAACTTGAAGCGCACCTGCAAACCAAAACGCCGGCATGGGCCGCCGCAATTACCGGTCTTAGCGTTGCTGAGATTGAAGACTTCGCAAAAGCCTACGGCCAGACAGAACGGGCGTTCATACGGGTCGGCTACGGCTTTACCCGGTCCCGCAACGGGACTGCCAACATGCATGCGGTCAGCTGCTTGCCCGCCGTCACCGGCAATTGGCGCCACAAGGGCGGTGGCGCGCTGCATACGAACCGAAATATGTTTGGCGTCGACCAATCCTTAGTGCGTGCCATTGATTGCTTGGACACATCGAAACGCGCGCTCGACATGTCACGGATCGGCCGGGTGCTGCTGAACGAGCCGGAAAGCCTGCTGGGCGGCCCGCCGGTCACCGCCATGATCATGCAGAACATCAACCCGGTCGAAGTTGCACCGGAAACCCACCGCGTCATCGAAGGCCTGCGCCGTGACGATCTGTTCGTCTGTGTGCACGAGCAACTGCCGACTGCCACCACGGCGTTCGCCGATATCGTGCTGCCGGCAACCATGTTCTTGGAACACGACGATCTGTACCAAGGCAGCGGGCATATGTATTTGCAGGTCGGTCGCAAGATTATTGAGCCGTTGGGCGAAGCGCGCTCAAACGTGCAGGTGCTTTCCGCGTTGGCACGCAGGCTCGGCTGCGATCACGAGTTGTTTACGTTGGACGCGTGGGAGATCATCGATCGCTCGCTCCGTGCCAGCGGATATCCGGGCGCTGACGATGTCGCCGAAGCAGGGTGGGTTGATTGCACGTTGCCGTTCGACGACGCGCATTTCCTCAATGGCTTTCCGAACCCGGACGGCAAGTTTCATTTCAAGCCCGATTGGTCGAAGATCGGCAGCGACTTTGAAACCATGCCGACTCTGCCCGACCACATGGCCGTGATCGATGCTGCAACGCCGGAAAAACCGTATCGGCTCGTGGCTGCCCCGGCACGACGGTTCTTGAACACATCGTTTACGGAAACGCCGACGTCGATAAAAAAAGAACACCGACCGACAGCCTTGATCCACCCGGACACACTGGGAAAACTCGGCTTAACGGATGGCGACGAGGTAACACTCGGCAACGATCTAGGCGCCGTTTCCGTGCATGCCAAAAGCTTCGATGGCGTACAAGCGGACGTCGTGATCGTCGAGGGGATATGGCCGAACCGCTATTTTAAAGATGGTGTCGGCATCAACGCGCTGACCAGTGCAGACCGCGCGTATCCTAACGGCGGCGCCGTGTTCCACGATACCGCAGTGTGGATGCGCCCGACGGCGGATATCGCCCCGTGACGGGTGGTCGTGCACACATCATCGTTGTCGGCAACGAAAAAGGCGGCAGCGGTAAATCGACCACCGCCATGCACATGGCCATTGGATTTTTGCGTGCGGGTTACCGAGTATCGACGATCGACGTCGACGGTAGGCAGGGCACGCTGAGCCGCTATGTCGCCAATCGCGAAATATTTAATCAAAAACTCAATCGCGATTACCCGTCGCCTGTGCATCATAAGGCCGGCGGGCACGCGGTGCAGGGCATGAACGATGCCGAGATGACCGCCGAGATTCAGCGATTAGAACTTCTGATTGAGGGCGCTGCGTTCGAAAGCGACATCGTGATTATCGACACGCCGGGTGCGGCGAACCGATTGTCGTTTGCCGCGCATGGCTACGCCGACACCTTAATCACACCGATGAACGACAGCTTTATCGATTTGGATGTGATCGCGCATTTGGACGGGCAGGGCGTCAACATCAAAGGCCCCAGCCACTATGCCGAAGCAATTTGGGAAGCGAAAAAAATCAAAGCGCAGCGGGACGGCGGTTCCATTGATTGGGTGGTGATGCGCAACCGCTTGTCAACGTTGGATGCTTTCAACAAACGCGAAATGGAACAAGCACTCACTGAGTTGTCGCGTCGGCTTGGGTTCCGCATGCTGCCTGGCTTTTCCGAGCGGGTCATCTTTCGAGAATTGTTCTTGGTCGGGCTCACCATTATGGATTTAAAAGAGGCCGCAGGCGGCGCACCGCTGAGCCGCTCGCATCTGAGTGCGCGCGAAGAAGTCACGTCGGTGCTGGAAGGATTAGATATTCCACCGATTGCACAAGACCAGCAAACCGCAATCGCGTAAGCGAAGCCCTAACAAATCCGCCTTTCGCGATTATATATCTATAGATGAAACGTGAGAGAGGAGCGGTCTTTTGGCCGACGATCTACCTGATAAAAACCGGCAAGGCGGCAGCGTAGACGCCTTTCTGTCGAAAGTCGCATCAACGCCGAAACGCCCACAATCAAGCGGACGGCGGCGCGGGCGTTTGATGTTTGCCATGGATGCGACGGCGAGCCGTCAGCCGACGTGGGACACGGCGGCCTCAATCCAAGGGCAGATGTTTCATGAAACCGCCAAGCTGGGTGGCTTAGACATCAAGCTCGCGTTCTATCGAGGGTTCGGTGAGTTCAGAGTCGGGCCATGGACCGATAACGAACAAGAACTGCTGCGCCTGATGACGTCGGTATTCTGCATGGCCGGCCAAACGCAGATCAAGAAAGTCCTACAGCATGCGGTCAACGAGGCCAAATCAGGTTATCTCAACGCCCTTGTTTTCGTTGGTGACTGCGTCGAAGAAGACGTCGATCAACTGGGCAAAGTCGCGGGTGAGCTCGGTCTTCTGGGCGTGCCGGTGTTCGTCTTTCATGAAGGTGGCGACCCTGTGGCGGCGTTCGCGTTTGATCAAATTGCAAAACTCAGCGGTGGGGCCTGCGTCGATTTCGACCGCGCCAGTGCCGAGACGCTGCGCAAGCTCTTGGGTGCCGTCGCCGTCTATGCCGCAGGTGGACGGCAAGCCTTGGAAGACATGGCCAAGCGCGACGGCGGCGCTGTTTTGCGTCTGACCGACGGCATGCGAGGCAACCGCTAAATGCCGTATCTATTTTTAGGCATCGCGCTGTTGATCGTCTTGCTGTTGGCTGGGCGCTGGTTTGCTAATGCCGAGCCAAAGGCCATTTTATCTGTCCTAAAATGGGTCGCGATTGTGGGTATCGGCTTGGTCGCGGTGGCGCTGATCTTCAGTGGTCGGATTTTGATGCTGGTTTGGCTGCTGCCGGCTCTGCTCCCTTGGATTATGCGCGCGCGCCACGCCGCGCGGACGGCGAAAACATTCTCTCGCATGGCCGGGAACGGCAGTGGGCAACAAAGCACGGTCGAGAGTGCATTTCTTGAGATGCGCTTGGACCACGACAGCGGCGATATGGACGGCAAAATCCTGAAAGGGCGCTTCAACGGTCAAATGCTTAACAGTTTAAGCCGTGAAGATGTTCTTGCCCTGCATCAGGAATACGCATCCATTGACGACGAATCGGCGAGGCTTCTGGCCTCATATCTGGATCGTACTTACCCCGATTGGCGAGGCGAGGGCGATGAAAACGCAACTGATGAAGAGCCGAGGGGCCGCTCGACCTCAAGCGGCTCTATGAGCCGCGCTGAAGCCTTGAAAGTATTGGGACTTGAGGCGAATGCGGACGATGCCGAAATAAAACAGGCTCATCATAGACTTATCGCTGGCCTGCACCCGGACCATGGCGGCTCTGCCTATCTGGCAGCGAAGATCAACGAAGCCCGCGACGTGCTCCTAAAGGGGTGACGCCCCGCGATCAGTTCTGAACCCAAGCCACGCCAACTACCCGTCATGACCGTACGGCTTGCCCGGCTCCGGACGGTGTGGCAGAAACCCCATCAGCTAAACGTGCTTCCGAACGAGGGGAAAAGCCTATGCGCGTCGCGATGATCGGCACCGGATATGTGGGACTAGTCTCAGGAGCGTGCTTCTCGGAATTCGGTCACGATGTGGTTTGCGTCGATAAAGACGCCGGCAAGATCGACGGCCTGCACAAAGGCAAGATGCCGATCTTCGAGCCTGGCCTCGAAGACTTGGTGGAAAACAACGTCAAAGCAGGCCGGCTGAATTTTACCACCGATCTTGCTGACGCCGTCAAAGATGCTGAAGCCGTATTTATCGCCGTTGGCACCCCAAGCCGGCGTGGTGATGGGCACGCGGACCTCTCGTACGTCTATGCCGCAGCCGAAGAAATTGCGCACGCAATCAAGCGCTATACCGTGATCGTCACGAAATCCACCGTACCGGTCGGCACCGGGCGTGAGGTAGAGCGCATCGTCCGCGAAGCCAACCCTGACGCCGAATTCGATGTTGTGTCGAACCCGGAATTCCTACGCGAAGGCTCGGCGATCGAAGACTTCATGCGCCCGGATCGGGTCGTCATCGGCACCAACGTGGAACGTGCGCAAAAGGTCATGCGCAATTTATACCGTCCGCTCTACATCATCGAAACGCCGATCCTGTTCACGTCGCGCCAAAGCTCGGAACTGATCAAATACGCCGCTAATACTTTCTTGGCGACGAAGATTACGTTCATTAATGAAATCGCCGATTTGTGTGAAGTGGTCGATGCCGATGTGCACGACGTCGCGCGTGGGATCGGTCTGGACGGTCGAATTGGTAAGAAATTCCTGCATGCCGGGCCAGGTTATGGCGGCTCGTGCTTCCCCAAAGATACCCGCGCCTTGGTCTCGACCGCACAACAGTCCGGCAGCCCATTGCGCATCGTCGAAACCGTGGTGCAGTTGAACGAAGACCGTAAACGCAAGATGGCGGTCCGCGTGATTGAGGCCGCCGGCGGTAGCCTTGAAGGCAAGACCGTTGCCGTGCTTGGCCTGACTTTTAAGCCGAACACCGACGACATGCGCGAAAGCCCGAGCCTCGACATCGTGCCCGCGCTGATTGAAGCCGGCGCAACGGTACGTGCATTTGATCCGGAAGGGATGGTTGAGGCCAAGCAGATGCTGAGCGGTGTTGAATGGTGTGATGAAGCCTATGCGACCATGCCGGATGCCGACGTGCTGCTATTGATCACCGAGTGGAACCAGTTCCGTGCCTTGGACCTGGACCGCGTCAAATCATTGATGCGCGCACCTGTGATGGTCGATCTCCGCAACGTCTATGAGCCGAAGACGATGCGAGAGCACGGCTTTACCTATCATTGCATAGGTCGTCCGCGTTCGGACGTGTAGTCCACGCACCGAGCTATCCCCAGATTTCTGAATTTGTCGGCTTGAAGCGGGCAGGCGCGTCCCATACTGATAGGGTATGTGGACTTATTTCTTTTACGGCACACTGCGCGATCCTGAAATCGCCCGGATCATTTTAGGGCGTCCGTTAAGCGGCCTTGCGCCGACGGCAGCAAAGCTGCGCGGCTACAGGGCTGTGTGCGTGGCAGGTGCAAGCTATCCAGGCCTCGTGGCAGCACCTGATGATGTCGATGCATCAGTGATCGGGATTGTGGTGTCTCGACTGAGCGGACTCGACGTCTCTAGGTTGGATCGCTACGAGGGGCCTGAGTACGCGACCGAAGATGTTGTTGTACAGACTTCGGACGGTGCGACGGTCGAGGCCCGCGTGTATCTTCCGTGCGCTGCACTTCAGCTGGCCGACAAAACATGGTCGCTCACGGATTGGCAACGCCAAGACAAGAAGCGCTTCATTGGCGGGCTAAGACGCAAGGCGTTGTTGTAGCGCAGCGTCTGTAGTCTCAACGTCATCCTGATATATACACAGCGTCATCCTGAACTTGATTCAGGATTTCGCGGTCGCGTGAAAACCTAACGTTCGGCGTTGGCAGGGCGGTTGATCCTGAATCAAGTTCAGGATGACGCCGTTTGGAGAGGGATCGCGACGTTTGGGGAGAGCTGCAGGGTGGCAGCGCAACTTTAATTATCGACGGAAGCGAACTCCGGCGAAGTCGGGGCTTTGAGCTCCATGCAGTCTTTCAAGACCTTGCAGGTGCGGAATGCATCGCGTTTGGAAATGCCGACGATGCGCGCGCGTTGCAAAACCTTGCCGTTCCGCTTTTCAAGCGGCACGATCCGGACTTGCCCATCACCTAAGTAACGGGGCGCCTTGCTGATCGCGATCTCGGCCGCACGACGTGCTTGTCCCACTTGCGAAAAGGCGCCGACTTGAACGGCCCAAACATCACCGGTAGCGCGGCTGACGACTTGAGTGTTTTTGCGCGGCGCCGGTTTCGCATCCGGCACGTTTGCCTTGGCAATCATCGGCGCAGTCTGACGCTGGCGCAAAATCCGAAACCCTTTATCCAGCAACGTCACCATGTGCGTATTGCGATGCCGCGATGAGCGCCCGCCGAAGACAATGCCGATGATGCGGCGCCCGTCTCTGGTCGCAGATGCGGCCAAATTAAAGCCGGAAGCGCGGATGTAACCGGTCTTCAGGCCGTCAACGCCTGGGTAAGAGTCCAAAAGCTTGTTGTGATTCTTGTATGTCCGACCTTTCCATTTAAAGGACTTGATCGAAAATAAATGATAATGCTCAGGAAAGTCGCGCAGCAGGGCGCGCGCCAATATCGACATGTCTTTCGCGGTCGACATCTGCGCACGGTGCGGTAAGCCCGAAGCATTGCGGAACGTGGTCCGCGCCATGCCGAGTGAGCGCGCCTTTGCGGTCATCTTCAGGGCGAAGTTACGCTCTTTACCGCTGATGTTCTCGGCAATCGTCGTTGCGACGTCATTGGCCGATTTGGTGACCAGCGCCAGGATGGCATCTTTGACAGTGATGGTGGAGCCGGCCTTCAGTGCAAGTTTCGATGCAGGCTGGCGGGCCGCGCGATGCGAGACTTTAAGCTTAGTGCGCATCGTCCAACGTTTATTGTGCAGGCGCTCAAACACGAGATAAAGCGTCATCATTTTGGTCAGCGAGGCGGGGTAATTACGGGTGTCTGCATTAGTTGCGTGCAAGACTTCGCCAGTATCGGCATCAATCACATAGCTCGCATACTTCGCCTGGGCCGTATCCGGCAGGGCAATCAGGATTGCGACCAACACAAACGTCGCCATAAAAGCGCGTCTGATCCGATGAAGAGCCCCACTTTGCGCGTGATCCCAGGCATCGCGTGCGTTCATTCTGACCCCCTCAGGCCCGCTTTTGTTCAACGAAAGGCTACCGCAAATCAAGAGTGTAGCGGCGAACTGCAGCTTGCGTCGACGAATTTTTCAAACCATTTGAAGGTTCTAGATAAACCGCTTGGGCATAACAATCGGTTAACAGATACAGCTCGGCCAAGTGTTTTAATCGGTAGCGTTATTTTGTAGTTTTATGTTGCAGTTGCGGTAAAATCGCATGAATCGTTCGCGAATATATATAAGCGATTGTTTTAAATAACTTTATTAAAATAATATTTATTGTGCACTGCACAATTTTTCTTGACAAAACAGCCAATCTTGCTAGTTTTAATGTGAATATTGCACTGAAGCAGTGCCTACGCGTCGAGTGATACACAGGGCCACATCGTGGGCGCCGCGAATCGCCGACCCGTCAAAACCTTAGGAGATACACCATGGCGACCAAGCAAAAGACCACACCTAAAGCCCCAATAAAAACCACGACCGAAATAACGACGAAAGCTGCGCCGAAGGCTGCTGCGAAACCTGCCGCTAAAGTGACGCCGAAAGTTGTTCAGCCCACGGCTGCCGCCCCGATGCCCCCGAAAGCTGTCGAGACCGCCGTGAAAAACGGGAAAGACGCCGTAGATACCGCTGTCAAAACCAGCACCGAAGTCGCCAAGAAGGGCGTCGAGAAAGCATCCGCCATGAGCCAAGACCAGCTCGCTGCCGTGGCAAAAGCCAGCAGCGACTCGTTCAAGAGCTACGGCGACATGATTGAATTTCAGAAAAGCAATATCGACGCTTTCGTGAAATCGAACGAAATCATGACCAAGGGCGTGCGCGAGTTGAACAAGAGCTTCTTCGCCATGATCCAAGCGAACGTTGAGCAGACCATCACCACGACGCAAAAAATTATGGGGTGCGCATCAATCGCAGAGGCCGTTGAGCTTCAGACCGACGTGATCAAGACCCAGTACATGAAAACCGTGGACGAGAGCCGCAAGCTTTCGACCCTTTCGGCCAAAGTCGCCGAGCAAGCATCAAAGCCGCTTGCTGAGCGCGTAACCGTCGCGGTTGAGACCCTCGCTAAGCCGATCGCTGCCTAAGACCCACCCCCCCTTTAGGGTTGAGGCAGTCGATACGGACGCCCGGCGGTATCCTCCCACCGTCGGGCGTTCTTCGTTTAAGTGGGAATCTTGCCGAGAAACAGTGAGAAACACCCCCTGCGAATGCGGGCGGGTGTTTTTCTTTGCGCTACCCCATTTTGGCTTTGATGATTATGCCCTATATTAGAGGTGTAACGACAACTGGGATAGAGACCGACAACACCAATGGCTGATCCGAAGAAACCGACAGAGCCGCCGCGCACGGGGAACGACGACGATACGGGCGTTGTTCTCAAGACGCGCGAAAAGACCAAAAAGCCGGCGATGTACAAAGTTTTAATGCTGAACGATGACTACACGCCTATGGAATTCGTCGTCCATGTGTTGGAGCGTTTCTTCAACAAGTCGCATCAACAAGCGACAGATATAATGCTTCAGGTGCATCAGCGCGGTGTCGGTGTGTGTGGTGTGTTTACTTACGAAGTCGCTGAAACCAAGGTCGCACAGACTATGGATCTCGCGCGCCAGCATCAACATCCGCTACAATGCACGATCGAAAAAGACGGAGACGGGGATCAGGATTAAGATCGACAAATCGACGTTCTTGGGGGACGCTATAACGGCAACACCGGAAAGGATCGCCTAAACATGTTATCTCGCAATCTGGAACAAACGCTGCACCGCGCACTGGCCCTGGCGTCTGAGCACCGGCACGAATACGCGACGTTGGAGCATCTGCTTCTATCGCTGACCGAAGACCAGGATGCAGTCGCGGTTCTCAAGGCGTGTGGTGTTGACCTTGAACAATTGACGATGGATGTGAACAATTTCATCGACGGCGAACTCGAAGAAATCCGCAACGACCGCGTGTCGGAACCTAAGCCCACAGCCGGCTTCCAGCGCGTCGTGCAGCGCGCCGTGATCCATGTGCAATCCTCCGGTCGCGAAGAGGTCACCGGTGCCAATGTGCTGGTCGCTTTATTCTCGGAGCGTGAATCGCACGCGGTGTTCTTCCTGCAAATGCATGAAATGAGCCGCCTGGATGCGGTCAATTACATATCGCACGGCATTGCCAAGGTACCCGGCTTCACCGAAGACCGCACCGTCGAAGGCACCGAAGAAGACGTCGACGGCGAAAGCGCGGTGCGTAAAGGCTCGGAAGCTTTGGATGCGTACTGCGTCAATCTGAATGAAAAAGCCGCGGCCGGGCGAATCGATCCTTTGATCGGGCGCGAAAAAGAGGTCGACCGCACCGTGCAGATCCTTTGCCGTCGCAATAAAAATAATCCACTGTATGTTGGTGATCCGGGCGTCGGCAAGACTGCCATCGCCGAAGGCTTGGCAAAGCGCATCGTCGACGGCGACGTGCCGGACGTGCTTGCCGAAGCGACGATCTATTCACTCGATATGGGCTCACTGCTGGCCGGCACCCGTTATCGCGGCGACTTTGAAGAGCGCCTGAAGAATGTCATGCAGGAACTTGAAGCCATGCCGCATGCGATTCTTTTCATTGACGAAATCCATACTGTAATAGGTGCCGGCGCGAC
Organism: uncultured Rhodospirillales bacterium; assembly: GCA_963974935.1. Taxonomy (GTDB): domain Bacteria; phylum Pseudomonadota; class Alphaproteobacteria; order Rhodospirillales; family Casp-alpha2; genus UBA4479. Next base: position 43,558 of record CAXBEV010000006.1, on the reverse strand, counting down.
ATCGGGCGGGTCCATGGATGCGTCCAACATTTTAAAGCCTGCGCTGCAGAACGGCGGACTCCGCTGTATGGGGTCGACGACCTATAAGGAATACCGCAGCTACTTCGAAAAAGACCGCGCCCTGGTGCGTCGCTTCCAAAAGATCGACGTCTATGAGCCGTCGATCAAAGACACGATAAAGATCCTGAAAGGCCTGCGTCCGTATTTTGAAGCGCATCACAACGTCAAATACACCAACGATGCCTTGAAGACGGCTGTTGAGTTGTCGGCGCGCTATATCAACGACCGTAAGTTGCCCGATAAGGCCATCGACGTTATCGATGAGGTCGGCGCATCACGGATGTTGGTGGCCGAAAACAAACGCAAAAAGACCGTGACCGCCAAAGATGTCGAAGAAGTCGTGGCGATGATCGCCCGCATCCCACCGAAAAGCGTGTCCACCGACGACCGCAAAGCGCTGTCGACGTTGGAGCGTGACCTCAAGACCGTGGTGTTCGGCCAAGACGACGCTATCGATCAGTTGGCGAGTGCAATCAAATTGTCCCGTGCGGGCCTGCGCGAGCCGCAAAAGCCGATCGGCTCGTATCTGTTCTCGGGTCCGACCGGTGTCGGTAAGACCGAAGTGGCGCGCCAACTCGCGATGACATTGGGTGTGGAACTGGTCCGCTTCGATATGTCGGAATATATGGAGCGTCACTCGGTATCACGCCTGATCGGTGCACCGCCGGGCTACGTCGGCTTTGACCAGGGCGGTCTGTTGACCGATGCGGTCGACCAAAATCCGCACGTGGTGTTGCTGCTGGACGAAATCGAAAAAGCCCACCCGGACCTGTTCAACATCTTGTTGCAGGTCATGGATCACGGCAAACTCACCGACCATAACGGCAAAGACGTAGATTTCCGCAACGTGATCTTGATCATGACCACCAATGCCGGTGCCGCAGATATGGCGAAAGCGGCGATTGGTTTCGAGCGGGACGGTCGTGTCGGCGAAGACAAAGAAGCGATTGAGAAAATGTTCACACCGGAATTCCGAAACCGGTTGGACTCAATCATCGGCTTTGCCGCGCTCGGCCCCGAAGTCGTCGCCAAAGTGGTCGACAAGTTCATCATAGAACTCGAAGCACAGCTGGAAGATCGCAGCGTGATGATCGAACTCACCGATGCGGCGCGCGCTTGGCTTGCGACCAAAGGTTACGACAAGCTGTTCGGTGCCCGCCCACTTTCGCGGGTCATTCAAGAGCATATCAAAAAACCGCTGGCCGAGGAACTGCTGTTCGGCAAGCTCGCCAAAGGTGGCTTGGTGATGGTCGATATCGAAGACGAAATGCCGGTGTTCACCTATCCCGAGCCGAAAGGCGGTCCCGGTAAAGGCAAGGGTAAGGGCAAGAAAAAGCCTGCGTACGTGGAGTAGGGCTTCTAGATTATGGACTCATAAATGATGCCATCTGTTCCGGCTTCTAATTGTTGTCGCAAATTGGTCATTCTCAACTCCACAAAATAAAGGCCAGAATAGCTCTCTCTATGACCATGCAACTATTTGAATATTACCTAAAAGTCTTGCCTTAACATCAATAACGTCCAGTGACATTCTATGTTGACCTTGATCAGGGTCTCACTTGAGCAGAATCAGCAGTCTGGAGTGATAGCTTGAGATGGCAGAAGGATTTTTCCCTGCGACGACCATGCCGGATCGAGACTGGTGGTCTGTGTTGTGGCCGGACCGCGAAGGCGTTGTACGTTCGCTTGGCGTAGAACCGGGGATGATCGTCGTGGATCTATGTTGTGGCGATGGTTATTTCACGGCAGCCCTCGCGCGGACCGTCGGAGGTGACGTATACGGGATCGACATAGACCCCGCCATGCTTAAGCAGACTCAGGCCGAACTTGAGCGCGCTGGAACCACAGTGCTGGATCTGATCCGCGCCGATGCACGCGATCTGCCAAAACTGCTGCCAAGGAAGGTGGACTATGTGCTGATCGCCAACACTTTTCACGGTGTACCGAAGAAAACTGAGATGGCACGCGCCGTAGCCTCGGCGCTTAATCCGGAGGGGCGGTTTGCAATTATCAACTGGTGTGCGCTGCCGCGTGAACTCACTATCGTCCTGGGCGAGCCACGAGGGCCAAAGACCGAGATACGGATGTCGCCGGACGATGTGCGATCCATTGTGGAACCGGCAGGATTCACTCTTGAACAGGTCGTTGAACTGCCGCCATTCCATTACGGCGCAATCTTCCGTTTGTTCGAAACAAAAACAGTTGGAGACGAGCTATGAGTGAAGAAGATGGCAAAAGACAAGAATTTGGCGACCCGATGGGGATGGGTGTGGGTATGGCCAAGAAGATGATGGGGCAGATGGGAGGCGATGGCCCCAATCCCATGGCCATGATGCAGAAGATGATGGGCCAGATGGCAGAAGGAGGAGAGGCCCCGCCGCCCATGATGCAAATGTGCATGGGTATGTGCGGCGAGATGCTGACTGCCATCAAGCGGACCACCGACATGACGGCCTTTGCGTCTCCGGAGTTACAAGGACTTTTTACCGAGTGGCTTGAAACGTTGGAAGACCGAGCGATTCGACACCTTCAAGAAAACGGCGCGACGGATTTGACAAGTCTTGCGAAGGCGCTTGGGATTGACACGGAAAGCGCCAGCTATCTTTTCTCGCACCTCGCCAAGCAGGGTAAGATAACCCTCCGCGCCGAGCTAGTCGACGCCAGCTAAAAGATGCCCTTTAGAATATAGCTGGCCGAGGAACTGCTGTTCGGCAAGCTCGCCAAAGATGGCTTGGTGATGGTCGACATCGAAGACGGAATGCCGGTGTTCACCTATCCCGAGCCGAAAGGCGGCCCCGCTAAAGGCAAGGAGAAGGGCAAGAAAAAGCCTGCTTTCGTCGAATAAGGGCTTCGGTACACCAAACACAGTCGCCGGATTGCCTTCCGCATCTCGCGTCATCCTGAATCAAGTTCAGGATGACGCAAAGGGCCGAGCGTAGCGAGACTCGGGACCTCCCCATTCATAAGGTCTCAGCGCTATAGGGCGGCGCTGGAAAATACTCGATCCCTTTTTGCACAAATCGTGCAAACGTCGGATCGTACCAAGCGCCCAACAGCCAAAGCGCCATGTCGATTCCTGCCGACACGCCCGCCGACGTCACCACATTGCCGTCGACGACAAAGCGTACATCGTCCATCACCTCGACCCCGCCGGCGTCCCGCAATAGATCAATCGAGCGCCAGTGCGTCGTCGCCCGTTTGCCGGCCAAGATGCCCGCACGCTGCAGCAGCAATGCCCCAGTGCAGACACTGGTGACCCACGTGCATGTCGGTGCGACGCGTTCGATCCAATCGATCTCGGGTCCACCATCCTTAAAAATCGGTCGCGTGCCTTGCCCGCCCGGCACCAAAATCACATCAAACTTTGGATGATCATCAATGGTGTAGTCGGTGACGATCTTGAGCCCCTTGGCGCAGGTGATCTCCCGCCCGGCAGAGCCGACCATCGCAACCGACATATCTGCGCGCTCTTGCTTCGACGCCCACGTCAAAACCTCCCATGGGCCGATGGCATCCAGTTCTTCGAGGTCGGGAAAGGCGAGAATGCCTATTTGTATGGTCATGATACGATCTCCACATGTTGAAAAGGGGTCTTTGAAAAACACTGTCGATAATTATCGGGGCTGACGCCCATATGCCTTTTGAAAGCGCGGCGCATACGTTCTTCGTCGCCGAACCCGGTTTTGACGGCAATCGTTTTGATTTGCATGTCGGATTCTTCGAGGATACGTCGCGCGGCTTCAACTCGGCATTCGACAACAAAGCGCGCCGGCGATAAACCGGTCTCGTCCTTGAAACGACGGTTAAATGATCGCAGGCTCATGTTGGCTTGCGCTGCCATAAGCTCAACATCAATCTTGTCGCCTAAATTTTCTAAAACCCACACCTGCGCATCGCGGACACCGCCGGATGATGCCATCTGCGCTTCTAGATGCATGCTGAATTGCGCCTGATTGCCTGGGCGCTTCATAAACATCACCAAATCGCGAGCCGAAGCCATAGCCATTTCGCGTCCATGGTCGGCTTCGACCAAAGCCAACGATAAATCCATCCCTGCTGTGATACCCGCAGACGAATAAACGTTGCCGTCCTTCACGAAGATAGGGTCCGACAGGACCGTGATTTCCGGATAGGCTTTTGCCAACGCATCGCAATGGGCCCAATGCGTTGTCGCCTGGCGTTTGGCCAATATACCGGCTTCGGCCAAAATAAACGCCCCCGTACAAACTGAAACAATCCGATCAGCCCGCGCACATAAGTCGCGAATGCGATTTATGGATGCGGCATCGGTAATTAAAGTCTGTGTGCCGAACCCACCGGCACATATAATGGTGTCGTAAGGCGAATGTTTATCGAATAAGGACTTGGTGGCATGAAGACTTATGCCTGCATTGGTGCGGATCGGGCCTGAGCAGGGCGCAATCAAGTGAATATCATAAAGTGCGCGCTTGATACCGAGTTTGGCGGCAATTTGATTGGCGACACCGAACACACCAGCGGGGCCGGTTGCATCCAATATTTGGCAATCGCGAAAAATCACGATCCCAATCCGCCGGCTGTTACTTCCAGGTGCAGTTGAAATTTGGTTCATGCGGCGATGTTGGCTCGGTATCCGCTTTGGCGCAATGTCAAATAACCCTCATTTTATGCCAAATGCGCTATTCCCGAACTGAGCTCGCTTGCATCTATAGAAATCCCATTCGACACTCATATCATTCATGGAGAGCACGGTGAAATTTCTGCACGGTATTCGCGTCCTCGACCTAAGCCAGTTTCTGCCGGGCCCATTTGCCACGCAAATGCTGGCCGACATGGGCGCCGACGTGGTCAAGGTCGAGCCCCCCAAGGGGGACCCGATGCGGAACCTCGATCCGATCACCAATGATCGCGGTGCCAGCCCGTATCACGCACTGGTCAACGCCGGCAAGCGGGTGATTGCGATTGATCTCAAAGATCCAAACGGACGCGCGCAATTCATACGTCTGATCGCGCGGGCGGACGTGCTGATGGAAAGTTACCGACCGGGTGTGATGGCCAAACTGGATTTAGATCAGGCATCTCTTCGTAAGATCAACCCAAGGCTCATCCACTGTGCGCTGTCGGGTTATGGGCAAAACGGGCCGATGCGTTTGGCTGCCGGGCACGATATCAATTACACAGCTGCCGCTGGACAGCTTGGCCTCACCGGCAGCGTAGCCCGCCCACATATGGCGTATCCGATGGTGGCCGATTACGCCGGCGCGCTGCAATCCACCATCGCCATCTTAGGCGCGTTGGTCGGGCGCGGGCAGACAGGGCAGGGGGCATATTTGGATGTCGCCATGGCCGATGCGGTGCTGGCATGGCAGAGCCAGGCTTTAACCGCGCTCAACCGTGGGGATACACCGGCGCGCGGACAAAATCTGCTGACCGGCGGGGCGGCATTTTACAGCGTTTATGAAACCAAGGACGCGCGGTTTGTATCCTTGGGCGCCATTGAGACCGTGTTCTGGGAAAACTTTTGTCGAGCCATCGCGCGCGAAGACCTCATCCCACGACAGTCTGAGCCATTACCACAGGCATCGCTGACCGACGACGTCGCGGCGATCTTCAAAGCGAAAGACCGCGATTCTTGGGACGCGTTACTGGCCGACGTGGATTGTTGCTATCACCCCGTATTGGACATCGACGAGGTCGCCCAACATCCACAAAATCAGGCGCGCGCGATGATCGAGCCACAAGCGGGGCTCGAAGATGCGGGCGGCATGGCAGTGCTGTCAGCGATGTGGGTTGATGATACAGCGCCTGCGGCACGGGCAGCGATGATTGAAACGGATGCGGAGACGGTTTTACAGGATTGGACGCTATCACCGCAGACTTAAGGGCAGGCGATTTCCGCCAGCAACCCGATTTGCGCATACCCGTTGGCGTTGACGCCGACGCGCTTACCGGCTTCGATCTGAAAGTAGTCTCGGGCTTGGCTGTTGCCGTCCCCCGACATGCGCACGATGGCGACGGCGCGGCACGTATTGCAATTGTTCGACATGACGACGCCGGTAGGGGTCTGGCCTGTCATGCTCACACAACGCGGTGCGCCGGGGCGTGAACTGTCAGCTTTTAAGGTCGACTTCGGCGGTTCTTGGCCGGGGCAGGGGTGTTCCGACTTCACGCGGCTGCGGCCTGGCCCTTTAAACGAGGTCGGCATGGTGTTCCTGGGCTGAACGGTGAATTGCCGGGCCACGGGTACATCATTGCCGGGACGGGAGCGGATTACGCGTGCCAAGATGCAAGTCATGCACACGTTGACCAACGTTTCAATATTGCCCTGGCGTTGAATCCGAATGCAGCGCTCGGCACCTTCACTGGGCGTAGTCGTCGCCAGCAATGAAACCAGCGTCGCTACCGCCATCAAAAACGCTGCGAACAACCCGGGTATGGTAAAAATCGTAAACCGCATCCCCAGAGATTAAGGGGGCAAACGTTAACAAGTGGTGAGTCAGCTGCTTAACTTAGCGGCTCAGTCGGCTTGACGATACGGCGACATTTCGGCGACGATTTGTTTCATCTCGTACTCAACGCCGGCCTTTTCGCGTTTTAGAAAATCGGCAACGGCGTCTTCGAAGCCCGGATCGCGCAGATAATGCAGGCTGTAAGTGGGCGCCGGCAGATAGCCGCGCTGCACCTTGTGCGGTCCTTGAGCACCGGCCTCGACCCGGGCGAGGCCGTGTTCAATCGCATAATCGATGGCACGGTAATAACAGCATTCAAAATGCAGGAACTTATAGTCTTCAAGCGCGCCCCAGTTGCGCCCGTACAGACAATCAGCGCCGCGAAGGTTCAGCGCGCCCGCAACCGGGCGGTCGCCATCAAACGTCATAATCAGCACGATATTGTCGGCCATGCGTTCACCCAACATCGAGAAGAAGCTGCGGCGGAGATAACTCTGGCCCCATTTTTTATCGGTCGTCGATAGATAGAAATCGTAGAACGCATCCCAATGCCGCTCTTTGATGTCGCTGCCGCTGAGCGTGCGGATATCCAAACCGAGTTCGGCGACCTTGCTGCGTTCTTTGCGGATCGACTTGCGTTTGCGCGACGACAGCGCCCCCAAAAAATCGTCGAAGCTTTGATAGTTCTGATTGTGCCAATGAAATTGTTGGCTCAAACGCTGCAGATAACCACCACCGTCGCCTAACACCTGCCACGTTTCCTTGTCACAAAACGTAATGTGCACCGATGACACTGTAAGCTGCTCGGCAAGCTTGGTCATGCCGGCACCCAGAATGGTCAGTCGTTCGCGCCGGGCGTCGCCCTCGAAGTCGCCCCGCACCAGCAAGCGAGGGCCGGGCGCAGGGGTAAACGGTACGGCACATTGCAGTTTCGGGTAATACCGGCCTCCGGCGCGCTCATACGCCTCAGCCCATCCCCAATCGAAGATGTATTCACCATACGAATGGGTTTTGAGATACAGTGGCGCGCAGGCCTCAAGCCGCCCGTCGGCCCCTTCGAGGATCACATGACGCGGCATCCATCCGGTTTCAGCTGTGACAGAGCCGGAGTCTTCCATCGCCGATAAAAACCCGTGGCGCACAAACGGATTGCCGTCCCCCGCACACGCATCCCACGCGTCCGCCGACACCTCAGCCAAGCTGCCCACCACCTTGATCACACGTGCGTCGTCACCGTCGGGCATACTAAGCAATCTCCATTGGGATTATGTGGGGCGCACGGGGGCAGATGCCTAGAGGTGATGTGTGGGCTACGCAATGGCCACCCGCCGCCAGCCGATGCCGCTATCAGGCGCATCCAGGGCTAGCATATCGGCGAGCATCTCTGTGCTGTCGACCAAGCGGGGGCCTGGGCGATTGAAGTAACTGTTGGCGTCGGTGGCGAAGACGCGCTCGGATTGCACGGCGCTGAGGCGCTGCCAGTCCGGCGTCGTGATCAAGGCACGGGCTTCAGCCTCGCTGCGCGCCAAATCGAAGCCGCAGGGCATAAAGACGATCACATCCGGGTCCTCATCAATCAACTGCTGCGTTTCAAGCCATGGCGCATGCGCACCGGCCTTGCCGAACGGATCGATACCACCGGCAATCTCGACCAATTCCGGCACCCAGTTGCCCGCCGCCATCAACGGGTCGGCCCATTCGATGCAGGCGACACGAGGGCGGGGGGGCGCCGATGCCGCCGTGCGCGCTTTGACGATATCCAAGCGGGCCTGTAGGCGGTCGATCAAATCATTGCCGGCAGCGTCCGCATCCAAAGCGTGCGCGACGGCACGGATATCATCCCAGACTTTAGCCAGACCTTGCGGGTCGAGCGAAACAATCTGCACATCACTTTTGAGCACATCGCAGACCGCAGCCTCGACATCATTCAAGGCGACCGCGCAGACGTCGCATTGATCTTGGGTAACGATGATGTCGGGCTTCGCCGTCGCCAACACATCGGTCAACACTTCGTAAATCGACAGCGCATGTTTCAGCGCCTCTTTGACCTGCGCATCAATCTGCGCGCTGGTTCCTTTGGGTTCGATCAAAGCCTTGGTGCAGATCGGTAACGCATCAACGACAGATGGATAGTCGCATTCGTGCGAGCGGCCAACCAAGTGCGCTTGAAAGCCGAGTGCGGCGACGATCTCGGTCGCCGCCGGCAACAGCGAAACGATGCGGGGGGACGCTACGCCGCTCACGCCAGTTCGAAAACGCCGTCGACTTCGACCGCGACGTTGCGGGGCAGGGCACCGGCGGAAACTGCAAAGCGTGCGTGTTTACCCATTTCACCAAACACATCGACCATCAGGTCGGAGGCGCCGTTAATGACTTCCGGCTGATTTTGGAAATCCGGGGCGGAATTGACGAAGCCGCCCAGCTTGACGACGCGGAATACTTTGTCGAGATCGCCGCCGGCAGCTGCTTTAGCTTGCGCGATCAAATTCAGGCCACACAGGCGGGCGGCTTGGTAGCCCTCTTCGACACTGACGTCGACACCAACGCGACCGGTGTATTTGATCTCGCCATTTAAAATCGTGATCTGGCCGGACACAAAAACCAAGTTGCCGCTGACCACGAACGGGATGTAGTTCGCGGCCGGGGTTGCGACGGCGGGGAGCTCAATACCGAGTTCTTGCAAACGTGCTTCTATTTTACCTGTCATAACCTGGTTCCTCTCGTCGTGATTTTAATTAAGGGCGGATTTGGTTGCGAATTATAGGCGGAACGTATCGCCTTCTCTGGGGGCGATGCATTCAACTTTGCTGCCAATTTCTTGCAGTTTTTTTACGGCCGCTTCGTGTTTGGCGTCGATGGCATCGTCATCCTGATCCGGGTCGTGGTGGAACAGGTATAGCTTTTTGACGTCGCCCGCATTGGCGAATTCGCACACCTTCGAGACGCACGAATGGCCCCAGTTGACTTTGGATTTATACTCTTCGTCAGTGTACGTCGTATCGGTGATCAAGACATCGGCGCCGTTCACAAACTCGGCCATGGTGCGCTCATAATGCGGGTCATAGGCTTGGTTGTCGTTAAGATATAATTCCTGATCTGTGACGTAGCAGATCGAACGACCGTTGTAGTTGACTCGGAATCCCAAAGCACGACCCGGATGCGCGAGCAACTTTGTCTTCACTTCAATATCGGCAACATCGTGCGTACCTTCGTCGAGGTTCCGGAAATAAGTCCGCGCCGAAAATTCGGTGAGCGTAATCGGAAAATACACGCCGTCCATCTGCGCCGAGATTAATTCCCGCATCGTGATGTCGCCCTGTTTGGCACCCAAAATCTCGAACTCATTGCCTTGCATGTACAACGGCGCAAAGAACGGGATCGCATTGATGTGATCCCAATGTGGATGCGAAATAAACAGCTTGGCGTTGATACGCTTGCGGCCCTGGCGCAGCAAATGCGCGCCCAACTCTTTGATGCCCGAACCGCCGTCAAAAATGAACAGTTGCTGGCTTGGGAATTCGAGCGTCACGCACGACGTGTTGCCGCCGTATCTGAGCGCACCTTGGCCGGTTTTCGGCAGGGTACCGCGCACGCCCCAAAACGCCATATCGATTTTATCTTCGACGATGCGCCGCAAGCGATCCGCAAACGTTTCCGGGTTGATCGGTTTTTTCAGATAACCGTCAGCGCCGCATTCAAACGCGCGCGCTTCGTCGGACGCATAGGCTTTCGCCGTGACGACAATAAACTTGATGTCGTCGAGATCTTTGTTGTCACGCACACTTTTGCACAAATCGAAACCGTCGACATTCGGCATCATCAGATCCGAAATCACCACGTCAGGATGCGTCCGCTCAATCAAGCTGAGCGCACCACTGCTGTCACTTGTGGTCTCGACGTCGAATCCGTCCTTGGTCAGGATGTTTTCAATTAACGACAGTACAAGATCATCATCGTCTACGACGAGTACGCGAGGTTTGCCGACGGACGCGTCCATTGCGCATCTCTCCTTACAATCACTGCCTCAAAGATTATAGGCCTAGTGATCAAGTGTCGATACACGAATACACTTATTTTTCAGAGGTTTACACGGAAGTGCGATGCATATCACGCGACATTGACGCGCACGACGGGTATCTGGCCCCAAAAAGACGGGCACGCACCGAGAATAATCTCGATACGCGCCCCAAGTTTCCCAGGGAGGATTCCGTCTTTAATCTCATGAGCCAAACTTCATATCTGGCCTCATATCTGAGGTTACGAACAACCGGTGGTCCCGCCGCACGTGTTGCACTTCAAGCACGTACCATTTCGGACCAAGGTAAAGTTGCCGCACTCGCCACATGGGTCGCCCTCGTAACCCTTCATACGGGCTTCACGCACTTGATCCATGTGGGTATCGGTTTTCTCCATGACTGCGCTCGAAACCATGACCGAGGCGGCTTCTGCGACAACGGTTTGCGTCTGGCCGCCAGCAGAGGTTGCACCGCCACCCGATGCCGCTTGCGCGACCGTTGCGGGTTGGGCTGTGGTTTTCTGCTTGGTTTGCTTCGCCTTCGCACCGTTGATGACCAGGAACTTAGTCCGCATGAAGCCGACGCTGGCGCCTGCCGGCAGGTGTTCGGCGTGATCCGGCAAATCGCTTTCGTGTTCGCCGCCGCCGATGCTGTCCGGCATCAGGTCTGCCGGCTCAACGTGGGCCAGGTCGTTACGACCCATGTAGCTGACCGCCAGTTCGCGGAAGATGTAGTCGAGGATCGACGTTGCCATCTTGATGGTATCGTTACCGCGCACCAAACCCGACGGCTCGAAGCGGGTGAAGGTGAACGCTTCGACGTATTCCTCAAGCGGCACGCCGTACTGCAGACCGATCGACACCGCGATGGCAAAGTTGTTCATCAACGAGCGGAAGGCAGCACCTTCTTTGTGCATGTCGATGAAGATTTCACCGATCCGACCGTTCGTGTATTCGCCGGTCCGCAGGTAGACCTTGTGGCCGCCGACGGTGGCCTTTTGAGTGTAGCCTTTACGGCGATCTGGAAGGCGGCTGCGTTCGGTGATGTAACGCTCAATGATGCGTTCACTAATCGCAGCCGCTTTGGCTGCCAGCGGTGCTTCGGCGAGTTCGGCTGCGATCTCGTCCGCATCGTCAACGTCATCAATCAACGAGGCCGACAGCGGCTGCGACAGTTTGGAGCCATCGCGGTACAGCGCATTTGCCTTCAGGCACAAGCGCCATGACAGCAGGTACGCTTCTTTACAATGTTCGACCGACGCGGCATTCGGCATGTTGATGGTCTTGGAAATCGCACCCGAGATGAACGGCTGCGCTGCAGCCATCATGTGGATGTGGCTTTCGACCGAAAGCGCACGCGTGCCGATACGGCCACATGGGCTGGCGCAATCGAAAACGGCCATGTGCTCAGGCTTTAGATGCGGCGCACCTTCGACCGTCATCGCACCGCAAACATATGTGTTTGCGGCTTCGATGTCGGCTTTGGAGAAGCCGATGGCTTGCAGCAGATTGAAGCTCAAATCATCAAGCGAGGACTTTTCCAGCTTCAACACATCGGTGCAGAACGCTTCGCCCAGCGACCACTTGTTGAAGGCAAATTTGATTTCAAAAGCTTCGCCTAGGTTTTTCTCGATCTTGGCGATGGCATCATCGGTGAAGCCTTTGGCTTTCAGCGTGGCGTGATTGACGCCCGGCGCGTCTTTCAAGGTGCCGTGGCCGACTGCATAGGCGATCACGTCTTCGATCTGCTTTTGATCATAGCCCAGTGTTGTCATCGCGGTCGGGACCATGCTGTTGATGATCTTAAAGTAACCGCCGCCGGCTAGTTTTTTGAACTTCACGAGTGCGAAGTCAGGCTCAATCCCGGTGGTGTCGCAATCCATCACCAAACCGATGGTGCCGGTCGGTGCAATCACGGTCACCTGCGCGTTGCGATAGCCGTGCTCTTCACCTTCGGCCAGGGCACGATCCCACGCTTCGGCAGCGGCAACCGCCAACGGCTGATCCGGGCAATCGGCGGGCTTAAAGGCAACCGGATTGATCGACAGACCTTCATAGCCGTCGCTTTCGCCATGCGCGGCACGGCGATGGTTGCGGATCACGCGCAGCATGTGGTCTGCGTTCGGCTCGTAGCCCGGAAATGCCCCAAGCTCAGACGCCATCTTCGCCGACGTCGCATAGGACTGACCGCACATCAACGACGTGATGGCAGCGCAGATCGCGCGGCCCTGGTCGCTGTCATAGGCGATGCCCGACGCCATCAAGAAGCCGCCGATGTTGGCATAACCAAGACCAAGCGTGCGGTAACGGTAGCTCAGCTCGGCGATTTCTTTGGACGGGAACTGTGCCATCAACACCGAGATTTCGAGCGTGATGGTCCAAAGCGTGGTGGCGTGCGTGAAGCCTTCGACGTCAAAAGTTCCGTCACTCTCGCGGAAGTTCATCAGATTCAAAGACGCTAGGTTACATGCCGTGTCGTCCAAGAACATGTATTCCGAGCACGGGTTCGACGCATTGATGCGACCGCTGGCAGGGCAGGTGTGCCATTCGTTGACCGTGGTGTCGAACTGGATGCCCGGATCAGCACACGCCCATGCGGAGTGACCGACATCGTCCCAAAGGTCACGCGCCTTGAGGGTCTTGGCGACTTTGCCGTCTTTGCGCTGGATCAGGTTCCAGTCGCCGTTGTCGAGCACCGCCTGCAAGAAGTCGTTGGTGACACGAACCGAGTTGTTGGAGTTCTGGCCCGACACCGTGACGTAAGCGTCGGAGTCCCAATCGGTATTGTATTCTTTGAACTTGATCTCGGTGTAGCCCTGTTCAGCGAACTGAATCACGCGCTGCACATAGTTTTCCGGGATCATCGATTTCCGCGCCTTGCGGATTTCGACCTTCAAAATATCGTTCTTCTTCGGGTCATACTTGTCGGCGTCGCTCAGCTCGCTGTCGATGCAGGCCTTCATGACGGCGTTCAGATGCATGTTGGCAAGTTTCGAGCCGGCGACCAGGGCCGCGACCTTCTGCTCTTCGATGACCTTCCAGTTAACGAAATTTTCGATGTCCGGGTGATCGATGTCGACGACGACCATCTTCGCAGCCCGACGCGTGGTGCCGCCCGACTTGATGGCGCCGGCAGCACGGTCGCCGATTTTCAAGAAGCTCATCAGGCCCGACGATTTGCCGCCCCCCGACAACGGCTCACCGTCGCCGCGAATCTGCGAGAAGTTGGAGCCCGTGCCCGAGCCGTATTTGAACAAACGCGCTTCACGCACCCAAAGGTCCATGATGCCGCCTTCGTTCACCAGATCGTCGCTGACCGACTGAATAAAGCAGGCGTGCGGCTGCGGGTGCTCATACGCGGACTGCGACTGCACCAACTTGCCGGTTTCAAAATCAACGTATGAGTGGCCTTGTGCCGGGCCATCGATGCCATAGGCCCAATGCAGGCCGGTGTTGAACCATTGCGGCGAGTTCGGCGCGCCGGACTGGTTGGCCAACATAAAGCGCATTTCGTCAAAGTAGGCGCGGGCGTCTTCTTCGCTATCGAAGTAGCCGCCTTTCCAGCCCCAGTACGTCCAGGTCCCGGCAAGGCGATCAAACACCTGCTTGGCGCTAACTTCGCCGATAAAACGCTGTTCTTCGGGGAGTTTCGATAGCGCGGCCTCGTCGGGCACGCTGCGCCACAGCCATGACGGGACCGAATTCTCTTCGATCTTCTTCATAATCGCCGGCACGCCGGCTTTACGGAAGTACTTCTGTGCCAAAACATCGCTGGCAACCTGAGAGAAGCGCGTCGGCACCTCCATCTCGTCCAGGCGGAACACGATGGAACCGTCGGGGTTGCGGATTTCACTCGCCGTGGTCCGGAACTCGAGCAAGTCATAAGGCGATTGGTCTTCGTTCGTGTAGTGTCGTGAAATACGCATCAAATCCCCCAAAGGATTAGCCAAACGAATGGCTTCAGTTACAAAACAAAATTCTTTAATGGACCCGTGAAGGCCCCCGGTTGCCCTTTCGACCACGGCAGTCCGCAGTTCAATCCGCAGTATCACGTGATACCAGATATCGTGTGTGCCCAGGTGCAACACTCGACATCTAGCCATAGGTGGATTTTTGGTTCAACTAGATTTCGCGTCAAAACCGTCAAAAAAACACAATATTTCGATTGACGTCGAGCACGCCCGCAGAAATCTGGGGATAAGTTGAGGAGGCAACCTATCTCTATTTTTCCGCCGGTCAGCGGACGATGCCTGAGCGACAATATTAAGTATTTTTTTGATAACGCGGGTTAACATCAAGGCTCGCCTTGTGAAATATCGTTAATGGGTCCGTTTCGGCTGTTGAAACGGAAATATACGCGTGCAGCAAAACCGCATAGGATTCGTTCGCGGGTTTCTGCCACTTCATCATGACGTCGATACAAAGTTGGGGCTGGCTAAAGCGAACCGGGTAGGGCCTTGCCGCCATTCGGACAAGGTGCGATATTGTCGCCGTCGAAGCTGGAACGGAAAACACTATGAATATCGGCACCATGATTTACACGTGGCTCAACGGTCGCCAAGTCGGCATCGACGAATTCGGCAACCGCTATTACGAAGCCAGTAATGGCGCCACGTTACATAACCGTCCGCGTCGCTGGTGCATGTTCAAAGGTGATGCTGAAGCTTCTATGGTGCCGCCGGAATGGCACGCGTGGCTGCATCATATGACGCAAGAACCTCTGACCGACGAAGCCGCCCAAGCTCGCCCATGGCAAAAGCCACATGAGCCGAACCACACCGGTACGATTAAGGCCTACCGTCCGAAAGGGCATGACCTCAGCGGCGGGACGCGCGCCCATGCGACCGGCGACTACGAGGCCTGGACACCCGAATGAGCGCTGAAGCGCGCGAGATTTCAATCGGCGCCGTAGTCGTCTCTGTTCTGCTGACGATCATGATCTTTGTCTACGGCGGCCAGGACGACTTTTCCGAAGACGGCGGTATTCGCATATCTGCAAGCTTTAACCGGGTTGACGGCTTGGCCGTCGGAGATCCGGTATACCTATCGGGTGTCCGTATCGGGTCTGTCGAAAAAATGTGGCTCAACAAGAACTTCCGAGCAATTGTTTCATTTCAACTTAAAGACGGCTTGGTGATCTCCGAGGACAGCTCGGCGGCCATTCATACGGACGGACTGTTTGGCTCAAAGTTTGTTATTGTCGAGCCTGGCGGTGCTGAACAGGCGATGAAAGAAGGCCACACCATCACCTTCACCCAAGACGCGGTGATCGTCAGCAATTTGTTGGACCTGATTATATCCGAAGGCAAGGCCAACCGAGCCAAAGACAAAGCTAAGGTAACGCAGTAATGAACGTGGTGATGTTGCATATAGGAGCGGGCGCATGAGGCAAAACGCAGTTGAAACCGTGCTGGGCGGCGTGGTGTTGATCGTCGCCGGCTTTTTCTTAGTGTTTGCGCTGAACACCGCACAGGTGCGCAGTATTGACGGATACAATGTATCGGCCGCGTTCTTCAAAGTCGGTGGTCTGACAAGCGGCAGCGACGTCCGCGTCAATGGCATCAAGATCGGTACCGTCAACGATCTGAAGCTTGATCCGGTCACGTATGATGCCGTCGTTACGATGTCGATCCGCGAAGATATAAAACTGCCCGAAGACAGCGTCGCCGAAATCGGCAGTGCCGGGATCATCGGCGGGAAATTCATCAGTATTTCGCCCGGCGGCGGCAAAACGGTGATCGCCGAAGGCGGCAAAATCTCGCGCACCAAAGATTTTAAATCGCTTGAAGACCAAGTCGGCGAGATTATCTTTCTCGCCACCGGAGGAGGCGGCTGATTTTCTCCGTCCGCTTTCCGATTCGTATCGCTTTGGGTATGGCGCTGAGCGTCAGCGTTGCTGCGTCGGCGCAGGCTGAGCCTTATGCCACCGCCGTGTTGCAGACTTTAGATAAGGTCACGGCACGAGTCTCGACCATCGACGTCCCGGTCGGCGGCGCGGTGCGTTTCGGCACCCTGGTGATCCGCGTCCGCCATTGTGACAAACGCCCACCGGAAGAAACCCCGGAAAGCACCGCATTTTTGGAAATCGCCGAACAGCGGCTGGGTGAACAAGCGGTGCGCACGTTCACCGGCTGGATGTTCGCCTCAAGCCCGGCGCTGAATGCGCTGGAACATCCGGTCTACGACGTCTGGGTGTTGGACTGTAAAAACAAAATCACCGAGTGAGCGGCGGTACGATCACGCATAACGACCCTTTGGGTCTTCTCGGGATAAGTTTTTGTCTTCATTCTGATGCTCCGCATCATCTCGCTTAAAGGTCTCGGATCACGACTCCGTTTTATTCTGAGCGTTATAGCCAAGCGCCTTCAATCGATGCCCGACCTTTACGATCGCCTCGAGTGCGGGGACGAGTTCCTCGCCCAGTTCAGTTAATGTGTATTCCACCGACGGCGGTGAGGTGGGCCGAACGTTCCGAAGCAGCACCCCCCGGATTTCCAGTTCGCTCAACCGGGTGGATAGTACTTTGGCAGAAATCGGTGGGATGTCTTTACGCAATTCGTTGAAGCGACGAGGTCCCGCGCGCAACGACCAGATAACGTTTACCGCCCATGCACCAGAGACCAATGCCATGCAATCGGTGAGGATGCATGGCTGCGGCGGGGCGGCGCTTAAGTTCTTCCGGACTTTGAGAGGCATGATAAGTAAGTAGGTTTCCATGGGGTAACTTCATAATTAAGTATCTTTAAGAAACTTAATTGTCAACGGTTAGTCGTGGTTCTATCTCTGACGTATCGACCCTATCAACAGGAGATAAAACCAATGAAACTCTATTACAAACCCGGTGCGTGCTCTTTGGCATCCCACATCGTCCTTAATGAACTCAACATCCCATTCGAACTCGACAAGACGGATACCGATGCCGGCAAGACTGAAGCAGGTGAGGATTTCCTCAAGATCAGCCCGAACGGTTATGTCCCAGCGTTGATCAACGACAGTGGAGACATCATCACGGAAAGTCCGGCCGTGCTTCAGTATCTGGCGGATCAGATGCCTGATGCTGGGCTTGCGCCGCCGGCCGGAACTTTGGAGCGCACACGGCTTCAAGAAATGCTGAACTTCATATCATCCGAGTTGCACAAAGCCTTCGGCCCGTTTTTTTCAGGCAAAGATCTAGATGCCGATACAAAACAAGATGCGGCGGATCGTGTCTGCAAGCGCATAGCCCATATCGAACGGAGCCTGCTTGATGATCGTACGTATCTTCTTGGCGACACTTTTACCGTTGTGGATGCGTTAGCGTTTGTGGTGATCAACTGGTCAAACTTCGTTGGCATTAGCCTCGAGCCGTTCCCAAAAACGAAAGCCTACCTGGCACGCATTGCGGCGCGTCCTTCTGTCGTCGAGGCGATGGTCGCCGAAGGACTGATTGATCCGGCGCAAGTGGCATGAGCGAGTTTGACGCCGTGAAAGGTGTGTTAGAGACCTATTTTGATGGGCTCTATCACGCCGACACCGAAAGGTTGGCCGTCGCGTTTCACCCCAAGGCGATCTATGCAACAGCGGATGAGACGCCGCTGCTCTACCGCACAATGGATGAATACTTTCAGGTGGTGGAAAAGCGCGTGTCGCCGGCTTCTCGCGATGAGCAGCGACGGGACGTGATCAATTCCATCGAATTTGCGGGCGAGAACACAGCCTTTGCACGTGTTTGCTGCTCTATCGGCTCGCGGGATTTCATCGACTTTCTGACCTTGGTGCGAACCAACGGCAGATGGCAGATCTTGGCCAAAATTTTCCAGATCACTGAACGTGAAAACTGAAAGGAATATTCATGCCTTATGTAAATATCAAAGTGACGCGCGAAGGCGTCACCCCCAATCAGAAAGCCGAGTTGATAAGTGGCGTTACTGATTTGCTGGTTCGGGTTCTCGACAAGTCCCCGGCGACGACTTTTGTTGTAATTGATGAGGTCATGCTTGAAGATTGGGGTATCGGCGGTCTGCCGGTCGAGCAATACCGGCAGGTGGGTAAGTAGCAATCGACATGTCCATATATACACCTCTGTGTGACTTGTTGGGGATCGAACACCCCGTCTTGCTGGCGCCCATGGCGGGCGTCAGCGGCGGGGCGCTTGCCGCGGCCATGAGCCGGGCAGGTGGTCTCGGTCTGATCGGTGGCGGTTATGGTGATGCCGAATGGCTTGAGCGCGAATTCAACGCTGCAGGCGATGCGCGGATCGGGGCGGGCTTCATCACTTGGTCACTGGCCCGTCAACCTGATTTGCTTGATTTTGTACTCGATCGCGCGCCGGTCGCATTGATGCTCTCGTTCGGTGATTTTCAGCCATTTCTCCAAACAATAAAAAACGCACAGACGAAGATTATTGTTCAGGTGCAAACTTTGGAGCAGGCCCGCGAAGCGTTAGATTCTGGGGTTGATGCCATCGTGGCGCAGGGCACAGAGGCGGGCGGACACGGTGGCACCAGAGCAACGTTGCCATTCGTTCCAGCGGTTGTCGATATCGCAAAAGATATACCAGTTATCGCCGCAGGCGGCATCGCCGATGGACGTGGATTGGCTGCGGCTCTGGCGCTCGGGGCATCGGGTGTGTTGTGCGGAACAGGTTTCTTTGCCAGCGATGAATCACTCGCGAGCGGCAATGCCAAACAGGTTGCTGTCAATGGTAGCGGCGACGATACCGAACGCAGTTCTGTATTTGACATGGCGCGCGGTCTCGATTGGCCGTCCGGCTGGAACATTCGCACGTTGCGCAATTCCTTCACCCGACAATGGAGCGAAGACATCGACGGCCTCGCGCAGAATCTTCCTCGGGAGCAAGAGCGTTATAATGTCGCTTCGGCGGCGGCTGACACAGATATTGCGCCTGTGATTGTTGGTGAAGCCACGGATCTCGTCCAAGTGCGCGAACCCGCGCAAACAACGCTTCACAGAATGATCTCTCAGGCTGAGTACACCCTGCGGCACATCGGGAAGCTTGTTAAATAAGACTAAAGCGAACGGCCTGTTTGATGTGATCGAGTTTGTGCCGTGATGAGCATGTCGATCCGCGAAGACATGAAACTGCCCGAAGACAGCGTTGCCGAAATCGGTAGCGCCGGGATTATCGGCGGGAAATTCGTCAGCATTTCGCCCTGCGGCGGCAAAACGACCACCAAAAGAGACCGCGGAAAGCACCGCGTTTCTGGAAACCGCCGAACAACGGCCCGGCGAACAACCCGTGCGCACCTTCACCGGCTGGATGTTCGCCTCGAGCCCGGCGTTGAATGCGCTGGAACACCCGGTCTACGACGTCTGGGTATTGGACTATAAGAACAAAACCAGCGGGTAGCTGGGCGACTTTGCGGATGCGGAGTGATCCAGGAAGTCTCCTTAATATTTTTTGAGTGCCCAACCTCGCGTCATCCTGAACTTGATTCAGGATCTATTGCTGTGCGACACGGGAAGGTGGGGCGGAGGTGGTAACGTGGATCCTGAATCAAGTTCAGGATGACGCACGGGCGAAAAAGCGGTCGAACTCAGCTGAGAGAGTCACATCATCAATGTCGGCGGGGAACAGGCAATGCACGGCCAAAGCGGCTTCGAGCTTTGTCAGAAAATCGCGGGCCGGAATTTCGATGGCGCCGAAACGTTGCAGGTGATCGGTGACGAACTGCGTGTCTAAAAGCTTGAAGCGGCCGATGCGCAGCCTTGCCACTAAATGTATGAGCGCGACTTTCGACGCATCGGTGACGCGCGAGAACATGCTTTCGCCAAAAAACACACCGCCAAGCGCAACTCCATACAAGCCGCCCACCAACTGACCGTCCCGCCAGCTTTCCACCGAATGCGCATAGCCCATACGGTGCAGATCGTTGATGGCGGACTCAATCTGCGGATTAATCCAGGTCTCGCGCCGGCCCTGTGTCTGTTCGGCACAGGTGGCGATGACGTCTGCGAACGCGGTGTTGCAGCGGACTTCGAAGGTGCCGCGGCGGATGGTTTTTGCAAGCTTTTTCGGGACGTGCACGGCGTCCAACGGTAAGATGCCACGTTGCCGAGGGTCGATCCACGAAATGCTTTCCGCATGCCGACTTTCGGCCATGGGAAAGACGCCGACCGTATAGGCACGAAGCAAAAGCTCCGGTGTCAGTTCGAAATCGTCGGCGCCGCGGTTGCTCATCGCGCTCCTTCGGCCGAGGTCCTTTTCAAATATTCTTCAAGCCAATGAATATCGTAATCACCGTTGATGAAATCGTCATTCAAAATGAGCTCTTGGTGCAGTGGCACCGTGGTTTTGATACCGTCGATGACGAATTCCGTCAGTGCGCGGCGAAGCCGCATCAAGCACTCGCCGCGGTTACGACCGTGCACGATCAGCTTGGCGATCATGCTGTCGTAGTGCGGTGGTACGCTATAACCAGAGTACAGCCCGCTGTCGACGCGCACCCCAAGCCCGCCCGGCGCATGGTATTCATTGACCTTGCCGGGGGACGGCTGAAACGTAAACGGGTCTTCGGCATTGATCCGGCATTCGATGGCGTGGCCGTCAAAGCGGATTTCGTCTTGTGTCACGTCCAGCGGATGGCCGTCGGCAACGCGGATCATTTCACGCACCAGATCAATGCCGGTGACGGCTTCAGTGACCGGGTGCTCGACCTGCAGGCGGGTGTTCATCTCGATAAAGAAGAACTCGCCGTTTTCATATAGGAATTCAACCGTGCCGGCGGAACGATAGCCGAGCTTGCGCACCGCATCGGCGACTGTCGTACCGATCTCGGCACGGGCCGAACTGTTCAGCGCAGGCGAGGGGGATTCTTCTAATATCTTCTGGTGGCGACGCTGCAACGAGCAATCCCGCTCCCCAAGATGGATGACGTTACCCTCGTTGTCGGCCAGAACCTGGACTTCAATATGGCGCGGCCGATCCAGATAGCGCTCCATATACACCGCGCCATTGCCAAACGATGCTTCGGCTTCGTTGCGGGCCATATCGAAGGCGTCGTGCAGTTCCGCTTCCGAGAGCGCAACCTTCATCCCGCGTCCACCACCACCGGCAGCCGCTTTGATCAGAACGGGGTAGCCGATTTTATTGGCCCAGTGTTTCGCCTCGTCGAAGCTTAAAACCTCACCGTCCGAGCCCGGCACGCAGGGAATTCCGGCGTCTCTGGCCGCTTGCTTGGCAGCGATCTTGTCGCCCATCAGGCGAATATGCTCGGGTGACGGGCCGATAAAAATGATGCCGTGCTCTTCAACCATTTCGGCGAAGTCGGCATTTTCCGACAAAAAGCCGTAGCCCGGGTGAATCGCATCTGCGCCGGTGATTGAGGCCGCCGATAAAATGGCTGAGGTCGACAAATAGCTGTCGCGCGCCGCCGGCGGGCCGATGCACACACTTTCATCGGCCAAGCGCACATGCATGGCATTGGCGTCGGCCGTGGAATGCACGGCGACCGACTGGATGCCCATTTCCCGGCACGCACGCAAAATTCTGAGTGCGATTTCACCCCGGTTGGCGATGAGAACTTTTTCGATCATCGCTTTAAGCCCCCCGTCACTCGACGATGACCAAAGGCTCGCCGTATTCGACCGGCATCCCGTCGCGTACAAGAATTTTAACGACCTTGCCGGCCTTAGGCGCCAAGATCGGGTTGAATACCTTCATCGCTTCAATCAGCAACAACGTGTCGCCCTCGGCGACGGTGTCGCCTTCATTGCAAAACATCTCACTTTTTGGGTCAGGCGAGAGGTAACACACACCGACCATCGGCGATTTGACGGCGCCCGAATGCGTAGCGTAATCATCCGCCGCAGGCGCTAGGGGTGCAACAGCGGCACCGGCTGCGAGCATGGGAGCAGCGGCTGCAGGGGCAGCATAGCTGACCGCACTGCCGGCTTTGGCGACTCGCAGTTTGCGGTCACCATCCTGCACCTCGATCTCTCCCAATCCGGTGTCATCCAAAAGATCCGCAAGTTTGCGGATCAAATCTTCGTCAACCTCAAGCCCGGGGTTTGTCGTTTTCGCCATACTTTTTGTTTCCTTGATTAGTCTTTGCTGAGCCGCGCGGCCACGGCTTCGAGTGCGAGTTCGTAACCGATTGAACCGAGACCGCAAATCATGCCGTCGGCGACCCGTGCCACATAGGATTTGTGGCGAAACGATTCACGCTGATGAATGTTCGACATATGAACTTCGATGATCGGCAGACCACAGGCCTTCAGCGCATCCATGATCGCAATCGATGTGTGCGTATAGGCGGCGGCGTTGATAATGATGCCTGCAGCAGATGTGCGCGCCTCTTGAATCCAGGTCACCAACTCGCCTTCGATGTTGGATTGACGGAAATCAACGGCCAAACTAAGCGCCTCGGCGCGCGCTTTTACCTTCGCTTCAATATCAGCGAGGGTTTCGGCGCCGTAAATGTCCGGCTCGCGGGTGCCCAACAGATTGAGATTAGGCCCGTTCAAAATCATGATCGTCGCGGTCATTGTACGTCCAGATCCTTCACCGCACAGGGGCGGCATCGATTCGGTCTAGTTATATCATGCGGAGCGTCTTGAGAAACAGGGCGTTTTCCCTCAATGTCACGCGTTGAAAGGGCCGGGTAGGCTCGCCATACTCATACAAACAATACCGCATCGACATCTGAGACAAAGGACCGACCCATGAACGTCACGATCAACGGCGAAACCAGAGCATTGGACACGCAAAAAAGCGTGGACGGGCTGCTGCGCGAGATCGGGCTCGATCCGGCCAAAGTGGCCGTCGAGCGCAACCTCGAGATCGTGCCGAAGTCCAGCTATACAGAGGTTCAAGTTGCCGATGGTGACCGCCTGGAAATCGTCCATTTCATTGGCGGTGGTGCACCGGACTCGATAGCTGCCGACAACGACGACCCGCTGGTCGTTGCCGGCCGAACGTTCAAATCGCGCCTGATCATCGGCACCGGCAAATATGCGGATTACGACATCAACCGCCTGGCCTGCGAGGCGGCGGAAGTCGACATGGTCACGGTCGCCGTGCGCCGGGTCAACTTAACCGATAAAGATCAGCCGATGCTGATCGACTACATCGATCCGAATATCTACACCTACCTGCCGAATACCGCAGGCTGCTTTACCACCGAAGATGCCGTGCGCACGTTGCGCCTTGCCCGCGAAGCCGGTGGCTGGAACTTGGTGAAGCTGGAAATTCTCGGCGAGGCGCGCACGCTGTATCCGATGATGCCGGAAACCATCGAAGCCACCGCCAAGCTGACGGAGGAGGGGTTTCAGGTGATGGCCTACTGTTCCGACGATCCGATTTTGTGCAAACGGGTCGAAGAAGCGGGTGCGGTTGCGGTGATGCCGTTGGGCGCACCGATTGGTTCGGGTCTCGGCATTCAAAACCCGGTGAACATCCGCCTGATCATTGAACAGACCGAAGTACCGGTGATCGTCGATGCCGGCGTCGGCACCGCGTCAGACGCCGCGATTGCCATGGAACTCGGGTGCGACGGCGTGCTGATGAACACCGCCATCGCCGAAGCCAAAGACCCCATCAAAATGGCCCGTGCCATGAAACATGCGGTGGAAGCCGGGCGACTTGCGTACCTTGCCGGTCGCATGCCGCGCAAAATGTACGCCGATCCTTCGTCGCCGTTGGCCGGTCTTATCTAAACCCTGTTCGATTCCCGCCTGCGCGGGAATGACGACTTTAAATAAATATCCCACATAAAAATCTGCGACTTCCCGGAATCGCCGCAGGCGATATCCGGGATCTTGGGAATAGATGGCGCAACTCAAAGATCCCGGATACCGCTTTGCGGTTCCGGGAAGTCGCAGATTTTTTATTGGGAAACCTAGCGCAAAACTTTGCGCAGCACGTCCAACGCGAAATCAATCCCGGCGGCGTCGACATCTAAGTGCGTGACGGCGCGCATTCGGACGGCGGAGCTTGCACCAATACGCACCCCACGCTCGATCAGCTGCGCAGCCACGTCTCGGGCATCTTTGCCCGTGCCGGACACATCAAAGAACACCAAGTTCGTTTCGCAGGCCTCGTTTTGCAGGGTTACGCCTGGCATCTGGCCCAGGCCTGCATGCAAACGACGTGCATTTTCATGGTCGTCACGCAGGCGGTCAACGTGGTGGTCGAGGGCATAAAGACATGCAGACGTGACAATGCCGGACTGGCGTAAGGCACCGCCAAACTGTTGTTTGACGCGAAATGCTTCATCGATGAAGTCATTGGACCCGGCCAAGACAGCACCGATCGGACAGCCCAAACCTTTTGAGAAATCCAACCACACGCTATCCATATGCCGGGTAAATTCAGTTGCCGGAATGCCGCTTTCGACAACGGCATTTAAAAGCCGGGCACCATCCATGTGTGCGACCATGTCGCTTTCGTGCGCAGCGCTCGCCACGTCTTCAATGGCGGCGAGCGGCCAGATCACGCCGCCACCCGCATTCGCGGTATTCTCGACGTTAACGATTTTCGGACGCGGTGCGTGACGATTGTTGGTGGCGGCGGCTTTGCGCACATCATCACCTGTGAAAATGCCGTTCTTGCCGTGAATCGGGTGAATCATCAAACCGGAAAGGGCGGCTGGGCCACCAGTTTCAGATGTGTTTGCGTGACCGGTCTTATCCATGACCACGGAGTCACCCTGGCGCGCCCAAATGCGATAGGCAATTTCGTTGCACATACTGCCGGACGGCAAAAACACGGACGCTTCTTTGCCCAACAGTTCGGCCACGCGTTCTTGCAGCGCATTGGTGGTCGGGTCTTCGAGGGCCTGTTCGTTACCGCAGACAGCATCGGCGATGGCCTGACGCATGCCCGGGGTCGGCTTTGAATTTGTATCGGAGTACAGATCGACGCGGAGGTTGCCGGCAATTTCGGCGGCTTTGCGCGCCGTGCCCAAGATATCAACTTTCATATCGTCCCCCACGCATCGCCGGGTCGAGCCGACCGTTAATCTTTCGGCAGAGTCACTTCACGGGTCAAGAAGGCGGGCATGTTCTCGCCCCAGCCCGGTCCCTGATCGTTGCCCCGGTCATTATTTTTATCATCGTCTTTTTTACTTCGACGCGGGGCGCGCGGGGTCCTCGCACGCGCAGGCTTAGACTCAGCCTTTTGCTTTTTGTCTTCGTCCGCAGGCGCGGCGGCTTTTGCCTCGTCCTCGGATGGTGTGTTTTCGGCCTTATCGGTCTCGGTGTCAGCGGCGGTGTCGGCAGACTTCCGGCCACGACCACGGCCACCACGCGAACGACCGCGCTTTGGTTTTTCGTCGGTGGGCTTATCGTCGGTGGATTTGTCCTCGCGCACATCGGCAGCGACGTCATCCGCTTTTTCAGGCGCCGCTTCTTCGGCCTTTTTCGCATCTTCCTTCGGCGCAGCTTCGATGGCAGCGACGACCTCGTCAGCGCCCAAAATCGGAATAGGCTTGCCGATCAACTGCTCGATACCCGCCAGATATTTGCGGTCTTCCGGTAACACCAGCGTAAAGGCATGGCCTTTGCGACCAGCGCGACCGGTGCGGCCAATGCGGTGCACGTAGTCTTCGGAATGGGTCGGAATATCAAAGTTGAATACGTGGCTGACGGATGAAATATCCAAGCCGCGGGCGGCCACGTCGGAGCACACTAAAATAGCAGCCTCACCGTCTTTAAACTTTTTCAGTGTTTCCATCCGCACCGACTGCACCATATCGCCGTGCAATCGGGCCGCTTCGATGCCGTGCTTCAGCAACGAGCGATAGACCACATCCACATCACGCTTGCGATTACAGAAAACCAACGCGTTGGTTAGCTCTTTTTGCTCACCGATCAAGCGGCGCAGCACTTCGCGCTTTGCCTTCGCGCCGGCACCCGGTGCTTTTGAAGGCGCTGTCACTTTGATCAGGGCCTGGACGATGGTGTCAGCGGTCGATGCCGGCTTGGAGACCGAGATCTCTTTCGGATTCGACAAGAACTTGTTGGCGAGATTGCGAATTTCTTTCGGCATAGTGGCCGAAAACAGCAACGTGGTGCGCATCGGCGATAACAGGCTGACAATCTTTTCCACGTCCGGAATAAAGCCCATGTCGAGCATCCGGTCGGCTTCGTCGATCACCAGAATTTTGACGTCGGTCATCAACAGGTGCCCACGGTCGAACACGTCCAAAAGGCGACCCGGCGTTGCGATCAACACATCGACGCCACGGTTCAGAACCTTGAGTTGCTCTTCCATCGACGAGCCGCCGATCAACAGTGCTTTCGATAATTTGTGATACTTGCCGTAAATCTCGAAGTTGTCGGCGACCTGGGCGGCGAGTTCGCGCGTCGGCTCAAGGATGAGTGAGCGCGGCATACGTGCCTTGGCACGGCCGGCGGCCAGAATCTCGATCATCGGCAAGGTGAACGAGGCGGTTTTGCCGGTACCCGTTTGCGCGCACCCAAGCACGTCGCGCCCCATGAGGACGACCGGGATGGCTTTTTCTTGGATCGGCGTCGGCTCCTCATAGCCCGCTTCGTGTATGGCGCGGAGGACTTCGTCGCTTAGACCGAGATCGGTAAATTTCATATGGAAGCTTTTTCCTGAGGGGCGTCACGTTATATCAAAAGCGGGGCAACACGCCCCGGCGAATTTAACGCCGTTCCCTACGTCTCTTTATGATGAGGCCGGAGTGTATGGTTTCCGCCGTCCAAGTCAATGATATAAGATGCTTTTCCCGGGAAATACCCGCTATTTTACCCATAATTCGGTCTTTTACGTGGCCAAGCGATCCACTAACGTCCAGATATGCAACACACCATCCTATTTTTACCGGGCCTATTATGCGATGCGGCTTTGTGGCGCGCGCAGACGCAAGCCTTAAGCGCACACGCCACGTGCGTCGTCGCCGACATGACGCAAGATGACAGTATAAGCGGCATGGTGTCGCGGGCACTGACCGATATGCCGGATACTTTTTCCGTGGTCGGTCTATCCATGGGCGGCTACGGCGCGCTTGAAGTGATGCGCCAAGCGGGCGCGCGCGTCCGTCGCTTGGTGTTAATGGACACGTCTGCCCGCGCCGACGATGCTGAGCGCATCCAGCGCCGTAAGAACCTGATCAAACGTGTCGAGCGCGGTGCGTTCGAGGCGGTCATCGAAGAACACTTTCCGAGTTTTGTGCATCCGTCACGCCTGACCGATGCCCCCCTGATGGCGACGATCCGTGCTTCAGCCCATGCCGTGGGGCCCGACGCTTATATCCGCGAGCAGACCGCCATCATG
This sequence comes from uncultured Rhodospirillales bacterium, assembly GCA_963974935.1. Classification (GTDB taxonomy): domain Bacteria; phylum Pseudomonadota; class Alphaproteobacteria; order Rhodospirillales; family Casp-alpha2; genus UBA4479. Next base: position 15,813 of record CAXBEV010000006.1, on the reverse strand, counting down.
AATCGCCCGGACAGTCTCGGGTTACTTGGCGATATTGGCTGTCCGACGCTGGTGATGTGCGGCGCCGAAGATGCATTGACGGTGCCGGCCTTACACCGTGAAATGACCGACGGTATTCCGGGCGCGACCTTGCAAATGATCGACGGCAGCGGTCACCTGCCACCCTTAGAAAAACCCGATGCGGTGACCGCCGCCTTGCACGCTTGGTTGATAAAGGACGCATGATGGACGGCGCTTTAAACTTGGTCGACGGAGTCCGCGCCGGCGAAACCCGCGCCATCGCACGGCTGATGTCTATGGCTGAGGGACGTCCCGACGCGTGCGCGGCGGAGATGGCGGAAATCCATCGCATGGCCGGACGAGCGCACATCGTTGGCCTGACCGGTGTGCCGGGCTCGGGCAAGTCGACCTTGGTGCACGCGTTGGCAAAAGCGCTTCGAAGTGGTGGCCGCAAAGTGGGCATCGTCGCCGTCGATCCCTCAAGCCCGTATTCGGGCGGCGCAATTTTAGGCGACCGGGTGCGGATGAGCGACCTTGCCACCGACGACGGTGTGTTCATCCGTTCATTGGCAACACGGGGCGCGCTTGGTGGCTTAGCAAGGGCCGCCTTAGATACCGTTGATATTTTGGATGCCGCCGGTTTCGACATCGTGATGATCGAGACCGTCGGTGTCGGCCAGGACGAAGTTGATATCGCCGAGGCGGCCGAGAGCGTACTCGTGGTCTCTGCCCCCGGTCTGGGGGACGGCATTCAAGCGATCAAAGCCGGTGTGCTGGAAATCGCCGACATCCACGTGGTCTCCAAATGCGACAAGGACGAAGCCAGCCGCACCGTCGCCGATTTGAAATCGATGCTGACGTTAGGCTCGACCGCACGGGTGCGCTACGGCTGGGATGTCCCGGTGATGCGCACCAGTGCCGAAACCGGGCAGGGGATTACGGAACTGGTTGAAATGCTTGATCAACACCGTGAACAATTGATCGAGAGCGGCGAGCGGACGCTGCGCCGCAGACGTATTCTTGAAACTCGGATCCTGAAGACCGCCGAAGACATGCTGCGCCGTCGGATCGGCGAGGGCGACATCTTAGACGCTGCCGTCGACCGCAGCCTCAACGGCGACATCTCACCGCGCCAAGCGGCCGAGGAATTGTTGAAGACGATTTAATTGGATATGGGGTGGTCCCGGACGCGCAGCGATCCGGGACCACCCCATTCCCATAATACCTACATCAACATTCGATACTTGATGAATGGCGTGCGCTCGCCGACGCGGTCATACAACACGCGGGCAATGCTGTTGAATTCTTGGGTCATCCAATACACTTCGGACGCGCCGGCTGCCGTGGCCTTTTCATAAACCGCTTCGATCAACGCCCGCCCGGCACCGCCGACGCGGCGGTCCGGGTCGACGAACAAGTCCTGAAGATAGCACTTGTCGTGCACCGTCCAAGACGTCGCATGATAAAGATACTGCACCAAGCCAACCACGGTGCCACCCGTGTCGACCGCGACCAAGCAATGCGGGGCTTGCGCCTCATCCATCAAGCGGCCCCACAACGCCGTCGTGTTCGCATCATCAATCCCGGCCTTATAGAACGTGAGATAGCCCTCCCATAGGGTCTTCCAGCGAGCATGATCGGCCTCGGCGAGAGGGCGGATGGTGATCTTCATAACATTGTCTCCGTCATAATTTAGCGATGTGATAACGGCTAAATGGCCTTTTCAATAGAGCCGAATTTGGCAAAATGACAGTACCACTTTTTAAGGGACAGATGATGCCGCAAGCCGCCGACCGTGTGCCGTTGCTGATGTTGGCCGTCGACCGCGACAGCAGCGCGCCGATGCATCGCCAAGTGTTCGACCAAATCAGGGGTGCGATCTTGGATGGCCGCCTTGCCCCCGGTCATCGGCTACCGTCAACCCGCGCGCTGGCGAACGAGTTAGAGGTTTCCAGAAACACCGTGCTCGCGGCTTATGATCAACTCCTTGCCGAGGGATACACCGAAGGCCAGACTGGGTCCGGGACCCGCGTCTCCAACGTGTTGCCGGAAGATGTTTTGGCGGCGCGCACCCAGGCTTTGCAGGGTGCAGACATGCCGACGTCGGGCTGGCTGTCGAGGTCGGGTGCACGTTTGGCCGCGTTGCAGGCGCCGGCGGGTCGCGTGCCCGGTAGATCCCGCGCATTTCGACCGGGCTTGCCCGAAATCGATCGGTTTCCTTGGAACCATTGGTCGCGCATCGTTGCGAAGTTCTGGCGCGGTCCACCCCGGCACTTGGTATCGTATGGCGAGATCGGCGGCTACATGCCGTTGCGGGTTGCGATTGCGGAATATCTGCGTTCCGTGCGTGGTCTTAAATGTGTAGCAGAGCAAGTGATCGTCACTGCAGGCGCGCAGCAAGCGATCGATCTGGCAGCTCGTGCATTACTCGATCCAAGTGATCGGGTGTGGATCGAAGACCCGGGCTACGCCGGAATCAAAGGGGTGCTGACGGCGGCAGGTGCCGAGTTGGTGCCGGTGCCGGTCGACGATGCCGGCATTGATGTGGCAGCGGGCAGGGCGCGCGCACCTGAAGCCCGCATGGCCGTGGTCACTCCGTCGCATCAATATCCACTGGGATCGGTGATGAGTTTGCCGCGACGCCTTGAACTTTTGGAATGGGCGTCGGAGAGCAACGCCTGGATTTTAGAAGACGATTACGACAGCGAATACCGCTACGCAGGCAGGCCCTTGTCGGCGCTGCAGGGTATGGATGCATCCGGACGCGTGATCTATGTCGGCACTTTTTCAAAGGTGCTGTTTCCGGCGATCCGACTCGGCTACATGGTGGTGCCGCCCGGCTTGCAAGACGCCATGCTGCAGGTCCGGCGTGCCCTTGATGACCAGACCGCCATCGCCATGCAACCCGTGCTGGCCGACTTTATCGAAAGCGGCCACTTCGCCGCGCACGTGCGACGCATGCGGACCCTATATCATGAGCGCCAAGGTATTTTGATCAAGGCTATCGAGCGGCGGCTTAAAGGGATACTGACGGTCAGCCCCGACGAAGCCGGCATGCATTTGGTGGCCGAGGTCGATCCGGCCTGCGGGCTAAGCGATGGCGACGTGTCTAAGATCGCTGCGGATTTGGGATATACAGTCTTACCACTGAGTGCTTTTTATATGGGGAAGCCGCTGCGTGCCGGCGTGTTGCTCGGCTATGCCGGCCTCGAAGAACGGGACATCAACGCCGGTATCGACAAGTTGGCGGATGCGTTGACCGCCTAAAGCACCATCGGAATCGTGGTCAAAGCCAGGATCACACCCATCGTGATGTTGAACCATTTCAGTTTCACCGGGTCGGCGAGAAAGCTGCGCAGCGCCGTGCCGCATCCCGCCCAGATTGAAACACTCGGGAAGTTCACCAGCACAAAGGCGAGCGCGACCAGGACCACAGAGACGTAGGGCATCTCGGGCGAGGTATAGAGCGACATCGCGGTGATAGCCATCATCCAGGCTTTCGGATTTACCCATTGGAAGGCGGCCGCCGCCCATACCGTCATCGGCGCGTTGCCGGTATTGCCGGAGGCGACCGCGCGCGTCATCGCGATCCGCCAAGCGAGATAGAAAAGGTATGCGCCGCCTAAAAATTTAAGCACGACGTAGAGGTCCGGATATATATCGAGCAGCGCACCAAGCCCGAAGCCGACGCTTAACAACAACACGGCAAAGCCCAACGCGATCCCGAACATATGCGGTATCGTGCGGCGAAAACCGAAGTTCACCCCGGATGCGAGCAGCATCACATTGTTCGGTCCCGGCGTGGCCGAGGCGACAAAGGCAAAAATCAAAAGCGCAACGAACGTATCAATAGGCATCAAACGCAGTCCGGCGGTTACGAGGTTTTATTTATCTCATAACCGCCGGACGCATTGTATGGGTAGATTGATACCGTAACAGGAATTTAGAAGATCAGTCTTCGGCCTTCATGTTGACGTAGGTACCAGGCGCATCGCAGAGCACCTTGAGCTTGCCGTCACCCGGCTTGCGTGCGTCTACGGTCAGCTTTCCGGCATACGGCTTCAGCCAATTGTCCCAATCGGTCCACCATGAGCCGTCGTGCTGTTCAGCACCGGCCAGCCATTCGTCAGCATCGACGGGGGTTTTGTTATCGTTCAGCCAATAGCAGTATTTGTTGGCGGCCGGCGGGTTGACGACACCGGCAATGTGACCGGACGCCGACAACACAAAGCGGATTGGGCCTTTGTAAAGCTGCGTCGCTTTATAGGTCGGCTTCCAAGGTGCGATGTGATCTTCGCGGGTCGAGATGATGTACGTCGGCACATCAATTTTACGCAGATCAAGCTTCACACCGTCGATCTCGATCCCACCCGGTTCAACCAGTTTGTTATCGAGATACATGTTGCGCAGATAGAAGCTGTGCATAGCAGCCGGCATCCGCGTTGAATCCGAATTCCAGTACAACAAATCGAACGGGAAGGGGTCTTTGCCGAGCAAGTAGTTATTGACGACGAATGACCAGATCAGGTCGTTGGCCTTCATCATATTGAACGTCGCTGCCATTTCGCTACCTTCAAGGTAGCCGCGCTCGTTCATCTTGGCTTCCATGCTCTGCACCGCAGACTCGTCAATGAACACGCCTAGATCGCCGGAATCTTCGAAGTCGACCATGGTGGTGAAGAACGTCGCGGTTTTGATGCGCTTGTCTTTTTTCGCCGCCATATAAGCAAGTGCGGTCGCCAACAGTGTACCGCCGATGCAGTAACCGATGGCGTTCACTTGCTCGGCACCGGTCGCCTTTTGAATAGCGTCGATGGCGGCCAGTGGGCCCTCAAACATGTAGTCAGCAAACGTCTTCATCGCCAAATCGCGATCCGGGTTCACCCACGAGATCACGAACACGGTGTTGCCTTGCTCGACCGCCCACTTGATGAACGAGTTCTTTTCGCGGAGATCGAGAATATAGAATTTGTTGATCCACGGCGGGCAGATCAGCAACGGCACTTCCGAGACTTTACCGGTCGTCGGTGTGTACTGAATCAATTCGATCAGATCATTGCGGAACACAACCTTGCCCGGCGTGGTCGCAACGTTTTTTCCGACTTCAAACGCGTCGGCATCGGTCATTTTGATGTTCAGCTTACCGTCGCCGCGTTCCATGTCTTCAAGCAAATTGCGCAGACCGTTGACCAGATTCTCGCCGCGGCTTTCGATGGTTGCCTGCAGAACTTCCGGGTTGGTCATCACGAAGTTGGTCGGCGAGAGGGCGTCGACATATTGCTTGGTGAAGAAATCGACTTTTTGACGGGTTTTGTTGTCCAGACCTTCAACGTCGCCGACGGTGGACTGCAGGTAATTCGACGACAGTAAGTAAGATTGCTTGATGAAGTCGAAGACATCGCCTTCCCAAGCTTCACCTTTGAAACGGCGGTCATCGTGTTCCGGCATGACGACGGGGTCAGGCGATTGGCCCATCATGCGCTGTGCGGTCGACTGCCACAGCTTCATGTAGTCGCCCCAAAGGTTCATATTGGCTTCAACCAGCTTGTGCGGATTGGTCATCATCTTTTGCGTCATATCCAAAAAAGCTGACGCAATATTCAGCGGGTCGTCCGTTTCAGACGATGATTCCGGGTCGGCATGGCGGCTGATGAAATCCTGCACAAGGCGTTGCGAGCGTTCGGCAATGTCTGCCATGGTCTCGGAAATTTGCGACTCGTCTATGTCTTTCAGCTTATCGCCAACTTGTTCGTTCATCATTAAGTACCTCTACGAAGTCTTGGACATTGCACCCGATCATGCTACCCACTGCGCGTGATCGCGCGACGTGGGGCTTAAACCATTAGGTCATCAGGGGCGCCGTATTTTTTGTGCGGCGCACAAATCAATGCGGCGTTTGTAAACATTTAACCCTTTTCGAGCAACGTATATTCTTGCGCGTTCCTTCGTTAACGGTTTGAATATAAGATCATAGCGAAGCGGCCTACCTGACGCGGGGATATACGAACTAGTAATGGTCGGCTAAACTGGGCTTCCTTTGGGGATGGATGAGGACAATATGGGCGCGAACACGGAAATTCTAAACGATGGCGATGCGCGCCAACGTACAAAAACGTACTCAATGAAAAGCCGATTAGGCACCATGTTTGTGATCGTCGGTTTTGCAACTGCACTGAATGCCTGTACCAAGGTCCCGGACGCAATCAATCCGGTTGAATGGTATCATTCCACGGCAGAAGCTCTTTCCGGTGACGACGCCAAAGATCCCTCGTCCACCGACCCACAAAACGAATTACAGGCCGCGCGGGGCACGCCAGCGCCGGGCAGCGACGAAAAGTTCCCTCAGCTTTCGCAGGTCGACCAACAGGTCGCCGCACGTGACTCTATGACCGAAGGCCTTGCGGCCGACACCGCCGGTCGTAAATACGACGACAGCATCCAGCGCCAAGGCTCTGGCGGCGCACAGAATTCTTTATACGGTGCAGAAGAGCCGCCCGCAGCACCAAAGGTCGAAGCCAGCAGCGGCGTGCCGACACCACAGCCGACAAAACCGGTTGCCATAGCAGAGCCTGCACCGCAGCCTACGCCAACACCACAACCAGCAGCATCGGCGACCACAGCCGCCGCGGATACGTCCGGTGTCGATGCAGGCATGCGTGATCGTCTGGCCCGTCAGCTTGCCGAAATTCGTGCTCGGGCCGCAGATCGCGGCTCATTATTGCCGGCGGACTTAACGTCTAACGGGCAGGGTCAGCCGACGGTGATCGTGTCATCGGGCGGAATTGAGACGGTCATGTCGTCGAGTATGCAAGCGTCGATCTCCAACGACATCCCAGGTCTTGAAGGCTCGGCGTCCGGCTCGTTGCCACCTGGTTCGGCAACCCGTGTCGCCACGATTTTATTCTCCAACGGCTCGTCTGTCTTAGATAGCCGCGATCGGCAGATTTTGTCGGATGTTGCACGCCTGCAAAAGCAGCGCGGCGGCACTGTGCACATCGTTGGCCACGCCAGCCAACGTACCCAGAACATGGACCCGGTCACCCACAAGATGACCAACTATCAGGTCTCGGCAAAGCGGGCCGCGCAAGTTGCCGACGAGCTTAGGCGCCTTGGCATTAGTGACGATATGGTTCGCACTGCTGCCGTCGGTGACAATCGGCCGATCTATCTTGAGGTCATGCCATCCGGCGAAGCCGGCAACCGGCGCACGGAAATCTATCTCACCAACTAAGCGGTTACCGGCTCAAAACATGCGCGTAGGCGAGGGCGAAAACACAATTCGGTCTTGTCGTCGGGGCTGCTTTCTGTGAAGTAATCACATCATGGAACGCGATTTTTATAAGATTCGGCGCTTGCCGCCGTACGTTTTTGCCGAGGTCAACGAGATGAAGTCTCGTGCCCGGGCTGAGGGTGCGGATATCATCGATTTCGGCATGGGCAATCCAGACCTGCCGACGCCGCAGCACGTCATTGATAAGATGAAGGAAGCGGTCGACGATCCGCGCACTCACCGCTACTCGAATTCGCGCGGGATTCCGGGGCTCAGGAAGGCTATTGCCGGCTATTACGGGCGCCGTTTCGGGGTCGACGTGGATCCGAATACGCAAGCCATCGTGACGTTGGGGTCCAAAGAGGGTTTGGCCAACCTGTCACAGGCGATCACCAGCCCAGGCGACGTGATCTTAGTCCCGAACCCGAGTTACCCGATCCATCAATTCGGTTTTATCATCGTCGGCGCCGCCGTGCGCTCGATCCCCGTGACGCCGGGGCCGGAATTCATGGCAGCGCTTGAACGCGCGGTGCTGCATAGCGTGCCGAAGCCGACCGCCTTGGTGTTGAACTATCCGAACAACCCGACAGCAGCCCTCGCAACGTTAGAGTTTTACGAAGAAGTTATCGATTTCTGCCGCTTCCATGGCATTTATGTGCTGTCGGATCTGGCGTATGCGGAAATTTATTTCAATAACGACCCGCCGCCGTCGATCCTGCAACTGCCAAAAGCTTGGGACATTGCCGTCGAGTTCACGTCGATGAGCAAAACGTACTCCATGCCGGGCTGGCGGATCGGCTTTGCGGTCGGCAATCCTGACTTGATCGCCGCGTTGGCGCGGGTGAAGTCGTACTTGGATTATGGCGCGTTTACACCGATCCAGGTTGCCGCCACCGCCGCACTGAACGGCCCGCAAGATTGTATCGAGGAATTCCGCAATATCTACAAAGAGCGCCGCGACGTCTTGGTTGAAGGACTGGCGGCTGCTGGTTGGGACATCCCGCCGCCGCCGGCTACCATGTTTGCGTGGGCTCCTATTCCACCGGCGTTTGCGCATTTGGGCTCGGTTGAATTCACAAAGCAATTGCTACAAGAAGCCGATGTCGCCGTTGCGCCCGGTATCGGATTTGGCGAATACGGTGACGGCTTCGTGCGCATCGGCTTGGTTGAAAACACGCAACGCATCCGCCAAGCGGTGCGCAACATCAAAAACTTCATGCGTCGCTCGGGCGTCAATACGACGAGCGATCAAAACTTAAATCAAGGCAAGGAAGAGGATACCTGATGGACCCGCTACGCATCGGCATCGCCGGGCTCGGCACGGTCGGGGCAGGGACGGTTGAGGTTCTGCAGAAACATGGCGCCCTCATCGCAGCCCGTGCCGGTCGCGCAATTGAGATTACTGCTATTTCTGCCCGCTCAAAAACATTGGATCGCGGTTTTTCCATCGACAATTTCGATTGGTACGACGACCCCACGCTGATGGCGGCCGCCGACAATATTGATCTGGTGGTTGAGCTGATCGGCGGCTCTGACGGCGTCGCGAAGGCTCTCGTCGAAAACGCATTAGCCGCCGGAAAACACGTTGTGACAGCCAACAAGGCGCTGATCGCACATCACGGCAATGAGCTTGCGGCGCTGGCCGAAAAGAACAACGCAGCACTTTATTGTGAAGCCGCCGTCGCCGGTGGTATCCCGATTTTAAAAAGCCTCCGCGAAGGCATGGCTGCGAATGCGGTGACGCGCGTCTATGGCATTTTGAACGGGACATGTAATTATATCCTCACCGAAATGCGCGACACCGGGCGCAGCTTTGAAGACGTGCTCGAAGAGGCACAAAAGCTTGGGTTTGCCGAGGCCGACCCGACGTTCGATGTCGACGGTATAGATACCGCGCACAAATTGGCGATTTTATCGGCCCTGTCATTCGGCACCAAAGTTGATTTTGACGGCATTCACATCGAAGGCATCCGTGCCATCACCTCCATCGATATAGAATTCGCTGAGGAGCTTGGCTACGGCATTAAGCTGCTGGGTATCGCGTCGATGAATGACGGTGTGGTTGAGCAGCGGGTGCACCCGTGCATGGTGCCGATCGATGCCCCGATTAACCACGTTGAAGGCTCATATAACGCCGTTGTCGCCGATGGCGACTTCGTCGACACCGTATTTCACGAAGGCCGTGGCGCCGGCGGTGGGCCGACAGCTTCTGCGGTGATCGCCGACATCATTGATATTGCACGCGGCGCCCGGGTGCCGTTGTTCGGCGTGCCTGTCGCACAGTTGGCCGATACCGCGACGCGCGATATGAGCCAGCATTACGGCGCGTATTACGTCCGCTTTAACGTCGTCGATCGCATTGGCGTGTTCGCTGATATCTCACGCGCCCTTGCCGATCATAACGTCTCCATGGAATCCGTTCTGCAACGCTCCCGCGATCCGGACCAGATCGTGCCGGTCGTCATGACCATGCACGAAACCGATGAGGGCGCGTTGCGCAACACCATCGAACAAATTACCGCGATGGATGCCGTGGTCGAGCCACCGGTAGTGATCCGAATCGAAACGTTTTAAAGCGCGCAATATGCCTGTTTACGTAGAAATTTGGACTTCGGGCACGTCAAGCGACGCCTTTTTCCAAAGTTTATCGATGCTCCAAGGCAACTTGGCAGTTCCGGCTTTCGCTTAACGCTCGATATCGGCACAATATGACCATGTCAGAACCTGTAGCAAAAGATCGCAATCTATCTTTGGAATTGGTCCGCGTGACCGAGGCCGCCGCCTTGGCGGCAGCTGGACACATGGGGTCCGGTGACGAGAAAGCCGCAGACCTTGCCGCCATAAGCGCTGCGCATCGATTATTTGCGTCGCTGAACATCGACGGCACGATTTGCGTCGGTGAAGGCCGCAAGAGTGAATGCGATCAGTTCTTCATCGGTGAGAAAATTGGCAATAGCCACGGCCCGCAAGTCGACGTCGCAATTGTCGCCTTAGAAGGCAGCAGCATCGTCGCCCGTGGCGGTCCAAACGCGATTTCCACCGTGGCGATGGCCGAGGGTGGGGGCTTTTTAAAGGTACCTGAGATTTATATGGACAAAATTGCCGTCGGCCCAGGTGTGCCCGACGGCGTGATCGATCTCGAGCGCGAACCCGTCGAGAACCTTAAGGCACTCGCAGAATGCCGAGGTGTGCCCGTTTCTGACTTGGTCGTGTGTATGCTGGATCGACCACGCCACAGTGTGTTGCTGGAAAAAGTCCGCGATGCCGGCGCACGTGTACGGCTGATCTTAGGCGGCGACGTGTCAGGTGTGATCGGATCTGCGCTGCCCGAAGGTGGCATCGATATGTATCTCGGCATCGGTGGTGCGCCGCAGGGCGTATTAGGGGCTGCAGGCTTGCGCGGCTTCGGTGGACGTATGCAGGCACGCTTAATCGCGCGCCGCGACGAAGACCGTACCATCGCCAATGAGATGGGCATCGAAGATTTTGATCGCATTTACAGCGAAACGGATATGGCAGGCGGCAATGTCACCTTTGCTGCGACTGGCGTTACTTATGGCGCCATGCTGAAGGGCGTCGATAAAACCGTCGCCGGTGCAACCAGCCAATCGGTGGTCGTGCGCTCTGTCACCGGGACATACCGCTATATAGAGACCCATCATGACTTCACCCGCCGCCAGCCTGTCGGCTGAGGCCGGCCCAGCCATCGAAGACCTCGTCGTACGCTCGGTAACCGATCGCCGCTGGGTGATGACGGACGCCGACGAGCGCGCCGCGCTGACACTTGCGCAAGGCCTAGGATTGCCGGAAATCATCGCCCGCGTTTTGGCAGCCCGGGGCATCAATATCGATGACGCCGAAGCATTCCTCAACCCGACCCTGAAAGACCTTTTACCGGACCCGAGCCGGCTGTTGGATATGGACAAAGCCGCAGACCGAATTGCGGATGCGCTGATCCATGGCGAGAAAATTGCCCTATTTGCCGACTATGACGTAGACGGTGCAACGTCGTCTGCCGTTACCGCGCGATTTTTACGGGACGCCGGCGCCGAGCCCAGAGTCTATATCCCAGACCGCATGACCGAAGGCTATGGTCCAAGCGCCGAAGCCATGCAGCAATTGGCCGACGAGGGCGCCAAGCTGGTTATCCTATTGGATTGCGGCACCACGTCGTTCGATGCTCTGACAGCGGCCAAGGATATCGGCCTCGACGTCATCGTCATCGATCACCACACCGCCGAGCCGCGCTTACCCGACGTCCTGGCGATGGTCAATCCGAACCGGCTGGATGCGGACGGCAAATACGGCACATTATGCACAGCAGGGCTCGCATTCTTGTTGGTGGTCGCCGTCAATCGTGTGCTCAGGGGGCTTGGGCATTGGACCGATGCGCGGCCCGAACCTGTGTTGACCCGCTTGTTGGACTTGGTTGCGCTCGGCACCGTGTGTGACGTCGTCAAACTCGAGGGGCTGAATCGGGCGTTCGTGACGCAGGGGCTCAAAGTGATGGCGAAGCGAGGCAACACCGGTTTAGTTGCACTGGGCGATGTCGCCGGCGTCAACGAAGCACCGCAAAGCTATCATCTCGGATTCGTGCTCGGCCCCCGGATCAATGCCGGCGGGCGCATTGGAAAATCAGATTTGGGCGCGACCTTGCTGCGCACCGAAAACACCGCCGAAGCCAATGCAATTGCCGCGAAGCTCGATATCTTGAATGCCGAACGGCGCGAGATCGAAGCCAATGTTTTTGAACAAGCCCTGCAACAAATCGAACGCACGGGCGAGCCCGGCGCAGCGGTCGTCGTCGCAGGTGAGGGATGGCACCAGGGCGTGGTCGGCATCGTCGCCAGCCGCCTGGTTGAGCGATATGGTCGCCCGGCCTGCGTGATTGCCTTGGACGGTGCAACGGGCACCGGGTCAGGACGCTCTGTCCCTGGTGTCGACCTGGGCGCCGCGATCATTGCGGCCCGGCAAAAATCTTTGCTGATCAAAGGCGGCGGGCACGCGATGGCGGGTGGCTTTACCGTCGCCGCCGAGCATCTACAAGATTTTGCTGCCTTCATTGCGGACCGGATTGCGCAACAATCCGGTGCAAGCGGCACCAAGCCTACGTTTAAGATCGACGGTACGCTATCGGTGCGCGGTGTCAGCGTTGAACTTGCAGAAGAAATTGCGCGCTTGGCACCGTTTGGGCCCGGCAATCCGGAGCCGAGGTTCGCCGTGATGGACGTGCGGCTCGCGTTTTCGGATATCGTCGGCAAAGATCATGTGCGCTGCACGTTTAATGCGGGTGCAGGCTCAGGCTCTCTGGACGGCATTGCATTTCGGGCGATGGGGACGCCGCTCGGCCAATTGTTGATGCAGGCAAAAGATCAAACCATGCATGTCGCCGGCCGCATCAAAGCCGATACATGGCAGGGTCGCACTCGGGTAAAACTGCACATCGAAGACGCCGCACGCGCCTAAGCGAGGAATCGGGATGGCAAGAAAAGAGCCGGAGCAACACAGCGCCAAATGGGATCAGCGCTTTATGGAATTGGCTGCGTTTATTGCGCAGTGGTCAAAAGACCCATCGACCAAGGTCGGCGCTGTGATCGTCGATCCCCGCAATAAACGCATCGTATCAACGGGCTTTAACGGCCTTTGATCTTTTTGACGAGACCTAGCGGTCCTTTGCGCGTTGGCGCATTGGTGCCGCTGTGCTAAGCACAATATGGCTGTCATAATGACAGGGTGGCCCAAAGCCATAGAACGCACGACAATAATAAAAGAGCGGGGGAAACGTGTCTTACAGAACGACACTTAAGCATTTCATCATGCGTCAGCAGACGCAGATCACAGGCGCCACCGGCGAGTTTACCTCGCTTTTGGGCGATGTCTCTTCGGCGTGTAAGGCGATTTCACATTTGGTGCGGCGAGGTTCGCTGAGCGGTGAACTCGGCTCGACTGTCGGCGTCAACGTACAAGACGAAGACCAGAAGAAGCTCGACGTACTGGCCAACCAACTGGCGATCAGTTGGTGTGAGCGGGGCGGCAACTTGTTTGCCATGGCGTCGGAAGAAATGGTCGATGTTTATCCGGTGCCGTCCGGCCTCAAAAAAGGCAACTATCTGCTGATTTTTGATCCGCTTGATGGATCATCTAACATCGAAGTGAACGGCCCGATGGGCACTATTTTTTCGATTTTGCGTGCACCCGACGAACATGATGACCAGCTTTCGAACGATTTCATGCAGCCCGGCAATCGCCAACTGTGCGCGGGCTATGTGCTGTTCGGTCCGGCAACCATGATGGTTCTGACCACCGGCAACGGCGTCAACGGATTTACGCTGAACCCGGACGTCGGCGAGTTCATTCTGACCCACCCCGACATCACGATCCCCGTCGATACCCAAGAGTTCGCGATCAACGCATCAAACCGCCGTCATTGGGAACCGCCGATCCAGCGCTATATCGACGAATGCCTGGAAGGTGCCAACGGGCCGCGCGGCAAAGACTTCAACATGCGCTGGGTCGCCGCCATGGTCGCCGATGTGCATCGACTGATCACCCGGGGCGGGGTGTTTATGTATCCGCTGGACGAGAAAATTCGCGACAAAGGCGGCCGTTTGCGCCTGTTGTACGAAGCCAACCCGATGTCGTTCATCATCGAACAAGCGGGCGGCATGGCCTCGACAGGGCGCGGACGTATTTTGGATGTCTGCCCGACCAGCCTACATCAGCGGGTTCCGGTAATCGTCGGCGCCAAAAATGAAGTCCAGCGTATTGTCGATTACCACAGCGAGTTTGATGCTGAAAACTGACCCACGTGCGTGCTGCGAAAAACCTAAATTCAACGCTTATTGTGGTTCGCGGCAAAATTCTCTAAACGACGACGCGACTGATCTGTCATGTGCACGATGGTCTTACGACCGATACGCTCAAGCACCACATGTCCGTCCGTTTGCCATTCATTCAAAGTACGACGCGCTGTCGTACGAGATATATTCACCGCAGCAGAATATGCCGATATATCAAGAACGTAGCCCTTGGAGTCGATCAGGCGGGGCCCATCGAGCGGACCGCTGAATGGTCGGCAATGACCATGTCGGACGCTTTTTCCGCAATCATAATCGTCGGGGCGTTGGTGTTGCCCGATACGATTGTCGGCATGATGGACGCATCGACGACGCGCAGGCCCTGGATTCCATGGACGCGGAGTCGTTCATCGACAACGGACATGGGATCGCTGCCCATTCGGCATGTACTCGTTGGATGATATATGGTTTGTGAGAGATTGCGGGCGACTTCAAGTATCTCCTGATCGTCGGTAATCGTGGCGCCGGGCGCTCGTTCTGCCACGATGAAGGGCGCCAGAGCGGACGTTTCAGTCAGACTGCGTGCAAGTTTGATGGCCGCGACTGCCGTCTCCTGATCTTTTCTTGCGGACAAATAGCCCGGATGAATTTCCGGATAAATATGCGAGTCGGGTGACTTTATAACGATTCGTCCCCGGCTTTCCGGGCGCAGTTGGCAGACGGACATCGTCATGCCGGAAAATGGATGCATCTTGACGCCTGGCTTGTCCGCGCTGAGCGGCTGAAAGTGAAATTGGATATCCGGCGTTTCCATTTCTTTTTGTGTCTTTGCAAAAATCCCAATCTGACTCGCGGCCATGGCCATCGGACCGGTGCGGAAAAGGCCGTACTTCAATCCGATCAGCCCGCGTCGGAAGATATTGTTGATCTCGTCGTTCAGCGTCGGCACGTTAACTTCATAGACGAGGCGGATTTGCAGATGGTCTTGAAGGTTTTCGCCGACCCCTTTCAACGCATGGCGGACGGGAATGTCGAGCCCCTGAAGAAGCGCCCCCGGACCGATTCCTGACACCTGCAGAATTTGCGGCGACCCGATGGCACCGGCGCTGAGAATGACTTCGCCGCCGGCCCGCAATGTCGCCTGTTTGTGCTTTCCCTTCACCAAGAATTGAATGCCGTCGATGGCTCGTTCCTCACCTTTTTTGAACAGCAACCTCTCAGCATGGGCATGGGTGATGATGTGCAGGTTGGGGCGGCCACGCACCGGATTAAGGTAGCCGACCGCCGTCGAGCAGCGGAAACCATTCTTGGCCGTCATCTGATAATAGCCGGCACCTTCTTGGGTGGCGCCGTTGAAATCCTGATTTCTGGGAATGCCAAGTTCTTCCGCTGCAGCGATCAGCGCAGAACAGATGTCGCGTTCGACGCGCATATCAGAAACGGCAAGGGGGCCGTCGTGGCCGTGAAAGTCATCTTCACCCCGTTCCTGATTTTCCGAACGTTTGAAATACGGCAGCACATCCGCCGCCGACCAGCCCGCATTCCCCAGTTGTCGCCAATGATCGTAATCGGCGTGCTGACCCCGAACGTAGAGCAGGCCATTAATCGAACTCGAACCACCAAGCGTCTTGCCGCGCGGCCAGTCGATACTGCGTCCGTTCAAGCCGGTATCCGGCTCCGTCTTGTAGCACCAATCCAAGCTCGGATTGTGCATCGTGTCCGTCATCAAAACATTTGGGACCTTTG
>CAXBEV010000005.1:0-192093 GCA_963974935.1 uncultured Rhodospirillales bacterium | reverse complement strand
TTCTCCTGAATTTGCGTTGCGCAACCTGTTTTATCTTGCTCGTCTCGCCGAACGGCCTCGGCGTCATCCTGAACTTGATTCAGGATCCATGTTTGTCCGGTCGCCAACTGTGCGCGTTTAAAAGTGGATCCTGAATCAAGTTCAGAATGACGCGCGATAGTGAAGCCATCTTCATACGATTTTCTTGTCACGCAGGGCGGTGATTTGATCATCATCATACCCCGCGTCCCGCAACAAATATTCCGTATCCGCACCCAGTTTTGGCGCCGGGTTCGCAGGCGCCGGCGCGCCGCCGGAACGCACCGCGGGCGCCATGTATTTGTAGGTACCATGGCCTTCCAGCGGGATTTCCTGAATGCGGCCTTCATCGGTGACGAACGGATTGTCGAGCGCCTGCTTGACGTCATTGATCGCAGCCGCGGGTACACTGCCTGCGAACACCGTCAGCCATTCAGCCGTGGTCTTCGCCGACAATGCGGCGTCCAGTAATTCTTCGATCAATGGGCGATTATCAAAACGTTCTTTGAAGCTTTTAAAGCGCGGATCGCTGCCCCACTCGGGCTTGCCGATGGCGTTGCAGAGCGCCGGCCAGAATTTTTCCTTATTGCACATCAGGTAAATCCAGCCGTCTTTGGTTTGGTACAACTGACACGGCGTCAGCGCCGGATGCGCGGAACGTGCGAGGCGTGTCTGCACATGGCCCTCGTTCAGATACCACATCCCCGGATAGCCGAGGTTGGATAGCGCAATGTCGAATAAGCTCACATCCATATCGCGGCCGATCCCGGTTGCCCGCGCACCCGTGATCCCGGCCAACACCGCGTAGGCAAGTGCCAGGCCGGTCATCTGATCAACCACCGAGAGGCCGAACCGCGTCGGCGGATTTTCCGGCTCACCGGTCAGCGAAAACCACCCGGCCTCGGCCTGCATTAGATAATCAAACCCCGGCCAGTTTTTACGTGGCCCCTCGCGCCCATAGGCCGACAAGTGCGCACACACGATACGCGGGTTCACGTCTTGCAAGTCCGCATAGGTGATGCCGAGCTTTTCCGGCACGTCACCCCGCAGGTTCGACGACACCGCATCGGCGCGCGCCACCAGATCACGGAACACCTGGCGACCCTCTGTCGACGTCAGATCCAACGTCATCGAGCGCTTGTTGCGGTTATACGCATGAAAGAATTCCGAAGACCCATCCTTAAACCAATACGGTCCGATGTCGCGAGCGAAATCACCACCGATTGGGTTTTCGATCTTCACAACCTCGGCGCCTTGATCGGCCAAGAACATAGTCCCGAACGGGCCGGCGCCGTATTGTTCAACCGCCAGCACGCGCACACCGTCGAGAGGAAGTGGGTTATCGGTCATTCAAAGGTCCAAATTCTCTATTCATAAAACCACAAGCGTCATCCTGAACTTGATTCAGGATCCATACTTATCTCATCAGCAATCGTGCGCGTTTAAAAATGGATCCTGAATCAAGTTCAGGATGACGCAAATCTTAAAGACGGTCATTCGTGCCGCTCCACCAGTTGTTTGGCGATGATGATACGTTGCAGCTCGTTGGTGCCTTCACCGATGCACAGCAACGGCGCGTCGCGGTAATAGCGCTCCACATTGTATTCGGGCGAGTAGCCGTAAGCGCCGTGAATGCGCATCGCTTCGGCGGCATTTTCCATGGCGGCTTCGGTGGCGAATAGTTTCGCCATGCCCGCTTCCATATCACAGCGCGCCCCAGCGTCGTAGGCGATGGCGGCATCTTCGACCAGCTTGCGCGCCGCCTGCACCCGGGTTGCCATGTCGGCAAGTTTGATCTGGATCGCCTGATGCTCGCAAATCGGTTTGCCGAAGGTCTTGCGCTGCATGGCGTAATCCAAGGAGTCTTGTAGGGCCGCATCGGCAACACCGACACCACGCGCCGCCACATTGATGCGGCCAAGCTCAAGCCCACCCAGAATTTGTTGCAAACCCCGCCCCTCGGCATCGCCAATCAGGTTTGCCACGGGTACGCGTACATCGACGAACTCAACCTCGCCGGTATCAATCCCCCGATAGCCCAACTTTTTCAGTTTATGCGCTTTATAGCCGGCGGATTTCGGCACCAAAATTAAACTCATACCCCGATGCCGCGGGTCGGCGTCCGGGTCGGTTTTGACCAGCACCGCAAGCATACCGCCTTTGACCGAATTGGTGATCCAGGTCTTGGTGCCGTTGATCACATACTCGTCACCATCGCGCACGGCGCGGGTGCGGATCGCTTGTAAATCGGTGCCGGCATCGGGCTCCGTCAGGGCAATGCCGCCGCGAATGTCACCGGTGGCGAACTTCGGCAGGTATTCCCGCTTCATATCCTCGGTGCCGAAACGCTCGACCGCGGCGGCCATGATCAGGTGCGAATTAAAAATACCGGACACCGACATCCACACGGCTGCGACGCGCTCGACAATTTTCGAATAGGTTTTGATCTCCAACCCCAAGCCGCCGTATTCCGCCGAGATCGTCGCCCCGAACATCCCCAGCTCGGCCAGCTTGTCTGCGACCTGCGTCGGGTATTCGTCTGCCGCTTCCAGATTGCGGACGTAAGGCGCCACGTCTTTTTCCAAAAACTTATCGACCGCATCTAATACCAGGCGGCTGTCATCACTCATAGAAGCGTCCGGCATCTGCTTTCTCCGTTCATTTTATTCTCCGCGCCATGGACCCCCGCCTGCGCGGGGGTGACGGGAAATGTAGGCAAACGCATCATGCGACTTAATAATCCGCCTTATCGTCCACCGCATGGCCCCGCTTCGGGATCAGCATCGCACGCTCGAACGAAATCACTTCGACGCCGTCTTGGTTTTTGCCCACGGTCTTGATGGTAACAATGCCCTGGGTCGGGCGCGATTTGCTCTCGCGGATCGCCAGCACTTCGCTTTCGGCATACAACGTATCGCCGTTGAACACCGGCGCCGGCATTTTGACCTTATCCCAGCCCAGATTGGCGATGGTCTTTTGGCTGACGTCGGACACACTCATCCCGGCCACCACCGACAACGTCAGGCACGAATTCATCAGCGGCTTACCGAACTCGGAATGCTTGGCGTATTCGGCATCGAAGTGCAACGGATGCTGGTTCATCGTCAACAGCGTGAACCATGTATTATCGGTCTCGGTCAGCGTGCGCCCGGGCCGATGCTCATAGACATCGCCGACCTTAAAATCTTCAAGGTAGCGCCCATAAGACTCACGATATCGGTTTGGACCGACTTCTTTTGCTTCTGCGACCATTATTCTGCGGCCTGCGCCTGCGGCTTGCCGGCTGCAAGGACAGCCGAGACCGAGTTCTGCGTCTCCAGACCCATAATCGCGTCAGCAAAGCGACCGGCACCGTCGACGCCGAGATAAGGTTCGGATAAGCCTGAGAACTTGCCGCGGAATTCTGCCACCGTCATAAAGTTCGCAGGCTCACCTTTCGGCATATCAACCAACACCGAGAATGTGCCGCGTGCGGTTTTCACCGTTGCCTTGCCCGCCATGTTGGCCGGGAACAGTGCCTCGACCTCGGGATCATTGACGCAGGTGACCTTTTTGGTCAGCGCTAAGGTGTCTGGGTTTTTCAGGTGTTTGGCGTAGTGATCCCACAGCATCGTGCCCTCACTCAGCACCACAGCCGCGCAGAACGGCATCGAGAATTGGCCGTCGACGACGCTTTCCGGATTGTGTTTGGCGTCTTCGGGGAATGACACGATCTTCATGCCGGTCTTCGGCAGACCGATCTCGACCGCTTCGACTTCATCGGCGGTGACGCCTTCGTCCTTCATGATTTTTTGCAGGGCGTCCATCGCCGCGTGGGTATAACGGCAGCTTGGGAACGGCTTCACCGCCAAGCGCATGGTTTGCCACTCAGTGCCCAAGTCTTTGGTCGCCTTGGCGTGGTCGGCGTTGGGGGCGTAGGCATGCAGGAAGCCCCACTTACCTTCGAAAGCATGACGCGGGCCTTTGAAGCCTTCGAGCGCCATCACCGCGCACATCAGGCCGTTCTGCGCCGCTTGGCCGACATGCGAACGCTTGGTCCAGGCGCCATCGGCCAGGAACTGCATCGAGCCCGCCGATTGCGACAGCGCGATCCCGAATCCGCTGTCGATCTGATCAGCGTCCATGCCGAGTAATTTGCCCGCCGCCGCCACGGCCCCAAAGATGCCGCAGGTCGCAGTCGGATGATAGCCGCGATCGTAATGATCCGACGGCCCGAGCGCCAACGACAGGCGGATCTGCACTTCATAGCCGGCGACGCAGGCGGCGATCAGGTCTTTGCCCGACGCGCCCATCATTTCAGCCGCCGCCAACGCGGCAGGCACGATGGGTGCAGATGAATGCAAAGACGCTTCCGCGTGCGTGTCGTCAAAGTCTAACGAGTGCGCGAGGGTACCGTTCAGCAAGGCTGCTGCGGAGGGCGCATAAGTTTTTACGTCGCCCGGCACGGCGCAATCGCCAGTCGCCAGACCCAACCGTTCAATCGCGCGGACCATGGCCGGCGTCGACTCCGCATCATTGCGGGCGCGAACCATGATGCCGGCGGTATCGAGAATAAGAAGCTTGGTGCGTTCAACGACCTCGGCGGGCAAGTCTTCGTAATGTAGGCCCGCAGCAAAGTCGGCAAGTCGGCGGCTAATGTCCGTCATTGGATGTCTCCCAAATGTTCCATATTTACTTTTTAACGTTCGGTTCATGACGACCGATTTGTCGACTATTTCATCACACCCTAGAGCAGACGACAAATTCCATGTGATGCCCGCTGGGCACAATACTTTGAACTCGGCGTACCCCTCGAAGGTCCCGGATATTGAAAGTTGCCCTCCACCTGCGTCATCCACCCCGTGCGTCATCCTGAACTTGATTCAGGATCTTTGGATGTACGAACACGGCGGCTGGGGCGTTTACCTAGCAGTGGATCCTGAATCAAGTTCAGGATGACGCGGGATGGGGGGGGCTAGATATTATCGCGACGCCTTTTGAAGATGGTCGGGCAGCGCAACAGCGGCTAAGCTGCCGTCAAACATGGGGGATTATATGCAAGACATCGCAAAGAGACTGGGCGCGCTCGCCACATCGACATTGGCCAATGCGTTGGACCGGGTCGACTGTCCAAATCAAACGCTGGTCAATTTGAAAGCGGTCAAACCGGGGATGCGATTTTGTGGACCGGCGCGCACGGTGCGCGAAGAAAGCGGCCCCTATGGCACCTTTGCGTCTGCAGATTTTCGTGTCGGTGCAATGATTGATGCCGCGGCCCCTGGTGAGGTCATCGTCGTCGCGGCCGACGGAGTCCCGTATTCGACGTGGGGCGGTATGGCGTCATTGGCGGCTGCGCACAAAGGCATTGCCGGAATCGCCGTCGACGGCGGCGCCCGCGATGCCGACGAAACGGCGGCCGCGGGCTTTAATGTGTTTACCCGCCATCTGGTGCCGACCACGGGGCGGCATCGGCTGCGAGTTGCCGAGATCGGCGGCACCATCGTGGTCGATGGCGTGCTGATCAGCAACGCAGACTGGATCGTCGCCGACGATACGGGAATTCTGGCGGTGCCGGCGGGCGTGCTCGACGACGTCATCACGATGGCGGAGACGTTCACCCTTGAGGACCGCAAAGCCGAAGATGCGATCAGGGGCGGCCTATCGTTTTCAGACGCCATGAAAAAGTTCGGAAATATCTGATGGGCACGCTTGCGGACGAAATTGCGCGCGCGCTGAAGCATCACGGGGTCGCGCGCGTATTTGGCATACCGGGTGGTGGGTCCAGCCTCGATATCATGGACGCGGCGAAACGCGCCGACATGCCGTTTACGTTGGCCCGTACCGAAGCGGCGGCCAGCATCATGGCGGCGGTCACCGGCGAGCTGACTCGCGCACCGGGCGCAGTGCTGGTCGGCGTCGGGCCGGGCGCATCAAGCGCGGTCAACGGCATCGCCTATGCCAGCCTAGAGCGATCTCCGATGGTGCTGTTTATCGATGGTCCGGCGTCGAGCCTACATCAACATTTCGACCAGCAAGCCGTCTATGCGCCGCTGGCCCGAAGAACCGCGCAGCTTCGCCCGGATGTCGGCGCCGCCACACTGAACTCGCTGCTGACGCAAAGCATGAACGCCCCGGAAGGCCCGGTCGTCGTGGAATTGACAGCGGGGGATGCGGCTGCCGAAGCGCGGGCGTTCGAGCCTGTGCCCCACCTCCCCGCCATCGAGCCGACCTCCACCGATGTCGATGGCGCCTCAGCGATGTTGGCGGCGAGCCAGAAGCCCGCGATCATCGTTGGCCTTGAAGCCCGTGCGCATGGTGACGCGGTGCGCGCGTTTGCGGACGCTTTAGGCGCAGTGTGCTTCACGACGTATAAAGCGAGCGGTGTCATCAATGCCGAGGTGCCCCACTTCATCGGTCCGTTCACGGGGGCTTCGGGCGAGAACAAGGCGCTCAGCGACGCCGATCTGATTATCGGCATTGGATTCGACGCCATCGAGTGCATTCCAGGCACTTGGCCGGACACCCTCGCGCCGGTGTTGATGCTGAGCGAAGCCGCCCCGACGAACCCGAGAGTCCCCGTCGCTTTCGCAGTTACCGGCGACCTGTCCAGCACCTTGGCCGCTCTAAAACCCAAACTGCACAGCGCTTGGCAGCGCGACGATATCGCGACCTTACGCAGGCACATGAACGACATCTATACACCCCGCGGAAATGGATTTTCGAATGCACATGTGGTCCAAGCGATGACTGAGGTTGTGGACCCGGCGACGCGGCTTTGTCTCGACGCCGGCGCCCACATGTTCGCCGTGTTCGGCCTATGGCCGAGTAGCAAGCCGTTCGGCATTTTGAAATCAAATGGATTGTCGAGCATGGGCTATGCCCTGCCCGCCGCGATTGCGTCAAAATTGGCCGAACCCGACGTGCCCGTGATCGCCTACACGGGTGATGGCGGCCTGGCGATGTGTTTGGGCGAACTGGCAACGGCGTCCGAGCTTGATTTGGATATCACGCTTTGTGTGATCAACGATGCCGCCCTGTCGCTGATCGACATCAAACAACAGCGCCAACAACGCCCGAGCGTCGGCGTGCGCTCGCCGCTGATTGACTATGCCGCCGTCGCGCAAACATTGGGCTGGGCGTCCGAGGTGATTGAAGATGCGGACGCGCTCAAGCGTGCGCTGAGCAAACCCGGGCGTAAACTGCTCGATATCCGCATCGACCCCGCAGGTTACGGAGATGAACTGGCGAGATTGCGGGGCTAATACGCGCGATGGCACCAGTGTAGCTGCGCCCCTGCCCCCCAGGCCCTACCCCGCTGCGTCATCCTCTCCCCCTAAGCGGCTCGCTCTAAGGATTTATTTCACTTTAACGGCGAGAAAGACGCTGGGCTGAGAATCTTATTACGTTGATCGACCAACATACCCGCGGAATTGCGTTTATACGTATCCCACGCCGGGTCGGCGTCACGGGCCTTGCGACGGGCTTCCATGTCGGCGAAATCCGCATAGCCCCACAAGTGCACGACCTCGTTCACGGGGCCGACAGCGGTGGTAAAGTAACCGATTAAGTGACCCAAATGCTTGAGTTGCACCGGTAATCCCTCAGCCTCGAACACGGCCAGGTATTCTCTGTTACGTCCGTGCGCGATGGTATAGGTGCGATGGTCGATGATCATGGCATGGGGCCTTTTCTGCTAAAAACTTTACGGTGGCATCAACCTGTATAGAGGCTTGCCACCCCGCAACGGGACCGTTATAACCCGCCCGCCCCTTGTAAGGGGCTTTCTTTTTACGCACACGCGCTTAAATACGCATGTGTTGGCGACGAGTTTTAACTGCAACAACATTTAGGAGCGAGAAATGGCCGTTGAACGGACCCTCTCGATCATCAAGCCCGATGCGACCCGCCGCAACTTGACCGGTAAGATCAATGCGCGCTTTGAAGACAACGGTTTGCGCATCATCGCGCAGCGCCGCCTCCAGCTGACCCGTGCGCAGGCCGAAGCTTTTTACGGCGTTCACAAAGAACGTTCGTTCTTCAACGACCTATGCGAATTCATGACCTCCGGCCCGGTCGTCGCGCAAGTGTTCGAAGGTGAAGGCGCTGTCGCCAAGAACCGCGAAATCATGGGCGCTACCAACCCGGCCAACGCAGACGAAGGTACGATCCGTAAGGACTTTGCCGAAAGCGTCGAAGCGAACTCGGTCCATGGTTCGGATTCGCCGGAAAACGCTGCGATTGAAATTGCGTTCTTCTTTGCCGCGACCGATATCGTCAGCTAACGCGACGGAAGATGTTATTGGCGATGCTATTAAAGGGAACCCCCTGCCGGTCGGCGGGGGTTTCTTTTTTATGGGTTCGCCGGATTAATCAGCGCGCCTTCGGGCGGGCTCACACCTTGTACGCGGACCACTTCACCACTGATCCGCACCCGGCCTTCGGCAATCCACTGCACGGCCAGCGGATAGATTCTATGTTCCTGCGTTAATATACGCGCCGCCAACGCATCCGCATCATCCGAGGCATGTACCGGCACCACCGCCTGGGCGATGATCGGCCCCGTATCCATTTCCGGACGCACGAAGTGCACCGTACAGCCGGCGAAGCGCACACCCGCATCGATCATCCGCTGATGCACATCCAAACCTTTAAACGCCGGCAGCAACGACGGATGAATGTTGATCAAGCGGTCCTGCCACCGCTCACAAAAAGACGTGCTCAACAGCCTCATGAATCCGGCCAGAACGACCAACTCACAGCCCGCCGCCGCGATCAGCTTGGTCATCTCAGCATCAAAGCTGTTACGGTCGGCAAAGTCTTTATGCGGCAAGGCGTGCGTCGCAATCCCCGCAGCCTCGGCCAAGGCCAATGCGGGTGCGTTTTGTTTATTGGAAATCACCAATGCGATTTCGGCTGGGTACGAAGGATCAGCGGCAGCCTCGATGATCGCCTGCATGTTGGAGCCCCGCCCCGACACCAGGACGGCTGTCTTCATCCGCGCCATAGCGCCTCACCGTTTTCGATCACCACCGGCGCACCATGATCATGCGCTGTGACCTCGCCGATCTCGAACACGGTTTCGCCAGCAGCCTCAAGAGCCGCTTCGATATCGCGCGCTGCATGCGGGGTCACGATGATCACCATACCGATACCGGCATTAAACGCCCGGAACATCTCAGGCGTCGCCACGTTCCCGGTTTCTTTGAGCCACTTGAACACCGCTAGACCGGTCCAGGCGTGCGCATCCAAACGTGCGCCCATGCCTTTCGGCAATACGCGCGGCAGGTTTTCGCTTAAGCCCCCGCCGGTGATGTGTGCCAAGCCTTTTACGCCGCCGACCTTGATCGCACCCAGGCACGACTTCACGTACATCCGAGTCGGCGTTAGGAACGCTGTTGCGACAGTCTGGCCCGGGGCGAACGGGGCCGGATCGGTCCAGCCGAGCCCGGCTTTTTCGAGAATTTTACGCACTAAAGAGAATCCGTTGGAATGTACACCGCTGGACGCCAACCCTAAAATCACGTCGCCCGCGGCAATATCGGGCTTCGGCAGCACATCGGTGCGCTCAACCGCGCCGACGCAGAAACCAGCCAGATCATAATGGCCGTCTTCGTACATGCCCGGCATTTCCGCCGTTTCGCCGCCAATCAACGCGGCACCGGCCTGCAAACAGCCCTCAGCAATACCGGCGACCACTTGCTCGGCGGTCCCAACATCTAGGTGTCCCGACGCGAAATAATCTAAGAACAGCAGCGGTTCCGCGCCCTGCACCACCAAATCGTTGGCACACATGGCGACCAAGTCGATGCCGACCGTATCGTGGATTCCGCTTTCGATAGCCGCCAGCAGCTTGGTGCCGACGCCATCGGTGCCGGACACCAGCAGGGGGTCCTTGTAACCGGCCTTGGCGACGTCAAACAATGCACCGAAGCCGCCCAGGTCCGCAACCACACCCGGGCGCGCGGTTTTCGCTGCCATCGGACCGATGCGGCGCACAAGTTCGTTCCCGGCTTCAATATCGACACCTGCGTCACGATAGCTCAAGCTGCCTTGGCCGTCTGGGCCACCTGGGGCGTTATCCGTCTGATCGGTAATGGTCTTTCTCCTTGGCGTGAGTGTGCTAAATTACGCGTCACGTTCCCAAGGAACAAGAGACAACGCGTACGGTGGATCACATCCCCATCCATTCTGAATCGTTGATGTGCAAAAACCACACGCCGAGGCCAATTTAAAGACCCGATTAGAGGACCACCTGCATGTTGTTAGCGCATCGACTGAAATCGGCCTTGATCTGCGCGCTCGCGGCATTCGCCTTGCTTGGCGCAGGCAACGCCTTTGCCGCCGAAGAAGAGGTCTTTGAGGTTCGCAACATCGGCGTCGATGTAAAGGCTGAAACAGCCGCCGAAGCACGCGCGCAAGCGCTGCGCGAAGCGGAACAAAAAGCGTTCGAGACCATGTTGGCCCGCCTCACCTTGCGCCAAGACCGGCCAAATATTCCGAGTCTCAGCCGCGCCGACATCGCAGGCTACGTCCGCGATTTCTCGGTCGCGCAGGAAAAAGCGTCCAGCGTCCGCTACATCGCGCGTCTGAATTACCGCTTTAAGCCCGAACCTATCCGCCAATTGCTGCGCGCTTATAACGTGCCGTTCGCCGAAACCAGCTCAAAACCGATGCTGGTCTTGCCGGTGTTTGAGCGCGCCGCCAACGTGGTGTTGTGGGACGAGCCGAACCCATGGCGATTGGCTTGGCAGCAACGCGATGCGCCGGATGGCTTGGTGCCGCTGATTGTGCCCATCGGGGATTTGAACGATATCGTTACCATCGGGGCCGCTGATGCGCTGGCAGGCTCCAGTCTGAAGCTGGCGACACTCGCCGACCGCTATGCGGCGACAGGCAGCATCGTCGCCCACCTGAATTTGACCGTGGACCCGACGACCGGTGCTGAGGCGTCGACCATCACCCTACTTCGCCCGTTCGACCCGATTCCGGTCGAAGCTCGTAGCGCGATTTTGATCCAGCTTAGCGGCGAAGACATGCCCGCGTTCATGGCGCGTGCCGTCGATGACACGGTCAGTCGCATCAACGAACTTTGGAAGCGCCGCAACTTGATCTTTAACGTTGGCACGGGTGTGCTGGCGGTCACGGTGCCGATCGGCGGCCTCGGCGACTGGCTACAGATCAAAAAGCAGCTGGCCGGCATCGGCATCATTCGGCATACCGAAATCGTGCTTTTATCGCGTGAACAAGTGCGTGTGAACGTGCACTTTGCCGGCGGTGCCGAACAACTAACGACCGCGCTTGAACAAGCGAATTTATCACTGTTGCAAGAAAGCGGCGAATGGCTGGTGATGCCGATCGGCGCCTTCCAACCGCCGAAAGGCTAAGCCTATGAGCCGGGAAGTCCGCATCGTATTTTGGCTGGTGGCACTGATTGCGCTCGGCTTTATCATCAAGGTTTTAAATGATGTGCTGATGCCGTTCGTGGTCGGCATGGCGATTGCATATTTCTTCGATCCAGCAGCCGACAAGCTGGAACGTATGGGAATGGGCCGCACCGCAGCGACATCGATGATTCTGCTTGGGTTTTTCTTGGCCGCCATCGGCGTTGTGGTGCTGATCTTCCCTGCGCTGCAAAAACAGATTGCCGCATTCGTTAAACTGATCCCCGCGTTGGTGGATCGCGTGCAGGCGCTTGCAGGCCCATTTCTGGCGGACATGCGGACCGACATGACGCCGGAAACCATGAACGAAATCAAAGCCGCAGTCGGCAACTACGCGGGCACCGTGTTTAAAGGTGTGACCAGCGTCATAGCATCGGTTTGGAGCGGCGGACTTGCCGTCCTCAACTTGTTATCGCTTTTGTTGATCACCCCGCTGGTCGCATTTTATCTGCTCCGTGACTGGGATGACATCGTCGAAAAAATCGACGGCTGGCTGCCGCGCGATGCAGCGCCCACCATTCGTAAACAGTGCAAACGAATTGATGACACGCTGGCGGGCTTTGTGCGCGGACAAGCCAGTGTCTGCATCGTACTCGCAGTGTTTTATGCAGTGGGGTTGAGCTTCGCTGGACTTAAAGCCGGTTTGTTGATTGGCATCGCAGCAGGCTTGCTCGCTGTGATCCCCTACATCGGTGCATTCGTCGGCTTTATCATCGGCGTCAGCTTAGCGGTCGCGCAATTTCAAGAGGACTGGGTGTCGATCCTGATTGTGGCAGCGATCTTTGTCATTGGGCAAACCTTGGAAAGTTATTTCCTGACGCCGAAGCTGGTCGGCGGTCGGGTCGGTTTGTCACCAATCTGGATTATCTTTGCGATGCTGGCGGGCGGTGCTTTGTTCGGGCTGACCGGTGTGCTTATCGCGCTGCCGGTCGCCGCCATCACCGGGGTCGTGGTGCGCTTCGCGATCGACCAATATCTGGACAGCGATCTGTATCACGGTGAAAATCGCTCGGACCCATCGTGAGTTCAACCGACATGCCTCGTCAACTCAGCCTTGATCTCGATCCGCGCCCGGCACTTGGCCGGGACGACTTTATGGTCGCACCTTGCAACGCGGAAGCGGTAGCATGGCTAGATCGGTTTCCAAACTGGCCAGCCCCTGCCCTGGTCATTTCCGGCGCGCCCGGATCCGGCAAAACCCATCTTGCCCGCGTGTTCATGGCACAGACCGAGGCCATTCAACTCACCGCCGAAATGCTAAAACGCAACGCCACACCCCACTTCCCGGACTTTGCCGCCATCGTCATCGAAGATGCGGACACCCTAGCCGGCGACGCCGTAGCCGAAGAAGCGATGTTCCACCTTTATAATCAAGCCCGTGAACAGGGCGCCGGCATTTTATTCACCGCCACCAGCCCTGCAGCCCGCTGGCCGCTCAATCTCGCCGACCTGATATCTCGTCTGCGCGCAGCGCCGTCCGCAGAAATCGGTGCGCCGGACGATGCGCTGCTGACCGCTGTGCTTGCGAAACTTTTCTCTGACCGACAGCTTAAGATCGACGCAGACGTGCTGGGCTATGTGGTGCCGCGCATGGAACGCTCGTTCGCCGCAGCGCTGAACTTCGTCGCCAATGCTGATCGCCATGCGCTTGAGACCAAACGCCGGGTCACTGTGCCGCTGGCGCGTCAGGTTCTGAACGGCTAAGCGGCCCCCCCACAAAAACAAACCTGAGCCTCGCTTGACCACGGCTTCGGCGTGGATAGAGTGAGGCCACAGAACATCATCATTTCTTGGAGGACATCATGGATTTAGGAATCGTCGGCAAAAAAGCCATCGTCTGCGCGGCATCAAAAGGCCTCGGCAAAGGCTGCGCCGAAAGCTTGGTCAAAGAAGGCGTCGACGTGACGATCTGCGCCCGCACCGCTGAGACCTTGGAAGCGACCGCCGAAGAACTCCGCGCGCTGGGCGGCGGCAGCGTGACCACGGTGGCCTGCGACATCACTTCCGACGAAGGCCGCGCCGAAATTCTCAAGGCGTGCCCGAATCCAGACATCTTGGTCAACAACGCAGGCGGCCCACCGCCCGGCGATTTTCGCGATTGGGACCGGGATGACTGGATCAAAGCGGTCGACGCCAACATGCTGACACCAATCTTCCTAATCAAAGCGACCGTCGACGGCATGATTGATCGAAAATTCGGCCGCATCGTCAATATCACGTCCAGCGCCGTGAAAGCGCCGATTGATATTCTCGGCCTCTCGAATGGCGCACGCGCCGGCCTCACCGGTTTTGTTGCCGGTATTGCGCGCAAAACCGTGCGCCACAACGTCACCATCAACGGCTTGCTGCCGGGACCGTTCTATACAGACCGATTGATTTCGAACCTCAAAGTGAATGCAGAAAAGCAAGGCGTGTCGTTTGAAGAAATGGCAAAGCAGCGCGCCGAGGGCAACCCCGCCGGGCGCTTCGGCACTGCCGAGGAATTCGGTGATTACTGTGCCTATCTGTGCTCCGCACAAGCCGGCTTTGTCACCGGCCAAAACTTGCTGATGGATGGCGGTGCATTCCCAGGGACGCTGTAACCACATCCCACACACAGAAATATGACAGCGAAACAACGATGGCGGCTTTTAAGCCGCCATCTTTTTTACGCGTGAATAATGCTTTTTACGGCTTTCTCATGTCAGACATAAAACTGTCGAACTCGAAGCTTTACAGATTTGTCATCATTGCGCTCAGTGACAGTGTTCACACGAAGCTGCTATAATTGAGCAATTCTTATCGAGGCGAACACATAAAATGGATGAAACATCCGCGATCAAGCACACTTCTGCGCCAGATACGGTGCCACAAAGCGATAAACCCACATTGAAGGGCGCTGAAAGCCGACTGCTGAACCGCGAGTTGTCTTGGCTCGCATTCAATGCGCGCGTCCTCGAAGAAGCGGAAAATGAAGCGCATCCGTTGCTGGAGCGCCTCCGCTTTCTATCAATTTCGGCTGCCAACCTGGACGAATTCTTTATGGTCCGGGTCGCCGGCATCAAGGGGCAAATTCGTGCCGGTGTCACGCAGCCCAGCGACGACGGCCTCACGCCGACGCAGCAAATTGAGGCAATCCAAATCGAAGCCCACGCGCTAATGCGTGAACAGCACAAAATTTGGGATAAGCTACGCAGCGCACTTCGCGAAGAAGATATATTTATCCTCAGCCGCGACGAAGTTGAAGACGAAGACTTACCGTGGCTCGAACAGCATTTCATGGATCATGTATTCCCGGTGCTGACGCCGCTCGCCGTTGACCCGGCGCACCCGTTTCCGTTCATCCCGAACCTTGGCTTTTCGCTGGCGTTGATGCTGCAAGAACGCAACGACGGCGAAGACCTCCGCGCGCTGTTGCCGGTGCCGTCACAGTTGCAGCGTTACGTGCGCCTGCCGGGGCCGGTGATCCGCTACCTGCCGCTCGAAGACTGGATTTTGTTGTTCTCCGACAAG
The DNA here is from genome assembly GCA_963974935.1 of uncultured Rhodospirillales bacterium. Taxonomy (GTDB): domain Bacteria; phylum Pseudomonadota; class Alphaproteobacteria; order Rhodospirillales; family Casp-alpha2; genus UBA4479. The sequence continues at coordinate 177,163 of CAXBEV010000005.1, read as the reverse complement.
CTGTTTCCGGACTTTGAAATTGTCGAGTGCGGGGCGTTCCGGGTTATCCGCGACAGCGAAATGGAAATCGACGAAGAAGCCGAAGACTTGGTGCGCACCTTTGAAAGCGCGCTCAAGCGCCGCCGTCGGGGCTCCGTCATTCGTCTGACCTTCAACGCCGATATGCCGGGCCAACTTCAAGAATTGATCATCGGCGAAATGGGTGCTGAGGCCGGCGTTGCAATGCCTATGGAAGGCCCGCTTGGCCTTGCCGATACCAAACAGTTGATCATCAGCGAGCGTCCGGACCTGCTGTTCACACCGTTTAATGCCCGCTTTCCGGAGCGCATTCGTGATTTCGGTGGCGATGTTTTTGCCGCCGTCGCCAAAAAAGACATCATCGTTCATCACCCCTATGAAAGTTTTGACGTGGTGGTGCAGTTCGTGCGCCAAGCCGCCCGCGACCCGGATGTGGTTGCCATCAAGCAGGCGCTATATCGGACGTCCAACGACTCACCGATTGTAGCTGCGTTGATTGAGGCCGCCGAAGCCGGCAAGTCGGTCACCGCCATGGTTGAATTGAAAGCCCGCTTCGACGAAGAAGCCAACATCCGCTGGGCGCGCGATTTGGAGCGCGCCGGCGCGCAGGTAGTCTATGGCTTCGTCGACAAAAAAATTCACGCCAAGGTCAATTTGATTGTCCGACGTGAAGGCGATCAGTTGAAATCTTACGTGCACTTCGGCACCGGCAACTACCACCCGATCACGGCAAAGATTTATACCGATCTTTCGTTCTTCACCTGCGATCCCGCGCTATGCCGCGATGCCGCGCGATTGTTCAACTATATGACCGGATATGCCAATCCTGCCGAAATGGAAAAGCTGTCGTTTGCGCCGCTGACCTTGCGCCAGCGCCTGGACAACCTGATCGATATCGAAATCGAAAATGCCAAAGCCGGCAAGCCGTCCGGTATTTGGATGAAAATGAATTCCCTGGTCGACGGCGAGATGATTGAAAAGCTTTACGAAGCCTCAAACGCCGGGGTGCAGGTTAATCTGGTGATTCGGGGCATCTGCTGCTTGCGCCCGGGCGTGGAAGGTATGAGCGAGAACATCTTCGTCAAAAGCATCGTCGGTCGGTTCTTAGAGCATTCCCGGATCTTCTGCTTTGCCAATGGCGAGGAGCTGCCGTCCAGATCAGCCAAGGCTTACATCGCGTCGGCCGACCTGATGCCACGCAATTTAAACCGCCGCGTCGAAACCCTGGTGCCGATCGAAAACCCGACCGTGCACAAACAAGTCGTCGATGAAATCATGGTCGCGAACTTCCGCGATCAAGCGCAAAGCTGGACCATGAATCCGGACGGTACATTTACACGCGTGCCTCGGGGCGAAGGCATGTCGGCAACCGACTATTTCATGACCAATCCAAGTCTGTCCGGGCGCGGGTCTGCTCTTCAAATCGGCGAAGATCAGCCACGCCAAAAGTCGTCCAAGAAATTCAACAGCAACAAGAAGAAATCCTAAGAACGCCTAGCTCTTGCCCAGGGCGGGATAGCATCGTATTGACGCTGAGCCCGCAACCCTTAGGATCAGCCCGTGGCAGAGAAAGCAATCCCCCGAAAGCCCCCTGCGCGCATTGATCTTGCGCGCATCGGCGTTGTCGACATCGGTTCCAACACCGTGCGACTCGTGATCTATGACGTGCCCGATCGCATGCCGGTACCAATGTTCAACGAAAAATCTGACTGCCGCTTGGTCGAAGGAATGGCTGAAACGGGTAATCTATCGCCTGCCGGCGTCGAGCGTGCCCTAAAGAGCCTGCGACGATTCGTCCGCCTCGCCGACGCCATGGGCGTTATCACCCTAGATCTCGTCGCCACTGCTGCCGTTCGCGAAGCGAATGACGGCGATGCCTTCGTCGAGCACATTCAAGCTGAGTTCGGCATCAAAGTTTCGGTCTTGAGTGGCGCCGAAGAGGCGGAACTGAGCGCCATCGGCCTGATCACGGGCGTTCCGGACGCTGACGGTATTTTGGGTGATCTCGGCGGCGGCTCGCTGGACTTGGTCGGCCTCAACAAAGGCACGTGCGAGACCTTCGGCACCCTGCCCTTAGGTCACGTGCGCATCGCCGAAATGGCCGACGGCAAAATTCGTAAAGCCCGCAGCATTATCGCCGAGCACATCGCGCGTGCGGCGTGGCTACGCCAATCGCCGGGCCGCAATCTATACCTATCGGGTGGCATCATGCGGAATATTGCCCGGGTGTTTATCGAACAGACCGGCTACCCGCTGCACGTCGTCGACAACTACTCGATCCGCCATAACGACGCGCTCAGGTTATCTCGACTTTTGGCCGGCTTGTCGGCAAGCACGCTCAAGAAAATTCCGGCGATCTCGCCGTCCCGCATTAAAAGCATCCCCTTCGCCGCCGAAGTGCTCGCGCATCTGATCGAGACAGTGAAACCCGAAAACGTCATTTTCTCGGGATTCGGCATGCGCGAGGGGCAAATGCTGAAGCGCTTGCCAGAAGCGCTCCGCCACCAGGATCCACTGATCGCCGGCGCCGAAAGCTTGGCCGAGCGCACCGGTCGATTTTCGCTCAACGGCCACGAGATTGCAGATTGGCTGATCCCTCTATTCCCCGAAGCCACCGAAGCCGACAAGCGCCGCACCCTCGCCGCCTGCCTGCTATCGGACATCGGCTGGAATGAGCATCCGGATTACCGCGCCGAACATGCGTTCTATCGCTGTCTACGCCTGCCCTATGCCGGTTTGTCGCACGCGGATCGGGTGTCCATCGCGGCGATGGTATACGTGCGCTATAACGGCAATTCATCCGCGCCCCTGGTGACCACGGTCCGCAGCCTGCTCGCCGAAGATCAACTCAGCAAAGTAGACGGTATCGGCCGCGCCATCCGCCTCGCGCACACGCTTTCCGGCTCAGCGCCCGGCCTATTGGTGCAGACCAAGCTTGAACGCAAGGCAAAGACCTTGGTCCTGCACATGCCGGGCAGCAGCGGTGTTTTCCAATCAGAAACCGTGGAACGCCGCTTCCGCGGCCTCTCCAAATGCCTCGGCCTACGTGGATCGATTTCCTTGAAGTAACACATCCTTCGAGACGCCGCTAGCGCGGCTCCTCAGGATGAGGTTTTTTACAAGCCCAATATCGCAAGGTGCCCGGAAAGCCTCATCCTGAGGAGGCCGCAGGCCGTCTCGAAGGAGGGGGCTGGCCGCCATTGTTAGGCCGTCGGTTTTTCGGCGATGGCGACGCGGTCGCCGGCCAACTCAAGGCAGATTTCGCCCTTCCGAAGCCGCAGCGCATCTTCGCCGAAGACCGACAGCCGCCAGCCTTTGAGCGCCGGCACGTCGGCGTCTTCGCCGAACGCAGCAATGAGTTCCACATCGGCGGCGTTGGCAACCAGCTTGGTGGCAACGTTCGCTTCGGCGCACTTCATTTTCAACAGCACCTTGAGTAAATCCGCCGCCGCCGCCGTCCATGCAGGCAGATCAAGTTTTTGCGCAGGCTCAGGCCATTCGGACTTGGGCGCATCGGCACCTTTATGGATCGCTTTCAGCAACGTCTCACCGCTTGAGCCTTCGGCGAGTCGACGGCCCAGACCACGAGTCTTGGCGAGTTCGTCTACCGTCTTTGGGATGCGATGCGAAATTTCCAACAACGCTTCATCACGAAGAATACGGCTGCGCGGCATGTCGCGACGCTGCGCCTCGTGCTCACGCCAAGCGGCGACGGCACGCAACACCGACAACTGACGGCCTTTTGCACCCCGGCTTTTGATTCGCTTATAGGCTTCGTCCGGATCGACGATATAGGTTTTTGTATCTTCGAGGATCGCCATCTCGGCGGCCACCCAAGATTGCCGCCCCGACAACTCGAGCTTACCGGCCAGTATTTCGTAAGCTGGGCGCAGATGCGTGACGTCTGCGAGCGCGTATTTAATCTGTTTTTCGCTGAGCGGGCGCAGCTTCCAATCGGTAAACCGCGATCCCTTGTCTATCCGCGCATCGGTCAGCTTACTGATCAGCGCTTCATATCCCACGGAATCGCCAAAGCCACAGACCATCGCCGCCACTTGCGTATCGAAGATCGGACGCGGTAGTTCGCCGGCGAGATTGAGAAATATTTCCAAGTCCTGACGGGCCGCATGAAACACTTTGAGCACCGAGGTGTCGGCCATCAGCTCATACATCGGCGACAAGTCGATCCCGTCCGCCAACGCATCCACAGCGTACGCTTCTTCGGCCCCACCGAGTTGCACAAGGCAAAGCTCCGGCCAAAACGTACTCTCGCGTATGAACTCTGTATCGACGGTCACATAAGGCTCGTCGCGCAGCCTGTTGCAAAAATCGCGGAGCGTTTGTGTATCGGTAATAACATCAGACATGCGCGGACGTTACACCGGGATCATGGGCACCGAAAGGCAAAGACGCGTGTTTTTATATGAAATCATCCCTCAACAAACGGATTATCGCGAAATGCGTCCAATGCCTCACCCGCGTCACGGAGCGCTGCCAGCTTGGGCCACGCATTCAAATTTTTAAAATCCGGCACCTTTGCAGACAAATGCGTCAGCGCCGCCGTCGCCGCAAAATCCGCCTGGGTTGGACCTGCGACCAAGCTGGCATCCGCAGCCCACGGCGTACCGCAATCACGCTCTAAATAGTCCAAACTGGCGCGCAGCGCGCGCTTATACGCCTCAATGAATTCCGGGTTTTGCAGATGCTGCGGGCGACGCACCGTCTCGATTCTAAGCTGCACCGCGCGATCCGACACCCCCATAAACAAGGTCGCCAGCCGCAGCACGTCGCGGCGTCCGGGCCCTGAGCGCGGCGTTAACGCACGGTCCGGTCCGGCAATCTCGTCTAAATAATCAATGATCATTGCGCTATCGATTAACGTCTCGCCATCATCGATGATCAATGCAGGCACTTTGCCGAGCGGGTTGAGGCGTCGCACTTCATCTGTATCGCCGAACACCGACAACACATGGCGATCAAACGTCAGCCCGTAATGGCTGAGCGTCGCCGCGACACGCCGCACAAACGGCGAATCGAGTTGGCCGACCAGGATCATCATGCCCCAAACCCCCAGGCTTTATCTCTACCCTATAGTTTAGCGACCTAAGTGCCGCTCGCTCAATCCCTTTACCAGCAAGCGCTCCGGCAATTCGTGCGCAAGCGCTGAAACCGAGCGTCGCGACATTCCGTGCGCGCAGCTAAGGACCAGTGATAACCTTGGCCAATGACCGACGACCGGCATAGTCAACCCTTGCAGATGATCCGACCGCGCCGATTGCCCTATCTGGCGGCGAGCGCAATTTTGCTCGGCCCGGTTTTGGCGCTCTTAATTTTGCGCCGCGACATCGTGATCGAGATCGGCCTGCTGCCCTGGATGATCGCAAGCGGGCTGATGGCGGCTGCACTTGCATGGGCATTGCTCAGGCTTTCCCGACCGAAGCCGTTGATGCGTATTTCGCCGTCTGGTATTGCGCTGCCGGGCTTACTTAACGACGAGCTTTCATGGCGCGACATCCGCTTGGTCGAAGCCGCGACCCGAAAAAAGTCCGTCGGCGACGTGCAAGACCGCTTGATCATCCACCTGATGCGCCCTGCTGTGCTGGATTGGCGGACCCGCCGATTGCAGCGCCTCTACGGCGGCATCCCACAGGCCGCGATTGCCGTGGACATCACCCTAGCCTGGCCGGAACGGGCCGAGATTGTGTGCGCCATGATCCGCGACGCTGCAAAAAGCTTTGCCGCCGCGCCCGCGCTGCAATCCATGGCGCGGCAAACTGCAGCGCAAGCGCCCGGTCGCAGATCGAAACTGCTGATGGCGGGTGCTGTGTTTGCGGCGGCAAGCGTCCCGATCCTCATGCAAACGCTGAACCTCGGGGCACCCCGGCTGTTTTCCGACGCGCTCAATCTGTATCAGGCGGGTGATGTGGCGGCCGCCTTACCGTTGTTGCAAAGCGATGCCCGCGCCGGCGATGTGCAGGCAGCGCTGGCCCTCGGCGCGTTGTATCTTAATGGCGATGGGGTTGAGCGAAATCCGTCGATGGCCGCAGGCTGGTTCCAGCGTGCCGCCGACACCGGCGATGCCATGGGAGCGTATCGATTGGGCGATGCCTATCGACTCGGTCTCGGCATGCAGCAAGATGTCGTCCAAGCGCGGCACTGGTATGTGCGCGCCGCCGACGCCGGCGCGCCCGAAGCCGCATTCGCCTTGGCGCGGATGTATCGGCTGGGCGATGGAGTCAGGCGCGATTACGCACAAGCGATACATTGGCTTAAACGTGCCGCCGCAGCCGGCTTTGCACCGGCCGAACACGACCTCGGGCAACTGTATCACGACGGCATCGCCGTGCCGCGCGACCCGCAAACCGCCGCCAACTGGTATTTGAAAGCGGCAGAGCGCGGCCATATTCCTGCCCGATACGATCTCGCCCGCCTTTTGTTAGACGGTGGACCGGACTCCCGCAAACGCGGCCTCGAACTCCTGCGCACGGCGGCAGAAGCCGGCTATGCGCCGGCGCAACGGCGCTGGGCCTTAAGCATCAATCACGGCCTCGGTGTCCCGCACGATCCGATTGAAGCCTATAAATGGATGTCTTTGGCCGAGCGCACCTGGCCGGCTGCAACCCGTGCCGACCTGGTCCGCGAAAAAGCCCGCATCGCCGCGCATCTGGACGCCGCCGCCCTCAACGAAGCCAAGTCCCGCATCCGCGCCTGGCGCCCGACGGGGCGTTGACGGAGTGCGAAGGAGGTCCCGGATAATGCTAATGCGTTTCCGGGATGACGGTCTAAATAAATTCGTCATCCCGAAACGGCGCAGCCGTATCCGGGACCTCCCCGTCAATTAACAAACACCTACGTGTATCAAGCCCTTTCAGGCACACCCTCCGGCATGCTAAGACCCGCCCTATGCTGAGCATTCAAGACCTAACTTATCGAATTGGCGGGCGCGTGCTGTTGGACGGCGCGTCGTTGACCATTGAACGCGGCCAAAAGTTGGGGCTCGTCGGGCGCAACGGTACCGGCAAGTCGACGTTGTTCAAACTGATCAACGGCACGTTACAAATGGATGGCGGCATCATTCAGATGCAGCGCGGCATTCGCATGGGCGAAGTGGCCCAGGAAGCCCCTGCCGGGCCTGAAAGCCTGATCGAAACCGTACTCGCCGCCGACCTTGAGCGCGCTGAGCTGCTGGCGAAGGCCGAGGTCGTCACCGATCCAACCGACATCGCCGATGTGCACAACCGCTTGGCCGACATTGATGCCGAGCGCGCACCGGCGCGCGCCGCACGTATTCTGGCAGGTCTCGGCTTTGATGAAGCCGCCCAGCAGCGGCCATGCTCGGATTATTCGGGCGGCTGGCGGATGCGGGTGGCACTGGCCGCCGCATTGTTTGCGCGCCCGGATTTCTTGCTGCTGGACGAGCCGACCAACCACCTGGACCTGGAAGCCGCGCTGTGGCTGGAAAACTATCTGCAGAACTGGAACGGCACGCTGTTGGTGATCTCGCACGACCGGCGGTTCTTGAACGAAGTGATCGAAGGCATCGTGCATCTGGCCGACCTGTCTTTGACTCGCTACGCCGGCAACTACGACCGCTTTGAGCGCACGCGCCGCGAACGGCTTGAGCACGAAGGCAAGATGCGTGAAAAGCAAGAGGCCGAGCGTGCCCACATTCAGAGCTTCGTCGACCGCTTCCGCGCCAAGGCAAGCAAGGCCCGCCAAGCGCAAAGCCGCGTTAAAATGCTGGAAAAGATGGAGCCCATCGTCGCCGTGATGGAAGACAAATCCATCGCCTTCCAATTTCCGGAAATTGCGCCGCCACCGCCACCTCTGCTGGCGATTCAAGACGTCAATGTCGGCTACACGCCGGGTAAGCCGATTTTACGACACCTTAACTTGCGGGTGGACCCGGACGACCGCATCGCGCTGATCGGCTCAAACGGCAACGGCAAGTCGACACTGGTAAAAATGTTGAGCGACCGGCTCGGCATCGAAGAAGGTACCATCGTCAAGGCACCGAAGCTCGAAGTCGGCTATTTCGCGCAGCATCAAACCGACGAATTGCACATGGACGAAACCCCGTTCCAGCATGTGCAGCGCATGCGGCCCGAAGACAAAGAAAGCCGGGTTCGCGGCCACCTTGGGCGCTTCGGCTTTTCAGGCGACCGCGGCAACACCCTGGTCTCCAACTTATCGGGCGGTGAAAAAGCGCGATTGCTGTTTGCGTTGATGAGCTGCGGCAAGCCGAACATTCTATTGCTCGACGAACCGACCAACCACTTGGATGTCGACGCCCGCGAAGCCTTGGTGCATGCGCTGAATGCTTTTGAGGGTGCGGTAATCTTGGTCAGCCATGACGCCCACTTGATCGAATTGGTGGCCGATCGCTTGTGGCTGGTCGCCGACGGCACGTGCGCGCCTTATGACGGCACACTCGCCGACTATGCCGCCGAGTTGCAAACGAAACGCCGCAAAGCCCGGCAATCAGATAAGCCGGCGAACAACAGCGATGCCCCACGTGACAACAAAAAGCAGGCCCGCAAAGACCGGGCGGAACAACGCCAGATGACTGCCAAACTGCGCAAAACCGTCAAAGAATCAGAAGCTGAAATGGCGAAGCTCGAGAGCAAGCGCGCAACCCTTGAGGCGAAACTCGCCGACCCGGCGATCTACAACGGCCCGACCGGCGACTTGATGGACCTGCAACTCAAGCATGCCAATGTCAAAGAAGCCTTGGCAAATGCTGAGAGCGCATGGATGAAAGCACAAGAGGCACTTGAGGGCGCCGCGTGAGCTTGCCCCGAGCGGCAGGTATCGATGCCTTGGGCAAGGCACACACACCGGCGCCGAACGCGCGCATCTTGTCTCTTGTCCCCAGCCTGACCGAACTTTTGTTCGATCTGGGCCTCGCCGATAAATTGGTCGGGCGCACCCATTACTGCATCCACCCCAAAAAACGCATCGACGAAATTCCGTCGGTTGGCGGCACTAAAAAAATCAAGATGGATCGGGTGCGTGAAATCGCCCCCACGCATGCCTTGGTCAACATCGACGAAAACCCGCGCGACATGGCGGATGATCTGGCGAATGCCGGCATTGAAGTGATTGTAACGCACCCCTTGCGTCCAGATGATAATCTTGATCTTTTTCAGCTTATGGATGCAATCTTTGATGCACCTGCCGCAGCAAACCTGTATGATGCCTTTATCAAGGCGCGGGATCGCGTGGGCGCGGTTGCTGATTGGCCGATGCGACGTGCCCTGTATCTAATTTGGAAAGACCCATGGATGGCGGTTTCCCGAGATACGTACATTGCCGCGATGCTGGGGCTCGTAAACTGGCACATCGCAGCAGGGCCGGATCGCTATCCCGAGATTACGCTGGATGACGCAACGTTGTCTGAGGTCGATCTGGTGCTGTTTTCAAGCGAACCCTATGCGTTTACCGATGCACACATTGCCGCGTTTCAAACCGCGCATCCGGCGCATGCGCATAAAGCGCACCTGATTGATGGCGAAATGACGTCTTGGTATGGATCCCGCGCCATACCGGGGCTCGACTATTTGAATGATTTTGCGCGGCGACTCCCCGTATGAGCAACGCTGTTCGCTTATCCGCGCTGTACGGCGGCATGTTCTTGGTGATCGGCATCATGATGCCGTTCTGGCCGGTGTGGCTGGATGCCAAGGGATTAAGCGCCGCTGAAATCGGCCTCGTATTCGCTGCGGGCAGCACGGTGCGCGTGCTCAGCGGTCCGCTCGCAGCCCGCATCGCAGACCGCACCGGTGAGCGCAAACGCCCGATCATCTTCATGACCATATCGGCATTCGTGTTGTTTTTACCGTTCGCCGTTGCCGACAGTTTCTGGACGATCTTCATCATCCAAGCCTGCTTGTTCGGCGCACTGGGCCCGCTAATGCCGATGAGCGAAAGCCTGACCATGCTGGGCGCCAAGTCGCACGGCTTGGATTACGGTCGCATCCGGCTTTGGGGGTCGATTGCATTTATCGTCGGCGCGTCGGGGGTTGGGTTCTTCCTCAAAGGCGGCACACCGGACATGATCTGGACCGCCGTGCTGATGGCGATTTCGTTTTACGTGCTGGCGTCTTTCTTTATTCCGGATTTCCGCTCCAAACCCGGCGGCAAAGACTTAGCACCGGTCAGCCGCGTACTCGGCGACAAAACGTTTTTGCTGTTCATCGCCGCCACCGTCTGTATCCAAGGCTCGCACGCGCTGTATTACACGTTCGGCACTCTAAACTGGCTGCGCATCGGCTTAGGCGAAGCGGTCATCGGATTGCTGTGGGCCGAAGGCGTGATCGCCGAAGTGATCCTGTTCGTGTTTGCTGCCGGTACCATCCGCAAGCTGGGCCCGGCACGCCTGATCGCGCTTGGTGGACTCGCATGTCTGATCCGCTGGCCGCTGATGGCGGTCGCCGATGATATTTGGATGATCGCCCCGCTGCAATTGCTGCACGCGTTTACGTTCGGCGCCTCGCACTTAGGCGCAATCTATTTTATCGCCGACCGCATGCCCGACGAAGTTTCCGCCACCGCACAGACCCTGTATGCGCTGATCGTGTCCGGTCTCGGCATCGGCCTCACAAGCTGGGCGGCCGGGCATTTGTACGAAGTCTATACCGGCGATGCGTTTTTTATCATGGGCGCCATGGGCGGCGTCGGCATGCTTCTGGCGTGGACGCTACGCAGGCCTGGGTAAAGTAGCCCCCTCACCTAGATCGTTGCAATCGGTGTCACCGGTGAGCCGACGGCACCCGGCAGGCAGAGCGGCGGTGCGGTCAACATGAACCGTGACCGACCCCGTTCACGCAGCGCGTTTGCGAGTTCAGACAAGTGCCACAACTCGCCCAAGTGGACGCCCAAGCGGAACAGACAATGGCGATGAAGCGGCAGACGAGAGCACCCACCCTGAGTCTCGCCGTAGCCTTTGGAATCTTCGACGGCCATATTGTCGGACACCAACGCGACGACGCCGCTGTCGGTGATCCATTGCAGCAGCTTGTCGTCATAGCCGTTCAGCACCGCACCACTGCCGTGTAATTTTTCGGCATCGGGCGCGCCGTTCATTTCCAAGATCATGTCGTCCCAACCGGTGTGGAACAGGAAGAAATCCCCCTCTTCGACGTCGATCTTGTCGGCTTCCATCATCCGCATCAATTCATCATAACCGATGACGGCGCGTTCCAGCCCCACATGCGGCACCATGTCGAGCATCACGCCCCGGCCCTGCATACCGGCCTTAGCCATACCAGCCACCGACAGGGCGCGCGCGCCCATGCCGTCGGGGTGGTCCGGGCCTAGAATGTGTTCGTCGGCGCGGAAGCCGTTGTAATACACGCGCTCAAGCGCACCGTCGCCATCGGCGTCGAACTGGTGACCGACGTGTGCGAAGCTGTCCCACTGGGTCGAATACTGATTCCACAGTGTCGTGCATTCATCGGACGAAACGTCCATGTTGCCGTCCTGCCATTTCGACCAGTCCATGTTGTAATAATAATCCTTACCACCCGGCGGATGGAACACCGGCCCAAGCTTCGGCGGATGACGCTTCGGGTTTACGCTGTTGCCGCCCGGCAAATCCAACGGCAGCGACAGACAAAACGATAGGCCGTCTTGCACTTCGGCAGCTGCCGCCTTGATGCGCTCAGCGGTCAAAAGGTTCACACGGCCGAGTTGGTCGTCATCTCCCCAATCCCCCCACGTCGAGCCTTCCGGCCGATTCACCCAGCGTTTCGTCATGATGTTCTCCCGGTGTTGTTTATTGAATTATATTTCTGACTTGAACCGTATCGATCTTGCTACGCTTTCTGTTCCCAGCCGCGATCGCTTTGCTGCCAGTATGTCAGTGTATGATTGGCATCTTTGAGGGTTTTCCAACGTGCACGCGCAGCCGCGACGGCATCTTCGTTGTGACCATCGAAGATATCGAAACAGCGCTCGAAGTTCTCTGTTTTTTCGGACACGGCGCCGTCGGCTAAAAACAAAAATGTGGCGGCGTTGAGATTGGTGTCTTCGGTCGAAAGCCACACCGGTTGTTCTTCCGGGTCTTTGTCACGGGGCGTGCCGTGCGGCAGCCAGGATGCAGGTTCGAACGACCACAGATGGCTGTCTATATCACGCACACGGTCTTCCGAGCCCAGCACCACCAAGGCCCGCTTGCCCGCAGCCAATGTCTTTTGCAAAAGCTGCGGCAGGACCTGTTCAAGTCCCGAGCGGGTCAGGTGATAAAAGCCGATTTCGGTCATCCGAAGGGCGATATCCTCAGCCGTAGTGATCAGCGACGAAACGCTCAAGCAAGCGCACGCCGAACGCGGTGCCACCGCGCGGCACCAGGGTGGTATCTTTTTTCGACCACGTCACACCAGCGATGTCCAAGTGCACCCAAGGCGTGTCGCCGACGAAGCGCTGCAGGAATTGCGCAGCCGTGATTGAACCAGCCCCGCGCCCACTGCCGATGTTTTTCATATCCGCCGCATCGGTGTTCAGGTCCTTGTTGTATTCCTCGCCCAGCGGCAGTCGCCAGACGCGTTCACCAATGGTTTCGCCGACGGTATGGATACGCTCAGCCAGTTTGTCGTCGTTGGAGAAAAGCCCCGCCCGCTCGTTTCCGAGTGCGACGATGATGGCGCCGGTCAACGTCGCCAAATCGACCATGAACTCCGGCTTATACTTGGTGTTCACATAGTGCAGGACATCGCAAAGCACCAAGCGACCTTCGGCGTCAGTATTGAGGATTTCGATGGTTTGCCCGGACATCGATTTGACGATGTCGCCGGGTCGCGTCGCATTGCCGTCAGGCATATTTTCGACCAGGCCAACCGCGCTGACCACGTGACACTTGGCTTTACGCCCGGCCAACGCCTTCATCAGACCCGACACCACACCGGCGCCGCCCATATCCCATTTCATGTCTTCCATGCTGGCCGCGGGCTTCAACGAGATGCCGCCGGTATCGAAGCACACACCCTTGCCGATGAACGAAATCGGCTTGGAGGTTTTCTTTTTCGACGCTGGCAAGCCGTTCCATTCCATGACCACCATTTGGCTTTCACGGACCGAACCGTCACCGACCGACAACAGCGAGCCCATGCCGAGTTTGCGCATTTCTTTTTCGCCCAAGATCGTCACTTTCACGCCGACCTTGGTGAGGTCTTTTTTCAGGCGCTGTGCAAATTCTTTAGGGTACAGAACGTTCGCCGGCTCGGACACCAAGTCGCGGGTGAAGTGAACGCCGTCTGCGATCTTGGAGAGTCTGCCGAACGTGGTCCGCGCCGCAGCTGCGCCGTCGCACAGGATGGAGAGCGCAGCCAGCGGGGTTTTCTTGTCGTCGGCCTTTTTCGATTTGTACTTTTCAAACACGTACGAGCGGAGCGTTGCGCCGTAGCCCAAGTTTGCCGCGATGTCGGCAGCTTTAAGGCTGCTTTTATCGATACCGTCCGCGTGCACCGTGACCGGCCCGGCAACGGTGCCGATGGTGGCGAACAAGGTCCCGCCGACCTCAACCAAGCTTTCCGGCGTGATGTCGGCAGGCTTGCCGAGACCCAAGCACAACACCCGGTCCAGCGATGAGCCGCCCGGTGCCAGCACGATCATGGTTTGGTTCTTCTTGCCTTCAAAGCTTGACGCTTTGGCGGCACGCTTGAGAGCCCCTTTTAACTTGGTATCAAGGGCTGCCGCGGTCTTTGACCACTTGCCGCCTTCGCTGCAAAGCACGACGGCAGTTCCTTTAGTGGGGGCGGCCGGGTTAGCAAAGCTGATTTTCATGAAGAACCTCTATCCGATCTAATGTGAGTGTTGATGTGAGTGTATCCGCCGCGCGCAAACGTTCAAGGGAGCGTTATTGCGGCCGTTATAACCAAAGCGCGCCACGTCGTATTATTTCGGCGTCTCGCCGCTGTGCGAAAGCTCTTCTTCGACGGCGGCTTCGGCTTCGGCAGCGGAAAACACTTCACCCTTTTTGCGGCCCAGCAGCCACAAGATACCGGCAGGCGCCGCCATCACGATGGCCATCACGCCCAGGCATACCGACAGTGCCACCGCACCGCCCGCCGACACCCCGACCAGCCCAAACGCCCATTGCATGGCGTATTCACGCACCCCCCAACCGCCGATGGAAATCGGTAGGGTCGTCATCAACAGCACCGGCGGAGTCAACACCATGCTATCGATCCATGTCACCGGCAAATCCAACGAAGCAGCCAGGAAATACACGCTAAGCGCCATATTCGCGTGCGCGAGCACACCCCAAAAGATGGCGTGCAGCGCGTTCGCCGGCGACAGAAACAAGCGCCGCGTATCGGACGCCAAATGCGCCAACCCCATCACCAGTCGAAAATGTTGAAAGCGTGCCGGCACGCGGTCCAAGAACATAATAAATGTGAGCCCACCGACAATGCCCACGCCCAGCGCGCCCAATCCCGACAGCGCCAGCATCCGCATCTCGTCGGTCAACTTATCGGAAATGATCGGAAACAACACCGCAACCAGCAGCACCAAGCCGATAATCGCGACGCCGCGTTCCAGCATCACGCTGTTGATCGATTTCGACAGCGGCAAGCCGCCTTTATAGGCCATGTAAATCCGGATAGGATCGCCGCCCACAGATGACGGCAGCGCCTGGCTGAAGAACACACCAATATAAAACAGCCGGGTCATTTCGATCAGCGGTAACGGTTTTTCAAAAGCCCGGAGCGTCGCCCACCAGCGCGCACCGGCCAGCGCCATCTGAAGGTACAGCATCGCCAACGCGGCCAAGGCCAAGCCGATATCGGCAGACATAATCCGGTCGCGCTCGGCGCCCAAATCGATGTCGCTGAACAAAAAATAAATCAAGCCCACCGAAACGACGATCTTGAGCGCGATCAGGATGTGTTTTTTCGTCATGGACCGATGGACTGCTTCGATATTGTTTCAATGCGTTTATGGGGTCGCGTTTAGCAGGTCGGCCTTATAATGTCACGCTGTCGGACGCTTGAAATGCAACGGCACACGCTTGCGCCCCCAATCGCCGCGGGTTTCCTCGAACACGCCTGCCAGCTGCGTGCCGCAATTTTTGCAGTCCGCCATGTGGTTGCCGCCGAACTGTAGCCCCCAGTCTGACAATTCATACCAATCGCGCCCGATCAGCATCTCGCCGCACTGGTGGCAGTAGGTGCTTTGCGTCGGCTTGTCATGAACATTGCCGGTGTACGCATAACGCACGCCGTTTTTGATCGCAATTTCACGCGCCCGGATCAGCGTTTCAGGCGGCGTACTTATCTTATCGAGCATCTTCCAATCGGGATGAAACGCGGAAAAATGCAACGGCACATCGGGGCCGAGGTTTTCGACGATCCATTGCGTCATTTCCTCAATCTCATGCTCGGAGTCGTTTTCGCCCGGGATCAGCAGATCGGTGATCTCGAACCACACGTCGGTTTCGTGCTTCAGATACATCAGCGTTTCCTGCACCGCCGCCAAATCCGCTGAACACAGCTTGCGATAAAATTCCTGGGTGAACGCTTTTAAATCAATGTTCGCGGCATCCATGTATTTGAAGAATTCGACACGGGGCTCGGCACAGATATAGCCCGCCGACACTGCCACGTTCTTAACGCCGCGCGCCCGGCACGCCTGGGCCACATCGACCGCGTACTCCAAAAAAATCACCGGATCGTTATAGGTATAGGCCACCGACCGCGCGCCGCTTTTCACCGCTGCCTCGGCAATCATCTCGGGCGTCGCCTGGGCCTGCAACTTATCGAATTCCCGCGATTTCGAGATGTCATGGTTTTGGCAAAACGTACACGTCAGATTGCAGCCTGCGGTGCCGAAACTCAGCACCGACGTGCCCGGCAGAAAATGGTTCAGGGGCTTTTTCTCGATCGGGTCGATGCAGAAGCCGCTGGACCGGCCATAGGTCGTCAGCACCATCTCGTCGCCGCGCCGCGCGCGGACAAAACACAGCCCCCGCTGCCCGTCCCGCAATTTGCAGAACCGCGGACACAGATCGCACTGAATCCGCCCGTCGTCGATCCCATGCCAATAACGCGCCGGCACGGCGTCGGCGAAGCTCTCATCAATGATGGGGGCGCCTTCTGTCATGAAATCATTATAGCACACGCCCCCTCACCTGTCCTCTCCCTCGCTGCGCAGGGGAGAGGGACCCTGACGCCAAATCACCCTTCTCCCCCATGTTGGGGGAGAGGTTAGGTGAGGGGGGGCTTATTTAGAACGCCAGCTTGTCGCGTGCTTCGGCGGCGGCTTCGGCGCTCCATATGCTGGGTGGGGTCGGCGCGGCAACGCCGGTCAGCGGCAAGAACGTGCCCTCGCCCGGCTCATCCAGGGTTACAGAACCCTCGGACGACGTAATCTCGACGGCGCCCTGATAAATTTGGAAGCCGTAATGCGACTCGCCCGGCGGCATGCCGACGGTGAATTCGCCGAACACGAACTCGGTACCACGAATGCCGATGGTGGCGACGGGTGTCCTCAACGCGACCTGATCGGGCATGCTTTTGGAGACCTTGCCAGAGACAAAGCGAAACACGCCCTGTACGAATTTTAGCGACTGCGCCCCCAATTCCGGCGTCCGGCCGGCGGGTTCGTAGATCATCGCATCAATCGCGACCTCGGCATTTTCGCCCAAGGTCAGCGACGATGTATCGTCAAAGCGGATCACCAGACGGCTACCGTCGCCGGTGCGCACAAGATCGCCTTCTAAAAGTTGGCTGCCGACGCTTAACGAAGCGCTTTCGCCTGCGACAACGCGACTGGCATCGCCCTTTTGGCGCTCAATGCTGCCGACCACGCGCTCTGCGGCGATGGCTTGCAGCGGCAGCACGAGCATAATCAAAACCGTCAAAACACAAAATTGTCTCATCGCAGTCATCTTTTTTTTCCTAAGAATATCCTGATGTAAGAACCCCATTCGTACCAGTTTGATAAGGTCTTTCAATCAGGGAGTCCTACATAGGCACCGACAAGCGCAGCGGCATGACCTTGCATGCCGATCCCATCAAAGGGTGTCATGCCACCTCAATATAAGCTAAAATCGCGCTATGACCGCCATTCGAAAAGCTGCTGTCGCGGGGATGTTTTATCCAGACGCGCCCGACGTCTTAAAACGAGACGTACAAGCGTACCTAAATGCGCCCGCCCCAACGTCGACAACAGCGCCGAAAGCAATCATCGCGCCGCATGCGGGGTATCGGTATTCGGGCGCGACGGCGGGCAAGATTTATGCGCGGCTCAAACCGGCGCGCGACATCATCACGCGGGTGATCCTGATGGGCCCCTGCCACCGGGTTGCCGTACGCGGTTTGGCGCTGTCCGGCGCCGACGGGTTCGAGACGCCGTTGGGCCGCGTCCCCGTCGACAAAGACGCCGAAAGCCTGATCATCGATATGCCGGGGGTCACTGCATTCCCGGCGACACACGCGCAGGAGCATTCGCTGGAAGTGCATCTGCCGTTCCTGCAAGAACTGCTGACGGACTTCAAAGTCGTGCCCATCGTCGTCGGTGAAGCATCGCCCGCAGACGTCGCCGCAGTGCTGCAAAAGCTGTGGGGCGGGCCCGAAACGTTGATCGTGATTTCGTCCGACCTCAGCCACTTTTTAGATTACGATGGCGCGCGGGCTATCGATGCCCGGACCGCAGACGCTATCACCGCGTTCGCACCTGACAAGATCGAGCGTAACGGTGCGTGTGGGCGGTTTCCCGTCAGCGGTCTTTTGCATCTGGCAAAGCAGCGCGGCATGCGGGTCGAAACCGTCGATATGTGCAATTCCGGCGACACGGCGGGCAGCAAAGACAAAGTGGTCGGCTATGGCGCTTGGGCGTTTTATGAAAGTGACGACGCGCCTGAGGCTGCTGACACTTGTAAGGCCCCCGCCGAAGACTTTGAGGCCGCGACCAAGCAATTACTGCAGACCCACGGCGACGCGCTGTTGCAGATCGCCGATGCCAGCATCCGCACCGGCTTGAAAACGGGGCAAATGCTGAAACAAATCAAGGGCGTGCCGAACGCGCTCAGCGACGACGGCGCCGCGTTCGTTACCCTAAAGACCGCAAGCGGCCAGCTCAGGGGCTGCATCGGGTCTGCACAAGCGCATCGCCCGTTGGCCGTCGACGTCGCCGAGAATGCCTATAAGGCCGCGTTCAAAGACCCCCGCTTTCCGCCTGTCACGGCAGACGAATACGAAACGTTGAAGTTGTCGATATCCGTGCTCAGCCCGCAAATACCGATGCAGGTCACCGACGAAGCCGACCTACTCAGCCAACTCCGCCCCGGTGTCGACGGCTTGGTAATTTCGGACGGCAACCAGCGCGCCCTATTCTTGCCATCGGTGTGGGAACAACTCCCGACACCGGATGTGTTCTTGGGCCAACTCAAGCACAAAGCCGGGATGGCGGCAGACCATTGGTCCGAGACCTTCGAGGCCAGCCGCTTTATCGCCGAGGAGATTCATCTTACGTGACGGGGAGGTCCCGGGTCGCTGCGCGTCCGGGATGACGAACTCAAAAACATCGTCATCCCGGAATGGCGCAGCGACCCGGGATCTCCCCGCTCACGTTCTCGCCGTTGACTAAATCGCACCGGGGCGCGATGGTCCCGCGACGGTCAAAACGCGGGAGAAAAAGATGCCCCTCAACATCACGATCGGCCTAGCCGAACAAATCGGCGACATCGCCAAGCGCGCCGGCGAGGTCATCATGAAGGTCTATACGAGCGATTTTGACGTCGCCACCAAGGGCGACAAATCTCCCGTCACCGAGGCCGACACCAAAGCGGAAAACCTGATCTTTCGCGAAATCCGCACTAAAATCGGTACTGACATTCCGCTGGTCGGCGAGGAATCCGTCGCCGCCGGCAAGATGCCGAACATCGGCGACAAGCCGTTCTGGCTGATCGATCCGCTCGACGGCACCAAAGAATTCATCAACAAAAACGGCGAGTTTACCGTCAACATCGCGCTGATCGAACTCGGCATGCCGGTGTTGGGCGCGGTACACCTGCCGGTCACACAAGACACCTTCATCGCGACCCGCGCCGGCGTGTTCGTGCAATACGGTGGCGAAGGCCGCGCCATTCAGATCGCCTGCCGCCGCGCCCCCGCCGACGGCTTGGTCGCCATCGCATCAAAAAGCCACAACACGCCTGAGACTGAGGCTTACCTCAATGGGCTCAACGTCAAAGAGCGCACCAGCGCGGGCTCCAGTCTTAAATTCTGTCGCATTGCCGAGGGCAAGGCCGACGTCTATCCGCGCTTCGGTCCGACCATGGAATGGGACACCGCCGCCGCGCATGCAGTGTTGATGTTTGCCGGCGGCGAGGTGATCACCGAAGACGGGCGCGCGCTCAGCTACGGTAAGCCTGGCCTCAAAAACCCCTTCTTCATCGCCCGTGGCCCGGGCGTGCCAGACCCAACCCCAACCTGAGCCATGACCCGTTCGCCGATCCGACCCATGGACGCCGCCGCCATCAAAGATGCGGCCGCGATGATCCGGGACGGGCAACTGGTCGCGTTCGCCACCGAAACGGTTTACGGGCTCGGTGGTGATGCGACCAATGCGGACGCCGTCGCCGCGATCTTTGCGGCCAAAGGACGGCCCAGCTTCAACCCGCTGATCTCGCACGTTGCGGAAACGGCGGATGCCGCCAAGCTCGGCATCATGGACGCACGCGCGGATGCCTTGGCTGCCAAATTCTGGCCCGGCCCGCTGACGTTGGTGTTGCCGAAGACCTCGGCGTGCCCGGTCGCACAGCTCACCACCGCAGGGCTCGACAGCATCGCGGTCCGAGTGCCGTCGGCCCCCATGGCCCGGGACTTCATCGCTGCCGCCGGCGTACCGATTGCAGCGCCCAGCGCCAACCGCTCCGGCGCCATGAGCCCGACCCGAGCGCAGCACGTGCAAGCCTCCCTCCCCGGCCCGGACGAAGGTGGGCCCGCGTTGATTTTGGACGGCGGCGCGTGTGGGGTCGGCTTGGAATCCACCGTGATTGATCTGACGTCCAATGCCGCCACCCTGCTCCGCCCCGGCGGCTTAGCCGCCGAGGACATCGAAGCCGCGATCGGTCCCCTCTTGATCGCGGGGAGCGACGACACCGCCCCGAAATCACCAGGCATGCTCAGCCGCCACTACGCACCGACACTGCCGCTCCGCATCAATGCCGAAGCGCCGCGACCCGGCGAGGGATTCTTGGGCTTTGCCGATGTGTTCGTTCCGGGCGGCCTTAATCTCAGCGTCGACGGTGATGTGAACGAGGCCGCCGCCAATCTGTTCGATATGCTGCACGTCCTGGATCGATCCGATGTCACCGGCATTGCCATCGCGCCGATCCCAGACATCGGCCTTGGCCGCGCGATCAATGACCGGTTGCGGCGGGCTGTCACGCGGTGACGGGGGAGATCCCGGATCGCTGCGCGTCCGGGATGACGAGTTCAAAAAGATCGTCATCTCGGAACGGCGCAGCCGTATCCGGGACCTCCCCAAAGCCCACCTCGCACCTTGACCTTGAATAACCTGGGCGCGGACGCCAATATCCGCGCATGAGCAATCGAGACACCGCCTTACAAAAAATCCGCGACCTTCTTGGCGACGCTGGCGTCGTTGAAGAGGCGGCGCAACTCCATGCCTACAACACCGAATGGCGCGGTCATTATACCGGGCATGCGACGTTCGTGGCCCGGCCGAAAGATGCTGCCGAATGCGGCGCGGTGGTCAAAATATGTGCCGATGCCGGCATCGGCGTAGTGCCTTTGGGCGGCAATACCGGACTGGTCGGCGGCGGCATTGCCGAAGATGAAATCATCATCTCGACCGAGCGACTCAACAGCATTTTTAACATCGACCCCGTCAACAGCACCATGACCGTGGGGGCGGGCTGCATCTTGGCCGATATCCAAAAAGCCGCCGATGAGGCCGACCGCTTGTTCCCGCTCAGCTTGGCCGCCGAAGGCAGTTGCCGGATCGGCGGCAACTTGTCGACCAATGCCGGCGGTACCAATGTGTTGCGCTACGGCAATGCCCGCGATCTGGTGCTGGGACTCGAAGTCGTACTGCCTTCGGGTGAGGTATGGAACGGGCTTCGCGGACTCCGTAAGGATAACACCGGGTTTGAGCTCAAACATTTGTTTATGGGTGCCGAAGGCACGCTCGGCATCATTACGGCCGCGGTTTTGAAATTGTTTCCAAAACCGCGGCAGCGCCAAACCGTGCTGATCGCACTCAACGGCGTCGACAACGTGATCAAACTTTTTGCGCGTGCGTCCGGCGCCGTCGGCGATGCGCTGACCGCGTTCGAATACATGAACCGCGAAAGCTTGGCCGTTACCTGCAAGCACACCGAAGGCGTCCGCGATCCATTTAACGACAAACACGCGGCCTATGTGCTGATGGAACTGACTTCGCCTCGCGCCGGCAATGATCTGCGCAGCGCCATGGAAAATTTCTTGGAAGCCGCCTTTGAAGGCGGTGAAGTCGAAGATGCGGTGTTCGCCGAATCCGGCCAGCAAATGCACGAACTTTGGCATATCCGCGAAACCATCCCCGAAGCCCAGGGCTACGAGGGCGGCTCAATCAAAAACGATATCTCGATCCCGGTCTCGCTGATGGCCACCTATCTGGAAAAGGCCGACGCGCTGATCGAAGACATCGTGCCCGGCATTCGCCCGATGACATTTGGCCACATCGGCGACGGCAACTTGCACTACAACCTGACCCAGCCCGCCGACATGAGCAAAGACGCCTTCATGGCCAAGTGGCACGACGTGACCGACCCGCTCAACGATTTGGTTTTCGAATTGGGCGGCAGTTTTTCCGCCGAACACGGCGTCGGTAAACTCAAGCGCGACGAGTTGATCCGTTATACCCCGGCTGTCGAGATTGATCTGATGCGCAAGGTGAAAGCGGCGATTGATCCGACCGGCATCATGAACCCGGGTAAGGTGCTTTAGGGGCCGTCTCGTGCGGCATGCGCAGCCCGGCGTCACCCTCGCGCAAGCGGGGGTCCATGCCAACGATGGATTCCCGCCTGCGCGGGAATGACGGATGGCCAATGACCAAACCCACTACCAACTCATCCCTTCGCCGTCTAAGCCGACGATCCAGCCACAGTCGAGCCAGGTTCTAAGAATCGATGCCGCCCGGACAGCCGCGTCGTCGGTGTCGCTGAGGTCGGCGATGACTTCACAAAGCGCATCAAATGTTTGTCCAGTCGACGCCGCATGCAGCATCGCAGCTTCATCAATATCTAGGGCACGGTAGGTGACTATCATGGTTTTTGGATCGCGCCAGGCGGCCCAGGTGATGGGCTCTGCAAAGGGCGCGGGGGCAGAATCCGGCTCCTCATCTTCGTTGACGGCGGCGCGTTGGAAGGGGGCCACATCGTGAGACAACAGCGCCGTATTCAGCGACGGATGGAAGGTGAAGGTCAGCATCGGCCAGGCCTCGGGGGGCACTTTGGTCATAGCGCTGGTCTGCAACGGGGTTTCGTCAGGTGCATCGAAGCTGAGCCCCAACATCCACTCGAACGCCGCCATGTCGGCGATCATCGGTTGCTTCGCCCAGGCCGGAGCCTCCGCAAGCCACGCCGCAAGATGCTTGCCGAGCCAACGAATCGAACGTTCGTGGGGCGGATGTGCATTCACATAGCTCACCACCACATCGGCAAATTGTTCGTCGCCCAACAGCGTGTGCAGGCCTTCGAAGTCTTCGCCCATCACCTCGATCAGGCGGGCGCGGTATGCGTAATCATAAACCTTCATAAACGGTCCGCCGTTCGCCAAAAGCGGATCGACCGCGTCGTCCCCGAGCAGCAAACGATCTTGAAATTTCTTTTGTAGATCACCGAGCGGTGTCGTCATGACAACGCCCGATCCGCAGCGGCGCGTACGCCTTTCAGCTCTGCGACCAGTTCGGCGAACGGCGGAATGTTACCGTCACGCTCGATCATTGTCGGTACCGGACCGACATGCGCCAACGCAGATTCGTACAACGCCATCACATCTGTCGGCACCGGCTGGTCGTGGGTGTCGATGATGTGATCGCCGTTGTGCTCGTGCCCTGCCAAATGGATTTGCTGCACCCGGTTCGCCGGGATGCCGGCCAGATAGTCTGATGCGGCAAAGCCGTGATTGAAAGCCGAGACAAAAATATTATTTACATCCAACAAGATACCGCAATCCGCACGGGCGCATATCTCGGACAAGAATGCCCATTCCGTCATCTCATCTTCGGCAAAGGTGACGTACGTTGAGGTGTTTTCTAAAAGGATTTGCCGGCCCAGCGTCTCTTGGACTTGGCGCACTCGGGCGGCGACATGATCCACCGTCGCTTCGGTCATCGGCAACGGCAAAAGGTCGTGCATGTTATGGCCGTGCGCACCGGTCCAGCAAAGATGATCGGAAATTAATTTAGGCTGCACCACATCGGCAAGCGCTTTGAGGCCGGCCAGATATTCAATGTCCAACGGATCGACGGAGCCAATCGACATCGACACGCCATGCATGACGATGGGAAATTTTTCCGCGACCGCACGCATGTTGCGCAGCGGCGGGCCACCGACGCTGATGAAGTTTTCCGAAATGATCTCGAACCAATCGACACCATCGCAGGCATCGGGGTCGTCGCCTAAGATACTCGGGAAATGCTGCGGCCTGAGACCCAGACCAAAGCCGGCGAGGTCACGCACGTGTTGTCTCCTAAACCGAAACGGAGGGCTTGGAACCCCAAGCCCTCCGCATCATGGTAACCTACGTAAAGGCTGAAATCAGCCTTTAATGACCGCGCCGCCTTTGCTGGTGCAATCGGAAGCGGATTCCGATGTCACCCAGCCCTGACCTTTGCACGTGTTCTGGCCTTTGCAGGCATTGCTCGCGCTGGCGCAAGAACCGGTGCCTTTGCACGAGTTGATCCCGGCACATTTGACGTCAGCGTGCGCAACGCTCGGCGCGCCGGTCATGGCAGCGCCTGCAATGAACATGGCAGCGGCTGCGGTGGCGAGCGTAGCGCCAATGGTTTTCTTTTGAATGGACATATAACGTCTCCCTAAAAAATATGAATCCCTGCGTCGAACATGAATGATCGACGATCAAATCATAACGGCTACGCCCGCCAAGTCGTGTCACGTTGCCCTAACGGGGTCTCACGTTTGTGTGAAGAGCATGTCATAATATCGCCGCTGGTCAAACCGGATGCATATGCCTTATAACCACGACATCGGGCATTCGGCAGTCGCCCGGCTACGGTTTTGTAGTAGACGCGTATCGTCCAAGTGCTGCCATAGCCTGTCTTTTCGGCACAGTCGAAGACGGAGGATTGGACGATATGACAAACCCTTCAACGACCTCAGAGAATACCGATTCCACACATACGCCGACATTTCGCGAAGCCGCCGCGTATTGGATCAAGCTTGGCTTCATAAGCTTCGGCGGCCCTGCTGGTCAGATCGCGATGATGCAGACCGAATGCGTCGATAAGCGCCGCTGGATCGGCCAAGGCGCATTTTTGCGTGGCCTCAATTACGCGATGATGCTGCCCGGCCCCGAAGCCCAACAACTCGCCGCCTATATCGGCTGGCGCCTGCACGGTGTCAAAGGCGCTGTGTTCGCAGGCACGATGTTCGTACTCCCGGGCATGGTTCTAATGATCGCGCTGGCGTGGATTGCCGCCAAGTTCGGTGACCAAGGTGCGGTCGCCGCAGTCTTGGACGGCATCAAGCCTGTGGTCGTCGCCATTGTCATCGCGGCTGTGTATCGGATCGGCAGCAAAACCTGCAAGGGCTCGGTCGCCCTCGCCCTCGCCATTGCCTCATTCGCGGCCTTGCAGTTCGGCGATGTGCCGTTCCCGGTCGTGGTGTTAGGCGCCGGCCTGATCGGCATCCTTGTTGCCAAGGTTATGCCGAACGCCCTTGCGCACGGGCACGGCCCGGACAATGCCGCAGAAGTCATGGGGCAAACTGCCCCCGGCAGCGGGCTCGGCAATTTCATCAAGACCAGCCTGATCTTCGCAGCGCTTTGGGCCGGACCGAGTGCGCTGATGGTCGCGCTGTTCGGCACCCAGCCGTTTTTGGATGTCATCAACCTTTTCACAACGGCGGCGTTCGTCACCTTCGGCGGTGCGTATGCGGTGCTGCCTTATGTCGCAGATGCAGGCGTCAACACTTACGGCTGGCTTTCGGGCGCCGAAATGATCGACGGCTTGGCGTTGGCTGAAACCACACCCGGCCCGCTGATTTTGGTCACCGTCTACGTCGGTTTTTTCGCCGGATGGTCGACAAGCGGCGGAATGATGGGCGTGCTCACAGCGCTGGTCACAGCCTATGTCACGTTTTTGCCGTCGCTGTATCTGATCATCGCCGGCGCGCCGTATGTGGAAAGCATTCAGCGCTTCGCCTGGGCGCGCAATGCGCTCAGCGCCATCACCGCCGCCGTCGTCGGCGTGATCTTGAGCCTCGGCATCTTTTTGGGGCGCGCTGCGTTTATCGATGCGGGCGGCGAGATCGCGTGGATCGATGTCACCGCTGCCGCCGTCGCCTTGGCGTTGCTGATCAGCGGCAGAGTCAGCATTCCGCTGATGGTTGCACTCGGCGCACTGTTCGGCCTCGCCCGCTTTTTCATATTTTAATTTTTCTGGTCTGATGTGCGTTCGCGCCACAGAACCGCTGGGAGTTAATCATGAGCCTTCACCTCATTGACGTCACCGAACTCGAAGCCTTGTTGAAATTTAATGCGCCGGTCACCCTTGTCGACGTCCGCAAAAAGCCTGCGGTCGAGGCCGAGCCTGCGATGATCCGAGGCGCCGTCTGGCACGCGCACGATCAGGTCGCGACCTGGGCCAAGACATTGCCCGGCGACGCCCCTGTGGTCTGCTATTGCGTGCACGGTCACGCGGTCAGCCAGAGCGCGGTGGCGACGCTGCGCGCCGAAGGACATGACGCGTATTATCTACGTGGCGGTCTTGAGGCGTGGCTGCATGCGAGCGGGCCTTTGCATTTGTAGAGAGAAAGCCCGCTTCACAGACAAGAGGCCCCTGGACCACGGTATTGCGCCACTTCTGCGTCAGCACACCCTCTCCCCCGCGTCATCCTGAACTTGATTCAGGACCCACGGTGGCGCGCATACCGGCAGTGCCGTGCGTGACGGAGCGTAGATCCTGAATCAAGTTCAGGATGACGCGGAGGCGCGGGACATGCGGTGATTATTTCAATGCCGCTTTTACCTCGTCAGAAAACCCAACTCGAACGTCGTCCGCCATCTCGAATCAACGCCGGGTGCGCGCCCATCAAGCGCGACGGCGCCGGCGCGACCTAACGTCCGTCACGATAAAAAAAACAACCTTAGGCTTGACATAATACCGTATGGTTTCATATTAAGAGATACCAAACGGTATTACTAAGGGATCAAAATGAAACAACTCTTCTTAGCCTCAATTATCGGAACGCTTTTAGTGCCCGCATTGGCAAGTGCTGATCAGATTACATTGCTAGACGCAACCAATTTCGCATGGGAACCGACACCTGAAGGCGTAGCTTTTGCTGCCCTGCAAGGGGACAGGTTCACAGAACCTTATCAGGCATTGGTCAAGTTGCCCGCCGGAACGGTAAGCCCGCCGCATGTGAAGTCAGCAAATATGTATGGTGTAATATTGCGAGGCGAAATGATCCACTACGCTAGCGAAGAAAATCCGGAAAACACTCAGAGAATAGGCCCAGGTTCGTTCTACAGCATTCCTAAAGGCATGGCGCACATTTCTGCGTGTGTTTCGAATGAGCCATGCATTGCCTATCTGTATCAGGATGGGGCATTTGATTTCCTGCCGGTGCAACAATGACAAGTACTGAGCAGATGGGATTTCGAGCTCTGGCCGACCCCACGCGTCGAAACATTCTTCAGTTGTTGGCAAAAAGCGATATGACGATTGCTGAGGTTGCCGACAACTTCCAGATGACCAGAGCAGCGGTCAAAAAGCACCTCACAATTCTGCAAGATGGCGATCTTATATCTGTGCGGACCAGCGGTAGATCACGGGTGAATACAATAAATGCCGACGGAATAAAACGGGTCTTCGATTGGTTCAGCTATTTCGATACCTTCTGGGAAGACCGTCTCAACACATTAAAAACAGAAATTAAGAGAGATATCCAATGACCGGAACAGTACTACACAAATCAATCTACCTGAAAGCAACACCCTCCGAAGTGTGGGCCTATCTTACCAACCCTGATAAACTTGCATTGTGGTTTCATAAGCCGAAGGCACCTTTGGTGGAAGGGGACTACGAAATGTTTGGCACCGAAAGCGGCGACAAACTCATGTGGGGCAAGGTCCTCGTTGCCGAGCCGTTCTCTCGACTGGAATACACATTTACCATCACGCCCATGGGTGACCAAACCAGCACCGTGAAGTGGCGCTTGGAGGAAGTGCCCGGCGGAACATATCTATCATTAAGTCACGAAGGTCTGCCTCAGGGAATTGAAGCGTTTGACCTAACCCTCGCACTCGACAAGGGATGGGACGACCACCTTGCACGGATGAGAAACTCCGCCAAAACACAATTTGAAGGAATCATAGAAAACTAAAATACCAATCGTTTCGCAGAGGTCGCATGTATGGGGGGAGAAGGACTATTTCAGCGCCGCTTTCACATCATCCGAAAATCCGACGTGGATTACGTCCGCCGTCTCAAACACCGGACGTTTGATCAACGCCGGATGCGCCCCCATCAGCGCGACGGCGCCGGGTGGGGTCTCGGCTGAGGCTTGATCTTCGGTGGACAGGCCGCGCCACGTCGTACCCCGCTTGTTCAACAATACGTCGACCGACACCGCCTTCGCCCAGCGCGCGACGTCGGGCGCGGTGAAGTCACCGCTGCGCACATCGATGAAGGTGTGCGAAATGCCTTCGGCGTCCAGCCATTTTCGCGCCTTGCGGCAGGTGTCGCAATTTTTAAGACCGTACATCTTTAGCATCAGAGTCTCCTGAGTCTCGCGGGGGTGTTTAATAGCGGCGCGCGATCCCCTATATGTACGGTCGGAAGCCACTTTGATCAAATGAGGAAACCGCCGATGCTTGCGATCATCTCACCCGCAAAGAAGCTCGATTTTGAGAGCGATCCGATCACCGATGTGTTCACCGAGCCGGTGCTGATCAAAGACACCAAAAAGCTCGCAAAACAGGCAAAGAACCTGACGCGCGCCGATCTGCGCCGAATGATGGGCATTTCCGAGCAACTGGCCGAGTTGAATTTTCAACGCTTCCAAGATTTCAAGCCGACCGCCAATCTTGCGAACGCCCGCCAAGCGGCGCTTTCGTTTGCCGGTGACACCTATGTCGGCTTGGACGCCACGTCGCTGAGTGAGAAAGATTTGGCGTATGCACAAGACCACCTGCGGATTTTGTCAGGCCTTTATGGTCTGCTGCGCCCGCTGGATCTGATGCAGCCGTACCGCCTGGAAATGGGCACCAAGTTTGCCATCGGCGATACCGAAGACCTGTACGGCTTTTGGGATACCCGGGTTACCGACGCGATTAACACCGCCACTGAAGGCCAGAGTAACCGAACTGTGGTTAATTTGGCCTCCAACGAGTACGCCAAGGTGGTGCGTCCGAAAGCGCTCGCCGGCGATATCGTGACGCCGATCTTCAAAGAAGAAAAAGCAGGCAAATCCCGCGTGCTCGGCATGTTCGCAAAGCGGGCACGAGGCATGATGGCGCGCTACATGATCAAAAACCGTATCGACACCGTGGCGGGCCTGAAAAAATTCAGCGACGGCGGCTATCGCTTCCAGCCCGAACAGTCCGACGCCAGTACGCTGGTGTTCTCGCGGCCGCAACCATAAGCACACGAAGCTTGCCGCATATCTAGCCGGCGGATATCGTCACGGCGACCTGGAAATAGCCGTTTAGTCTAAAGCCTTCCTACCTTGGGATAGGCATGGGGATAGCCTGATGCGACGCGCGTTCATCTACGGTGGCTTGGCGATGGTGGCGACGATTGTGTTCGTCATGGGCTCCGTCACCTATGTGCTGTTCAACATCGATGCGGTGATCAAAAACGGCATCGAAGATGTCGGCTCGCGCGCGTTGAAAGTGCCGTTGACCGTCGCTGAAGCGCAGATGTCACTGAAAACCGGCGAAGGCCAGATTATCGGCATAAGAATAGCCAACCCCGCCGGATTTGAGGTCGGTGACGCCTTTTATGCCCCCTTGATCCAACTCAAAGTCGATGCCGCCAAGCCGGCCGGCAAAGCGATCAGCATCAGCGAATTGGTCATCGATCGCCCCATCGTGACACTCGACATCGTCGATGGACGTGCGAACTGGGTTCGGCTCCGTGATGGCGCGCGCGCCTGGGCGCGCCGTGCGGAAAACCCAAACGAGGCAGCGGCCAGTGGGCAAGCCTTTGTCATCGATCAAGTGGTGTTGAGCAACGGCACGCTGATCCTGCGCGCGGACTTTTTGGGCGACGAGACACTGGAAGCACCGCTCCCCGACGCCCGCATCAAAGATATCGGCACAGTTGACGAAGGCGCGCTGCCGGCAGATGTCGCACGCGTCATCACGGAAATGCTGGTCACCGCAACGGAACGTGCGGCCCGACGCTTCGATCTTGAAGCCTTGGCCGCAAAACAAGGCAACACGGCAGGTGGTCTTAATCTGACGACACTGCTGAGCGAATAACGGAGGATATCTGATGAGCACTTATCGCGCCCCGATCGAAGACATGCGCTTTGTGATGGAAGAAATCGCCGGACTCAACGATATTGCGGCACTGCCGGGCTACGAAGACGCCACGCCTGATTTAGTGGCGGCGATCCTCGAAGAGGCCGGTAAGCTCGGCACCGATGTCCTGGACCCGCTGAACATGAGCGGTGATGCCGAGGGCTGCACGCTGGAGAACGGCGTCGTGCGCACCCCCAAAGGCTTCAAAGACGCTTATAAGAAATTCATCGACGGCGGCTGGAATTCGATGCCGTTTGACCCGAAAATCGGCGGCCAGGGCCTCCCCTGGCTGGTATCAACTGGCGCCTCTGAAATCTGGCATGCGGCGAACATGTCGTTCGGCTTGTGCCCATTGCTGACCGGCGGTGCCGCGGAGTTGCTGTCGACCCATGGTTCAGAGGCCTTGAAGGCGGTCTATCTGGAAAACATGGTCACAGGCACCTGGACCGGCAGCATGAACTTGACCGAGCCGCAGGCCGGCTCAGACCTCGGTCGCATTCGCACCAAAGCAGAGCGCAACGGCGATACCTATCGGATTTCCGGCCAGAAAATCTACATCACATACGGTGAGCACGACTTCACCGACAACATCGTGCACATGGTCTTGGCCCGCACCCCCGATGCGCCGGAAGGCGTCAAAGGGATCTCGCTATTTGTGGTGCCGAAGTTTTTGGTCAATGAAGACGGCTCACTCGGCGCACGCAACGACCTGCGCTGCGCGTCCATTGAGCACAAGCTTGGTATCAATGCCAGTCCGACGGCGGTGATGCTGTACGGCGAGAACGACGGCGCCGTCGGCTATTTGGTCGGCGAAGAAAATCGCGGCCTGGAGTACATGTTCACGATGATGAACAACGCGCGTCTGGCCGTCGGCCTTGAAGGCGTGGCGATTGCCGAGCGTGCCTATCAGCGCGCCCGCGCGTTCGCCGAAGAACGCCCCCAAGGCCGCGCGATTGACGGCAAAAGCAAGGACGCGGTCGCCATCATCGAACACGCCGACGTTAAACGCATGCTGCTCGATATGCGCACAAAAACCGAAGCTGTGCGCGGCTTGGCATACTGGGTCGCCGCCCAGTTGGACGTTGCGCACCGCCATCCGGACGCCGCCGTTGCCGCCAAGGCGCAAGGCTACGTCGATCTGTTGACGCCAGTCGTCAAAGCGTGGAGCACCGATGTCGGGGTCGATGTTGCCAATACCGGCGTCCAGGTGCACGGCGGCATGGGGTTCATCAACGAAACCGGCGCCGCCCAGCATCTGCGCGATGCGCGGATTGCACCGATCTATGAAGGCACCAACGGCATCCAAGCCATTGATCTGGCGGGCCGCAAAGTCGCCCGCGACGGTGGCGAGATCGCCAACATGCTGATCAAAGACATCCGTGCATCCATCGCGAATATGGGGTCTGCCCACGCCCGCCTGACCACCGCCGTCGATGCGCTGGAGCGCGCGACCGCATGGATGGTCGAAACGTTTCCCAAGGACCCCGGCGGCACACAAGCCGGCGCGGTTAGCTATCTGCGCCTGATGGGGATCGCAGTCGGCGGATGGCTGATGGTGCTGGGCATGGAAGCCGCGCAACGGCGCGCCGACGAATTTCCGCTATTGGCGGCGCGGCGCCTCGTGTCGACGCGCTATTTCGCACGGCATTTGCTGGTCGAAGCGCCAGGCCTTGCCGACACAATTTGCGACGGCAGCACCTTCATCGCGGAAACCGACATCGCGCATTTATAAAAACCGCGAGTCCCATTAACTATAAAACGTCTAATTAACGGGGATTCCTTGATTTTTTCCCACCAATGGCACAGTTTGGGGACGCATTTTTGGTGGGCGTTGAGCGCATGAACAGCTACACAAGATACGTGCTGCGGCAGTTGTTCGCCGGCATGGTGCTGGTCACCGCCGGCTTGACCTGCATTATCTGGCTTTCGCAGTCACTTCGCTTTGTCGAAATGATCGTCAACCGGGGTGTTGATGCGGGCACCTTCATCTATATGACGATGCTGTTGTTGCCGAACTTTCTCACCGTGATTTTACCGATTGCCCTATTTGCGGTGGTCGTCTTCACCTTTTCCAAGATGATCACGGACCGCGAGTTGGTGGTCATGCGCGCCGCCGGCGTCGGTCAGTTCGGCCTCGCCAAACCGGCGCTGATCTTGACCGCCATCGTGCTGCTTGCCGGCTATGTCTTGAACTTGTTCTTGTTGCCGGAATCATATCGCGCCTTTCGCCTGTTACAGTGGGAAGTCCGCAACACATACGCCCACGTACTGTTGCGCGAAGGCTCGTTCAACGTCATTTCAGACGGCGTGACGGTCTATGTGCGCGAACGTTCACCTGACGGGCAGTTGCTGGGCATCTTGGTGCACGACGAGCGCAAAAGCGACGCTCCCGCCACGTTGATGGCGGAACGGGGTGCCTTGGTCGACACCGAAAGTGGCCCACGCGTGGTCATGTACAAAGGCAACCGCCAAACCATCGGCGCAGATCAAAAACTCTCGATCTTGTACTTCGACCGCTATGTTTTTGAAGTCCCGACATCCAAAGAAAGCATCTCGGACCGCTACCGCGAGCCTCGAGAACGTTCGATGAACGAATTGATCAACCTTGACCAAGACGAAGAAGATATCGGCGAAAACGACTGGGGTAAGTACAAAGTCGAACTACACAAACGCCTCGTCACCCCGTTTTTAGGCGTGGCCTTTGCTATGGTCGGTTTAGCGTGTTTGCTGTATGGCCCGATTACGCGCCGCAGCCAAAGCATGCGCGTGGTGATCGCCGTGGTGATCATGATCGCCTTGCAGGGCACCGCGGTAGGACTGGAGAACGTCGTCGCCAAGCATTTAGAATTGACGCCACTCCTTTACCTGTTGCCTGTTCTGCCGACCGCGATCGCGCTCTTCATGCTGTTCCGCCATCCGAAAGCACCGGGCTCACGCAAACGTAAGCGGCAGCGCCGCAACTTGGAGCCGGCATAACCACATGCGTATTTCCCTCACCCTTTCGACCTATATCGGGCGCCATTTTTTGGTGAGTTTCTTTGCATGCTTCGGTATCTTTTTGCTGGTCGTTATGCTTTTTGACAGCATCGAGCTTTTACGCCGCACCTCGGCGCTGCCGAACATCGACTTTACCGATGTGCTGGAGTTCGCATTTCTCAGGTTACCGCACCTCGGGCAAAAATTATTTCCGTTTGCCATCCTGTTCGGCGGCATGGCCGCATTTTGGCGCTTAGCGCGCACCCACGAATTGGTGATCACCCGTGCCGCCGGGGTTTCGGCGTGGCAGTTCTTGTTGCCGGTGTTGGCGTTGGCCGCGTTGCTGGGATTGTTGCACATCATGGTGCTCAATCCCCTCGCCTCAACCCTACTGACCCGCTACGAACGGCTTGAGGCCACTTTACTTAAGGGCCAATCAAACTTCCTTGCCGTATCTGACGCCGGGTTCTGGCTGCGCCAAGCGAATTCGGTCGGCCAATCGGTGGTGCATGCGGGCTCGGTGTTCCAACAAGGCACAGACGTGGAACTAACCGATGTCGTAGTGTTTGTCTATGAAGGCACCGACAATTTTCGCGAGCGAATCGATGCCGATTATGCCAAGCTCGAAGACGGGTTTTGGTACATGTTGAACGCCCGCATCCAAAAACCCGAAGAAGCCCCTCTCGCGTTCAAGGAATATTGGCTAGAGACCGACCTGACACTGGCAAAAATTCAGGACAGTTTCGCGCCGCCCGAAACGATGTCGTTCTGGGCGTTGTCGGACTTTATCAAAACCCTCGAAGATTCAGGATTTTCGGCACTACGCCATAAATTGCACCTCAACACCCTGCTCGCCTCGCCATTGCTGATGTGCGCGATGGTGCTGATCGCCGCCACATTCACGCTCCGCCAGAATTCCAGGCGCGGCGGGACAACTTTCATCATCTCGGCAGGTGTCATGACCGGATTTCTTTTGTATTTTTTCTCGGATGTCGTTTACGCACTGGGACTTTCCGATAGTATCCCGGTGACCTTGGCGGCATGGACGCCATCTGGGGTGGCGACGCTGTTGGGGCTCGGCATGTTATTGCACCTTGAGGACGGCTAATGCGGCGGAAACGCACGATACAGCACTGGCGAATGTGCGCTTTGGCAGCCACCGTGGTTACCGCTGCGACCACCCTGCCGTTACCAAACAATATCGCCCTTGCAGCAGCACCTGACACTGCGCGTCCGCTTGGCAGCCTGTTCGGTCGCACCACGCAAGGCGCCCCTCAAAGCCAGGGCTCAGTTTTACCCAGCGATTGGAACCGAACCCCGACTCAGGCTTCACAACCCTCAGCCCAACCAGCAATCAGCGCACCTACGGATGGAACCGCGCGCCCACTTGGAACGCTCTTCAACGCGCCGAAACCGCTCTCGATTGCAGGCGAAACATCCACAACAACGCAGCCCGTCCCTCGCATTCAAGGTCGTCAAATTCGACCAGCCAATCGTGTGCAGCCGGGCCCGGCATCAAATGCCTCAACCACGCGCCCGCTCGGCACCCTTTTTGGCGCGCAAGCGCCTGAGGCACCCACCGCCGCGCCGAAGAACCGAGCGCCGGCGCAAACGCAGGTATCAACGCCTGCCGCCGCCAACACAACAACAAGCGCGCCCGCCCCCGCCTCACCCCCATCAGATGCGCCGAAAGCATCTCTCAACGCCGACAGCATGACGTTTGATCGCGACTTAGGCCTGATCACCGCCACGGGTCGCGTGGAAGTCACTTATGCTGGACGAACGCTGCGCGCCGAGAAAGTCACTTATAACCAAAAAACCGATATCGTGCAGGCATTTGACAACGTGTCGTTGACGGAAACCAACGGCGAAGTGATGTTCGGCGAGCGGATGGAGATCACCGGCGATCTCAAAGACGGCGTGGTCTATAACATCGGCTTGATCATGGCCGACCGCACCCGCGTTGCCGGTTCAGGCGCAAGGCGTTCAGACGGCAGGTACACCGATGTGAGCAATGCGGTCTACTCGCCCTGCGATCTTTGCAAAGAAGATCCTAGCCGCGCACCCATTTGGCAGTTGAAAGCCGTGCGTGTGACTCACGATGCGACCGAGCAACAAGTCGAATATCGTGACGCCTGGCTTGAGGTATTTGGCGTGCCGGTTGCCTATACACCGTATTTTTCGCACCCGGATCCGACTGTTAAGCGCCGCTCGGGCTTCTTAGCCCCGAGCTTTGCAAATTCCAGTGACCTAGGCTTTCGCCTTGATGCGCCATACTTTTGGGCGATTGATGAGCATCAGGATGCAACACTCAGCCCACTGCTCACGACCGACGGTGGATCAGGCATGTATGCCGAGTATCGCAGCCTCTACCGCAAAGGCGAGATCAATGCGCAGGGGAGTTTTGTCGCCGACGACCCGGACCGTGGCTTGCGGGGCTACATCGACTTAGAATCAGAGTTCCATCTCGACCCTACGTGGCGTGCCGGTGCCAACATCCAGGCGTCCTCCGATGACACCTATATGCGGCGTTACGGATTCGAGACCGACCCGGTTTTGGAAACGCGCGGCTATATCGAAGGCTTTCGGGGGCGCAATTATCAAGTCGTGAACACCTACGCATTTAAGGACTTACGCGCCGAATCCAATGCTGACGAAACACCGCTGATCCTACCAATGTATGACTTTAATTACGTCGGCAGTCGGGATCGATTGGGCGGTTTCAGCGCGTTTGATTTCAACGCGATCAACTTAATGCGTGACGAAGGCGTCGACATGCGCCGGATTTCCTTCCGCCCACGGTGGGAGCGGCCATTCAACGGGGCTTTCGGTGAATTGTATACGGCGTCCGTTTCATTGGCAGCTGACGGGTATCACGCATCAAATGTAACCAAGAACGACGGCAGCGAATTTTCAGGGTTAAGCGGCCGCATTCAACCCCGTGCCACGTTTGCGTGGCGGCTCCCGCTGGTGCGTGCGGGCGACGCATTGAATCAAACGGTCGAACCGCAAGCTTCGGTCACTGTCGCACCTAACGGCGGCAACCCGGATAATATCCCAAACGAAGACAGCCAAGAAATCGAATTTGACGAGACCAATCTGTTCCGCGAAAATTTGTATGACGGCATTGACCGCGTCGACGGTGGTACGCGCATCAATTACGGCGTCAACTATGTGGTCAGCACCGAGGGTTACGGTAACGGCGCTTTCTTTATCGGACAATCCTACCGTCCTCGGGTCAGTTCCAGTTTTGCACAAGCATCCGGTCAAGATGACAATTTCTCGGATGTGGTCGCCACCGTTCAGATGAGCCCGAAGCGCTATATCGACCTGCTTTACCGCACACAATTCAGCCCGGACAATTTGTCGCCACAACGTAATGAGCTGAGCACCCAAATCGGCGGCGCTCCCTTGCGTTTAAATCTTGATTACACATTTATTGATCAGCAATCGAGCAGCGAATTTGGTGGCCGTGAGGAAATTTCCGGGCAGTTGAGTTCCAAATTCAATCGCAACTGGTCCGGCTCTGTCTCCGCCCTTCGCGATTTGAACGAATCAGAAATGCGCTCACTTGGCATGCGTTTGGTTTACGAAGACGAATGCGTCCGCTTCACCACGGCGCTGGCGCGATCATTCTTCGAAGATCGCGACCTTAAGCCGAGCGATACGATCACCTTTACGTTGGTCTTAAAAACGTTAGGTGAAATCAGTACCGGCGTGTCGCAGGGTCAATAGGGACGATAATGGATATGCATAGCCTCACTTCTGTAACCACTGACTTATCTCGCGCTGCCCGCGCGATTTTACCGGGCGCACGTTATTGCTTGGGCAGGCTCGCCACCACATTGGTGATCACCACAGCGTTACTCATTAGCGCCATGCCGCGCCAAGGTGACGCGCAATCTCTCAACATCGCCGCCGTCGTCAATGATGATGTGATTTCCGTTTTCGACTTGACCCAGCGCATTGGGCTAATCATCACCTTTTCCAATTTGCCGAATACACCAGAAACCCAACAACGCATTGCGCCTGACGTTTTACGCCGCTTAATTGTCGAGAAACTGCATCTGCAGGAAGCCCAGCGCCTTGAAATTCAGGTGTCAGAAGATGACATCGCCAACGCCATTCGAAGCATGGAAAAAAAGAGCGATATCCCTGCAAACGGCATGGAGACTTTTTTAAAGAGCCGTGGGCTGGATATCTACACACTTGAGCAGCAGTTC
Source organism: uncultured Rhodospirillales bacterium (assembly GCA_963974935.1). Lineage (GTDB taxonomy): Bacteria > Pseudomonadota > Alphaproteobacteria > Rhodospirillales > Casp-alpha2 > UBA4479. Next base: position 140,223 of record CAXBEV010000005.1, on the reverse strand, counting down.
CGCGCCGAACAGGCCTGGGTCCGCGTCGTCGGTAGTCTTTTTCGCCGCCTCGTCACAATCTCGGATCAAGAGGTGGAAGACGTCTTAAGCGCGGAACGCGCCAAAGCCGGCAAACCGGAATACCTGACGGCTGAAATTTTCCTCGCCTTCGACGAAAAACCCGCAAGCGAAGTGCAACAAGTCGCAAATCGTATCCACGAACAGATCGCAGCGGGTGCCAGTTGGCCGCAAATGGCGCAGAACTTTTCTGAGGCTGCGACGGCCACGCAAAGCGGCGACATGGGCTGGAACACCGCCGCCGACCTTGGCCCCGACATCGGACCCGTCGTCACTCAATTACAGCCGGGTCAGATCACCCCGCCGCTCACGACGAATGACGGCGTCCATATCGTACTGTTGCGCGATCAACGCACGGCGCGCGGCTTCGAGAAAGGTGCCGCTGACGTCACGGTCGGATTGCATCAATTGCACGTTTCCATTCCGCCAGACGCAGACCCGCTGACCGTATCCAACATTACGGCACGCACCAAAAGCTTGGCCGAAAGCGCTGCCAATTGCGAGTCCTTCGCTGGTTTGGGTGAGTCCCAAGGCAGCGAGTTGTCCGGCTATCTGGGTGAGTTCTCGTTGGACAAATTAAACCCGCAATTCCGCAATATGGTGGCGTCGCTTCAGCCCAACCAAGTCAGCCAACCGTTGCGCACGAATAACGGCGTCATCGTGCTGATGGTGTGTTCACGTAATACCGCCGAGGGTGGCGATCCGATTGCAGAGGCCCGCGAAATGATTCGTCTGCAATTACTCAATGAACGCCTCAGCCGTATGGCCCGACAGCACGAAGATAAACTCCGCCGCGAGGCCTTCATCGACATTCGACTGTAGGCGCAAAAGATGTCCACACCTCCGCCCCTGCTTGTGAACGCCCTTACTATGGGCGAGCCTGCGGGTATCGGTGGCGAGTTGACGATTAAGACGTGGGCGAACCATCGGAGGTCGTTAACGCCTTTTGTCGCCCTCGACGATGCAGATCGGCTTTGCGCGATTGCGGCCACATTGGGGCTCGACGTGCCGATCCATGTTGTTGAAACAGCTGCCGAGGCCTTGAATGTCTTCACCGACGCGCTGCCGGTCATATCCCTAAACGCATCCGCGCAAGCAACACCAGGAAAGCCTTCACCCGAGACCGCGGCAGCCGTGATTGAATCCATCACCCGCGCCGTGCACTTGGTGCGGGCCGGCGAGGCCGGCGCCATCGTCACCAATCCAATCCAAAAAGACACGCTCTATGCCGCTGGGTTTAAATTTCCAGGCCATACGGAGTATCTGGGCGACTTGGACGGCGGCGCACTGCCCGTGATGATGCTGGCGTCACCCATGTTGCGCGTCGTGCCGGTGACCGTTCACGTGCCGCTGCGGACCGCTCTCGACACGCTTTCGACCGAGAGCATTGTGACCCAAGGCCGCATGGTGATCGAGGCGCTCAGGCGCGATTTCGGCGTCTTAGCACCTCGTCTGGCGGTCGCAGGCCTGAATCCCCACGCCGGTGAAGCCGGCACTTTGGGTGACGACGAAGACCGTATCATCCGCCCGGCCATCAAAGCCCTGCAAGACCTGGATGCCGACGTGTTCGGTCCGGTGCCGCCGGATGCATTATTCACGCCTCGCGCCCGCGACGGCTATGATGCCGCGCTCTGCATGTACCATGACCAAGCCCTGATCCCGATCAAAGCGCTGGATGTGGACCGCGCCGTCAACGTGACCTTGGGGTTGTCATTCGTGCGCACCTCGCCTGATCACGGCACCGCGCTCGACATCGCCGGCAAAGGCATCGCTGAGCCGGACAGCCTGATCGCAGCGTTAAGAATGGCCGGCGAAATATCCTCCAACAGACGGCGGCATGCAGATGACTGAATCCCCCCCGAAGCTGCCGCCGCTGCGTGATGTGATCCGCGAGCACGGGCTCGGCGCGCGCAAATCCCTAGGCCAGCATTTCTTATTGGATGCCAACCTGACGCAACGCATTGCACGCGCGGCGGGCGACCTGACGGGCCGCCATGTAATCGAAGTCGGCCCAGGGCCCGGTGGCCTCACCCGGGGTATCTTGGAAAACAATCCGGCCTCGCTGCACGCGATTGAGCGTGATGATCGCTGCATCGCCGCACTACAGCCGTTGCTCGCCGCCTACCCCGATACATTCTCGCTGATCAATGAAGACGCACTTTCCGTTGTGCCGTCCAAAGTCGCACCGGCGCCCCGCGTGATCATCGCCAACCTGCCCTACAATATCTCGACACCGCTGCTGATCGGCTGGCTCGACGATTTAGCCGGCCTTGAGCGGATGGTCTTGATGTTCCAAAGCGAAGTCGCCGAGCGTATCTGTGCCGAGCCCGCGACATCTAACTATGGCCGACTTGCGGTGATGGTGCAGTGGCTATGTAAAGCACGCATCCTATTCAACGTCGACCGCCGCGCCTTTACGCCGCCGCCGAAAGTCACTTCGACCGTGATCGAACTGATTCCGCGCGAAGCGCCGTTGTTTGAGGCGGAAAAGTCGAAGCTGGAAGCCGTCACCCGCGCCGCGTTCGGACAGCGTCGGAAAATGTTGAGGAGCTCTTTGAAATCTATCGATCTTGATCCGGCAAAAGCGGGGATCGAGCCGACGCTCCGTGCCGAACAGCTAAGCATTGAGCAATTTTGCGCCTTAGCCCGGATGCTTTAATGCCGCTATCCGTCGTTGCCGACACCCATGTCGCGGACGAAATCACCAAGCCCAACCCGACGTTCCCGCTTCAAGCGCTCAGCCGCCAAGATCGCCTCGGCTTCAGCGACGCTTTGTTCGATGTTCTCGTTGACGATGATGTAGTCGTATTCCGCATAGTGGCTCATTTCCGATGTCGCCTTGGCCATACGCCTTTTGACGACCTCGTCGCTGTCTTGGGCGCGGGTATGCAAGCGTCGCTCAAGTTCTTCAATGGACGGCGGCAGAATAAAAATGCTGACCAAATCGTCCCGAGCATTTTCCTGGAGCTGCTGAGTACCCTGCCAATCCACGTCGAAAAGCACATCATTGCCGGCACGCAACGCCTCTTCGACCGGTCCGCGCGGGGTGCCGTAACGGTTGTCGAACACCTTGGCATGCTCAAGAAACTCACCGGCCAAAATCATGGAATCAAATTCTTCAACATTAATAAAGAAATAGTCTTTACCCTGGACCTCGCCTGGGCGCATCGGTCGCGTCGTGGCGGACACTGACATCGTCAGGTCCGGATGGCCTTTCAACAAGGCGCGGGAAATCGTCGATTTACCGGCGCCCGACGGCGACGATAACACCAGCATCAGACCACGCCGATGAATACTAATTTGCGGGGACGTTGGATCACTCAATGTTCTGCACCTGCTCACGAAATTGTTCGATGGTTGCCTTCATCTCGAGACCGATCCGCGTAAGTTCCGTTTCATGCGCTTTCGAGCAGATCGTATTGGCCTCTCGGTTGAGTTCCTGACACAAAAAGTCCAACCGTCGCCCGATTGCGCCGCCTTCGGCCATCATCTCGCCGACCGACGCGATATGTGCCTGCAGCCGGTCGAGTTCTTCACGGATGTCGGCTTTGCTCATGACGATGGCAAGTTCTTGTTCAAGACGTCCGGCATCAAGCCCCGATGCCTCGGTCATCAACGTCGTGATCTGTTCAAGCAGACGTTGGCGGATCGCGTCGCCTTGGACCTCAGCGGTCCTCGTTGCTTGCGCATGCAGATCGGCCAACGTAGCCATGAAACCGGAAAGGACGACCTCAAGCCGAGCGCCTTCTTCGGCGCGCGCACTGGCCAGCGCTTTGATGGCCGCATCAAACGATGTCAACAGGGCGCGTTCCAGATCTTTTTTCGCATCGTCATCGGCGTCTTCTTCTTCGGTCTCGATAACACCGCGCAGCGCCAGCAAGCCGTCAATGCTGGCCGGGCGTGCATCCGGCAAGCGCTGCGCCAAATCCGACGCAACGCTGATCATGCGTTCTAGGTGATCGTTGTTGATCCGATACCCGACCTCGCCGGATTGCCGTTTGAGCGCAAGGCCCACGGTTATGTTGCCGCGACTAAACGCTTTCCCAGTGCGGGCGCGCACTTCGGTTTCAACCGCATCCAGGCCTGATGGCACACGAGGACGCACGTCGAGCCCTTTAGCATTTACGCTTTTCAGCTCCCACGACCAAGACCAGTGCGCGAATTCGGCGCTATCGCGCGCAAAGCCCGTCATTGAATTCAATGTCACGCGTATTCCCCCTATGGGCCGTCTTTAGCCACGATTCAGCAATCACATTACCCGCCTCAGACGGGGGCCTCAAGCGATGGCGACGAACCGATACCGTATCGCACAGACACCCGGAATGCGCTATAAGGCTTCGATGAAGATGCCAACATTTTCCTCGATCCTCATTACCGGTGGTTCCAGCGGTATTGGCCGCGCGCTGGCCACCGAACTGGCAAAGCCGGGCGTACGGATTACGCTCATCGGGCGCGATCAAGACCGCTTGGATGTCGCCGTGCAGGCATGCCGGGTCAAGGGCGCTGAGGCTGAAGGTTACATTCTCGACGTCACCGATTCGCACGCCCTCACCCAGTTGATTGATGCCGCGGACAAAGCCCGCTCGCTGGATTTGGTGATCGCCAACGCCGGCATCTCGGGTGGCGCCGGCAGCGACGCCAAGGATGCAGATCAAACGCGGCGGATCATCGATATCAACATTACCGGGGTCATCAACACCGTGCTGCCGGCCGCCGCCGCGATGCGAACCCATGGGCACGGCCGCATCGGGATCGTTAGCTCGTTGGCCGGGTTTCGCGGCATGCCGACGGCACCGGCCTATTCCGCCAGCAAAGTTGCGGTGAAAGCGTGGGGCGATGCGATCCGACCAGGCCTCGCCAAAGACGGTATCGGGCTCAGTATGATCTATCCGGGCTTCGTCGAGAGCCGCATCACCGACGCCAACAATTTCCCAATGCCGATGCTCATGAAGGCGCCACACGCCGCCGAGATCATTCACCGCGGCCTTGCCGCCGGTAAGCATGCTATCGCCTTCCCCTGGCCGATGATGCTGATGATGCGCCTGCTCAGCGCGCTGCCGGGACCGTTGTTTGACGCGTTGATGGCGCGGGCGCCGAAAAAGGGTTGATGGGGAGGTCCCGGGTCGCGTTGCGCCCGGGATGACGAATTTTTATGTATCGTCATCCCGGAAATGCTGAAGGCGTTATCCGGGACCTCCCCGTCCAAAAAGCTACTTCGCCCGCCGCAGCTTTCGCCATGCCCGCACATTGCGGTTGTGCGCCTCTAAGGTCGCGGCGAACGCATGACCACCGGTGCCGTCGGCGACGAAATACAGATCTTTGGTCTGCAGCGGGTTCAGCACGGCGGCAATCGATTCCCGGCCCGGGTTGGCAATCGGACCCGGGGGCAGACGATCTATTTGATAGGTGTTGTAAGGCGTCTTGGTATCCAGATCGCGGCGCGTCAGCGCGCGACCCAAGGGCGCTTCGCCGTTGGTGATGCCATACACCACGGTCGGATCGGACTGCAGGCGCATGGGCACCTTCAGGCGGTTGATAAACACGCCGGCCACATGCGGACGCTCAGACGCCAATGCGGTCTCTTTTTCAACGATGGACGCCAAAATAACCGCCTCATAGGGGCTGGTGAGCGGCAAGCCATCCTGGCGTTTCGCCCACAACTCATCAAGGGCGGCGTCCATCGCATTTTGCATGCGACGCACCATTTCCGCCCGCGTCGTGCCGCGATGGAAGTGATAGGTTTCCGGCAGCAACGTCCCTTCGTCGGGCACACCGACAATATCGCCTTTGAGTACCGGATCACGGCGCAGCAGGTCTATCGCCTCAGTACTGGTGAGGCCTTCGGCGAGGGTCAGTTTATAGACCACAGGTTCGCCCTGCTTGAGAACCTTCGCCGCCCCGGCGGCGCCGGCGTTGGCCGAAAACCGATATTCGCCGGCCCTGAGCGGCCGCGCATCATCGAACAAGCGATGCCCGAAGCGAAACACACGGGGCTGATTGATCACGCCTGCGCGTTGAAGAATGCCGGCAATGGCGGCCACCGAGGCACCTTTGGGAATTTCAACAACCGTGTCGCTGACCGACGGGCCCGGCGCGAAGTACGCATGCTTCAGCCAAAAGTACCCGCCGCCGACACCGCACGCGCCGATCACCACCAAAAGAATAAATGCTGAAATAATAGTGCGGCGCATCTGAGCCGCCGACGTCAGTCGACTTCGCGGAAGATCAACGACGCGTTGGTTCCGCCGAACCCAAACGAATTCGACAACGCAGCTTTGATCGAACGTTCATGTGGCTGCTTCGGCACAAGATCAATCGGTGTTTCCACGGACGGGTTGTCGAGGTTCAAGGTCGGCGGGGCGACATTGTCGCGGATCGCCAATACCGAGAAGATCGCCTCGACCGCACCGGCTGCACCCAGCAGGTGCCCGATGGCGGACTTCGTCGACGACATCGACATGCCCGCCGTATGCCCGTCAAACAACCGCTCAACCGCACGAAGCTCAATCTCGTCACCCAACGGCGTTGATGTGCCGTGGGCGTTCACATAATCGATGTCGCTGGGCTCCATACCGGCGCGCTTCAGCGCGGCCTTCATGCAACGGAAAGCACCATCACCGTCTGGTGCGGGCGCTGTAATATGGTGGGCATCGCCCGACATGCCATAGCCAACGACTTCGGCATACATTTTCGCACCACGTCTTTTCGCATGTTCATATTCCTCAAGCACGACAACGCCTGCGCCCTCGCCCATCACAAAGCCATCACGGTCCTTGTCGTAAGGTCTGGAGGCTTTTTCAGGGGTGTCGTTGAAATTCGTCGACAGCGCTCGGGCAGAACAGAAACCCGCCATGCCGAGACGGCAGATCGCGCCTTCGGCCCCGCCTGCGACCATGACGTCGGCATCTTCCCACATAATAATCCGTGCGGCGTCGCCAATCGCATGCGCACCCGTCGAACACGCGGTCACGACCGCATGGTTCGGGCCTTTATAGCCATGATTGATCGACACATGGCCGGAGACCAAGTTGATCAAGCTGGCAGGAATAAAGAACGGGCTGAGACGGCGCGGATTGTTTTCGGCATCAACCTTGATCGCGCCCCGCGCAATTTCCGGCAACCCACCGATGCCGGAGCCGATCAGAACACCAGTCCGCCATTTGTCTTCATCGCTTTCGGGCACCCAACCGGAGTCCGCAATCGCCTGATCGGCGGCGCACAATCCATAGATGATGAAATCATCCATACGTCGCTGATCTTTTGTCGACACCCAAGCTTCAGTATCAAACGTATCGCCGCTGCCGTCGCCACGCACGATGCAACCCGCGATTTTTGCAGGCAAATCAGACACATCGAACCGGTCGATGTGCGAAATACCCGACTTCGAGGCGAGGAGATTTTGCCAAATATGCTCGGCGCCAACGCCGAGCGAGGTAATGGCACCGATACCCGTAATGACGACACGTCTCATCGATTAAAGACCGTAATCCGTTTTTGATCGCAGCTGGCCGGATAGATATCCGGCCAGAAACTGCAGATCGGGGTTAGCTGCTTTGCGATTCGATGAAGTCGATAGCATTTTTGATCGTCAAAATGTTCTCGGCGGCATCGTCCGGAATCTCGATGGAGAATTCTTCTTCGAATGCCATCACGAGTTCAACGGTGTCCAGGCTGTCTGCGCCCAAATCGTCAATGAAGCTTGCGTTCTCGACGACTTTTTCTTCGTCGACGCCAAGGTGCTCAAGAACGATTTTCTTAACGCGATCTGCAACATCACTCATAGTCGTTTTCCCCGATGTTTGTAGTTAAACTTAAGAGCTTCCCGCCCTCGACCCGCTAGGGCCCTTGTTTACCACCCGCCAGCACTGTCTGTAGCACGTCGCACCGACGGTTGGTGTCGAAATATCCAAAAAGGTTGGCGTTGGTAACACACTCTTTCCAGGCTTACCAGAACATTGCCGCCAAATAATCGGCAAAAAATGTCCGAAATAATCTCGATATCTTCACCCCTCTCAGGGCGCCGATATCTAGGCTATATCATCGCCATGCCGCCGTTAACATGCAAGGTTTGTCCTGTCACATAGGATGCCTCGTCACTGGCCAGATACAGACACGCTGCCGCGATATCATCGACGGTGCCTAAACGTGCCGTCGGAATGCCCGTCAAAAGCTTCGCTTTTAAATCATCCGACAACGCGTCGGTCATTGCAGTTTCGATGAAACCGGGCGCCACACAGTTGACCGTGATGCCCCGGGACGCGACTTCCTGCGCCAACGATTTCGACATGCCGATCATGCCGGCTTTCGACGCCGCATAGTTGGTCTGCCCGGCGTTGCCGGTGACGCCGACGACTGACGTAATGCCGATGATCCGCCCGGCACGCGCCTTCATCATACCCCGCAAGCAGGCACGGGACAGCCGAAAAGCCGCTGTCAGGTTGACATCCAGCACGATCTGCCAGTCCTCGTCCTTCATCCGCATGGCCAATTGGTCGCGAGTCAGACCTGCATTGTTGATCAAGATATCAATGCCGCCCATCGCCGCGTCAGCGTCTTTAATGAGCTGGTTCGCCCCCTCGGCACTGGACAAATCTGCCGGCGTCACGTGCGTGCGATCCCCCAAAGAGGCTGCGAGCGCATCCAAAGCATCCTTACGGGTGCCGGAAAGCGCCACCGTCGCCCCTGCGCCATGCAGAGCGCGTGCGATTGCACCGCCGATACCGCCCGACGCACCTGTGACCAGTGCTTTCTTACCTGTTAGATCAAACATTATGTGTCTCCCCGCGTTAAAGCGTCGCCAAAAATGCTTCGATGTCCGCCGGCTTACCGACGTTGAGCCCCTTCAAATCGGGGTCGATTCGCTTGGCCAGGCCGGACAAGACCTTGCCGGCACCGGCCTCAACCAAATTTTCAACGCCCCTGCCGCGCATCACCATGCAGCTCTCGCGCCAGCGTACCATGCCGGTGACTTGCTCGACCAACAATCGACGGATTTCTGCTGGGTCTTCAACAGGCGCAGCGGTGACGTTGGCAATCAAAGGCACGCATGGTGCTTTAATGTCCACGCTGGCCAATGCCTGCGCCATAATCTCGGCGGCCGGTGCCATCATCGCGCAATGGAAGGGCGCACTGACTTGTAACAGCATGGCGCGCTTTGCGCCTTTTTCGGTCGCAACCGCGACCGCACGCTCAACGGCGGAACGTTTACCGCTGACGACAACTTGGCCAGGCGCATTATCATTAGCAGTATCAAGAACTTCACCCTCTGCAGCTTCGGCCACGACTTCGCGAGCGGCCTCAAGATCAAGACCTAAAAGCGCGGCCATCGCACCTTCGCCGACGGGCACCGCATTTTGCATCGCTTGGCCGCGTTGCTTCAGCAACCGCGCCGTATCGGCGATGGAAAACGTCCCCGCTGCCGCCAACGCCGAGTATTCACCGAGTGAGTGACCGGCCACGAACGACGCATGCTCGATGAGCGTCACCCCGGCTTCAACCTTCAGCACGGCCATCACCGCGAGGCTGACGGCCATCAGCGCCGGCTGTGCGTTTTCGGTCAAGGTCAGGTCTTCGAGCGGGCCTTCAAACATCAAGCGGCTGAGGTTTTGGTCCAACGCGTCGTCGACTTCTTGAAAAATTTCACGTGCAGCCGGGAATGCGTCTGCCAGTTCTTTACCCATACCGACGGCTTGCGAGCCTTGTCCGGGAAACACAAAAGCGCGGGACATATGGACCCCTCTTGGTTGCTCGTTAATGCTTGAATGCGATCGGCAAATTGGCGCCCAGGCCCTTGCGTGTCAAGGCAGGGGGAAGATTGGGCGCACGCAAAAAAACAGGCCGACATGGCGTGAATACACGCAGTGTCGGCCCGCATTTATCAAATTCTGTATTTTGAGCGTAAGCGCGTGCGCGAGATTAGATTCGGTCGGCCAGCTTTTCTAAGCATGCGCCTGCGATACGGCGATCGGGACCATCACGGCCTTCAATTGTCGACCAGCCGTCATCCATGACCATCTGGCTACGCTCGTAATCGCTCGCTTCTGTAAGGGCAGCAAATTTAACCGCAGCTTCAGGGTCATTGTTCGCATTCATCACGCAGAACGGTACCAGCGCATTGACAACCGCTTCGCGCGATTGATCTGCTGCAAGGATGTGTGCTTTACCGGACGTCATCCAGCCGGCCCAGCCAAAGCCTGCAATACCAAGTACTACGGCACCAAGAACGGAACCGATCAACAGCGGTTTAAGCCAATCAGGGGAATTCATTGTTAATCCTTAAATGTTATATGGAAAAATATTTTTCCAAATCTCCATAAATACTAGCATATTTACAAAAATAACTCAATTTTATTATATTTTCTGCCAAATATTAAAATAAAATATAACAAAAAATTATATATTTATTTATCGCATGACACAGTTTTCACCGGAACGACTGCGCGGGCGATTACAATCCCATTCGTTGCCGTTGTAGCCTAAGTGACCGTGCTCAGGCACCGTGACTGCGATACATTCGTCTCGTTCTTCCTTAAAGCCTCGCGAACAGCGCCAGCCGTTGCCATAATTCGAGTCCACAAAGTACGCGTTGTTTGGCACTTTGACTTCCAGACAAGCATTCCCGCTGGCCTGAAATCCGCGCTCACAGGCCCAACCGGTCTCATAGGAGTCCTTTGACAGATAGCCGCGTGCAGGCACCTTGATAAGGTCGCATTTGTTCCCGCTTTTGCGGTAGCCTCGGGCACATTTCCAGCTTTCCCCAGTATCACGCAGATAGGCGTTTGCGGGAATGATAATTTCCTCGCAACCCCTATTAACCTGACGATAACCGCGCTCGCACTCCCAACGATCCCCCCCGGAATTCAAAAAGGCATGCGCAGGCACATCAAGGGCAACGCACGCTGCATTGCTCTGACTATATCCACGCTCACACTCCCAACCGGAACCATAGGACCTATTGGTTGGATACGCGTTATCAGGGATGTTACCTACAGCCGCGTCGGCATGCGAAATCGAAGGTAAAATCAAGAAAAAGGCAGTCGAAATCAGTCCGTAAAAAACGGCACGAAACATAAATACACCCAATTTAAAGAAGTTTATTAGATGTTTCAAAATAACATATTATGAGTGATTAATAAAATGGATAAAATTATTTATCCGAGCATTTAATTGAAGGGGCCATAATCAAATCAGATGAAAAATCTTTTCGGATGGGGAGTTGCCAAATTTATACTCAACATAACCCACACCATAGTCGATGCTTTCCCCATCTGACGAACACGGAAACAACATCGCTTCAATCGTCTTATATTTATCGATGCGGTCATTGTAGTAGTGAGCAAGCCGCTTGGTATAGCTGATCTTTTTTTGCAGGCATACTTGGTAGTAATTACCTCGGATCGTCCGCTCGAAGTCATCTTCGACGTAAATCTCCTCAAAACATTTGCCGGTGATATTCATCCCATAGTGATCATCAATGTGCGTGCCTGAAAAAACAAACTTCGGGCAATTATCGACACCGTCCCGAAAGTCTATCGCCCAAAAATGCTGAGCTAAATTAGCGATCTTCATCAGATCAAGCTGCTTATATATCGGGAAAGGTTTATCACCGGTTGCAGCAATAATAAATTCGCAAAACCGCAAAAGCTTTGGATTTTCGGTGATTTGACGGATTGTATCGAGAGTCGTCACGCGTCGCACCCTCATGCCATTTTTTATATCTGATGTCGACAATATACCGACGGAACCACCGATACGAATAAACCAATATTTCGAAATACCAAGTATTTTTGTATAATGTAGATTGGCTATCTGTCATTCAAAGCAATATTCTCTGAAATTCGAATACATAGGACACTACGCCACCCTTTGTGTATCGTATCCAACCCGCCTAAAAATACGCCGCTGTAACGCTTGCAGCGCGGGCGGAAATCTGTATATTGCGCCGCTCTTAACCTCCTTGCCGGGATGGTCCTGGCTATGCCCGATTGATAATCGGGTTGAGAAAATCCGAAGGGAGCACATTGTATGCCCTGCTATGAAAGCGTGTTCATCGCACGCCAAGACATCTCTGCCGCCCAAGCTGAAGGGTTGACCGAGACTTTTTCGAAAATTATCGCCGACAACGGCGGCAACGTCGCCAGCACTGAAAGCTGGGGATTGCGCACGCTTGCGTTCAAGATGAACAAGAACCGCAAAGGCCATTATGTGTTGATGAACATCGACGCACCGGCCCCTGCGTTGCACGAAATGGAGCGTCAGATGCGCATCAACGAAGATGTGCTGCGTTACATGACGATCCGCATCGATGCGATTGAAGAAGGCCCGTCGGCCATGGTCCGCAACAAAGACCGTGACGACCGCCCGCGCCGTGGTGGTGACCGCAATGATCGCGGCGACCGTGGTGATCGCCCTGATCGCCCGCGTCGTGACCATGACGATGCGCCCGCAGCTGCAGCAGTGGTCGCCGAACCTGCAGTGGCCGCCGCCCCTAGCGAAGGAGACGAATAATGCGCCGTGGTTTTTTCCGTCGCCGCAAGACCTGCCCGTTCTCTGGTAAGGCTGCCCCGAAAATCGACTACAAGGACCTGAAACTCCTTGGCCGTTACGTCTCGGAACGCGGTAAAATCGTGCCTAGTCGTATCACCGCCGTATCTGCGAAAAAGCAACGGGAATTGGCCCGCGCTATCAAGCGCGCCCGCTTCCTGGGGCTGCTTCCGTACGTCGTGAAGTGAGGATGATCATTGGCTAAGGCGTCTTTGCCTAGCCGATGAACACACCATGCCCATTTCACCCATCATGGCTTTAGGCGCTGGGATCAGTAGTGCGTTGGCGGTTTTCTCCATCGTATTCGGGTCCGTAGCTGCATTGCCGTTGTTCTATCTCGCGCCCCTGCCGCTTTATCTGGCAGGGCTCGGGATCGGCAGCAAAGGCGTGCTGCTGGCGACAGCAACTGCCGTTGGCACGGCAGCGCTGATCGGTGGCGTCTATGCGGCGCTACCGTTCGCGGTTGCCTATGCCATGCCGGCCCTGGTCGCTTGCCGACAAGCGCTTCGGACGTTTCCGGGGCAAAACGGCCAAGTTGCCTGGACAAGCCCCGGCGACGTTGCCGGCACATTTACGGTAATGGGTGCTGCGGGTCTCATGTTTGCGGCCTTCACGGTGATGATGGATTCCAATGTCGGCCCGCTTGCGGATGCCGTCAGTGGGTTCCTCACCACCGCACTCGACAAGATGGGCGGTGGTCGTATGCCGGTTGAAAGTCGTGATGCACTGGTTGTCGGCCTTGCGCCGTATTTCCCGGGCATGGCGGTTTCAAGTTGGGTACTGATGCACATCTTTAATACCGTCGGCGCGCAAGCGGCGTTGGTAAAATCGGGCCGGAATCTACGTCCAAGCGTCAGCTACCGCGATTTGAGCGTACCGGACTGGTGCTCTTGGCTTTTGGTTGGCGCCGGTGTTGTGACCCTAGTCGGGTCTGACGACTGGAGCTATCTTGGGCGCAACATGGTGATCGTCGCGTTGGTGCCGTTCTTCTTAGTTGGCCTAGCCGTGGTGCACACGTTTGCTAAGCGGATTGCCGGCGGCATGGGGTTATTGGTGGTTTTTTACATTCTTTTGTTGGTACTGGGTTGGGCCGCGTTTGTGGTCGCCGGTGCCGGTGTGGTCGAACAATGGGTTGGCCTGCGCAAGCGCATGGGCCCACCCGTCAATGAGGAGATTGAATGATGAACGTCATTCTGTTGGAACGGATCGAAAAACTCGGTCAGATGGGTGACATCGTGACCGTAAAACCGGGTTTTGCCCGCAACTATCTGTTGCCGCAAGGTAAAGCCCTGCGCGCAACCGACGATAACAAAGCGCAATTCGAAGGCCAACGCGCGCAACTTGAGGCCGATAACCTCAAGCGCAAGCAGGAAGCCGAAGCTGTTGCCGACAAGATCAATGACATCAGCGTCGTCTTGATCCGCCAGGCCGGCGACGCCGGTCAGTTGTACGGCTCGGTCAGCGCACGCGATATCGCCGAAGCGGTCACCGCTGCCGGTGCCACGATCAAGCGTTCGCAAGTTATCTTGGCATCGCCGATCAAGACCATCGGCTTGCACGATATCCGCGTCGAGTTGCACGGTGAAGTGATCATCACCGTTGTCGCCAACGTCGCCCGCTCGCAAGACGAAGCCGAGACCCAAGAAAAGACCGGCGGCGCCGTGTTGTCGCTGGCTCAGAAAGAAGAGATGGAAGTCCAGGCCGAAGCCGAAGCCACTGCTGAAGCTGCCGCCGAAGCGGTTGTTGAACAAGCCGACGCCATGTTTGACGAAGGTGCTGCCGAAGAAGCGGTCGCCGACGCCGAAGCCAGCGTTGCCGATGACGACGCTACGGAAGACGACAAAGCCTAAAGCTCACGGTCTTAGCCGTTCTACTAAGCGAAAAATAAAAGGGTGCGTCCATTTAAGGGCGCACCTTTTTTCTATGCCCCACTTGCCAAAGCCGCCCCTATCCCGTTTATAATACATTCAGGCGATCAGTGCCGCAGCTTGGCGGAGCGATAACTGCCCTTAAAACAATGGCATGCGGCACTCTTGAAAATAGGGGTGCAACAATGCTGATCACCCGGTTTTTAAAAGACTTCATCCAAGCCGGCGCATTGACGTTGATCACTGCGGACGGACGAACACACAAATTTGTAGGCGCCGAACAAGGCCCTGACATTACCTTGCGGCTGCACAAACGCAGCTTGGAATGGACCTTAGGACTACGCCCGGATCCCGGCTTCGGTAATGCCTATGTGGATGGAAGCCTGACCATTGAAGACGGCACGCTTCGCGATTTCATGTGGATTGCCAACCGCAATTTCGAAATCCTCAAGCGCGCCCAGCCAAGCGGACTCGGTCGTATTACGCAGGCGCTGCATCACTACCGAGAAATGCGCCGCCTATTTAATCCCCCCCAGTTGGCCAGGCACAAGGTGTCGCAGCATTACGATCTGACCGGTGAGTTGTTCGCTTTGTTTTTGGATGATGACAGACAATATTCCTGCGCCTACTTCACTGATCCGCGCGACAGCCTCGAAGACGCCCAAGCGCGCAAGAAGCGGCGGTTGGCAGCAAAGTTGCTGCTGCAACCCGGCCACGAGGTGCTGGACATCGGGTCCGGTTGGGGCGGACTCGGATTGTATCTGAATGCAGTGTCCGGGTGCGCCGTCGACGGCGTGACCCTGTCGCATGAACAACTCGCCTATGCGCAAGCCCGCGCCCACAATGCCGGCGTCAACGATCAGGTGCGGTTTGATCTGCAAGACTATCGACTGATCGACAAGACCTATGACCGTATCGTATCCGTCGGCATGTTCGAGCATGTCGGCCCGAAGCATTATCCGGAATTCTTTGAAGCCGTGAGTCACCGACTCAAAGACGACGGCGTCGCGGTCTTGCACAGTATTGGCCGCTACAATGCACCTGAACCGGTCAGCCCATGGATCGAGCGCAACATTTTCCCGGGTGGCTATATCCCGTCGCTCTCAGAAGTGTTCACCCAGATTGAACGCGCGAACCTGTGGGTGACCGATGTGGAGATCATGCGGCTGCATTACGCGGAAACCCTGAAGCACTGGTATGACCGCTTCCAAGCCAACCGGGCCAAAGCCGCAGCCCTTTATGACGAACGCTTTTGTCGCATGTGGGAATTCTACCTGACCGGCTGCGAGATGGGGTTTCGGGTCGGTAATCTGATGGTCTTTCAAATCCAACTTGCCAAACAGCGCGACGCCGTGCCGCTGACCCGTGACTATATAGATGAAAAAGAACGACAGATCACACGTAGAAAGGAGCAACGCGTCGCTTAAAGCAAAGTCAACAGGCTACGCGCGCAATTATTGCGTACTTGTCCACGATATCCACAGCTATCCACAGAACATAAAACTGTTCCCAACCTCGGACCTTGCTATGGTCCGGTCATGATTGAAAACACGGCTCATGACATCCCGGCGTATGCCGACGACGAGGCATACGATGCCGAGACGCCTGCGTATCGCCAACTTCCCCGCAATATCGAAGCAGAGCGCGGCCTATTGGGTGCGATCTTTGTGGACAATCGCGCCCTCGAACAGGTCGGCGAATTTCTACAGCCCGACCATTTTGCGCTGACCGCCCACGCGCGCATCTTTGAAGCTATGCTGAAACTGATTGAGCGTGGCCAGATCGCCGATCCGACCACGTTGCGCCCGTATTTCGAAGCCGACGAATCTTTGGATGATATCGGCGGTGCGAAATACCTGGCCAACTTGGCCGCCAGCGCCATCAACGTCATTAATGCCCGCGAATATGGCCGCATCATCTATGATATGCATCTGCGCCGCGAGTTGATTACGCTCGGCGAGAAGGTCGTCAACGAAGCCTACAGCAACGACATTGATCTGGAAGCCATGCGCCAGATCGAAGGCGCCGAACAGTCGCTCTACGATCTCGCCACCACCGGTGATTTCGACGGCGGCTTTCAGCCGTTCAAGACCGCCGTGCTCGAAGCCATCAACATCGCCGATCTGGCACACAAGCGCCAAGGCGGGTTATCCGGCGTCGGCACCGATCTGTTGGATCTGGATAAACTGCTGGGTGGCTTGCATCGCTCTGACCTGCTGATCCTGGCCGGGCGTCCGGCGATGGGCAAAACCGCCCTGGCGACAAACATCGCATATAATGCGGCGAAGAACTTTTTGGACAGCGGCGGCGAAGAAGGCGCCGTGGTCGGCTTCTTCTCGCTCGAGATGTCGGCGGAACAGTTGGCTGCCCGTATTTTGTCGGAACAAGCCAACGTGGCCTCTGATAAAATGCGCAAAGGCGAACTGACCAACGAAGAATTCCACACCCTCGCCACGGTTTCGAGTGAGCTTCACAAGGTGCCGATCTTCATCGACGACACCCCGGCGCTGACCGTCAGTGCGCTCCGCACCCGCGCCCGCCGCCTCAAGCGGCAAAGCAATCTGGGTATGATCGTCGTCGACTATTTGCAGCTGATTTCCGGCAGCGCCAATTCACGCTCCGACGGTCGCGTCCAGGAAGTCTCGGAAATTACCCGAGGCCTAAAGACCTTGGCCAAAGAACTCAACATCCCGGTACTGGCACTGTCGCAGTTGTCGCGACAGGTCGAACAGCGTGAAGACAAGCGTCCGCAGCTGTCCGACCTTCGAGAATCGGGCTCGATCGAGCAGGACGCCGACGTCGTCATGTTCATCTACCGCGAAGAATACTACTTGGAAAAATCCGACCCGATGCAGCGCGCCGACGAAAGCCCAGACAAGTTTGCGCAGCGTCAAACCAACTTCGGCGAACGCATGGATCGCGCCCGCGGTAAGGCCGAAGTCATCGTCGCCAAGCAACGTCACGGTCCCGTAGGCTCGGTCAAACTCTCGTTCGTCGGCGAGTTCACCCGCTTCGGAAACCTTGACGAACATCATAGCGATTACTGACACTAGCGGTCATGAGCGCCGCACCTTCATTGTATGCAACAGAACTGACCATCAATCTTGATGTCGTTGCTGCCAACTATCGCCTATTACAATCCAAATTGGTCGGCGCCAAAGCCGGCGCTGCGGTCAAGGGCGATGGCTATGGTCTAGGCGCCGCCCCGGTGGTCCGCGCGCTTTGGGCAGCCGGGTGCAGAGACTTCTTCGTCGCCCACCCGACAGAAGGCCTGGTCGTTCGCGAAGAACTACCCGACGCCCGCATCCATATTTTGAACGGCCCCCTGCCGGACGCCATTGATGACTATCTTGAAGCGAATTTTATCCCTGTACTGAATGCGCTGGGCGACATTGAGCTTTGGCGCAACGCCGCGCACGCGCGTGGGCTCAAGCTCAAAGCCGATATTCATATGGATACCGGGATGTGTCGCCTCGGCCTCGACCATACCGAGACCGAGGCTTTCTTGGATGACGCCCCGACCCTGCTGGACGGCATCGACGTGCAGTTGGTGATGAGCCACCTCGCCAATGCCGACGATCCGGACAGCCCGCAAAGCGGGCAACAGTTGGCAGCGTTCAGGTCTGCGTTTCGCAGCCTCGGCATCGGCCAAGGCTCGCT
Organism: uncultured Rhodospirillales bacterium; assembly: GCA_963974935.1. Lineage (GTDB taxonomy): Bacteria > Pseudomonadota > Alphaproteobacteria > Rhodospirillales > Casp-alpha2 > UBA4479. Next base: position 122,095 of record CAXBEV010000005.1, on the reverse strand, counting down.
CAGCAATTCGTCTGGGATCTTTCTGGGTGGCGATTATCATTTCGACGTGGCGCGACCGGGCGTTGCCCTCTACGGCGGCAACCCGACACCGTTCACGGACAATCCGATGGCGAATCCAGTGCGCTTGACCGCGCGTATCATTCAAGTCCGCAACGTCGCGCCGCCGGAAACGGTTGGCTATGGCGCAACCTACCCGGTGACGCGATCAAGCCGCATCGCCACCGTACCGGTCGGTTATGCGGACGGTTTTCATCGTGGCCAACCCACCACCGGCATGGCGCACATTTCCGGCCATCCGGCGCCGATTGCGGGGCGCGTTTCGATGGATTTAATCACGCTGGACGTCACCGATGTGCCTGCGCATTTGGTGCACGCGGGCGCCATTGCGGAATTCATCGGCGAACACCGCACCCCCGATGATCTTGCACGGGATTGGCAGACCATCCCCTATGAAGTATTAACCGGGCTCGGTCGGCGCTATCGCCGCCTTTACGAGGGAACCGGTGCATGATGAATCCCCTGCGTCCAATCGGTCGCGCGTTTATCGCGTTTCTTGCGACCGCAGGTCGGCTCGCCGCGTTTACGGCGCTGGGCGTCTCGCATTGTTTTCGCCCGCCGTTCTACGGACGCCAACTGCTGCGCCAAGTGATCGAGATCGGTTTTTTCACCCTGCCTGTGGTCGGCCTGACGGCGATCTTTGCCGGCATGGTGTTGGCGCTGCAAAGCTATACCGGTTTTGCAAGATTCTCTGCCGAAGGCGCGATTGCCAACGTCGTTGTGCTTTCAATCACCCGCGAACTTGGGCCGGTGCTTGGTGGCTTGATGGTGGCAGGGCGCATCGGCGCTGCGATGGCCGCAGAAATCGGTACCATGCGGGTTACCGAACAAGTCGACGCGCTGACCACCTTATCGACCAACCCAATGAAATACTTAGTCGCCCCGCGTCTGATCGCGGGCACGGTGATGTTGCCGTTGGTAATCTTTGTCGCCGACATCATCGGCGTGTTCGGCGGCTATTTGGTGTCGGTGTATAAGCTCGGGTTCAACCCGTCCAATTATCTACAAAACACGTGGGAATTCCTACAGCCCATGGACGTCATTTCCGGCCTTGTTAAAGCCGCCGTGTTCGGCTTCCTGACCACCTTGATGGGCTGCTATCACGGCTATCACTCCGGCGGCGGTGCGCAGGGCGTGGGTAAGGCGACCACCAACGCCGTGGTTTCGGCCTCAATCCTGATCTTGTGCTTCAACTACATCCTAACCCTTCTGTTCTTCAGCAAAGATGTCGCAGGATAACGCCGCAAAGATCACCCTATCCGGCGTCCGCAAAACCTTTGCGGGTGGGCGCAAGGTCGTGTTGGATCACGTCGACCTGGAAATAGGTAAAGGTGAGAGTGTCGTCATTATCGGCGGCTCGGGTACCGGAAAATCTGTCACCATCAAGTGCATGCTCGGCCTGCTCAAGCCCGACAGCGGCGCGATCTATATCGACGGCCAAGACGTTACGCAGATGTCGAGCGGGGCACGCGAAGACATCAACCGCCAAGTCGGCATGCTGTTTCAGGCAGCGGCCCTATTCGACTCTCTACCAATTTGGGAAAACGTCGCGTTTGGCTTATTGGCGCGTAATATGTGCTCGCGCACCGACGCCCGCGACATTGCCGCCGAGAAACTTCGCTTGGTGGGGCTTGCGCCCGATGTGCTCGATCTGTCGCCCGCCGAGCTTTCGGGTGGCATGCAAAAGCGCGTCGGCCTGGCCCGCGCCATCGCCGCAAATCCAGAAATCATCTTTTTTGACGAACCTACCACCGGTCTTGATCCGATCATGGCCGATGTCATCAACAACCTCATCGTTCACGTTAATCAAGAGGTCGGCGCCACCGCCGTCACCATCACCCACGATATGACATCCGCCCGCAAGATCGGTGACCGCATTGCCATGCTGTACGATGGCCGCATCATTTGGGCCGGCTCAACCGACGCCATCGACCACACCGATAATCCCTACATCCAGCAATTCATCCACGGCCGCGCCGATGGTCCGATCAAGATGGCTGTGCGGCGTTAGGGTCCCTCCCCCCGCGACTTCCCGGAATGGCCGCAGGCCATATCCGGGATCTTGAAATGACGCACGCTGAGCTCAAAGATCCCGGTCGCTACTGCGCCCGGGAAGTCGCGGTTTTTTTAAGGGACGAGATCCCGTTACCAGCGACCCATCCTTCGAGACGGCCTGCGGCCTCCTCAGGATGAGGATATCCCCTCATCCTGAGGAGCGAGCGCGTCTCGAAGGATGGGTCCCGATTCGCTGATACCGCCCGGTGCGCTGCCCGAAAACCGGCAGAAATCATGACGGCTTGCGATGAATGGGCGGATGGCGTAAGCCTTCGTCTTCCGCAATTCAGCGAGGATCCGGCTTGGCCAAGGCGAAATCCACTTACGTCTGCCAGGAATGCGGTGCCACTCATTCCAAATGGATGGGTCGCTGCGACTCCTGCGGTGCATGGAACAGCCTTACCGAAGAGGCCGCGCCTGAAAGCGCGCCTAAAGGACTTGGCGGCAAACGCGGCAAAAAAATCAATTTCGTCGGCCTGGAAGGCTCGGAAAAAGATCCGCCGCGCCGGGTGTCTGGGATCGAAGAATTCGACCGTGTCACCGGGGGTGGTCTTGTCCCCGGCTCGGCGGTGCTGATCGGGGGCGAACCCGGGATCGGGAAATCTACGCTGTTAATGCAAGCGACCGCCAAGCTCGCTGAAAGCAGCAAGACGGTCTACATCTCCGGCGAAGAAGCAATTGCCCAATTGCGGCTGCGCGCACGCAGGCTCGACCTCGATAAGGCGCCGGTCGCATTGGCGACCGCCACCAACGTCCGCGATATCGTGTCAACGCTGGATACCCCAGATCACATTGATGTGGTGGTGATCGATTCCATTCAGACCATGTATTTGGACAACCTGGAAAGTGCACCCGGCACCGTGTCGCAGGTGCGGGCATCAGCGCAAGAATTGATCCGGCTCGCGAAGCGGCGCGGTTTTGCGCTGCTGCTGGTCGGCCATGTCACCAAAGAAGGCACCATCGCCGGCCCTCGTGTACTTGAGCATATGGTCGACACCGTGCTGCATTTCGAGGGCGAGCGCTCACACCAGTTCCGCATCTTGCGCGCCGTCAAAAACCGCTTCGGCCCCGCTGACGAAATCGGCGTGTTTGAAATGTCGGATGCCGGCTTGGTCGAGGTCTCGAACCCATCAGAGTTGTTCCTGGCCGACCGCGAAGGCGATGTTTCGGGCGCGGCAGTGTTTGCCGGCATCGAGGGGTCGCGGCCGGTTTTGGTTGAAATTCAAGCCCTTGTGGCCCCGAGCGCACTGGCCACGCCGCGGCGCGCCGTGATCGGCTGGGATACCAACCGCTTGGCCATGGTGATGGCCGTATTGGATGCCCGCGCCGACCTTGCACTCAGCCCTTTAGACGTATATCTCAACGTCGCAGGCGGACTGAAGATTTCTGAGCCCGCCGCCGATCTTGCGGTTGCCGCCGCACTGTTGTCGTCAGAAAGCGGTGAGGCCATTCATGGCACCACCGTGGTGTTCGGCGAGATCGGGCTTTCCGGGGAAATCCGCCCCGTATCGCGGATCGACGCCCGTCTGAAGGAGGCCGCTAAGTTGGGATTCACCCGCGCCATCATCCCACGCATCCGAAGTTCGAAATCGGGCAGCAAGTCGGCTGTTGGCGCGACTGGCCTCGACATCGTCGAGATCGCCCACATTCGTGACCTTGCCCAGGCCGTGCTGCCCAAGCCGCGCCAAAAGCAGGCCTTAGGCTGAGGATCGGCGCATGGACTCACTCTCAGATTTTCCGGTCAATGTGGTCGATATCGGGGTGCTGGCAGTCCTTTTGATTTCAGCCGTTCTCGCCTATGCGCGCGGCTTTGTGCACGAAGTGCTCTCGGTCGGCGGATGGGTCGGCGCCATTTTCGCAACGTTCTACGGTTTTCCTTATGCCAAACCGTTTGCCCGAAAATATATCCCGTTGGAAATCGCCGCGGACCTAACCGCGGGCATCGTGATCTTCATTGTCACCTTGGTGTTTTTGTCGCTGCTCACCCGCGCGGTGGCCAAACAGGTGCAATCGAGTGCGCTGAACGTGCTCGACCGCTCACTGGGCTTTTTGTTCGGATTGGCACGGGGTGCTGTTTTGGTATGCGTCGCCTACATCGGCCTGGAGTTAATTATGCCACCAGCTGAGCAGCCACAGATGGTGCAATCAGCACGTACAATACAGTTGATAAAACCGGGCGCCGCCTTACTTAAGGCACTCGTGCCGGACCATATCAGCGCGCGTTCGATTACCGGCGATGATAGCGGGCCCAGTGGCATCGATTTACAACGACTGAATTCCCCGGCGCCGAAACAGCCGGACGCACCGAAGACCGAAGGATACGACGCCGGCACCCGAAAGGGCATGGAACGCCTTATTGACGGTACCGGTGCAGATACAAGCTCCAATCCCAGTTCCAATTAAGGGACAAAAGTACTAGGATGCCGCTATGACTGACGCTGCCGTTGATTTTCTGGATGACGACCATCCGCATGAAGAATGTGGATTGTACGGCACCTACGGGCACATTGATGCCGCAGCCCATACCGCACTTGGTCTGCACGCACTGCAGCACCGCGGGCAGGAATCGGTCGGCATCGTTTCGTATGACGGCGAACAGTTCCACAGCCACCGGGCACTCGGCCTTGTCGGCGACAACTTCTCGTCCGAAGAAGTCATCAAGCAGTTACCGGGTAAATCGGCCATCGGCCACGTACGCTACTCGACCAGTGGCGACACCGCGTTGCGCAATGTGCAACCGCTGTTCTCGGAATTCCGGTTCGGCGGCCTGGCCGTCGCGCACAACGGCAACCTCACCAATTCCTATGCGATCCGCCGCAGCCTAATCGAGCGCGGCAGCATCTTTCAATCCACCAGCGATACCGAGACCATCATCCACTTGATCGCGCGCAGCGAATTCGGCCCGGTCGTCGACCGCCTGACCGATGCGCTGACGCAGCTTGAAGGCGCGTATTCATTGGTTGCGCTGACGCAAAAGAAACTCATCGGCGCCCGCGACCCCAGCGGTGTGCGCCCGCTCGTGATCGGCCGTTTGGGCGATGCGTACATCATGACATCGGAAACCTGCGCGCTGGATATTATAGGCGCCAAGTTCGTGCGCGACGTGGATCCGGGCGAGATCGTCATCGTTGACGAAAACGGCCTGCACTCTTTGAAGCCGTTCACCAAGGTACCTCGCAAATTTTGCATTTTCGAATACATCTACTTCGCGCGCCCCGACAGCAACATCGAAGGTAAGCACGTTTATGCGGTGCGCAAAGCGATCGGTCGCGTGCTCGCACAAGAAAGTCATGTTGACGCCGACGTGATCGTACCGGTGCCGGACAGTGGCGTACCGGCGGCGATTGGCTACAGTCAGGAAAGCGGCATCCCGTTCGAGCTTGGGATCATCCGAAATCATTACGTTGGGCGCACGTTCATCGAGCCCACGGCGCAAATCCGAAATTTGGGCGTCCGCCTAAAGCACAATGCGAACCTCGGCATGCTTAAAGGCAAGCGTGTGGTGCTGGTTGACGACTCCATCGTGCGCGGAACGACATGTATCAAAATCGTTGAAATGGTCCGTGCCGCCGGTGCCACCGAAGTGCATATGCGGATTTCTTCCCCACCGACCACACATTCCTGCTTTTACGGCATCGACACGCCGGAGCGCGATCAACTGATGGCGGCGCAGAATGATCTGCCCCGCATGGCCGAAATCATCGGCGTCGACTCTTTGGCGTTCATCTCGCTCGACGGGCTTTATCGCGCCGTTGGTGAAGAGCGTCGCAACACCGAACAGCCGCAATACTGCGACGCGTGTTTCACCGGCGATTACCCGATCCGTCTCATCGACCGAGACGGTGGCGGCATGCCCAAACAATTGTCGCTGCTGACCGAACGCGACTAATCGGAGTTCTCCATGAGTAAAAGACTTGAAGACCGGATCACACTGATCACCGGAGCGTCACGCGGCATTGGCCGGGCGATGGCGAAACGCTTCGCCGCCGAGGGTGCGCACCCCATTTTGACGGCACGCACCACCGCTGCGCTCGAAGAACTGGACGATGAAATCCGTGCCGAGACCGGCATTGAATCGACCCTTATCCCACTCGACGTCACCGACTACGATGCCATTGATCAGATCGGCGCGGCGTTGTTTGAGCGCTTTGGTCGCCTCGACGCGTTCGTTGCCAACCACGGCACGCTCGGCACGCTGATGCCGCTGCACCAACTCGGCCCGAAGGTCTGGGACCGGGTGATGAACGTCAATTTGACCGCGTGTTGGCGAATGACCCGCTCGTTTGATCCATTGCTGCGCGCATCCGACAGCGGACGCGCGATTTACGTAACGTCCGCCGTCGGCCATCAGCCGCGCGCATTTTGGGGTGCCTATGCGATCTCCAAAGCCGGCTTGGAAATGATGGCGCGGATTTATGCAGAAGAGACCGAGAAAACCAACATCCGCGTCAACTTGGTCAACCCTGGCCCGACGCGGACCGGCATGCGCGCTGCCGCCATGCCCGGCGAAGATGTGGAAACGGTAAAAACGCCCGAAAGCATCGCGCATGTGTTCGTCGACTTGGCCAGCGCCACATGCACAAAACACGGCGAAATGATCGTCGCCGAACCCGAGTAAACACGGACGGGCGGCTGGCGATCACATGGGGGCTTTTTAGCATTCACGGCGGAGGCGGCATCTTATTCTTTGACGTAAGAATTGCCTGAATCGATCAACAACGAGACGCCGATGCAGATCGTTGACCGATACCGAGCCCGGCGTATTAACGATCTCTAAGATAAGGCTCAAGAACGCATCATACCCAAACACGTCCGGTATGCTAAAACAGTGCTCAAGCCTCCGAGCATCATCAAGGCAGAACCTTGATATCGCCTCAATGTCTATACTTGTGCCGACATTTGCGTCAAACATGTCACAAAAGCATCGGACCTCTATTGTGAATTTTGAGCGACATTGACTGATAACATTTAATGCCCCCCGGCGACGGAGCACGTGATGACCGAACAACCACAAGATCCCTGGCTACTCACCCCCGGCCCGCTGACCACGTCCATGGCCACCAAACAAGCGATGCTGCACGACTGGGGTTCACGCGACGCCGCGTTTATCGAGACCAATCGACAGGTCCGGCAAAACCTGCTCAAGATCGCGCACGCCGAAGACACGCATGTTTGTGTCCCGGTGCAAGGCAGCGGCACATTTGCGGTCGAAGCGACGTTGGGCACATTGATCCCGAAAGATGGCAAAGCGCTGATCTTGATCAACGGCGCCTACGGCACACGGATGGGCAAGATTCTTGATTACGCCGGGCGCGCATATGTCACCTACGAGACCTCCGAAGACACCCCACCCGACCCTGCGCACATCGCCAAATTGCTGGTCGACGATCCGTCGATCACCCATGTGCTGGCGGTACATTGCGAGACCACGTCGGGCATCCTCAACCCTATCGCTGCGATTGCCGACGTCGTCGCGGAGGCCAACCGCAGCCTGATCATTGATGCCATGAGCGCATTTGGCGCCATCGCTTTGGATGCACACAGCATTCATTTCGACGCCGTGATGGCGTCCTCCAACAAATGTCTGGAAGGTGTGCCGGGCATGGGCTTTGCGCTGATCCGGAAATCCGTGCTCGACGGCTGCAAAGGCAACGCGCACGCGCTCAGCCTGGATTTGTACGACCAGTGCAAAGCCATGGACAGCAACGGACAGTGGCGCTTCACCCCGCCGACGCACGTGATCGCCGCCTTTGCTGCGGCGATGGACCAATACTTTGCGGACGGCGGCCTTGAGGGTCGCTATGCACGCTATAGCGAGAACTGCCGCACCTTGGTCGCCGGTATGCGCGCCCTTGGGTTCGAAACCTTGCTGCCCGATACCCTGCAGGCGCCGATCATCATCACGTTTAAAATGCCGCAAGACCCTGCGTTCATCTTCGAGGTGTTTTACGACCACCTAAAAGATCGTGGTTACGTGATTTACCCAGGAAAACTGACGGTCGCGCCGTCGTTTCGGATCGGCTGCATCGGTGCGCTGGGCGTGCCGGAAATCAATGGTGCGCTGGACGCCATCAAAGATGTGCTGGGCAAGATGGGCGTCGCCGACGGTCGCCCGGCTGCAGCGTAAGGGAACAAATATGAATACCATGCACAAATCCGTCACTATCAACGCCCGCACCTACGCTTGGCCGAAGGCGCCCCTGGTCATCGTCTGCATCGACGGCTCAGAGCCAGCTTATATCGAACAAGCAATTGCCGGAGGGCACATGCCCTATTTGGCTGATGCCCTGGCCAAAGGCGGCGCTGATCTTCGCGCCGATTGCGTCGTGCCCAGCTTCACCAACCCAAATAACCTGTCCATCGTTACCGGCCAACCGCCCGCCGTGCATGGAATTTCGGGGAACTTCTTTCTGGACCCCGACAGCGGCGACGAAGTGATGATGAACGACCCCAAGTTTCTGCGTGCCGAGACCATCTTTAAAGCGTTCTATGACGCTGGCGCGAAGATCGCCATCGTTACCGCCAAGGACAAATTGCGCCGTCTGTTAGGCCACGGCCTCAGCTTCGATGCCGGGCGTGCGATGTGTTTTTCGTCTGAAAAAGCGGATAAGACAACGATGACAGAAAACGGTATCGACAACGCGCAAGCTATGGTCGGGCGCGACATTCCATCGGTGTACTCCGCGGAACTCAGCGAATTTATTTTTGCCGCGGGGGTCAAACTGATGGCATCAATGCGCCCCGACATCATGTACCTGTCGACCACCGATTACATTCAACACAAGCACGCCCCCGGCACCCCGGTGGCAAACGCGTTTTACGCCATGATGGACGGTTATTTCGCCGAACTTGCCGCCGCCGGTGCGACCTTGGCGTTGACCGCCGACCACGGCATGAACGCCAAATTCGGCGACGACGGCCAGCCCGACGTGATTTATCTGCAAGAAGTTCTAGACAACATGCTGGGCGTCGACCAAGCCCGCGTCATTCTACCGATCACCGACCCGTATGTCGTGCACCACGGCGCACTCGGCTCGTTTGCAACGGCGTATTTACCGAGCGGCGTTGATGCCGCCGACGTCGCTGCGAAGCTTAGCGCCATCGACGGCATTGAAGCCGTTTATGATCGCGCGACCGGCTGTGCGCACTTCGGCCTGCCCGAAGACCGGCTCGGAGATCTGATCATCGTCTCGACCCGTCATAAGGTGCTGGGCACCTCTGCCGACAGGCACGACCTTTCGCAATTAACCGAGCCGCTGCGCTCGCACGGCGGGGTGTCGGAACAAACCGTGCCGCTGATCGTCACCGTCCCGGTGCAAGCACCGCCCACCAGCACGCGGCTGCGCAACTTCGATATCTTCGACATCGCCCTCAATCACGTCATCGACGCATCATAGACCTCAATCGGAGAGCCCCTTGGGCAAACAGCGAGGGAACGCAGACACCATTCATTCATCTCCCTCAGCACGGAGGTGAGGCTAAGTGAGGCGGCCCTATAACAATCCCGTTAAGGCTTGAAAGCAAGAATTCCAATCCCCGCGCGCGGGCTGGCGGATCAAGGTCATGCTTGGATACCAAGGTGTCTCCCTGCCGTCTGTCCCCCAGCGCCACTCAGCCACATGCGGCAACACGGCAAAGGTCGAACACCCCAACGCGCCGGCCAGATGCAGCGGCGCACTGTCACACGAAATCACCACGTCCAAGCCCTGCATAATCGCCGCGGTGTCGGCGAAATCGCAAATGTCCGCGGTCGGGTCCAGAATCGCGTCAGCGCCGGGCGTGTTTTGAATATCCAAAGCTCCGTCCTCTTTTTGCAGCGACACCAGCACAACGTCCGGCACATCCAGCAGCGCGAGAAACGGCGCCAGACCTGGCGAACGCCGCGCATCGCGTTGGTGCGTTGCCGCGCCCTTCCAGGCGATCCCGACCCGCTTTCCGATTGGCCATGTCGCCATGGTCTCTTGCCACGCCTGCGTCCGGACTGCTGGGACAGTCAGATACGGCATCGAAGCTGGAATCGTCTCAACCGTCGTTCTCATGAGACCGGGCAGGCTCATCATCGGCGCGTGCGCATCAACGTCGGGCACGTCGCCAGGTGTGATCACCGTATCGGCGCCCACGGACTGCATCAGGTCTCGCAAAGGGTCCGCACATTCGAGCGTCACATGAATGCCTTGGGCCTTCAGCAAAGGCACATAGCGACAAAATTGCAGCGTGTCACCGAAGCCCTGCTCGGCATGCACCCAAAGCCTTAAGCCAGGTACCACACGACCATCCCATTTCGGTACCGAAAACGTGCGGCCCAAGGCCTGGAACCGAGGCGTCTGCCAACGGTATTCGTAATCCGACCAGCCTTCGTCATAGCGTCCGGCAGCAAGCAAACCCATGCCGCGATTACGCCGAATTTCCGGATCGTCCGGCGCGAGGGCGATGGCTCTTTCGTATGAGTCCAGCGCACCCATAAGATCACCGGATTCCTGCAACGCAACACCCAAATTGCCATGCACGGTCGGCTGCTGGTCGTCCAAGGCAAGGGCACAACGATAATGCGTCACCGCCGCATCGAAATCAGACGCATCCCGCGCCAAGTTGCCGAGGTTGCAATGCGCCACGACCAACGACGGATCAATGGCGAGCGCACGCTTATAGGCACCCTGCGCCTGCGCTGTCATCCCCGCCGCATGGTAACCGAGTGCGTGTCCTAAGTGTGCGCCCGCTTGCCCCGGATCAAGTGCCGCCGCGCGCGCCAGGGCTGCCATCGCGGCGGTGTCGGATGCGCCATCCAAGTCCTGTCGGGCAAGCCCCAAGTTGACATGTGCTGCGGCCAGTCCTGAATCCAAAGAAAGGGCGCGCTTGGCTGCTTTCAAAGCACCTTCGACATCGCCGTCCGAAAGTCGCGCCGAGGCGAGATCACTCCACAGCACGGCATCCTCCGGGCTGTGGGCAATCGCCGCCAAGTACGCATCCGCAGCACCTTGATAATCCCCGTCCCCTTTGAGGACGCGGCCTAAATTTGCGTGATATAGCGGCACCGTTGCATCCGCTGCAATCGCGGCCCGAATCAATTCAGCCCCGCGCCGTCCCTGTCCGGTCTGTGCATACACCAGGCCCAACAGGTGCTGCGCGTCCGCATGCCCGGGTGCGGATTCCAGAACACGCACATAGCTGGCCGCTGCTGCCGTCAGGTCTCCGGCCTGATGCGCGGCGACGCCTTTGCGTAATTCGTCATCAAGGGATGTTTTCATGACGCCAGCTTAGCGCAGATGAAACGGAAGCTCATCCTTCTCGATACCCTGCAAAACAACTTCTTGGCGCAACGCCCCGCGCATCCTTAAGATACGCAAAACGCCCTGCCCCACAGGAGGAGCCGCTCATGGATGCACGCAACGTCAAATCCATCGCCGACGCCAAAGCCATCGTCAACAAACGCGGGCTTAGTCACGTCAAAGTCGGCGCCGTTGATATCGACGGGATCATGCGCGGCAAATACATGGCCAAGGAAAAGTTCTTTTCGTCTTTGGAAAAAGGCTTTGGGTTTTGTGACGTGGTGCTGGGGTGGGATTCCCACGATCAGCTGTACGACAATGTATCGGTAACCGGCTGGCATACGGGCTATCCCGATGCCGGCGTGCGGGTGCTGCCGGAATCATGTCGCGAGATCGCATGGGAAGACGACATGCTGTTTTTCCTGGGCGAGTTTTCCGGCCCGCACGAAGCGGTGTGCCCGCGCGCCCAGTTGCGCCGCGTGCTCGCCGAAGCCGACAAAATGGGCTTCGCCGTCAAAGCCGGTTTCGAGTTTGAGTTTTTCGTCTTCGACGAAACGCCGCACAGCGTGCGCGAGAAAAACTACCGCAACATGAAGCCGCTACAGCCTGGGTTCTTCGGCTATTCCGTAATCCGCAATACCGTCGACAGCGACCTATACCGTGATCTGCTGGACGGCTGCGAGCAAATGGACATTCCGCTGGAAGGTCTGCACGAAGAAACCGGGCCGGGTGTGCTCGAAGCCGCCATCGGCGTCGACGATGCGCTCAGCGCTGCCGACAAGGCCACACTGTTCAAAACATTCGCCAAGATCGCCGCGCAAAAGCACGGGCTGATGGCGACGTTTATGGCCAAGTGGTCACCCGATTGGCCGGGACAGTCGGGGCACATCCATATCTCGCTGACCAAAAAAGGCAAAGCCGGCAAGCCGGTGTTTCACGATCCCAAAGGCCCCGACGCGATGAGCAAAACCATGTTGCAGTTCGTCGCCGGACAACAGAAATATATGCCCGATTGGCTGGCGATGATCGCGCCCACCGTCAACAGCTACACCCGCCTGATTCCTGGCTTTTGGGCACCGACCGATGCGACCTGGGGCGTCGACAACCGGACCTGTGCGCTCCGCGTCGTGCCGGGCGGCCCCAGTGCGCAACGCGTCGAATATCGGGTCTCGGCCGCCGATTGTAATCCGTACCTTGCGCTCGCCGCCGCCATCGGGTCGGGCCTGCAAGGCATCAAGGACGACCTGACGCCTGAGCCCAAAATTGAGGGCAATGCGTACGAGAAAACATTCCCAAAGCACCTCGCGCTGCCAACGACCTTGATGGAAGCGGCTGGACGATTTAAAGCGTCAAAACCCGCCCGCGCGCTTTTCGGCGATGCCTTCGTCGACCATTACGCAGCAACCCGCGAATGGGAAGAACGCGAATTCCGCCGCGCCATCACCGATTGGGAGATGGAGCGGTATTTTGAGATTATCTGATCCGGCACATCCTTCGAGACGGCCTTCGGCCTCCTCAAGATGAGGATATATGTTAACACCCCATCCTGAGGAGCGGCGCAAGCCGCGTCTCGAAGGATTGTCAAAACAAGGAAAATTGCATGACCGACACCATCACCCAGCTTTCCGGCAATTGGAGCTACCCGACGCAAATTCGCTTTGGCGCCGGGCGCATTTCGGAACTGGGGAAGGCGTGCAAAGCGAGCGGCATTCAAAAGCCACTGTTGGTCACCGATCCTGGCTTGGCCGCATTGCCGATGATCGCAGCCGCCCTTGAAAACTTGAAATCTGCCGGCATTCCCGGCGCACTCTTTGCCGACGTCAAAGGCAACCCGATCAGCGCCAATGTAGCCGCCGGCCTGGACGCCTATAAATCAAACGGCTGCGACGGGGTCATCGCATGGGGCGGCGGCAGTGCCATGGATTGCGCCAAGGTGATCGCGCTGATGGTCGGGCAATCCCGCCCACTTTGGGATTTTGAAGACATCGGCAGCAACTGGAAAAATGCGGACCCGGACGGCATAGCACCAATCGTCGCCGTCCCCACCACGTCGGGCACCGGCTCCGAAGTGGGCCGCGCAGGCGTCATCACCGACGAAGCGACGCATACCAAGAAAATTATCTTCCACCCCAAACTGATGCCGGCTGTCGTGATCTGCGATCCGGAACTTGTCACCGGCCTGCCCGCCAACATCACGGCGTGGACCGGCATGGACGCGTTGGCGCATTGCCTGGAAGCCTATTGCTCGCCGTTTTATCACCCGATGGGCGAAGGCATCGCGGTCGAAGGCATGCGGTTGGTCAAAGAGTGGCTGCCGACCGCTGTCGCAGACGGCAGCAATATCGCGGCGCGCGCGCACATGATGTCGGCGGCTGCCATGGGCGCCGTCGCGTTCCAAAAGGGCTTGGGTGCCATACATTCGCTCTCGCATCCGGTCGGTGCCGTATTCGATACCCACCACGGCCTGACCAATGCGGTGTTCATGCCGTATGTACTGGCCTTCAACCGATCTGCGATTGAACAAAAGATGGCCCGGCTCGCGCGATGGCTTGATATCGGTGACGGGTTTGACGACGTCATGAGGTGGGTGCTCGACCTGCGCACATCGTTTGCGATCCCGCACACAGCCGAACAACTCGGCGTCGATGCATCGCGTTTGGACGAGCTTTCCGTGATGGCCGCAAACGATCCAACGGCCGGCGGCAATCCGCTACCCGTCGCCGCCCCTGAGATGCAGCAAATGTTCGATGCCGCGATGAGTGGTAAAGTCTAGGTTGTCGTTTGTAGGCATCGCGCGATTACGCGACGCCAGAGGGCTTGAGAGTCGAAAGGTCGTTGGATGGATGGGTCCGCCTTTGCGGGCGACCAACCGAAACATTCAACGTGGTCGGCGCGCTCTTGGGCGATAAACGTGCCCCACCTTGCCGATGCGACCGAAACCATGCCGTCGTTCGGCCCTTCGCGCTCGAAAATGTAGTGTTCTCGCGCTTTGAACCAACGTGGCATCTCTGCCGCCGGTCTGGCGCACGCCCATGATAAATACTGAACGTCGGCGCGGTCCGGGGTTTCGGCGTTAAAATCGACGGCGGACACGACAGATAAATCGCGGATCGCATCTTCGAGCAAGCCGATGATGAAATCCGGCACCCCGCTCTCGCCCGCCAACGCGCGGTCCGCCAGCGGCGAGCCCCGGTGCGGCGTACAGATCGTCGCCACCGCGCGGACGCGCTGATCCGGGTCATGATGCGCCGCCGCTTGACGTGCAACCAACCCGCCCATGGAATTGCCGACGAGAATGATATCTGCGGACGGGATTTTTGCGATCACGTCGCGGACCATGATGGCGCGTTCATCGATTCCGACGCGGGAACGCATCTGCGGCACGCTGACGTCGACATTCATCTCTCGAGCGACCGAACGTAACCCCCGAAAGTACTCGAAGGTTTTGCCGGCGAGCGTGGTTTCGGCACGCCCTAAAAACCCATGCAGGAAAATGAATGCGGTGTCAGCCATGGCGTACCTTAACGCGACGACGTCCCTATGCGAAAGCGCAGCAGACCACGAGAGTTGACCCGTTACGCAATCCGGTGTTCTTTGGCCGGTGTTGTTAAGATCGGAGCCGTCATGGACGCCTTGTCGCCACAAGTCATTGAAACCGCATTGATCGCGTTTACCACATTTTTTGCGGTGATCGGGCCGATTGATGTGGCGGCCGTGTATGCCGGGCTGACGGCGGGCATGCCACCGAAGCAGCGGCGCCAGACGGCCATCAAGGGCGTGCTGATTGCAGCCTGTATTTTGTTGCTGTTCGCGTTCTTTGGGAAGTCGCTGTTGCAGTATTTGGGTATCACGCTGGCATCCTTGCGCACGGCAGGCGGCATTTTGCTGTTGTTGGTCGGCATCAACATGGTTTTCGCGACCTCAAGCGGGATCAGTTCAACCACCGCTGATGAGGCAGAGGAAGCATCACACCGCACCGACCTATCGGTGTTCCCGCTGGCCACACCGCTGATCGCGGGTGCGGGCACGATGGGCGCCGTGGTGCTGTTGATGTCGGAAGCGGACGGCGACACCATGCGCACCGCCGCCGTCATCAGCGCGCTTTTAGCGAATTTACTGTTGTCGCTAATCTTTTTGTTGATGGCGACACAGATTCAAAAACTGTTGGGGGTGACCGGTCTCAACGTGATCTCACGGGTGATCGGGGTGTTGCTGACGTCGCTCGCCGTGCAGTTCATCTTTGACGGCATCCGCGGCAGTAAACTGTTGAGCAGCATAAGCTAGCCGCTTACGTCACCAAGCTCTCGACCCAATTGCGGATTTCCCGGCACCGCATATCCGCATCCAACACGTCGTCGTCGATGCCGAGCCGCCAACGCAGATCAAGCCTGGACGGGTCTTGGTGCAGCGCATCCATGTCATAGCAATATCGCTCTAACGCATTCACGTCTTCGAAATAGCCCTGCTGCACCATATCGTCCGCATAGCGTCGATACAGTTTAGAAAGATGCGGCAGATCGAATTCAGGGTGATACTGCATTCCCCAAAACATCCCGCCACCGAGGGGAATCGTGGCAGCTTGCACGATAGAATGAGCATTGCTCGCCAACACCACGGCGCCGGTCGGCAGATGCGTAACCTCGTCATAATGGATACACGGGCTGTCGAACACCATCGGCTTATCGCGAAATAGCGCATGACCGCCGCCTTGTGTGGTCAATGCGAGCTTTCGGGCGATCCCGACCTCGCGCCCGCGCGGGCTCGCCTGCACCGTGCCACCCGCCGCCACGGCGGCGATTTGCAATCCCCAGCAGCTCCCCAACACCGGTAACCCGGCTTCCAGGGCGGCACGCATTAAGTCTACCTGACGAGTTACTTCGGGCATTTGTTCGAACGCGCGTAAACCCGAGCCGCCCATCACCATGCCGCCAAAATCTTCGAGCGCAACGCCGCTTGGTAAATAGGCGTCGCCGTCTGCCGGATACACGGTGGTCATGTCTGCGTTTGGGGACATACGGCGGATTTCGTTGGCGTAGCGTTCCGCCCCCAACTCGCCGCCGACCGCCTGCATGGCGTCGTTGCGGTCCTTTGTGTTGCCGTCTGCCAGCAGGATTTTCGGCGCGTTATCCATCGTCGCCCCTTATGCGTCGGCCATCGTATCGATCAGCCCGACCAAATCCGCATGATCCTCGCACACCACATCGGCAGACGTGGTAAATCGGTCCTGATCGCGTTTGCCGGTATACAAAATCGCCTTCATGCCCAGCGCCTGCGCGCCCAGGATGTCTTTATTGTCGCGGTCACCGATGTGCACGACCTGATCGGGCTCGACGTCAAGCCCCGCGCAGGCCGCCATAAAAATCGACTCATGCGGCTTCGAGCGCCCGACTTCGTCAGAAAACGCGAACGCAGCAAAATAATCCGCAAGGCCATGGTGGTCGAGAATTCTCCGAAGCCCCGTCCCCGGCGTGATGATGGTATCCGAGACAACACAGAGCTGATAATTCTCAGCCAGTGTTTGGATCGCCGCCTTGACGCCCGGCAGAAGATCCGGCGGCACGTCGACCTCAAGTGCGCCCATCGCGTCCGCCAACTGGCTGAGTTCATCCTCCGGCAATGACATGGACAAGCCGTCCAACAACACCTGCAAGCGTTCATGGCAGGTCCAGGTGATGCTGTCTTCTTGCCAGGCCTTATAGAACGCCGCATTGGCGACGCCGTAGGCCACATCGATCTCGGCACAGGTTACGCCATGATGCTTTTGCAGCGCGTCCAACAGCATGCGGTGCCGGGTCTCAACCTTGGTTTGCAACCCTTGCTTAGCGCGCGCGGCCTCGTCGCTCTCGTCATCGAGGACGGTATCCCAAAGATCAAAACTGACAGCGGAAATAGTCATGCAGGTATGGTGCGGCGCAACGTACGCTTGGTCAATACGCGGTGATGCGTTCAGCCGCCTTCGGCCTTGAGAAGCTTTGCGGCAGCCTCGCGTTGTGAGCGGTTCATCTCACGCTCAATCCTCGCCACCGCTCCGGCGACGTCGTAAGTCTCTTCATGTTTGATGATACGTGCGGCGTCCGGCATCGCGCGTTTGTAAAGAAGCCATGCTTTGATCAGGTCACGGTCCACGCCCCAGCCGGCCTCGTACATAGAACCTAGAATGTAGCGCGCCACCGGATGCCCACCCGCAGCCGCTGTGCGATAATAGGGTACGGCGGCGCCATAATCCTGAGGCACGCCAATGCCGCGAAAATACGCCTCACCTAATTTAAAATGGGCTTCCGGGTATCGGGACAAGCGCGCGGCGAGTTCATACCACTCGGTCGCCCGATAATGGTCTTCAGGGACGCCAAGGCCGTGCGCATAAAGATCACCGATCCCGACCTGCGCCGGCGGGTATCCTTTGTCGGCAGCCTTTCGAAACCACGTCATCGCGGCTTTCGGGTCTTGCATGGATTTGGGCGCCTCGATCAAGGCGCGGCCATACGCAGTCCAGGTCTGGATGTTGCCCGACTCGGCTTGCTGACGCGCGGTCTCAAGAATATTTCGGGCGATGTGTTGGCGAACCAGTTCCGGGTCAGGCTCATGGGTGCCGAAGAATATCCAGCCTGCACTTGCCGAGATAATCAGCAACACCACCGCCGACCAAAAAATTAAACGAAATGACATCAGGGTTCCAGCATCGGCAAACTCATACCGACAGCATTACGCGCACAGCGTGACGGGTCAATTCGGCCTGTTGTGTTCGTTTTGGTCAACCCGTGCGGCGCCGTTATGATAGGGGTCCGCGCGATCATAACACGTGACGCCGCCCAAATTGCGGTAACAAAAGATATTCTGCTGAATTTTCTTTTCGTCTTCGACGCAGTATTCACGCCCCTGCTCCGTGTTCACAAGCGAGCAATCCTTGCCGCTACTGTACGAAACCAGGTGATCAACGAAGGTTTTATCGCTGGCCATCAGCGAAATTGCCTCAACCTGTGCAATCCCGACAGGTGAACATGCCTGTAGCGCAAACGTGGCTGCGAGCACAAAAACGGCTGAGAGCTTGGAAATGCCCCTGCGCATAAGATGAAATCCCTCTATTGCTGGATGCAGAGTGCCCCAAAAGCGGTTAACAGATCTTTAACCTGCATGCCGAACCCATGTATAGCGTAGCACGAAAATCAGCTGTAACGACAATGCGTTGCATCGAAATTCACGCCGTGGAGACGATGCGCGCAAGCGTTTGCCTTCCGGGCCCGGTCCCGATATGTTTGCGTCCAATTTTAAAGCCTGAATACAGCACATTGCTAACACTGGGCATAATACGACGGAGACCAAGGTGGCCGAGCCGACACACGATCCATTGATGCAGGAAATCGAAGACGAGCTGCGTCAGGAACAAATGAAAAAAATGTGGGCGGTGTACGGTAAGTACGTCGTCGGTATGGTTGTAGCTGTGGTGATCACGGTCGCCGGCTATCAAGGCTGGCAGGCCTATGACGCGAGTCGCAAGCAAGATGCGACCGACACTCTGTTGGGGGCAGCGACGTTGGCGCAAAACGGCGACAACGCGGCGGCCATCGATATATTGTCAAAGCTTGAAAGCGATGCCCCCGGCGGCGTCGCGATGCTGGCGAAAATGCGCAAAGCCGGCCTGCATGCTGAAAACGGCGACACTGCAGCGGCGGTCGAGCTCTATGGAACTGTGGCGGCAGATACCAGTGCCCCCAAGACGTTCCGTGAACTCGCCACCATCTTAGGCGCCGTGCAAACCTTGGAAGCCGACCCCGGCAACGCACAAGCGGTGCTGGACTCGCTTGCCCCCTTCCGTGACGAAACCGCCACATGGCGCCACGCTGCACGAGAAGTCTCGGCGGCTGCCGCGCTTGAACTCAGCGATACCGAAATGGCCCGCGAATTCCTGCAAGCCAACGCACTGGACGGGCGCGCGCCCGGCGGCGTACGCTCTAGAGCTCAGGAACTGCTGCAGGCGCTTGCCCGATGAGGTTACACCGGTAATGTCTTTGGACCGCTCTCCCCTTTCCCGTTTTTTTGTGATTGGTACGCTGCTGTTGGCGGCGCTCAGCCTCTCCGCGTGCGAGCTCAGCGATTTTGACCCTTTCGGTCAAAAAGAAAAACTGCTGCCGGGTGAGCGTATCGCCGTTCTAGCCAACGAACGCAGTCTGAGTGCTGATGTGGCGCCGGGTAGCGAAGACGTCTTGCTGCCCGCGCCCACCAGCAATCCGGAATGGCCCATGGCCGGTGGCTATGCAAATCACGCGATGCACCACATCGCGATCAACACTGACATTCAAGAAGTATGGAGCCGCGATATCGGCGCCGGCGCAGGTGACGACGTACGCTTCAACAGCACGCCGATTGTCGCCGACGGCATGGTCTTTGCGATGGATACGGACTCCGAAGTCAGCGCTTACACCGTGCAAGATGGTGATAAAGTCTGGGACAAAGACCTGACGCCCGATAACGACGACGAAGGCCATATCGGTGGCGGTCTCGCCTATGAACGGGGCCGTGTGTTTGTCGCCACGGGCTTCGGCGTGGTGTTCGCGCTCGACGCCAAAAGCGGTGAAATTTTATGGTCGGAGCGGATCGGCATCCCAATGCGTGTACCGCCGACCGTGCGCGGCGGTCGCTTGTTTGTGGTCACCGTCGACAACAACTTGATTGCACTGGATACCCGCGACGGCAAAACGCTGTGGACGCACGCAGGCGCTCAGGAAACCGCGTCGCTTTTGGGCGGTGCCAGTCCGGCGGAAGATGCGGGGATCGTGGTTGTCCCCTACACATCGGGTGAATTGTTCGCGCTCCGCGTCGATACTGGACGCGTAATTTGGCAAGAGAACTTGGCATCGATCCGCAGGACCGATGCCGTCGCCTCGCTCGCGCACATCCGTGGTCGCCCGATCATTGATCGGGGTCGGGTGATCGCCATCAGCCACGCCGGTGTCATGGCGGCGATTGATCTGCGCACCGGACGCCGTGTCTGGGCACGCGAAATCGGGGGTGCCGAAAGCCCTTGGGTCGCCGGCAACTTCATCTTTACGATCACCAACGAAAATGAACTTATTAGCGTATCGCGGGAAGACGGCTCAGTACGTTGGGTGCGCGGTCTACCGCGCTTCCAAGACCCGGAAGACCGTGAAGATCCGATCACATGGTCGGGCCCGGTTTTGGCTGGCGACCGATTGATCGTCGCCGGCTCAAACGGTGATGCCTTTGCGGTGTCGCCCTACAACGGGCGTATTCTAGGCGCTGTTGAAATGCCCGACGGCGTCTCGGTCGCACCGATTGTCGCCGCCGATACCGTATTTTTCCTGGCCAACGATGCAGAGCTCGTAGCCTACCGATAAATCTCGCCAGTAACTTGGCTGATAGCGCCAAAACGGCGCCCTGGAACAACGAATATGACCTTTACGCTCGCAATCGTCGGTCGCCCAAACGTGGGCAAATCGACGCTGTTCAATCGACTCGTCGGTAAACGTCTGGCGATTGTCGATGACACCCCCGGCGTCACCCGCGACCGCCGCGAAGGTGAAGGCGTGCTGGCCGAGCTGGAATTCCGCGTCTTCGACACCGCAGGCCTCGAAGACGCGGCACCTGGTTCCCTAGAAGCCCGCATGCGCGCGCAAACCGAACACGCGGTCGACGACGCGGACGCGGTGCTTTTCATGATCGATGGTCGCGTCGGCGTAACGCCGACCGACGAGTTGTTCGCACGCTGGCTACGCACCCGCTCGACGCCGGTAATCTTGAGCGTCAACAAATGCGAGGGCAGCCAGGGCGAGAGCGGCCGCTTGGACGCCTATCGCCTGGGCTTAGGTGAGCCGATCGGCATCTCAGCCGAACACGGTGAGGGTCTGAGCGACCTTTATGACGCGCTGGCCCCTCACTACCAAGCCGGTCTTGATCGGATCGCAGCGGCTGGCATCGACGATGAAGACGACATTTTTATCGACTCCGGTGAAGAGTCGGATGATGAGATCATCGCCGCACGTCCGGTACAGCTTGCCATCGTAGGTCGCCCGAACGCGGGCAAATCGACCTTAGTCAACCGGCTGCTCGGCGAGGACCGCATGCTGACCGGGCCCGAGGCCGGGATCACCCGAGATGCCATTTCGACGCCTTGGGAGTGGGGCGGGCGGCAGTTCCGTCTGGTCGACACCGCTGGGCTTCGCAAGCAAGCACGGGTCTATGAAAAGCTTGAGCACTTATCGGTCAACGACACTTTCCGCGCCATCCAGTATGCCCAAGTGGTAATCCTGGTGTTGGATGCGGATCAGCCACTTGAACGCCAGGACCTAACCATTGCACGCAAAGTCGTCGAAGAAGGCCGGGCGCTGGTGATCTGCGTCAACAAATGGGATTCTGTGAAAGATCGGGAAACCGCGCTGGCACAGATTCGTGATCGCCTACAGACATCGTTGCAGCAAATTCGCGGCGTCCCGGTCGTGACGTTGTCGGCATTGACCGGACGGGGCGTCGATAAGCTCCTGCCGACGGTCGTGAAAATCTTTGACCTTTGGAACGCGCGGGTGCCGACCGGCGCGCTCAACCGCTGGCTCAAGGAAATGCTCGAAGGCCATCCGCCGCCCATGGGTTCGCACGGCAAACGACTGTCGGTGCGATATGCCACCCAGGCAAAATCCCGCCCGCCGACCTTTATTCTATTTTCATCGACGGCAACAAAGCTGCCGGAAAGTTATTTGCGTTACCTCACCAACGGCCTGCGCGACAGCTTTGGCCTCGAGGGCATTCCAATCCGTATTTTAACGCGATCGGGTAAAAATCCGTTCAGCAAAGACTAAATACCGTCCGTCTTTGTTTCACGTTAAGGCCAGCGGTGGCGCTGCGTCTTCGAGCGAGCGCTGTCCATCGAGCGACGCAAACCATTGCAACGGTGTGCATGGCGCACGCCCATCAACATTGGGCGCGCCTTCTCCGGCGTTTCGATCTGCTAGAAAAACAATGCGTAATTCGACATTCAAGCGCGCTAATGCGCTATGGTTCGGTACGCTCGCATGCAGATGTGCCCCTGAAAATATAACAGCATCGCCGACGTCTGGCATCACACGCTTAGCGCTGCCGAGCGATGGCGCATGGATCGCCGTCGGTATCAAAGGATACGCATCCAACGTACCGTCAGCACGACGGCGTCGAAGGTCATTTAAATCCCAATCGGCGCTATCGTTTTCAACCGGTTGATCAAATTGATCCGGCCAGAGCGCCAATGTTCTCCCCAACGCCAATGGCATGATCGGCGCCCACACATTGATTTGCTGCATGATGTTGGAGCCCCAAGTATCACGGTGTGCTTTCAACGGCGCCAAGGGATAAGGCATACCTGTTCCGCCCGGCGGAGCGATGCGCAGCTTTAGCGTATCCAAGTACGCATCCCCAGGGTCAGCACCCCATTCGGCGATCAATTTTTCCACCAGAGACCGCACCGCACTATCGCGAGCAAAGCCTTGTCGCAAAGCAACGACGCGGGTTCGATAGTCATCCAGCGGCAATGTTGTGTGCGCCCGCAAAGGATCAAGATCGAAGAAACCGTTCGCGATCATATGAGCCGCATGCTTAAGAATATCGGACAACGCCGCCGCCCCTGCAGTCACCTGCGCACCGCGATAAATAGCGCGCCGAGTTTCGGGAGCGAGTGGTGGTGCGCCCATCAACCGCCGCCGCGTTGATATGAGTGATCAAAATGCGTCAAAAAGACCTCAAGCGCAGGCGCGTCATAACCTTGAAACTTCAAATTGACCATCGTCCTGGGGATCCGCATCAAGGCAATACGGCGCTCACTCTCGGGGCCAAGTTGGATCGTCAACGTCCGTTCGTTTTGATCTTTAAAGATGATCGTCGTGCCGATGACCTGAAACTCGGCGCCACCTAACGCGCGCGGCAAAAGTCGCAAGAATTCTGCATGGGTGATGCCCATATCTTTTTCGATGACGACATCAGCGCCGGACATAAACCATCATCCGCCGGCAACGGGCGGCCAGATCGCCAAGTGGTCGTCCGCCTCAAGCAGCGTCGTGCCGCGCTCGTCAGGCGCGACATAAACGCCGTTAATCAGGACCATGTGGCACATTTTTTCCGGCAAGCCCAATCGCAGGATGACCTGAGTCGGACTCACCTTGTCGCTGACCTCAAGGTCTGCCTCGTTCTTTTTCGCCCCGGCCGGCAAATACTCGGCCAGCGAGGCATACAATTTTACACGGATTTTCATTTCAATCCCGTCAGATAAATTGGGACGTATGCCTTAAGCTTCCTGCGTACATGCGACGTATGCATCCGCAATTAAGTGCGGATCGGCCATCAACTTGTCTTTCCAGGCACCCAACTGCACTTCGGTCTGAATCAAGCCGCGCAGCACACCGATGTGATCGGTCCGCCCCAGCGACAACGCACCGACGATTTTGTCGCCGTTGAATTCAAGACGCATGTAGCGAAAGTTTTCCGCATCAACGGCTTCGGCATGATCGCCGCCTTTGATGCCGTCCCATGCCCCGAAGCTGGCCGAGATCAAGCCGACGGTATCAAGCACGTTCATGTTCAAGCTGCCTTTATACGGCGCCGGTTTGCCGGCCATGTTGAGGCCGGCGATGCGGCCATGATCGACCGACGTCGGCTGCACCGCATGCACCGCCCAATCGCCGGTCGAAAAGTCCAGCCCCTGCGCACAATCACCCGCAGCATAAATATCGTCAACGTTGGTGCACATAAATTCATCGACCAAGATACCCTGGTCCATTTTAATGCCCGAACCTTCCAAGAAGCCGATGTTCGACTTAACGCCGGTCGCGACCACAACCAAGTGGGCAGGTATTTTCGTACCGTTATCAAGATCAACGGCAAGCGTATCTTCCGCGTCGTTGTTGGCTTCGAGCTTGGTAACCTTAGTGCCGGTATGAACGTGAATGTTTTTCGTCTCGCACCAGGCTTTGACCATATTACCCGCAGTCTCGTTCATCATCCGCGGCACCATTCGATCCTGGGCTTCGACGACCGTCAGGTTTACGCCCCGCTCGGCCAACGCTTCCATGATGATGCAGCCGATAAAACCGGCGCCCATCAGCACCACATCCGCGCCCTTCTCGGCAAGCTTGGCAATATTGCGGCAGTCTTCGAGAGTCCAGCAGTGATGCACGCCCGGCAGATCAAGACCGTCAATTGGCGGACGCACCGGGCTTGCACCGGTGGCAATCAGAAGCTTCGCGTAAGACTGCGTCGTGCCGTCTTCGAGGGTGATCGTGTGTGCCTTCGGATCGACGCTTTTCACCACGCCTTGGCGATATTGAATGGCTTGGTTGTCGTAGTGGTCGGCATCTTTACGCAGATACGTGCCGGCTTCTTCGATGATGCCGGTTAAAACGTAAGGAATCGCCATACGTGAATACGGCGGCTCGGGCTCAGAGCCGATCATCACCACGTCGGCGTCGGGATCCGCCTTGCGCAAGGTATCCGCTGCGGTCACGCCGGCCGGGCCGGCACCGATGATGACATACGTCATGGTCTCTCTCCGTCAAAAATACGAGCGGCTAAGGGAGGGCAATCACCCTCCCCCGTCGCACATTGTGGTCTTCTAGAGGCCGAGGCGGTTTAGCGTTTCGTTGGTCGGAACACCTTCTGCCGTCCAGCCGCGGAGTTGATAGTACTCCGGCAGCATGGCTTCAAGATGGTTGGTCAGACCTTCGGCTGGTCCGGTCTTTGCGGCATCCTTCAATAGACGTGCCGGGAGATTGTCGTCCTTCGCCGTGAAGCCTGCTGCGTTGTTGAAGTTCCGCTCCAGATTCCAAATCCGCTCGCCGACTTCAAGCAGCCGGTCCACCGACCACTCACCTTCGCATGAAGAATCAATCTGCGGCGCAACGTCTTCGAGGGACCACGCGAACGAGGTGAAGACGCAGATACCGGCACTGTCAAATACAGCCGTGGCGTCTTGGAACGCTTTGACCAAACCGGCCTTACCTTCAGAAACCAATGGATCTGTTTTTTCCGGAATGCCCAACACTTCGGACGCAACGGTGTAGCCCCGCAGGTGACACGCGCCCCGGTTCGACGTGGCATAACTCAGCCCCATGCCCTGGATACCGCGTGAATCATAAGCCGGAAATTCCTGACCTTTGACCGACATCGACAGCTCAGCATGGCCGTATTTTTCACATAACAGTTTCGAGCCCAGACCGATCTCGGCACCGAAGCCTTCGCCCTTGCCGGTCAACTCAGCCAAGTCCGTCAGCGCCTTGGCGTTGCCGAACTTAAGCTCAATCCCATCGGTTTCTTTGTCGGTGAGGATGCCGTCTTCATACATCTCCATCGCCGCACCGACAGTGGCACCGAACGAAATCGGGTCGATGCCTTGTTCGTTGCATATGAAGTTGGCGAACGTCAGCGCATCAAGATCATCCACACCAGTCGCAGCGCCGAGTGCCCAAGCGGCCTCGTATTCCAAGCCACCGGATGCGATCTGATACTGCGGCCGTTCGGCGACCGTGTAGTGGGTGCGGTCGATCGTCGAAATACGCCCACAAGCGATGGTGCACCCGAAACACGCCGCATTGCGGACCAGGTTCGGCTTGCCGTCGGACTCACGCGGCTCCGCCATCGCCTCGGCGGAAATCGAATGTGCGCCGGTGAACTGGACGTCGCGGTGATTGTGAGTCGGCAAGGCCCCAGTTTCGTTAATCACGTTCATCAACACTTGGGTGCCGAACGCCGGCAGACCTTCACCTGTCACGGCGTTGCCGGCCAAAACCGCCTTGCCTGCGGCGGCGGCTTCAAAGAAGCGCTTCGGGTCTTTGACCGAGACCCCCAAAGTGCCGCGAATGGCAACAGCCTTGAGGTTTTTCGACCCCATCACGGTGCCGACACCGGAACGCCCGGCGGCACGATGATAGTCATTGACGACGCAAGCGTACTTCACGCCCTTCTCACCGGCGATGCCGATGGAGGCCACGCGAATCTGCGGGTCGCCGTGTTTTTTCTTGATCGCGTCTTCGGTATCCCAAACGCTGGTGCCCCACATGTCGGACGCATCAATCAGTTCAGCGTGACCGTTATCAAGCATCAGATACACCGGCGTCTTCGACTTGCCTTCGAAGATGATCATGTCGTAGCCGGCGTTCTTCATTTCGTTGCCAAAGAACCCGCCCGAGTTCGAGCATGCAATCGCACCGGTCAACGCACCTTTGGTGATCACCGAATAGCGTCCAGCGGTCGATGCACTGGTGCCGGTCAACGGACCGGTCGCCATGATCATCTTGTTGTCAGGGCTGAGCGGATCGACCTTCGGGTCGACTTCTTCGACAAAGTACTTCGTCGCCAAGCCGCGCTGACCAAGATAGTTGTTGGCCCATTCCATATTCAGTGGTTCGTCTTTACACGTCCCCGCTGTCAAATTGACGCGGAGGACTTTTTTTGCCCAAGACATTTTCTGTTCTCCCTTAAGCCGACGCCTGACCAGCGTCTGTTTTTTCTGCCCAAGCGCGCATTTTATCGAGCCCGGTCCAATTTGCATCGACATAGGTGATGGCGTCGGTCGGGCACGCCTTGGCGCACTCCGGCTCACCTTCACAAAGATCGCATTTGATCACTTTGCCGGTATCTGCGTTGTAGTTCACTGTGCCGAACGGGCAGGCAATGGTGCAGACTTTGCAACCGACGCACAGGTTATCATGAACGATTTTAGCACCGGTCGCCTTATCAAGCGTAATCGCATCGACCGGGCATGCATGCATGCACCAGGCTTCGTCGCACTGGGTGCAGGTGTAGGGGACAAAGCGGCCTTTATCGTGGAACGAGAAAACCTTGATCCGCGATTTCGCCGGATTAAAAACGTCTTCGTTATCGTACGAACACGCCAATTCGCACTGCAGGCAGCCGGTACATTTATCTGGATCGATATTGAGTGATTTTTGCATGAAAGGTCCTCCCGAGGGTGTCAGTGTGTCACGAAACTAGGAGGTAATGCGTCAGGACGAGCACCCACCGGCGCACTATGCACGCGCCGCGCGTAATATCTCATCCCAAAACAGTCCTCCTTATTACATTAAGACTAACACTCTTGAGCGGACGCGGAACACTTAATTTTTGCTGATTTCGGGTTATCCCTAGGTCGCGCCCGCAGAAATGCGTGACACATTCCCAAAACCCTTTATGTTTCCGCACCGTAGCAGCTATTTGGACGATGATGGCCGGGGCCCATGACCGACGTTTTACCTCCCCTTGAACAGTTTCGGAAACTTCCGCACGCGGTAACGTTGCTGGGGATGTCCGGGGTCGGCAAAACGTGGCTGTCGACAGCGCTGCGCCGCAGTGACAACTGGTTCCATTATTCCGCCGATTATCGCATCGGCACCGCCTATTTAGCCGAGTATATTCTGGACAACATCAAGTTCCGGATTATGCGCACCGATCCGTTTATCGCCGATCTGCTGCGCTCAGACTCGATCTACATCAATCACAACATTTCCGTCGACAATCTGGACCCGGTATCGACCTATCTCGGCATGTTCGGCGATCCGGCCAAAGGTGGCCTGGATAAAGCAACGTTCCTGTTGCGCCAGCAGCAATATCGCGATGCCGAGATTGCGTCTATGCAAGACGTGGCCCGGTTCTTAGACAAAGCCTGGCATATTTACGGCTGCAAAGACTTCATCAACGATGCGTCCGGCAGCCTGTGTGAAATCGTCGACATCGACGATCCGGCAGACCCGGTAATTTCCGCACTCTGCGACACGTCATTGATATTGTATATCCGCGCCGATGCCGCCGGCGAAGCGGCGCTCAAAAAGCGCGCCGAGACCAGCCCGAAACCGTTGTTCTATCATCCGGCTTTCATCGAAAAGCATCTGGCAGGGGTGCCGGATGACGGCGTCGGCGTCGACCCGAAGGATTTCGCGCGCACGCTGTTTCCAAAGCTTTTGGACGATCGCAAGCCGCGCTACGAAGAATTCGCCAAACGCTACGGCATCACGGTCAACGTCGGCGACTTGTTCCCGAATGGCAAAATGCACGACGGCGACGGCCTGATCGATGTGCTGCATAACCTGTTGACCACGCAAGCCGCCGACAACCCGGTTGCGGCTGCGAACGCAGATCGCTATCTGAAGGCCTGCGAGGCGCGTGCCCGTGCCCGCGGCCTGACCATCTAGGAAATCTGATGCCGATCAAAATTCCCTCTGCCCTGCCGGCGCGAAAAGTGCTTGAAGCCGAAGGCGTGCCGCTGATCAAAGAAGAAGACGCGATCCGTCAGGATATCCGTCCGCTGAAGGTTGCCGTGCTCAACTTGATGCCGGAAAAAATCAAGACTGAGACTCAGTTGGGCCGCGTGCTCGGCGCCACACCATTGCAGGTGGAAGTGACGCTGCTTTCGCTCAGCAGTCATACGCCGAAAACAACGTCCGAGCAGCACTTGTTGGACTTCTACCACCCGTGGGCCGAAGTCAAAGACCAAAAATTCGACGGCTTGATCGTGACCGGTGCACCGATAGAAAAACTGCCCTTCGAAGAAGTCCGCTACTGGGATGAGCTTTGCCAGATTTTTGATTGGTCGCTGAGCAACGTCGACGGCCTGTTTAACCTGTGCTGGGGCGCGCAGGCAGCGCTGCATCATTTTTACGGCATCCCCAAGTATCAACTGCCGGAAAAAGCGTTCGGGGTGTATTGGCACAGCGTGCTGGATTCGACGTCGCCGCTAATGCGCGGCCTCAACGACGCGATCCCGATCCCGGTGTCGCGCCACACCGAAAACCACCGCGCCGATTTGGCCCCGTTCCCGCATTTGCGCGTACTCGCAGAGTCCGCCGACGCAGGCATGGCGCTGGTGCATGACCCGGTTTTGAATCATGTGCACATGTTCAATCACTTGGAATACGACTCAAACACGCTGGGCGACGAGTACCAGCGCGACATCGCCAAGGGCTCAGACATCGGCGTGCCGCGCAACTACTATCCCAACGACGACCCGACCCAGACGCCGATCAACACCTGGCGCGCCAACGCGCACATCCTGTTCGGCAACTGGCTCAATTTGATCTATCAGTCGACGCCGTACGACATGAACGAGATCGGGAATAACCGACCGAAGGTGCCGGGCCCAGTTCTCTCGAGAGATCCTGAAACAAGTTCAGGATGACGCCTTAGTGAGCCAGCCGCACTTTCTCTTTCTGCGTCATCCTGAACTTGATTCAGGACCAACTGCCTCAGCGCAGAAACGGAAGCGGCTGTTCAACCGCCCCCTTTATTAGAACTGCATCGGAATAGCGTGCACGACGTGCTCCAATCCCTGCACTTCCGCCAACACATCCGCCGGCGGTTGGCCGTCGATTTCGATCAACGCGATGGCATCGCCGCCCTCGGTCGCGCGACCTAGGTTGAAAGTCGCGATGTTGACGCCGGACGTACCCAGGATCGTCCCCAACGCGCCGATCAAGCCCGGCTTGTCGTGGTTCGCCACGTACAGCATATTCGGGCCGAGCATCGCGTCGATGTGGATGCCTTTGATCTCGACCAAGCGCGGCTTATGGTTGAACAGCGTGCCCTTGACCGAGCGGGTCTGGGTCTCCGTCGTCACCGTGACGGTGATCAGGGTGTGGTAATCCCCCGCCGTCTCGGAGCGTGCTTCGAGGATTTTAATATCCCGTTCTTCGGCGATCACCGGTGCGTTGACCATGTTGACGCCTTCCAGCAGCGGGCCCAACAGACCTTTGACGACAATCGCTGTCAGCGGCTTGGTGTTAAGACCGGCGACGTGGCCTTCGTAGCAGATTTCGATTTCCGTAATTGCCGATTGCGTCGCTTGCCCGGCAAACGCGCCCAACTGTTCGGCCAACGTCATATACGGCTTGAGCTGCGGGGCTTCTTCGGCGGTCACCGATGCCATGTTAAGCGCATTCGTGACAGCCCCCGTCAGCAAGTAATCCGCCATCTGTTCAGCGACCTGCACGGCGACTTTTTCCTGCGCTTCCGACGTCGACGCCCCTAAGTGCGGCGTGCAGACCACCTGCTCCATCCCAAACAGGATGTTTTCGGTCGCAGGTTCTTCGGCGAACACGTCCAACGCAGCACCCGCCACATGGCCGTTTTCAATCGCGGCTTTGAGCGCGACTTCATCGACCAAGCCGCCACGCGCGCAGTTGATGATGCGCACGCCCGGCTTGGTTTTGTTGATCGCATCCGCACCGATGATGTTGCGAGTCTGATCGGTCAACGGCGTGTGCAGACTAATGAAATCGGCGCGCGCCAACAGCACATCCAGCTCCACCTTTTCGACGCCCAAGGTCTGCGCGCGGTCTTCGGTGAGGTACGGATCGAACGCGATGACCTTCATCTTCAGGCCCTGCGCACGGTCGGCGACGATCGCGCCGATATTGCCGCACCCGATGACGCCCAGGGTTTTGCCCATCAATTCAACGCCCATAAAGCGGGATTTTTCCCACTTGCCGGCGTGCGTCGATGCGTTCGCCGCCGGGATTTGCCGCGCCAGCGAAAGCATCATGGTGATCGCGTGCTCGGCCGTGGTGATCGCGTTGCCGAACGGCGTGTTCATGACAACGATACCGGCCTGGGTAGCCGCCGGCAGATCGACGTTGTCGACACCGATCCCGGCACGACCAATCACTTTCAGGTTGCCGGTGTTGGCCAACACCGTCGGCGTCAGCTTGCTCGACGAGCGGATCGCGATGCCATCGTACTCGCCTATGACCTTGGCGAGTTCGTCTTTGTCCATGCCGGTTTTGACATCGACCTCAATGCCGCGATTTTTAAAAACCTCGGCGGCAAGCGGACTCATTTTGTCGGAGATAAGAACCTTGACCATAATCAGGCTCCCTTCATGTCGGCTTTAACGACGGCGAACGCCCAATCGAGCCAAGGACCCAACTTCATCAGGTCATCGGCTTCAACCGTGGCGCCGCACCAGATGCGCAGCCCCGGGGGGGCGTCGCGGTGCGAGCCGACATCAAAGGCCACGCCTTCGTCGTCCAACAGCTTGGTGAACTTTTTGATGAAGTTCCGCTGCGTGTCTTCGTCCAGTCCTTGAAACCAGTCGTCGGCAACCACCAACACCACGGACGTGGTCGAGCGTGCATCCGGATCATCACAGATGTAATCAATCCAATCCGCACCGTTGACCCAACGCGAAAGGGCGACGTTGTTGGCCGCAACCCGACCCAACAGACCGCTCAGCCCGCCGATGCTTTCGGCCCATTTCAGGCCGTCCGCCGCGTCTTCGACGCACAGCATGGACGGCGTGTTGATGGTCAGGCCTTCGAACACGTCGGTGTTCAACCTGCCGCCTTTGGTGAGCCGAAAAATCTTCGGCAGCGGCCACGGCGGAGTGTAGCTTTCCAGGCGCGCGACCGCACGCGGGCTCAGCAACAACATGCCGTGCGCGGCTTCGCCACCCATGACTTTTTGCCACGACCACGTCGCCACATCAACTTTGTCCCACGGAATATCCATGGCGAACACAGCCGACGTCGCATCGACGATGGTCAGACCTTCACGATCCGCCGGGATCCAATCGCCGTTCGGCACGCGCACGCCGCCGGTGGTGCCGTTCCAGGTAAAGATCACATCGCGGCTAAAGTCGACGGCATTCAGGTCCGGCAGTTTGCCGTAAGGCGCGTCGGTGTTTTTGACGTCTTCCAGCTTGAGCTGCTTAGCGATATCGGTCGCCCACTGGCTGCCGAAGCTTTCCCATGACAGCACTTCAACGCCGCGCGCCCCCAGCAAAGACCACATCGCCATCTCGATGGCACCGGTGTCGGACGCTGGCACGATGCCGACGAAATAATCGTCCGGCACGCCCAAGATATCGCGGGTGCGTTGAATGACTTCTTTGAGGCGTAATTTGCCCGTCGCATGACGATGCGAACGGCCAAGGAACGCACCTTCGAGCGCCGCCAAGGTCCAACCTGGGCGTTTCGAGCAGGGTCCGGATGAGAAATTAGGGTTGGTCGGACGCACGTCCGGCTTAGAAATATTCTGCATGATGTCTCCTTTCCTTACAGAAAGGTCGCGCCGCGTTGGGGCGGCGTGGCCCGTCGACAACCTATTATTTGCCGGACCTAAATCAAGCGGAAAATTGTCACCGACAATGTAGCCCTCGGTTTTGACCAAGATACGCATGGTTTTAAGCTGGCACCGATTGGTGATAGGTTGCGTTGATCGTCAAAACCCATCCATAGGATTCCGTATATGCAGCCTTCGGCCATTCAGACCGTAGCGATTGTCGGTGGCGGGCCAGCGGGTTTAATGGCGGCAGAAGCGCTGTGCGACAAGGGTATTGCTGTCGACATTTATGATGCCATGCCGTCGCTCGGACGAAAGTTTTTGATGGCCGGCAAAAGCGGCTTAAACCTTACTCATGCCGAGCCGTTCGGGGCCTTCATGACGCGCTTTGCCGATGCCGAAGCACCGATGACACCGATCCTCGAAGCGCTGAGCCCCGACTCCATCCAAGCATGGGCGCATGGACTCGGGATCGAGACGTTTGTCGGCAGCTCTGGCCGCGTGTTCCCCTTGGAATTCAAAGCCGCCCCCCTGCTCCGCGCGTGGTTGCGTCGACTGCGGGCGGCGGGCGTGCGGATACATGTGCGCCACAAGTGGACCGGCTGGCACGCGGACGGCGCGCTTACCTTTCAAACACCGGCGGGCGACGTGTCGGTGCAGACAGACGCGACGATCTTGGCGCTGGGCGGTGCGAGTTGGCCGAAGTTGGGATCCGACGGGAGTTGGGTTGCGCCGTTGCAAGCCCAAGGTGTCACCGTCGCCCGATTGCAGCCGTCCAACTGCGGCTTTGATGTGTCGTGGAGCACGCACGTGCGCGACAAGCACCAGGGCGAGCCGTTAAAAGGGATCAAGATTAGCATCAACGGTCACACGGCGGGCGGTGAATGCATGATCACCGAAGACGGCCTCGAAGGCGGGCCGATCTACGCACTTTCAAGCGTGATACGTAACGCCATCGCACAGCACGGCGCGGCGACGATATACATCGATTTAGCCCCCGACCTGGACGCACCAACACTGGCAACGCGACTGGCAAAACCGCGTGGCAAAAAATCCATGGCGACACACCTCCGCCGTACGGTGTCGCTGAGCGGCGCCAAGGCAGCGCTTTTGCGCGAGGGTGTTGATCTGGCCGACTATACCGACCCCACAAAGCTTGCGGCGCACATCAAGGCGCTGCCGATCACCTTGTTGCGCCCGCGCCCGATTGCGGAAGCGATTTCGAGTGCCGGCGGCATCACCTGGACGGACCTGACCGCCGAGCTGGAACTGAAACACCTGCCCGGTGTCTTCGCTGCCGGGGAAATGCTAGATTGGGATGCCCCCACCGGGGGCTATTTGCTGAGCGGCTGCATGGCCACCGGCAAGTGGGCCGGTGATGCGGTGGCCCGGCGGCTCGGTAACGCCGTATAACGCCTTCTCATTAATGCCGCTTTGTTTGATACGGCACAAAGAACGACCCGCACGATCTCTATACGCTCAATGATGGAATTATCCGTCATAGACATGAAGGAGACACACGATGCTCTCACGTCGTTCCCTACTGATCGCCTCTGCGTTGGCTGCCTCGGCGCCAACGATCATGGCGCAGAATATCGCAGCCGCTTCAGAATCGCTGACGCCGGTCGCCAAAAAAGTTGATCTCAGCAAACTACCCCGGCGCAAAGTCAAACTGGTCGCTCCACCGATGGTCCACCCACACACCCAAGCCGCCACTACCGGTCCCAGCGTCATCGAATTTGAGATGACGATTTTGGAACAAGAAATGGAGATCGACGACAACGGCACGATGCTGCAAGGCATGACCTACAACGGGTCGATCCCAGGGCCGATGATGGTCGTGCACGAAGGCGATTACTTAGAACTCACCCTTATTAACCCGCCGCAAAACACCTTGCCGCACAACATCGACTTCCATGCCGCAACGGGGGGGTTGGGCGGCGGTGCGCTAACGTTGGTGAGCCCCGGCGAACATACGGTGCTGCGCTTTAAGGCAACGCGCCCCGGCACGTTTGTCTATCACTGCGCACCGGGCGGCCCAATGATCCCGTGGCACGTGGTCTCGGGTATGAGTGGCGCGATCATGATCCTGCCCCGCGACGGGCTGCGGGACGATAAGGGAAAAAGCGTCAAATACGACAAAGTGTTCTACATCGGCGAGAACGATTTCTATATCCCACGCGATGCCAACGGCGATTACATCCGCTACGACAGCCCTGGCAGTGCCTACAATGACACGGTTGAGGTGATGAACGGTCTGATCCCGACGCATGTGGTGTTCAACGGTCGCGTCGGCTCGATGACCGGCGAGAACGCGCTGCAAGCCGCCGTCGGCGAGACCGTGCTGTTGATCCATTCACAGGCCAACCGTGATACGCGCCCGCACCTAATCGGTGGTCACGGTGATCTTGTCTGGGAAACCGGCAGTTTCAACAACCCGCCCCTGCGTGATCAGGAAACTTGGTTTATCCGGGGTGGGTCTGCGGGCTGCGCGCTGTATACGTTCCGCCAACCGGGTGTCTATGCGTATGTGAACCACAACCTGATCGAGGCTGTGAACCTGGGCGCGACCGCGCACATTATGGTCAGCGGCACATGGGACAACGATCTTATGGAGCAAGTCGTCGCACCGAGCGAATACGGTGATGCGCACACCAGCGGCAAAGCACTGCCGTAAACCATCCCGCACACGACACAAAAAAACGGCCCGCATGAGTAGATGCGGGCCGTTTGCTTTTGCCTGATATCTTTTACGATGTTGTTGACGCGCTGGCCTTAAAAAACATCGGTGCATGATAAACCGCAAAGCCGATAAACCCGATCACCCACGCAAATGCTGCAATGTGCAGCGCCACGTCCGGCAGGGGCGCCCCCAGCGCATGCGCGATCCGCACCAAGGCCGATACCAGCAAGCATATAAAGATCGCCTTGATAGCCGTGCCCGCTTTCAGCTCATGCCCTGTATGCCCATGCGTTGCACGAACCATCACGGCCATGGTCATCACGCCGATGGCACCCGCCCCCAAGGCATGGGTCGCGGCCGCAGACGGCACCTGGTCTGGCCAACCAGCGCCCAACGCGATCAGCGCGAAGCCTATGGGTAAAAATCCATACCCCACATGTAAGATGAACACCATCAGATCGCTGACGGCACGCCAACCGACCCAGCGCGCTAATCGGATGCCCTGCAAGATCGCCGCGAACGCAGCCAGCGCGCCCGTCAATATATGCAACGGCACAGCCACCCAAAGTGCCAGCGCCAACACGGAAATGCCGAGCGCCACCGCATCAAAGCGTCCGAACGCCGCCGGCATGCGCCCGTCGGGTGCTTCTCGCGCGAGCCAGTTGCGTGTGAAAGATGGAATGATCCGCCCGCCGATGAGCATGATCAAGATGATCGCCGCCGCCAAGGCGGCGCGGCGGCTGACGTCGGTGATTCCTTGGCTATGTGCTTCGAGATGAAAGCCGACGTTCGCGGCGATCAACAGCGCGAGTGGAACCAACACGCGGAAATTGCGCCAGTTTTTACCGGCAAATATCTCGACCGCGATCACGCCCAACACTGCAACCAAAAACGCAACGTCGATCACCATCGCAGCCCCCCAACCGATGTCGGCAGAAAACGTCATGGCGACACGTCCAGCCATCCATAACACCACCAACACCAAAAGCGGCCAGCCGGTGATCGGCATGCGCCCAGTCCAATTGGGCACAGCCGTAAACAAAAAGCCCGTAATCACGGCACTTAAAAAACCGAACAACATTTCATGAATATGCCAGTCTACGGGGGCCATCAGCGTCGGCAAACTCACCTCACCATAATATTGCGGCATCCAGAGTAAGACCGAGAGACCGGCATAAAGTGCGCCCATGAAAAAAAACGGGCGAAACCCGTAGCTGAGCACCGCCGGCCCCGAATAAATAGATGGACGCGCCATTGACGTTGTATCCTTGTTTAAGGCTCTATCATCAGAGCATGTTATCGTTTCATCGATAGCAGAATTCTGATAACGCGCGTTTGCGCTGCATCAAACCAGGATAAAGTATTGTTAGCCAAGCTCGATCCCACGTTGATCAAAGACCTACCGCCGTTTTCAGGCATGACGCTGGAGCAAATGACGACGTTGCTGGCCAAAGCAACGTCGCTGCGCGCCGACAAAGGCACACACATTTTTGACATGGGTGAAGACGCACGCACATTCATTTTGTTACTGGACGGCTATATCCGCGTTGTGCGCACGACGGCTAACGGCGAACAGGTGATCGCGCGCTATATCGCCAGCGGAGAGTTATTCGGGCTCGCTGAAGCACTAGGCATGACTCAGTATCCAGCCAGCGCTGTGGCGGCGGTTGATTGCGTCGCCCTTTCGTGGCCATCCGATATATGGCAAGCCACCGCCTCCGCCTATCCGACATTTGCCACCAACACCTACAAAACAATCGGTGGCAGGTTGCAAGATGCACAGGACCGTTTGGTCGAGATGGCGACCGAGCGGGTTGAGCAACGCGTCGCCAGCGCAATCTTGAATTTGGTTGAGCGATCCGGAAGGCAGACGGACGACGGTGTCTTGATCGACTTCCCAATCTCACGCCAAGACATCTCCGAGATGACCGGCACCACGCTGCACACGGTCTCGCGCTTGATGAGTGGTTGGGAAAATGACGGCCTGGTCAAAAGCGGTCGGCAAAAAATCACCGTCATCGGCAGCGAGGGCTTAACACTGATCGCCAACAAAGAAGGCCCGCCATCATGACACTAAAACTGGTCATCGCGAAACCGAGTCCGTTTGCCCGTAAAGTGCGCATCGTGCTCCGCGAAAAATGGATCGATTACGAAGAAATCATGGATGTGCCATGGAACCCGGGCACCCAAGCGCCTTCGCTCAATCCGCTCGGCAAAATTCCGATTTTGATCTGCGAGGACGGCCACACGGTGTTCGACAGCAGCGTCATCGTCGAATACCTGGAAACCTTGGGCCAAGACCCACAACTGATCCCGAACGAGCCCGCAGAGCGGGTGAAAGTGCGGCAAATCGAAGCTTTAGCCGATGGGGTGTCAGACGCCGTGGTGCTGATCGTTTTGGAATCCAAACGCCGTGCCGACCTGATCAGCCAGGATTGGCTGATCCGCCAACGCGCCAAGGTCGATGCCGGCTTAAAAGCGCTGGCGGATATACTTAAGGGCAAAACATGGTTTGTCGGCGATCATATGAGCGTCGCCGATATTGCCGCGGCATGCGCGCTGGCGTACGTCGATACGCGCATACGGGATGTGGCGTGGCGTACAGAGCATCCAGGCCTGGCGGCGTTCTCAGACAAAATGGAAACACGCCCATCCTTCGCCGCAACCCGCCCCGAACC
Organism: uncultured Rhodospirillales bacterium; assembly: GCA_963974935.1. Classification (GTDB taxonomy): domain Bacteria; phylum Pseudomonadota; class Alphaproteobacteria; order Rhodospirillales; family Casp-alpha2; genus UBA4479. Next base: position 84,338 of record CAXBEV010000005.1, on the reverse strand, counting down.
GCAGGACATCGTGCCGCTCAATTAGGGCATTGAGTCCCCAAAACTCAGCCCTCCGCGACAACCGGGTTCGAGAGAACACCGATTCCCTCAATTTCAACGTCCACGGTGTCACCGGCCTTCATCCAACCGGGTGGCTTCATGGCATGGGCAACCCCGGACGGTGTGCCCGTGGCAATGACATCGCCTGGCTCCAGGGTCATGAACTCGGACAAAATGGAGATGATCTTCGCCGTCGAAAAGATCATATCTTTGGTGTTTGAGTCCTGACGTGTTTCGCCGTTGACGCGGCTTGTAATCCTAAGCCCCGAAGCGCCAGGCGGCAGCTCCTCAGGCGTAACCACCACGGGGCCAAACGGTCCGGTGCCGTCAAAATTCTTACCGGGTGTCCACTGATTCGACTTGCGCTGAAAATCGCGGACCGAGACATCGTTGAACAGCGTGTAGCCAAAAACATGATCCAACGCAGACGACTCGGAAATATGCCTTCCACCCCTGCCGATCACGATGGTCAATTCCGCCTCGTAATCCAGTTGCTCGGACACATTCGGCAGGATAACCGGTGCACCGGCGGCAACAAGCGAGCTTGACCAGCGAACGAATAGTGACGGGTATTGTGGGATATCATGGCCGCCTTCACGTGCATGCGCAGCATAATTAAGCCCAACACAGATAAACTTACCTGGACGCGCGATCGGAAGTGCGGGTGTAACGTCACTCAGCAACAGCCAAGCATCGTCCGACGCATGACCTATAGCGGTCTTTAAGCGAGACAAGGCATCCGGGTCGGCCGCAATCAGTTCATGCAGCGTCGTCGGCAATGTCGCATCACAGGCCGCGGCGTCAATAATACGCTCACCCGCAACAACCCCCAGGCGCACAGAACCATCGCGTTCGAACATCATTAATCGCATAAGTATCCCTCCGAAAATTTAGCTTATAGCGAAGCAAATAATTTTGGACCTGCTGGAGACTGAATGAAAAAGGGCGCAGCCAACAACTGCGCCCTCTCATTTTCGAAGATCAATAGAAATTAGCAACCCAGATCGTAAACCTGACCACCATAAACGGCCTTATATTTCTTTTTCCCGGCCTGTTCGAGTGGCGAGCACAGCTCCGTACCAAAGTTGGTGCAAAGCTGATTGCCTTTTAGCGACCAAGACCCCTGAACAGTATCGCCACCGATAACGCGGTCTGCTTCGCCCATCGATTTGGAGGTGGTCGAATAATAGTAGTCCTCACCTGTGACAGAACCAGAAGTCCAAGTACACGTGCCACCACCTTGTTTGAATATGGCCTGAAGGGCTTTGGCATCGAGCACATTGGCTTTTTCGGTTGTTTGCTCAGTTGCACAAGCGGTTAAAGCGAGCGCTGCACACGCAGCGATCACGATATTTTTTAAGTTCATTTTGATACCTTAACAGAAGTTTCAGTTGACGAATCTGCGTGGGAATCCACCGGAGCGGCGTGCAGACAAACGTGATTATTGAGGTTTAGTCGAGCGTGTCTAGAAAATCCGAATAAAATAGTGAGATAATTACAAATCACCATCGTCACGGCGGATTTTTGTTGATGGTAAATTTGCACGCGTTGCCAGAGCATCGTTAGATGACGGCTGCGAAGTGGTGCTCACATCCAACATCGAGGGATTTTGGCGCAAAGCAAACCCCGCAGCAATGCGCGCCGAGCTTAGTGGTTTCGCTTGGCGTCATGCTGAAAATCGATAGAATCAAAATATTGGCCGGAAAATCAGAACGGAATTTAGTTCATGTCTCCACGGGCATAGTCGCGCAAGCCGAAGCGGCGCAATTTAACATACAGACTTTGTCGGCTCAGCCCCAAGACATCGGCCGCAGACGCCCGGTTGTCGCCAGTCAGATCAAGGGCGGCTTCGATGCACATCCGCTCGATCATGTCGGTGGTTTCGCGGACGATGTCTTTCAACGGCACGCGCCCGACCAATTCCGCCAGCTTTTCAACGGTACGGAGTAAATCTGCATCGCCTTGCGCGGCGGTCGCGCCGACTCCGGCATCGGCAATCTGATGGAACACAAAGCCGAAGCATTCTTGATCACGGTTGTGCGCACCGACGACCGAGACTTCGACTTCTTCGGAAGCACCAAACTCGCCCCGCACGGCGGTTGCGTAACGGCGCACTGCGCCCCGCTCAGCCAAAGTGTTCACCAGCACACGGAAATCGACCTCGGTACGACCAAGCCAACGATCCAAGCGTTCACCGCTCAGTTGTTCAAGGCTCGCCAATTGCGTCAGGTCAAGAAACGCGTTGTTCGCCGTCAAAATACACTGGTTGCTGTCAGTGACAACAAATGCGTCCGGCAAATTCCCGATCAGCGTGGTCAAACCGTAGTCTTCTTCGCCGACGCCGACGTTGACCGCAGACGAGGCAAAGCGAATCAGGAAAAATGCCTTATTGTCCTGGCGGAACAGCGACGCAGAGAACATCACCGTCGGGCCATTGCTGGCCAACCCGCATTCGATCATGCCGGAGTTGCCGCCACTGCGGACTTTTTCAAGGTAGCGCTCAAGCGTGTGCTGATCGTTGGTGGCGATTTGTTTCAAGATCGGGTGGCCAGCGAAGCGCTTCGCATCCGAGTTGAAGATAGCGGCGGCGGCTGGATTGCACTCTTGGATACGCAGCGTTTCAGCGTCGACAATAAGAACTGGCTCACCGGTGACTTGGAACAGCAAGCGATAGCGGGTTTCGGCCAAACGAAGTCTGGAATATTCACGCTCGACAGACTGCTGAGCTTCAACCAACCGCTGCTGGAGCGAGGCGATGGCCCGTTGATCTTGGCCGAAAGCAAGCAAATGCCCGCTCGCGCCGAGACTAAACATTAAATAGCGAACCGGCAGATTATGGCCATTCGACATTTTATGATTGATTGGCTGCCAACGACCAGCAGAACCCGTCGATTTTACATCCAGTATATCGAGGATTTTATCGCGACTGTCGGACGTGACCGTTTCGATCCAAGGCTTGCCGACCCACGAGCCAATGCCACTTTCGACAAGATCACCTTTGCTAAGCGAGATGTCTTGAATGATCCCATCATGATCAAGGACCAAAGCGATATCCGCCGTTGCCGAGATCAATCCGGCAACGAGTTCCGTACCCATTTCCCCGATGCTACCATCGGGGAAGCTAAAGGACTTATCTTTGGCGCTTGCACCACCTGCTCTCATATTCTGGATGTCACTCCGTTTATCTAAATGAACGCTCGGGCCTTTCGACGCCGTTTTCGGCATATCTGTCTCGCATTATTTACGTCAGCTTATTTTAACAGAACATGATTGCTATGTATTAAAAAGGCGCCGCTAATTCCAATGCTTTCCCGCACACAGTCGGCAACAACGCTATCCGTTGCAAATTCATCGGTTGTAAAGCCCCCACTCTTGGTAGCTCTTTGTTGCAAGGTTTCTGGCGCCGGTGGTCCCATCTTAGAGACCTTGATGATGACGGACCTAATTTTTCCGGTTCAGCCAACGATGAATGACGTTCTTTGGACTGTTCTCCATACGCCTTAATGCGAAGTTTAATGTGTTTTTACGGTCCGGAACCTTAGTGAGGCGTCCCTGCCCGATTATTTAAAATATCTCGCTAGCTATTTCACTCGGCGCAATATGAATATATTCTTTCCCATCTTGATAGGCGCGTCGGGGCCGAGACGTCCGCCTGCAACAGTACCCGGCATAAAGACCGCGGAACAGACAACGAATCGCTGATAGGAGCGCATGAAAATGGACTACCAAAGCTTTTTTAAAGGCAAGCTCAACGATCTTAGAGAGGAAGGCAACTATCGAGTCTTCGCTGATCTGGAACGCCAAAACGGAAACTTCCCGCACGCCAATCATCACGCCGGCAGCGCGGTGCGCGACGTCACGGTATGGTGCTCGAACGACTATCTTGGCATGGGCCAAAATCAGGTCGTACTAGATGCCATGCGCGAAGCCCTCGATCGTTGCGGCGCCGGCTCAGGCGGCACCCGCAATATTTCCGGCACCAACCATTATCACGTATTGCTTGAACGCGAGCTTGCCGACCTACACGGTACGGAATCCGCATTGCTGTTCACGTCCGGTTATGTGTCGAACATGGCAGCGCTGAGCACCTTGGCCGCCAGCCTCCCCGGTTGCGTCGTGGTATCGGACGAATTGAACCATGCCTCGATGATCGAAGGCATCCGTCATTCCCGTGCCGACAAGGTGATCTTCAAGCATAACGACGTCGCCGACCTGGAAGCCAAGCTCAAGGCGATTGATCCGGACCGTCCAAAACTGGTCGCCTTCGAAAGCGTATATTCGATGGACGGTGACATTGCCCCGATCGCGGGAATTTGCGCCGTTGCCCAAAAGTACGGCGCTATGACCTACATCGACGAAGTGCACGCCGTCGGCATGTACGGCCCGCGCGGCGGTGGCGTCACCGAACGCGACGGCGTCGCAAATCAGCTGACCGTGATCGAAGGCACGCTCGCCAAAGCATTCGGTGTCATGGGCGGCTATATTGCCGGCTCCACGGCGCTATGTGACTTTGTCCGTAGCTTTGCATCCGCGTTCATTTTCACCACCGCGCTGCCGCCGGCTGTTGCGGCCGGGGCACTCGCCAGCATCCGCCATCTCAAGCGGTCGTCGGCAGAGCGCCTGCGCCAGCAAGAGCGGGTTTCAGTGGTGCGACGTAAACTCGACGAAGCCGGCATTCCGCATTACGACAACCCATCGCACATCGTGCCGGTGATCGTCGGCGATCCCGTGAAGTGTAAAGAGATCACCGATCAGTTGATGGACGAATATCGGATCTACGTGCAGCCGATCAACTATCCGACAGTCCCGAAAGGCACCGAGCGGCTCCGCATCACACCGGGCCCACTGCACACAGACGACGACATCGACCATTTGGTGCAATCGCTGTCGGCCATCTGGAAAAAACGCGGCATGGTCCGCGCCGCGTAAGGCATCCTGTCAACGAATCAGAAATCGGGCGTCTCCTAGGGGACGCCTTTTTTTTACGTTGAGTACAACAGCAAGATGAGGCGACCGCGCCCCATGAGCAGACATGACGATGGGTAACACTTTAAACCGGGTTAGAAAGGGTGGCTTTGTTCAATTCCCACACCTTGAAGTTCAAGCACCCGGCAAAACTCACCCAGCACAAATATGGGATCAAAATCAACGCGGCGGTCTGATTGATCGGATAAAATACGACCATCATCGCGACCAACGTCGACCACAGCAGAAGAATTTCCAAAAACGCCCAGCCCGGTCGCTTAAGACCGAAAAAGATCGCCGACCATAAAAAGTTGAGCGCCAAGTGCACAAAATAAATCGTCATCGGCAGCATGCGCGTGCCCGGCTCAGTATCGCGCCATACCAGACAGCCGGACGTGCCGATCACGACGTACAACACCAGCCACACTGGCGGAAACAACCAATTCGGCGGTCGCCAAGATGGCTTTTTAAGGTCTTCATACCATTGGCCGGGCGTAAATACGGCCCCAGATGTTGCCGCTGCAAAATTGGCCAGGACAAAAAGTCCCCAGGTATAAAAATCGAAATCGTCCATACCCACGTATATAGGATGTGTGGTGATCGATAGCGACGCCAAAACACAAAAAGGACGTTTTATGACGCAGCAATGGAAGAAATGGAGTTGGGTTTCGGCAGGACTTGCAGCCGTCGTCGTATTGAGCGGCTGCGTCATGGTGGGTGTCACCGCTGGACTTGAAGAGCCCAGCTACACGGTGCGCGAAACCCTAGGTGCGGATATTGAAGTTCGCGACTACGCACCCCGCACCTATGCGGAAAGCCGCGTGCCGATGATTGATCCCAACAGCGACGACACACCCCGCACCGAAGCATTCCGCCTGCTGTTCAACTACATCGCCGGCGACAATGAAGGCGACACCAAAATCGATATGACGGTGCCCGTCGCCACCGAAAACCCTGGCACAAAAATCGAGATGACCGTCCCCGTCGCGACCACATCATCAAACGACCAATATATAATGCGGTTCTTTTTGCCATCCGCGTTTAATGCGGAGTCTGCACCAAAGCCGACGCATCCGTCAGTTCGCATCGGCACCCTGCCCGCACAGACAGAAGCAGTGTTGACCTACAGCGGCACTCAGTCGGACGAAAAAGCCGATGTAATGAAAGGGCAACTGCTTGAACGCCTACAAATGGCAGGCTGGAAACCCATCGGCGCGCCCAGAGCGATGTTTTATAACCCGCCGTTTTCGATCCCGTTTTTGCGCAAAAATGAAGTCATGGTGACCGTCACCCGACCATGAACCGTTAGCGCTGCTGAAGCGCGTGGTTAAATTCTTAAAAGGCACAATCTTTAGCCGCATTGTCTGAGTTCAGGAATTTCTAATGCCGAGATAGGCTCAAAGATAAATTTTAAAGGTTCAATCAGGGCACGCATGCTAGAAATATCGCGTCGATGAACCGAACCGTCCATGTCGATGTCGTGACGTTATAATACTTGGGACTGACATGGATAAGGAATTTTCTTTATGAGTGTCAGATGGTTAGCAGAAGACGCAAAAGCAGGTTGCCTGCAAGTATTCAAATAGAATTGATTCATCATTTTGTGGCGGGCTCTTCGCTATGATCAGCAGTTGGGATTTGCGGCACTAATCGCAACACAGCAATCTTATATTTTCACAAGCTACGCGAACTCATTGCCAGCAAACTGGTTACGGAAGCACCGGACTGATGGCGGGAGAGATCAAGGTTGATGAAAGCTATTCTGGAGGTGTCAGGAAAGGCAAAAAAGGTCGAGATGCAGCATGCAAGGTTCCCACCTTTGGGCTGCTCAAGCGAGGCGGCAAGGTCTATGTCGTTACGATCCCAAACGCACACAGAAACGCTTCTGCCTGTCATTGAGAGCAAGATCAGGCCCGACAGCATCGTCTCTTATGTGCTTACGGCGTGCTGAACGTTTCTGACTTCCATCGCGTCAGGATCAATCACTCAAAGCTCTTCGCCCAGGACTGCAATCACATCAATGGCATCGAGAATTTTTTCAAGGGCAGGTCAGTATCATTAGATATTTTTCTTTCACTTACAAAATGTAGGGTTATAATCTCTTAAAAAATGTAGGGTTATTTTTTAGGGGGATTTTAGTTGATCAAGTCATTGACGGTCGTCTTCGACCAAACAGCTCCAGGAACTTAAGAGCGTTCCTGCTGCCATCATGGTTTCCGATTTACCTAACTTGAAGATTACTTTCCTCAATGCCCGGTCGGAACAGTTAACCAGCTCAATCAACGAGATATTCGCGCAGGTCGCCCGCGCAGCTGAAGTCGCAAACAAAGCCGTAAAACAAACTAAAGAATCCAACGAACGGATCGCCGGGCTGGCGAAAAATGCAGAAAGTATCGGCAAGGGCCATCGCCAACGAAGTGACGGCACTGGCTGGTCAGGCAACCAAAGCGATAGAGGAAACCGCGAAATGAGCAAAATCGCTACGGTGATCTCGGCTGCGGTCGAGGAACAGGCTGCTGCGACACAGAAAGTGGCATCTAATATCATCGGTGTAAATTCTGCGTCGGAAAATTCGAACCGGCTGGTTGGCGAGCTATTGCAAGCAACGGACAGACTTACCGGACAAGCATCAGCATAAGACGAGAGCGTCAAAAAATCCCTTACGCATCTGGGCGGGTAAGAGAGCAAGATATTGGAACAGCATCGCTTCTAGTACTGATTATATATGCCAAAAAAAACCTCCAATCTTCCTAACTTTCAGATCCTAAGCCGCATTCTCGACGCAGCATCGGAAGGGCTTGTGATCGTCAACGAACGGAACCGGATCGTTTACGTCAACAAAAGTACCGTCCGTATGTTTGGATGGGAGGTCAATGAACTAACGAACCAACCGTTGGATATCCTGTTGCCGAAGGAGATACGCGGTAAGCATCAGCATTTCATCAAAGATTTTGCACGGCTCGGGCCGAGCAGTCGGTATATGGGTGAACGTCAGGCAATCTCGGGATTTCGGAAGAACGGGCATACATTTCCGGCCGAAGTTTCGATCGTTTCCGAAAACATCGATGGCGAGATGTTCTTCGCCGCGATCATCCGTGACGTCAGCAAACGACGCGCACGTGAAATAGCTCTCCTGCGGAGCGAAAGCCGCCTTCGGCAGTCGCAAAAAATCGCCAATATGGGAAGTTGGGACCTTGATCTCAAGACTGGAGAACTATTCTGGTCTGAAGAAGTCTACAGGATATTCGGGATCGAACCTAAACCTAACACGGTTGAACTTTCATATGACACTTTTCTGGACTACGTGCACCCGGATGACCGAGGTTTTGTTAAAAGCGCGGTCCAAGATGCCCTCGATACCGGCAAAGAGTATTCGATCGAACACCGGATTGTCCGGGTAGACGGCGAAGTGCGTCATGTGCATGAGCAAGCAATAACAACTTTCTCCGACACCGGAGAAGCATTGACGATGGAAGGTGTCGTCAATGACATCACTGACAGAAAATCGAATGAAACCGAATTGATCAACGCACGAAACGCCGCCCTCGCAGCGAGCGCCACCAAAACAAGGTTCTTGGCATCCATGAGCCATGAGTTGCGGACTCCGCTCAACGCCATTATCGGGTTTTCACAGATGATGGCGCAGGAAACCTTCGGCCCAGTCGGCAAACCGATTTACGCCGATTACGCGCGCGATATCAGCAGTAGCGGCGAACACCTACTCGCCATCATCGACACGATCCTAGACACCGCGCAAATCGAAACCGGGACATTCGCCCTGAAAGAAGAGGTATTCGCCCTTCTCCCGCTTGTCGCCGATACGATACGGCTGCTCAACCTTGGACATCCAAGCAACGTCGGGCGGATCGTCTTTCCGCATCTGCCAAAAGACGTAACTCTCCGCGCCGATCCTCGCCTATGTCGACAGGTCATCTTCAATTTGTGTAGCAATGCACTCAAGTACTCGCCCGTCGATAGCGATATTACCGTCAATATTAATCGCGACGATGACACCAACGGGCTGATCATAGAGATAATGGACCAGGGACCAGGCATCGAGTTAAAAGATATCGAGCGCGCCCTTGATGCATTCGTCCAACTGGACAATTCTGGCCACGCCAACAGGCAGGGCGGTATCGGATTGGGCCTGTATCTTGTGCGCAATTTCATGGAGGCGCACGGTGGCCACATCGCCCTGAAAAGCGCGCCCGGCGAAGGCACACGCGCGCAAGCTATCTTCCCCGCCGACCGAGTTAAGCACTTTAAGTAAAGAGCTGACATAGATAAGGAATTTTCTTTATGAGTGTCAGCCCCATTATTTAATGTAAAAGCGAGCAGCAAACTAAAGATGTGGCGCAGATTCTTCCGCCTATTAGGTTCAATCGAAGACCCTTTTAATGTTGATCACAACAATAAAAAGGTTCAATTATTCATCAGTTTTTTTAAAGGCAAGAGTGATAATTTTGAACAACGATAAGGAAGAGGCAACATGCAGTATAATGGTAAAGAGGTATTTTTCGACCGGGATGAATTAATTGTCAGCAAAACAGACCTAAAAGGTCGGCTGACCTATGTTAATCATACGTTCCTCGATATTGCCGGTTACACTGAATCAGAAGTTACCGGTCAACCTCACAACATGATCCGACACCCAAACATGCCAAGGGCGGTGTTCGAGCTGTTGTGGTCAACAATCGCCAGTGGTGAAGAACTGTTTGCCTATGTGGTTAATTCAACCAAATCCGGAGGTCATTACTGGGTCATAGCTCATGTCACACCCAGCATGGAAAACGGTAAAATCGTCGGCTATCACTCTACCCGCCGCGTCCCCAACCCCAATACGATCAAGACAGTGATAGAGCCTCTGTACGATCAGCTGAAGGCAATTGAAGACAAAAATCCAAGCAAGAAAGACGGCATTGTTGAATCGACCAAAGCCTTGAACGAAATTTTGCACAGCAAAGACACAACCTATAATGAATTTATAGCTAGCTTAGCGAAGGAAGATTAAAATGTCCGAATTAGAGAATCAAAACGACGCACTGCATGCAACATCTGCTAACGCATACAGTCCCGAAAAAATTGATGAAATCCTGCAGGTTGCAGATAGTATTTGTCATGGCAATTTTGAAGCCCGAATAAAGAATATCCCCACGACGGATGGGGCCGAGCGGACACTCTGCCTGAAAATTAATGAAATGATTGACCGCACGGACGCGTACGTCCGCGAATCAACAGCGTGTCTCGGGTTCATCGCCAAAAACCAGTATTTCCGTCGTATTGCGTTAAATGGAATGTTAGGTAGTTATGAAGAAGCTGCCAAACAGATCAATTTGGCCGCAGACGGCGTTGAAGACAAAATGAATAAATTTTCTAAAATGGTAGGCGTCATTACATCCGCATCAACACAGCTTGACGCCAGCGCTAAATCCATGGGTGAAACGGCAAACAACGCCGGCAACAAAGCATCTGAAGTCGTAGCGTCAGCGGAGCAGGCGGGTATCAACACCCAAACTGTCGCTTCTGCGGCCGAGGAACTGAGTGCCTCGGTTCAGGAGATCAATCGACAAGTAACGCAGTCCGCCGCGATGGCGAACGATGCTGTGCTTCAAGCTGAAACAGCGGATGAACATATAAAAGGCCTGTCCGAGTCTTCGACGCGTATAGAACAGGTCGTCAGCATAATTAATGATATTGCCAGCCAAACCAACCTGCTTGCACTAAATGCCACAATTGAAGCAGCGCGCGCCGGTGAAGCCGGTAAAGGGTTCGCGGTGGTTGCCTCTGAAGTAAAGGACCTTGCCACTCAAACAGCGAAAGCGACGGTGGAAATCAAGGCCCAGATCAGTGAAATTCAGAATTCAACGACCAGCGCCGTCGAGTCCATTGCCGATATCAGCAAAACAATCGGATCGCTAAATGAAGCGTCAACCACAATAGCTTCTGCCGTAGAAGAACAAGGCACGGCAACCCAAGAAATTGCCCGCAATGTACAGGAGGCCTCGACAGGTGTTGCAGAGGTGACATCTAACATTTCCAGTGTGAACGAGGATATCGTCCAGGTCAGTGATATGTCCGGTGAAATGCTGACACTCTCAAGCGAACTTTCTACACAGGCTGAGAATTTGCAATCGGTCCTCAATAGCTAAGAAACGACAACATCTGCCGAATATATACCAAGTCCACCTTATGCGGTGACGTCGAACACAGTCACACCTTTACGGGAGCTAAGCATATCGGATGATGATGAGCGTGCGGCGTGTATTTTGTTGATGGTTTCGCGGGCGGCACGTCGACTTCTCTTTGACCGCCGCTCGCGTGATCCATGCCCTCAATCGGATCATCGAATGGCGGGGGCTGCCGTGCACCATTCGGTGTGACAATAGCCCGAAATATGTGAGTTCATTGTTGGCCACCGGGCGGAAAAACGAGAGCATTGGCCTTCAGTTTATCCAACCGGGCAAGCCACAACAAAATACCTATGTTGAGCACTTCAATCGAACGGTCCGGTATGACTAGCTAAATCAATACTCCGGATCACGTCTTGGAACCCTGAATTCTCCCTGAGACCCGCCTCTGGGCGGGTGATCTCCGAAAGTCGGACATCACCCGCCCACTTTTTTGTCCGTTTAACAGACGCCCTGGACAACAACCCTCCGCTTACGTAAATCCTTAGGCGGAGGTATCGTTTTGAGCACACCCAAAGAGCAGCAGATCCGCGTCTTGTTATGCACGGACGCCAGCATCATCGCGACCCCGCTCAAACGGGCCCTTCTCGGCAACACGGCCATTACGGTACATAAAGAAGTACCGGATACGGTATCTGCCGTCACCGCCGTCAGAAAACGCGATACCGATACCGTGCTGTTGGACATTGGCATCGGCAAAAGCGCCGTGCACACAGCGATTACGCGGCTCAAGCGGGCCGATCCGAACGTCAACATCGTGATGCTCGGCTCACTATCATTTGCCAATGTGCGGACCAGCATGCAGGGCCTTATGGATGGTGCCGCCGATTATGTGCCGACCCCAACCCGCCATGCTACTGGTATCGATCAACGAACTTTTAAAGAGAGTCTTGACCGCGTGCTGCGCGCCCTCGGGCGCCGCGATGCCAAAACCGTAGCGCCGACGCCCCCCCCAGAAGCGACACCCACGATCAGCAAAGTTACGCCAAAAATTTTGTTGATCGGCAGTTCAACCGGTGGGCCACAAGCCGTCACCGATCTGTTGGCCGGGCTCGGTAATGATTTTAATCTACCGATCTTGATAACGCAGCACATGCCGGTCGGGTTTACGTCTATATTTGCGAAAAACCTCTCACGCCAACTAGAGCGCCACGTGCAAGAAGGCTCAGAAGCGCACGACCTGCAACCCGGTGACATATTGATTGCGCCGGGCGGCATCCACATGCAGGTGCAGGCGGAGGGTCAATCAACTCACGTTCACCTGTTCGATGGGCCGAAAATTAATTATTGCAAGCCTTCCGTCGACCCACTGTTTGAAAGTGCTGCGGCGATCTATGGCGCCGCCGTTCTTGCCGTCGTGCTCACCGGGATGGGCCATGACGGACGAGACGGCGCGGGTGCCGTCGTGCGCGCAGGCGGCACGGTGCTGGCGCAAGACAAAGCCACCAGCGTTGTCTGGGGCATGCCGGGCGCCGTCACCGAAGCCGGCTTTGCGGCCGAAGTATTACCAATAAAAGATATCGCGCCACGAGTCCTTAGCCTCACTAACGGCAGGTCATAGGCCCCAATACAGCCACGCCATCGCGGTGAACGTCAGCCACATGATGATGATCAGCGGCAGGCCGGCGCGGGCAAAATCCGAAAACGCATAATGCCCCGGGCCCATCACCAATAGATTGGTCTGATAGCCCATCGGTGAAGCGAATGAACAGTTTGCCGCAAACACCATGGCTATGGCGAACAACGACGGTGACACCCCAAGTTCAATCGCCAGATCGACGGCAATCGGTGTAAACAGCACGGCAACCGCATTGTTGGAAATCACGTTGGTCATCAGCGCCGCAATCAAGAACAACACCGACAAAATCATCAGTACCCCCGCCCCATCTAAGGCATCGACGACAAGGCTGGCCACGAATGCAGCCCCACCGGTTTCACGAAGCGCTACACTCATCGCCAACGCGGCTGCAATGGCGGTCGCAATCTTCGGGTCCATGGCGCGAAACGCTTGGCGCAGGTTCAATACGCCGGTTGCGACCATGGCGATGGCACCGGCAAAGGCCGCAGTCACAATCGGCAACGAACCTGTTGCCGCAAGAACCACGGTGCCGAAGAAAATCAGCATCGCACGCTTTGCATGATCTAGGCTCGGCACTTCTTCGCGGGACGATTCAATCAACACCACGTCACGATTGCCACGCAGAGCCCGGATGTCGTCGCGCTGCCCTTGCACGAGCAACACATCCCCAGGCTCCAAACGGATTTCCGTAATCCGCGCTCGGATCATCCGCGCGCGCCGCTGGATTCCGAGCACGATGCAATGTGTCTTATAGCGAAAGCCTGCCAGCCTTAGGGTTTGCCCAACCAACCGAGATGCCGGCGCAACCATGACTTCGGCGATGATCTGATCGCGCTGTCGCCACGGTGCGTCTTCATCGTCGTCCTCTGCCATGGCACTGCTTTTGATATCGGGGTGAAAGAGTTCCCCATGCGCGACGATGGCTTCTTTGAGCACGGCGCGGGTCGCGGCGACGACGATCACGTCGCCGTCCTGCACGGTGAGGTCTTCGAACGGTGGCAAGATCGCGCGCTCGCCCCGCTGAATCAGTCGCACCGTCATATCGGGCAAAGCTTCGAAGTGACCGCCGGGGGCACCCTCGCCGATCAATTCCGAATCGGGACGCACATCCAACTGCAAGATAAACTGCTTACCGGCACCGTCAGGCAACACGCTCGCGCTCATGCCGGCACGATCAGGCAACAACCGTGGAACGACGACCACGGCATAGATGATCCCGGCCGCTGCCAGCATCAGGCCCGGGACAGTGAATTCGAAAAACGTCAACGGCGCCTCGCCGATTTCGACCAACGCCGTATTCACCAGCAAGTTTGTGGAAGAGCCGATCAACGTCGTCATACCGCCGACGATGGCAGCAAAACTGAGCGGCATCATCACTTGGCTGGGCGACACACCGTAGCGTTGCGCCATCGCCTGCATGATCGGAATGAAAATGACCACGACCGGCGTGTTATTCAAAAAGCCACTGATCGCGCCAACCACAATGAGCGCGGCCAGCACCGCCAAGATAAATGGAATCTTTTTCCGCACATGGTCCAAAAACCATTCCGCCCCCCGATCTAAAATACCGGTGCGAATAAGCCCCTGCCCCATCACCAAAAGCGCCAGCACCGCGACCAGGGCTGGATTGGCAAAGCCTTGCAGGATACGGGCTGCGTCCAAACTGCCGGTTTCGCCGGGTCCCGGCGGCACCGGGAACAACTGAAAAAAGATCAAGATGACGCAAACGGTGCCGAGCGACGTCAGCTCCATTGACCATTTTTCCCAGACGTACGCACCAAGCGCGAGCACGATGATGGCAAACGTCACCCACATCTGAAAGCCGGGGCCGACAGCGATTTCCATATACACCTCAATGAATGACAGGCTAATTCAGCGACCTTATGGATAATCCTAGCGCACTCAGGCCTTGCCGCAAACGCGCGTGATGCGGAGAATAGCGGATGATTAAAAAAGCCGTCATCGCATCCATCATCATTATCGGCGCCGGGCTGGTGTTTTCGCAACTTTTGCAATCAGGTGCCGGGCCGAAGGCGACGTTCCCGCTGAACGGCGAACAATTAATATGGCTGACAAGCCAGAGTGATCTCACCCTAGACTTAGAAGAATCCGGCGCGCGCAATGTCGAATCGGCACCGACAGCGTGCTATGCTAAGCGCACCCTTTCATTCGATGCCGACGGCACGGCATCCATCCGGCAAACCTGCGCCGACGATGAAAGCCGCACGTTTATCCAAGATATCGTTGCCCCATGGCGGGTTGAAGATGAGCGCCTCTGCCTGGATACCCGCCCGTTGGATCGTGATCCGGCGTGCTGGCGGGTGATCTATCGCGACGGCACACTCGAATTTGAAAACGAGGCACACACCACCCGCTGGTTCGTACGTCCGAACGGCAACCGCTCGCCGGATGAATTCTTGCAGGCGTTGGATTCGGCCCAGGCGTCCTGAACGACCTGGATTCTCCATTTCATGCTGAATTAGGCCGAAAAACTAAATCCAGACGTTTTTAAAAAAAAGTCGCACCAAGTGATCTATGTCACTTCCAGGTTGCGATGACATGGGTATGTTGAATGTGCTTCTAGTCTCTCCCCGAGACTTTCTCCCTGTCTAACTCGCCGGGTCCTTTGGGACCCGGCTTTTTTCATGGGGCAGATTTAAGTGGCGGCGTGACGACGCGATTCAATGATCATGTCAGAGGCTTTTTCAGCGATCATAATGGTCGGCGCATTGGTGTTACCCGACGTGATTGTCGGCATCACCGACGCATCGACGACGCGGAGCCCGTCAATGCCATGCACCTTGAGCGACGCATCGACCACTGCCCCTTTGTCGTCGCGTCCGCCCATCTTGCAGGTGCTGGTCGGGTGATAAATCGTCTGTGCAATATCGCGCGCACTTTGTAAAAGGTCGGCATCACTTTCGATGTTCGAACCGGGCATATGTTCGCGCACGACAAATTCTTTTAACGGCGAGGTCGAAAATAACCTGCGCGACAGCTTCATCGCGTTCACCACGGTTTCTTGATCCAATGTCTCCGACAAATAATTCGGCTGGATCGACGGATACACGTCCGGGTCCGGCGACGTAATCGCGATGCAACCACGGCTTTCCGGACGCAGTTGGCACACCGATGACGTAACCCCCGAAAACGGATGCATCTTGATGCCGGGCTTGTCGGCGCTGAGCGGTTGAAAATGGAATTGGATATCAGGCGCTTCAAGCGACGGTCTGCTTTTCGTGAAGATACAAACCTGACTCGCTCCCATGGTCATCGGGCCCTTGCGCTGAAAAATGTACTGCATGCCGATCATGGCACGACTGAACAAGTGATTGATTTCGTCATTCAAGGTTGGGACATTGACTTCAAACACCATACGTATCTGTAGGTGGTCTTGCAGGTTTTCGCCGACACCCGGCAACGCGTGGCGAACCGTAATGGCATTTTCCTTTAACAGCGCGCCTGGACCAATGCCCGACAATTGCAACATCTGCGGCGAGCCGATGGCACCGGCAGCAAGAATCACCTCACCACCCGGCTTGAGGTACACCTCGTGGCGTTGGCCCGCACGACCAAAGGCGAACCCGCTGACGCGGCGGCTGTCGTCTGAAAACAAGAGCCCGAGGCCCATCGCATTTGTCTCGATCACCAAATTATCGCGGTGGCGCACGGGCTTAAGATAACCCACCGCCGTCGACCAACGACGCCCCCTGTGCGCGGTCTGCTGAAAATAGCCGGCACCTTCTTGATCGGCGCCGTTAAAGTCTGCATTTGGTGGAATGCCGTTGGCTTCAGCCGACGCTATCAAGGCTTCACACACATCACGCTTGGCCCGCATATCCGAAACTTTGAGCGGCCCACCGCTGCCGTGATGCTCATCCGCGCCGCGTTCTTGATCTTCGGCACGCTTAAAATAGGGCAGCACATCATCAAACGACCAGCCCGCATTACCGAGTTGGCGCCAGTGGTTAAAGTCCGCTGCCTGACCGCGAATGTACAGCAGGCCATTGATTGAGCTTGAGCCACCGAGCACTTTGCCACGCGGCCAATCGATGCGACGGCCGCTTAGCCCTGGATCCGGATCAGTTTTGTAACACCAATCCGTTTTGGGATTGTGCAGAGTCTTGAAATAGCCGACGGGTACGTGAATCCACGGATTGGTGTCCCGTCCACCGGCTTCCAGCAACAAAACCCGCACGTTTCTATCCGTGCTTAAACGGTTTGCGAGCACGCAACCTGCCGAGCCTGCGCCGACGATAATGAAGTCAAATGTCTCGTCTGTCGTAACCATGCGCGATGGTAGCCAGATTGAGCTTGAGTAGCAACAATGAAACACTTAGTCTCATTATTGATATTAAATTCAATTCAAAGGTGCCAAAATGCCTGATGAATCCAGCGCAGGTTCACGCTCTATTCGCGTCCTCGACGTGCTCGACGCTGTCGGCGCAGCGGAAGCCGCAATCAGTGCCGCAGACATCGAAGCCGCCACGGGCTTGCCGAAAGCGACAGTGCATCGACTATGTAATCTTCTGCTTGATGAAGGCTATTTGCAACGTGATTTGGGCGGGCGCGGGTACGAACCAGGCGCGCGCTTTACCCGCATCGCCATGCAGACCGTCGCCAATCCAGGCCGTCGGGGCGAGCGCCATGCGATCTTAGAGCGAGTCGCCCGCGACATCGGCGAGACCTGTAACATCACCGTGCCCGCCGCCACCACGATGCTGTACCTGGACCGGGTCGAATCCGCGTGGCCGTTGCGCATCCAGTTACCGCCGGGCTCCAACGTGCCGTTGCACTGCACCGCATCGGGCAAACTGTTTTTGGCAAACCTGCCGAAAGCGCGTCGTGAACGCTTGATCGACTCGCTGACGTTGGACCGGCATGCACCAAACACCATTACCGACCCGACCGCCCTAAAGGCCGCAGTCACCAAAATCGCGCGCAACGACCTAGGCACGGACGACGAAGAATTCATTCCGGGCTTGGCGGCGATTGCAGTGCCTGTGAAGGGGCCGAACGGGCGCATGCTGGCAACACTGGCGACCCACGGGCCAGTGATGCGGATGCCGCTCTCGGCGGCACTCAAGCACACCCAACGCTTACGCGATGCCGCCGACGAACTGGCGCGGACGCTGGTCTAATGCATGATGCGCCAGAAAATATCGGCGGTATCGACGATATCCTCGCGTTGCTCCGCCAAGGCGGACTTATCACCGAAACCGAAACCCCAACCGCAACGCCGCTGAGCGGTGGCGTCAGCTCTGACATCTGGCGGATCGATCTTGAAAGCGGCCCCATTTGCGTCAAACGCGCACGGGCAAAGCTGAAGGTCGAAGACGACTGGCACGCACCGGTCGCGCGCAATGCCTTCGAAGTCGCCTGGATGCAAGCAGTCCGCGATATCGTGCCCGCAGCGGCACCGGAAATCCTATTTCACGACGAAGCCGCCGGGCTGTTCGCGATGCCGTTTTTGCCCGATCACAAGTACCCGCTTTGGAAGGCAATGCTGCGCGACAACCACGTGCGTGCCGACGATGCAGACGCGGTCGGGCGCACCTTGGGACGCATCCATGCCGCGACCCACATCGACTCAAGCATCCCGGCGCGCTTTGCCAGCGACGATATCTTTTATGCAATCCGCCTGGAGCCTTATCTGCTCGCCACCGCGCTACGTCACCCTGATCTCGGAGACCGACTGCGCGAACTCGCAGATATTACGGCCACCACCAAGACAGCCTTGGTGCACGGCGACGTCAGCCCAAAGAACATCCTGATCGGGCCCGACGGCCCGGTATTTTTGGATGCGGAATGCGCCTGGTTCGGCGATCCTGCGTTCGATCTGGCGTTCTGCCTCAATCATCTATTGTTGAAGTGCCTGTGGACGCCGGCTGGACGTCCAGCGCTTCGCGCCAGCTTTGAAGCGCTGTGCGAAGGCTATGCGCTTGAGACCGCCGACATGAAAGATCGCGACATCATGGCCCGCGCCGCGCATCTGCTGCCGGGACTGTTCTTGGCTCGGATCGACGGCAAGTCACCGGTCGAATACATCACCGATGACGACGACAAAGACCTGGTGCGCGATGTGGCAAAGCTTTTCCTGACCTCACCCGTTGCCCATCCGATGGATATCTGCCAAACGTGGCACGCGCGGCTTGGCTCGGATCGCTGAGCGCCGCCGCCAGTCTAGAGGAAGCACGATGTCCAAATTCACCATCAAAAATCTGCACGCCCGCCGCGTTTGGGATTCCCGAGGCCGCCCGACGGTCGAGGTCGACGTCACGCTTGAGGACGGCATCATCGGCACCGCGATTGCCCCCGCCGGCGCATCCCGCGGCATGCATGAAGCGGTCGACCTGCGCGATGGCGGCCCCGCGTTCGGTGGTTGGGATGTGATGAACGCGGTCCGCGCCGTCGACGTGGAAATCCGCGAAGTCCTAATCGGCCAAGACGTGCGCGACCAAGCCCGGCTGGATAAATTCATCATTGATCTGGACGGCACACCCAGCAAAAAACGCCTGGGCGGCAATGCCTGTGTGGCTGTCAGCATGGCGTGCGCGCACGCCGCCGCCAAGGCCGAAGGCATCGCACTTTGGGAACATCTGTGCGGCAAGACCGGCGACGGCGACACCATCCTTCCGCTGCCGGAAATTCAGATCTTCGGCGGTGGCGCGCATGCTTCCAATCGTGTCGACGTGCAGGACTTCATGGTGATCGCGACCGGGGCCGAAAGCTTCGTCGAAGCCATCAATATGACCGCCGATGTTTATCGCCATGCCGGACAGATCATGGCCGATGCCGGCAAGCTTGCAGGCGTCGCCGATGAAGGCGGCTTCTGGCCCGATTTCGACAGCAATGAAGAAGCCATCGAAACCCTGCTCCGCGCCATCGAGGCGGCGGGCTACAAGCCGGGGTCCGAGGTCGCGATCTCGCTCGACATCGCAGCGTCCGAGTTCGGCAAGGACGGCGTCTATACGTTGGCCAAAGACGACAAGACCCTGCAACGCGACGAGATGTGCGCGATGATGATCGATTGGATGGAACGCTATCCCATTGTCTCCATCGAAGACCCGCTCGGCGAAGACGATCCGAGCGGCCTGATCAAATTTACCTGGGCCGTCGGCGACAATGCGCAGGTCGTCGGCGACGACGTACTGGTGACCAATGCTGCACGGGTCAAGGCGGCAGCAAAGGATAAGCTGTGTAACACGCTGCTGTGCAAACCCAACCAGGCCGGCACGCTGACAGAAGCCAAGGCCGCCTTCGATGCCGCAGCCAAAGCCGGCATGGGGCGGATCGTGTCGGCACGCTCCGGCGAGACCGAAGATGTAACCATCGTGCACATGGCCATCGGCTGGGGTGCGCCGCAGTTGAAGGTCGGCTCGTTCGCGCGCTCGGAACGCATGGCGAAGTGGAACGAAGGCATCCGCATCGCAGATCGCCTCGGTGGCGACGGGCCTTTGCCGCCCAAATCAGCGTTCCCCTGGCGTTGAGCTGAGGCCGCGTTATGACCGCCCGAGATATCGCGTTCGCCGTCTCGGTCGCGATCATTTGGGGGTTCGCGTTCATTGCCACTGAATTTGCCCTGCAAAGCTTTTCCGCACCGCAGCTGACCGCGCTCAGGTTCATTCTCGCAGCACTGCCCGTTCTGTTCATCCGCCGCCCCGACGTGTCTTGGGGTGTGCTGATCGCACTCGGCAGTTTTTTGTTCATCGGCCAGTTCATGATGCTGTTCTTCGCCTACAAGGTCGGCATGCCGCCGGGCTTGGCCTCAGTCGCGACGCACACGCAGGCGCTGTTCACGATCATCCTTGCCGCTGTCGTGATGGCCGAAGTGCCGGGCCCACGGCGGGTTTTCGGCATCGTCATCGCCTTTGCCGGACTCGCACTGGTTGCCGCCAGCGTCGACGGCGGTGGCGAGCTGACGTATCTGGGCTTGGCGCTGACGCTGCTGGGCGCGCTCAGCTGGTCGGTCGGCAACGTGATCTTAAAGCGATTGGGCCGAGTCGACATGTTGGCGCTGATAATCTGGCTGAGCGTGGTGCCGCCGTTACCCGCGCTTATGCTTTCGGTCGCGCTGGGCGACACACCGGGACTGGCCGATGCGCTCGCCGCCGCCTCCTGGAAAAGTTGGCTCAGCGTGCTTTACCTAGGTCTGATTTCAACCACCGTCGCCTATGCCGTGTGGGGCCGATTGCTGAACATCTACCCCGCCGCCCAGGTGACGCCATTTGCGCTGTTTGCACCGTGCGCCGGCGTGATCGGATCGTACTTGGTTTTTGGCGAAACGTTTGGGCCGCTCCGCGCCACCGGCGTGGTGCTGATCTTTATCGGTGTCGCGGTGACGGTGATCGGGCGCCGGGGTGCGATGCGTTCTTAGGTTACTCGTACATCCGCGCTTGTCCGCGCAGGCGATCCACGAACACATCAATGATCCGGCGCAGCACTTTGTCGGTCTCGCCCAGGCGGCCAAGACGCGCCGCCAAATCTTCCCGCGAGATCACCGTCATTTTGGTGTCCGACTTAATCCGTGCCGAGGCCATGCGCGGTTGGTTATCGATCAACGACATTTCGCCGACGATGTCGCCGCGCTTGAGCGTTGCCAGCAAAACCTCTTGGTTGCCGGCCTTACGATAGATATCGACTTCGCCGTCCAAAATCAGATATGCGGCGTCGGCCTCATCGCCTTCTTCGAACAAGACCTCGCCCGGCGCCGCCTCTCGACGCTGGACTTGCTTTGCCGGTGTTGCGGGTGTCGCAGTCGTCACAGGCGCATCCTCCATCTTATACGTCATCGGCGCGTCGGCACCGTTCGCCGGCGCATCGCCGCGCGCGACCAGTCGATCCAAAGTCTGCGAGAACAAGTTTCGATATTTTTCCGGCAACCCGTCAGACATCACCTTATCACGCAGTTGGGTAAGGCTACTCTCCACCTGTGCCGGGGGCATGTCTTTCGGGAACAATGACGCCAGCGACGTCAACTGCTTCACCAAACGCGCCAACACACCGAGCACGGCTTGCTCGTGCTTCTCGCGCACCGGTGACGCGAGCACATCCAATAAAAACCCAAGCTGCACCGCGCGGTTCGGCAGCAACGCCAGGATATGGTTCAGCGCGTCCGGGACACTCAAATCGTCGGGATCGGCGAACACCATCCGCGCCCGGCCCGTCAGCGCGCCGGCCATACGCGGCCCACCGGCAATCCCGGCTTGCTCAATCAGTTCCCGAAGCAACCCTTTGAAGGCTTCGAGCTCGGCGGCCGGGCCTTCGCGCGTCATCGGTCGAATGCCGCTCAGCGTCCGTGCCACACGGCCCAACAGCACCGACGTCGTCAACGGCATCGGCCGCGTCGCCATGAAATCGTTGAACGCGGTCAGGCACGAGCGCGGGTTGTTGATCTGGCAACGCCCTTGCGTCACGTGCACCAGCCCCCGAAACGCCGACACCGCATCGGCAAAGCCGCCGAACAGATCATTAACCGCCACGTTGCTTTCAAGGATTTCAGCCGCGATCTCGTCGATGTATTCGGTCACCAGCGCATCTTCGGCTTTCTCGCCAAGCTCAATCAGCAGTCCCAGCTTGTCCGTCCAATCGCCGCGTTGCCCGAGCGCCAAGGCGAGCCCGCCCAGCACAAATTGCCGGCGCGCACCGTCGTTATGACTTGGCCCGCTCGCAACCAACCCGGCAAGATCAAGATGCTCAAGAAACGCGAGCCGCTGACGATCTTCGCCGGTGACCTGCGCCACGTCTTTGATTTGCGCGAACGCCGCATAAAGCCGGTCCGTACAGTCGGTCGCTTTTTCGCCGGTCTTGCGCGCATGAATGCCGCCGACCCGCTGCATGGCGGCCGGAAAGATTTTGTCGTTCCGCTCCAACATCCGCAGCGCACCGTAGTCGAAGCCGAACTCCAACGCCGTCTGCCCGCGCTGATCCAACAGTTCGCGCAGCAACCGCCCCGCCGCTTGGCGTGCTGGAAATGTGTAAAAATCGTGGATTTTGCTGCACACCGGGGCTTCGTCGATGGGCACGATCTGCACCGGCTTTTCGCCGACGTCGTGCATTTCTTCGAGCAGCACTTCCTCTTCGCCGGTGCGCTGGCTCTCGGCCACGACGCGCACACCTGCAACACGCTTTTCGTCGAGCAACGCTTCCGCACGCGCCATCGCATCGACGCGCATCGTATGATGCGACTCAATCAGCCAGCGGCCCTCTTCCGACACAAACACGTCGTACGTTTTCTGCGCGAGATTGTTTCTCACGTCTATCCCCCCTCAAAAGCCCCCCATAATCACCCAGCTGTTTTCGAGAGTCCACTGCGGATTGGTTATTTTGTGCCCTCCCTCCACTTGAGGGGAAAATTGAGCGGCAAAACTTTAGAGATTACTGCTAATATATACTCCTATCTGATGTCTTCATCCTTAGAACACATGGGGTGTTTTCATAACGGAGAATTTTTGATCGCCACCCTCCTTTTTATTCTAGGATATTCATGGAACTTGAGAATGACTCCCGGTCGCTGGCCGACCTCGCGTGGCTAAATTTCCTGGCCTATGAAAATTGGTCTGCGATCAACGACCCTTGCACTTCGTTTACAGACGTCGTCGCAAACCACTTAAAAATCACAGATCGCGCCAAGGAGCGGCTCGTCTCAAATTACAGCGTCGAGAGCACCAAACACTTCGAAAGCGGTCTCGATGCCGTTATATATCGCCGCACGAACATCAATGAATTCATAATTGCATTGGACGGAACAGATCCATCACTTCAGCGAAGCGGTGAATTAATGCGCGATATTGGGGACGTTATCGCACTTCTATTGGGTCGCGGCTCTCGTCAGGTCGAGGACTATTTATCATACATCTCAGACCTTGATGAGCATATCAAGGAAGCGCGGCTCATTGGCATCGGTCACTCACTTGGTGGTTATGTGCAACAAGTTGGTGCCGCCCTGGCAGAAGAAACCATCAACCAAGCAGTCTCTTTTAACGCGCCAAATCCGTGGCGGTTTTCCCGCGAATACAAAAGGTTGGGTCAGAGAGAATTTCCACAGATCACAAACGTCATGCCACGTGACCTTGCTACATTAATTGGAAAACCGATCGGTCGACCACTCCCGATCCAAAGCCTGCGCGCCCACAGCATCTTAAAGATCGCGATGCACTTTGAGATGAGCGTGACTTCGGACGCATAATGAGCTTGGCAATTCAGGGCTGTATGCGTTTTCTGCGCTCAGTTTTTACGCTCAAGAATAGCCTGAATTGCTTGTTTGGAAGTCAGGAACGTGAAAGTTGAAAGGCCTAAAAGCGTCAACCAGTTGACCGGCGCTATTTTGAGTGCGTTGTACTCAACCGTGGCCAAAAAAGTTAAGAACCAAAAGATCAACATCGATACTACAAAAAACCAAAACAAAAGCGGCAAATTTTGCGTGCTGAATAAACGTATGAACTTTGAAAAGTCATCTCTGACCACATAAAACATGGTAACAAAAATATTCGAATTTCCGTTCCGGTTTAAGGTGCTTAATCTTTCCTCGGCCACAGCAACGTTGGATTGGACCTGATCGATTTCACTTTTTTCGTCTAATGCATCCGACCTCTTACGATATCGACGGTAGCCCATCCAAATGAAGAATAACATTAGCCAATGAAGCCCGAACATCAGGAGTAGCGCCAACACCTCAAAAGAGTCGCTCGACATTTTCGGCAGGCCAAAAACAGTCACCGAAGAGACATCGCTTAAGTAATTCGGTCCGTCTTTCATCAAATTCTCATACGCAACCGCATGAGAATAGACGCCGGGAATAGCATGCTTCGTCGTTGGCGGGTTTACGGAGTCCTGAAAGCCCTGCAAATCAAATCCGTAAAATATCACGCGCTCACGAAACTCTTCGAGGAACGGCGCCGACTCCTCCGGACTTCGAAAAATGACGTCGTGAGCATTCAAAGTCAGTTGCGGCCCGCATGTTCTTTGTTTCGTGTTTAGATCGATAAGCTGTAACATAGGCAGAGCCCACTCGACCAAAAATGCCCCTTCGTATGGGCGAGCTTCACACAAAAAGGGTAATCCAGTTTCAATGCCCTCTGCGGCCAGTCCCTTATTGTACTTTCCGAAAATCGTCTCATAAGCAGGCAAATAGTTGGGCCAGAACAGCCACATAGGCCTTTCGACTGCCTGATCTTCAGTGATTGCTTCGCAATTCGCGCCTGCTGATCTTTTGCAGCTTATTCTGTAGAGTGCTAATGCAGCTGACGGATACGGACGCGGATTCGGTATATTCATACCCGGTACAGGCGGGTGCGTGGGCATCAGGTCATACTTTACGCTAGCGATGCCTTCGTCGCCGCTCCAACCCGCAACTGGTTCAATCATTCCTTCAAGTTCCGCGCGAAAAGGCTTTTTGAAATCGACGGGCGATCCGGCGGCACCAAGAACAGGTATCCCCTGTTTCTTATAAACAGAAAGAATAGCTTTTAATTCAATAAGAGTTGGATCGTCGCGGGCATCCACAAGCAAAAAATCCAAAAAAACGGCTTTCGGTCTTAGCGGCAGCAACGCCTCCAATACATTCGCATGAACCCTGTATTGGGGGGGCCAGGATTGCTCAAGTGAGTCTAGGCTTTGCTCGTTCAGCAGAATGACACCGGCATCGCTATTTTCGATTGTCGGCGTATCTGGTGGTGCGAATAACCAGTTGAAGGCCGCAAATGAAATTTCATCTGCGGGGTCGGATATCTCGTCTATTTCTATAATCGATAAAAAAAGTGTCAGACAGGCGACAAAAATTGCTGACAGGAATATCCTAACGCGCCTCTCATTGCGTTGGATTTCTTCAGGTGCTGCTTCCACAAACTTTCCGATCTTGTGGGTATTTCGCAACACACTGCAAAATGAGCTCTGTCGCTTTGAACCGCTCGTTAGAAGTGTTCTTAGCAAGTGGTATCATCACGCGATACGAATCCAGCGGCCAATCATAGTATATTGCGACTGGCTCTAGGCGTGCCAAAGCTTCAGAAGGCTTCCCTGACTTCGCCAACCACTCGGCCCGTTTGACTTCCATAACAAACGGCAAAAAGCCATTCTGATTTTGAGATAGCTCTAAGTTCTTCAACGCCAAATCGACGTTTCCGGTCCGCGCGCGCAACTCGGCAAAGCTGTCGCGGGTATAAGGATGATCTTTCGTGCGACCTGAAACAGATTTACGCGCCATCGCAAATAATCTTGTCTCATTATCATCTTCACTAGGATTATTGACGAAATACGCTAAATCATAACTTTCTAAGATATCGTCATCATCAAGCACCGCCGTGGCGAAAGAGTCGACGTTGAGTGGGCGAAATGTCGCTTCTTCGTGCTCTCGCAAAATGTACGGGTAAAGGTCTTTGACGCGTTCAGATGCCGTCAAATGCGTTCTGTTCATGTCGCGCAACAATTCTGAGAATGACTGCTTAATTTCATTCATGATGTTTCTCATCATGGCGTCGCCCTCATTATCCGCACTAAGCTGAGATGTGATGGCCTGTTCAAGCAGATTGCGCTTTCGTGTGCTTAGAAATTCAAAGCTATCCTCGTAAGTTTTCAAAACATGTAAAAATCGCACCACCTCATCCGGATTGTAACCGGCGGCGACCATCAAATCGATGCCGAGAAAATCAGCCTGGGCTTCAAGCTTGCGGTCCCACGCCGGTAGCAGCAGGTTTTTCACAAGCATATCTGAACCGTATAGCCGAAGACCCTTTTGCACATCGTCTTCATCGTCCGACGTCGCCATGTAGGCGTCGATCGCCGTCATCAGATATGGGCGAATTTTATCAATAAACGAACTCGGATTGTGCTGCAGATAAATATGAGCGTATTCATGTGCGAGCAGGAATGCCAATTGATCTTCATTGTTCAGGTAATTGAAAGCCGAATGATGAAGAAAGATGCCGCCGCTCGCATGCGCCCGCGCGCCCGGCGACATATTCGGGATAATATGAACCGTGGCCCGCGGCGCGTCGGGATATGGAACATTGTCTATAATCCGATCTAGAACCGTTTGCGCCAATGTGGTGACACTCGGCATCGGCGCGATGCCTTTCGCCTGCACCATGACGCGACGATACTCGAGCTCTTTATCATTATCGGAAAGCGGTTCCGCCGGCGCGCCGACTTGGTCTAACATTTTTCCGTCTGACGGTACGCTCGAAACTAAGGCATTTAGTTTTGCGTCCAGGGTATCTAGGGTTTGCTTGCAACCGGTTAAAGCCATGATCGAAATAACAGTCGCACTCAGCATATACTTCGTCATGGCTTTATTTTGTTTCATTTACTTATCTCTCTTCTTGCAAGACGTGCGACCACCAACGCCCCGACTCACATCTCCTTGCACCGCCACCTGATCGGCTTCGCATCGAATCACCTGAACGGACTCGACGTCGGTAAGCATCAGGTAAGTACCTTTAACCCAGAAAGCAGGCCCTTCTGGCAGCAGCCGGATTTGGTGCATCCGGCCCGCCTGAACCGTGGTTTCCAGATGAATAACTTTGGGCGGAAATTCAGCGAAAGGAATGGTCTTGATGATTTTTCCACCCCGCCCCGGTTGATCATAGAGCGGTATGTCAAGTTCCGGAATCAAGAACTCGACCGCTGTTTCTTTGGATGCCGAAAGCGCCTGCATCGAAAAAAAGATCGCGACGAGCATAACCGATGCGACCAACACATTTCTGGATAAAGTTATGATTTTGACTGACGTCGTACGCACGGATCGCGACCGTCGATTCTGAAAATTGAGCATACTCACACCAAAGTTGCTGGAAGTGCATCGTTCAGACAATCAAATATGATGCA
This sequence comes from uncultured Rhodospirillales bacterium, assembly GCA_963974935.1. Classification (GTDB taxonomy): domain Bacteria; phylum Pseudomonadota; class Alphaproteobacteria; order Rhodospirillales; family Casp-alpha2; genus UBA4479. Next base: position 56,744 of record CAXBEV010000005.1, on the reverse strand, counting down.
TTTTCAATTTCGGGTAAACTATTTTGTTATACATCTCTTAAGGGCATAAAAAGATAAGGTGGGCCCGTGAAGCCTGCACCTTAAAACATAAACTTCGGAGCGGCTTTGACGTTCACGAAGCACGCGACAATCAACGACCGCCTGTTATCGCTTCCGACAACCACCCGTTTTCGCTCACTTTTGAGGGTGGGTTGAGGGGGCTGTTTATCAAAAAAGAGAAATGGTGCGGGCGGCCGGACTTGAACCGGCACGGGGCGAACCCCAACAGATTTTCGTACCAACTACGGCTTTCGCCGCCACCTTCAAAAAGGCTTTGTGGTCTGGACTATCCCTTCACCATAACGCACGCGTCTTAGGTGCTGCCCGTCTAGTCTCTACACCTTCCCATTGCTGGGCTTGGCTCGGGATTGCCATCAGCCAAACTGGATGGTTTCCCCGAATTTGAGCAGTTCTACGCCAAGGGTTTCCCCAAGGGCACTCAAGTCGTTTAAGTCTGGCGCGTCTACCAATTCCGCCACGCCCGCACTGCCGGGAAGGTAGCCTTTTGAGGGTAGCAACGGCAAGGGCCAAAGACGTGTCTCGGCGCTTGCCGGGAGGGGCGGCGGCATGTCACGTTTGGACATGGACCATCCGCAGCAAAATCCACAAGGCCCGGCATTTGATCGGCGGTTTCGCGACACACTCGAAGAGCTTTTGGTGTGGCGGCGCGATGTGCGGCGGTTTCGGACCGATCCGGTTGACCCCGCGTTGCTGCACGACTTGTTGCGCCTGGCCGCGCTGTCGCCCAGCGTCGGCAATGCGCAGCCGTGGCGATTTGTGATCGTCGAAGACCCGGGGCGGCGAACAGAGATCATTCGCAATTTCGAAGCCGCCAACGCCGACGCCTTGACCGCCTATGACGGTGAGGAGGCCGAAACCTATGCGGGGCTCAAACTGGCGGGGCTGCGGGACGCGCCGGTGCATCTGGGCGTGTATTGCGACGAGGCGACCGAGATGGGGGCCGGGCTTGGGCGGCGGACGATGCCGGAAATGCTGGCGTATTCGGTGGTCGGCGCGGTCACCACGCTGTGGCTGGCGGCACGCGCACACGGCATCGGGCTGGGCTGGGTGTCGATCCTAGACCCGGTCGCCGCCGACCGCACCCTCGACGTGCCCGATACCTGGCGGCTGGTGGGATATTTATGCCTGGGCTATCCGGTCGAAGAACACACCGACCCGGAGCTCGCGCGCGCCGGTTGGCAAGCGCGTGGCGACGTGGATGATTTTATCTTTAAGCGCTAACCTGCTTGAAATTCTTGGGCCTAACCTGGCGGGTCGCGCCAATCACCAAGGTTCCACAGGCCGATCGCAATCGTGATTCCGGTCACCGTGACCCAAAAATCAAAGCCGAAAAACATAATCCACAACCAAGAATCATTGGCGCGCAGCATCAGCGACGTGATGCCGCCGATGTCCGCCCATAGAAATCCGGTCACAAAAATCAATGACAGTACGGTACCGAGCGCAGCACGTTTTATCAGGAATGAAAAAAACTTCCGGCGGCTTCGAATCAAATCGGGCAGCGCCGCGTTCATGCAGCGTCGGCATCCCCGCGCGGCGGATAATTGCGCGCGCGAATCATGTCCACAGCTTCCAACACATCGGCATGATGATGGCGATGAAACGGTGTGGTGTGAATGACGTTGGAATACAGGGTCATGTCGGGACGAATCAAAAACAAGCCCGGCTCGGCAAAATGGCGGGTCTCTTTTTCCTGAAACGCGTTCGAAATATACAGCCCCCAAGATCGCGCCTGATCAAGGCTGAGGCCATAGGCCACCGGCAGTTGATGCACACCCCACTCGGCCACCGTCTTTTCGGCCCGGTCTTGCGGATCGGTCGAGATCGCGATCACGCCGCAACCCCGCTCGGCATAGCGTGCGACCTTGTGATCGATATCCAAAAGTTGCGATTTGCAGCGCGGGCAGTGGTAGCCGCGATAGACCTCGACCACCGTAAATGTTTCAGGTGTTTGTTCAGACAGCGTCCAGGTGCCGCCACCGACCAACGGCAACGATAAATCTGGCACGGGCTTTCCGGGCATCAGACGAGACATGTATTCCTCCGAACCGCGCCGATCTTTACTGGGTCAGAAAACGTATCGGATGATTTATACGTCGGCGCTTTCTTCGATGATCGGCTTTCCGCCGAGCGACGTCAACATGTCGGCGACATCTTGCACCGCAGCATCGGCCTTGGCAGCGTCGACGGCACGGATCACGATGTTGGCGCCCGGCTGGCCGTTTCGGAAAAACGGGTACGAGCCGATCTCGGTATCCGGGTGGCGTGCCTGCAACTCCGTCAGCGGACCGCCGGCCTGGCCTTCGGGGACGTGCGAGCTGACGGTGCGGCTGATCATCGGCTGACCGCCGACCAAACGATGCCGAATCCCGCCGAACATCGCCTGCATGATGCGCGGCACACCCGGCAGCACAAACACGTTTTCAACCTGAAACCCCGGCGCTTTCGAGACCGGGTTTTCGATCAACGTCGCGCCTTCCGGCGTATTGGCCATCCTTAGCCGTGCTTCGGTCAATTCGCCTTCGGCGTAATAGGCCTGCAAGATCGCTTCGGCTTCAGGGTTGCGACCAAACGGCAGGCCAAACGCCTGGGCGATGCATTCCGACGTGATGTCGTCATGGGTCGGGCCGATGCCGCCTGTGGTAAAGACGTAGTCATACTGCACGCGCAAGGCATTGACGGCGCCGCAGATCGCGTCCGGCGTGTCGGCGACGACCCGAGCCTCGGTCAGGCGGATACCGAGCGCGTTCAACGCGTCGCCCAAGTACGCCATGTTGGCATCTTTGGTGCGCCCGGACAGGATTTCATTGCCGATGATAACCAGCGCGGCGGTGACGGTTTTGGGGGTACTATCTGACATTGGGTAACTATGCAGGCGGCAAGCGCGCTGTCAAAGCCTGCAATTAACGCGTGCGGCAGAATCGGTTCGGGCGGTATAGGTTGCCCCATACCGCCCGTTCCGCGTCGCGCGCCGCAGGGCCGGAGGAGGTCCCCCGGACGCGACGCAGTGCAGAAGATTAGCTTTGGATCTGCCAATCCCCATCGGGCATCCGGCATGCGGTGCCGTAGCCGACCTGTGGATCGCCACCGACGATTACTTCTGTCTGATATTCGCGGCAGTACGCCCCAGTTTGGGCCTGTACCCCTTCGCGGGTCGGCGTCACAGTGCCGTGATTGCCGGTTTTCGGGTTCGACCATGCGATGGGTTGGCCGATCGGAGCTTGGGTCGCCGTTTGCTGCGCACGCTGTGCATAAACCGTGTCCGCACGGTCCAGCGACTGTCCGACTGAATTGCCGAGTAGGCCGCCGAACACGGCACCAGCCGCCGTGGCCGCCAGTTGCCCTTTACCCTTACCGAATTTCGAGCCTGCATAACCGCCGGCGCCTGCACCCAGCACCGAGCCAACTATCTGCTTGGTGCCTTGGTCGGTGACGCACGCGCTCAGGGTGCCCAAGCTTAAGGCGGCGAGCATCATCGTGACGATCACGCGCTTAAAGCTGCGTTTCGGCTTTTCGGTGCCCGGCATGGTCTCAGAAATCATCAATGGGTTGTTCATAAGTTCGTCCTCCTGTTTACGGTGCTGCGGCTTGGTGCAGCGACATGAAGAAACCTTAAATGAGCTTGTTTTTAATGTCAATTTTATATACAAAAATAAGTGTAGCAAATTGTATCAGATAATTTATCCATATTTATGAATGCGTTACCGCTGGACGTCGCGCAAATCAAAGACTATATAATTAATGTCACTTCTAATGGTACTTGTTCAAAAGGTCTCTGCCGCGATGCCCTTCCGCTATACCGACACCGACCGCCATGCCTATCTCGGGTTTTTGGACCAGATGGGCATAAAGTGGGTCGAGCTGTTCGCCGGCGATACAGCATTCTATTCCGCTGCCTATTGGGACCTTTTGACGTTCCTGTGGCGCAACCCCGACCCGGTGCGCAAAACCGATGCGCAGGCCTCGATCACCGGCATCAAAAGCCCTTTGACCGCCGCCAAGTATGTGGAAACCGCGATCAAACGCGGCCTGATCATCGAAAAGCCGAACCCGACGGATGCGCGCTCGAAACTGCTGGCCTTATCGCCAGCGCTCCGCGCGCAGTTGGACGGGTTTTTTGATGACGCCGTGGCGGCAATGTGCAAAACGGCGGCGGATATCGGTAGCTAATTCATCCTTCGAGACGCTCGCTGCGCTCGCTCCTCAGGATGAGTTTTTTTTGCAGGTTAAACGCCCTCATCCTGAGGAGCGGCTTAAGCCGCGTCTCGAAGGATGACCTCCCGCCTACAAAAAGTCTCTCAACAACGCCACCAACGGCACATCAGCCGGTGGCATGGGATAGTCACTAAGCCGCATCGGCATCACCCATTTTAGACGCTGGCCTTCCCGAGGTTCCGGCTGACCGCGCCACATGCGACATAGATACAGCGGCATCAGCAAATGAAAATCGTCATAGGCGTGGCTGGCGAAAGTGAACGGCGCCAAGCACGTCTCGGTAATATCGATGCCGAGTTCTTCTTTCAGCTCACGCACCAGCGCAGATTCCGGCAACTCGCCGGGATTGACCTTGCCGCCCGGAAACTCCCAAAGGCCGGCCATGGATTTGCCCTCGGGCCGCTCGGCGATCAGCACACGCCCATCGGCATCAATGATCGCCGCCGCCGCGACCAGGACCGTTGGCAGATCGCGGCCCCGCCCCGCGAAAGGCGCATCCCAGCAGCCGCTCGGCGCGTCAGGACCGGTAGTCGGCATTGATCGAAATGTAGCCGTGTGTGAGATCACAGGTCCAAACCACGGCATCGCCCTCGCCCAGGTTCAGATCGACCTCAATATCAATCTCGGCGCCTTTCATGTGGGCGGCAACGGGGGCTTCGTCGAAGCCTGCAACCGCCGCGCCATCCTTGGCAACATCGACACCGCCGATGCGGATCGCCAGCTTATCGCGCTCGGCACGCTCGCCGGCTTTGCCAACGGCCATCACGATCCGGCCCCAATTGGCGTCTTCGCCGGCAATCGCGGTTTTGACCAACGGCGAATTGGCGATGGCGAGCGCGATCCGTTTTGCCGCCGCATCATGCTCGGCGCCACTCACGGCGACGGTGATAAATTTCGTCGCCCCTTCCCCGTCACGCACAACCTGCTGCGCAAGATCAACACACAAATCCATCAGGGCATCTCGAAAATCCGCAAGCTCGGGCGCTTCGGCGTCATCGACCATCGTATTCCCCGCCGCCCCGGTGGCAAACGCCATCACGGTGTCACTGGTCGACGTGTCGCTATCAACGGTGGTGCGATTAAAGCTGACCTCAGTCGCCGCAGTCAGGCAGGTTTGAAACACATCTGCCGGCAGCGCTGCATCGGTGGCGATGAACGACAGCATGGTCGCCATATCCGGCGCGATCATGCCGGACCCTTTGGCGATCCCGTTGATGGTCACCGGCGTGCCCGCGATCTCGGCACTGCGCGTCGCCCCCTTCGGAAAAGTATCGGTGGTCATGATCGCGGCGGCGGCATCAGCCCACGCATCCGCCTTCAGCGCGCCTGCCATCGCGGCAATGTGCGGGGTGATTTTAGCGGCAGGTAGCACTTCCCCGATGACGCCGGTCGATGCGGCGAAAACCCGGCTCGGGCGGCACGTCAGCGCGTCGGCGACAGCAACCACAACCTCTTCACATGCCGCCGCCCCGGCCTCACCGGTGAACGCGTTGGCGTTGCCCGCATTGACCACAACTGCCCGCGCTTCGCCGCCCAGCAAATGCTGACGGCACCAATCAACCGGTGCAGACGGGCACAACGATTTGGTAAACACGCCCGCCGCCACGGTGCCAGGCTGGAAGGCCATCAACAACAAGTCCGGACGATCTTTATACTTGATAGCCGCATTGGTCGCCGCCATCTCAACGCCGGAAATCGGCGGCAGACCGGGGAACGTCTCAGGCGCCAGCGGCGAGCGTGCGATCATATTATCGGTCCATCAATTCACTTTTTTACCGTCGAGACCAAACCGCTCGATCTCGGCTTTGCTGCGCAGGCCGTCCACATATTGTGAGCCCGCTTCTTCGGCAGCTTCGGCACGCAATTCTTCAAGGCTTTCCTCGAAGGTCTTCGGCTTTGCTTGCCGGCGCTCTTCAACCTTGATCACGTGATAGCCGAACTGAGTTTTCACCGGCGCCGATGAATAGCTGCCGGCGTCCATCGCAAATGCTGCCGTTTCGAATTCAGGCACCATCTGCCCTTTGCCGAAATAGCCGAGCTCGCCGCCACGCGGTCCCGACGGGCCAGTGGATTTTTCTTTTGCCAGCTCGGCGAAATCCGCGCCGCCATCCAATGCTTTGATGACGTCAACAGCTTCAGCTTCGGTTTTCAGCAAGATGTGGCGCGCATGGATTTCCATTTCCACCTCGGCAGCCTGCGCTTTGAAGCGAGCACGGAGCTTATCTTCGGCGACCGCCTCTTCGATGATCTGACGGATCGTGTAGCGCTCCAGCAACTGTTCGGATATTTGATCCAGGCGCTCTTTATAGCCCGGCTCTTTATGCAAACCGCGCGCCCGCGCATCGATGGCAACCAGCTTGGAATCGATCAGGCTAGTCAGCAACAGCGGAAACATCTGCTCGAACGGCGCATTCTGATATTGCGCCGGCAAGTTTGCGAAGGCGTTGTCCAAGTCGGCGCGGGTTATCTTGTCGCCATTGACGATGGCCAGCACGGTGGGCTCTTCGGCAAAAGCCGGCTGGCTCAAGGTCACCAATGCCATCGCAGCGGCGCCAAAAATAGAAGCTCTTAAAGTCATGCGTCTCTCCAGGTTATGTTGGCCCGAATATGCCGACCCAACGCGTTGCCAGGATTAAAAGCACACCGAAGCCAGCATAAGCAAGGACAGCCGAAGTGCGGCGCATAAACAATTTTTTACAAATTTGAAACCAAACAGCGCCGATTCGCCATCAAGCTGTCAGCTTTGACGGAAATAATTGCCGTTAACACCGCAATCCCCTGAGCAGGCGGCATCGGTGCGCCGCGGTCGTCTTAGCCCTCACTTTGCACAACGTCAGCGCTTTTTCTTGCAACAACGCTGCTTGGGCGGCATGTTGCGGTGCGAAATTCAGACGTTTTTGTGAGAACGTTTGCACGTGCACTTTTGGGGAGAACGGCCTTGAGCTTCACCATCGTCAATCCGGCACCAGCACGCCTCAATCGCTCTGAACTGGCGGTCCCGGGCTCGAGCACGAAATTCCTGCAAAAGGCCGCCGAAAGTGCCGCCGACATGGTGTTTCTTGACCTCGAAGATGCGGTTGCACCCGACGACAAGGAAAAAGCGCGCAAGAACATCATCGAAGCGCTGAACGACCTGGATTGGTCTTCGAAGACCGTATCGGTGCGGATCAACGGCCTGGATACGCACTATTGCTATCGCGACGTCATCGATATCGTCGAACAAGCCGGCAACAAGCTGGATCTGATCATGATCCCGAAAGCGGGCACGGCGGCGGATATTTACGCCATCGACATGTTGGTGACGCAAATCGAAGCGGCCAAAGGCTTCAAAACAAAAATCGGCTTTGAAATGATCATCGAGACCGCGCTCGGCATGCAGAATGTGCACGAAATCGCCGCAGCGTCGCCCAGAAACGAATCCCTGCATTTCGGCGTCGCAGATTATGCCGCATCAACCAAGGCGCGCACCACCAACATCGGGGGGCCGAACCCGGATTATGTGGTGCTAACCGACCCGCTTGAAGATCAAGACGGCGCCCGGCTCGAACACTGGGGCGACATGTGGCACTACGCCATCGCGCGCATGGTGGTCGCCGCCCGCGCTAACGGTTTGCGGCCGATCGATGGCCCGTTCGGCGACATCAAAGACGGTGACGGCTATGCCGCACAAGCACGTCGCGCCGCCGTGTTGGGCTGCGAGGGCAAATGGGCCATCCACCCAAGCCAGATCGACCTCGCCAACGACGTCTTCAGCCCGTCTGAAAAAGCCATCGCACAAGCGCAAGCGATCTTGGACGCCATGGAAGAAGCCCAAAAGCAGGGCCGGGGTGCGGTGACCCTCGACGGCAAACTGATCGACATCGCGTCCATCAAACAAGCCCGCGTTTTGGTCGATACCGCCGCACAAATTGCCGGGAACTGATCAAAGCAGTTTAGAATCGTTCGACCTTTACGTAACGTGGATGCGGTCCGGCAATGCAGTCTCGCCAAACCGCCCCCAAAGATGGTAAGCACTTAGCCATGCAGGCATATTTAGACTTCGAAAAGCCGATTGCCGATCTTGAGAGCAAGATCGAGGAACTTCGCCATCTGTCGAGTGAGGGCGAGGTCAATATCGTTGACGAGGTCAGCAGACTGCAAAGCAAGGTGCAACGGCTGCTCACGCAGACCTACAACAAGCTGACGCCTTGGCAGAAGGCACAAGTTGCCCGGCATCAAAACCGGCCGCATGCATTATCCTACATCGAAGGCATGATCGACGATTTCACGCCGCTGGCCGGCGACCGTGCATTTGCCGAAGACACCGCGATTGTCGGTGGTCTTGGGCGTTTTCGCGGGCGCTCGGTGGTGATCATCGGCACCGAAAAAGGTAGCAATACGGAAACCCGCATTCGCCATAACTTCGGCATGGCGCGGCCTGAGGGATACCGCAAGGCGCAGCGCCTGATGGAATTGGCCGACCGTTTCAGCCTGCCGCTGATCACGCTGGTCGACACACCGGGCGCGTACCCGGGCGTCGATGCCGAAGCGCGCGGCCAGGCCGAAGCCATCGCACGCTCAATCGAGACCTGCATTAAAGTCCGCGCACCGTTCGTCAGCGTCGTCATCGGCGAAGGCGGCTCAGGCGGCGCCATCGCGCTGGCCGTCGCCGACCGGGTGTTGATGCTGGAACATGCGATCTATTCGGTAATTTCGCCCGAGGGCTGCGCGTCTATTTTGTGGCGCAACCAAGACAAAGCCGCCGACGCCGCCGAGGCGCTAAAGCTGACCTCCGGCGATTTGTTCAAGCTCGCCGTGATCGACGGCATCGTTTCCGAGCCTCTGGGCGGCGCCCACCGCGAACCGGACGTGGCGATCAACAAAGTCGCCGAAGTGATCGAGAAGTCTCTGAACGAGTTGGCATCAATCCCGCTCGACGCGCTGATCCAACAACGCCGCGCCAAATTCCTAGCGATGGGCCAAAAAGGCCTGGGCTGAGCGCTCTATCACTGACACCAACAAATCTGAACAGGGGGCGCCTTACGCCTTCCCCTGCGCCTTGCCGTGGCAGTGTTTGAACTTGCTGCCTGAGCCGCATGGGCATGGCGCGTTGCGCGGGACGCGGCCCCAGGTATCCGGGTTGTTGGGGTCGATGTCGCCGGCGGCTTGGCGATTTGTGATGGGGGTGGGTCCGGCGGGCGTGTCTGCAGCTAACGCGTCGCCGGACTGAATGGCCGGGTCCGAGCGGGTTTCATGCATTTCCTGGGCCGGACGTTCAAACGCCTCGGGCGCCGGCTGCTCTTGGAACTGCACTTGTGCTAACACCGTGGTCACGCGGTCGCGCAGACCTTCCAGCATTTCTTCGAACAAATCAAAGGCTTCGCGCTTATATTCATTGAGCGGGTCGCGCTGCGCATACGCACGAAGGCCGATGCCTTGGCGCAAGTGATCGAGCGTCAAAAGATGCTCTTTCCAATTTTGGTCAAGCAGCTGTAACAGCAGGCTTTTTTCGACCATACGCATGACGTCCGGGCCAACCTGGGCCGCTTTTTCAGCCATTTTACGGTTGGTAATATCCAACAAACGCTCGCGGATTTCCTGATCGGCGATGCCCTCTTCTTTGGCCCAATCGTGTACCGGCAGATCAAGGCCGAACACGCGCCGCACTTCTTCGTGCAGCAGGTCCACATTCCACTGATCAGCATAGGCTTTTTCAGGGATCGCTCCGGCAACCATGTCGTTGACCACTTGCTCGCGCATATCGACGATGTCATCTGCGACGTTTTCGGCGGCCATCAGATCGCGGCGCTGCTCATAAATCACCTTGCGCTGATCGTTCATCACGTCATCGAATTTGAGCAGGTTCTTACGAATTTCGAAGTTCCGGCCTTCGACCTTCGACTGCGCCTTTTCGAGCGCCTTGTTGACCCACGGATGAACAATCGCCTCACCTTCTTGCAGGCCGAGTTTTTGCAGCATGCCGTCGATCCGCTCGGACCCGAAAATCCGCATCAAGTCGTCTTTAAGCGACAGGTAAAATTTCGACGTACCCGGATCGCCTTGGCGACCGGCACGGCCGCGTAACTGGTTGTCGATGCGCCGGCTTTCGTGGCGCTCGGTACCAAGCACGAACAGGCCGCCGGCTTCCAAAACGATGTCCCGGTCGCGCTGAATCTCTTCGCGGAGTGCGGCGGCTTTTTTCTCGTAAGCCGGCGAGCCGATTTCGTCGTCGACTTCTTTATCCAAACGCATTTCCAAGTTGCCGCCCAACTGAATGTCAGTACCACGGCCGGCCATGTTGGTGGCGATGGTCACGCCGCCCGGCCGACCGGCCTGGGCGATGATGTAGGCTTCCTGTTCGTGATAGCGGGCGTTCAAAACGTTGTGCGGGATATTTGCTTTCTTCAGCGCAGCCGCCAACGCTTCGGACTTTTCAATCGACACGGTACCAACCAGCACAGGTTGCTTGCGCGCATAGCAATCTTGAATTTGTTCCGCGATGGCGGCGTATTTTTCTTCGACGGTGCGATACACCTCGTCGTCGTAGTCCTTACGCGAGATTGGCACGTTGGTCGGAATCTCGACCACGTCCAAGCCGTAAATCTCGCCGAATTCGCCGGCTTCCGTCATCGCCGTGCCGGTCATGCCGGCCAACTTCGGATACAGGCGGAAATAGTTCTGGAAGGTGATCGAGGCTAGGGTTTGATTCTCGTTTTGGATTTTGACGTTTTCTTTCGCTTCTAACGCTTGGTGCAACCCTTCGGAGAAACGCCGGCCTTCCATCATACGACCAGTGAATTCGTCGATGATGATCACCGCGTCGTCTTTGACGATGTAGTCGACGTCCCGCTCGAACAGCACGTGTGCACGGAGCGCTTGGTTGGCATGATGCACCAACGACACGTTCTGCAAATCGTACAGTGAGCCCTCTTCGAGCAGCCCGGCAGCGGCCATCAGGCCTTCCATCTTTTCCATACCGGCTTCGGTGTACGATGCCGCACGCGCTTTTTCGTCTTTTTCATAATCGTCTTCGTCGATATCCGGAATCAGCGCGTTGACGGACGAGTACAACTCGCCCAAATCTTCGGTCGGGCCGGAAATGATCAGCGGCGTGCGCGCTTCGTCGATCAAGATGCTGTCGACCTCATCAACGATGGCGAAATTGAAAGGCCGCTGTACCATCTCTTCGAGGCTGAATTTCATGTTGTCGCGCAGATAATCGAAGCCGAGTTCGTTGTTGGTGGCATACGTCACGTCGCAGGCATAAGCTTCACGGCGCTCGTCATCGCTGAGGCCATGCTTGATGACGCCGACGGTGAGGCCCAAGAACCGATACACCTGGCCCATCCACTCGGCATCGCGGGCAGCCAGATAATCGTTGACCGTGACCACGTGCACGCCCAGCCCTTCAAGCGCGTTCAGGTATACCGCCAACGTGGCGACCAAGGTTTTACCCTCACCCGTCTTCATTTCCGAAATCATACCTCGGTGCAACACCGTGCCGCCCATCATCTGCACGTCGAAGTGGCGCTGGCCCAGGGACCGCTTTGCAGCTTCGCGCACAGTGGCAAAAGCGTCGTTGAGCAGGTCGTCCAGGCTTTCACCGTTGGCGATACGGCCACGCAACCAGTCGGTACGGGCTTTTAGTTCATCGTCACTGAGACCCTCGACATCGGGCTCCAGCGCATTGATGGCGTCAACAGTGCTGTGCAGCGTTTTAATAAAGCGATCATTGGACGAGCCGAACAGGCGTTTGGCGAGATTTTGCAGCATGCGAGGCTCCGGACGCGCGAGGCGAAAAGGTAAACCGGGCCGCGCGCTCAGCGGCCCTTAGATGGTCTGCGAAAGAGATAGAGTCCTTGCCCCACACTGTCAACGCGGGCGCACATGTTTGTTACCGTGAGCAGGCGTCGGGGAGGTCCCGGATAAGCCCTGCGAGCTTTCCGGGATGACGAATAATTGACATCGTCATCCTGGACGCCGGAGACGATCCGGGACCTCCCCCTACATATGCGCCAACGGGTGACTGGTCTCGACCAGGGCGCGGAGGCGTTCTTCGAGAACGTGGGTGTAGATTTGCGTCGTCGAGATATCGGCGTGGCCCAGCATCTGTTGTAATGTGCGCAAATCAGCGCCGTGCGCCAACAGGTGCGAGGCGAAGGAGTGGCGCAGCACGTGGGGCGAAACGCGGCGACGGTCGAGGCCGGCTTCAACCGCTAAATCTTTGACGATCTGGCCGAAGCGTGCCCGGGTCAGATGTCCCTCCCGGGCCCTTGATGCGAACAGAAACTTATTGCTGCGGACCTGCGTACGGCCTTTCGGTAAAAAACTGTCGCGGATTTCCAGGTAGTTGCGCACGGCATCCTGCGCCGGCTCACCCAACGGTACCATGCGCTCTTTGCCGCCCTTGCCGGTCACCGTCAGCACCGGACTTTCGCGAATAAACGCCGACAACGGCAACGTCACCAATTCACTGACCCGAAGACCGGTGGCATAAAGGATTTCCATCAACGCCTGCACGCGTAGGCCATCTGCGCCCGGGCGGCGTTGAGCAGCATCCAACAATGCCTCGACTTCGGCTTCTGATAAATACTTAGGCAGGCGTTGGCCGAGCTTCGGACCGTCCATGCCCGCGGTGGGGTCGTCTTCGCGAAACCCCATATCCAAGGTAAATCGGTAAAACCGTTTCAGCGCAGATAAGCGCCGGGCGGCGGTCGCAGCGGCCAAGCCTTTTTCATCCAGCGTTTTCAGATAAGCGCGGACTTGATCGGCGGACGCACGCTCGGGCGCAGTTTGGCGGCGCCCGGCGAAGCGTGCGAATTCGGTCAGATCACGACGATAAGCCGCGAGCGTGTTCATCGACGCGTTGCGGCTCGAACGCATCATATTCAAAAAATTGTCGATCCACGGATAGCTCAGTGGGTTCGGCTCGGCCATACCCCGTCCCTATCTAGGTTTAAAGCCCGCAATTTTAAAGTCCGGCAGCGAGCGCAGTTTCAACCGCCAGCCTGCGCGCGGCACCATCCAGACCCAAGGTTTTCAAGGCCGTGATCGCTTCGAACACCACAGCCAAGCCTTGCGTGCCAGGGCCACCTGCGCCCATCGCTTGCAGCACCAAGATCGCCGGCACGGCGACACCGGGTGGGATATCGCTCTCAGCGCGGGACATCGCGACACTGGTCACTTGGCCTAGGCCGGCTGTGCCCATGACACCCATCTGCGTGCGGGGTTCGGCGACAATGGCCTGCATGCTTTGACGCAATCGGAACCATACACTCAACGCCGGCAATTTTTGCGGATACATACCCACGCTCGGAATGCCATCCCATGCGTCGGCTGGCACCGGCTCACCCAAGGCCATCATAAGGCCGTTCAAAAGTTCGCGGCGACTGACGCTTTCGGGTGTGTCTTCAAGGCTATTTTTCCAAGCTTCAAGTAAATCTGAGACCTCGACACGACGATCTCCTGCCCCCATGAGGCGTGCCAGCGGTGCGATCCGATCAAGGGCCACGCGATTTTCTTCACGAACCTGTGCGCTGGCCCGCAGCAACGCCAGCCAGCGGTTGGTGCCGACGGGATCGCCCAGCGTCAGGAATGCCCGAACGCCACGCAACGCAAACCAAACCATTTCCGGACTCGGTGGCAGGCGGTCGATCAGCGGGCGAAACGCCATCACTGCCGGTAAGAAACGGTTATCTTCGCGGGCCACATCAAACGCGGTCGCAATGATTTCGGCCCGAGCGGTCGGAATGTTTTGCTTGGCGGCGGCTTGATACAACAACGCGCGAGCCGCAGCACCACCAATGTCGTTGGCACGGCTCAGCGCATTCTGACGGTCCGCATCCGTATACGGGACCTCGGTATAAAGCCGACGCAGTTCCAACGGATTGAGCGCGCCCATCGCCACGGCACGCTCCGCAGCTTCAATGCGGCTGCCCAGCACCAAATTGGGGGCCAGTGCTGCGCCATGCAAAACCAGCGGGTCGTCGCTATTGACGATATCAACGGGCAGCGGCGACTTCGCCGCGCGGCTCAACACCAAGTGAATAGGTTTTGGGTCTTTGATGGTGTCCAACGTCACCGCGTTGCCGGTCAGCAGAGAATCAGTCAGCAGCGCCATCGCCGGATCGTCGCCGCCGACTTCACGCAGCAACGACAGGCCCAGGTTCACACTCTCGGCCTTTTTATCGAGGGCATCGCAATAAACCAGCAAGCGCTGCCAAAAGTCATCAAGCGCACGGGCTTGGTTGTTCCGCGCCAAGCCGCATGCACGCGCATTGTTAAAACTGAGCAGGCTCAGCATAGCATCGACCGCGTCTAATTCGACCGGACGGTCCTGGCTGGGCGATACCGAAAGCATCAGGCGTGCACCCTCGACATCGCCTAAGCGCAGCAATGCTTGGGCACGGGCCGCCAACAAGCTGGGTGCGTCTTCGCTGGCCGTGATCGGCGCAGTGGCCCGACTTAACAGCAAACGCGCGGCGACATCGCGAAGCGCCATGTAACCGGTTTGGCTCGGGATCGCATTCACATAGTCGACAGCCGCTTTACGTGACACACCTTGCCACATTTTTGCACCCAATCCACCGTCTCTACGCGCGTAGGCGCCGACCGATTCGCTGTCGATGGCACCGACGCCTTCGACCTCAATACCGGATTTTGTCGACTGAGCGGCGGTCGGGCGACTCATGCGTGCCGACGGCAATTGCTGCGGCATGTTTTCTTTCGGCACATCTTGAGCGCCCCCAGGTGACACCAAGCGGCGGGGTGCGGATACCGGCTGTTGCAGTGCCGTGTCAGCCTCGGGCGTGGCGAACTCGGCAGGCGGTGGGGCCAGCGGCGTTGGTGCGTATACCGTTTGCGCCTGAGCTGCCCCTGAAAGAATCAGCGCTGACAACGCCAAGCCCCAAGCTGAGCGGGGTTTAGCGCGGAAACTGATCATCCGGCAGGACCTTTTCAACATTGCTGACCGGCGCCGGAATTTCCCAGGTCGCCAAGAACGCGCCACCGCCGGCAACGGCGACGAGCAACACCAGAAGTACAAAAACCGTCAACTTTCCCATAAAATCACGCTATCCGTTCGATTGTTCTAGGCACGTGCCGCACCCTCCAGAGGCATACGGCGTTTACGCGTCAGCAATTGATGCTCACGCATGAGTGTGTCATTTTTTTGGCCCCTGCAAATACATTGATCATTAAAATGTTAATTGCAGGGGCTAAAAAATCGGCTACCTGAAGTGTATCGGCGGCGCTGCACGCTTTCAACGGCTGCCAAAGACAGCATATGATGAGCGACTTGAGAAAAACACCTAGGAGTTAAACGCACAAATGGCGACGACGCCGACACCAGACACCGAATCAACGACGCCGCCGACGCATAAGCCGCTCGCGCGCTCGGTAGTGCTCGTCGGCTTGATGGGCGCCGGGAAGTCGTGCGTCGGGCGCAGTCTCGCAGACATCTTAGGCGTGACGTTTGTTGATTCCGATCTTGAAATTGAAAAAGCCGCCGGCTGCGGTGTCACGGACATCTTCGACGTTTATGGTGAGCCCGCGTTTCGCGACTGTGAACGCCGGGTGCTGCGGCGTATTTTGAACGACGCGCCGAGCGTGATTGCGACCGGCGGCGGCGCCTTTATGGACGGCGAGACACGCGACGCCATCAAGGCGTTGTCGACTTCGGTTTGGCTCAAGGCCGACCCGGAAATCCTGTATAAGCGCACCAAACGCTCCACGCACCGCCCGCTGCTGCAGACCGAAGATCCTCTCCGCACACTGAAAAAACTGGCAGAAGTCCGCTATCCGGTCTATGCCGAGGCCGATATCACCATCGAGACCGGCGACGAAGGCCTAGAGGCCACCGTACGCGCGGTCACCGCGCGATTAGAAACCGCCGCCACCTTCGCGGATACATGAGCACCTTATGACCGACCCCGCCGTTTCCGGCCCCACGCATAACGACGAGTCTCAGAATTCATTGCCGCTGGCCACGTTGAACGTGGCGCTCGGGGATCGCAGCTATGACATCTTCATCGGTGACGGCGCGATCCGGCAGGCAGGGGATTTGATGAGAGATGTCCTAGCCTCGCCCAACACCGTCATCGTCACAGACGAAAACGTCGCCCCGCATTGGTTGGCGCCGCTAGAGGCATCGCTTAATGCCGCGGGCATCGCGCATCGCGCAATGATCCTGCCGCCGGGCGAGCACACCAAAAGCCTCAAATATCTTGATGAGCTGACCGACGGTTTGCTGCGCGACGGCATCGACCGCAAAACCACGCTGATCGCGCTGGGCGGTGGCGTGATCGGCGATTTGACCGGGTTCGCAGCCGCCGTGCTGTTACGCGGCATAGACTTCGTGCAGGTGCCGACGACGTTGTTGGCGCAAGTCGACAGTTCCGTCGGCGGCAAAACCGGCATCGACACCCGTTACGGCAAAAACTTGATCGGTGCATTCCACCAACCGAAAGTTGTGATCGCCGACACCCAGACCTTAGATACCTTGCCACGACGCGAGCTGCTGTGCGGCTATGCCGAGGTGGTGAAGTACGGCGTCATCAACGATCCCGCATTCTTCGATTGGCTGCGCGCCAACGCTGCTGCGTTGCTGGATGGCGACGGGGCGGTCCGGCGAGAAGCAGTACTGCGTTCGTGCACCAGCAAAGCCGAAATCGTCGCCGCCGATGAGCGGGAGTCCGGCGTGCGCGCGCTGTTGAATCTAGGCCACACTTTCGCCCACGCGCTCGAAGCGCAGGTCGGCTTTGAAGATAAGCTCAAACACGGCGAAGCGGTCGCCATCGGCATGGTGATGGCGCTGGATCTTTCAGCGCGCCTAAAAATGGGCGGCATCACGGCGCGGGATCGCTTGGTCGCACATTTGCAGGACGTCGGCCTGCCGACGAACATCAAAGCCCTACTGGGTGACAATTGGACGGCGGATGCTCTGCTCGACCACATGGGCCGCGACAAAAAGACCGAAGGCGGCAAACTGACGTTTATTTTGGCGGGCGACATCGGCCAGTCGGAAGTTGTCCGTGACGTGGACCCGGCTGCGGTAACACAGACGCTCAACGCCTTTATCGCGGCGGCACGCTGAGATATCCTCGCCACCCACGCCATTTTGACACACGACACGCACTAAAAGTCCCGCGTTGCAGGGCACACAGAAGGATAAGTTGATGATTGAAATCGGCCTCGCGATCTTTGTATTGCTTGTGCTGTCCGGCTTTTTTTCAGGCGCGGAAACGGCGCTGACGGCGGCTTCTAAGCACGTCATGCACCAGCTTGAACAAAGCGGCGACAAGCGGGCTGGAATCGTCAACGCCCTGCACGAAGACAAAGAACGCCTGATCGGCGCGATTTTGCTCGGCAACAACTTGGTCAACATCTTGGCGTCTGCGCTGGCGACCAGCCTTCTGATCAAACTGTTCGGCGACAACGGTGTGGTTTACGCGACCATCGCAATGACTTTATTGGTGCTGATTTTCTCGGAAATTCTGCCCAAGACCTATGCCATTCGTAACGCCAACAGCATGGCGCTTGCCGTGGCACCAATCATTAAGCCGATCATTTCGATCTTTGCGCCAGTGACACTCGGCATCAATGCCATCGTGCGCCAGTTGCTGCGCATGCTCGGCGCCGGCAAAAGCGCCGACGAAAGCCGAGAAGCCGCCGAAGAAGAACTGCGCGGCGCGATTGAGCTGCACGACGGCGACGAGCCGGCGGTGAAGCAAGAACGCGATATGCTGCGGTCCGTGCTCGAACTCACTGAAGTGCAGGTCGAAGAAATCATGACGCACCGCCGCAATGTGGTCGCGGTCGACGCCAATTTGCCGGCCGACGAGATTGTGCGCCAAGTGCTGGAAAGCCCTTACACTCGAATTCCGCTGTGGCGCGACGACAGCGACAACATCGTTGGCGTTTTACACGCGAAGGCGCTGCTGCGTGAATTGATGCGCCTGAAGGGGGAAACCACAGAACTCGACATCATGAGCATCACCGCTGAGCCTTGGTTTATCCCCGAACAAACCATGCTGCTGGACCAGTTGCAGGCGTTCCGGGATCGACGCGAACATTTTGCGCTGGTCGTCGACGAGTACGGCTCCAACATGGGCGTTGTGACGCTCGAAGACATCATCGAAGAAATCGTCGGTGACATTGACGACGAGCACGACGTGCAGGTGGTCGGCGTGACGTCACAAGCCGACGGCAGCTATTTGGTTGAAGGTTCGGTGACGCTCCGCGATCTCAACCGTGAGTACGAATGGGACCTCCCGGATGAAGAAGCCGCGACCATTGCAGGCCTGGTCTTGCACGAATCTCGGCGCATCCCCGAAGTCGGACAAAGCTTCATGTTTCACGCCTTTCGTTTCGATATCGTCGGCCGTCAACGCAACCAAATCACCCGGATCCGCGTAACCCCTCCGGCTGATGAGAATGCAGTCCCCGTCGAGCCCGACGAGAGCTAAGGCGCTTTCTTCTTCATTTGCAGTGCCGAGTGGCGTAGAGTTCTTAGGTGAGATGGTCGAAGTTGCGCGAAACGACGTGACGGGCCCGGCCTAGGAGGCAAAGCATGCAACGCAATATTATTCCCGATATCGTGCAGCCGACAGACGTCGCCTGTGCAACCCTAGACGAAACCATCGGTCATGCCGCCGCCGCCATGCGCGAGCGTAAAATCGCCGCACTGGTGATTAACGACAGCGACGGCAAACTCAGCGGCATCGTTACTGAACGCGACATCGTGTTTCGGGCCGTCGCCGTCGGCATGGACCCAACAACCGCAAAAATCAGTGACATCATGACACCAAACCCGGACACCCTGGCGCCCGGTGATAGTGCAGCGGATGCGCTTGAGTTGATGCAGACTCGTGGTTATCGCCACCTGCCAGTGGTCCTAGACGGCAAATGCATTGCCATCGTGTCGATCCGCGATCTGTTCAAGTCGGTCAAAGAATCTCTCGAAGACAGCATCCGCGAGACCGAGGCTTTTGTGTTCGGCGACCGCTACGGGGCGTAAACAAGACGCGCGCAGATGGGTTGGGCGCCTTTTGACACGGATATTGCCATCCCCTCGGCAATGCCTTAAGTCGCGTCGATGAGGCGTGCACCACAACAAGATAACGCAAGTTTGGGCATCACGTTGGTGGTGTCGGCGATGTTTATTTTCGCCACCCAAGACGCCATCACCAAACTTTTAGCCGACAGTTTCGACGTGCCACAAATTTTGCTGGTCCGGTTTGCGTTCTATGCGGTGTTTGCTATCGCTTATTCCACCCGCAAAAAGCCGTTACGCCAGATTTTGAAAAGCGAAGTGCCGTTGCTTCAAATCTGTCGCTCCCTACTGATCTTGGTCGAGATCGGCCTGTTTATTGTCACCATTCGTTTTCTCAGCCTTGCCGAAATCCATGCCCTTCTCGCGACGTTCCCGCTGATGGTCACCGCGATAGCGGCAGTGTTCTTGCGCGAGCCCGTCGGCATTCGTCGCTGGGCCGCCGTGGCGGCTGGGTTCATCGGCGTGTTGGTGATCCTGCGACCGGGTGTAGCTGCATTGCAGCCGGGTGCCCTTTTGGCGCTGCTGACCGCCTTCATGTTTGCAGGCTACAACGTCATGACGCGTTTGGTCGCCCGCCACGACGACGGCGAAACCTCAACCGTCTATATGGCGCTGATCGGCGTCGTCGTGATGGCCTTCATCGGCCCGTTTTATTGGCGGGGCCCGACGATGGAAGAATGGTTTTGGCTGGCGTGCCTATCGTGCACGGCGACCGCCGGACATTTTCTATTGATCAAAGCCTTAGAAGCCGCCCCCGCATCGACGCTGCAACCGTTCAACTACACGCTGTTGGTGTTCGCCAGCGTGATCGGTTATTTGGTATTCGGCAACCTGCCGGACGTCTGGACCGTCATCGGTGCCGCCATCGTGGTCTCAAGCGGCCTCTATACGATCTATCGCGAGCGCAAGCGTGCGGCGTAGAAAAGCCTGCCGGAAAATACGGACGGCGTTCAAGTCCAAAGGCCGAAAGTTAACAATCCAACATGTTTTAAGCGATTGTTATCGGGCCGACTGATCGCATCCGGGATAAGGTTCCTGTCAGTTTCATGTGCTGTTGTATCGGCCGATATATTTTCACTATTTCGAAATGAGCTAAATCAAATGCGTTTCATCGTCATATTGTTTTTTGCCCTTGTGACCCTCGGCTATGCTGAAAACACGTTTGCAGCAAATGAACCGGAAATCATTCAAAAGCGGGATATGAAATTCGGGGAATGGGCATCAGACATTAATTTTTCCGGCACCGTCGTTCTTAGTCCAGATGCCGATACCGCAACTGGCAGCGGCGGCGCCTTCTCATTCGGCGGCACGGTGAAGCGGGCGCGCTTTCAGATCGTCGGCAAGAAAAATACGGATGTATTCATCACGCTGCCGTCTTCGATCACCATACGTAAGGGATCAAGCGGTAACGTCATGACAATCGATAACTTTACGATGGATAAAACAAACCCCATTCGGTTAAACAATCAGGGCAAACGCACAATCAATATCGGCGGGACACTCCATATTTCCGTAAATCAAAAAAAAGGAAATTATAACGACGATAACATCTTCACGATCTACGCCGATTATTGATCAGCTAAATTAGATTCCAGATTTCCCACCCCACGGCCTAACTCGCAACCACATCCTTGAGCGCCTGTTCAGTGACATAAACCGTGCCGGTAAACGCCGCGATGGCGGCAGCATCGGACGGGCGCGTCACGTCGATGCGGTATACTGCTTTGCGCCGGGTGCGGGAAATCTCGGATGCCCGCGCTTCGATCACATCGGCTTCGCGCACTCCCGACAAATAGGCCATGTGTGCATCAATACCGACAGAAACCGTGTCGTGAGAATTGGACGCCAAACCAAACGCAGTGTCGGCCAACGCAAAAATCACACCGCCGTGCGCCCAATCCAAAAAATTGAGATGATCGGCCCGCACCGTCATGCCGACGCGCACCGCGCCCGGCGCCGCATCAATCACCGTGATACCGAGCGAAACCGCGTAGGCATCTTTTGCCAGCAGTGTTTCGACCTGTTGACGCGTTTCCGTACTGGCGGACGTCATGCGGCGATCAACGGCTGGCCAAAGCCCAATTCACGGCGCAGACAGGCGCACATCTCACCATGGGTCGCCCCGGCTTCAGCCGACGAGACCAAGCGCGCGAAAACGTTATCGCCTTCGGTCCCGCAGGCCCGTGCGAGCGCGTCCAACGCTTTGTCCACATCAGCGTTAGAACGGTCCGCCTTGAACTTTGCAAGCTTTGCCAACTGGGCTTGCATGGCTGCCGGGTCTGGACGCTCCAACGGGCGCACCGGGATCGCATCATCGTCATCTTGATAGCGATTGACGCCGACAATCGTGCGCTCGCCGCTTTCGACTTGGCGCTGGAAATCCATCGACGAGTCGCCGAGCTTTTCTTGCACCAAACCTTTGCGGACGGCCTCGAACATGCCGCCGTGCGATTCGATTTCGTCGAACGCGGCCATGATCTTCTCTTCCATCTGGTCGGTCAGCGCTTCGACGTAATAGGACCCGCCGAGCGGATCGATAACATCGGTGAGACCCGCTTCTTCGCGCAAAATATTTTGCGTCTGAATGGCAATCTTTGCCGCCGCTTCGGTCGGCGTCGACAGCACTTCATCATAGGCATCGGTATGCATCGACTGCAGCCCACCCAAAATTCCGGCCATCGCCTGCGCCGTGGTCCGGGCGATGTTGTTCAAAGGCTGCTGGCGGGTTAGGTCGACACCCGACGTCTGCGCATGAAACTTAAACCGCCAGCAACGTGGATCTTTCGCCCCCAAGCGTTCTTTCGCCAGCCGCGCCCAGATGCGGCGCCCGGCCCGGAACTTGGCGATTTCCTCAAAGAAGCTGATCGAAATATCAAAAAAGAACGTGAAGCGCGGCAGGAACTGATCCACGTCGAGCCCGCGGCGCTGGCAGTCTTCGGCATACTGGATCGCCGACGCCAAGGTAAACGCCATCGCTTCAGCAGGCGTCGCGCCCGACTGCTGCATATGTTGGCCGACCACCGAGACCGGGTTCCACATCGGCAACCGTTCGTTGGCAAATTCCACGTGATCGATAAATACGCGCCTGGAACCTTCGAGCGCTAAACGGAAGAACATATGGTTGGCAACATAGTGCGAGATGTAATCGCTTTGGTTCGAGGTCCCGGAAATCCGATCCCACGACACATTCCGACGCTTTGCTGTGGCCAGCAAAAACGCCAACAATGTGAACGGCGACGGATCGTTCAGCGCAATCGACATATCGCCGATCGGCACGCCGGCCAGACACGTCTCCATGTCTTCGACGGTATTGATGGTGGTGCCGCAGGTGCCGACGATTTCGATATCCACCTCGTCGATGTCGTAGCCCCGATAGACGGAGTTACACGGAATCATGCTGAGCGCGGTGGCGCCCGAATCGACAATGCGGCGCATCCGCGCGTTGTAGTCTTCGGGCGTCGCCAGACCGATCAATTGGCGCTGCGTCCACGAACGGCCCCGGTGCATGGTCGGATAAATGCCCCGTGTGAACGGCGCGTCACCAGGAAAGCCCAAGTCCGGCAGATACGCATCCCCAGACCAGTCTTCGGGGGTGTACAGCGGCTTGACCTCAATCCCAGAACGATTGCGGCGCACCTTGTCGTTCGGCAATTGCTTGTCGTAGCCGTCTCGCCAGCGATCCCGGGCGGCTTCAAAATCTTGGCCCATATGGGTGTTCTTACGATCATCACTCATCAGACTTCTCCCAACTTGCGGCGGCGTTCGACGATGTGATCGGCGATGCCTTCAACGATATCGGTGCGCGAGCAGCCCGGGTGAAAGACCTGGGCGACGCCGCGTTCAAGTAGCATGCGCTCGTCTTCGTCGGGGACAATGCCGCCGACGATGACGACCACGTCATCCATACCCGCCTTGTGGAGCGCATCCATCAGCTTCGGCACCAACAAGTGATCGGTGGCGAGTGAACTGACACCGATGCAATCCACATCTTCTTGCGATGCTTGATTGACGACGGTTGCAACCTCTTGCCACGGCCCGGTGTAGATCACCTCCATCCCGGCGTCGCGCAGGAACGATGCGACCAAACGCGAGCCGCGATCATGACCGTCCAGCCCGATCTTGGTGACCATCACCTTTGCCGGACGCGACAGTCCAGCGATGGCCGCAGGCACGCTTGAATCGGGTGCGGCATTGGTTGTTGTCATGCGGAGTCTCCTTTGCGATCAGGTGCCCGCACCAGATGTACGAACTGTGCGGCGATTTGAGCCGGCGGCATGCCATCGGTGCGAAACCATGTTTTCGACCAATTCGCGGCCCCCAACAGCAACAACCTGAGGCCGGTTTTGTCGGCAGCCGGCACCGGCAGCGCATCGGTGAGCGCGCGGAAACGGTCTTCGTAATCATCCCTGAGCTGGATCAATTTCTGCTTGAGGTCAGGTTCATCGGCGGGCAGATCACGGATCACCACCTGCGCGTAATCACCGCCGTCCAGCAAACTTTCCAAATGCGCCGCCAAGGCGGCTTCTAGCCGCGCCCACGGATCGGCAGCGAGGCTTTTAACGGCCAACGCCGCATCGACAGCATCGGCGATCCGGCGGACGCCTTCTTGATGGACCGCCAACAGCAACGCCGATTTGGCGGCAAAATGATAGTACATGGAGCCCGCCAGCATCCCGGCATCGGTCGCGATGTCGCGCATCGTCGTCGCCGCATAGCCTTGGCGGCGGAACCGATACGCGGCAGCATCCAAAATCGCTTGGCGGCGATTGTTGCTGCGCGGCTTTTGTAATGGGGCAGCTTGTCCGTCCATAGATAACAGGATACCTTAAACAAACGTTTGTTTGGTAAATATAAACCTTGCCGTCCGCCGCTGTAAACGCGAAATACGAAGATCATGCCTAAAGATTATGTCTGAGGAGAAACCGATGTCCCTATCGAAAGCGGCACCCCGGCGCCATATGCATACCCGTGAAATCCGCTGCGACGCGTACGAGCGCGACGACGGCCTTTGGGATGTGGAAGGCATCATCACCGACACCAAGTCATATTCCTTCGACAACTATGACCGGGGCGGCGTGGCAGCCGGCGAGCCGGTACATCGGA
Organism: uncultured Rhodospirillales bacterium; assembly: GCA_963974935.1. Taxonomy (GTDB): domain Bacteria; phylum Pseudomonadota; class Alphaproteobacteria; order Rhodospirillales; family Casp-alpha2; genus UBA4479. The sequence goes on along the minus strand of CAXBEV010000005.1, from coordinate 32,335 downwards.
TGAAAGTTCGACTGACGGTCGATTCCGAACTGGTGGTACAGTCTGCCGAAGCCGAAACCGAAGCGGCACCTTTCAACATGTGCCCAAACATCACGCCGGATTACAGCGCCCTCGCCGGGCTCAAGATCGGCCCAGGCTGGCGGCGCGACGTGCTGCAACGCTTGGGCGGCACCAAAGGCTGCACGCATATTTCAGACTTAGTCTTGGGACCATTGCCGGTGACGGCGTTTCAGGCCGTCATCCCTGCACGACAACGGCGCGATACCGAGCCGGCCGACGGCAAGCGCCCGTCTACGTTGGACACTTGTCATGCGCTAGCGGCGACGAGCCCCGTCACCAAACGACGCTGGCCAAGTTTTTATGAGGGCGATGCATAAACCCCAGCGAAGCAATAATGCGGTTTTAGGGTCAGGACCTATAAACTGACGAAAACTATCGGATAAACGGTTTGAGCCCTTTTGAGACATTCGCTTAGCGGCGATGCCCGGAGTTCGCGGCCCCAAGCTAATATTTTTGCACACGACGAAGCAGCAACACAATCCGCCAGACCTGCCATTCACGAAATCTGCGAACTCCGGCTGGGCGGGGGACGCAGCTCAGCGGTATAATCTACTGTTAGCTGGAATGTAGCCATAAAAGCCGGTAATTCCGGCCAGCGATAAATTGCACGAGGTAACTTAACTTGGCGCAGCGCTGCCCGGAACAATATCCCAGACTTCGACTATGCGCCCATCCACGAACCGCCAAACAACAACGACATCCAGCGCGATACTTTGATCCTGAATTGTTAGCGTGTTTCTAGATTGCACGACAACTAATTCATCGCCGACAGCGTCAATTGAAACAGGTTCGATTTTGAAAGTTCCACTCGATTTCTGAGCAATGGTTTCGAAGAATGAACGGATGCCCTTCAACCCTACATATCGCCCTGCATTTCCGGAAGATTTGGATTGAAATAATGCAAGACGACATCCGGAGCGAAAAAACCAGCGGCACTTGCCAGATTTCCAGGGTCCAAACGCTTCATGAGTGAGATATTGGGGTTTTCTTCCGTTACGTGCCGGTTGCTTATCTCTACCTGAGCTTCTGGAATACACGCGGGTCAATGGCTGCCGCGCCGAACATACCGCCCGCAAGGGCACCCGCGATTCCGGGGCTCATGACGTCCTGACCCGACAGGAACAGACCGGGGATGGGAGTTCGTGCGTTGAATGCCTCCGACAACATGCGGCGCGGCGTTGTTTCGATGCCATAGAACCCACCATTGTTGTGACCAGTGAAGGCTGCCGTGGCGAGGGGTGTCCCAAGTTCATGATACGTGATTAGGGGCGCTAGTGCTGGGAACTTTCTGGCAAAGAACGCCAGCATCTGCGCTTCGATCCGCACCTTTAATGCTGACCACTCTGACGCCCTTTCCACCGCGCCGCCGTCTGCGAAATCGGCTACTATCGACCAATCAGCCAAGACCATCATGTCGCAGGTGTGCCGCTTAGCTGGGCCAGGATCATGCGAAGGGTCCTTTAGCGACGGGAAAGAAACGAACATCATCTGTAGGGGGTCATCTGCGGCTCCAGTCCAGATGCTGTCGTTGGTGTCCCAAGACTCATAAAACCAGTGGTTTGCGCGCGTCGCGCCGTGTTTGCTGATATCACCCTCAAAGCCGATATAGACCTCGAAGTGGCAGACTGATGGCTTGAAGGTGGATATCTCTTTGGCCCAACCTTCTTGGCGGAGATACTCAGGTAGAAGAAGCTTCACAGTTTCGCCGGCACCTATCGCCGATACAATGGAACCCGACCTGAACTTCTGTCCCGTGCTTGTGAGTACGCCCACCGCCTTGCCGTCTTCAATCAATAGCTCGCTAACAGGAGTTCCGGCCCTGGCGCTTCCTCCCGATGCTTCAATCACAGGAACAAGGCCCTTTGCGATCGCAGCAGCCCCGCCTAATGGATATGCAGCGCCTTCGAGGTAGTGGCCCATCACAAGAGCATGGACTGCGAAACTTGCCTCCTTAGGCTTGCCCCCATAGGTGCCCCATTGCGCTGATAGAATCGCGGCAAGCTGCGGCTCGGTAATCAGATTTTCAATGACTTCGCTGGTCGTGCGACCGCACCAACGTTCTATTTTCCTCCGGTTCCACCAGTGAGATGCAGAACGAAATTGATCAGGCATGGCTCGCTCGGCACCCACCATCTGTGCCGCTTCCTCAGCTGCCATCAGCGCCTCAAAATAGGCATCGATTTCTGCAGCGTTGTCGGGGAACCGATCTTTGAGTTCCATCTTGTAAGCTTCGGCGGGTCGCCCGACCGAAATCTCGACATCATCCGGGAAATGAAGCGTGTCGTAGACCGTGCCTATGGATCGAAACTCGATCGTTCCGCCACTTAGCCAATCGAGAATTCGACCGGCAAACTGATCGGATCCAAATGTGCCACAATAGTGTAGGCCGACATCCCAGGTGAAGCCGTTCCGGGTGAAGGAATGTGTCAGGCCACCGATTGTATGTGCTTGCTCTAGTAGCAAGACCTTGTGGTCGAAGCGGGATAACGCGGCAGCCGTCGTCATGCCCCCCATGCCGGAGCCGATCACGATGACGTCGAATTCATCAGATGAAGATGACATTGCCATCGTATAATTATGAAAGTGACAAACGCTGCTGTCATTGATTTACATCAAGAGTAAAGGGTCGTGCTGAAGGCGTTCTCAATACCAGCTGGGCGTCTTGCAAGACAGCTTTGGGCTCATCGCTGATGTGATAGAGTTGGAACCGGTTTCACGCTATTCAGAGCTGTTTAGCCGACTGGCGGCGCATTGCAACTCGATATGACAGATGTACCCACACGTTTCGCTCAGCGGTCTACCTCGCCGCAGCCGTTATATTCTGGTTATGGGTCCTAACTCTATGCGGCGAGCCCGTCCGGCGCCGTTAAAGCGCGCTCAATCGCATCGCCTGTCGCAGGCCCGGGGTTCAACGCGAGACGATAGTAATTTACAACTGTGGCGCGAACTGCCTGCGCCCGATTTACACCGCTTCGCTTTGCTTCAATACGGGTGCATAATTCGTGGCGACTGACGCGCTCACGCATGCACAGTTCGTCTAAAGCCTCCCAAACAGCGGATTCTAAGCGTATTGTCGTTCTTTTTTCTTGTATAATCACGTTTCTCGTCAACATACGCGCATTCATGAAGTCTTCCTCCAACGGCACCTGCCTGCGGCAGGGTCATCACGTTCAATGATGATACCACCACCTGAAAGAGAAAAATGCAAAAAAAAATTCTAAACTTATCTTATTTGGATGTCATGATGAAGACGCCGTCCCAGTCTTCCGGCGGGTCTGCCTTTAAGGCTTCACAACGGTCGATATAGATTTGGGCAAGTTTATCGCTCGGATTGGCGCGTAAACACTCACGGAAAAGCGACACGGACTTATCCCAATCGCCATTGTTGTAGTGCTGGCGTGCCGCTTTAAAATTATTCACCACTTCCATCAAGTTCGGGAAAGTTTCTTCGGAGTGGTAATCCAATACCTCAAAAATCTCGACAGGCTTGGTCTTACCCTTCACCACGACCCGGTCAATATCGCGAATCCGATACGTGCCTTTGAGCTTTTTGTACGTCAAATCACTGATGAGGATTCGCGCGGCGTATTGCTTGCACGCTGATTCCAAACGCGCCGCCAAGTTCACGCCGTCGCCGATCATGGTATAATCCATCCGCTTCGGCGAGCCGATATTGCCGGTCACGACACTATCCGTATTGAGGCCGAGCCCCATATCAATCGGCAATTCACCCCTGGCTTCGCGGACTTTGTTCCACTCCCATAATTCGCTGATCATGGCGATGCCGGCGCGCACGGCCCGGTCTTCATCGTCATCGTGCGGAATCGGCACACCGAATCCGGCCATGATCGCATCGCCGATAAATTTATCGAGCATCCCGCCTTCACGGGAAATGCACTCGACCATAATCGTGAAGTATTCGTTCAACATCTGAACAGTGCCCTGCGGCCCGAGGCTTTCGGTGATCGTCGTAAACGATCGCACGTCCGAGAACAGCACCGTGGCTTCAATCGCGCGGCCACCCAAGGCATCGTCGCCGCCGGCCATCAACTGATCAGCAAGGCCCGGATCCATATAGCGCGACATCGTCGACTTCATTCTCTTTTCCGATGAAATATCTTCAATCATATACATCACGCCGAGCTTCTTATTCTCAGGACTGAGCAGCGGCAGACAGTTGAGGTTGACTGAGATTTTTTCCTTTGCGTCGTCTTTGCCGACGATAATTTCAGCATCCACCTTGATGTCGCCCTGCCCGCTCTCGTCAACTTCTTTGGCCAGGTCGTTTAGCCATGCGTTGTCTTCGGCGAAAAAGTCTTCGGCCTTTTTATCAATGATCTCGGACGCTTTGGTGCGCAATATCCGTAGGCCCGCCGCGTTACAAGTCACGATCTTACCGTCTTCGTCCAACGTCACAACGGCGTTGGACATGGATTCCAGCATGCTCTCGTTATAGTTCTTCATGTTCTGGACGCTTTCGAACAGCGTCGCGTTTTCCAGCGCAATTGCGATCTGCGATGTGAACGCCTTGAGCCGGGCCTCGTCCTCATCGGTAAACGGTCCGCCGCGCTTGTTCAGCACCTGCGTAACGCCGATCACCTTGCCGTCTTTGTTGGTAACGGGAATACACAAAATCGAGCGCGTAAAATAACCGGTCTGCTTGTCGAACGCCGGGTTGAACCGCAGGTCCGCATAGGCATAGGGAATATTCACCGACTTCGATGATGTGAACACGGCGCCCGCGATGCCGGCTGAGTTCGGCAACCGAATTTCGCCGATGCTGTCGCCCATGGCGACGCGCGAAAACAATTCGTTGTTTTTTTCGTCGTTGATGAAAAGCGTGCCACGGTCTGCACTCAACATGCGCGTCGCCTCGGTCATCACCTTCGCCAGCAACGAGCCCAACTCCAAGTCCGACGTCACATCTGTCACCAAATCGAGAAATTCCAACTCCTGCTCGCGGGACTTCTTCATTTTTTCGACGAACTGCGTCGACTGTAGCGCCACCGAGGCCTGGGTCGTCATCGCTTCGAGGAGCTCCAGGTCTTCTTGTTTGAATTCGCCCTTTTTCTTATTCAGTACCTGGATCACGCCGATCAGGTCGCCCTTCACGGTCTTCACCGGCGCGCACAAAATCGAGCGCGTCTTAAAGCCGGTCTGCTCGTCGACCGTACGATTAAAGCGTTCGTCGGCGTAGGCGTCCTGAATGATCAAACCTTCGCCGGTCTGGAACACCGCACCGGCAACACCGGAATTATTCAAGATACGAATTTCGCGCTGGAAATTCCCTTGCGCGAAACGGGAATACAGCTCGTCGGTGACCGGGTCGTTGAGAAACAGCGTGCCGCGTTCCGCAGACAATTCCCACGTCGTCATCTCGACGATGGTTTCAAGCACTTCGTCGAGACTTTCAATCGCCGCCACACGCCTGGACACGTTGAGCAGCATCTCCGCCTGCTTCAGCTTACGGTCGGCCTGACGCAGTTTTTCCATGCGGCTGGTACGCCCGGTCTTACCGTTCGCGACGCCGTCCGTGTCATCAAAATCATCGTCACCATCGGCGCCGTTGTTCGCGGGTGCTTCCGCTTTCCGAATCTTCGCCGGTTTCTTTCTGCGTATAGACGGATTGCCCGCTCCAGCCGCCGGTTTTTCTGCGGCGGTGCCGACTACGTCTTCCGGCGTTTCGCTCACTGTGGTCGGCTTAGCCGCGTCACGCGGAGACGTTCTGCCGCGTGCGCGCCGTGATCCGGCACTAAGACGGATGTTACTTGCCATCACCCGCCCCCGTCGATGCCGCTTCCAGTTCCAGGCGCAGTGCAGCGACCGTCTGCTGCAACTGACCAACCTCGTCACGGGTGACGCGTTCTTGTTCTTGCATTTTTTCCATCGAATCAAAGCGCATGGTCTCAAGCTCGTCGCGCAAAGTGGCGACGGTCTGCTTAAGTTGACGAATTTCGTCATTGGCGTTACGCACGGAATCCTGCACCGCATCTTCTTTTTCGACGCGCAGCCGCTCCATCTCGTCGCGCAGCGCCTGGGCTGTGCCTATCAGCTGTTTGATCTCGCTGGCCGAGTTGGCCACCGCTTCTTGGATCCGCGCTTCGGCGGCGGCGCGGTGCGCTTCTAATTCGTCGCGCAAGGCCTGCGCGGTGTCGCGCAGTTGTTTGATCTCGTCGGCCGAATTGGAAACGGCGTCTTGAACCGCTTGTTCTTTCAGGACCTCAACACGCTCCAACTCGTCGCGCAACGCGTGCACGGTCTGCTCTAACTGGCGGATTTCCATACCCTTGGCATGAAGCTCGTCAGGTTCATCGCGGGTCAGGGTCGCTTGTTTGCTCATAAAACTTCGTGCACGCTCCTGTTAAGACATTGATATCATAGTGTCCATTAAGGCACCCTGCAGCAACTTTCCTGTGTCTTATGCATCCGGGCCGAGGCTGAGCGATGAGCGCGATCTGCCGCGATTGTGCAAATACTTTTGAAACCACCTCAGACGGGCCGTGTCCAGCCTGCGGTGGGACCCGATTTTTTGCCCATCCAGAGCTGATGAACCTGGAAATCGCGCACTTAGACTGCGATGCCTTTTATGCGTCCGTCGAAAAACGCGACAATCCAAAGATTCGCGGGAAACCCGTCATCGTCGGCGGGGGTAGGCGCGGCGTTGTCGCAGCGTGCTGCTATATCGCGCGGATTTATGGAATCCGATCCGCGATGCCGATGTTTAAAGCGCTCGCCGCCTGCCCCGATGCTGTGGTGATTCGCCCGGACATGGAAAAATACCGCCGCGTCGGCCATGAGGTGCGCACCATGATGAACGACATCACGCCCTTGATCGAGCCGATCTCCATCGATGAAGCCTTCTTAGACCTGTCCGGGACACAACGTCTGCACCACGGCGCACCGGCGGAAACTCTGGTCAAACTGGCAATGCGGATTGAGCGGGACATCGGCATCAATGTCTCCATCGGCCTCAGCTTCAATAAGTTCTTGGCTAAGATGGCGTCCGACCTCGATAAGCCACGGGGCTTCGCCGCGATCGGCCGTGCTGAAGCCGTGGAATTCCTATCCAGCCTATCGGTCGGTAAGTTGTGGGGCGTCGGTCGCGCGCTCCGCGGCAAGCTTGAGCGCGACGGGATTGCGCGCATCGGTCAACTCAAAGACTGGGACGAAGCGGATTTGGTGGCGCGCTATGGGTCCATCGGTCGGCGCTTGAAACGGTTCGCAAACGCGCAAGACATGCGCGTCGTCGACCCCGAAAGCAGCACCAAATCGATCTCCGCCGAAACCACTTTCGAAGACGACGTCGCGGATATCGAAGCCCTTCGGGTCACGCTCTGGCGTTTGTCAGAAAAGGTCGCGCGCCGTTTGAACACCGCCGAATTTGCCTGCGAAGGCGTACAACTTAAACTTAAGACATCGGATTTCAAGCTGGTGACCCGGTCTCGCAAACTGCACGGCCCGACCCGGCTTGCCGACGAAATCTACAAGGCCGCCGAACAACTGCTGAGCACTGAAGTCGATGGCCACAAACAATTCCGCCTGATCGGCGTCGGCGCCGAGCGCCTCGTCGACGGCACCCAAGCCGACCGCCCCGACCTCGCCGACCCCGACCTGGACAAACGAATTAAAGTCTCAGACGCCATCGAAGCGGTCCGTAAAAAATTCGGCACCACCGCCATCGGCAAGGGCCGCGGCTTTAGAAAGTGACCCACCGGCGGCGGCAAAGACACAGCGCCCCCCATCACACAACAGCGTCATCCTGAACTTGTTTCAGGATCCCCTTGCGGGGGAGGAACGTGGCCTGAGATCCTGAATCGAGTTCAGGATGATGAGACGTTGGGAGCGAAGGCAAAAAAATCCCGAGTACGCATTGAGCGAACCCGGGATTCTTTAAACTTAAAAAGATACGACGGCGCAGCTTACCAGCTTTGCATCGCAACCTTGAGGTTGGCATCCAATTTGTCGAGGAATTCCTGGGTCGTCATCCAACCCTGATCTGGGCCAATGAGCAACGCTAGGTCCTTGGTCATGTTGCCGCTTTCGACGGTGTCGATACAGACTTTTTCCAAGGTTTCGGCAAACCGGGTCACATCGGGCGTGTCGTCGAACTTGCCGCGATAGCTGAGGCCACGGGTCCAGGCAAAAATCGACGCGATCGGGTTGGTCGACGTTTCCTTGCCCTGCTGGTGCTGGCGGTAGTGACGGGTCACCGTGCCGTGCGCGGCTTCGGCCTCGACGGTCTTGCCGTCCGGCGTCAACAGCACCGACGTCATCAGGCCAAGTGAGCCGAATCCTTGGGCTACGGTATCCGACTGCACATCACCGTCGTAGTTCTTACACGCCCACACAAAACCGCCTTCCCATTTCATGGCACACGCGACCATGTCGTCGATCAAGCGGTGTTCGTAGGTCAGACCTTTTGCGTCGAACTTGTCTTTAAATTCAGTCTGATAAACTTCTTCAAATAGATCTTTGAAGCGACCATCGTACTTTTTCAAAATCGTGTTCTTGGTCGACAGATACACCGGCCAGCCCAGGTCGAGGCCGTAGTTCATACAAGCGCGCGCGAAACCCTTGATGCTGTCATCCAGGTTATACATACCCATCGCAACACCGCTGGAGGGCGCATCGAACACTTCTCGCTCGATCACATCGCCACCGTCGGCAGGCACGAATTTCATGGTCAGCTTACCGGCGCCTGGGAACAAGAAATCGGTAGCGCGGTATTGATCGCCGAACGCGTGACGACCGATCACAATCGGCTTCGTCCAGCCCGGCACCAAACGCGGCACATTTTTGCAGATGATCGGCTGACGGAACACGGTGCCGCCGAGGATGTTACGGATCGTGCCGTTCGGCGAACGCCACATTTCCTTGAGGCCGAATTCCTCAACCCGCTCTTCATCGGGCGTGATCGTTGCGCACTTGACGCCGACGCCGTGTTCTTTGATGGCGTTCGCGGCATCAACGGTGATCTGGTCATTGGTCTCGTCGCGCTTTTCAACGCTGAGATCATAATATTTCAGATCCACATCCAGGTACGGCAGGATCAGCTTTTCTTTGATGAATGCCCAGATGATCCGGGTCATTTCGTCGCCGTCGAGTTCGACGATCGGGTTGGCGACTTTGATCTTTGACATGATTTGTCTCTCCTCATTGCAGCCTGACACGCTCGGACGGCGCAGGCAGTCATACCCCAAAATTTACAGCTATTCTTTCATATTCTGGGCCGCACGATATGCGGGGATGTGGGGCTTTGCAAGGCGCGGCGGTGGCACCAATCATCACTGAGCGCACGCCGATGCGTGTTTTACTTCCGATAGGTAAAGGTCGCATCGAAGCGGCCCTGCAAGAACGCGCCCGCGTTTACCGGCTGATACGCGCCAGCCCCCGGCAAATGCCGACACGTCGGCACCACGTTAATCTCGGCATCAACATTTGGATCGAGGAAAAACGGGATTGAGTAGCGTTCCCGTGCACCGGCATTCACCACCCGATGTCGGCGCGCTTGGTACAATCCGCCGGTCCAATGGGTTAGCAGATCGCCCAAATTGACGACGAACGCGTCCGGGCGCGGCGCCAAAGGCATCCAACGCCCGCCGGCCCCCTCGACTTCAAGCCCGCCCACGTCGTCTTGCGCCAACACCGTCAAAAAGCCGTAGTCCGTATGTGCACCGCAGCCATGCCCGTGCTGAACTTGTTCGTTCTCAGCAGCCGGATAATGCAGCAGCCTGAGATTGCCCACCGGATCACCCATTGCCTCATCAAAGTACCCTGACGGCAATCCAAGCGCACACGCTGTTAAGCGGACAAGGTCGAGGCCAAGGCGCATCATCTCAAGATGATAGGCCTCAATCGCTTCGCGGAAGCCGGGCACCGGCGGCCAGATGTTCGGCGCCGCAAACAGCTTACCTGTCAAAACGTCCGGATAATTCGGGGCACGGTCGACGCCCATGTCGAAGCTTTCTTTGAAATCGGGCAGCGCGCCCTCATCCAGGCTTTCTTCGAACAGCGGCACATAACCGCGCTGATGCGGGTGCGAATGACGGATATGATAGGCGTTTTTAGTTTCTAGCGGCGCGGCAAAGAAACGCGCGGCGGCGGCGAACGCCTTTTCAGTGACCGTCGACGAAACCCCGTGCCCGGTCAGATAAAAGAACCCGTGCCGACGACACGCATCATCAACTGCCTGCGCGGCGGCCCCAGTGCTGAGATCCACCGTCGGAATTAAAAATGCATCAGAATGGTTCAGCCACATGGTGCCTCACAAAACATCCGGTATCTCAGTCGCTGCCGGCCAATCAATGGTCTCGAAAATATCGAACACCGCATCGACGCTGTCGACAACATTATACAAATCGCCATCAGTCGGATTGGCGAAACCGGCATCCAAGAAGTCCGAAATCATCGTCTCAAACGCGCGCCAATAGCCATCTTCGCTCAGCAATATAATCGGTTTTTTATGCAGACCGAGTTGTTTCCAACTTAGGATATCCGCCGTTTCATCCAAGGTACCGATGCCGCCGGCCAACGAGACGAACCCGTCTGCCAACTCGAACATGCGCTGCTTACGCTCGTGCATGGTCTGGGTGACCTCCAGATTGCTGTCGGTGTCGACGATTTCGCGCTTCATCAGGAACGCCGGTATGATCCCGGTCACCGTGCCGCCGCCGTCCCGCACGCCATCGGCCACGCCCCCCATCAAACCAACCCGCCCGCCGCCATAGATAAGCTCAATGCCCCGTGCGGCCATCTCTGTGCCCAACGCAGAAGCTGTCGCCATGTGGCGCGGGTCGGCGCCCGGCTTAGAACCGCAGAAAACGGCGATGGATTTCGGCATTGGCATTTAAAAAATATCCATATGTCAGGCGTGCCGGAATGTCAGGCGTGCCGGACCGCTATCCCTTCACGAGAGTGTGAATATAGAATTTCCGACATCCATATATTATCTTAAGGTTATATAGCTTATGCAGCCGCCCACCACCAGCGGCAGGCAGACAATGCGACATCATTCATCATGGAAGGTTCATACTAATGCTTTTCACATCCCGCCCAATCAAGACCATCACCGCAGTCACCTTACTGGCTGCTGTTGGCTTTACCAGCCAAGCCTTCGCCGGTGAGGACGACATCAAATATCGCAAAGCCACCATGAAGGCCGTCGGTGGCCACATGACGGCCATCGCCACGATCTTAAAGACCGGCGCTGGGCAACCCGGCGACATCGCGCTACACGCAAATGCCATGGCCGATTTGGCAAAAATTGCCGCGCATGCGTTCCCCGAAAACTCCAGCAAAATGGACGGCGAGACCGAAGCGAAGATGGCCATTTGGGAAAAACCCGAAGATTTCAAAAAAATCACCATGGCGTTTATTGCTGAGTCTGAAAAACTGGCCCAAGTGGCCAGCGGCGGCGACATGTCGGCGATTGGCGCACAACTGGGTGCGCTCGGCAAGAACGCCTGCAAAGCTTGCCACGACGATTTCCGCGAGAAAAAATGACCTGATCAGTACGTCTTGATGAAGTAGGCAATGGCCGCCGCAACAGCCGCAAGCACGGCGGCGGCGAGCCAGTTGCCCTTCGCATCAGATGCGACCGGACCAATATTTCGGCTCGACTTGATCCCCGACACCATCGCGCCCAGCAGTTTCTGTCCTTTCGCCGAATAAATCATGATCGCCAACAGGTGTGTGGCGATCAACACATACAGCACGGTGCCGCTGATTTCATGAATGTAGGTCAGAAAATCACTGGTCGATTTGGAGACCAACTTCATCAATGGTCCTTCGGTCAGGATATCGTCGTTGGCAAACAGGCCGGTGCCGACCTGCACCATCAATGTGCCCAAAAATGCCATGACCGACCAACCACCAAGCGGGTTATGCCCGGTATGCTCTTCGCTCTCACCGCGCATGAATTTCTTTACATAAGTGATCACGGCACCGGGTCCACGGACAAAATCAGTAAACCGCGCATGGCGCCCGCCGACGATCCCCCATCCCAACCTGAACACGATCAACGACAGCACAACATGCCCACTGATCACGTGGATATTCATGTTGCCGAGTTCGCCGGCGGTCAGCGATGTCGCCACCGCGCCGACCAACACCCAGTGGAATAAACGGGTCGGCAGGTCCCAAACGAAAACCTTGTTCGGCGAATCACTTGTTGAATTATCCGACATGGTCACGCTCCCAATGCTGATGTTTCACGCGATCGCCATATTGTTAACTGCCGAAGGCGCGCAGGCATAGTTTAAATAAGACAACAAATACAGATGCTTTACGGTCAATGATGGCGTATGCCGTTGCATACCCGACGCAGGTTATGTCTTCCCTGTAGGGCGGAAATGTGGCAATCAGGATCAAATGTCAAAAACTGTCATCCTCCTCGCCGTCGTCGGATTGCTGGCCATTGGGGCGGCAATTGGCCTCAATCAGTTCGGCCTGCAAGACGACCTCGAATCGCAAAGTACCGATCAACCGGCCGCAACAGATGACACGCCCACCACGCCAAAGGCCGCCGCCCCTACCGCATCAATGAGCACGGCCACGCCAACGGCACCCAGCTTCGACGTGGTGCGCATCGATCCGGACGGCAATACGGTTATGGCCGGACGCGCCCCTGCTGGCGCCACCGTCGAAATCCGCGACGGTGAGACCTTGATCGGTACTGTGACTGCCGATTCCAGGGGCGAATGGGTTTTTATTCCGGAAACCCCACTACCATCGGGATCGCGGGCGCTCTCGTTGATCGCGACACTTGAAGACGGCAGGCAAATCAACTCCGACGAAAAAGTCGTGATCGCCGTGCCCGAAGGCGCCGGCGGCAATGCCACGGGCAAAACGCTGGTGCTCAAATTCCGCGAAGGCGACGACGGCCCGGCAAAGGTCTTGCAGTCCCCTGGCGCGGAAGTCGACCGCGCGACCTTCCCGCTGACCATCGATACGTTGGATTACGACAGCAATGGCCGCGTTGTTGTCGGCGGCGGTGCGCCCAAAGATGCGCTGGTGCAATTGTATTTGGACGATGCTTTGGTCGGTCGCAGCACAGCAGACGACAACGGCACTTGGGTGATCCGACCCGAAGAATTGATTCCGCCTGGGCTGTATACACTGCGCGCTGATCAGGTCGATCCGGCAGGCAAAGTGCTGGCGCGTGTCGAATATCCATTTTCCAGGGCCGAAGACATCCGCAAAATGGCGGAGGGCACATTCATTTTGGTGCAACCCGGCAATTCATTATGGCGGATCGCGCGGCGCCTATATGGGTCCGGTTTCGCTTACACCGAGATTTTTCAGGCCAACCAGGACCATATCATGGATCCGGACCTCATCTACCCAGGTCAAGTTTTCGAGATTCCGAAAGTCAACTAAGTCCTAGTTGATTGCGCTTGGCTGACGCTTGAGTCCAAAAGCGGCGGCGGCACGACCAACGCCAGCAATTCCAAATAGGGTTTCGCACGCAGGACCTTTTTTGCAACCGAGGTCATAAGCACCGCCGGCGTCAAGATGCTCTCAGTCATAAACGTCTCAACAAACACAACCCGTTGTTGACGATCCAAACGAATGTTGCCACCGATATCCGCAGATGCCGCATCTAAGATTGCCAGCGCCGTGGCGCGGCTTTCATTGTCTTCGGCAGAAAATGGCAAAACGCCCAGACTTGCCCGCATCTCAATCTGTGTTGCCTGTCCGGTTGCATCGGCACGCACGACGAACGGAATCCCGCGAAACTCGAACCCGAATTCAAGCCGCCGATCCGGTGTACCGCTGACCAGATCACAATCCAGAGTCATCGTCATGCCGCCATCCGCAGCATCCGCGAGATCGAGAAGGTTTCGGGTGATATCACCGGTTACATTGGTCATTTGGTGATACTAGCATAAAACCTCGGCGTTTCGAGCCTGATTCCGCATCCATATGTCGACATTTTGCCGCCAGGGCACAGGCATGCTTCAAAGGCTGTTTCATCGGCTTTAATGGTGTAAAGTCCGGACCACTGGCCGCATTGTGCGGCACTTAAGTGACGGAGCCCCATTTTGCTTAAAGATATTCTTGTTCCCATAAATCGCGCCGGATACCCGTTCATCGCAATTTTTGCGGCAGCTATGCTGTTATTGTATGTTTGGTGGGCACCGCTGGGCTTTATCGGCCTGGTGTTGACAGCATGGTGTATTTATTTCTTCCGCGATCCGGAGCGCATCACGCCGATCGATGAAAATTTGGTGATCAGCCCCGCCGACGGCGTCGTGCAATCGATCATCAAAGCCCCGCCGCCGCCCGAGCTCGATATGGGCGACAAGCCGCTGACCCGCGTCGCCGTGTTCATGAACGTGTTCAATGTGCACGTGAACCGGGTCCCCGTGAACGGCGTCATCAGCGGCAAGCATTACCGGCCCGGCAAGTTTTTCAATGCGTCCCTCGACAAGGCCAGCGAGTTTAACGAGCGCATGAGCCTGAAAGTCAAAATGAAAGACGACCGCGAGATCGGCTTCGTGCAGATCGCCGGCCTCGTCGCGCGGCGCATCATCTGTGATGTCGACGAAGGCCGCGCCATGCGCGCCGGAGAACGCTTCGGCCTAATCCGCTTCGGCTCCCGCGTGGATATCTATCTTCCCGAAGGTACCGTGCCAGCGGTCATTGAGGGGCAAATTGCGATTGCCGGCGAAACCGTGCTGGCCGATCTGAAAGCCAAAGGCGATGCCCGCAAAGGTGAGGTCCGCTAGCATGAACGCCAACACTCCGACGTCTGATCCAAGCAACCCTGATCCCGCACCAAAACGGCATGGCATCCGTGTCATGAGCTTAAACAAGCTCATCCCCAACATGCTGACGCTGATGGGCCTAGCATCGGGGTTGACGTCGGTCCGCTTTGCATTAGACGAGCGCTGGGAATTCGCGGTGATGGCGATTGCGGTGGCCGCGCTTTTGGACACCCTAGACGGTCGGGTCGCGCGCCTTTTAAAAGGCGCCAGCAAATTCGGCGCCGAGTTGGATTCCTTGTCGGACTTCGTCTGTTTCGGGGTCTGCCCGGCATTGGTGTTGTATTTGTGGGCGATGCAGGATGCCGGACGCTGGGGGTGGCTGATCAGTTTACTATTCGCGATGTCCTGCGGGCTCCGCTTGGCGCGCTTCAACGTCGCTCTCGAAGACCCGAACAAGCCGGCGTGGGCCGGGCAGTTCTTTACCGGCGTGCCGGCACCGGCTGGGGCCGGGTTGGTACTTTTGCCGATGATCTTGTCATTTAACTTAGGCGATACCTTCGTCCGCGAACCGGCCTTCGTTGGCATCTGGCAGCTCATCGTCGGCGGCATGTTGATCAGCACCATTCATACGCTGTCGTTCAAGGCGTCGCGCATACCCCGCGCCTGGTTCTTGCCGATGATGATCGGCATCACGGTGGTGATCACGTTCACGGTCTCGGCACCGTGGTGGACGCTGTCGGTGATCATCATCGCGTATCTGTTTTCCATACCGTATGCGATCCGCCGTTATCGCCGGCTCTTGGCCCGCGACGCCGCCGGTTTGCCACCGGAAGAAGACGACGAAATCGAAGACGACGACGACGATGGCGAAAACGCCATCAGTCAGCCGAAGCCTTAAAGTAAAGCCCCTCGCCTGTCCTCTCCCCTGCTGCGTAGGGGAGAGAGACCTTGACGCTATATGATCCCTCTTCCTCAGCATGGTGGGGGGAGAAGTTAGGTGAGGAGGAACTACTCAGCCGCCGCCTTGCCGTTGATGACTTTGAGGTCTTGCGGCGCCTCAGGCGGTGGCATGCGGTTGCCGCGTCCGGCCCACCAATCTGCAATATTGCCTTTCAGCATTAAGGCCGCCGGCGTGACCACAAGTGTGAGCACGGTCGCGAACGCGAGCCCGAACACGATGGCAGTCGACAACTGCGACCACCACTGCGTCGAAGGTGCGCCGATGTTGACGCTGCGATTGACGAAATCGATGTTGATGCCGAACACCATCGGCATCAGACCCAAGATCGTCGTCACCGTGGTCAGCATCACCGGTCGCAATCGTTGTGCTCCGGTCTTTAGGATCGCATCACGAACCGAGTTCGCTTCTTCGCGCAAGCGGTCGAAGGTATCGATTAGGACGATGTTGTTGTTGACCACAATGCCGGCCAGCGCGATCACACCGATCCCGCTCATGACGATGCCGAACGGTTGTCCGGTCACCAACAAACCGATGAACACACCGATCGTCGACATCACCACCGCCGATAAAATCAAGAACGCGGAATAGAAGCTGTTGAACTGGGTCACCAAGATCAACGCCATCATGAACAATGCGACGCCGAACGCCTTCATTAAGAATGCCTGGGCGGCTTGTTGTTCTTCGTCTTCGCCTTTGAACTTCACCAAAATGCGCGGATCAAGACCGGCCTCGTTGGCAATCCATGTGCGCAACTGTTTGACCTTGGCATCCACTAAGACACCTTCGGCCACATCGGCTTTGACAGACATCACAGGCAACGTATCGGTGCGCCGCAGGGTGCCGGTTTTCTTGACCGCTTCGAAGCTGGAGAAATTGCTGATCGGCACCGAGCCTGCGCCGCTGTCGACCCGCGTATCACCCAGTTGATCGAGCGTGCGCAGGCTTTCGGGATAGCGCGCGCGGACATCAATTTCGTCATCCGCATCGTCCGGGCGATATTCACCGAGCTTCAAACCGTTGGTGGCAAGCTGCACGGCGCGGCCTACCAGCTCGATATTCACGCCGTATTTCGCGGCCTGCGCCCGGTCGACATCAATCTTGAATTCAATGCCCGGCAACGGGCGGCTGTCTTCGATACTACGCAGGCCGTCCATGCTTTCCATGTATACGCGGACCCGCGCCGTTGCCGGGGTCAAAAGCTCAGGGTTACGACTCGCCAACTCGATTTGAATCGGCTTGCCGACCGGCGGCCCGGCCTCGGCCTTGCGGCGGTCCACGTAGATACCGGCGAGGTCTTTGGTGCGCTCATTGACGCGAGCTAAAATCTCGTCGGCGCTCGGACGCAAGAACCACTCATCAAATTCCAGGGTGATTTCGCCAATGATGTCTTCGGCTTCTTCGGAACGATTTTCGCGGCCGACCCGGGTGTAGGTATCGCGAATGCCTTCGATATCGAGAATCCGGCTCTCGACCTCTTCGATTAGGGTTTTCTGTTCCCAGATCGACAGGTTGCCGCGGGCCCGCACTTGCAGTTTCGCAAGCTCGGGTTCGACGTCCGGAAAGAATTCAACGCCCTTACCGAAATTCGCATAGACCACCTGCACGCCGACCAACAGCGTCACCGCGACCAAGATAATCTTCACCGGATGGCGCAGCGCGGCATCCAGCATGCGCACGTAACGGCCCGTAGAGCCGGCGATCTTGCTGGCGTCAAATTTTGAAGTACCAGCAATTTCTTTGCTGAGGTCTTTGTCGACCACGCCGCCCGCCTTGCCGATCTGTGCGCCGATCGCGGGAATGAACATCAGCGCCATGGCCAGCGATGCGGTCAACGTCACCAACAGCGTGATCGGCAAAAATTTCATGAATTGTCCGACCACACCCGGCCAGAACAACAGCGGTAGAAACGCTGCAAGCGTGGTTGCCGTCGACGCCGTGATCGGCCACGCCATCCGCTTCGCAGCCAACCCGTAGGCTGTCGCCTTACCCTCGCCTTCAGCCATTTTGCGGTCGGCATATTCGGTCACGACAATGGCGCCATCGACCAACATTCCGACCGCCAGGATCAAGCTGAACAGCACCACGATGTTGACGGTGAAGCCGAACAAATAAAGAATTAAAATCGCAGTAAGAAACGAGCCTGGAATGGCAATACCCACCAGCCCCGCAGTGCGCAAACCCAACGCTGCGACAATGATCACCATCACCAGCACCACCGCCGACAAAACATTGTTTTGCAAGTCCGAGAGCATCAGTCGGATGTCGTCGGATTTGTCTTGCAGATAGGCGACCGAAATCGAGTCCCGAAGCGCTTCCGGCCACACGGCGCGGGATGCTTCGACGGTGGCACGGACGCGAGCCACGGTCTCGATAATATTCTCGCCGGTGCGCTTAGAGACTTCGAGGGCAACTGCAGGGCGCCCATCGACTCGCGCAAAACTTTCCGGGTCTTTATAACCGCGCCGAAGATCAGCGATATCACCGAGTGTGATTGAGGTGTCTCCGTCAATCTTGATCGGCATTGATGCGATGTCGGCAACGGTCTCGAACAGGCCCGGCACCTTGACGGCAAAACGGCCTTTGCCGGTATCCTGCGCCCCTGCCGCCACCAGCAGATTCGAGCTTTGCACGCTGGCCACGGTTTCGACCGGCGATAGGCCATAGCTTTCAATCGCGACCGGGTCGATCACAACTTCGACCATTTCTTCGCGGTCACCGGCGATGTTGACTTCAAGCACCTGAGTGATGCCTTCCAACTGGTCTCGCAGATCACGGGCAAGGCGCAGCAATGCCCGTTCCGGCACATCGCCCGACAACGTGACCACCAACACCGGGAACAACGAGAAATTCACCTCGTGCACTTCCGGCTCGTCGGTTTCTTCAGGGAGTTCCGGCTTGGCGAGATCGACTTTTTCGCGAACATCGGTCAGCGCCGCATCCGCATCAAACCCGGCATCGAATTCGAGCGTTACGTTAGCGCCGCTTTCGTACGCTTTGGAGCGCATTTCTTTGACGCCTTCGATGGTCCGCAACTCTTGCTCCATCGGTCGCACCAGCAGTCGCTCGGCGTCTTCAGGCGAGATTCCCTCGTGATGCAGGGAGACGTAGATGATTGGAATGTTGACGTCCGGCTCAGACTCTTTGGGGATGTCGTTGAACGCGACGATGCCAGCGATCAACAGCAATACCAGACCGCTGATGACGGTCCGGCTATGGCTAAGCGCGGCGTCAATCATCGCATTCACGACGCGTCTCCACCTTTGGTATCTACGACCACACCGGTCGTCGGCGCAACGATCTGGCCTTCGGTCACAAACTCCTGGCCGACGATGATCACACGGACTTGGTTCGGCAGTCCCGCAACCCACGTGCCGTCGGGGGTATCTTCAATCAACGTCACTTTGTGGAATTCGACGATGTCCGAAGCATTAACAGTTCGCACACCGAGCGCCCCTTCACCGTTCAGCGTCAACGCCGACGACGGTACCTTGTGGGCAATCCGGGCACCGGCGGTGAGCAACACTTCGGCGGTCAGGCCGGCGGGGATCGTGGTGTCGGGATTGTCGACCCAAATGTCGATGCGGAACGTACGCGTGATGTCGTTGGCGACACGTGACACATAATGCACCGTGCCGCCGATCTCGCGCCCATTCGGCAGTTTGACGGTGGCCAAGTCATCGACCTTGATATCAGCGACGTCACGCTCGGTCACATTAACGATAACGCGAATCGGGTCCAGGTCGACCACCATCGCAACCATCTCGCCGGCCTCGACATAATCACCGGGGCCGGGCAGCAAGGTTTCAATAAAACCGTCAATCGGCGCGCGGATTTCTGTGCGCGCCACGTCCAATTCAATTGCCGCCAAAGCCGCCTTGGCCGATGCTAACGAGGCTTTGCTTTGCGCCAGTTTTATTTGCGACTCAAACTGCTTTCTCTGCAGATCCTTAGACGCGTTAAATGTGATCTGCCCTTCTTCCAAGCGTGCCCGCGCATCGTCCAGGCGGGCTTGACGGTCATCCATGGCAAGGCGAAGCAAGACCGTGCCTTTTTCGACGACCGAACCTTTGCGCGCAGGTCGCGCGATCACTTGACCCGATGTCTCAGCCTTGATCTCGGCATCTTTAATGGCATTGGTGCGCCCGGTGACGACAACGTGGCGCGGGCGTTCCGATGCGATGAGCTCGGCAACACGAACCTGCACCGGCTTTGTCGGCCCACCGGCGCGTTCGCCCGCCGTGTGCATCGGTGCCGGCGACTCTTCAGTCAACGCCCCCGATGCTACCCACGCTGTGACGCCAATCGCAAGCAAGGCGGCCAACAGATACGACGGCTTCACGCGCCCACCGAGCGAGCCGATACGGCTCGCCCAAGAGGCTTTTACCGCACCCGATGTGTTTTCATCAGACACGAATTTATCTCCGTCGTCGTTCATCATCTTCTCCGTAAGCCGCACTCATCCCGGCACATTGCGGCGCCTTTTTGCCACCAAAGCACGAAGCGTCCAATGCTAATTTGGCATGGGAGCCGTGCAAGCCCATCGACTAGGTGTAAACGTAGCATGACAGGGATTTCGATTCCTCTAACTTTTATGCCGCTTTTGCAACGCTTTGCGCCGCCCGCGCCCCTAAGTCACCGGCTTTATTTAACCAGCCTTGGCGCTTTTCTGGCGACGATGCTTTCACCGAGCCGAACTGCTTGATGGTCTTCGGCGTTATTCCGCAAAATTCCAAAATTTGCTTTTTGACGAGCCGCCGTCCGGAACCAACGTACAGCAACGTATCCAAAATCGGCGGCGTGTCGGACGTCATGATCACGTCGGCGGTTTTTCCGGCGAGCAACCGATCCCACTTGCTGCCGTCGCCGGTAAACTTAAAGCCAAATCCCGGCAGCAATGCGCGATCAAAAACGGCTTTTGCTTGCGCCGGCATGGTGCCCCACCAGCACGGATGCACGATCAAGATATGATCAGCCCAGCGGATGTTGTCCTGCCAACGCGCAAGATCAGGTTCCAACGCCCCATGGTTCGCATCGTAGCCTTGAAACGCGGTATCGAAGTGCATCGCGTGCAAGTCCATACGCCTTACCAGCGCCCCGACCGCCTCAGCCGACGTTTGATAAGCATCGGCGATACCTCCGCATAAAGAATCGGGCTTCGGGTGTGCAACCCAAACAAAGACCTTCGGGCTTTCCATCGGTGACGTCATCGGACCATCCTTTTCAACTGAGTCACGGCAAACAAAGTCACTTGACACTGTGTCAATTGACAGCGTGTAAATATCCTGTAAGTTGACATCATGTCAAGTGAGAAAAAAGATACCCGTACAAAAATCCTTGAAGCCACCTGGAATCTGCTGGAAGGCGGCAAAGGTGCGGCCGTCAGCATGAGCGACATCGCCAAGAAAGTCGGCGTTAGTCGGCAGGCGGTTTATCTGCATTTTCCATCACGCGCCGAGCTATTAACCGAAACGACCCACTACATTGATGTCATCAACAAAGTCGACCAGCGCTTGGTGGCAAGCCGAACGGCCACGTCGGGGGTGGCAAGACTCGAAGCGTTTATCGAAGCTGCCGGTAATTATATTCCGCTGATCTTTGGCGTCGCCAAAGCATTGGATGTGATGCGCGAGTCCGACGCCGCCGCACGGGCCGCATGGGACGACCGCATGGGCGCACTCAGGCACGGCTGCCAAGCGGCCATCGACGCCCTTGAGAAAGACGGCCGGTTGAATGCGACCTACACGATAAAGGAAGCGGTCGATGTTTTGACGTCACTGATCGCCATCCGAAATTGGGAATATTATCGGGTCACCTGCGGCTGGTCGCAAAAGCGCTATGTCGACGGTCTGAAAGCACAGGCGAAAGCGATCTTGGTTAGCGCGCCGTAAAGATGATCAATCGGGCACCCGCTCCCAAGGTGGGATCGGCGTAAACGCTTCGACCAAGGTATCTACGAAGGCCCGCACTTTGGCCGACAGGTTGCGATTGTGCGGCCAAACAACGAATATCCCCGCATCACCCGAGGTCTCAAAGTCTTCCAACACCGGCACCAGACGACCGGCCTTGATGTCATCACCAACCACGAACGAGGCCGCACGGAATAGGCCCAGACCCGCAATCGCCGCTTCGTGCAGGGCGATGGCATTGTCGGCTTCAAACCGACCGGACACATCGACCATACGCGAGCCTTCGGGGAACATAAATTCCCACCTGTTGAGCGCCGTCGGGATTGAGAGTTTCAAGCACTCGTGGTTCACCAGATCGTCCGGCGTTCTCGGCACGCCGTGGCGTTCCAGGTACGACGGCGCGGCGACCACCGTGCGCTTTGGAACACCGAGTTTGCGGGCCACCAACGTGGAATCGGTTAACACACCGATGCGCACGCCAACGTCGAATCCCTCTTCAACCAAGTTGACCATGCTGTCGGTCATCGTCAGTTGCACCTGCAAATTCGGATAGCGTTCCAGCATATCGGGGATCAGCGGTACGATCTGATATTGGCCGAACGCGGTTGATGCGTTGACCCGCAGCACCCCCCGAGCTTCCAGCGTCGACAACGACACGGTGTCTTCTGCTTCCGAGACTTCGGCCAAAATCGGCGTCACCCGCTGATAAAAAACACGCCCTTCTTCTGTCAGGCTGAGCTTACGGGTGGTGCGACTGAGCAACCGCACCCCAAGTCGGTCTTCGAGTCGGCCGATCATTTTCGAGACCGCAGACGGCGTCATGCGCAGGTCCCGCGCAGCCCCAGAGAAGCTCCCGGTTTCCACGACCCGCGCAAAGGTTTCCATTTCGCCTAATTTATCCATGAAGGCACATTAATGAATATTGTTCACGAAATATAGTCTTTTTTTGATGATTATCGAATTTTAGGCACTTTGCTATGGTCTTTTCAACGGTTCGAGGGCTCTAAGCCCTCACCACATCAGATTAAGGAGACTATCATGAGACACGCAGATAGACACTACTTTGACATAGACACCTCGTTGCTTCCTACCGGCGCCATTGAGCAAGGCATGCGCGAAGGTCGCCGGTTACGGGCGCAATACGTTCGCAACCTGTTCGGCAAAGTCCGCAACATCGGTCACCACGCAGGATAGGCGCCCAGCGACTCCCTTTTGACCACCCTGTAGACTCTCCCGCCCTGGGCCTCAACATAGGCCCAGGGCGTTTTTTTATTCGTGTGCGTTTTTTGCCCCTATTGGCAAGGAAGAGACGCGCCGGAAAGTACATCCGCACTGCCCAGCGACACCGAGGCCACGGTCTGCGCGCCCTGGCCGATCACCGATACCGTTGCCTGCGACAGGGATACCATTGTCCCTGCGATGTTCGGCACGATCATCGATGTGGGACCGGATTCAACGAGGCCGCTCGCGGTCTCGAAATCATTTAATTCATCCCAATTGGTTTTGCCGTTGGGCCCTGTTTCAACGACGATATCGACGCCGATCATGCGTAGCCGTGGCATCGCCATCTGCCCTTGCAGCAACGGAATCAAATCAATTTCCGCAACCACCGTGTTGGCACGCATCATGTCAGGCTTGCTGGCCCATTTGGCATTTTTGATCCGTACGTCTTTGATGATCACGCTGGGCGGAAAGGTGAATTGTAGTTCCGTGGGCCCGTTGATGGAGAGCCGCCCAACATAAGAATCGGCAATCCGCTGCATCAATTCGGCGCGCAGGTCCCCGTGCTCGCTGAGCCTAGCGTACGAGACGATGACACCTATGCCGGCCACAACAACGCCGAGCTTGAAGGCAAATTTAAAGATCCTAATCAGGAAACCCATAGTTTATCCGATCAATTATCCTGAAAACGTGAAGGCATTGGTTGCGCGCGAAATGCCTGCGCCGCTTTGAGAGCACGTGCACGTTGCGCGGCATTCAAGCGCAGGCTTAGTCGTTCCGCATTCTTTGCAGCGGTCGCATCGTTAAACGCAGCGGCGATGGTGAACCATTTAAACGCCGACTCGTTTTCGCCCGCCCCGGCCAAAACATAGGCCAGACGGACCTGCGCCGGCACTGCACCGGCACGGGCAGCGACTTCGAGGTGCGCGCGAGCAAGGGCCGGCTCGCTCGGCCCGCCTTCGCCGGCCAATTGCATCAGCGCCAGGTTATAGGCACCGAACGGGTCGCCGGCTTTCGCCGCTTGTTCAAAAAAGCGGCGCGCGGCGGGCAAGTCCCGAGGCCCGGCTTTGCCTTGATAGACCAACACACCCAAATCATACGACGCCCGAGCCAGTCCACCGTCCGCTGCATCTTGCAGCATCGCCACGCCCCGCGCCTGCGCCGCCGCAGAGCCCTCAGACAATGCCGCGATGGCCAAATTATACCTCGCCGGCAAATAGCCACGTCCAGCCGCCCGCTCAAAATACTGGAACGCCTTAGCGGTATCTTTAGGCACGCCATAGCCCTGCAGATAAAACATCCCGAGCGCATGCTGCGCGGCAGCAACCTCAGCCTCTGCGGCCGTCTCGAACAACGTCAAAGCCGCAGCGACATTCCTGTCGCCGCCCATGCCGCGCAGCATCATCAGCGCCAGATTGTGCGCGCTTTCCCCGTGTCCGGCGCCGGCGAGCTTGCTCCAACTTTGGCGAGCCTCTGTTACGTTGCCGCGCTTGAAGGCATCCAGGGCGCGATTAAAATCCCGATCCATAGGCCCTGCCGGTGCCGGCACTCCGCCCTTGGGTGGTGTGTCGCCGACACCGGTATCACCGGGCATGGTCAAATCAATGCCGTCCGGCACAATAAAACTGACCTCGTCGGCGGATACCGGCACGATTGCACCGAGCCCGAGGCCGAGCGCCAACACAAAACCGATGATCTGACAGATTCGCTCCATACCGGCACACTATCTTGGCGATTTACGCATGGGAACCACAATAGCTGGCAGAGGCACATTTTCAGCTGCGCGCCCTTTACGCCGCGGCGTGAAGCGGTCACCATCCCTTAAAGCCGGTTGGTCGGAAACGCTCGCAGAGGCGTCGCAATACGGACAGACGCGGACCGCTCATAATGAGAAACGACCTTAATAAGAAAACAAACGCGAAATCCAACACCGATGTCGTGGGCGTAGAGGAATATTATGACGCGCTATTCAATCTTCAGTCTGCTGCGCAACGCGATGGGCTATCACCGCGACTGGCAACAGGCGTGGCGCTCGCCGGATCCGAAACCCGAATATGACGCGATCATCGTCGGCGGCGGCGGACATGGCTTAGCGACCGCGTATTATCTGGCCAAAGAACACGGCATCACCAATGTCGCCGTGCTTGAAAAAGGCTGGCTTGGCGGCGGCAACACCGGGCGCAACACGACGATCATCCGCTCCAACTATTTATGGGACGAAAGCGCTGGGCTGTACGACAAATCATTGCAGCTTTACGAAGGCCTGAGCCAAGACATCAACTACAACATCATGCTGAGCCAACGCGGCGTGTTAAACCTTGCGCACAATCTGGGCGACGTCCGCGAAGCGCAACGTCGGGTCAACGCCAACAAACTGAACGGTATCGATTCCGAATACCTAAGCCCTGAGCAAATTCGCGAACTCGTGCCGATCATCAACTTAGACCCGAACATCCGCTATCCGGTATTAGGCTCGACCCTGCAACGACGCGGCGGCACGGCGCGGCACGATGCGGTCGCTTGGGGCTTGGCACGCGCCGCCGATGCTCGGGGTGTCGACATCATCCAAAACTGTGAAGTCAGCAGCTTTGATATCGAAAACGGGCAGATCGTCGGCGTGCAGACCAATCGCGGCGCCATCAAATCAAAGAAAGTCGGCGTCGTTGTCGCCGGTCACTGCACGGTGATGTCGGATATGGCCGGGTTCCGAATGCCGATTGAAAGCCATCCGCTGCAAGCGATGGTCTCTGACCCGATTAAGCCGATCATCGATGTCGTCGTGATGTCGGGCGCGGTGCATTGCTATGTGTCGCAGTCCGACAAAGGCGAGTTGGTATTGGGCGCGGGTATCGACGGGCACACCAGCTATTCACAGCGCGGCAGCCTGCACATCATCGAAGACCAGATCGCGGCGGTCTGCGAGCTGTTCCCGCTGTTCAGCCGCATGCGGATCATGCGCACCTGGGGCGGCATCGTCGACACCTGCCCCGACGCCAGCCCGATCATCTCGAAAACCCCGGTGCAGGGTCTGTACTTCAACTGCGGCTGGGGTACCGGCGGCTTTAAGGCAACGCCGGGATCCGGCTGGGTGTTCGCCCACACCATGGCCCGCGACGAACCGCATCCGTTGAATGCGCCGTTCTCGCTGGAACGGTTCTCGACCGGACACCTGATTGACGAGCACGGCGCCGCCGCCGTCGCGCACTAAGGAAGCACACTTATGTTTTTAATCACATGCCCCTGGTGCGGTGAACGCGAAGAAAGCGAATTCACCTATGGCCACGAAGCGCATATTGCGCGGCCCGAGGACCCGTCCGCGTTGTCCGACGAAGAATGGGCGGACTATCTTTTTATGCGCAAAAATCCCAAGGGCCCGCACTTGGAACGCTGGGTGCACACGGCGGGCTGTCGACGCTGGTTCAACATGCAGCGCAACACGCATACCAACGCGATTATGGCGATCTATAAAATCGGTGCCGCGCCGCCCGAGAACACGCCGAAGGGTAAAAAGGCATGACGCAGTCGCATCGCTTATACGACGGCGGTCGCGTCGACCGCAGCCAACCGATCAACTTCACGTTCAATGGCCGACGTTACACGGGCGTTCACGGCGACACTTTGGCGTCCGCGTTGCTGGCCAATGGCGTGATGCTGGTCGGGCGCAGCTTCAAGTATCACCGCCCGCGCGGTATTTTCTCGGCCGGCACCGAAGAGCCGAACGCACTGGTGCAGCTAGAACGCGGCCCGCGCACCATCGCCAACTTACTGGCGACGCGGATTCCGCTCTATGAAGGCCTGGATGCCTCCAGCGTCAACAGTTGGCCGTCACCGAACTTCGATCTGATGGCGATCACCGGCTTATTCCACCGGCTTTTACCGGCGGGCTTTTATTATAAAACCTTCATGTGGCCAGTGTCGGGCTGGAAGCTGTATGAACACTTCATCCGCCACGCCGCCGGCCTTGGTCGCTCACCGGAAGAGCCCGACGAAGACACTTACGACAAAATAAACGCCCATGCCGACGTCGTTGTGGTCGGTGCCGGCCCTGCCGGTCTGGCGGCGGCACGCACGGCGGCACTTTCCGGTGCACGTGTGATCTTGGTCGACGAACAGGTCGAACTTGGCGGACAACTGCTCAACGAGCGCTTTATCATCGACGGTAAGCCGGCCTTGGACTGGGTCGCTGAGGTCGAGCAGGAGCTGATGGCAAACCCAAACGTCACGGTGCTGAAACACACCACCGCGTTCGGCTACTATGACCACAACTTCATCTGTTTCTTACAGAACCGATCCGACAATGTAGCGTACGGCGCCGACGGCCGCACCCGTCAACGCGTATGGCGTGTCCGTGCCAAGCGCGTGATCTTGGCCACCGGCGCCATCGAGCGCCCGTTGATCTATGTCGACAACGACCGGCCCGGCTGCATGCTGGCCAGCGCGTTGCGTGCGTACGTCAACCGCTACGGCGTGAAGCCCGGTACACGTCATGTGATCTTCACCAACAACGACGATGCCTATCGCACCGCCTTAGATCTGAAAGCTATCGGCGCCGACGTCGCATGCGTCATCGATATCCGCCCCGACCCAAAAGGTGAGTTGGTGACCCGCGCCCACGAAGCGGGCATCGAAGTAATTGAAAATTCAGCGATCAGCGGCGTACTCGGCACCAAGCGCGTGAAAGGCGTCGAGGTCATGGCGCTCAATGACTCCGGCGACGGCGTTATCGGACGCTCACGCACCATTCAATGCGACGTCATCGGGTCGAGTGGCGGCTGGAACCCGGTCGTTCACCTGCACAGTCATGCCGGCGGCAAGAATGTCTGGCGTGATGCCGACGGCATCTTTGTGCCGGGCGAAACCTTGCAGGCCGAACATACCGCCGGCGCCAACCAAGGCAGCTTCTCGTTGCACTCAGCGTTGACTGAAGGCATCCAAGCAGCAAAGGATGCAGTAGAAATCCTCGGCCTTAAAATCAAAAGTAAAATTGCGTCCCCTGCGGTCGGCACCGATGTCGTCGAAGAGCGTTGGCGGCTGTTGTGGTACATCCCAACCACGGCACCGACCGGTCAGCGCGGCAAGCATTTCCTGGACCCGCAAAACGATGTCACCGCCGCCGACGTGCAGTTGGCGGCGCGGGAAGGTTATCGCTCGGTCGAACATGCGAAGCGCTATACGACGCTCGGCATGGCCACCGACCAGGGCAAGACCGGCAATATTCCGGGCCACGCGATTTTGGCCAGCGCGCTCGGCCAGACGATACCGGAAACCGGCACCACCACGTTCCGGCCACCGTATTCACCTGTCACCATGGGCGCGCTCGCCGGTCGCTACGTCGGCGAATTCTTCGATCCGATCCGGCGCACACCGATGTACGAATGGCACGAACAAGCCGGCTGTCTGTGGGAAGACGTCAGCCAGTGGAAGCGCCCCTGGTACTACCCGAAACACGGCGAAAGCATGCAGGATGCGGTCAACCGCGAATGCTTGGCCGTGCGCAACAACGTCGGCATGCTGGATGCGACGACGTTGGGAAAAATCGACATTCAAGGGCCGGACGCAGCAGAATTCCTCAACCGGGTCTACACCAATGCCTGGCTGAAACTGGCGCCCGGCCGCTGCCGCTACGGCTTGATGCTGCACGAAGACGGCATGGTGTTCGATGACGGCGTAACATCGTGCTTGGGCGAAAATCATTACCTGATGACCACAACGTCGGGCGGCGCGCCGAACGTGTTGGCATGGCTTGAAGAATGGCTGCAGACGGAATGGCCGGACTTAAAAGTCTATTTAACGTCGGTCACCGAGCAGTATGCGACCTTGCAATTGGCTGGCCCGAATGCCCGCGCTTTGTTGTCTGAATTCACCAGCGATATCGACCTGGATAATGAGGCCTTCCCGTTCATGAGTTGGCGCGACGGCACCGTCGGCGGCATTCCGGCCCGGGTGTTTCGGATTAGCTTCACCGGCGAGCAGTCGTTCGAAATCAACGTGCCCGCGTCTAGCGGTCTTTCACTTTGGAGCGACATCATGATCGCCGGCGAGAAATACGGCATCCAGCCTTTCGGCACCGAGACCATGCACGTGCTGCGCGCCGAAAAAGGCTTCATCATTGTCGGCCAAGAAACCGACGGCACGATCACGCCGCTTGATCTCGGCATGGATTGGATCGTCTCGAAAGCCAAACCGGACTTCATCGGCAAGCGCTCACTCACCCGCGCGGACACCGCGCGACCGGATCGCAAACACTTGGTCGGCCTGCGCACCATAGACCCAGAAGTCGTGTTGCCAGAGGGCGCTCAGCTTGTCGCCGAAACCCGCGCCCAGCCGCCGATGGATATGATCGGCCACGTAACGTCGAGTTATTATTCCGCCGCCCTCGGCCACTCGATCGCGCTTGCCTTGGTGAAGAACGGTCGCAACCGTAAAGGCGACACCATCTATGCGCCCATCGACGGCACCACCACGGCGTGCGAAGTCGTTGATCCGATCTTCTATGACCCGGAAGGAGTGCGCCTCAATGGTTGATGCATACCGCCTGCGCAGCCCGCTTGATCACTTGAGCCTCGCCGCGCGTGCGCAAGCCGAGGCCGAGCACACCGGCACCGGAGTCGTGCTGACGGAAATCGCACACCCGGGCCTGATCAATATTCGCGGCGATGCATCCGATCCAGCGTTCATCGCCGCAGTTGAAAAAACCATCAAGCTGACCGCACCGACAGCCCCCAATACGGTTACCGGTAAGCCATCGCAAACCCGCATCATGTGGCTGGGCCCCGACGAATGGTTGGTAATCACCAAACCCGGCCGAAGCGAACGCGTCATGGCGGCGCTTTGGAAAAATCTGAAGGACGGCAAGCTGCACGCCGCCGTCACCGATTCCAGTGAAGCCCGCACCTGCATCCGCATTGAAGGTCCCCGCGCCCGTGAAGTCCTCGCTAAGGGCTGCCCCATCGACCTGCATCCAAGTGCTTTCGGCCCCAGCCAGTCCGCGCAGTGCATCGTCGCCAAGTGCGGCGTTATGCTGACGCAAACCGCGCAAGCAAAAGACACCGCCGGCACGTATGAACTTTACGTGCTGCGCAGCTTTGCGACGTATCTATGGACGTGGTTGGAAGACGCGTCTCAGGAATACGGCGTGCGCGTCGCTTAGTGATCCCGGATAACGCTGTTGGCGTTTCCAGGATCTTTTTAAGATGTCCTATCGCTCGCAGGCTTAGCTTTTTTCTTTGGCGGCTTACCTTCGGCAATGCGCGCATGTTCTTTCGCGGACCGGGTCATTTCTTGAAAGCCCGCGGCAACCGATTTCAACACCTGAGCGCTGAGCCGTTGCGCAGCTTCTTTTTCTGCGGCCTTCGCATTTTCCGGCAAGCGCTTGATGACATCGTCAAGTTTCGCCGACACCTCGGCCAGCGCCTTATCATCACCGCTCGGCTTGCCCCGCGTCGGCTTGCCGTCAGCAGCCTCGTTCAACGTGCGGTCGACCCAGGCGCGGATCGTCATACCTTCGGCGTCGGCGGCGGCCTTCACCTTGGCACGAGTCTCGGCAGACGCGCCAGTGATGGTCCAACTGTGATCGGCGGTAACGTCAGGACGTTTCGGGGTCTGCGCCATAGGAATACTCCATAATCAGTGTGCGTGGCCGGACCATAGCGCGCGTAACCGGTGGGCGAAACCCTCGGCCGTCTATGGTTCCGACGATCCCGAACTTTTGCCGGGAGGGTCTTCTTCAGGCGGCTCGTTTTCCGGCGGCTCATCGCGACGGTCCGATGTGTCGCGGCGGTCCCGTTTGCGACGATCCTTACCGGCACGTCGCTCGGCACTCTCGCGACGCTCATCATCGGTGGGCGGGCCATCATTCCGCAAGCGGCGCTCTTGCCCAAGTCTGCGGTCTTTCTTTTTCTTGCGCCGATCTTTGCGGCGGCGTTCACGCCGAATTTTTGCGACCTGATAGCCTATGTAACTGCCGATCACCAGCATTGCACCGCCCATCCCCATGATCACCAAGGCGAACATCACCCAGGGGGGTTGTTCAGGCTTTGGCGGCTCGGGCGGAAACTTGCGCACCATGGTGCGCGCGATTTCTTCGGGCGACGGCAACGGGTCATTGTCATAGGGCTGCAGCGTCTCGTTCAACGACGGCGTCGGTTGCTGGGTAGCAGCAGGTGCAGGCATCGCTGCGGAGGCCTCAGAAGACACATCCGCCGGAGCTTCCAACGGCGGTTCAACAGTCTCGGCAATCTTCGCCATGGTATCGCGGACGGCGGTCGGGACCTCACGTTTCCATGGAAAATATTTGATCGGCTGACAGTCACGATTGCCGCCGTCAACCTGCAAAGCCTCGGTCCCCTCTGCCGAACGACGCGAGCCCTGCACCAGATAGAATCCTTCAAACACCCCGGTGCCGAGCGACGCTTCAATCTTCGTTGCCAGCACTTTTTGACGTGCGGCCAGATCATTGACGCGGTCGCCGAGCTTCACCGGAGACTCATCGAAGGCAACCTGGATCACGTCCAACAACCGAGGCAAGCGTGCGCACACGCGCTGCAACGCTTCCGCGTCCGTCACCAACATATACGGGGTGAGGCTGGTGCGCCCAAGATAGCCCTTTTCCGAGACCGCCGGCAGCGTCATCGCTTTGAACTGCACCGCAATCGGGCCTTTGATGTCTTGGGCGTGAACAACGCCCGGCACAATAACAAACGCCGCAACGATCAATGCGGCGCGGGCAACGGCCTGAACGATGGATGGCAAAAATTTCGGCATCAGTCCCCCATGAACTTAGGGAACGCTATCACACGCACTCACGCCCTGATATGACGAAGATCACGCGGGGTGCGTGTAAGCTGCGCGCCGGTGCAAAACCACGATTGGTTATGGACTCATAAAACTTAATGGTCGTTGCAACTCCGCTTATCATTTCAAAGCTGTCAATCACTGATCTGCTCTCGACGGCATATGATGTCCTCATCCTCGGTGTGCCGCAGGCGGAAATGTTGCGGTGATTGTCGCGGCCAGCGGCGTGTGGGTAACCGGCACGGCATGGCCGGACATGACTGTAGCCGGGATCATGGCAAGCCTTGTCTTGTGGTCATCGTTACAAATCACTCGTCAGGCATTGGTAGAAACGGCGGATAGGCCGACATACGAAAGCTCTTCGACTGTATAATTAGGCACCGGTTGATACAGAATTTGATCCAAATCAATGCGACACAGAAGACAAAGTTTTAATCATGGACGTACTTACTCAGACTCCAACGCAAAATAAAGGAGATTTACCATGCAATTCAGGAAGACATTATTGGTTGTTGGTTCGTTTGCCGCAATCACGCTGGCCGCCTCAACAGCAGCCATCGCCCATGGCCCTAATGGGTCCTCCATGAGCCCAAATCAAGGCTGGAACATGGGGCAAGGCCAAATCGGCCCGGGCATGATGCAGCAGCCCGGTTACGGCATGGGCCAGATGGGTCCGGGCATGATGC
>CAXBEV010000004.1:0-195728 GCA_963974935.1 uncultured Rhodospirillales bacterium | reverse complement strand
TAATGGCGGAGAGACAGGGATTCGAACCCTGGGTACGCAAGCGCACAACGGTTTTCGAGACCGCCCCAATCGACCACTCTGGCATCTCTCCGCACGCGTGGATACGGCGAACACCGCATCGGGGAGCGCGGAACATAGCCAATTGGCTGGCCTGGAGCAAGGCGTGATCGCTGCCTTTTTACGGCAATTTCACCGTACTAAAGGCATCCTATATATATGTCATGCGGCAATCCGGTGAATTGGTATGGAAAACCTGCGTTTCCGCCGTTGACATCGCTGTCTTCCCGCGTATATTGCGCGCTCTTCAGGGATAGCGCCCCGCGGTACGCCGCTTCGGGTGCGGTCCTTATGTGTTTAAGCCATTATCAAATGCAGAGGCGATCATGTTCGCAGTTGTTAAAACCGGTGGAAAGCAATACCGGGTTGCCAAAGACGACAAGCTTATTGTCGAGAAATTGATCGCCGAAGTCGGTGACGTCGTCCAGTTGGGCGATGTGCTGATGCTGGGCGAAGACGGGAAGGCGCCGACCGTCGGCACGCCGCTCGTCGACAAAGCTGCCGTGTTCGCTGAAGTGATCGAACAAGGCAAAGGCGATAAGATCATCGTCTTTAAAAAGCAGCGTCGCCAGAATCATCGCCGCAAAAAAGGTCATCGCCAATTCGAGACCACCGTTAAGGTGATCGAGATCAGCCCGACCGGCACCAAGCCGAAGGCTGCGGCCGCAAAAGCGCCGGTGAAAAAAGCCGACGATGCGCCGGTCGAAGCGAAAACCGAAATCAAAGCGGCCCCTAAGTCTGAGGCCAAAGCTGAGGCGCCGGCAAAAAAGGCAGCTGCTAAGAAGCCCGCCGCCAAAAAGCCGGCCACGAAGAAGAAAACCGAGGAGTAACACCTTATGGCACACAAAAAAGCAGGTGGTAGTACCCGCAACGGTCGCGATTCAGCCGGTCGTCGTTTGGGCGTGAAAAAATTTGGGGGTCAGACCGTGATCCCCGGCAACATCATTGTTCGCCAGCGCGGCACGAAATGGAACCCGGGCGAAGGCGTCGGTCTTGGTAAAGATCACACGATCTTTGCCGTCGTCGATGGTAACGTCGAATTCAATAAGAAATCGGGCGGCAAGACGTTCGTTTCTGTGGTGCCGTCGGCAGGCTAAGCCCTGCCAGCCAGCACGAGGTTGTTGCGGGGGAATGGCCATCCATTCCCCCGTTTTTTATGTCCGCATCGCGGGTGTGTGTTGAACTGAGGACGATCCGATGAAGTTCCTCGACGAGGCAAAAGTATTTCTGAAAAGCGGCGATGGCGGCAATGGCGCCATCAGCTTCCGCCGGGAGAAATACGTTGAGTACGGTGGCCCCGATGGCGGTGACGGCGGCCGTGGGGGCGACGTAATCTTCGAATGCGTCGAAGGCCTGAACACGCTCATCGATTTTCGCTACAAACAGCATTTTAAAGCCGCACGCGGCATTGACGGCATGGGCAGAAATCGCACGGGTCACGGCGGTAAACCGCTGATCGTGAAAGTGCCCCCCGGCACGCAGATCATGGACGAAGATAAAGAAACCGTGCTCGCTGACCTAACCAATCCTGGTGACACCTTGGTGTTTCTCAAGGGTGGTAACGGCGGTTGGGGTAATACGCGCTTCAAGTCGGCGACCAACCAAGCCCCGCGTCGTTCCAATCCGGGGTTGGCCGGTCAAGAATGTTGGGTCTGGTTACGTTTGAAATTGATTGCGGACGCAGGTCTGATCGGGTTGCCGAATGCCGGAAAATCGACATTTTTGGCTGCCTGCTCCCGCGCGCACCCGAAAATTGCCGATTATCCGTTCACCACGTTGCACCCGAATTTGGGTGTGGTCTCGGTCGATGAGCGGACGTTCATTTTAGCCGATATTCCGGGCTTAATTGAAGGCGCCAGTGAAGGTGCCGGCCTGGGGACCCGTTTTTTGGGCCATGTGGAACGCTGCGGCGTGTTATTGCACCTGGTTGACGGCACGCAAGAAGACGTTGCCGAGGCGTATCGCACGGTGCGGCAGGAGTTGGTCGCCTATGGCGACATGCTCGCAGACAAACCTGAAATCGTCGCGCTTAATAAAATTGATGCGTTGGACGCAGAAACGCTGGGAGTGCGCAAAGCCGAGCTTACGGCGGCATGCGGGCGTGACGTGCATGCCATCTCTGGGATCGCCGGTATGGGTGTGCGCGAGATGACCTACGAGATCGACCGCTACATCACAGAAGCCCGAGCCGCTGAGCGCGCCGAAGCGGAGGGCGCTGAGGACGAAGGATACCAGCCGTGAGCGCGGTTGCCCTGGAGCGTGCGCACCGCATTGTCGTCAAAATTGGCTCGCAGCTGTTGGTGGACCCTGAAACTGGTGCCGTGCACCGTCGTTGGCTGGAAACCTTGGCCACCGATATCGTCGCGCTGCGAACGGCAGGTAAAGAAATCTGCGTGGTGTCATCGGGGGCGATCGCCGTCGGGCGTCGACATTTGGGATTACCCAACGGTAAGCTGAAATTGCAAGAACAACAGGCGGCCGCTGCGACCGGGATGCAACGCTTGGCGCATGCGTATCAAGATGTGCTCGATCCGCACGGACTGACCGTGGCGCAGGTGCTGCTGACGTTGGACGACTCCGAAGACCGGCGTCGCTATATCAATGCCCGCAATACTTTGACTGAGTTGTTGCGTCTGGGCGCGGTGCCGTTGATCAACGAAAACGATACCGTGGCGACCGATGAAATTCGTTTCGGCGACAACGACCGCCTCGCTGCCCGTGTGACCGCAATGATTTCGGCAGACCTGTTGGTCGTGCTGTCCGACATCGATGGTTTGTACACGGCGAACCCGCAGCTCGACCCTGAGGCCCAGTTCGTGCCCGAAGTGCACGGCGTTATCTCGCCTGAGATCGAGGCCATGGCCGGTGTGCAGTTGTCGGGCGATTCCCGAGGCGGCATGGTGACTAAGCTGGCGGCAGCGCGGATCGCCATGGGTGCCGGGTCGGCGGCGATGATTGCACGCGGCAAAGACATGCATCCCTTGAAACGCATCGCAGAGGGTGCGCGCACGACGTTGTTCATTCCCAACGGAAATCCACGTCAGGCGCGTAAGGAGTGGATCGCTGGATCGCTTAAACCCGCAGGTCGGGTGATTGTCGATGCGGGGGCACTGGGCGCGCTCAAAAGCGGCAAGAGCTTGCTGCCCGCCGGCGTGCGCACGATTGAGGGCACTTTTGAGCGCGGTGACGCGGTCGCTGTGGTTGATCCTGATGGGCGCGAAATCGCACGCGGGCTGGTTGCCTATGCATCGTCGGACGCGGCGTTGATTAGCGGCCACAAGACCAGTGAAATTGAAGCGCTGTTGGGCTATCGTGGCCGTGACGAGATCATCCATCGCGATGATCTTGTGCTGTTGTAGGGAACGGGTGATGGACGCGCAGGTAAATATTCCGACGTTGATGCGCAGTATCGGCCAGCAGGCACGCACCGCTGCGACCGAGCTTGCAACGGCGCCGACTGACGCGAAAAACCTGGCGCTGCGCGAGATGGCCGCCAGTCTGCGCCGTCGTGCCAATGATATTCTGTCGGAAAACGCCAAAGACATCGCCACCGGTGAAGCCAAAGGTCTGACGGCGGCAATGCTGGATCGGCTCAAACTGACGTCCGAGCGGATCGACGGCATGGCGATCGGTCTCGAAGCCATCGCTGAGCTGCCCGATCCCGTCGGTATCGTCGACAGCGCGTGGGATCGGCCGAACGGCCTCAACATCGCCCGCGTTCGGGTGCCGCTGGGTGTGATCGGCGTGATTTATGAAAGCCGCCCTAATGTGACGGCGGATGCGGGCGGACTGTGCCTCAAGGCCGGCAACGCCGCGATCTTGCGCGGCGGCTCAGAAAGCTATCACTCGTCGCATGCGATCATGGATAGTATGACCGAAGGTCTGGCCAAGGCGGGGCTGCCTGAACATGCGATTCAATTGGTACCGACCACGGACCGGGCTGCGGTCGGTGAAATGTTGCAGATGTCCGATTACATCGACGTCATCGTGCCGCGCGGTGGTAAATCGCTGATCCAGCGGGTCACCGACGAAAGCAAAGTGCCGCTGTTCAAGCATTTGGAAGGCCTCTGTCACACCTATGTGCACGCCGCCGCCGATCCGGCGATGGCGGAAAGCGTCGTTGTGAATGCGAAGATGCGTCGCACCGGCATCTGCGGCTCGACCGAAAACCTGCTGATCGATAAAGCGGCGGCACCAGCGTTGCTGAAACGCTTGGTTGATGGCCTGACAGCCGCCGGCTGTGAAGTGCGCGGCGACCCCGAAAGCATGGCGATGGACTCCCGCATCAGCGCCGCATCCGGTGAAGACTACGATACCGAATACCTGGACAGCATTATTGCCGTTAAACAGGTCGACGGCCTGGATGACGCGATTGCGTTCATCCGCGCGCACGGCTCTGACCATACCGATGCCATCATCACCGACGATGCTGACGTGGCCGAATCTTTCATGAACCGCGTCGACAGCGCGATTGTGATGTGGAACGCCTCGACCCAGTTCGCCGATGGCGGCGAATTCGGTATGGGCGCCGAGATCGGCATCTCGACCGGCAAACTGCACGCCCGCGGCCCGGTCGGCGTCGAGCAACTGACATCGATGAAATATAAGGTGCGCGGCACAGGACAGACGCGGCCTTGAGCAATACGCAAAATGAAACGCAAAGGAGAACATCATGACCGCAACCTGGACCGTTTACCTTTCGGGTGAAATTCATTCCGATTGGCGCGAGCGTATTCACGCTGGCGTCAAAGCCGCTGGGCTGCCGGTGGAACTGGTGTCGCCGGTGACCGTGCATGAAGATTCGGATGACTGCGGCGTGGCGATCTTTGGCGCCGAAGCAGATAAGTTTTGGCACGACCGTAAAGGCGCGCAGTTGAATGCGATCCGCACCCAGAACTTGCTGAAAAGCGCTGATATCGCGGTCGTCCGCTTCGGTGAAAAATACAAGCAGTGGAACGCGGCTTTTGATGCCGGCTATGCCGCAGCGATGGGCATTCCCTACATCACCCTGCATCCGACTGAGCATGACCATGCGCTGAAAGAAGTCGACGGTGCCGCCAACGCGGTCGCTCGCGAGCCCGAGCAGGTGGTCGCCGCCTTAGCCTACGTGATCAACGGCGTCATGCCACAAGCGCGCGCCGACGCGGCAGAGTAGGCTTCGCTGTCAATTTCGCACCGCCGCCGTATCGGTGTGCTCGGGGGGTCGTTTAACCCGGCGCATGAGGGGCACCTGTATATCAGCCGGATGGCGTTGCGGCGCCTTGGGCTCGACGAGGTGTGGTGGCTGGTGTCGCCGCAAAATCCGTTGAAACCGACCAACGGCATGGCGGAATTCGCACGCCGGATGGCGGCGGCAAAAGACATGGCAGCGGCAGAGCCCCGGATCCGGGTCAGCGATTTTGAACAGGTCCGTGGGACCCGCTATACTGCTGATACCTTGGCGACCTTGGCGCGGACCCAGCCCAGGGCGCGGTTCGTGTGGCTGATGGGGGCCGACAACCTGTTGCAAATTCATCGCTGGCATCGCTGGTCTGCTATTTTTAATACTGTTCCCATTGCAGTATTTGGGCGTCCGGGGTACTCTTTGAGGGCTACATCTGGTGTAGCAGCCCGGCGTTTTGCTCGGGACCGATGGCCCCAAGCAGCAGCAAAGCGTCTGGCAGATGCGCGTGCGCCGGCCTGGGTGTTCCTGAAAATTCGTGAACATCCCGAATCGGCGACCCGTATCAGGGCGCACGGCGGGTTCTAGCCGTGTGTTCAATCTGGGGATTGTGTCGTAATTTTGCGGCATACATATAAAAAAACATGATGAAAAGGAGCCTACCCATACCAAGCAAACGCAAGCTTTCACCGTCGGGAGATGCTCTCTTGGCGTTGGTTGAAACGTCGCTCGATGACGACAAAGCTGAAGACGTTGTTGTTATCGACCTCACCGGCAAGACCTCGATCACGGATCACATGGTCATTGCCACAGGCCAATCCGGTCGACAAGTCGGCGCTATGGCCGAACACCTTTCCCAGAAAATAAAAGCACTGGGCTACAAAGACGTCGTCGTTGAAGGCGCCGGTCAGGGTGACTGGGTGTTGATCGACGCGGGTGATGTCATTGTGCATTTGTTCCGACCAGAGGTCCGCGATTTCTATAACCTCGAAAAACTGTGGACCGCACCAGACGTGGTTTCTGCAGCGGGGACAGATGTCGTATCGGGCGCGCACGTTTAAATATCGTGCGCAGTTGGGCTATTTAATCGGGCGTCTAAAGCGCGGTCTTTAGGTGTCGCATGTGCGGGGTGACGATGTGCGGTTGACCCTGATTGCTATCGGGCGTGCAAAACGTGGCCCGGAGCGCGATCTTTTTGAACTCTACACAAAGCGGATGCAGCCATCCCTTGACCTTATTGAGGTCGAGGAAAAACGACCTTTGTCTGGCCCTGAACTGATGGCCCGAGAGGCCGAGCTGATCATGGCCAAAATCCCGCACGACGCGCATCTGGTGGCGTTGGATGAGCGCGGCAAAGCGATGTCGAGTCGTGACTTCGCTGGTTTTATGACGACCGTCCAGGATGACGGCGTGCGCGATCTGGTGTTCGTGATCGGCGGTGCCGACGGCTTGGATCCGGTTTTGCGCGAACGTGCCCAACGGGTGCTCTCGTTCGGGCCGCAGACCTGGCCGCACATGCTGGTCCGTGTGATGCTGGCCGAGCAGGTGTATCGGGCGCAAACCATCCAGGCCGGCCACCCTTATCATCGCGATTAGGCGGCTTTTCCAGCCGCTTGCCGGGTGCTAATGTCCGGCCAATTCAAATTATCTTTATCATGGAGACGAATATGACGAATATCACGTTGGACGCAGCTCGTACGATTGTTGCGGCTGCACGAGCCAAAGGCCAAGAAATGGGTCTGAAACCCTTGACCGTGGCAGTGTTGGATACGGCTGGCAATCTGAAGGCATTGGAGCGTGAAGACGGATCGTCGAACATGCGGCCAGACATTGCGATCGGCAAAGCCAACGGCGCACTTTGCATGGGCTTGGGCTCGCGCGCGTTGTTTGAGCGCGCCAAGGCTGAGCCATTCTTTATCCAAGCGATGAACGAGTTGGCCGGTGGCTCTTTAGTGCCTGTAGCAGGCGGCGTGCTGATCAAAGACGATCAGGGCGCGATCATCGGTGCTTGCGGCATCACAGGCGATATCTCGGACAATGATGAAGCGGCAGCGATCGCCGGCATTGAAGCGGCCGGATTTGTCGCCGACGGGGGCTGAATGGGTTCAAAATCCCCGTCAACGCCCTATATGCTTGGTGTATGATCGATCTATGAAAAGGCGCTGGCGATGACGCAAAACAGACCTAAACCAGTTGTGCTCTGCATTCTTGATGGATGGGGCGAGCGCGCGGACGCGCCCGACAATGCGATTTCCAATGCCGAAACGCCGACGTGGGATGCGATGGTCGCGGACTTGCCACGTTCGCATTTGAACGCGTCCGCAGGTGAGGTCGGATTGCCGGACGGGCAAATGGGCAATTCCGAGGTTGGCCACATGAACCTGGGCGCAGGCCGGGTCGTGTTGCAGGAACTGCCGAAGATCGACAAAACCATAGCTGACGGCAAACTCAAAAACGAACAGGCGCTGGTTGATTTTATTGATGCGCTCAAAACCAGCGGCGGCACCTGCCATTTGATGGGCTTGATGTCGCCGGGCGGCGTGCATTCGCACCAAGACCACATGGTGGCTTTGGCCGATGCGGTGAGTGCTGCAGGTATTCCGGTGCGCGTGCATGCGTTCATGGACGGCCGCGACACGCCGCCAGAACACGGGGCGCGTTACCTGCAGAAATTCGGTGACGATATCGCAAACTTTCAAGATTGCCAGATCGCCACCGTGGTCGGGCGCTATTATGCGTTGGACCGCGATCATCGCTGGGAACGGGTCGGAAAAGCCTATGACTGTATGGTGTCTGCTGTGGGTGACAAAGCCGATAGTGCCGAAGTGGCGGTGCAGACATCCTATGCCAATGACGTTAAAGACGAATTCATTCTCCCGGTCGTGATCGGCGACTACGCCGGTATGAACGACGGAGACGGCGTGTTGATGGCGAACTTCCGCGCCGACCGGGCGCGGGAAATTCTATCGGCGTTGTGTGATCCGGCGTTTGATGGATTTGAGCGTTCGAAAATTATCAAGTTCGCGGCCCAGCTTGGGATGGTCCAGTACTCAAGCGCGCACGCCGACTATATGACTGCGATCTTCCCACCGAGTCAGCTTACCAATATCTTGGGCCAGGTTGTTTCCGAAGCGGGGATGACGCAGCTTCGAATTGCCGAAACCGAGAAGTACGCGCACGTGACGTTCTTCTTGAACGGCGGGCGCGAGCAGGTGTTTGAGGGTGAAGAGCGTATCCTCGTGCCGTCGCCGAAAGTCGCAACCTATGACCTGCAGCCGGAAATGTCGGCACCCGAGGTGACGGATCATCTGGTTGACGCGATCACTGGCCATAAATTTGACTTGATTGTCGTCAACTATGCCAACGGCGATATGGTTGGCCACACCGGTGTGTTGTCGGCAGCCGTAAGGGCGGCGGAGACTGTAGACGGCGCGTTGAAGCGTCTGCAGGACGCTGTCGTCGAGGCGGGCGGCGTGATGCTGGTGACGGCGGACCACGGCAACTGTGAGCAGATGGACGATCCGGAAAACGGCGGTGCGCATACGCAACATACCCTTAACCCGGTCCCGTTTATTATGGTCAATGCCCCGGCCTATGTTGCGGGATTAAATGCAGGCCGGCTGGCAGATGTGGCACCGACGCTGTTGCGGCTGTTGGGTTTGCCGCAACCAGCCGAGATGACCGGTCATAGCTTGATTGAGGAGAGCACGGCTGATACGCGCGCGGCGGAATAGCTCAACGGATTTGATATGGCGTCTCGGCACGTTCGGGGTGGCGCTGGTGGTGTGCGGCCTGATGTCCGCAAATCCCGCTTTGGCGCAAGAGCGGAAAGCAACCGGCGAAGACCTCAAAAAGATTGAACAGCGCATCGATGCGGAAAAATCTGCCGCCGAGCAGGCACGCGCTAAGGCCGAAATTATGGCCCGCGATATTGCCAATCTGCAAAACGATTTAATCAGTGCCGCCCACGCCGTACAAGGTCACGAACAACAGGTTTCAGAAATCCGTACACGTCTTAAGGCTTTGGAGCGGTTGCGAATCCGTAAGACCGCTGAGCTTCGTGACGGGCGCGTCAAATTCGGCCGTGTGCTGTCGGC
The DNA here is from genome assembly GCA_963974935.1 of uncultured Rhodospirillales bacterium. Classification (GTDB taxonomy): domain Bacteria; phylum Pseudomonadota; class Alphaproteobacteria; order Rhodospirillales; family Casp-alpha2; genus UBA4479. The sequence continues at coordinate 186,413 of CAXBEV010000004.1, read as the reverse complement.
AATGGAGCGGATCGCGCAATTCCCACCGGAAGCCCTGATCGCGCAGCCGACCAAGCCTGCAGATACCGTGCGGACGGCAATTTTGTTGCGGGCTGCTGTGACGCACATCGAAGCGCAGGCGACGACGCTTCGCGATGAGTTGAATTTTTTGGTGAAAGCGCGGGCTGAGATACAGGAACGTGAGCGTGCGCTCAGCGAAACATCAGCGCTGTTGGACCGCGAGCGTCGGCGTTTGGATGCGTTGATGGCACGGAAAAAAGTCCTCAAGCGTCGCGCCGATAAAGAAGCGGTGGCGGCCGAGCAACGCATGCAGGCGCTGGCCGGCCAAGCCAAGACGTTGCGAGAACTCCTGAAAGGGATCGCGCGCGAGCAAAGGCGGGCTAAAGCCGCAGCACCTGCGCCGTCCCGCACAACCGCAGCCGTCAACACGGTGCGCCGCGCGCTCAGGCCGATCAGCAAGGCCAGAGGTGCGTTGACGCAACCGGTGGTCGGCACGCTGACGGGACGTTACGGTGAAAAGACGGACGCGGGATTCGCGCGAAAAGGTATGACCTTGGCTGCGCCGCCCGGCGCCCAAGTCACCGCGACCTATGATGGTACTGTTGTTTATGCAGGAAAATTCCGCGGTTATGGGCTTCTCTTGATCATCGATCATGGCGAGGGATATCATACACTGCTTGCTGGGATGACCCGGATAGACGCGGAACAAGGTCAGCAAATTTTGGCGGGTGAGCCCGTCGGCGTCATGGACAATGCAGCAAACGGCCAACCTATTTTATATGTCGAACTGCGCCGCGACGGCCAACCGATTAATCCCCAGCCCTGGTTGGCGGCACGCAAAGGTGAGGTAAACGGATGAAACGAAGAATGATCTCCAAAATCGGTGCCACGGTCGGCGCGTCAGTCGTCGCTTTGGCCATTGGCGTCGGTGCGGTGATGTGGCCGTTGACGGCAGATGCCGTCGACGCCAAAAAGAACGACGAAGAAACCTACCGCTTGCTGGCGTTGTTCGGCGATGTGTTTGAGCGCGTGCGCGCCGATTATGTCGAGCCGCCGAGCGAAGAGGAAATGATCGAAGCTGCGATCACCGGCATGTTGGCCGCGCTTGATCCGCATTCGAGCTATCTCAACGCCAAAAGCTTCCAAGACATGCAGGTCAACACGCGGGGCGAGTTCGGTGGCTTGGGGATTCAGGTCACCATGGAACGCGGCGTCATCAAAGTGATCTCGCCGATTGATGATACCCCGGCGTTTCGTGCCGGTGTCGAAGCCGGCGACTTTATTACGCATCTGGACGGTGAGTCGGTGCAGGGCCTGACCCTCGCTGAAGCCGTCGATAAGATGCGTGGCAAAATCGGCAGCGATATTTTGCTGACCGTGGTCCGCGAAGGGCGTGAGCCGTTCGACATCACCATTACCCGCTCGGTAATCAAAATTAAATCCGTGCGCTTCCACAGCGAGGGCAAAGTGGGTTACGTGCGTATCACGTCTTTTAACGAACAGACCGATAAAGGCCTGGAACGCGCCATCGATAAACTGCGCGAAGAAATCGGCCCGGACATGCAGGGCGTCGTTCTCGACCTTCGTAACAATCCGGGCGGTCTTTTGGACCAAGCGGTTGCGGTCTCGGATGCGTTTCTGGATCGGGGTGAAATCGTTTCGACTCGCTCACGCAAGCCGGAAGACACCCAGCGTTTCAATGCACGCGAGGGTGATTTGGCGCAAGGGTTGCCTGTCGTGGTGTTGATCAATGGCGGCTCGGCCTCGGCGTCTGAAATCGTCGCCGGCGCGCTACAGGATCACCGCCGTGCTGTGATTTTGGGGACGAAATCGTTCGGCAAAGGCTCAGTGCAGACAATTATGCCGATTGCCGGTAACGGGGCCATGCGATTGACTACGGCCCGCTACTACACGCCGTCCGGTCGCTCCATCCAAGCCAAGGGTGTCGAGCCGGACATTGAGGTCAAACAGGCGAAGTTTGAAGAAATCGCTTCGACACGTCCGCGCCGTAGTGAAGCGGACTTGCGCGGTGCGCTTGATACTGGCAAGTCACAGGATGAAGATAAGAAGGCAGATGACGCGGAACTCCCGAGCGCCGATGGCAAGGATAAAAAAGAAGTTGATTATCAGCTGAGCCGTGCTGTCGATTTGATCCGTGGTCTTGCGATCATGTCGCCGCAAGCGATGAAGGCGAAGTGATCGTTGGGCCCTAAAGTGTCGCAAAAGCTTAAGCAACGGCCCGCGTTTGGTGTGGGCCGTTGCCGTTTGCGGAGGGTATCGTGAAATTACCCAAGCTGTTCGGCAAAAAGAAGTCAGACGACGATGATGACGATCTCGAAGACGAAGACTTCGACGTCGTAGACCTGGATGAGCATTTCGATCCTGCTGACGAGATCATGGAAGGTGACGCTGACGCGGATGCGGAGGATGGCGCCGAAGACGCGCATGCGGACCTTGAAGATGAGATGATGGTCGGTGGCGAAAACGAAAGCGATGCCATCGAATTTGATGACGAATTTGATGACGAAGATGACGACGAAGATGACGAAGGCGACGAGGCGTCGTCCCGCAAGAAGGCGATCGTGTTTGCCGCGTTGGGGATGGCTGTTGTCTTGCTGAGTGTTCTCGGTGGGGCAGGGTGGTGGCTTTTATCGGCACCTTCTGAGACCACGTCTGTCGAAAAGGATGCGCCGGGCACGGTTGAGATGTCGATGCCGGCTGTCGGCGGTACGTTGAACGCGCGGACCAGTTCAAGTGAGGCACCTGTCGAAGGTGAGAGCATCGCTACATCGAGGCAAACTGCACAACAACCAGTTGAGACGAGTGCAAGCGGCTCGGTTCCTGCAGCGCCTGAAGGTGCGCCGGCTGCCACGCTCAACACGTCGCTCAACTCATCTTTGAATGACAAGGGCGCGTCGACAGCCGGGGGGGGGCTCGTATTGCCGGCGGTCGCCGGTACCGCGATGGCGCGTATTCCCGACCAGTCGAGTGCTACGGATCAAAGTCAGGCATTGGCTAACGCGCCGGTGCGTGCCTTGCTTGAAGAAAAAAGCGGCATTGGCGAATTGCCGAAGATTGGGCCGAACCAGATTGCTTCGTGGCAAGTCTATGCGCGACCGATTGATCCAGGCTTGAGTGGCCCCCGGGTCGCGCTGATGATCGAGGGTATTGGGCTCAGCCGGCAAGCGTCCTTAGCTGCCATCAATAAGCTGCCGCCTGAGGTCAGCATGATCTTGAGCCCTTACGGACGCGACTTGAACGACTGGGTTTTCCGTGCGCGTCTCGCGGGACACGAGGTGTTTATGTCGCTGCCGATGGAAAGCGAAAACTTTCCCATGGAAGATCCGGGCCCGCTCGGTTTGGACACGCGCATCCAGGTGGTCGAAAACGAACGGCGCTTGGAGACCGTGATGGCGCAGGCTGGCGGTTATGTCGGTTTGGTGACGTTTATGGGATCGCGCTATATGAAGGCAGAGGGGCAGCTGACGAAAGTGTTGGGTACGCTCAAGAACCGCGGCCTGATGTTCGTGGTCGGCGGCAATCAGACTCGCAACGATGCTTTCCCGATTGCCGAAAAGCTTGATCTCGCACGGATGCAAAGCCGGATGTACCTCGACGATGTGCCGCGTATTCAGCAGATCAGAACCAATCTCGATAAACTCGAAAGCCTTGCGACGGACAACGGCGCAATTTTAGCGATTGCACGTCCGTATCCGGTGACGATCAAAAGTATTGTCGATTGGGTGGCGACATTGAAGGACAAGACCGTGAAGCTGGTCCCGGCATCGGCGGTCGCGACCTATCCGGCAACGCCTCAGTGAGCAACGACAGTCTTGCATTGCCGGTGCCACCGGAAGGGTATCGTCCCTGCGCGGGTGCTGTGGTGTTCAACGATGACGGCAATGTCTTCGTTGGCCGGCGCAGTGATCTTGGGCCGGAGATCGAGCACGCATGGCAACTACCGCAGGGCGGCATCGATAAGGGTGAAGATGTTGAAGCCGGGGCCCGCCGTGAACTGTATGAGGAAACTGGCATCCACTCAGTCACCTTGCTGGGCCGGCACGATACTTGGCTGACCTATGATTTTCCGGCCGAAATGCAGGGCAAGCGGTTCAAGCGTTACCGAGGTCAGGCGCAAGCTTGGTTCGCCTATGCGTTCACCGGCGACGTCGCTGAGATCGATCTTGCGCATCATGGCGCGCCTGAGTTTATGCAATGGGACTGGGTGCCCCTAAAAACCGTGCCTTCGCTGATTGTCCCCTTTAAACGCAAAGTCTACGAGGCTATTGTTGCCGCCTTTGAGCCATATGCCGCAATGAAGAGCCAGGGATAAGACAATCATGATGATGTATCTGCAAGTCATCGGGGGCTTTATTGTTCTTTTGGTTGCCGCTGAGGCAATGGTGCGGGGTGCTGTTATCCTAGCCGAGAAAATGGGCATCTCGCCGATGGTCATCGGTATGACCGTGGTTGCGTTCGGCACCTCTGCGCCGGAACTGGTTGTCAGCTTGGATGCCGCCTTGGGCGGCTCAGCGGGCCTCGCGATCGGTAATATCGTCGGCTCGAACATTGCTAACGTTTGGTTGATCTTGGGCGCGGCGTGTTTGGTGACGCCGATTTTGGCGAAACCGGGTGCGCTCAAGCGCGATGTGGCGATGCTGATCGGCGGCTCGCTGTTGTTTGTTGCACTGTGCAGTATGGGCGAGTTGGGCTTGCTGGCCGGTGTCGTGCTGCTCATTGTTTTCGCGGGCTTTATCATCACGTCGTACGCGCGTGGCAAGGGCGACCCGGATGTTATTAAAGAGCAAATAGAAGAATTAGAAGAGCTCGAAAAAGGTATTCCAAAAAATGTCCCGGTTGCCTTATTAGCGACCGTTGCAGGTATCATCGGCTTGGCGTTCGGCGCAGACTTGTTGGTAAAAGGCGGCGCTGAAATTGCGACGTCCTTTGGCGTGTCCGATGAAGTTATCGGCCTAACGTTGTTTGCGTTCGGTACATCGTTGCCGGAACTTGCGGCGTCTGTGGTTGCCGCGTATCGCGGTCATCCGGATGTGGCCATCGGCAACATTATCGGCTCGAATATCTTCAATATGTTGCTGGTTGGCGGCGTCGTGGCGATGGTTGCCGGCTTACCGGTGCCGGGCCAAGTCCTGATCTTCGATAACTGGATCATGTTGCTGGCCGTCGCCATGCTGATCCCGGTGTTGTTGGGCCGCATGAAGCTGAATCGCGCATATGCAGGTGTCTTTTTGGTTCTGTATTTCGCTTATGTCGGCGCGCAGGCCTATGGTGTCGACCGCCTATTGGGAGCGATCTAAAACGTCATGCGTAACGTTCTGGTCACCGGTGGCGGCAAGCGCATAGGCCGTGCCATTGCCGAGACATTGGCCGGCAAAGACTGGGGCGTCGCGGTTCATTATAAAGATGCCGCCGAAGATGCGGCTGAAGTTGTTGCGGGCATCGAAGCCGCCGGCGGGCGCGCACTGTGCGTAAAAGCTGACCTCGAGAACGAAAGTGAAGTGCGTGCAATGTTTGCTGCCGCGGCCACGGGCCTGGGTGGCCTTAGCGCTGTGGTCAACAATGCATCCGTGTTTATCGGCGATGATGTTCGGAGCGAGGATCGCACGGTCTGGGACCAGCACATGGCCGTGCATGTACGCGCGCCTTTCGTGCTTTCCCAAGAATTGTTGAAGCACCTAGGCGACAAGGGCGCTCCGGATAAAACGGGTGCTGTGGTCAACATCGCAGATCAGCGCGTGCTGAATCCGTCGAAGCATTTTTACAGCTATACGCTTTCGAAGATGGCGCTTTGGGATCAAACCCAGGTGCTGGCCCGCGCGATGTCGCCCCACGTGCGGGTCAATGCGGTGGGACCTGGGCCGGTGTTGCCGAGTTCTCGCCAAAGTGACGAAGACTTTGAACGTCAGGCCCTACAAACACCGTTGCAGCGTGCCGTCGACCCGTGCGAGATCGCGGACGCGGTGGCGTTTCTTCTTGACGCTTCGTCGGTGACGGGCCAAATCATCGCCGTTGATTCAGGCCAACACCTGAATTGGGCGCATGAGACCGAGGAAACGTCGCCCCGGGAATAGGCGTTGCTGGCTGCCCAGCATAGGGTGGCGTATATAAATTCCATGAGTCGAAAATAGGAGACGACTTTGAGCATTGAGCCGAAAGAGGTCTTAGGGCCGCTGCATATCGCCGATGCGCGTCAGCGAATTCGCCATGTTTTCGTGCGCGATTTGGTGGTGCTTGCCTTCATCGGCATCCACGATCACGAGAAAACCGAGCCGCAGCGAGTGCGTGTGAACCTGGATCTAGCCGTACGCGAAGCCGAGGGCGGTTTGGATGATAATCTTGTGAACGTCGTCTGCTACGAAGGTTTGGTGTCGGGTGTCCGGAATATCGTCGATTCCGGCCATGTCGGCTTGGTTGAAACCATGGCGGAAGAAATCGCCGACATGTGCTTGGACGATATTCGTGTCCGCTCCGTGCGTGTGCGCGTAGAAAAGTTGGATATATTCGACAATGCCGAAAGTGTCGGTGTTGAGATCGAAAGATTTAATAGCGAAGTATAAATCGTTAACAACTTCACCAATATTTACAGACATTTATCTGAATGTGGGCGCAACGGGCGCGGGTTTTGCACACGACAGTGAATGTTGCTGACTTATGACAGATTAATTTAGTCAGCATTTTTCTTTCGCTGAGATATAAAATTTCCCTTTTAAAATCAATGACTTGTTGTGATGCCTAAAAATGAGGCAAAGTGATTAAACCCTATTGAATCATAACGATTTTCCCCGGATCGCGGTATTATCAACATGGTTATCCACAGAAGTCGTGGATAGGTTTATGGTTAATCGTAGTGCAACGGATGATGTTCCAGCGTGTCGGTTGACGAAGCTGTCTTGATCGGCGATCTAATCTCTATGGCTGAGCGTTCAAATATCGAATTGGTGCCGGCAGATGGTGTGCTTGAGAGCGCAGATCGCGGCGCTGAGGCCATCAAGGCACGTTTGAAGAACTTGCCGTCGACCCCGGGCGTGTATCGCATGCTGAACGAGGCCGGCGACGTGCTGTATGTCGGCAAAGCTAAAAACATCAAACGCCGTGTTACCAGCTACACCAACTTAAACCGTCAGTCGATCCGCATCCGCCGCATGATCGCGCAGACGGTTGGCTTGGAAATCGTCAAGACCGAGACCGAAGCCGAAGCGTTGTTGCTGGAATCCGACCTGATCAAGCGCTATGCGCCGCGCTACAATATTCTGCTGCGGGACGATAAATCGTTCCCGATGATCCTGATCACCGCCGATCATGACTATCCGCAAATCGTCAAATACCGGGGGGCGAAAGCTCGCAAAGGGGAATACTTCGGGCCGTTCGCTTCGGTATGGGCTGTCAATGATACGTTGGCGCTGTTGCAGCGTGCGTTCTTGTTGCGCACGTGCTCGGACAATGTGTTTGCCAATCGAACGCGACCGTGTCTGTTGCATCAGATCAAGCGTTGTGCCGCGCCTTGTGTGGATCGGATATCAAAACCTGACTACGCGCGCTTGGTTGAAGAAGCGCGTGCGTTCCTGACCGGCGACAGCCAGCGGATCCAGCAGGCCTTGGCAGAGCGTATGCAGGCTGCGTCCGATGAATTGGAGTTCGAACGCGCCGCACAGTACCGGGATCGCATTCAAGCGCTGACCCGGGTGCAGTCCCGCCACGAAACCATCAACGCCGGTCTGGACGAGGCCGATGTCATTGCGCTTCATCAAGAAGGCGGACAGACCTGTGTACAGGTGTTTTTCTTTCGTGGTGGTCGCAGTTACGGCAACCGTGCGTATTTTCCAACCCACGCCAAAGAAGACGGCGCCGAAGAAGTCATGGAAGCGTTCTTGGGTCAGTTCTATGCTCGTACCAAGCCAGCCCGCATGATCTTAACCTCGCACCAGATCCCGAACCGAGGACTGATCGAAGAAGCGCTGAAGGTACGCGCCGAACGTAAAGTTGAGGTTCGGCGACCGACCCGGGGCGAGAAGAAGCGCGTGCTGGACTCTGCGACGATCAATGCCCGTGATGCTTTGGCACGCCGGATGTCGGAAAGTGCCTCGCAGCGTCGTTTGTTAGAAGGTTTGGCCGAGGCGCTCGATTTGGACGCTCCACCGTCGCGGATCGAGGTGTACGACAACTCGCACGTATCCGGCACCAATGCGGTCGGTGGTATGATCGTGGTCGGGCCCGACGGCTTTATGAAGAATGCGTATCGTAAGTTCAACATTCGCCGTGCCGGTAGCGGCGGGGCGTCTGGGGGTGATGATTACGACATGATGCGCGAAGTGCTGGAGCGGCGTTTTTCGCGAGCCCAGCGCGAAGACCCCGCCCGCACCCTGGGACAATGGCCGGATTTGGTCTTAGTTGACGGCGGCAAGGGGCAGCTGTCGTCGGCATTAGAGGTATTCCAGCAACTCGGCATTGATGACGTGCCGGTGGCGGCTATTGCCAAGGGGCCGGACCGGGACGCCGGGCGTGAGAAAATCTTTGTGCCTGATAAAAACGCACCGATCCAATTAGGCCACAAAGACCCCGTGTTGTATTTCCTGCAGCGTATCCGTGACGAAGCGCACCGTTTCGCCATCGGCACGCATCGCGCCAAACGCGGCAAACAGGTGCAGCGCTCAATCTTGGATGAAGTGCCCGGTATTGGGGCGATGCGCAAAAAGGCGCTGTTGCATCACTTTGGCGCCGCGCAGTCGGTCGCCAACGCCGGCGTGAAGGATCTGGAAGCCGTTGACGGAGTCAGTCGTGCGATGGCAAAAAAAATCTACGATTGGTTCCATCCCGACACATAAAAGGATTGTGAAACCGCAACGAAATCCCTTGGCACGTGGTTTCCTCTCTGCGTCGAACCTGATAGAACAACGCAACGGTCACGGGCGGGATGCCTAGTATAGATTATAGGCCGAACTTTGGGACGCGGGCACATGCTCACAAAAATTCCGAATATGCTGACGATTGCACGGATTGCTGCGATTCCGGTGTTGATCCTTGCGCTGATCTTTTTGGATGCGCCTCTGGCCAACTGGTTGGCGTTCGGTGTTTATACAGTCGCGTGTATCACCGATTTTTTTGATGGTTATTTGGCACGCACACTCGGTCAAACATCCGCATTCGGACGGTTTCTTGACCCGATTGCCGATAAATTACTGGTAGCTTCGGTGTTGCTCGCCTTGGTCGGTGTGGACCGAATCAACGATATCACCGTATTGCCCGCTGCTGTGATCCTGTGCCGCGAGATTTTGGTGTCGGGCCTTCGCGAGTTTCTGGCTGAGGTCAAAGCCGCAATGCCGGTGACGGTACTGGCAAAATGGAAAACGGCCATCCAGATGCTGGCGCTCGGCTTTTTGTTGGTCGGTCCGGCAGGGCCTATGTTCGGCCCGTTGAGCACCACCGAAGTCGGTGTCATCGGCTTGTGGGGAGCTGCGGTGTTGACGTTGATCACCGGGGCCGAGTATCTGATCGCCGGTATTCGCCATATCGCCGTTGCCGATGCGCGTGAAGATAAAATCGCGGCAGCGGCAAAAGCTGAGGCCGACTCTGGCGATACGCACCGAGCTGGTTGATTTCCGGGCGCTGACATACGATATCTTCGGCCAATGAAGCAACAATAGTGCATGAACAACGGGAACGCGTGACGATGAAGGTATTCGGCTTTGCAGGATGGAGCGGGAGCGGCAAGACGACGTTGGTGAAGTCGGTTATCCCGGCGTTGATCGCACGTGGCTTTAAGGTTTCGACCATTAAGCATACGCACCATAATTTCGACATCGACCGGCCCGGCAAAGACTCCTTCGAACATCGCGCCGCCGGCGCTCAAGAAGTCGTCATTACCGGTGCGGCGCGTTGGGCTTTGTTGCACGAAAACCGCGGCGAGGCAGAGCCCAGCATCCAAGATATGCTGGCCCGCATGGCGCCAGTCGACATCGTTCTGATCGAAGGCTTCAAGTCGTACCCACATCCGAAGCTGGAAGTGTACCGCCCGGAAGTCGGCAAAGCTTTGTTGAGCCCGAATGACGAAAGTATCATCGCGGTGGCTTCGACCTCATCGCTGGATGTCACCGTGCCGCAGTTACCCCTGGACGACATCGACGCCGTGGTCGACTTCATTATCGAATTCTGTGACCTGGTCCAGGAGCGCCGAAATGGCGCAGCTTAAGGACGATTGTTTTGCCTTTGGCGACGGGCTGATCCCGTTCGAAGACGCGATGCGCGATCTGATGGTGCGCCTGGATACCGTCACTGAGACCGAAGTCGTGCCGATCACCGAGGCGACCTCGCGGGTGCTTGCCGCTGACATCGCCTCAACCAGGAACGTGCCGCCTCACGACAATTCTGCCGTTGATGGCTATGCGGTGTTCTTTGATGACTTGAACGCTGAGGTGGACACCCGATTGCCGGTCACGGGGCGCGTCGCGGCGGGACATCCGCTGGGGCGAGACGCTGTGCGGGGCGAGGCGGTGCGTATCTTCACCGGCGCGCCGATGCCGGGCGATATGGACACAGTATTCATGGAAGAAGACGCCAGCGCCGACGGCGATCACGTGGTGTTGCCGCATGGTCTGAAGCATGGTGCGAACCGCCGCTTCGCCGGTGAAGATATTAAGATCGGCGACGTGATCGTTCCCGCTGGTACACGCCTACGCCCGCAAGATATCGGGCTCGCGGCTTCGGTCGGCTTGGATCACATCAACGTGCAAACCCGGTTGCGGGTGGCGGTCTTTTCTACGGGTGATGAGGTGCGCAATCCGGGCGCAGACGTGCCAGCAGGGTGTATTTATGACGCCAACCGGTTTGCGGTGATGAGCTTGCTGAAAGGCCTCGGCGCTCAGGTAACCGATCTCGGCATTCTGCCCGATGACGAAGACACCATCGCCGATGCCTTGCAGGCGGCTGAGGGCGCGCATGATGTGTTGATGACGTCGGGCGGTGTTTCTGCGGGTGAGGAAGACCATGTAAAAGCGGCGGTGGGCCGTCTCGGCAACATTCATTTCTGGCGTCTCGCCATTAAACCTGGGCGCCCTATCGCGCTGGGCCAAATCGGTGGCGTGGCGTTCGTCGGGCTGCCCGGCAACCCGGTCGCCGCCATGGTGACATTTTTGATGATCGCGCAGCCGATGTTGCGGCGGCTGAACGGTGAGCACGGCTATGCGCCGGTCCGTGTGCCGGTGGCGGTTGGTTTTGACTATAAGAAAAAAAGTGGGCGCCGGGAATGGGTGCGGGTGCGTTATGAACATGATGCCGATGGATCGCCGATATTGGCTAAGCATCACTCCAGCGGCGCCGGTATTCTAACGTCGATGGCGGCCGCAGATGGCCTTGCCGAAATTTCCGAAGACATTGAGCGGCTGGCAGCGGGCGAGGTCGTGACCTACATTCCCTTTAGTGGCCTTTTGGCGACCTGATGGCAGGATAGAATGGTGAAAATTCTTTATTTCGCATGGGTGCGTGAGCGCACTGGGACGTCGGCAGAAGACGTGACGCTGCCGGATGACGTCACCACCGTCAAAGACTTGGTCGCATGGCAGCGCGGACGGGGCGACGGGTTTGCAGAGGCCTTTGCCGAAGGTGATTTGGTGCGCTGTGCGGTCAATCAATCTCACGTCGCCCTCGATCATCCCGTCAACGATGGCGATGAGATTGCGTTCTTTCCACCGGTCACCGGGGGCTGAAGGTCATGATCCGGGTTCAAGAACACGATTTCGATCTTGGTCAGGAACTCAAGCTGTTGACCGATGGTAATCACGGCATCGGTGGATTGTGTTCGTTCGTCGGTCTGGTCCGTGACATGGCCGGTGATGCGACCGTCGGCGCGATGACGCTGGAACACTATCCGGGCATGACTGAAAAGGCCTTAGAAGAAATCGAGGCCGAGGCCTGTGCCCGCTGGCCATTACAGGCGACGCTGATCGTCCACCGGGTCGGCAAGCTTGAGCCGGGTGACCAGATCGTACTGGTGGCGGCTGCATCTGCGCATCGCGAAGCCGCCTTTGATGCTTGCCATTATCTGATTGATTTTCTAAAAACCCGGGCGCCGTTTTGGAAGCTTGAAGATACGCCGGACGGGCCTAAATGGGTCGATGCCAGAAGCAGTGACGACGACGCGACACGACGCTGGATGACTCCCGTATAAGCTGTGCGGATGGTCTTAGACATCTTTTATTCCCTGTTATAGTCTGAGTTTGTGGACGATCAGCAACGGTTGTGCGTTTGAAGCGGAAATAAAAAGACGTCAAGGAGTGCTGTCGCGATGGCAAAACGAAAGATGGGTCACGAAGCGCAGGGCCGCGCACATCCAGCCGTGCCCGTACTTCATGCAGACCTATTAAACGGGAAAATAAGCCGCCGCGAGTTTTTGCGGACAGCAACATTGTTGGGCATCGCTGCGCCCGTGGCGTATGCCATGTCAGGCGCCATCGGGACCGGTGGATTTACAGGTCGCGCCCATGCGGCAACGGCAAAAGCTGGCGGCGTGTTGCGGGTATCGATGGAAGTGCACGAACTTACCGACCCGGCGCGGTTTGCGTGGTCTCCGCAGGCCAACCTTGTGCGCCACATGTGCGAATACCTGACCATCACGGGCGCGGACAATGTGACTCGGCCATATTTAGCTGAGCGTTGGGCGCCGTCTGACGATCTAAAGACCTGGACCTTTTATCTGCGAAAAGGCGTCAAATGGCACAACGGTGATGACTTCAACGCCGATGATGTGGTGTTCAATTTGACGCGTTGGTTGGACCCGGCCACGGGATCATCGAATATCGGCTTGTTCGCGGCGATGACCAGTGGTGACAAAGATAATCGACGGATGACATCTGGCGCGGTGGAAAAAGTCGATGACCACACCGTACGTTTGCATCTGAACTCGCCGGTGCTGTCGATTCCGGAGAATTTTTATAACTACCCGACCATGATCGTGCATCGCGACTTTGATGGGGATCTATCGAAAAAGCCGAATGGCACCGGGCCGTTTATCCTCAGCGAATATGCGGTCGGGGAAAAAGCGATCTTAAAACGCGTGCCTGGCGCCTATTGGGGCGGTGACGTGTTTCTGGATGAAATCCATTATTATGATCACGGCTCCGCGTCGACGGCGCAACTGGCCGCACTTGCGTCCGGGCAAGTCGATATGACCTTTGATTTTGACATGCCGTCGTTGGAACTCGCGGCCAGCTTGCCCAATACCACGGTCTATGAAGCGATCACGGCACAAACCGGCTGCATGCGGATGCGTATCACTGAAAAGCCGTTTGACGACCGCCGCGTGCGCCGCGCCATCACCTTGGCTGCAGACAACACGGCATATTCTGCGCAGGTGTTTCGGGGGCGCGGTCTGTTGGGCGAAAACCATCATATTGCACCAATCCATCCTGAATATGCTGCGCTCCCGAAACTGGAGCGTGACATCGCGGAAGCAAAGGCGTTGATCGTTGATGCAGGCTATCCGGACGGTCTGGATATCAGCATCGACGTCGGCAACACCGATGGCCCGTGGCAGCAGCATAGTTGTGAAATCCTCAAACAACAACTGGCGCCGGCGGGTATTCGATTGTCACTGAACGTGATGCCGCCGGCAAAATATTGGGACGTCTGGAACAAGGCGCCTTTTGGTCTGACCGCGTGGACACATCGCCCGCTCGGTACCATGGTGTTGAGCCTCGCGTATCGTAGCGGTGTGCCGTGGAACGAAACCGCCTATGCGAACCCGGCCTTCGATGCGGCATTGACGGATGCGGAATCCCAAATTGATGTGGGTGACCGAAAGGCGAAGATGGCAGCGGTTCAGAGTATTATCCAAGACGATGCGGTGATGGTGCAACCGGTCTGGTTGCCAAAGTTTTTCCTAGCGCATCAAAAAGTGCGTAATCTAGAGGCGCACCCGACTCAGTACCACCAATTCAACAAGGTCTGGATCGACACATAAATCATAAGCAGATTTATCTGACTTTTGCTTAACGGAGTCATCTAAGGATGTTGAAACTCGCAGCGAAACGCTTCGTGTCGATGATCCTTATTATGGTGACCGTGTCGTTCGCGTTATTCGTGCTGTTCGAACACGATAAACTTGCGGTTGCCGGTAAGGTCTTGGGGCCGTATTCAAGCGAACAGCAACGCCTGATCTGGTTGGATGAAAACGGCTACGATGCGCCGTTTGTTGCCCGCTATGCGGAATGGTTGGGCGAGCTTGTGCAAGGGGACTTCGGCACCTCGATCGAGCTCAATGTGCCGGTTGCCGATGTCTTATGGCCTCGCCTTGGTAACACGGCAATCCTCGCCGCTGTGGTGTTCGCGGTGATGGTGCCGTTGTCGCTGATGTTAGGGGTGCTGGCGGGGCTTCGGGAAGCATCGTTTAGGGACCGGACGATCTCCATCATTTCGGTGATCACCACATCGGTGCCGGAATTTGCTTCGGCGACGTTGCTGACGGCGGTGTTTGTGTTTTGGCTGGGCTGGTTACCCGGCACGTCGGCGATGTCGGCGGGGTTTCGTTGGGCAGAAGTCATCCTGCCTGCAGCCGTGCTGGTGATTTACGATTTCGGCTATGTGACACGCATGACTCGGGCTGCGATGATTGACGTGATGACGTCCGATTACGTGCGCACGGCGATTTTAAAAGGCCTGCCGTATCAGCGTGTGGTGTTTCGCCATGCGCTCCGCAACGCCTTGATCGCCCCGTTTACAGTGATCGTGCTGCAGATGAATTGGCTATTGTCCGGCGTGATCATCGTCGAAGTGTTCTTTGCCTACAAAGGCTTCGGCAAGTTGCTTTTGGATGCCGCCCTGTTCGGCGACATCTACGTGATCGAAGCATGCACGCTGATCGCGGTTCTGGTGGCGGTGGTATCGCAGTTTATCTCGGACGTCGGCTACATGGTGCTGAACCCGCGTATCCGCTTCGATAAGGTGCGTGCCTGATGGTCGGCATATGGACACGGCTGTATGAAAGCCCCTTGGCGATGCTGGGATTGGCATTGGTGCTGTTTTGGTTTGCACTTGCGCTATTGGCGCCGATATTGCCGCTGTTGGACCCGAACACCGCGTTGGATGCGTTCAAGCTGCCTTTGAGTACGAGCGAAGGCGGCGTCACCTATTGGCTCGGTACCGATCATAAAGGTCGCGATATTTTGGCGCGAGTGATCTTCGGCGCGCGCCAGGTTCTGTTCTGGACCGTGTTGGCGAGTGCCGTCGCCTATGTCCTCGGCATCGCCATGGGCCTCACCGCTGGGTACTTAGGCGGCTGGTGGGATGAAGCGGTCTCGTTTATTGGCAATGTGTTTTTGTCGTTTCCGGTGATGGTCTTGTACATCGTGATCATCAGCTATTTAGGCGCAGGCGGACTGAATATTGTGTTCGCCGTTACCTTCGCGTCGGCACCTGGGATCATGCGTATTGTGCGTGCGCTCACCTTGGATTTGAAACACCGCGACTACGTTGCAGCGGCGCAAACGCGCGGCGAGTCCGCGCTTTATATCATGTTCGTCGAAATATTACTGAATGCACGTGGACCGTTGATGGTCGATGTATGTTTGCGACTCGGCTACACCACCATCACCATTGCGATGTTGGGCTATCTCGGCCTAGGCCTGCCACCGCCGGACCCGGATTGGGGCAAGATGATTGCGGAAACGCAGCCGCTCGGCAGCTTTGCCGGGCACATGGCGGTGGTGCCGGCGCTGGCGATCTCTTCGTTGGTGCTGGGTTTCAACCTGCTCGCCGATGGACTTCGGGAAAGTGCTCTCGATGCGTAATTCCAGCCCCTCACAAGAACCCGTCCTGGCATGCTGCAATGTGTCGGTGACCTATGCTATGCGTGGCCGCGACGTCGCCGCGGTCCGGGATGTCGATCTGCATGTGATGCAAGGCGAGGCGATTGGGATTGTCGGTGAATCGGGGTCCGGAAAATCCACATTGGCGTTGGCCGTGATGCGCTATTTGGGCCGGAACGGCGTTGTCGAAAACGGTCAAATTCTGTTTAAGAGCAAAGACATGGCGGCGTTATCGTCTGCTGCACTTCGCCGTGTTCGCGGTGCCGGTATCGCGATGGTGTATCAAGATCCCGCAGCAGCCCTGAACCCGGCAATGCGCCTAAGCGCACAATTGATCGAAGCGCTGATGTGTCATGAAGATGTGTCTGCGGATACGGCATGGACGCGGGCGCGGGACATGTTGGGCGCGCTCCGTGTCATGGATCCGGAGCGGATCATGAAGGCCTATCCGCATCAGGTTTCGGGCGGCCAACAACAACGGGTCGTGATCGCCATGGCGTTGTTGACGAAACCTGATGTGTTGTTGTTAGACGAACCCACCACGGCCTTGGATGCCACGGTCGAAGCTGAGATCGTCGCGTTGATCAAAAGTCTCGCCGCTGAGTTCGGCACGGCACTGGTTTTTATCTCGCACAATCTTGCGTTGCTGCGCCAGACGTGTGATCGCCTCTATGTGATGCAGGACGGCCGTGTGGTCGAGAGCGGCCTGAGCGAAGACCTGTTCAAGGCCGCACAGCATCCGTATACGCAGGCTCTTTTGGCAGCAATGGTCGATGTCACGGCACCCGTGCCGGCACGCGAAGTTTCCGGAGACGTGGTGCTCGCCGGCAATCGGCTTTCAAAATCCTTCAAGACGAATCACGCCATAGTGCATGCGGTCAGGCATGTCGACGTCCGGGTGCGGGCCGGTGAGACACTCGCGATCGTTGGTGAATCGGGCAGTGGCAAGACGACGCTGGCTAGGCTTTTAATCGGTCTTGAGTTGGCAGATACCGGCACCGTGTCTCTGCGCGGGAACGCCCTTTCTGATCTGGCATTGCACGCGCGCAGTCCCGAAGATGTGCGTGCACTTCAGATGATCTTTCAAAATCCCGCCGAAACCCTCAATCCGAGCCGGCGTGTCGGTATGCAGCTCGTGCGGGCTTTGCGCAAGTTTGGGGTCGCCCGAAGTGACGCGGATGCACGCGCGCAGGCCTTAAAACTTATAGACGCTGTTCAACTACCGACATCGGTCGCAGGCGCGTTACCGCACCAATTGTCGGGCGGCCAGCAGCAGCGCGTCGCCATCGCGCGCGCATTTGCCGGCAACCCCGCAGCGATCATCGCAGACGAGCCGGTGTCAGCGTTGGATGCATCTGTGCAGTTGGTGGTACTTGAAGCCCTTGCCGAGATGCAGCGGACGGTTGGCACCAGCGTTGTGCTGATCAGCCATGATCTTGGTATGGTCCGCAGCGTCGCAGATCGGATCGTCGTGATGTACATGGGGCAGATCGTCGAAGAGGGCGCCACACAAGCGGTATTCGAGCCACCGTATCATCCATATACAGAAGCCTTGCTGTCTGCGATATTCGGTTGGGAGTCGTCTGATTTACCGGCGCAAACGCCGGACCATGCCCAAGCGCTTGGCGGCTGCGCGTTCGCAGCACGGTGTCGACATCGGCTTGGCAACATCTGTGTGACTGACGCGCCGCCCATGGCCGTGCTGGCGGACGGTCATCGTATCCGCTGCCATTTGAATTTTGCCGGTTCATCCACATTAGCCGATTGATTGAAACGCGAGAGTGAATACTATTTGGGTGTACTGAGGACGCGGCTCGGGGGAGTGCCATGTCATCCAAGGTCACGCGCATCACGTTTTTGCTCTGCCCAGGCTACGCGAGCGTCAGCTTCGTCTGCGCGGTGGAACCGTTGCGCGCGGCCAATCAATTGTCCGGTCAAAAGCTATATACGTGGGATATCGTGTCCGCTGAAGGGGGCGCGGTGTTGGCCAGCAATGGCATTGCGACGATGTCCGAGCGTGGGCCTGGCACCATACAAAAAACCGACGTGATCATCGTCTGCGCCGGACACAATCCGCAAAATGTCTCGCGAAACGATGTGAAAAACTGGCTGCGCACCTTGGCGCGTCATGGCGCAGCTGTCGGCGGGGTCAGCACCGGCGCTTGGGTGATGGCAGATGCGGGCCTATTGGAAGGCCGTCGCTGCACCATCCACTGGGAAAATGCGGGCAGTTTTAGCGAAGCGTTTCCGACCATCGATGTGAGCCGCACGGTGTTTGAGATCGATCATGACCGCTTTACCTCGGCGGGTGGCACGGCGTCGATGGATATGATGCTGCAATTGGTGGCGCGGGATCATGGGCCTGCGTTGGCGACCGAGATTGCACGCTATTTTCAACATGAGCGCATTCGCACCACGGGTGATTTGCAAACCGAGGCCCGTGATGCGGTAATCCGGGTTAAATCACAAAAGCTATTGAACGCAATCACCGTGATGGAAGCCAATCTTGAGACGCCTTTAAGTGCGGCAGACCTAGCAGAAAACGTCGGTATTACACCGCGCCAACTGCAGCGGTTGTTCAAAGAGCATACAAAGCGTGCGCCAAACCGTTTTTATTTGGATTTACGGCTGCGCCATGCGCGGTTGCTGCTTTTACAGACCGCGTTGCCGGTGGTGGATGTCGCGGTGGCGGCGGGTTTCGTATCGCATGCGCATTTTTCCAAATGCTATCGGCAACTGTTTGATATTACGCCGAGCGAGGAGCGGCGGCGCGCTTTCTAAATCGACATGAGAACAGCCCTGATCGCATTATCAACGTATTAACCATTTAAATCGTAGTTTTGCATTTAAGGGGTTCGATGAGGCCTGAGGCCTCTGCGTATATCTTCTGGGAGAAACTTCAGTGCCGGAGACAGTTTATTCGACTGTGTACCATAAGGATGACGTGATTTTTAAGCAGGGGGATCACGGTCAGCATGCGCTGTTTATTGAGCGCGGCGCCGTCGATGTGATCATCCAAAAAGACGGTTTGGACCATATTATTGCGTCACTTGGCGCAGGGGAAATCATCGGCGAAATGTCGATGATCGACGATGCACCACGCTCGGCCACAGTTGTTGCGGTACAAGAGACCGAGGTCATCGTTATCCAGCGTTCGCGCTTTATCGCGCCGCTGACCTCAGCCGATCCGATGATGAACCTGATTTTACGCGTCGTGCTGACGCGCTTTCGCGATGCCCAAAATCGTTATTCCGGGATCGCGCGTGATCCCAATAGCAAAGATAAGTCCCTAGATGAGATACGTCGTTTGGCGTTTGAGCGCATCAACGACGAACGTGATTTGATGCAGGGGCTCGAATCAAAAGAATTCGAGATGCACTATCAGCCCTTGATCGATCTCGAAACGCGCCAGCTTGCGGGCGTCGAAGCGTTGATGCGCTGGCGTAAAGCGGATGGTAGTTTTGTGTCGCCTGGGCATTTTATCCCGCTCGCCGAATACACCGGTATAATCGTCGAGCTTGGTCGCTTTGCGCTCGAAACCAGCCTTGCTGACCAAGTGCAGTTTGTAGACGCGTTCAAACAGTCGTTTCCTGATGCCAAACTGCCGTTTATGAGCACTAACGTCTCGGGTTTACAACTCTCCGATCTGCAGGAAATCGACCGAATCGGCGAAATTATCCATAACAGTGGGGTCGACCTTACCCAAGTGAAACTGGAAATCACCGAAACGTTGATGGTTGAAAATCCGACACATGCGGCGGAAGCATTGAAAAAATTGAAGGCGCTAGGCCTTTCGCTTGCGATTGACGATTTCGGGACCGGCTATTCGAGCTTAAGCTATTTGCACATGTTCCCGCTCGACACCCTGAAAATCGACCGAACTTTTGTGAACAGCATGGACGAGTCCGAAAGTAGCCAGCGCATCGTCAACAGTATTGTCGGTCTTGCTTTGGCGTTAGAAATGAACATTGTCGCCGAAGGAATCGAGACCGAGACGCAGGCGGATGCCCTCAAAGCGCTTACCTGTCATTATGGCCAGGGATATTTCTTCGCTAGGCCGCAGCCCGCCCAGAACATCTTGGAATTGATCCGCGCCGGCAAAACTTGGTGAACTGCAGCGCTACTTCACACTTCCTTGACAGCGTGCGACACTCCCCAAAACCATGGGAGGGGCACACATGAAATATACACTCGGCGACAGACAGGTCACGACCCGGGGCGACGATTATTGGATCGCACCCGGTGCACACGTGATTGGCCGCGTCACGCTCGAAGCCGGCGCCAGTATTTGGTTCGGTGCCGTGCTGCGCGGCGATAACGACCCGATTATCATCGGCGAGGGCTCGAACGTGCAGGAAAACAGCGTTCTGCACACCGACGAAGGATGCCCGCTCACCGTCGGTGCCAACGTCACCATCGGCCATATGGCGATGCTGCATGGATGTACCATCGGCGACAATTCGCTGATCGGCATCGGGGCTGTGATCCTCAATAACGCCAAAATCGGTAAAAATTGCATTATCGGGGCAAAGGCACTTGTCACCGAAGGGACCGTGATCCCGGACAATTCCCTGGTCGTCGGCGCGCCCGGCAAGGTCATCAAAGAGGTCGGCCCCGCCGCTGAAAAACAGCTGCTTCACAGTGCACAGCACTACGTCAAACGCGCGCGCCTGTTTAAGGCCGAGATGCGCGAAGACGGCGTTTAAGGGCGCGTACTCATGCTGCCGATTGATCACTTTCTCCGCGCCGCCGTGCGCTTTCCAGACCGCATCGCCATTAAAGATGGCGATCACGAAATCAGTTACGCCGATCTTGCCCGCCAAGTGAATGCGCTGGCAGCCGGGTTGCAGGACATTGCACCTGCCCCGCAAGGTCGGGTCGGTATCTGCGCGTATAATACGGTTGAGCACCTGCTGGCTTGGTTGGCGGTGTTTGCGGCGGGGAAGACGTGGGTCCCGCTCAACCCTCGTAACGGCAACGAAGAACTGAAGCGAATATGTGAGGTCACGACGCCGGAGATAGTCGTGGTCGATGTGGACTGCACCGACAAGCTAGATGCGAGAAGCGCACATCGATTAATGGGTAAACCCGGTGCTGAGGATAAATCAGATACCACGATTGCGGCGTTGATCGAAAAGTTCGACGGTCACTTACCGGTCCGTCACGACATATCACTGGATGACGTGCAGGCGATCAAATTTACCGGTGGCTCCAGCGGCCAGCCCAAGGGCTGCATGCAGACGTACCGGGTGTGGAACACGTGCATCACTTCAATGGTGTTGGAATTCGGCTTCGGTCAAGATGACCGGAATTTGCTGGCGGCCCCGATGACCCACGGCACCAATACCTTGATCATGCCGACGTTTGCCGTCGGCGGCACCCAGGTGTTCATGGGGCCGCCTAAACCTGAGAGCATCATTGACGCGATTGAACGGGACCGTGTCACCAGCGTGTTTCTGCCGCCGACGGTGATCTACATGATGATGGATCAACCCGGCATCGACGCGCGGGACTTTTCTTCGCTGCGCCATCTGATTGTCGGTGGCGCTGCGATCCGCAAAGACGAAGTGCCGCGCGCGATGAAGATTTTTAATAACGCGCTGGAAACCTGCTTTGGCCAGACTGAGGCGCCGCAGATCGCAATTTGTATGCGTGCGACCGATTGGCAAAACCCTGAAAACTGGGCGTCGACGGGGCGGGCCACCTGCAACACCCGCGTCGAAGTGATGGACGGGGATGGAAATATTCTAGGCCCCGGCGAAAGCGGCGAGATTGTGCTCAAGGGCGACTTGGTGATGCGCGGCTATCTGGGTATGCCCGATAAAACCGCTGAAACCATCATCGATGGCTGGTTACATACGGGCGACGTTGGCATCATCGATGCGCGGGGGTTTGTCTATATCAAAGACCGGATCCGCGATGTGGTGATCACCGGCGGCTTCAATGTGTATCCGAGTGACGTCGAAGCCGTGCTTGGTCAGCACCCTGCGGTGAGCGAGTGCGTGGTGTTCGGTATCCCCGACCGTAAATGGGGCGAGGCCGTGACGGCCGCCGTCGAAGTGCGGCCCGGCAGTAACGCCGACGCGACCGAGATCGCAGCGTTCGTCAAAGCGCGCTTGGACTCAGTGAAAGCGCCAAAGGTCGTGCACATCGTCGACGCGTTGCCGAGAAGCCCGGTCGGCAAAGTATTGCGCCGCGAAGCCAAGGTGATGTTTGCAGATTCAAAAGGAGAGACCGCCGCATGAGTGCTTCTAACCGCGACGCACCGACAACCCGGTTGGCGACGCACACCAACGAAGAACTGTATTACCGCGACGAAGGCTTGGTCGCAGACTTGATGGGCAAGGTTTCGTTTACTGAAATGATGTTCCGTCACATCATGGGGCGCACGCCGAAGGCCGGCGAGGTGGTGATTTTGGATGCCGTCTTGGTGACGCTGATGGAGCATGGTCTAACGCCGAGCGCAATTGCGACCCGGCTGACCTATCATTCGGCACCTGAGGCGTTGCAGGCTGCGGTGTCCGCAGGCTTGCTCAACGTCGGTTCTCAATTCGTCGGCACCATGGAGAATGCCGCGGTGTTGCTAACGCGCTTGCTGGATGATCCTGAGAATTTTGAGACCAATGCGCGGGCCGAAATCCGAGCGTGCCGGGTTGAAAAACGTGCCCTGCCGGGCTTTGGGCATCATCTGCACAAGCCGGACGATCCGCGCAGCGAACGCTTGTTCCAGATTGCTATCGAAGACGGCGGCGTGGCCGGCACCTACATTGGTGCACTCAAGCGGTTCTCGGCGCTGGTTGATGACGAGCTTGGGCGGCATCTGACCATCAATGCCACGGGCGCCGTTGCGGCCGTGCTTTTGGAAATCGGCGTGGCACCGGAAATCATGCGGGGCTTTGCCGTGATCAGCCGGGCTGCGGGTCTGGTCGCACACATTCGCGAAGAACAAACCACACCGACTGCGCGTCATATTTGGGATACCGTTGAAGAGACGATCCCCTATGTCGGCGCCGCACCCGTTCACGAAAAATAAGTACGAAGGACATAAAGATGTTTTGGAAAACCAACGAGCCGCACGGCTTGCCGCATGATCCATTTAAAAGCTGCGTCGTGCCGCGCCCGATCGGTTGGATATCGACGATCAGCCCGGATGGCGTCGCGAACCTGGCACCGTACTCTTTTTTCAACGGCGTTGCGGGCGATCCGCCGATGGTGATGTTCGCATCGGGTGCGCGTTCCGCCGACGCGCCGAAGGATAGCATTTTTAATGCCGAGCAAACTGGCGAGTTCGTCTGCTCCATGGTCAGCTTTGATCAGCAAAACGTGATGAACCAAACCAGCGCGCCTTATGATCCCGACGTTGACGAAGCCGTTGCCGCCGGCGTCGCGATGGAGTCCAGCACATTGGTCAAGCCGATGCGGGTCAAAGATGCGCCGATCCATTTGGAATGCACATACTTCGATACCATGACGCTGCCCGTCGACCGGCGTGGCGCCGGCAACGCGATCTGCGTCGGGCGTGTAATCGGCGTGCATATCCGCGATCATGTCCTGAAAGACGGCCTGATCGACCTCACCCTGATCCGTCCGTTGGCTCGGCTCGGCTATATGGATTACACGGCGGTCGAGCGCGTGTTTACCCTCAAGCGCCCAAAATCGGTGGACGCAGCGGAGTAGCGCTACGCGTCAGATAATGTTGCCGACGATGCGCGCGATGCGTTCGCGCACCATCCCACTGATTTCGCTTTGCGGCGTGTTGCGACCACCTGCGTAAACAGCGACACCGGTCCGAATGACCTTTTTGATGCTGCGTTTGCTTTTGTTCTGATCTTCTTCTTTGTCTTCTTGCATGTTTGTGCTGCGGCTAAATGTGATGGATTTTGAAGCCTTGCTGCGCAAATCCTTCACGCTCGCATAGCTGACATCGGAAATAATAATGTAGGTATCGTCGGTGACAAAGCTGCCAATGATGCTGCCAAGCGTTGCACCAGATACGATCCCAATCCCGACATCCGTTCCTGAATTTCCGTAACTTGCCCCAGCCAACCCTCCTGCAGTGCCGCCAAGAAAACCGTATTCAGCACTTAAGTTGGTTTGAATATGCCCGCTGTATTTGACGTTCACGTCGATGAGAAACCCAAAATCATCTTCCGATGTTGGATCATACCCGATGTCGCGATAGGCATTTTCGATTTGCGACTGGAAGTTATTCAGATCAAATGCAACATCCCCCGACGTATTGCGGATACGAACTTTGACTTTTTTATTTTTGTGAAATGACGCATCGGTGATGATTGATTTTTCAATTGTAGAGCCGATCATCAAACCGGTTTCATTGTTTTTAACCATCCCGAGACGAGTCGTTGGTGCACCGAGGCAAGAAGACAATACGAGTGTCAGCACGACTATTAACGCGGCGCTACTAAAACGGCCTCGTTGGGTGTTAAGGAATGAAATAAACGTCATTATATATATATTCTCCATTACGAGCCGCTACCGAGGCTTTCTTTGAGGAATCGCTCTGCTTCGGAATGATGAACCGAGAAGTTTAGGTTTTGTGAACCTTTATCAACGCGAATCCACGATACGACGGAGACGACCTGATCGCCTAGAAATACCGGGCCACCGGAATTTCCTGGGCTCGTCGGGGCATCAACTTGGACGAAAAGAACGTCTGACCCCGCGCCAAGGACGACACTTTTTTGTTTCCGTATAGCACTCACAACGCCCCGTGTAATCGAGAATTCAAAACCTTGAGGGTGCCCGATTACCTCGACCGTGCTGCCAAGGTCGATCTTGTTGTTTTTGAAGAAAGCAACCGGAACACCGCGATTTTGAACTTTGATCAATGCGAGGTCGAGGATCGCATCGCGGGCGATGACCTTACCAAAAGTTTCGCGCTCATCGTGCATTTTAAGTTCCATAAAGTCATCTTCGCCGACCACATGATAGTTCGTCATCACGACATCGGGACGGACGAAGAAGCCCGAGCCCAGCCCGCCATCCGGCGAGTAGATCGCTACGACGCTGTTAAATCGTGGGTCGTTTTGGGTGCTTTCTTCGAAGGTGTTTTCTTTATATGACGCAATCGCTGTATTGCGGTCTTTCAGCATTTCACGTCGAATGGCGGTGAGACTTTTCAGCGGTTTCGATTTTGATTCATTCGTCAAATAATGGTCAATGAGTTGGCTTAACTTGACGCTCGAGGGTTTCTCCTCCCATTCGGCGACATCCTCTTCGGTGTCATTGCTGCTGATGTGAGTCGTTTTTTTTGGGTCATTTGGGTTTACATTATAGGCGACGCCGAATTTTTCATTTTCAATGACATCGAAGGTCGATTTGAAGTAGCGTTTTTTTGCTTTGTCGATGACATAATAGTGCACGGTCATGGTCTTTTGTGACGTTACGACACCAACATTAAACGTGTAGTTTTGCATGATCGGCACATCGATCATGATCGGCGTTTGATTGAGTTCCGTCATAGTTTCAAGAAGTTGCTCTTGCGCTTCGTCACGATTTGATGCGGCGATAGCCACCGCCGCAATTTTTCCAAGGCAAGCGAACCCATCGCAATACTGTGAATTAGCCGAGCTAACGCGCATGGCATGGTTTTGCACTTCCATCTGTTTTGTGGTGACTTCGTTTTGTAAGCGCATGTATTCGGGATTTTGTCGCTTGTCGTAGCCCGCGACAAATTCAGAACGGGCTTTTCTCATTTTCCCGACTTTGCGGCGCGTTTTCGCGAGAGCGACATCAAATACGATCAGATAGTCCGACGTATTTGCCAATGTCGTGTCGAAGGCTTGATCTAATTCGGCCTTCGCAATGTCGAAGGGAAGATCAACCTCAATTTCAGCCGGAAATTCAACTTGGCCTTGCTTGAGCAACGTGCGGCTGGTGACTTCGACGAAGCCGATTTTAACACTGCTGAGCGCATCAATCGTGAAGCCCACCGATTGTGCTTCGTTTATCACCTGTAAGACATCCGACATGGATCGGTTCTTCGGTGAAATTTGACCTAAACGCGCATCTGCATAGGTGCGGCTGATTTCAGCCCATGCGGTATCCGATATCGTTCCGCGATCCATTGCACGGCCAAATGCAAGAATATCATCGGCCTTCGCACCAGTGAGCAACGACGTTAGTGTTTCAGGGTGTGCGTCAAAATATGCCCGAGACCCGGTCCGGGCGGGGTGGATCAGAAAGAAGTTCGTGCCGCTAAAGTGATCAAACGATAGGAAATCAGCGACCTCGGTCGCTTTAACTTCTTTGCGGCGGCTGGTTTTCTCCGCCTTAAGCTCAGCCAACCCTTCTGACGCGTACGCAGGGTTCACGAAAACACCATCGGTGGGAGTGATGGCGACAATGCGATCAGCGTGGGTGAGTTTGACGCGAATGCTTTCCCATTCGGAACTGGGTGCCGGCCAGGTTATGCTTTTTAGGTCCGCACGTGTTTGCGCAATCCCGGGCTCAAGAACGCGGCTGACCTTTTCGACGACCTGCTCAAGCGCGCTGTTCAGTTCGACATCTTCAGCCTTGTTGGCATCAAAGAATGCACGTTGTTCTTCATAGAGAATCGATGCATCTTCGAAGTTTTCCGCTTCGATTAACTCGTTCAGGTGGTCTTTCTGATCAAAAAAAAGCGAATAGCTCTCTTGGGCGACCTTAAACTGGCTGGTCGATGAATTAATGCTTTGCGAGCCTGTCGTTTGGCATCCTGCAATGGCCAGTGAGGCAACAACTGAAATTATCCAGCTAAACTTCATTTTTAGTGCTCTCTACTTTGATATGTTCATGCAGCGCTAGCGTTGAATTTCCCATCAAACGCTTCTCAAAAGACTAATAATTTTAATGTTTATTGTCGATATTAATTCTCCTATTGAGGGCAGTACCGGTCTCTGATTGCTCTATGCAAAAGCCTGCGCTACTTTTCCGCACCCTTGGAGGAGAAAAATATGATGCAGACCACATTGACCTTAACTGCCGCAGACGGGCACACCTTTAGCGCATATAAAGCGGAACCTGAGGGCACGCCGTTCGGTGCTGTTGTCGTCGTGCAGGAAATTTTCGGGGTCAACGCCCACATCCGCGATTTGGTCGAGCGTTGGGCCGCTGTCGGCTACACTGCCATCGCGCCGGCATTGTATGATCGTTGGGCGCCGTCGTTCGAGGCCGGTTACGGTCCTGGCGATGTAGACAAAGGCCGTTCGCTCAAGGCGATTGCCAACGAAAATCTGGAGAAAGTCATCAGCGATGTTGATGCTGCACGCGCCGCGGTTGCGGATGTTGGACGGGTCGGTGTCGTCGGTTATTGCTGGGGCGGCTTCGTGACCTATGTCGCGGCCTGTCGTTTAGATTTTCAAGCCGCCAGCGGCTATTACGGTGGCGGTATTAACGAAGTTGTGGACGAGGCGCCGAAATGCCCGGCGATTTTGCACTTCGGCGATAATGATGGCTCGATTCCCTTGGATCAGGTCGAACTGGTGCGTGCCAAGCATCCCGACATCGGTGTGCATATTTATCAGGCCGGGCATGGCTTTAACTGCGATATGCGGGGAAGTTACGACCCGCGCGCCACGGCCATCGCCGGGATGCGGACGGTGCAATTGTTTGAGTCCGCGCTGCGTCGTGGGGAAGGCGTATGAGCGATCACGCGACCCCGCCAATGATCGGTGTTTTAGGTGGCAGCGGCCTGTACGAGATCGAAGGCTTGGAAGAACCGCGCTGGGAAGCGGTACGCACGCCGTTCGGTGATCCCTCTGACGAGATTTTGCGGGGCCGGCTGGCAGGGGTCGAGATGGCATTCCTACCGCGCCACGGGCGTGGACATCGGATTCCACCGTCTGACTTGAACTACCGCGCCAATATCGATGCCTTGAAGCGCTTGGGCTGCACCGAGGTGTTGTCGTTGTCGGCGTGCGGTTCGCTCAAAGAAGATTTGCCGCCGGGGCACTTTGTGGTGGTCGATCAGTTCATCGACCGCACGTTTGCGCGCCCGAAAAGCTTTTTCGGCCCAGGCCTAGTGGCGCACGTCGGTTTCGGCCACCCGGTCTGTGGGCGGCTCGGCGAGGCGCTGTCTGAAAGCATGACTGCGCTCGATATCGCCCACACCAAGGGTGGCACGTACTTGGCGATGGAAGGCCCGCAGTTCTCAACGCTTGCGGAATCCAACCTATATCGAAGTTGGGGCTGTGACGTCATCGGCATGACCAATATGCCCGAAGCCAAACTCGCCCGCGAGGCCGAGATGTGCTACGCGACCGTCGCCATGGTCACCGACTTCGATTGCTGGCACCCCGATCACGACCACGTTTCGGTCGAAGCGATCATCGCGGTTTTGATGGGCAATGCAGACAAGGCGCGGAGCTTGGTCAAAGAAATCGCGCCCCGTTTGGCCGGTCGCACCGAAAATTGCTCGCAGGGCTGCCACACGGCCTTAGAGCATGCCGTCATCACGCAGCCCGACGCCCGCGACCCGGGCTTGGTGGCCATGTTGGACGCTGTCGCAGGCCGGGTGCTGTAAAGGGAATTCGCTATGAACGTCGACGGCACGCACTATCGCACCATTTGGCTGGCCTCGGATGGGTGGGCGGTCGAAATCATTGATCAGACCAAGCTGCCGTTTAACTTCGAAACCGTGCGACTTGAGACCGTCGAAGACGCGGCGGTGGCGATTAAAGACATGTTGGTGCGCGGGGCGCCGTTGATCGGTGCCACGGCGGCCTATGGGATGGCGTTGGCCATGCACGCAGACCCGTCGGATGCAGCGCTAGATCGCGCCTATGCGCGTTTGCTGTCGACGCGGCCAACGGCGGTCAATCTGCGCTGGGCTTTGGACGAGATGATCAAACTGCTGAAACCCTTGGGGGCCAATGCGCGCCAAGCAGCGGCCTATGCGCGCGCCGCTGAAATTTGCGATGATGACGTCGATATCTGTTCGTCCATCGGTGATCACGGTGCGGCGTTGATTAAACAGCGCCATCAGCAGACGGGCGAAACCGTCCATGTGTTGACCCACTGCAACGCCGGTTGGCTGGCGACGGTGGATTGGGGTACGGCGTTGGCGCCGATCTATAAAGCGCATGATGCGGGTATCCCGGTGCATGTGTGGGTCGACGAGACCCGGCCCCGCAACCAAGGCGCCAGCTTGACCGCCTGGGAACTTGGCCGCCACGGGGTGCCGCTGACGATAATCGCCGACAATGCAGGTGGGCATCTGATGCAGGAAGGGCGGGTCGACATGTGCATCGTCGGCACCGACCGCACCACGGCTTCGGGTGACGTCTGCAACAAAATCGGCACGTACTTAAAAGCGCTGGCGGCTGACGACAACAACGTCCCGTTTTACGTCGCGCTGCCATCGCCGACCATTGATTGGACCTTGGACGATGGCCGCGATATCCCCATCGAAGAGCGCGCCGCCGACGAGGTCACGAAGATTCAAGGTAAAACCGCGTCCGGTGAAGTCGTCACCGTCGAAATCGTCCCGGAAGGCGCCAACGCCGGCAACCCGGCCTTCGACGTCACGCCGTCACGCCTGGTCACCGGCCTGATCACCGAGCGCGGTGTCACCATGGCGTCGAAACAAAGCCTGGCCGAAATGTTTTCAGAGAAAATCTGACGCCGGTTTATGAGATGGCTTTTTGCCAATCGCCTGACGCGCTATAATCTGGATAAATAATAATGATGTCCGGAGGAAACGATGAAAATCAGCGACGCTCAACTCAAAGAATTCGATACGCGCGGTTATCTTTTCATGGAGAGTCTGTTCACGCCCGATGAAGTATCGGTGCTGAAAGACGCGGCGCTTAATATCTATGACTCTGACCGTGAAGAGGTCTGGCGTGAGAGTTCCGGCGCGCCCAGGACGGCGTTTGCCGCGCACACCTATGACGAAGCGCATAAACGTCTGGGCGCGCACCCCCGCCTGATTGAGCCTGTGAAGCAACTGCTCGGCGAAGACGTCTATATGCATCAATATAAGATCAACGCCAAAGCCGCCTTCGATGGCGAGGTTTGGCAGTGGCATCAGGATTACGGTACCTGGGCCCGCGACGACGGCATGCCCGAGCCCCGTGCGATGAACATCTCGGTGTTTTTGGACGACGTGACGGCGGCGAACGGGCCGTTGTTGTTTATTCCGGGCAGCCATAAAAAAGGCGTGGTCGAGGCCGGTCACGATCTTGAAACCACCAGCTATCCGTTATGGACGTTAGACCGTGAAAGCGTGCGTTCGCTCGCCGACGAAGGCGGCGTGGTCGCGCCGACGGGACCTGCCGGTTCGGTGTTGATGTTCCACGGCAACTTGGTGCATGCAAGCCCGCCTAACATCAGTCCTTGGAATCGGGTTATTGTGTATCTGAGCCTGTGTGCGGTTTCCAATCACATCACTAAATTCACGCGTAAGGAATGGATCGCGCATCGTGATTTTACGCCGATCCAGGCCATGGATGACGATTGCTTGAGCGCGCTCTACAAAGAAGGTCAGCGTTCGTCCGCTGCGGAATAAACGCATGAAAACGGTCATTACCGGCGGCTGCGGCTTTTTGGGTCGCCTGCTGGCGGCGCGCTTGGTGGCGCGGGGCGACAACGTCACGCTGTTTGATTTGGGCTTGCCGCCGGAAGGTTTAGGCGGCTTGGAAGCGGACGTTAACATCGTGCTGGGCGACATCACCGATCCCAAACTTTTGAGCGCGAGCCTGCAAGGTGCGGATGCGGTTGTGCATCTGGCATCCATGGTCAGTGCCGGCGCGGAAGCAGATTTTGATGCGGCGATGCGGGTCAATATCGACGGTGGACGGGCCGTGCTTGAAGCGGCGCGGGCCGAAGGGCCGGCGACCAAGGTGCTGTTTACTTCAAGTTTGGCGATTTTCGGCTCGGCGGCGATGCCGGCAAGCGTCGATATGATGACCCGTCCGGTGCCGCAAAACACTTACGGCATGACCAAAGCGGTGATGGAATTGATCATCAACGATATGAGCCGTAAAGGTTTGATCGATGGTCGCATCGCCCGCTTGCCGACGATCATCGTCCGGCCCGGCAAACCCAATGCCGCCGCGTCTAGCTTCGCAAGTGGGGTGATCCGCGAGCCGCTGGCGGGCGATGTTTGCCGCTTGCCGGTGCCTCGGGACATGGCATTAATGGTCGGTGGCTATCGGGCGTGTGCGGATGGCTTGATCGCGTTGTTGGATGCGCCTCGGGACAGCTTCGTGGATGACCGCACCGTCAACTTGCCGAACTTAACGGTCACGGTGGCGGAGATGATCGACGCCACCAAGCGCGTTGCCGCCCGGCACAACATCACGCTGGGCGCCATCACGGATGTACCTGACGCAGGCGTGCAGGCGATTGTCGGATCTTGGCCGACAGGGATGGATGCCACTCGCGCCGAAGCCATCGGGTGCCCACGAAGCGCCAGTCTGGAAGCGGTGATCGAGGAATTTATTGCAGACTACGTGCCTTAACGCCGCCGCCGCAATGCATCACGATGTTTGATCAGTCGGGGTGTCATGCCTTCGACGTTTTGGCTTTTTTGGATGTAGTCCTGTGCGCCCGCCATTATTGATGACTGGATGACTTCGTCGTCATCGACACTTGTCATCATGATGACAAATGGCTCGTGCATGCGCCCGACGATTTCTTCGAGGGCAAGATAGCCGTTCATTTCCGGCATCAACACGTCCAATAAGATCATATCCGGCTCAAGCTCAATCGCCATATCGACGCCGTCGCGACCGTTGCTGGCTTGGCCGATAACCTCGACATCGATTTGCGTGAGGATGGCAGACAAAACGGCACGCATGAGTTCTGAGTCGTCAACGACGAGGGCGGTAATTTTCTGGGTTTCGCTCATGTAGAACCGATCAAATAAGTTGTGTGCGACAATAATTCTGAATGATTCCTATCTTAGGCGTTGTATGCAAGGACGTATTTATCACATGGTCACATGTTACTCAGCGGCGACATCACGGGCCATTCGGGCAGCGAGGCCGGTGTAAGCTTCAGGGTCCAGAAGCGAATCGATTTCGTCCTCACTCAGTACATCCCGTACTTCTAGAGAGTGCATCAGGGCCTCACGCATGGTGGTGTCTTCTTTGAATGCCATCATGCAGGCGCGATACAAGATCTCGTGTGCTTTTTGCCGGCCGAGCTTATCGCTAAGCGCCATCATCACCGCTTCGCTCAGGGTCAGGCCTTGGGTGATATCAAGGTTTGCGCGCATGTTTTCAGCGCGGATATCGAGCCCGTCCGTGACCATCACTGTTTTTGCCAACGCAGCGTCTGTCTGCGCCATAGTGCGGGCCAGGAATTCGCGTTCAGTCTGAAGCCCGATCTTGTCACGCTCGTGTTCGGCAATGAGGGTTTCGAACGCCAGCGGCACGGCAGAGCGGACGGTCTTTGCCAATGCAACGATCGTTTCGCAGATTGCCGGGTTGCGCTTGTGCGGCATGGTCGACGAGCCGACCTTGCCATCTGGAAAAGGCTCTTCGAGTTCTTGCACTTCGGTTTTTTGCAGACTGTAGATTTCGTGTGCAATCTTGCCGCAGGTGCCGGCAATCATGGCCAGCACGGAAACCAGTTCCACCAAGCGGTCCCGCGCCGTATGCCACGTAATGTCAGGCTCACCCAGTTCCAGCTTTGCCATTAAGTTCGCACGCACGGTCAGCCCTTGATCGCCAAGAGCGGCGAGGGTGCCGACTGCGCCGCCGAATTGACCGACCAGTAGACGGGGCCGCATTTCGTCCATCCGGGTTTGATGGCGGCGTACTTCATCGAGCCAGACGGCGGTTTTGTAGCCGAACGTGATCGGCTGTGCATGTTGACCGTGGGTGCGCCCGGGCATGGCCGTTGCGGCGTGGGTAATGGCATGCTCGGTCAAAATGCTGGCCAAGGCGGCAAGACGCTCATCAATGACGGTTTCAGCATCACGGATTTGCAGCATCATCCCGGTATCAATGATGTCTTGCGTGGTCGCGCCCCAGTGCACGTATTCACCTAGGTCGTTCGGGCATTTTTCTGCGATGGCGCGGACCAAGGGCACGATGGGGTGGGACGTGCGATCCATCTCGTGCTTGAGTTGCGCTAGGTCATATAGTGCCGCGTCGCCGACTTCGTTGATGGCGACTGCGGCTTCACTTGGGATGATGCCGAGCTCGGCCTCAACTTCGGCGAGGGCGACTTCAACGTCCAACCAAGCCTGAACGGTACGCCGGTCATCGAAGATGGCCCGCATCTCAGGCGTCGAGAATTGATCGCGAAATAGCTCACTGTCGATGACATAGGCGCTCATGATTATCTCCTCAACATGGTTTTGTTTTAGCTATTGAAGCACAGGCGGACGGTGTGGGAAATCAACATGCGCATGGCGTGCGCTCAGAAGCTTGGGTTAACTGGAGTGTATAATTTTAGTGACAACACTACATAGGTATGTAACTAATATTATATGGCATATCGAAAACCCTCCCTGCATGTCGGCGCAGCTGAGGCAAATCAACGGTTTTCCAGGCTTTTGGCGGAAGCCGAGAGCGGGCGCGATGTGGTGGTGACGCGACGCGGGCAGCCGGTTGCCCGTTTGACCGCGTTAAATGGTGGCGCACCGGCGGCAGATCCCATCGGTATCGATGCGGATGCCGGGGTGCCGGACTATCAGGCGCGCGTGCAGTTGATTCAGATGTGTCAGCGGATGAATGCGACCGGGCTCAACCAAGGGACCAGCGGGAATGCGTCTATCCGGGTGGGGGGTGGTATGCTGATCACGCCGTCCGGGCTCGACTACGACAAAACGATGCCGACGGACATCGTTAAAATCGATTTTGACGGCAAGGTTTTGCGCGGACACCGTCCGCCTTCAAGCGAGTGGCATTTTCATTGCCGGGTCATGGCGGCGAAGCCGCGTGCGGGCGCAATTCTGCATACCCATTCCATCAACGCGACAACGCTGGCATGTCTAGGTCGCGGCATTCCGCCGTTTCATTACATGGTGGCGGTGGCGGGGGGGCGTGATATTCGCTGTGCCCCCTATGCGACCTTTGGGACCGAGACGCTGGCGGATGCTGTTTTAGAAGCTTTGGATGGGCGGCTCGCTTGTCTGATGGCGAACCACGGGATGCTGGTAATGGGCCGCAACATTG
Source organism: uncultured Rhodospirillales bacterium (assembly GCA_963974935.1). Classification (GTDB taxonomy): domain Bacteria; phylum Pseudomonadota; class Alphaproteobacteria; order Rhodospirillales; family Casp-alpha2; genus UBA4479. Next base: position 152,467 of record CAXBEV010000004.1, on the reverse strand, counting down.
AAGACGCGTTCAAGCGCGCGGTCGAGATTGAAACGCTCGCTGAGCAATACCTCAAGGCGCTCGCGGTCGGCAAACCGAACCTGCTGACGGTCGGCGAGATGGAGGTGGTTCTGGAGAAATTCAAAAACTACAGCGCCTGGGCGGATCCGAAAACTTGAGTTGGAGCAAAGCGCATGAAGATACCCACGTTGCCGTTCACCCTCACCGATTGGTCTGCGGTCGCGCCCGTCACGTATCCCGGCGAGACAGGATATGCGGAGTGGCGCACTCTCGAGGTCGGAGACATTCGCATCCGCGTCGTCGAGTATTCACCAGGCTATCTTGCCGATCATTGGTGCGACCGTGGGCATATTTTGTATGTCTTGGAAGGCGAGATGACGAGCGAGCTCAAGGACGGGCGTAGCGTCGTTATGACGCCGGGGATGAGCTATCAGGTCTCAGATTTCGGCGACGCACCGCATCGTTCACGTACCGAGTTCGGCGCGAAACTGTTTATCGTCGACTGACCCGTTTTGGGTGTGCGATCACATTTTTGTGTAGCTTATGATTCCTATTGCGCGGTTTAGTAATCGGTATATATTCCCGCGCTGACGTCGTAGGCAAAGCCGCGACGAGGCGCCGATGGGTCGGTGCCGCACTCCTGGGATTATTAAAATGAAATCCAAGACCATTCTGTTCGCGTCAGTGGCGCTTATGGCGTTTGTTGTCGTGCAAGCATCCTCCGTATCGGCTTCGATGATCACGACCTCGGCTCAGTGCAAACAAGCGCTTGAAGATGCTAAAACGGCACGCGAAAACGAACCGGATATCGGTGACAAGTCGGGCAAAGTGTTAGACCAGATTATGATTTTGGCTGAACAGCGTTGTGCTGAAAAAGAGTTTGTTTTTGCCGACCAACTCTTGAACGTCGCGCGTGGTATGGTCGCTTCCGAGTAACTTGCGACACTGCGCGATAAAAACAAAAAACGCCCCGATCGTTGATCGGGGCGTTTTGTCGTTTAAGCCGGCCGGCTGTCCTTTAGTGAACGTTCGCCCAGATTTTCCGTTTCAGTGCGTACAACATAGCCGTTAACACCAGCAAGAACAGCATCACTTTGATGCCGAGGTTTTTACGCTGTTCGAGCTCAGGCTCAGACACCCAGTTCAAGAACATGGCAACGTCGCGCGCCTGTTGGTCGACGGTGGCCTGGGTGCCGTCCGCATATTCAACCCCATCGGGATAAAGCGGCGGTGCCATCGATATGGTGTTACCCGGGAAGTACACGTTGTAATACTTGCCCCCAGCAAGGCTGAAGCCTGCCGGCGCTTCTTCTTTATAGCCGGTCAATAATGCGTGTATGTAATCGGCACCAAGCGGGAACCCACCTGGCTGCAGCAGCGATGCGCGGATCGCGGAGTCGCCACCGGAACCGCGTGCTTTGGTGATCAACGAGAGATCCGGCGGAATAGCGCCACCGTTGGAAATCGCCGCGATCTTGTCGTTGGCAAAGGGTGCCGGCCAGCGGTCGGCCGGGTTTGCCGAACGCATGAACATTTCACCGTCGTCGTTCGGGCCCGCTTGGACCTCGTAGTCGGCGGCGATCGCTTTCACTTCGTCTTCGTTGTAGCCCAGGGCTTCCAGATTGCGGAACGCCATCAAGTTCATGGAATGACAGCTTGCGCAGACACTCTTGAATACTTGGAAACCACGTTGCAGGGATGCCCGGTCATAGGTGCCGAAGATGCCGTTGAACGACCAGTCCAGCGCCGGCGCCTTTGGGCCGACGGCGGCTTGAGCGTTGCCGCCAGCGGTCATGACGCCGCCCATGACACCGATTACGAGCGCTGCTGCGCTAAGCGTTTTCATCGTTTTCATGGTCTTACTCCGCCGCCTGAGATGCATGAGAATCCATCACCGATGCCGCAATGCTATCGGGCAACGGTTTCGGACGTTCAAGGATACCGATGATTGGGATGAACACCAACAGGTGTGCAAAGTACCAAGTCGTCGAAATCTGACCGATCAGCACCAAGGTGCCTTCCGCCGGCTGACCGCCGACCCAGCCCAAGATGATGCAGTCGATCACGAACAGCCAGAAGAACAGCTTGTACACCGGGCGGTACTTAGCCGAGCGTACCCGCGAGCGATCCAGCCACGGCAACAGCAACAGCACCAAAATCGATGCGAACATCGCGATCACGCCGGCAAGCTTGGCCGACATGAACCACTGCAAGAACCAACTGTAGATTACGTAGTCGTTCGTGAACGCCCGCAAGATCGCGTAGAATGGCAAGAAGTACCATTCCGGCACGATATGCGTAGGGGTGATCAGCGAGTTCGCCGGGATGTAGTTGTCCGGATGACCGAAGTAGTTCGGTGCGAAGAACACGAAGAACGCGAAGATCAACAACAAAATCCCCAGGCCGTACATGTCTTTGATGGTGTAGTATGGGTGGAACGGGATGGTGTCTTGCTTTTCGTCTTTGATCTCGACGCCGGTCGGGTTGTTGGAATGATGTATGTGCAGCGCCCAGAGGTGCAAGAACACAAGCCCAACAATCACGAACGGCAACAGATAGTGTAGTGCAAAGAAACGCTTCAGCGTCGGCTCACCGACAACGAAGCCGCCCCAAAGCAGTCGCACGATCGATTCGCCGACCAATGGGATTGCCGAGAACAGGCTGGTGATCACGGTGGCACCCCAAAAGCTCATTTGGCCCCAAGGCAGCACATAGCCCATGAATGCGGTTGCCATCATGGCAAGTAAGATGAAGACACCGATTATCCACAAAATTTCGCGCGGTGCCTTGTATGATCCATAGTACAGACCCCGAAAGATGTGAATAAACACAACAATAAAGAACATGCTGGCGCCGTTCACGTGGATATAACGGATCAACCAGCCGAAGTTGACGTCGCGCATGATCCGCTCGATTGATGTGAACGCGTCTGCTTCGGTCGATGCGTACTGCATGGCGAGCGTGATGCCTGAGACGATCATAATCACCAGAACGATGCCGGCGAGCGAGCCGAAGTTCCAGAAATAGTTCAGGTTTTTCGGCGTTGGGTATTGATTAAGTTGCGCGTCCATGAATGAAAAGATCGGCAACCGGTATTCGATCCAGTTAACGATCTTGCTGTTTGACTGGAAGTTTGAGGAACCACTCATAATCTCTCTCCCTTACCCGATCCGGACGGAATTGTCGTCGAGGAATTCATAGTTCGGAATGACGAGGTTGAGAGGTGCCGGTCCCTTCCGAATACGCCCTGACGTGTCGTAATGCGACCCGTGGCATGGGCAAAACCAGCCGTTGTAATCACCTTTGGAGTCGCCGGGTTTTTGGCCGAGCGGAATGCAGCCGAGGTGCGTGCACACGCCAACCATGATCAGCCATTCCGACTTTTGAACACGTGCCGTGTCCGTTTCAGGGTCGGGTAGGACGGCCATGTCGACAGCTTTCGCCTCGGCGATTTCTTCTTCGGTGCGGTAACGGATGAACACCGGCTTGCCGCGCCAGACTACGGTGATGCTTTGGCCGACTTCGATCTTCGACAGATCAACCTCGGTTGAGGCCAGGGCCAGCGTATCGGCGGCCGGGTTCATCTGATCGATGAACGGCCAAGCAGCCAGTGCGGCGCCGGCGGCGCCGACGGCGATTGTGCTCCAAAGCAGGAAATCGCGACGCGTCTGCTCATCGATTTCGGCATTTTGCGTGGGTTGGCCCGCGTGTGCGGTATCGCTCATTGAAATTCCCCTCGATTGACCCTCTGTCGATCACCGCCGGAGCAGTGAGTCGTCTCTGTGCCAGTTTTGTAACAGCCTTCTCAAGCCTCCGACACGGTCACCCGCATCGGATTTCTAACGTCGTCACAATCGTAATGGTGCAAGGACCATTAGTTCAAGCGCGCAACGCAGGCGACGCAAAATAATATCGTGTTTACGCTCGCCAAAAACGCGGGCTTGTTATACTTGATGACCCAGGCGTTGCAAGGCTTTACGGTCTAACTTCCGGATCATTCAACACGCTTTTAAGGACTCTAAAATGACCGAGCCCAACGGCGCACCGATCGCCTTTGCCTTATTTGAGCCGGATATTCCACAAAACACCGGCAATCTGATCCGGACCGGCGCATGCTTCGGTATGCAGGTGCATGTGATCGAGCCCTGCGGCTTTGTGCTGTCGGATTCGCGTATGCGCCGCGCCGGGATGGATTATGCTGAGCGCGCCGCCTTGGTCCGCCACGCCAGCTGGCAGGCGTTCAACGACAAAGTATTTGCTGAGGGATTTGCCGGGCGTATCGTGCTGCTCAGCACAAAGGCGGACACCTTGTTGCAGGATTTCAGCTTTCAGCCCGGTGATATTTTGTTGCTGGGCCGGGAAAGTGCGGGGGTGCCTGACCATGTTCACGACAGCGCCGATGCCCGCGTCAAACTGCCGATGGTGGACGGCCTGCGCTCGATGAATGTCGCCGTTTCGGGGGCGATTACCGCTTTTGAAGCGCTTCGCCAGTTGCAAGCGTTGCCCGGCTCCGAAACAATAGCAACATGATTTGAGTGGGAGCGAAGATGAACGAACACGCGGCAAAAGCCGAGGATGAGATACCGACCAATCAGGTCACCGACACCCTGTTCGCCGACGATCATAAAAAGCGCGCGCAAGCTTGGTTTGCGGAACTCCGCGACCGCCTATGTGGGCGCTTGGAAGCGCTGGAAGACGATGCCGAAGTACAAAGCATGAACCGAGACTTCGCGCCTGCCAAGTTCGCGCGCACGTCGTGGGAACGCGACGGCGGCGGCGGCGGCACCATGGCGGTGCTTCGCGAGGGGCGGGTTTTTGAGAAAGCCGGCGTCAATATTTCCACCGTGCACGGTGAGTTCTCAGAAGAGTTCCGCGCCCGCATTCCAGGCGCCGACAAGGATCCGCGGTTTTGGGCCGCAGGGGTTTCCGTGGTGATCCATCCGCGTTCGCCGTTGGTGCCGATTGCGCATATGAACACACGCATGATTGTCACCACCCAGGGTTGGTTTGGCGGCGGCGGCGATTTGACTCCGGTCTTCGCTAATGATGCCGAGACCGAGCGCTTCCACGCGGCATTTCGAGGTGCCTGCGATAAGCACGGTGATGACTTTTACCCGCGCTTCAAAAAATGGTGCGACGAGTATTTCTATTTGCCACACCGGGGCGAGATGCGGGGCGTTGGTGGAATATTCTATGACAACCATTGGACCGGAGACTGGGAAGCGGATTTCGCCTTCACCCAAGACGTCGGCAGTGCTTTCGTGCAGGTATACCCAGACATAGCGCGCGATAAGATGAACTTGTCGTGGACGCCCGAAGAAAAGCAGGCACAGCGGATCAAACGGGGTCGCTATGTGGAATTTAATCTGTTGTATGACCGGGGCACGATCTTCGGTCTGAAGACCGGCGGTAATGTGGAAGCAATCTTGATGAGCTTGCCGCCTGATGTTGCATGGCCGTAGGCGCGTGCTTATCTTGCGCCGTATCATCGAGTATATAAAAGGATAACGAAGATGGGTTTAGAAGGTATCGGGCTTGGCGGCCTGCTGATTTTGATCGCCGATGTGTATGCAATCATTAAAACACTCGGCAGTCGTGCGACCACCGGCCAAAAAGTATTCTGGATCATTCTGATCTTGTTGCTGCCGCTGTTGGGCGTGATCATCTGGTTCTTCGCAGGACCACGAGATCGATAATTTTTAGCCAGCAAAATTATGCGAAAGGCTGGCGCCATGCATGCGCCGGCCATCGCGTATTTTTAAAAGACATTTAAATTTCAACGTAATACCTCGTAACGGGCCGACTGGCATGCAATTGACGTGTTCAGTGTAGTAGGGCGTCTAGGGTTCCGGTCGCATGGTGCGTCAACGCACAGATATGGGTTCCGTCTATGTGTCTCTGACCACATGCCGCGACGTGTTGCTGGCGGAAATGATACAGCAGATTGGCGCGAACGTTTGATTTGACGGCATTGCTCTGGCTCATGCGGCCCGCTAGCATCGACGTATGAACCAAAAAGCATATGAAGCGATTTTCATGCGGGGCGGCACGTCGAAGGGCGTGTTTTTTCGTGACGATTGGATACCTACCGCGCGCGCCGAACGCGACCCGATCTTTGTCGAAGCGTTGGGCAGTCCCGATCCGTACGGGCGCCAGTTGAACGGCATGGGCGGCGGCGTGTCGTCGGTCTCGAAAGCGGTGGTCGTCGGGCTGTCGGATGTCGAGGGTGCCGATGTCGACTACACATTCGCGCAAGTGCTGATCGATAAGCCCGAAGCCGATTATTCCGCGACGTGTGGTAACTTGTCGTCCGCCGTCGGCCCGTTTGCCGTCGACACTGGCTTGATGGCGGCGAATGCAGACGGCAGCTTTACGGTTCGTGTGTTCAACACGAACACGCAAAAAATCTATCACGCCACGTTCGAGGTCCGGGACGGCGGCTTCCAGCCTGCCGGTGATTTTGAAATACCCGGCGTCGGTGGTAGCGGATCTGCGATCCGGCTCGACTATTTGGATCCGGGCGGTGCCACGTCGGGCAGCTTGTTGCCGAGCGGCAATGCGCTCGACGTGTTAGATGTGCCCGGAGTCGGGAAGGTCGAAGCGAGCCTGGTCGATGCGTCAAACGCCGTGGTCTTTGTCGCTGCCGAGCGGTTCGGAAAAACCGGCGCGGAAACCGTCAGCGAGCTTGAGGCTGACACCGCGTTTATGCAGGCGCTCGATGCGGTGCGGTGCGTGGCAGCCGTCGCCATGGGGCTTGCCGAAAGCCCAGATGCCGCTGCAGCCGGCAACCCGAAGATCGGCATTGTCGGCAAACCGATTGCCAGCATGTCGTTGTCCGGTGCCAAGATCGACGCGGATAGTCATGATCTGGCGGCGCGCATTGTTTCGATGGGCCAAGTGCACCGGGTATTGCCGTTGACCGGCGCCATGTGTTTGGGCGTCGCGTGTCGGATTCCGGGCAGCGTGCCGCATGCACTATGCCGTACCCAGCCCGGCGACCTTCGCTTGTCGAACCCGTCGGGCGTGCTACCCGTCGATGCCGACGTTACGGCGGACAACACGAGCGTCGTCGCTAACAGCTGCACCGTCTACCGAACCGCGCGCGCGTTGATGCAAGGTAAGGTGTGGGTGCCTAATTAAGCGCCCCTTTTGCGAGTGATGTTCGTCACAGGTAAAGCTTATAAATTTATGTAAATATAGTCTCTTCTGGGATTGGCGGATGGGGGCCGGTATGGGAAATATTGCATTTGCTGCGGGCGAACGCCGCCGGTACGAGCGGCTTGAGATTCCACAATTATATTTACGTATCGGTGGCTGCACGTATTTAACGGCGGAATGGAGTTTTGGCGGATTCTTGCTGGAAGATGACCACGGTATCATGCCGACGGGCGCGCTGGTCCGCATTGATGGCCTTGCCGACGAACGCAGCTACAAAAAAGTCAGCAAGCCGATTGCTGTGGACATCCGCGCGCGGGTTATTCGTGTGATGCCCGAGCATGGTTTGGCGGCGCTGTCATGTCTTAAACTCGATGATGCAGCTTATAGCATCATGAATGAGGTGCGCGCCGGCTTGACGTTGTCTCAGCCCGCGGAATGAAGATTACTTAGCTGGCGGCAACCCGAGCCGAATGACACCCTTAAACTTGTCCGGGTCGACCGGTTTGCCTTTGCGGTAAATCGTGATCAAACCTTCGCGGGCCAGTGCTTGTGCGGCGCGGCGCACCGGCTTCATTAGGCTGTTCCAATCGTCCGGACGTTCGGCCCGCGCGGCTTCGGACGGGCAGATGGTTTTGCCGACGCCGCGCGCTTCGCTCAGTGTCAGAATATGCGCACGCAATCGCGCATCCAAATCGCCGTTGGACAGGCGCTTAGGTAAAGTTTCAGGGTTTTCTTCAGGCATCGAACCACTTTCGCCAGGCATCCCAGCCGATGATGTGTTCGGCGATGGTGGCATACCCTTCGCGCGTCGGATGCACGCCGTCGCCTTTCACATAAAACTTCGGCCATTCCGAGTTCGCGGCCAGCAGTGAGAATAAGTCCAGATACGGCACACCCAACTCGGCGGCGACGTCTTGGAACATATCGGAAAGCTGCACATTCCGGCTCGACGACAAAAATCTTTCTCGCCCGGGCACCGACGAGAACGGCATATCATCATCGTTCACCGGCGGCGGGCCGATCCACAGCGTCGGCAGCCAGTCCTTTGCTTCTGAAATCATTCTTTTTGCCGATGCCACCGCCACTTCGGGGGCATTGCGCAACTCGCCGCTCTGCATCGCCATGTCGTTACAACCGAACGAGAACACCAGGGCACAGGGGTTTTCCTTGGGCAGCCGGGCTTCAGCTTCGGCGCGCCAACGGGGCTCGATCATCGTTGTGGTGTCGCCGCGGATGCCAGTGTTATAGAGTGTCACGTTATGTCCGCCCGCGCGCTCGCGTTGCATGATGCGGCCCGGCCATCCCAGAAAATCATCGTCGCCCGTACCCAGCACTAAACTGTCGCCCACAAAACACACTCGAAGTTCCGTCATTTATCGTTATCCTTTTTTTGACTTTTTTGAGTGCTCATATCTTGAATGGCTTTTTGCAGGTGTGCCAGGCATGCGTCCCGGTCCGCGCTGAAACCGCTCGCCGCCCACCAATCCTCGACAGAGCGGAGCGCTTTGCCGATCTGGGGACCGCGTTCCAGGCCCAGCGCTTGCGCATCCGTGCCGCCGATGGGGAACGTTGGGGATTTCCATGCAAGCGCGGTTTCCAGCATCTTCCGGCGCGCGCCGGTCTCATCTGACGGTAATTTTGCGACCTCGGCCAAGCGTTCCGCCCAGGCTAAGATCGTTGCGTCGGCCACGGCTTCGCCGCCGTGCATATGCACCAATCGCCGCGTCGCGCTTTCGCTGAGCGGTTCGCGCAGCGCATGCACGATCTCAGTCATTTTGACGAGACGGTCACTTTCTCTGTTGGAAAGTCTGAGCCGAGATCCGACGGCGCTGGCGTCTGCGTCCGCACTCAGCGATGCACCCAATCTGCGGACCGGGTCCGGATGCAGGCCGTCCAGCACCAGCGCCCGCGTGGCCAGCCACGCAGTCGCGCGCAGGCGTCCGATGTTGCCGGCTTCGGGCAGCACCTCGTCCAAAACATGCGCATTCTTCATCAGCAAAAACACGTCAGCAGGATCGGGCGCCATCAAGATGCGCAACACCTCATGGCGGATGCGTTCGGCGGAAATCTCGCGCAGTTTCTCAGCATGTTTGCGGCACGCATTGAAAGCGGCGACGTCCGCTGGCGGACGTCCGTAATGGCCGTAAAATCTGAAATATCGGAGGATACGCAAATGATCTTCTTCGATGCGCGCGTCGGCGCGGCCGATAAAGCGCACTTTGCCGTGCGCTAAATCGGGAATGCCGTCGTGGTAATCATAGATGTCGCCATCCGGCGTCGCCGACAAGGCATTGATGGTGAAATCCCGCCTGGATGAATCGACGATCCAGTCTTCGGTATAGGCAACGACGGCGCGTCGACCATCGGTTTCGACATCACAGCGCAGTGTGGTGATCTCAAACGTGTGCTTGTCGATCACGGCGGTGACGGTGCCGTGGTCGATCCCGGTAGGCACGGTCTTGATGCCGTCTGCGGCTAACAATGCCATCACCCGGTTCGGCGGGTCCGGCGTACCGATATCAATGTCGGAAACGTGCTTGTGGGCCAGTGCGTCGCGCACGCAGCCGCCGACGAAGCGCACGTCCGCACCGTCGCGTTGTAAGGCGGCGAACACGCGGACGGTTTCAGGTGCTGTCAGCCAGGGTTCCGGCCCCAATTTGCCGGTCGGCTCCTGGCTGGCTAGCATCGAGATCATTTATTCGGGTCCGGGATGAATGTCGGCGGAATGATCTTGCCGTCTTCATAGCGTGGGCCGACGTATTGTCCTGAATCTGGTGAGTCACCCCCCAGGACGGCCAACGTCAATAACGAGGTGACCAGCAATATAAAGCCGGCCACAATCGCCCAGAAGATTGGGCCGCGTTCCAAGCTGGGCGGCACGCCGCCGGAACGTTTTGCCTTACTGCGCGCATATGCATTCCAGGCCAAATAGACCAACAGCGGAAAGATCAGCGGTAATATATATGTCAGCAACAGTCGTCCCATCACTCAGTCCTCGTTCGTTGCCAGCACGTCATAAAGATTTCGGATCATGCCTGCGGTTGCACCCCAAATGTAATACTCACCATAGGGCATTGCGTAAAATTCCCGTTTAGTGCCTTTGTAGATTCGCGAATCGCGGCGGTGGTTGGCTGGGTCGAGCAAGAAAGCCAGCGGCACTTCAAACACCTCCGCGACCTCAAATGGGTCCGGTTGTACAGTATACGCCGGGTTCACCAAACCGACCACCGGGGTTACGGAAAAGCCGGTGCGGGTTACGTATTGATCGAGCCTGCCGATGACTTCAACGTGATCACGGATCAAGCCGACTTCTTCTTCGGCTTCGCGCAACGCGGCGTCTTCGGGCGACGTGTCTGCAGTCTCGATTCGCCCGCCCGGGAAGCTGATCTGGCCCGGATGGTCGTTCAAATGATCGGTGCGCTGGGTCAGCATTAGGGTCAGTGCGTCCGCACGCTCGATTACGGGCACCAGAACGGCGGCCTGGCGAAGCTTGCTTAATGGCGTCATGCCCGGGTTCAGGTCGTGATCGCCACGTGACGAGCGGATCCCGATTTCGCGGGCCGCGTTGCCGATCCGGTCCATGATCTGCGTGCGATTCATATGTCCTCCGTCGCAGGGCCAAGGATAAATGTGGCGCCGCCGCTTGCTAGCGTGAGCACCGCCTTACCCTTGATATCGGCTTGTTCGGTCATCTCTACAAGATCGTAAAATACCGCCCGGTTGATACGGGCTTCCGTGCCGTCTTCGGCCAGACGCAGATATGGGCGGGGCTCGTTGGTCTCTGGATCAATGTCGACCCGGATCGGATGGGCGGCATCTGCGACAACCCAGCGCCCTGTGTTGGTGCGAAAGTTCAGCGTGTTCACGCCATCGTCATTTGTGACGCTCACCTCAACGGCTAAAAATGGCGCATCTTCGACCTTGATCCTGGCCATCTCGACAGGCGTAATAAGCCAGTAGGCGCCATCGGTATCGCGGCGGACAACGGTAGAAAATAAATGAACGAGGCTGTTTCGTGTGATCGGCGTGCCCATATAAAACCAAGTGCCATCGGACGCGATGCGCATATCGATCTCGCCGATCACATGTTGGCCCGGTTTTGGGTCCATACCGGCGGGCGGCGGACAAGGTGAAGTGCCGGATTGGGTCCGGGCATCACCAAGTGTCATATTTTCGAGCTTTTCCGGTGTATCGGTCATCCGTTACGCTCCTCTTTCAACCAGCCCAGGAGGCATCAACGTGACATTGACTGCAAGCCCCGAAGACAAAGATAGTCCGAACGGTCGGGCGGGCCAAAGCCCCGTTGCGGAAATCGAGGCATTAGCCGAAAAAATGACGGCGGCGCGCGCTGCCGTCGGCCAAGCGATCTTCGGCCAAGAACAGGTCGTCGAAGAAAGCATGGTGACGCTGCTCGCGGGCGGCCACGTGTTGCTGATCGGTGTGCCGGGCCTGGGCAAGACGCGGCTGGTGGAAACGCTGGGCACCGTGTTTGGCCTTGATGACAAGCGCGTGCAGTTCACGCCTGACTTAATGCCGGCAGATATTCTGGGCTCGGAAGTCCTCGAAGAAGCTGAAGGCGGGCGCCGCGGGTTCCGCTTTATCAAAGGGCCCGTGTTCGCGCAGCTGTTGATGGCCGACGAAATTAACCGCGCCAGCCCACGCACCCAGTCTGCCTTGTTGCAGGCGATGCAGGAAAAGCGGGTCTCGGTCGCCGGTCAGTATTATGACCTGCCAAAACCCTTCCATGTGCTGGCGACGCAAAACCCGCTCGAACAAGAAGGCACGTACCCGCTGCCCGAAGCGCAGCTCGACCGATTCTTTATGCAGGTGAATGTCGAGTATCCTGATCTCGAGGCCGAGCGAAGCATTCTGATCAAGACCACTGGCAACGAAGATGTTAAACCCGGCCAAGTGATGGATCCGGAAACATTGATGGCGGCACAACGGTTGGTGCGCTCGGTGCCGGTCGGCGAATCCGTGGCCGAAGCGATCTTGACCTTGGTCCGCGCCGGGCGCCCGGAAACCTCAGATCTGGCGATCGTGCAAACCAACGTATCTTGGGGGCCGGGGCCGCGTGCCTCGCAGGCGCTGATGCTGGGCGTGCGCGCACGGGCCGTGATCGAAGGGCGCTTGGCGCCGTCGATTGATGACGTGCTGGCTCTGGCGCAGCCGATCTTGCGTCATCGTATGGCGCTGACGTTTGCGGCCCGGGCCGAAGGGGTGACGCTTGAGGAGATCATCGACGCACTTGCAGCACGTATAGGGTAGCACCGAATGGCTGATCACGCCCTGCAATCCCACCACCGTGCCGAGGCACTGGCCGCCGGCCTGCCGCCTTTGATGGTGGCGGCCGAACGGGTCGCCAACACGGTCTCGCAAGGGGTGCACGGGCGCAGGCGTGTCGGCCAAGGCGAAACGTTTTGGCAGTTCCGGCGCTATGAGTCCGGCGACTCCGTGCAGCGCATCGATTGGCGGCAATCGGCGAAAAGTGATCCGGTGTTCATTCGGGAAACCGAGTGGGAGGCCGCGCAAAGCGTGTGGCTGTGGCGCGACGGCTCGCCGTCGATGGTATTCAGTTCGGACCCTGCGCAGAGTGATAAGCGGTCGCGCGCCGATCTGTTGTTGATGGCGCTGGCGTCGCTGTTGGTAAAAGGCGGTGAGCATGTGGCGTTGCTTGGCACCGGCGCACCGCCCAGTGCCGGTCGCCATGCGCTGGCGCAGCTGTGGACCGAGATCGAAAAAGATCGCCTGTCTGATGCCGGCCTGCCGAAGTTCGAAATGCTGCCCCGCCATGCGCGCCTGGTGTTGTTCAGCGATTTTTTGACGCCGCTCGACGACGTGCGGATCGCGATTAACGCCTATGCCCACCACGGCGTACGCGGCCATGTGATGCAGATCGTTGACCCCGCCGAGGAAGTATTTCCGTTTCAGGGCCGCGTCCAATTTGAAGGGCCGGAGGGCGAGGGGCGGGCCGTAATCGGCAACGTCGAAACGGTGGCCGAGCGCTATCAACAGGTATTCAAAGCGCACGGTGCTGGGGTCGCAGATATTGCGCGTAGCGCCGGCTGGGGATTCACACGACACCGCACCGATCATGCGCCCGAGACTGCGCTGATGGCGTTATACTTGGCCCTTAGCGCGACGGAGGGTCGGTAGATGGTGTCGCTGGGCGCATTATCGTTTGCGGTTCCCTGGGCGCTTGCAGCCCTGATCGTGCTGCCGGCGATTTGGTGGTTGCTACGCCTGACGCCGCCGATCCCGAAAAAGATCGTGTTCCCGCCGATTCGATTGTTGTTCGGAATCGTGACGGATCGTGAGACCTCGGCCCGCACGCCTTGGTGGTTGTTGGTGTTGCGCTTGGCCGTTGCCAGCTTGATTATTTTTGCCGCCGCCAGGCCTTTATTAAATGCGGAGCCTGCCGGCAGTGTGTCGCAGCCAATGTTGTTGGTGGTTGATAACGGATGGGCTGCGGCGGACGGCTGGGATCGTCGGCGCGAGGTCGCGTTGTCGCTCACCGATCGCGCACTTCGGGCCGGCAGACGCGTGGTGCTGTTGGCGACCGCACCCCCTGCGGACGGCAGTGCGATTGAGGTCATCGCGCTCGGTCCCGCCGAAGCCAGAAGCGCCGTTAACAAATTGCTGCCGTTACCATGGCCGACGGATCGGGGCGAAGCGGCGGACGCGCTGGCCGACTGGCAAGGCGGATTCGAGGCATTGGCGGATGTGCGCTGGCTTTCCGATGGACTCGATGGGCCGGGTGCGGAAGCGCTATCCGAACGGCTGCGGGCACTTGGCGAAGTGACGGTGTATGTCGATGCCCTTAATCCGGTCACTGTCTTGCGCCCGCCTACCAGCACGACTGCGGGCCTGTCGGTAATGCTGGAACGTGCCAACACAACTAACGCGGATACGGCGTACGAGATACGCGGCCTGGACGGTGAAGGTCGGGTGCAGGCCACGGTAACGGTGACGTTCGGTGCGGCTGAAGCGAAAGCCACCGCCGCGTTGGATGCACCTGTCGAAATCCTTAATCGTATTGAGCGGCTGCAGATTGCAGACGGTGAGAATGTCGGGGCCGTGGTGTTGTTAGATCAACGCTGGCGTCGCCGCCCGGTCGGCATTTTGAGCGCGGACAATGCCGCCGACGTGCAGCCGTTGCTCTCAAGCGCCTATTATATTGCGCGCGCGCTGCAAGGGTCGACGTCTGTACGCGTCGGCAATTTCCGCGATGTCTTTGCGCAGCCGTTATCTGTCCTGGCGCTGCCGGACGGCGTTGATGTGTCGACGACAAACCGAGCGCAACTCAATACCTGGATCGAAGAGGGTGGAATCTTGGTCCGCTTCGCGGGGCCTGCGCTGGCGCGGCACACATCCGAAATAATGCCTGGGCCGGCGGACTTATTTTTACCGGTGCCACTCAGGGCCGGCGACCGGGTGATCGGCGGCGCGATGTCGTGGCAAAAGCCAATGGGCTTGATGCCGTTCGCAGAAAGCTCGCCGTTCAATGGTTTGCCGATTCCGGGTGATGTGCGGATCGCACGCCAAGTGCTGGCACAGCCGACACCGGATTTGGCGCGCAAAACATGGGCCGCCCTCGAAGACGGCACGCCTTTGGTGACCGCAGACAAACGCGGGCAGGGCTTTGTGGTGTTGTTTCACACCGCAGCCAATACGTCGTGGTCAAACTTGCCGCTGAGTGGTTTGTTTGTTGAAATGATGCAGCGCTTAAGTGCGCTCGGCCTCGGTGTCGTCGGCGCTGGTGACGCGCCGCCGTTGGTGCCGTTGCAGATCATGGATGCGTTCGCGCGCATGGGCCCGCCGGCGGCCAACGTGCAGCCGATTGAGGCCAAGGCCATTGACCGGGATTTGGTGTCCGAAACGCATCCACCCGGCATTTACGGCGCCGAAGACCTGCGCCGTGCGTTCAACCTGACGACCTCGTTGCCGCCGTTATCGATGCTGCCGTTGCATGAGGATATGACGCAGGCAGACTATGAGAAACCGGCGGAGCGGGATTTGACGCCGTGGATATTCTTGGCTGCTTTGGTGCTGTTCATGTTGGATATGCTGGCCGGTCTTTGGGTGCGCGGCGGCGGTCGCCGTGTCGGGATGGCGGCCGGCGCCGTTGTGATGATGATGTTAAGCGGCGGCCTCGTATCGCCCGCACATGCCGCCGAACGGTTCGCCCTTGAAAACAGTCTCGAAACCCGGCTCGCCTATTTGCAGACTGGCGATGCGCGGGTCGATGACATCAGTGCGCTTGGCCTCAGCGGATTAACCGTCATGTTGGCGCGGCGCACGGCGGCTGAGTTGGGGCCGCCACAACCGATCCAACCCGGGCGCGATGATCTGACGTTTTTCCCGCTGATCTATTGGCCGGTCACGGCGTTTTACGAACTCGACGATGTGGCGCGGCTGGCGGTGAAAGAATACCTGCGCAACGGCGGCACGATCTTGTTCGACACGCAAGAGCGTGGCGGTGGCGCACAGGCGACGGCGCTAAGGGATTTGGCGCTGGGCTTGGATTTGCCGCCTTTGGTGCCGGTCGGTAAGGACCATGTTTTAACGCGTTCATTCTATTTGATGGATGCCTTCCCGGGCCGCTACGCCGGGGCCGCGTTGTGGGTTGAGCGCGCCGGTGAACGGGTCAACGACGGGGTTTCGCCGGTGGTTGCCGGGTCCAGCGATTGGGCGGCGGCATGGGCACTCGACGAGACGCAGCGACCGATCTTTCCTGTTGTGCCGGGCGGTGAGCGGCAGCGCGAAATGGCATTCCGTTTCGGCATCAATTTGGTGATGTACGTGCTGACCGGCAATTACAAAGCCGATCAGGTGCACATGCCGGCGATCATAAAGAGGCTCGGCCAATGACGACGGAAATCCTTTGGTCCCCGGCGTTGCCGCCCGCTGTCATCGCAGCGTTGGCCGGCCTCGCTGCGGCACTGCTGTTGGTGCAGGTGTTGCGCGCTGGCATGAAGGGTGTGCTGGCGCGCGCCGCCTTGTTGGGCGCGTTGATTTTGGCGTTGTTGGTCCCTTCTATCAGCGTCGAAGAACGCACGGCGGAATCCGATATTGCCTTGATTGTCATCGATGAAAGCACCAGCCAGCGCATCGGTGTGCGCCGTGCTGAGGCCGAGGCCGCTGTCGCTGCCGTCCGCGAAAGCTTCGCTGAGATGCCGGGCCTGGACGTGCGTACCGTGACACTGGGCGACGGGGATGGCTCTGCCAACAAAGGCGGCACTCGCTTGGTGGGGGCGCTCAGCGATGCGTTGGGCGATATGCCGCGGTCCCGCTTTGCAGGCGCGGTGGTGATCACGGACGGGCAAATTCACGATGCCGATTTGGCAGGCGCGGGCGGCCTGCCGGGGCCTGTGCATATGCTGATCACCGGCAAGCGCGATGAAAAAGATCGCCGTCTGGTGATTTCTGATGCGCCCGGCTATGGGATCGTCGGCAACGATGTCAGTGTGCGTTACAGGATAGAAGAGCGCGCGGCGGGGCCTGGTGCCGGGTTCGGCGACAACCTCGCCGACGTGACGATCCGCGTCGATGGCGAGGTCTTGGAAACGCTGACGCTGGAGACCGGCAAAGAGCATACCCTCGATCTTACGCTGGCCCACGCCGGTGCGACGATCGTCGAGATCGAGGCCGGCGCTGCCCCTGACGAGCTTTCATCGCTTAACAACCGTGCCGTGGTCTCGATCAACGGGGTGCGGGATCGTTTGCGGGTGCTGTTGGTGTCGGGCCAGCCGCACGCCGGTGAGCGCGCCTGGCGCAATCTTTTAAAGTCGGACCCGTCGGTGGACTTGGTGCACTTCACGATTTTACGCCCGCCTGAGAAAAATGATTTCACGCCGCTGAACGAAATTTCGCTGATCGCGTTCCCCGTGCGCGAGCTGTTCGAAGAGAAAATTGACGAGTTCGATCTGATCGTCTTTGACCGCTATATGGTGCGCGACGTGTTGCCGCCGTCATACTTTCGCAACATCGCTGAATACGTACGAGGCGGCGGAGCTGTGATGCTGTCGGTCGGGCCCGAATATGCGGGCCTGCGGTCGTTGGCGCGTACGCCTTTGGTGGATATCCTACCCGCGTCCCCGACTGGGCGAATTTTGGAATCTCGTTTTAAGCCCCGCATCAGTGAGCTTGGCCATCGTCACCCGGTGACCAGCGGCTTGCCGGGTGGCGTCGTGCCTGGACGTGATGATTTGGAGCCGACATGGGGCGCGTGGTTTCGCCAGATCGGGGTGACGACGAGCGTTGCGCCGACGCTGATGAGCGGGGCTGACGGTAATCCACTGTTGATTATGGAGCGGGTCGACGAAGGCCGCGTTGCGCTGATTGCGAGCGATCATTTATGGCTGTGGTCGCGTGGCTTTGACGGCGGCGGTCCGCAAGCGGAACTGATGCGACGTGTCGCGCACTGGCTGATGAAGGAACCTGAACTCGACGAAGAAGGCTTGTTCGCCAGGGTCGATAAAGGCGAGCTTCGGGTCGAGCGGCGTAGCCTCACACCGGGCGAGGCAGAGGTGCAAGTGCAGACTCCGAGTGGGGATGTCAGCACGGTGAGCCTGAAGCCTGAAAGTGCCGGTCGTGCCATCGCTCGCATCCCGGCAGACGAGATCGGCCTGTATCGGATATCCAACGACACGCATACGGCTTTGGCGCCAGCGGGGGCGTTGAATCCGCTGGAACTTGCCGATTTGCGTGCCAGCGATGTGGCGGCGAAAAAAATTGCCGATGCGCTCGGCGGCAGCGTGCACTGGCTGCAGGACGGTTTGCCGCAACGCCGCAGCGTCCAAGCGGACCGCCGCACCCACGGCGCCGGCTGGGTCGGCATGGTCCGTAACGAGGCGTTCTCGGTGACCGGTGTCACCAACGTCCCGCTCGCCCCCTGGTGGCTGGTGCTGTTTTTAGGCGTCGGCCTCGCCAGCCTGGCGTGGTGGCGTGAAGGCCGCTAGGTACGGTGATGCGCTAACAGTTCCTCTCCCCCGTGCCGAGGGAGAGGTGATTAAGACCACACATCCCAATAGGGGGCCTCGCCAAACCGCGCCGCCAGGAAATCCACGAACGCGCGGACCCGGGTCGTCAGGTGGCGGCGATGCGGGTAGACGGCGTACACTGAGATCGGATCGTCTTCGAAATCCGCCAACGCAATTTCCAATTCGCCGTTGAGCAGCGCGTCGCAGCAAAAGAATGTCGGCGCCATGTCGACGCCAATGCCGCGTTTGGCAGCGTCCAGGAGTACTTCGCCGTTATTAGCACGGAGCCGGCCTTTGACAGGGACCGATATGCGACCGTCTGGCCCTTTGAAGGTCCAGGTGCCGGGATCATCCAAATACGTATAAGTCATGACATCATGGTCTTTGAGATCGCTTGGGTGCTGCGGGCGCCCGTGGCGATCCCAATAATCCGGGGTGGCGACAACGATGCGGCGGCACGGTGCCAAGCGGCGCGCGATCAGGCTGGAATCGGGGAGCCGCGCAATGCGGATCGCCATGTCGTAGCCGTCCTCGATCAAATCGACGCGGCGGTCGTTCAGGTCCAATTCAACTTCGATGGCCGGATGCGCCTGCATGAATTCGGCAATCGCGGCGCCCAGGTGCAACACGCCAAATGACATTGGTGCGTTGACGCGCAGCACCCCACGCGGCTCGGCATCCAGGGCGTCGAGTGAGTCCATGGCTTCGCGGGCCTCGTCCAAGATGCGGCGACTATGCGCGTAAAACGCGCGGCCTTCGTCGGTGAGCGACAGCTTGCGGGTGGTGCGGTTCAGCAATCGCACGCCCAAGCGGTCTTCGAGCCGCTGAATTTGCGTGCTCACGGCACCTTTTGAGTATTTCAGGCGCCGCGCCGCGCCGGAGAAGCTTTCGGCCTCGACCACGGCGGCGAAAACGGCGATGCCGTCGAGGGGGTCGGTTGCGAGCATGCGTCCTCCATTGTTCAAAATAATGAACAATATATTCAATAACACCCTAATTGTCTTTAAAATAAGTGGAGACTATTTTCCTCTCAACGAAACACAGACGTGACCTTTTTTGAGGAGATTTAACGATGTCGACCCTTCTAATCCTTGATACCAGCCCCCGCGGTGATGCGGTTTCCCGTCAATTGACGGACCAGTTTATGCAGGCCTGGAGCCAGCAAAATCCTGATGGCCGTGTGACCCACCGTGATATCGGCACGACGCCGCCGGCGCACATGGACGATGAACTGATTGATGCGCTGCGCAAGCAGCCGGAAACCCTGACGCCGCGTCAAAAGGCCGCCCGTGCGGCTTCCGATGCGATGATCCAAGAAATGCAGGATGCCGACGTGATCGTTGTCGGTGCCCCGATGCATAACTTTACCGTCACCGGTGCGCTCCGCACCTGGATCGATCACATTGCGCGCCCTGGCGCGACCTTCGGCTACGACCCCGAGACCGGCCCGCATGGGCTGTTGGACGACAAGCCGGTGTATGTGATCTCGACCCGTGGCGGCAAATACGGCGACGGCGATCCGGACGATCCGCATCCGGCGGATTTCCAGTCCGGCTATCTGCGCCACGTGTTCGGCTTTATCGGCCTAAAAGACGTCCGCATCATCGCCGCCAACGGCATGGATATGGGGCCTGATCCGCGTGCCGAAGGCCTAGCTGAGGCGGGCACGGCCATCAAAGAGGCCATTTCGAAGCTTGCGGCTTAAAGCGCTGCACGATGCAAGAAAGGAGAGATATGATGCAAACGCAAACGATTCCGTTTTCGAGCCTTGGTGGTGAAAACCACGGTTGGTTGGACGCAAAGCATCACTTCAGCTTCGCCAATTATCATGATCCGAAGCGCATGGGCGTGGGCCCGCTGCGGGTTTGGAATGATGACACCATCCAGCCCGGCACCGGGTTCCCGTTCCATTCTCATCAGGATATGGAGATCATCACCTTTGTTCGTGAAGGGGCGATCACCCACGAGGACAACCTTGGCAACAAGGGTCGTACTGAGGCGGGCGATGTGCAGGTGATGAGTGCCGGTACCGGCATCACGCATTCGGAATTCAATCTGGAAGATGAGGTCACCCGTATCTTCCAAATCTGGATCATGCCGAACGAACGCGGTCACACGCCGCGTTGGGATGCCCGTGAATTTCCGAAAGGGCAAAGCACCGGTGAATTGGTGCCGTTGGCGTCCGGTCGTGACGTCCACAAAGACACCGATGCACTGCTGATCCATGCGGACTCCGCCGTGCTCGGCGCGACGATTGTCGAAGGTGCTGACGTGACGCATACGCTTGAGGCCGGTCGCGCCTTGTACATCGTCGCCGCAAAAGGGGCGGTCACCATAAATGACGAGTTCGTGGATACCCGCGATGGTGTAGTGGTGGTGGCAGGTGATGCCGACGAAGACGTCGTCATCCACGCCGATCTGGATGCGGAAATCGTCGTCGTCGACGTGCCCGTAAGCTAAGCATCTTCAAGTTTATCGAACGACTTTGGGGCCGTGGAGTCTGCACTTAGCGTGCAGCCACGGCCTCAATTTCGACGGTCCAGGTCGACTTGGCCAGACCGGACACGATCAACAAGGTTGACGCTGCCAAGTGGCCTTCCAGCATGCGATCACGCACTTGCCGATACAGCCCGACATCTTCGGGTTGCGTTAGGTAGGCGGTCACTTTCACGATGTCTTTTTTGTCCAAGCCGCTGTCGGCCAAGATCGCAATAATACGCTGCCAGCAGACTTCCATTTGTTGTTCGGTGCCGCCGGCCAAGGTGCCGTCCGGATGCTCGCCCACTTGGCCCGATACATGAACCCAAGTTTCCGCCCCTTCGACCTTGAGCCCGTGTGCATAGTCTGACGACGGCGGCGCGATGTCGGTTGGATTGTGGACGCTGGTTTTCATAGGGGCCTCCTAAAACGAGATTGCGATTGGACGATGATGTGTCTGTCTGTGATCATAGGGGCTGTGGCGTGACATCGAAAAGGGGTGAAGATGACAACGACGATTTCTTTGGCGTGTTGGGATTATGACCGTGCGCTGCCGATTTTGGATGGTCGGGTACCGGTTGAAGGTTTTGAGATCACGCCGACGACGGCACCGCCCGGCACCCTGTTTCCGTTGGCCGTTGGCAACGCTCCCTATGACGTGACGGAATTCTCGTTTGCCAGCTATCTGATCCAGCTTTCGCGGGGTGAATGCGCGTATATCGGTATCCCGGTGTTTTTGTCTCGGGCGTTCCGACATGGTGGAGTTTATGTGCGCGCTGATTCTGGCATAGAGACACCGAAAGATTTGGAAGGCCGCGTTGTGGGCGTGCCGGAATACGCCATGACCTTGGCTGTTTGGGTGCGGGGTATCTTGGCCGATCAATACGGGGTCGACGTGGCGCAGCTGAAATACCGCACCGGCGGCCTGAATGTGCCAGGAAGGGTCGAGCGTCTGACTTTGGACTTGCCCTCGGATATTGATCTGCAACCGTTGGCCGAGACGCAATCTTTGAACGAGGCAATGCTGAACGGCGATCTGGATGCGATCATCGCGCCGGCACCGCCGCAGGCGTTCGCCGATGGTGATGTGCGGATTAAGCGCTTAATCGCGAATGTCCGGGACGCCGAGCAGGATTATTTCAAGTCCACACAGATATTTCCGATCATGCACGTCGTCGGCGTGCGCCGCACCTTGGTGGACGCGCATCCGGACTTGCCGGGCGCACTCTATGATGCGTTTTTGGCGGCCAGACGTATCGCCATGGACCGGGTTCGTAGCGTTGCCCAAGGTTCGGCTAATCGCGATATGTCGCCTTGGTATGCGGATGCCTATGAAGATGCGGTGCGGCTGATGGGGGCGGATTTCTGGTCCTATGGCCTAGACGCCAACCGCAAAGACTTGGACGCGTTCTGCCGCTATTGCGCCGACCAGCACTTGACTGCGCGCGCCGTTACAGTCGACGAGTTGTTCCATTTGTCGACCATGCATAAACCCTGCGTCTAAGTCGGTAATTCCTGCCGGTAAGAATTGCTGCTGCGCCCGTGATTACCAGTGTACTGCAAAGATGATGGAATATAATGCATTGAAATCATTAACTTTATTTTTTGGCACGAGGGTTGCTTAGGTATAGGCGAACCGGTGTGCCCAGAAGGGCGCCGATTTCAGAAAAAGCGGTCCGAAACGAGGCCGATGGACGAAAAAGGAACGGGACAATGCAAGCTTTACGGATTGGTGCATCCGGCATGATGGCGCAGCAACGCGCCGTTGAGGTCGTCGCCAACAACCTCGCCAACGTGAATACCACCGGCTATCAACGCCAGCGGACAGAATTTCACGATCTGATCTACAAAAACAACGCGCGCCCAAATGAAGCCGGCTCCGCCGCCGGCAGCGAAGTGCCGGGCGGCGTGCAAAGCGGCCTCGGGGTCAATTTGGCGTCGGTGTACCGGATCACCGAACAAGGTAGCCTGAAGTCCACCGATAATGCCTTTGACCTAGCGATCCAGGGCAAAGGGTATTTCCAGGTGCAGTTGCCGAACGGCGAGACCGCGTATACGCGTGACGGCACGTTTCAGGTTAACGAATCTGGTGCTCTTGTGACCCATGATGGGTTCGAGGTCTTGCCTGGTATCTCAGTGCCAACCGATGCCATTGACGTCACCATCAACTCGACAGGTGAAGTGCTGGTCAAACAAGACGGTTCCGAGCAGCCTGCCAATGTCGGCAGCATCCAGCTTGCGATCTTTGCCAACGAAGGCGGCCTGCGCAACGAAGGCAATAACCTGTTTACCGCTACTGATGCTTCCGGTGAAGCCAGCACGGTGACGCCGGGCTCGGATCAGGTCGGCTCAATCCTACAAGGGATGGTCGAAACGTCGAACGTGAACCCGGTCAAAGAGATCGCCGAGATGATCAAGGCACAGCGCGCTTATGAAATGAATTCAAAAATTATTCAGACTGCCGACAAGATGATGGCGCCGTCGGGTAAGAGCTAAAGCTCTAATTTATTTCCGGCTGTCGCGACCGCGTGTGTTATGAGCGGTCGCGACGTTGTTGGATAAAGTTACAGACGATGGCTTTGAGCTTTTTATGGCGCAGCCGTGCGATCACTTCGTCACCGCTGACCCAAGCACGATCCCGCTCTTCGGACTCAAGCCAAATGTCATGCACTTTGGTGACGCGCATGGCGTAGACGTCGCAACGGCAAAGCCCGCCCCACTTTTCATAGTGATATCGTCCGATCTTTTGCGACGACACGTCGCCCTCAACACCGGCTTCTTCGAGAGCTTCTTTCGCCGCCGAGTCCCAGGGCGTCATATCCGGCTCTACAATACCTTTTGGGATGATCCAGTGCTTGCGCTTCATCGACGTGATCATCAAAACCTCAAGACCCTTTTTGCCGAGCCGATACGGTAGCACCGACGATTGCCGGAACGGGTTTTCGTAGTTTTCTTCGCTGTCGATCAGCTTCGAAATGTCGTCGTCTGCAACGGTCATTTGTGACCCCAAAGGTGTTCACTGCACACGTAGATACCTTGCAACTCAATACGACGAAATCCAATGCCTGATAAGTGTCGTTTCGAATAAATCGCTTCGTGTCCGCCAATCGTCGGAGCGTGCAAGCGCGGCGTCGCTTCGGCGGCGCTGATTTTCTTCCAGCTTCTGGCGGCGGTTCGGGTCGTACACGAACAGCGCGAAAATCAAACGGCGCCCGGATGCGGCATCTATATAGCCGGCCAAGCCTTTGATATAGCGCATGGTGCCGGACTTGGCCCAAATGCGGTACGCGGCGTCCGGTTGCTTGAAGCGACCACGAAATCCCGTGTGCCCGCCGCCCGGCGTCAACAGCGTATCGAAGCGCCAACCTTTGAGGCGGTGACTGAGGGCACCTTGCAGCAACGCCGTCATCTGCACCGGCGTAACCCGGGAACGCACGCTGAGGCCTGAATGATTGACGAGGCCTTTGGCGAAGTGCTTCAGGTTTGGGTGATGCATTTCGAGCCAGAGTCCCAGCACATGCGCCGATTGTTGCAGTGTATCGACCGGTGCACCGGTCGCCCGTGCGGCCGCGACACCGACCGCTTCGGCGACCATGTTGTTTGAATACTCCAACCCCGCCCGCGCAATTTCCAAGAGCGGCAGGCTATACACTTCGGCCAGCACCACCGCGCCGTCGGGTGGCGTGTCTTGGGCAGGGGACGGTAGTTGCACGCCTTCGTTGGCGGCAAAACGTTGCAGCATCCGTGCGCTTAAAAGGTTGGGTGCGCGCACCGGCAGCTCGCCCGCGACGTCATTGCCGGGTGTGAGCGCAGGCGTGAGGTTTTCGGCCTCGTCCGGTGTGACGTAAATGCCTTCTGAGTCTTTCGTCCACGTCACTCGGTTAAATTCAAAATTGAGTCCGCTGACGCCTTGATTATAGGGCGCATCGACCGGCTGGCCGGGTGCGATATCCGCAAACACCGGCAAGGTGCTGTGATATAAAAACCGGCCGTCGACCCGCTTTATGCCGATGTCCGCCAGACGCACCGCAAGCGCGCGCAGATCGTTGGCACTGAACAGCGGATCCCCGTCGCCTTGCAGCACGATGTCACCGCTGAGCACGCTGCCTTTCAACGTGCCCCGCGCCAACAGCTTTGTGCGGAATCGGTGCTCCGGGCCGAGGATGCCGAGGGCGGCGATCATTGTTGCCAACTTCGCGGTTGAGGCCGGTGGGAACGCGGCGTCTGCATTTTGACTTGCCAGTACCGCGCCGGTGTCGGCATCGATCACGTGATACCCGACGTCGGCGACATCCAGTTCGAGGCTCGTGCGCATATCGGATTCGGTCATCTGCATCAGCTGTGCCGTCGTTGGCAGTGGCGTGGTGCATCCGCCTAGGCCGACACTCAAGCCGACAACGAGAACCATAAGCACAAGTGATATGACATGTTGCATGGTGGATAATATAGACCGCGCCCGAGCGGCGGGCTACGCTTGCGATCAATGAACGAATCATCGGATACGTCCCCACACAATAAATCCCTGGCTGCGGTGACCGTAGCGGGTGTGACGTCTGTGCAGGTGGTTGCGACGATGGCGGTGATTATCCCTGCCGCGATTGCGCCGAAACTTGCTGCCGCGCTGGACGTGCCTGTTTCGATGATCGGCTTTCAGGTCAGTTTTGCCTATGTCGGTGCGACCTTGATGTCGCTCGCGGCGGGACTCGTGGTGCGCCGGATGGGGGCGCTCCGCACAAATCAGATCGCGGCGTTTTTGGTGACGGCATCGTTGCTGGCGATTTCGGTGCCGCATATTGCGGCGCTTTTGTTCGGGACATTCGGTGTTGGTGTCGCCTACGGTCTGACCAATCCGGCGGCGTCAACGCTGATGATGAAGATCGCATCGCCTGCGAACCGCAACCTGATTTTTTCGATCAAACAGACCGGCCAACCGATGGGCGGCGTTGTCGCCGGACTCATGGCGCCGACGGCAGCCGTGATGTTCGGTTGGCAGGCTGCGCTTTATATCGGGGCGGCGATTGCGTTTGTGGTAATGCTGGCGATTCAACCTTTACGCGCCACGCTCGATACCGATCGCGATCCGACCACCAAATTCCGAGGTGCCGTGTTTCGGGACTTGGGCGTGGTGTGGCGAAACCGAGGACTTCGACTTTTATCAATGGCGGCGTTAACGCTATCGGGTGTGCAGTTGGCGCTGATGACGTTCGCTGTCACCATGCTGGTCGAAGATGTGCACCTCGATTTGGTGACGGCCGGCACAGGCTTGGCCGTGCTGCAGGTCGCAGGCGTTATAGGTCGATTGGCGTGGGGCGTTGTTGCCGACAAAGTGCGTAACGGCATTATGACGCTGATCGTCTCGCAGATATTATCTGTCTTAGCGGCGTGGGCGACGGCAGCGTTGGCCCCGGATACGCCGATTTTGACGGTGTACGCGGTGTTGGCCGGATTCGGGTTTTCGGCGGTCGGATGGAACGGTGTGTTTATGGCCGAAATCGCCCGTCTGGCGCCGGACGGCCAGATCGGCAGCGCCACAGGCGGGGCTTTGGTGCCGACGTTCCTGGGCGTTATCATAGGACCGATTCTGTTTACCGGTCTACATCAACTGATCGGCAGTTACACCGGGACCTTTGCAGCCTTGTCTGTGGTCACTGTTTTAGGCCTGGTGCCGATGTACTTGATTGCCCGGATTGAAAAAGCGCCGAAGATGTCCTGATCGTCGACGATACCTTTTCTATGCTTTTTGGTTTTGCCCCGCTACACTCATATGAGGAGTGAGCTATGCCATACGTATATCGAGATGCCGAAGGCGCAATCGCCGCCGTTTATGAGCAGCCCGTCGAAGGCGGCGAAGAAGTAGCCGTCGACGACTCGGCCCTCATTGCGTTCATCCAAAAGAACGTGCCGGTCGCTGTCACCGACGAATGGGTGCAGTCCGACTTGGCCTTGGCCCGGGTTATGGAGGATTTGATCGAAATCCTCATCGATAAAAAAGTTATGATGTTCACCGACTTCCCTGAAGGCGCGCAGAAGAAACTGTTGGAACGGCGCGGTTTTCGAAAAGAATTCAGTTACGTCGAAGGTCTGTTCGGGGACGACGAATTCGGGGGCGACGACAGTGATAATTCTGGCTCAGGCGGGCTGTTTTAAGCCGTCGTTGTTGCCTGCGCCGGGGTGTCTTTTTGCGCGTCCTTTTGTGCTCGGCCAGGCCCCGTGCGCTGATATAAATCAGCCACCATGCGGCTGCCGGTCTTTTCAAACATAAACGGCAAAATTGCGTGCACCAGACATACGCACGCCGCTGCAAACATGCTGAGCGCAAAGCCACCGGCCATCAAAAAATGCTCAAAATATGTTTCGCCGACGCTGGCGGGGTGTTGGGTGAACAATTTGTACATATCGGTCTCCGGTGTATCTTGATGCGTTTGATGCTGATCAATGTACGCTCATCGACCTGAAATGAATTTTCTTATTTTCGATATTTTGTTAGTATATTAGAATATATTTCTAATAATTAATGGATTACTGAAATGTTAGATGCATTTGATCGTAAGATATTAGATGCCCTTCAGCGCGATGCCTCACTTTCGGTTGCCGAGATCGCGGATAAAGTCGGCTTGTCGACGACGCCGTGTTGGCGCCGCATCCGCAATCTTGAAGAGGCCGGGGTGATCCGCGGTCGGGTCGCCGTGCTTAATCCGTTAGCGTTGAATATCGGGGTCACTGTTTTCGTCGGCGTGAAAGCCGGCCGACACGCAGCGGACTGGCTGCAGACTTTCGCGGCTGCCGTGCAGGATATCGAAGAAGTGATCGAAGTCTATCGACTGTCCGGTGAAATCGATTATCTGCTGAAGATCGTTGTGCCGGATATTGCGGCTTATGATGATGTCTACAAGCGCTTGATCGCGAAAACCGATTTCGCCGATGTAAGCTCTTTCTTCTCGATGGAAGAAATTAAATCGACAAATGTGCTGCCGCTCAAATACTGCGGCTAAACAGTCCCTAGGCTAACACCCCAGCTGATCTGCAACCTCTTCGACGCTGGCGGCGACGATATCGTAGCTGCCGGTGGCTTCGAAATCTTTGACCTGATCAACGCCGTATTCGGTCGGGCGATTGATGTAGGCGGTGCGCATGCCCTCCGTTTGGGCGGCCTTAAGGTCGTCGTTGTGGGCGGCACCCATCATCACTTCGTGGGGTGCGACCCCCAGTAAGGCGATGGCATTTTGATAAACTTTCGGATCGCGCTTGTACGCTTGATGCATGTCACTGGAGAATACGAAATCCCACGGAATACCGGCCCGTTTTGCCATGTTCGATAACAGCATCAACGAGCCGTTGGACAGCGGCGCGATAAGGAATTTCTTTTTGATCCTGAGCAAGCCCGGGATGCTGTCGGGCCATGGATTGATGCGGTGCCACGCCTCGTTCAGATGCGTGCGCTCGTCTTTGTTCAGCATATCCAGGCCGAAGGTCGGCAGGATTTCATCCAGGCGTTCACGGTGGATGACGTCGACCGGTGTCCAGGCTCTCTCGCCGGCAATCACCCGTGCCATCCCGGGGCGATAGCCGGCGCGCCAAGCGCGGGCGAAGGCGTCCCCGTCGAAGTCTTCGATGCCCTTTGTATGCGCAATCTTCGTGCCTTCGGCGGCGATGGATGATCGCCAGTCCGCAATCGTGCCGAAGGTATCAAAAACCACTGCCTTGACGGTCTCTATAGTCATGTCGTTCACTCTCCCAATGGATAAAACGTACCGGTTTTCGACGACCGATCAAGCTGCCCGATGGCGTAGCCTCGTTGCTTGCGTGCTTGGGGGTATATTTTCGTATTTGATCTCACTCGAAGCTGTATCGGCAGAGGGTCGACCAGTCGATTTAGAACTGGTGATCGCGGTCGATATTTCCGGTTCTGTCGACGATGACGAAGCCGCGCTGCAGCGCCAGGGCTACATCACCGCATTCCGCGACCCGCAAATCGTCAAAGCCATCAAGACCGGCTATCACGGCGCCATCGCGGCGGCGTATTACGAATGGGCCGGCGTGCATCATCAGCAAGCTCTGGTCAAGTGGATGGTCG
The DNA here is from genome assembly GCA_963974935.1 of uncultured Rhodospirillales bacterium. Lineage (GTDB taxonomy): Bacteria > Pseudomonadota > Alphaproteobacteria > Rhodospirillales > Casp-alpha2 > UBA4479. The sequence continues at coordinate 123,775 of CAXBEV010000004.1, read as the reverse complement.
TTCATGACGAGGCGAGCGCACTTGATTTTGCCGCCGCCTTGGCGTTTGAGCCGGTGACGATCAACGTCTGGACATCGATCAGCGGGATGTTGGATGCCGGTCGGCTGGCAATTGAAAACAATGCGTTCAATGCGAAACGACGGGTCATCGATATCTCCGGGGACGGGGCCAACAATGATGGTTTCTTAGTGACTGATTCCCGTGCCCGCGCTTTGGCGACAGGGCTTACTATCAATGGCCTGCCTATCGTGAATGATCGGCTCAGCCGCTATGGTCGCCGGCAAATCCCGAACCTTGATTTTTACTATACGGACTGCGTAATCGGCGGGCCGGGTGCGTTCATCATCGTTGCTAATGGCTATGCGGACTATGCGCGCGCCGTGCGGCGTAAGTTGATCCTAGAGATCGCTGGTGCCGTGCCCGCAACCACGCCCGAGACGCAGCGCGCAGACAGCCTCCGACTCGCAGAAGGGATCATACTCGCGCAAAGTGACGTACGCCCGCCGTGTGATGTTGGCGAAAACCTCCGCCAAGATTGGGATGATTACTGAGCAGGGATGGGACAGCAGCTAATCCGCTGCAGCCATCATTTGCTCGCTAGGCACATCACCGTCAGTTTCACGCCGCAACTTACCCTCATAATTGCTGGAATTAGTGTCGTGGCGTCGACGATCGGGGCCGGTGTAAGACTTGTTGCGTATAAACGGACGCGGCCGATCTATGATGCTGACGATGCGATTATAAAGTCCGGTCACCGATACTGGTTTGGCTAAAAACTCGTTTACGCCGGCATCAACGGCTTCTTTAACGCGCTTATATTCTGTATAGGCGCTCAGCATGATCACCGGGACATAAGGATTTTTGCTGTCACTGCCAGTGCGGATCATCTGCACAAGCTCGACCCCGTTGAGCGGATGCATTTTCCAATCTGTGACGATAATATCGGGCTCAAAGTCTATCAATACCTTAAGTGCTGACGCACCATCATCCGCGGTACGCACGGAATTCACACCCAATGCGCGCATCATGTCACGCACTAGGGCCTGCATATGTTTGTTGTCTTCGACGATTAAAATATCGATTCTGGATAGATCGTACGCTTTATGCTCGGCATCCATCATATTAAACATGCTTAACGCTGTCCTTGCCGATTTAAGCTCCATCCACAGGGCCGATACGGTCAGCCCGGTCATACCCGTATTCGTAGTCTTGCACGAAGGGTGTACAATTGATTTAGAATGAATTTTGACGGTTTGCGCTGTGATCTTTATCACGCGGCGACTGACAAACGGCCTAACGCAAATTGGACTTTCAGGCTTTTGATGCCCGATTTTCGGCCTTATCTGCGGGAGGGTTGTCGGATTCGCGTCGCTTTGGACCATCGTAGATGGAGTCGTTGCCGCGCCGCCGCCGGTCGGGGCCGACATAATCACCGGCGCGCACAAACAACCTGGGTCGTTCGATGACAGTGACAAGGCGCTGATAAAGGCTGCTCACGGAAATCGGTTTGGCCAGGAATTCGTTGACGCCATGATTGATGGCTTCCATGACACGCGCGTACTCGGTGTGCGCTGTTAGCATGATGACGGGGACAAAGGGGTTCGGTGAATTCTCGTCTCGGCGCAGCCAGGATGTGAATTCGAGGCCATTCATGGGCTTCATGTCCCAGTCCGTAATGATGATGTCCGGAGAGAAAGATTCCAACTCTTTCTGTGCTGCTTCGCCATCTTCAACCATCTTAATCGCCGGGATTCTGAGCAGACGTAGTACTTCACGAACAAGAAATTGTGTGTTCTTGTTGTCTTCAACAATGAGGATTTGCAGCTTTGACAGATCGTATGCCGTCATTCGCGACATAGACGATTGATACATTCCAGCCCCCTATTGTACCCCAGTGTACACAGTGAACATGTAAGATACGCGTAGAATATATACTCGGTTTATAAAAATAAGATTTACAATTTGTACGAAAAAAGGGGCGCCAACATTGTGGTCGGCACCCCTTTGCGCGCAATAAGAGCCGCTTATTTACTCAGCCGCGTCGCGGTAAGTGTCCATGCTCGGGCACGTGCAGACCAAAGTGCGATCACCTTGCGCGTTGTCGATGCGTCCGACCGCCGGCCAGTATTTAACCGACTTTAAGCCGCTGACCGGAAACACTGCGACGTCGCGGGGATAAGCGTGCGGCCAGTCGGCAGCGGTCACTACATCTGCGGTGTGCGGTGCGTTGACCAGCGGGTTATCGTCTTCCGGCCAGGTGCCGTCGGCGACGTTGTCGGCCTCGGCGGCAATCGAGATCATCGCCTCGCAGAAGCGGTCGAGTTCTTCCTTCGGCTCCGACTCGGTCGGCTCCATCATCAACGTGTGCATCACCGGCCACGACATGGTCGGGCTGTGGAAGCCGTAATCCATCAGCCGCTTGGCGATATCGTCGACACTCAGATGTGCCGCCGTCTGCATCGGGCGGGTATCGATGATGCACTCGTGCGCCACCAGACCGCCCGGGCCCGTATAGAGAATCTTGAAACGTTCACTCAGTCGCTTGGCGACATAGTTTGCATTTAAGATCGCAACTTGCGTCGCTTTGACCATACCGGGGCCACCCATCATTGCGATGTAGGCCCAAGAAATCGGCAAGATTGAGGCCGAGCCCCATGGGGCAGCAGACACTGCGCCGATACCTGTTTTCGGCCCGGCTTCGGGGGTCAGTGGGTGGTTCGGCAGGAACGGTGCCAGATGTTCCGCGACACCGATGGGGCCGACGCCCGGGCCGCCGCCGCCGTGCGGGATACAGAACGTCTTGTGCAGGTTCATGTGCATCACGTCGGGGCCAAAGCGACCCGGACGACAGATGCCGACCATCGCCTGCAGGTTGGCGCCGTCCATGTACACTTGGCCGCCGTTGGCATGCACGATATCGCAGATCTCTTTGATTTCGGTCTCGAAAACCCCGTGCGTTGACGGATAGGTGACCATCAAAGCGGCCAGATTTTCCGCATGCTGTTCGGCTTTCGCCTTAAGATCTAAGACATCAACGTTGCCGTGATCGTCGCAATTGACGACGACGACTTTCATGTTCGCCATTACCGCACTTGCCGGGTTGGTGCCGTGCGCACTGGATGGGATCAGGCAAACGTTGCGGTGCGTATCGCCGCGGTCCAAGTGATAGGCGCGGATCGTCAACAGCCCCGCGTACTCGCCTTGCGAACCGGCGTTCGGCTGCAAAGACACCGCATGAAAGCCGGTGATGTGGCAGAGCTTGGCCTCCAGATCATCAATCAGGCGCATGTAGCCTTTGGCTTGATCCAAAGGTTGGAAAGGGTGCATGCGCCCAAAACCAGGCCACGTGATCGGTATCATCTCGGACGCGGCATTGAGTTTCATAGTGCAAGACCCGAGCGGGATCATCGCCCGGTTCAGCGCCAAGTCTTTGTCTTCGAGCTGACGCAGATAGCGCATCATCCCGGTTTCGGAGTGATAGCGGTTGAACACGTCGTGGCTGAGGATTTCGCTTTCGCGGCACAGGTCGTCCAGAACATCCGGCGCTTCAGCATCAAGCACGGCGGCGCTCAAGCCGTGGTCTGCGCTGTCTGCAAAAATTGTGAACAATTTACCGATGTCGTCACGGTCGATGGTCTCGTTGATCGAAATGCCGACCGCATCTGCACCCATTTGCCGCAAGTTATAGCCGGCGGCGACGGCGCGTTGATGGATCGCATCGGCGGCACCTGGCGTGCTAATGGTCAGTGTATCAAACCAAGTATCATTTTGCAGATTAAAGCCGAGTTTGCCTAAGCCTGCCGCTAAAATGCTGGTTAAGCGATGTACGCGGGTTGCGATTCGCTTCATGCCGTCCGGGCCGTGATAAACGCAATACATGCTGGCAACGTTGGCCAGCAGTACTTGCGCCGTGCAGATGTTGGACGTCGCTTTTTCGCGGCGGATATGTTGTTCGCGCGTTTGTAGCGCCATACGCAGTGCCGGGCGGCCTTGAGCGTCCTGAGACACCCCGATGATACGGCCTGGCATTGAGCGTTTGTATTCTTCACGCGTCGCCATGAACGCCGCGTGCGGGCCGCCAAAGCCCATCGGCACGCCAAATCGCTGTGCCGAGCCGACGACGATGTCGGCACCCCATTCGCCGGGCGGCGTCAGCAGCACCAACGACAAAGGATCGGCGGCGACGGTCACCAAGGCGCCTGCGGCATGAATTTTTTCAGCCAGCGCACGATAATCATGCACATCGCCGTTTACGCCTGGGTATTGCAACACCACACCGAACACGGCTTCAGGGTCCAGATCGGTGGTAGGGTTGCCGACTTGCACGGTGAAGCCCAAGGGCGTTGCACGGGTTTCGACAACGGCGATGGTCTGCGGCAAACAGTCGTCGGCCATAAATATCGTGTCGTTTTTGCTTTTGCCCATGCGCTTCATCAGCGTCATAGCTTCGGCAACGGCGGTTGCCTCGTCCAACAACGATGCGTTGGCCATCGGCATACCGGTCAAATCAACGATGACTTGTTGGAAGTTTAACAGCGCTTCCAAACGGCCTTGCGAGATTTCCGCCTGATACGGTGTATATGCCGTATACCAGCCCGGATTTTCGATGAGATTCCGCAAGATCACGCTGGGCGTCACGGTATCGTGGTAGCCGAGTCCGATCAGCGACGACATCGGCGTGTTCAGCGCCGCCATGTGCGCAAGCTCTGCCAGCGCATCGGTTTCCGTCATTGCCGGTACGTCAAAGGCCTCGTTGGTGCGAATGCCGTCCGGCACCGCCTTGTCGACCAGCGCATCCAGACTATCGATTCCGATGACCTCAAGCATGGTCTCGATATCGGCGTCGGATGGGCCAATATGGCGGCGGACGAATTCGTCGCGGTTCTCAAGTGTGTCCAGGCTGGGACGGCTCATTCATCAATTTCCTTCAGATAGGCTTTATAGGCGGCTTTATCCATAAAATCATCGAGCTCGGCCATGTCGGCGATCTTGATTTTGAACATCCAACCATCACCCTCGGCATTGTCGTTGACGGTGGTTGGCGCGTCGGCCAACTCGTCGTTGACGGCAACGATCTCGCCTGTGCACGGGCTGTAGATTTCGCTGGCCGCTTTTACGGATTCGATGACGCACGCTTCGTCGCCCTGATCCAGCGTCGCGCCGACGGCGGGCACTTCAACAAACACTAACTCGCCCAGTTGCTCTTGGGCATGTTCGGTAATGCCGACGGTGCCGACGTCGCCTTCGATGGTGATCCATTCGTGGTCTTTGGAATATTTGGTGGTCATGTTCGACTCTCCTCAGCGTGAAGCGCGTTAATCGCGATGATAATTGTGGGGGTGGAACGGCATTTTGACGACCGTTGCCGGAACCATGTTTTTGCGGACGGCAAGCTCAAGCTTTGTCCCTGGCTCAGCCATGTCGGCGGGCACATAGCCCATAGCAATCGGGCCGCCGAGGCTGGGGCCGAAGCCGCCCGATGTGATGATGCCAACCGCATCGCCACCCTGAGCATGGATGGCGGTACCGTCGCGGGCAGGGGCTTTGCCTTCGGGCAGGATGCCGACGCGTTTTTTCGACGGTCCATTTGCGATTTCCGCCAACATGCGGGCAGCACCTGGAAAATTCGCCTCTTCACGGCGACGTTTGGAGATCGTCCAACGTAATCCGGCTTCAATCGGCGAGGTTTTTTCGTCGATGTCGTGGCCGTATAAACACAAGCCAGCTTCAAGGCGCAGCGTGTCACGCGCACCCAAGCCGACCGGTAGGACATCGGGCTCGGATTCCATCACCTCGGCGATTTCCATCGCGTCATTGATGGGCATTGAAATCTCATAGCCGTCTTCACCGGTGTAGCCCGACCGGGTCACATGGCAGGGGATGTCATTGATATGTAGGTTTGCCGCCATCATGAACGACAAGTGGAACGCCGGTGGCGCATAATTGTGCATGACGTGCGCGGCCATAGGGCCTTGCAGGGCCAGCAACGCGCGGTCGTCGATGATTTCCAGCGTGGCGTCGCCTTTGGTGCCATCGGCAATCAGCGGCAGGTCGACATCTTTGCGGGCCGCGTTGACGACCAAAAAGAGTTTATCTTCCCACTTGGTGACGATCAGATCGTCGATGATCCCGCCCGCTTCATTGGTCAGCATAGTGTAGCGGCACTGCCCGTTGGCAAGGCCTTGGATGTCACCGGGCACCAAACGCTCAAGGGCTTTAGCGGCGTCTTTGCCGTGCAGCCAGGCCTGGCCCATATGCGACACGTCAAACAGCCCGGCTTTGGTTCGGGTTTGGGTGTGCTCGGTCATGATGCCGGCTTTGTATTGCACGGGCATCACATAGCCTGCGAACGGCACCATCTTGGCGCCGTGGTGGCGGTGAAAGCTGTCTAACGGGACGGTCTTAAGCGGTGCGGTCGATGGGTCAGTTCCCACAGGGTCCTCCAAACATTAAGCGGCGACTCCAAATCTCGCGGCGGCCGAACGGCCGTCGATCACTTGGAGCGCCCCCTCTGTCTTGGAACCTGAAAGTGTCATCCGGCCCGAATCGATCGGTGTCGCGGGTTTACATCTTCGGTGGGATCGGCTTGCGCCGCATCCACTTTCCAGAGCCTCATGCCGTTGCGGTCCATTTGCCTGAGAGATTCCGGGGCGGTTGCTCCTTCGGCGCCGGCAATGTGCCGGTCTCTCCCACAACGGTGTGACGAGGATTTGCTCTCGACGGACAAGATCATGGCAAATAGCCGCGGTATGGTCAAACCAAGCTGATGAATTCGGTTTGCTGCGGCCCTAAGCTGCTGAAGTGTTGAACTTTTCAGTTGGAAGGAGGAGCCGCGCAACGGCGCCGTCGTCGTTTAAAAGCGAGATTATGCCACCCAGATTCTCGGTCAGACGTTGGTGTTATTTCAAACGGTCGCGGATTCGCTTGCGGTTGAAGGCGGCTTGCTGCTCGGTCAGCTCAAAGCCCGTATAGACCTGATAATACCGGCTGCGAATTTTCGGCGTGATCGGCAATTCGACGGTGGTGCTCGGTGCCAAGGCAATCAAGCGGGTGCGGTTGTTTTTGAACGACACGTCCATCGACAAGCCTTCGCGGTACAGGATTTCTTTATCTGGCCCGACCACGGCGATGAAATAAGGCAGGGATGCATCCTCGGCCACGTTGGCAGCGCCCATCTCGGCGGCGATGATGGGGATGATCTTGATCTCCATGTGGCCCGAATTGGTGTCGTGATCGACGTCGGTGATGCATTCCATGCGTACCTGCGTAATCTCGGCGCGGACCGTGACGTCGGTGATGTCGCGACCGGAACCGTCTTGGAAGGCGGTCAGCGTTGCGGCGTCTTCAAGGATCGCATAGTCCGGGCACGACAGGACGATGGGTGACGCGTAGAATGGGATGCTATCGGCACTGCACCCGGATAATCCGAGTAACGCTGTCAGCGCCGCGATCATTGATTTTGTAGGGCGCATGAAGTTCCTCAACGGCTGGTGAGCGACGTGTGTAGTATGTAGCCCGCGAACTTTAGATGAGCGACCGGGACGCGACAAGAGATGCGTCGATCATGGCTGCACGCCATCGTCATTCGCGCCCCGCCCGCGACCTGGGTCCACAAGGTGGATCAGGGTTGCCGCCAGTTTCGCCATGGTGCGCGCACGGCTCCAGGCATTGTCGATGTCGGCGGCGATGGCGACGCCGCGCTTAAACGCGCGCCACCCGGCCTCAGTCTCGCCCGCGCTGGCGTGGCTTTCGGCAAGCTCAGCGAACATCCAGACCCGGCTCAGTGCGCCGACCACTTCGTCGGTCGTGGTGGCGGCCAAGTCTTCGGTGACCTGCCAGCCCGGATCATCATGGACGCGCTGCTGGGCGGCGATCAGCCACAGCGTCTGTGCTTTAAGCCTGCGGTCGTCGATGCCGGACGCGGCAATAACCGCCTTTTGCGCGGCAGCCTTGCGACCGGCCGCATCTGCTTCACCACTCCAATCATGCAACCGTGTCATCGCCAGGGCGATTCGGCTGATTGCATAGGCGCGGGCATACGGGCGATTGATGCGATCAATGGCGGCTTGCGCAATTTCAAGTGTGGTGTCGGCATCTTCAAGATTGCCGGCGGCGGCTTGTGCCAATGCAATGCGGCCCAACAAGATGGCACGGTAGCGTACGTTACCGATGCTCTCTGCGGTCGCCAGTGCGGCTGCGGCATCGCCTGCGCGCGCTTGTGCTTCGGCGGCAGACATCAGCACCGGAATTTTATCGGATGGGCTTGAGACGGCGTTCAGCATGTCCAAGGCCCGCGCCGTTTCAGCCATGTCTGCAAGTGCGGACGCGACATGGCGCATGCCGGCACTGCGTGAACTGTCACGCGGCAGGGCGGCGGCATCCCCTTCTGCGATGGTGAGTTGGCTTTCCGCTGAATCCCGGGCGCCGGCGCGTGCATAGATCACGGCGGCGCGGGCGCGCAGCGCAATTTGGCGCAACCGCTCATCGACGTTATCAAGTGTCAGCAGCATCTTGTTCGTCGTCTCGGTCGCATCATCCGTGTCGCCACGACGCAGCTGAATTTCCGCAATCGCCATCAACGCGTCGGCCTTTTTTTCGGGGTCTGGAATAATCTCGGCGGCGGTGCGGGCATCATTGGGGCGGCCCGCTGCTGCCTGTGCTTCGGCGATATCGCGAAGCGCCACGATCACCAAGCGCGGATCATTGATGCGGGACGCCGTTTCCATCGCACGTTCGCCAAGCCCGGCGCGGGCTTCGGCGATCAGGATCTCGCCCATCGCCCAATCGCGCAGTGCAGGCTTGGCAATCGCCTTTGCGCTTTCCAGCGCCTCGGTCAGCAAGCACAGTGCGGTCGGATTTTTAAAGCACGGCGTTGCATCGCGGGTCGCATCGGCGGTTTGGTCTTTGTCGCTTGCCTGCATAAGATCGCGGGTGGCCGGATGGTTCATCAGTTTTGAGCGCGCATCGTCAATGCTTTCGCTGCGCGCCGCTTCCAGTTGACGCATTAGCATCCGCACGCCGACTGCATATTCCAGCTTGCCCAACAGTTCGATATCAAGGCGTTCGGTCGGCTCTAGGCCGATGGCGCGCTGATAAATTGAGATCGCAGCCCGGGTTTGCGGATTGAGGTACCCGTCTTCGGGCCCCAGATAGAGCCCAAGTTTTGAAAGCGCCTTTTGCGCGCGCGCTACCACGGGGCTGGACGACGTGCGGTCCGAGGCCGCAGGGACCTCCTCAAGAGGCGGCACAGACGCGTAAACCGGCACCGCCGGCAAGGCCAGCAGCGCACCTAGCGCGAAGCGGCACAGCGAAGACGCTGTCCGATATCGCCGATGCGTGCTTTGTATCTTTGCGTGCATTGCCGTGTGATTTCCATAACGTCCAGCTTTGGGTCAGATTATACCGCAATTTAGCCCTGTCTGGCATGATCTGTTGTTTGCTGTCTTGGTTTCAATGACGCAAACCCTTAAAAAGCGCGGATGGCGGTTTATACTGAAATTGATGACGATGCACTCGTTGCCTTCATGGCGGCGTATGATGTGGGTGAGGTGCTGTCGTGCAAGGGTATTGCCGAGGGGATCGAGAATTCCAATTTCATCGTCACCACGAGCACCGGTCCGTATATTCTGACGCTCTATGAAAAGCGCGTCGCTATTGAAGATCTGCCGTTTTTTTTGGGATTGATGGATCATCTGGCGGCGGGCGGCCTGCCGTGTCCGGTGCCAGTGCGCACCCGAGCGGGTGAGACGCTGCGTGAACTCGCAGACCGTCCTGCAGCCTTGGTGACGTTTTTGGCCGGTATGTGGCCCCGTAGGCCTGAGCCCGCGCACTGTCGCGGCGTCGGCGAAACTCTGGCCGCACTGCACGTCGCCGGCGAGGGCTTTCCGATCCGGCGCCCGAACGCGTTGGGCCCGGATGCGTGGCCGGCGTTGTTGCAGTCGTCGGGCAGTGATGCGGACACAGTGGTGCCGGGCTTATTCGAAAAACTATCCGCCGCATTGGATAGACTGACGGCCGCTTGGCCAACCGATCTGCCCAGCGGCGTCATTCATGCCGACTTGTTTCCGGACAACGTGTTTTTTCGCCAAGATCGTCTATCGGGCGTGATCGATTTTTATTTTGCCTGCAATGATGCGTTTGCTTACGACATTGCGATCTGCCTCAACGCCTGGTGTTTCGAGCCGGATATGAGCTTCAATGTGACCAAGGCGAGGCGCTTTCTGAAGGGCTATCAATCTGTGCGCACGTTGTCGGAGGCTGAGATCACGGCGATGCCGATTTTATGCGAAGGTGCGTCGATGCGGTTTTTGCTGACCCGGTTGTATGACTGGCTGCATATCCCCGAAGACGCCTTCGTGACGCCGAAAGACCCGAGCGAATACATCAAGAAACTTGATTTTCATGCCAACGTGAAGGGACCACAAGCGTATGGCTTCGACTGACGATAAGCCCGAAAAAATTGAAATCTTCACCGACGGCGCTTGCTCGGGTAATCCTGGCCCCGGTGGTTGGGGCGCGATTTTGCGTTGGCGCGATCACGAACGCGAATTGTCCGGCGGCGAGGTCCAGACCACCAACAACCGCATGGAACTGATGGCGGCGATTGTATCGTTGGAAAGCCTCAAGCGGTCGGCGCCTGTGGTACTGCATACTGACAGCACCTATGTCCGTGACGGTATCACCAAGTGGATTCATGGGTGGAAGCGCAACGGTTGGAAGACGGCGGCAAAAAAGCCGGTCAAAAACGAAGACCTCTGGCGCCGCTTGGAAGCGGCCCTTAAAGATCACGAGATTGAATGGGTCTGGGTCAAAGGCCACGCCGGCCACGTCGAAAACGAACGCGCCGACCAACTCGCTCGCGACGCCGTGCCGGGTCGGTCGTAAAACGAGGCGAGGGGGAGGTCCCGGGTCTCGCGTTGCTCACCCAGGATGACGAGATTTATAGATATTTCGTCATCCTGGAATCGCGCAGCGATATCCGGGACCTCCCCCGAACCGCAGAAAAAAAAGGACGCGGCCTACTTTGGGGGCAACCGCGTCCTTTGAGGCTTCCTTGGGTCCGAATATCGAGGGAGGTCGAAAAGGTTCGGACGAGGTCGCAGGGAAGGGTAGTTCTTTCCGTTACGCGTGGCCGAGGCTCCAGCGCATCCGTTCAGTGGCACCCGGGCCGGTGTTGGCGCCGTGGAACTCACGACCATGCACTTCGGTGCCGATGGTGTTGCCCCAGCGATCGCGGGCAGTGGCTTTGCCTGGGAACCAAGATGCGAAACGATTCTGTTTGGCGTTGGTATTCATGTGTTTATCCTCATGTTGTCGCTGGCGTCTTCCAGCGGTGTGATCCGTTGAAGTGAACATAACCATAGTCTTCCAGCGGCACAAAGGATTGATATTCATCTCATGCATGAGTATTTGTTCATGTATATATCATGCATACATACCCACGGCTTGGAGGTTTTGATGGTCCATATGCCACCGATTGCTGCGTTGCGCGCCCTTGCGGCGGCGGCCCGACACCTCAGTTTTACCAAGGCTGCCGAAGAGTTGAACGTGACGCAAAGTGCGGTCAGCCATCAGATACGCCATATTGAGGAGCTTTGGGATCTCAAGCTGTTTGAGCGCAAAGCGCGTCGTCTTGATTTGACGCCGGCGGGCGAAAAGCTCGCCGGGATCGCCGATGACTTTTTGACGACGTTGAACGACGCTGTTCAAGAGTTGAAGGACGAGCACGGCCATACGGCGCTTAGGGTCGAGGTGATCCCGTCTTTGGCTGTGAAGTGGATGGTGCCGCGCTTGCAGCATTTCCAAGCCGCTAATCCCGACATCGACGTCTGGTTGTCGACCGGCCAAAACAATCTGCAGAGCGTTCAGCGCAGTGATATGGACGCCGTGATCATGCTCGGCGACGGGCACTATCCGGGCTTTAAATCGTGGCCGTTGATGCGAGATTACGTGTTTCCAGTTGCCAGACCGAGGCTGTTGGAAACTCACGGCATGCCAAAGACGCCCGAGGAATTATGCAAGCTGCCGCTGTTGCTGCGCTATTCCGGGATTCTGTCGCCGGGTTGGGAATATTGGTTCGATTTCGTCGGTGTGCCTGCTGAGATATATGAGCCGGCGCTGCGTGATGGGACACGCTTTCCGGACACCAACATGGCGATCCAGGCGGCATTCGAGGGGCAGGGTGTCGCCTTGGCCCGTAGCGCACATGTATGGGATGACCTGGAGACCGGGCGCTTGGTGCGCCTGTTCGACATTCACTGTCCGTCAGACGTCTCGGTGGATTTCGTGTGTCGGCCCGAGCGTGCCGACCGTCCAGCTGTCGTCGCGTTCCGTGACTGGTTGATGGATGAGGCGGCGAAATCCCAGGCGGAGTGGGACGCGGACGAAAAAGACAAAGACGAAGCGAAAACAAAAACGGGCGCCTAGCGATCAGGCCCTAAGGCCCGCCGCCGGCGCCCGCTTTGCAGCAGATGTCTGCGTCGCTTAGAGCGCGCTCAGAACCGATTCCGCACTGGTCTTGTCGAACGCACCGGCAGCATCGATTTCGATCGACTGCACGACGCCGTCTTTGACGATCATCGCAAAGCGCTGACAACGTACGCCCAAGCCACGCTCGGTCAGGTCAAGCTCAAGGCCGGCTGCTTTGGTGAACATGGCCGAGCCGTCGGCCAGCATCATCACCTTGTCGCCGACGCCCTGGTCTTTGCCCCAGGCGCCCATTACGAACGGGTCGTTGACGGAAATGCAGCCGATGGCGTCAACGCCTTTGGCTTTTAGGGCTTCGGCATTAGCCACGAAGCCCGGCACATGCTTGGCTGAGCACGTCGGCGTGAAGGCGCCAGGTACGCCGAACAGCGCAACGGTCTTTCCCGCCAAAAGATCGTCGGTGGTGATGGCGTCAGGGCCGTCTTCGGTCATGATGTTGAGCGTTGCGCTCGGAACTTTATCGCCAACTTTGATGGTCATGGGTATCCCCCGCAAAATGTTATTCAAAAAATGCTGCCCGGCAGTTCTGCCGACTGTCCATGAAATAGGGACGCCGTGCCGGATTGCAAAGCCCTTTATTGCGCTATTCGAAGCGCGCCATCATGCTTTCGGGCACGACCTGCTTGAACCCGTCCAAAACATTGCGCTCACTCAATAGCTCCGGAAGGGCCACGCCGCCTTTGGCGCGTGGGCCGTAAATCGCATTAAACGGAATGCCGTAGCGCCCGAACGAAGCTAAGTATTCGGCAATCTCCGGGTCGGGTCGGGTCCAATCAGCGCGTAGCGGAATGACATCCGGCCCGTTCAGCATTTCCAAAATGCGCCCGTCTTCGAGCACCAAGCGTTTATTGACCTGACAGGTGATACACCAGTCCGCTGTGACGTCGACCAAAACCAAATGTCCGGAGTCGACCAACTGAGTCAGCGTCTCGATATCAAATTTCTTCCAATTCACTTTGCTGATCTGCGGCTGTTCGGGGTCAAGCGGCCCGTTGATGCCACCGACAAAACTGCTGGTGACGGCGCCGAGGGAGGCCAGCAACAACACATACGGCGTCGCCTTTCGGATTTCCGGCACACGGTGCATCACCGGCCCCATCCAAATGCCGATGCCGACCAAAATAACACCAGTCGAGATCGCAATCACCGGCCCGCTGACGCTATCGACGATGGTCAGCAGCCAGACCGCGGTTGCCGCCAGGGCGAGCCCCAGCACGAAGCGGAGCTTCACCATCCATGCGCCTGGTCTCGGCATTTTGCTGGCGATCTTCGGGAACATGGCGACCAGCAGATACGGTGTCGATAAGCCGACGCCGAGCATCGCGAAGATCATCAGAATTTCGTTGTTGCCGCGGGCGAGCGCAAACCCGACCGCAGTGCCCAAGAACGGTGCCGAGCACGGCGTCGCCAAAAGGGTCGCGAACATGCCCTGCACGAAAGGCGCAAACAGCGTTGGTCGGGCACCGGCCTTTGCCGCCCGGTCGCTGATCGCACCCGGTAGACGGAATTCAAAAAATCCCCAAAGATTGCAGGCGAACAGCGTCACCAAAATCGCCATGGCGATCAAGAACCAGGGTTGTTGGAATTGGATGCCCCAGCCGATTCCGGCGCCGATGGTTTTGAGCCCGATCAGCACGGCGGCCAACCCCATGAAGGCTGTGATGATGCCTGCGCTGGTCATCATGAAGCTCGCCCGGACAGCACCTGCCGTCGCGCCGCCATGCTTCACTAAGCTTAAAAGCTTGATCGACAACACCGGCAACACGCAGGGCATCAGGTTCAAGATCAACCCGCCCAAAAACGCGAACGCCAGCATCAGCCAAATCGATTGCGACACATTGATCGTTGGTAAGGGCAAAGCGTTTAGGATGCTCGGATCAAATGCTTGCGGTAGGCCTGCATTGAGTGACAGTTCAGCCGCGCGTTTGCCGTCGGATATGGTCAGGGTGAACGGTGTGTCGGTCAGGCTGGCTGCCGCCTCGGCGGGTGTGCCTTTATAGCCGGACACCGGGACGCGGAGCGTGGCACGGGCAGCCCCTTCGGACATCTCGACCAACGGCGCGCCATAGCCGAAACCGGCGGGGCCTTCGACAAAAAGCTCGGGCGCCTTGAGCTTGAGTGCCGACGACACATCGGCGACCAGATACAAACCTTTGGCCGAGGTTTCCGTCCAGAGCCCGGTGACGTCGAATCGGGCGGCGTCTGCCGTGCGCGGTACGCGGGCTTGGAACTGGCCGATGGTATGCGCAAGCGGACTCGGCGTTGCTTCGCCTGCGGGCAGCGTCAGGTTCAGTGCCGCATCATAAGGGATGCAGATTTCTTTGCAGGTCAAATAGCGCAGTTGCACGTTGATTTTCGCATCGCGGCTGGGATCGATGGCGGTCACGTTAAACGGCAGCACCACGGCATCTTCGTAGCCCAGTGTTTCCAGCCCGATTACGGAAAAGCGCGACGGCAGCGGCCATTGCAGGTCGCCGGCCTCGATATTCTCGCTGCCGGTGAAATCCAGCGTCGGCGGAAACCCGGCGTCGCCCGGCGAGCGCCAATACACTTTCCAGCCGGGCTTCAGTTGAAATTCCAGGCCGGCTTGGACCTTGCCGTCCGCACCCAAGGCATTGGTCGCCGCGATCAGGCGTGCCGAGGATTGTTCTTCGTCGGCCCAATCCGACGCCGGGATCGCGTGTGCGTTTAGCGTGAGCCCGACGACGCTTGTCAGCGCCAAGGTGGTCAGCACGATCCAGCGTTTAAGTGTCATGTGCATGTTGCGTTCAAATCTGCCTTTGTATTCTTCGGTATGGTTTCGCCACATTCCGAGCCGGAACGCAAGGCGAAGTGGCGACCTCACGCGAAGGTGACGGTGTGTGAGTCATATGCAAGTTGCTAAACGGTCGTCCCTCTAGTGATTGGGCATTACTTCACTAATATGTCATAATGATGCCGTAATGTGGTGTTTGATGAACGAACATTCAATCGTTCCAAGCGCCAAGGAGTGGAGATCACGATGCCCGGTTTTGACGCGCCCACATCGGACAGCGATACCTACCTCACCGGTCGGTTTTTACTGGCGATGCCCAGTATGCAGGATGAACGGTTCCAAAAGACCGTGATCTACATGTGTGCGCACGGGCCCGAGGGCGCAATGGGGCTGGTCGTCAACAAGCCGCTCGAAAGCATCAGTTTTCCGGACTTGCTCGAACAACTCGATATCACCATGCCGCCGTCGGGCGAGGGGATTGAGGTGCTGTTCGGTGGCCCGGTCGAAACCGGGCGCGGCTTTGTGTTGCATTCGCCCGACTATATACATGATGCGACCATGGTTGTAGATGAAGACGTGGCACTGACCGCGACCATTGATATTTTACGTGCCATCGCCGAAGGCGACGGGCCGGCGCAAAGTTTGTTGGCCCTGGGTTACGCTGGTTGGGGGCCTGGGCAATTGGATGATGAGATCAAGGCCAACGGCTGGCTCAGCCTGGACAGCGATCCGACACTGTTGTTTGAGACCGATGTCGATGATAAGTGGACGGCAGCGATGCGGAAACTCGGCATCGACCCCTTGATGCTTTCAGATGAGGCCGGACATGCCTAGACCCCCCGCGAAACCACACTCAGGCGGCCACAAGCGCCCGCAGAAAGATCATAAAAAGTCCGGCGGTGATCGGCCGAGCGGAAAACCCAACGATCCGGTCGCCGCGTTGATCAAACGTATGGACGAATGTCCGAACGCGGAAAGCCTCAACAACGAAGTCCTGATGCCGTTCATCACGGCCATGGAAAACGTCTGTAAAGCACGGGGCTATGTGCTCAACGTTTATGGTGAAACCGCGAACGTGGTTTTCAGCGGCGACGAAGAACACGCCGAAGCGATCTATCAAATCGTCGACGCGTATCTGGATGACCAGAACGATCCGGACTGATAGTGCGGCTTCTTTTGGCGCCAAAGTCGCCGAATTCTATTAATTGCAATAAATATAAAATAAAAAAATCGGTTAGACCGCGATTTTTTATGCGTACTTGTGATATACTTATAAATTAAATAAATAAAAAATTCCTAATTTTATCAACTTGTTCGATACATATATTTACTTGCTGTGTTGTATTTATTTGAATTATCTTCATCGCGGCGTTGAATTACAGAATAATATACGTTATTAACTATATAAAACTGCAAACCTTGCGTGACGCATTCGTTTGCTTTTTCCAATCAACAGCGACTGAACAGACTGAGGAGATTGCCAACTTATGGCTTCTAAAGACAAAACCACTGATAAAGATCCGAACAAAGGCTACGTCGCGATTTTCGGCTGGAGCCTGAACGCCATTGACGCCATCGACCGTTTCGACCGTCGCTACATCATCGTCGCGCCTTCATGGGCGAAAGAATACGCCGACCAAAATGATATCCCGTTTATGTCGTGGGACTTTGAGCGCCTCAATGAGCGTTCGTTTGAGCTGGGTGAAAAACTTCAGGAAATGGGCGTAGATGTTGCCATTCCGCTGTTCGAGGAAACCGTTGAATGGGCGGGTGCCGTCAACGCAGTGCTGCTCAAAAACCCACGCTTAATGAATCAGGCGATGCTGTTCCGTAATAAGGCGATGATGAAGCGCCGCGCGCAGCTGGGTGGCATCCGTGTCGGTATTTTCGAAGAAGCGCAAAATAAAACCGATGTCGTCAATTTCCTGCGCCGTGTGAACGAAGCGCTGTTAAAGCTGGATGGCGATCCGAACGATCCAATTCACGTCAAAGCGTTTGATAAGGCCGGCTGTCTCGGCCACCGCGTCGTCCGCACCGCTGAAGACGTCGACAACATTCCCGACGAAGAATTTCCGTCACTGATGGAAAGCCACTTGGACGGTTGGGAATTCGCGGTCGAAGCGTTTATTAAAGATCGCAAGATTCAATTCCTGAACATTTCCGAGTACGTGCACTTAGGGTATTCCGTGTTCGTCCCGGCGACGCCGGAACTTGAAAAGTGGCGTGATCGCGTCACAGAGGAAATTGAAAAGTTGATCGAAGCCTTCAACATTGATTTCGGTTTTATCCACCCCGAATACTTCGTGACCAGCGACGGCAAGATGTACTTCGGCGAGGTTGCGTATCGGCCGCCCGGTTTCAACGCATTCGAATTGATTGAACGTGCGTACGGCTTCAACTGCTATCAGGGCATGGTGCTGATGTTCGATCCGCACACGACCCAAAAAGAGATTGATGATTTCTTCCCAGAAGAAGTTACCGGTGCTACCGGTCATGCCGGTTGCTTCGGCGTGTATCCGCGTCGCCGCGTGGTTAGTGAATTGAACATTCCCGAAGAGACCGAAAACGATCCGTTTTTCGAGTTTCACGAGTTGATGGCGCCTATGCAGAATAAAGTTACCAAGCGGACTGCGTTTGGCACCCACTGGGGCTTGGTGTACTTTTTCGGTGACGATCCATATCGCATGCGTGAACTGTTGCTCGCGCAAGAGGATTTGGACTTCTACGTTTAAGGGAAGACCCCCGTTCGTGCCGCATATGCGGTGCGTGCCAGGGCAGGAGAACGCTTAATGACGGATACCGCGCCGGCTGGGTTCGGCTCGGCACCCGCGAGCAGCCAAACGGACCTGCTTCGCAAAATGGACGACGCCCAAGCCCGCATGGCCGAGGCGCGTCCTTTTGCGCGTATGCGCCATCGTGCCGCCGTGCTCGATATGGCGCGGCGCTGCATGTTGTCCGATGGTGGCGTCGAAGTGATCTACGCACGTATTGAACAACTGGAGCTATCCGGCGTGTTCGAAGGTACGGATTGGGCTGATCCCGATACTTTGCAGGCTGCAATGGCCGGGCGTACGCTGAAGCTTTCAGACACCGCAACGGCGATGCTCGAAGCGCTGAACCATCTGCGTATGCTGGCGGTGGCGAAGCGTGATTATTTCCATCCACGGATCGCATCCGAACAGGCACACAACTTTTTGTCGCAAGTGGTCGGGCTGAACTTGGATCTGGTATTTGCCAGCGCCGACGAAGCGTCCAGGACGCGGGCCGGCAATATGGATACGGTGTGCCGGCGTCTTTATGCGCACATCGTTCGTAACATCGGCCATGATTCGATCCTTGATACTTTGATCGCCGAAATCTGGCGGCTGTTGGCGCAGCGCCCGATCGTCGTCGATGACATCAAGGCGATGATCGCACAGATTTCAGTTTGGTTGGTGGACGGTAATGTTGGTCGAGGCACTGACGGCGTCGCAGCCACCGGCAGCGGCGGATGGGGCGCGGATCGCCTGGTCAGCGCTGTGTTCGGGCCGACCTTGGGGTGCCGCGAAGATCCGGGGTTCGACGTTTACAGTGCCCGTATTGCGGCCATGGACACGGCTGGCCTGGCCAAGGAAGCGACCGCATTTGCGCGGGCCATGCACGATACCGGTTTGGTGTCGGCGTACCACGCATTGTTCTTGCAGCATATATTGGTACATGCGCCCGCGTTGATTCCGGATGCGCTGGGTTTGTCCAGTACCGGCGTTGATGCTTTGAAGTGCTACGGCGATCTTACCTACGCGTTGATCGATCATGCGGTACATCCAGAAACCCCGCAGGCAGTCTATGGGCTTGCCCTGACACTGGAGCGTGGCGTTTTATTTATGCCGCCGGTCGCCCCTGCACTATGGCGCCAGATCGGCATGACGCTGTGCGCGGATGCCGAAGCCGCGATCACCACCGCATTCGGCAGCGCACACCCCGCAAATGTATTTTTGAGCGCCGGCGTGCTGTCGGTGCTGGGTCAGACGTTCGGCGTTGGCCAAGGCAACAACCCGACCTGTCAGGCGGCGCGTGCGCTGTCGATGTGGTCGTTCACCGATCCGGACTACTTGTTGCAGATCGTCACCTGGGCGGCCCGCGATGATGAAGTCGTGATCACCTTCGAAGGCACGCCGGTGTCGTCTGCGGCGCCGAACGCCGGTGTTCAGCACGGGCGTCCGTGGGATGTCGATGCCGTGTCGACTATCGTTGTGCCGCACTTGGACCGGATCTATGCGCAGATGGCGACCCTATGTATCGGGCGCGAAGGCGACATGCACCAGTGGGTGAACCGCGAATTGCACGGCTGGTGGGTTGGGCGTGGCTGCGATATCGCGGTTGATGTGGCGACCGGTAAGCTGAGCGATTTTGATGGCTTCGTGCGTCGCTTTTATGCGGCGTACCATCCCGACTACAACGGGCACCAGCCGGTGATCCACCCACAGCCCGCCGGGCTTGCCATGACCGACAGTGCTGCGCGCTATGTCGGTTGGCATGCGATCTCAATCTGTCGGGTTGCGTTGGATTCGGAAAGCGTGATGCGGGTGTATTTCTTCAATCCCAACAACGACAGCGGCCAGGACTGGGGCAATGACGTGGTCGTCGCCACCGAAGGCTATGGGGAACGATTCGGCGAAAGCTCACTGCCCATTGCGGCGTTTGTGTCGCGCTTATATCTGTTTCATTTCGACCCATTGGAGCAGGGACGTCCGGACGCGCTGCCGGCTGATGAGGTTGCGTTGGTCACCGAAATGGCGCGCGGCAGTTGGGCGATAGATCGCTGAGGCAGCGGCGCTTTAGTCCCGCGTGTTCGGATCAGCCGCCATCAACTCGATCACCGCGCCGTCGACGATCAGCTTGCCGGCATTTTCAAAATTCACCGTGATTTTATCACCGACGATGGTCTGCACGCGGCCCAAGCCCAGTTCGGGCGCTTTCGGATGGCGCACGAAATGGCCAGGCTCAAGCAGGATGTTGGCGGGGTGCATAATCGCTTACACGAAGCGTGCCGCTAAGGTGTCAAAGGCTTCGACATTGCCGATCGGGCCGATGGCGGCCAAGGTCGGCGTGCCTTTGAACAAACGCTGGGCGACGGCTTTCACGGCGGCATCATCGACGGCGTCGATTTTCTCCACCAATTCGGCAACATCAAGCGGACGATCAAACAGCATTAGATGGCGCGCCAACTGTTCGGCGCGTGCCGATGTACTCTCGCGGGCCATCAAAATATTGGCTTTCAACTGCGCGCGTGCACGTGCGGTCTCATCTTCGCTCAGTGTGCTGATCAGCTTTTCCGCTTCTCCCGCGATGATCGGCAGCAATTCGCCGACTTCGTCGGTGCCGGTGCCGGCATAAATGCCGAACATGCCGGAGTCTTCGCAGCACGACAGGAACGAGTAGATCGAATAGGCGAGCCCGCGCTCTTCGCGGATTTCTTGGAACAGGCGCGACGACATGCCGCCGCCGAAAAGCGTCGACAGCACCGACGCCGCATAAAAGGCATCTTCTTTGTAGCCGACTCCTTCGAGGCCGAGCACGATGTGCACTTGTTCCAGGTCACGCTCGGTGCGGTGATCGCCACCATTATAGGTAGCCGGTGTACGAATACCTCGGGGCGTCGCGGGCAATGCATCGAAAGCATCGGCGATCAGTTCGACCAGTGCATCATGGTCAATGCGGCCTGCCGCACAGAACACAACTGCGGGTGCCGTATAGCCGGTGGTGCGATAGTGCGCGATGTCGTCGCGGGCTAGGCCCCTTACGATTTGTTCGGTGCCCAATACAGGCCGACCGATGGCTTGCTCGGGGTAGGCGGTTTCCTGCAAGCTGTCGAAGACGATGTCGTCGGGCGTATCGTGAGCTTGGTGGATTTCCTGACAAATCACGGATTTCTCACGTTCAAGCTCGATCGGGTCCATGGTCGCGTTGAGCACGATGTCGGATACCAGATCCACCGCGAGCCCAACATCTTCTTTGAGGACCTTCGCATAGTACGCGGTATTTTCCCTGGACGTGTACGCATTCAAATGTCCACCGACAGCTTCGATTTCTTCGGCGATGGCGCGGGCCGAGCGACGCTCGGTGCCCTTGAAAACCATGTGTTCCAATAAGTGTGAGATGCCGTTGATTTCCGGCGTTTCGTCGCGGGCGCCTGTTTCAACCCATGCGCCCAGGGTTACCGTTTCGACCGTTTGCATGGCGTCGGTGGCGACGCGCATACCGTTATCGAGTTGGGTGACGCGGACGGTCATGTGGCGGACGCCTTTTGTGATTGGGTTTCGTCGATCAAGGCTTCGATGGCCCCCAAATCATTTGCGATATCTTGCGCTTTTTCGGGCCGGTCATACAGATCAGCGAGGCGTTCCGGCAGTGCTGGACGGATGCCGCTGGCGGCTTCGACGGCGTCTGGGAATTTTGCTGGGTGCGCCGTTGCCAGCACCACCATCGGCGTGCCGTCGGTGCTGCGTTTGTCGGCGGCGGTCGCGGCTGCGACGCCGATGGCCGAGTGCGGGTCCAGCAACATGCCGGTGTCTTTGTGGACGGAGCGAATGACGTCAGACGTCTCGATATCGTCGTAGCGTGCACCGTCAAAAGTCTTACGCAAGTTATCCAACAGCGACTGGTCGATGCGGAAGCTCCCGGTGTCGCGGAATGTTTTCAACGTCTCGGTCACGCGGTCGCCGTCGCGGCCCAGCATGTCGAATAGCAAACGCTCAAAATTGCTTGAAACCTGAATGTCCATGCTTGGACTGATGGTGGGCACGACCCCGTCCATACGCATTTCGCCGCCTTCGAAAAACCGCGCCAAAATGTCGTTAGCATTTGACGCCACCAACAATCGTTTGATTGGCAGTCCCATTTGCATGGCACCATAGCCCGCAAAAACGTTGCCGAAGTTGCCGGTCGGCACACTGAACGACACCGATTTTTCC
This sequence comes from uncultured Rhodospirillales bacterium, assembly GCA_963974935.1. Taxonomy (GTDB): domain Bacteria; phylum Pseudomonadota; class Alphaproteobacteria; order Rhodospirillales; family Casp-alpha2; genus UBA4479. Next base: position 101,581 of record CAXBEV010000004.1, on the reverse strand, counting down.
GGTGCGCCCAGGTGTAGGGCAGCATGGAAATAATAAACGATCTGAGCCATCACGCGGGCCCAGTTGATCGAATTCACCGCCGACAAGTGGTGACGGTCGCGGAACGCCGCATCGTTGAACATCGCCTTCACCAAGTCCTGGCAGTCATCAAAGGTGCCGTCGACGGCAAGGTTATAGACGTTGTCCGCGATCACCGTGGTCATCTGGCGCCGCTGCACTTCGGACACCCGGCCTTTCGGGTGCAGCATATAAATATCGACTGCTTCTTTGCCCTGGCACGCAGCAATCGCCGCAGAGCCGGTATCGCCGGAGGTCGCACCGACAATCGTCACCCGCTCGCCGCGCGCTTTGAGTACGTGGTCGAACAGACCGCCCAACAATTGCATGGCGACGTCTTTGAACGCTAGCGTCGGGCCATGGAACAACTCCATGACGTACAACCCATCTTCGAGCTCTATCAGCGGGGCAACGTCCGGCGTTTCGAATGTCGCATAGGCTTTGTCGATAATTGCCTTCAGGCTGGCATCATCAATCGCGCCGCCGACGAACGGACGGATCACTTCGAGCGCTAAGCCGTTGTAATCCAGAGCCTTCATCGCTGTGAGTTGGGCCGCATTAAAATGCGGCCATACAGCGGGGACATACAGACCACCGTCGCGGGCCAAGCCTGATAGCAAAACATCCTCGAAACCGAGCTCTGGTGCCCGGCCGCGGGTCGAAATATATCGCAAGAACGTATCCTCCCAAGGGCTGCCGCCAAGCGTGCACGGTCTCGGCCAGCCAATTTCCGCTAACGTATCGGGGCCGGGCTACATAGACAAGGCTGAGACGCCGGTGTTTTAATCTGGGAGGTAGCGAGACCTGAGATGCGCCTTGAACGGTGCCGCATCCAGCGGACGGCCGGTGACGCGGGTCAGCAAGTCCGGGGCGGACTCGAGGCGACCGGTCGTGTGGATGTTATCACGCAGCCACGCCACCAGCGGCTGGAAATCGCCATCGGTAATGCCGACCGGGATCGATGGGTCTTGCGCGCAGGCAGCCTGATAGAACTGCGCCGCCGTCATGGCACCCAACGTATATGTCGGAAAATAGCCGATCATGCCGTCAAACCAATGGATGTCTTGTAGACAGCCGTGCGCGTCGTCAGGCACGCTGGTGCCGACAAGGTCCGCGAACGATTCGTTCCAAGCTTCGGGGATATCGGCGACATCGAGCGTGCCGGCCAGCAGTTTTTGTTCAAGCCGATAACGCACGATGATATGCAGCGGATAGGTGACCTCGTCGGCGTCGACGCGGATCAGGCTGCGGTCCACGTTGTGATACACGCGGATCATATTTTCGATGTTCCACCATGGGCCCGGATTATTGAAGGCGGCCTGCATTTTCGGGATCGCGAATTCCAAGAACCTGCGCGATCGGCAGACCTGCATCTCCATCATCAACGATTGGCTTTCATGGATCGACATACCGAGCGCTTCGCCGACCGGTTGCAGGCGCCAATCTTCGGGTAGGCCTTGGCTATAAAGCGCATGTCCGGTTTCGTGCAGCACGCCCATCAGGGCAGACGTGAAATCTTCTTCGTCATAGCGCGTCGTGATGCGGACATCGTCCGGCACGCCACCGCAGAACGGATGATGGCTGACGTCCAAACGACCGTGACGGAAATCAAAGCCCAAGACCTTCATGAATTCGATGCCGAGTTCACGTTGCGCCGATTTCGGAAACGGCCCTTCGGGTTTGATGATCGCAGGCTGGCGAGCTTGATGTGCGAGCACGTCTTCGAGGAAGTCCGGCAAAAACGCGGCCAGATCGTCGAACACAGGATCGATGGTCGCTGCACGGGCGCCCGGCTCGAACGCATCCAATAAGGCGTCATAGGGCGCAAGATCGAGCGCAGCACCGATTCGATTGGCTTTTTCCCGCACCATGCCGACCAGGGTGGAGAGCGGCTGGGCGACGATGGAAAAGTCGCTGTCCGCACGGGCGCTGCGCCACGCTTGCTCTGACGTGCTGGATGCACGGGCCATGCGGGTCACAAAATCTTCGTCGAGCGCGGAGGCGCGTTTGTGGCGACGCTTCATCTCGCGGAGGTTGGCCACCTGCCAATCGTCCAGCGATTCGGTTTCGTTTGTCGCGGAGTCTAGCAGGTCGTGGGTATCCGGTGCGACCAATAGGCCGTGCGCGATGGCACCGAGTTCGGCGAGCTGTTCGCTTCGCGCTTCGGCGCCGCCGGATGGCATGATCGCGGCGTAGTCCCAATGCAGCACGCCCTCGGCCTCGCCGATCAAGGCGATGCGGCGAAAACGAGATTCAAGCTGTTGATACGCTGAGGTTGCGTGACTGTCCGGCATGGGGTCAGACGACCGGGAAAAACACCAAGCGGTCGGCGATCATCGCCAGGAAGATCAAGAACAGGTATAAAATCGAATACAGGAACAACGGCTTTGCAGGCTCCGTTCCTTCGACTTTCCAAAGCCGCCACATCTTGACCCAAAAGATCCCGCCCAACACGATGGCGGTTGCCAGATAAAACAGCCCGGACACACCGAGCGCCGCAGGTGCCAAGGTCGAGGCGATCATCAGCACCGTGTAGATCAGCATTTGGCGTTTGGTTTCCCGCTCACCCGAGACGACCGGCAACATCGGGACGCCTGCGTTAGCGTAATCTTCGCTGCGGAAAAGCGCCAACGCCCAAGAATGCGGCGGCGTCCAAAGGAAAATGATCATGAACAGCGCGATGCCGCCCGGATCTATCGTGCCGGTCACGGCGGCCCAACCGATCAGCGGTGGGAACGCACCGGCAGCGCCACCGATGACGATGTTCTGCGGTGTGCGGCGCTTCAGCCAAGCGGTATAGATTATGACGTAATAGAAAATCGTTAGCGCCAGCAATGCGGCGGGGACGTAGCCGACTTGGAAGGTCATCAGCGCAACGGAGCCGATGCCGAGAACGAGACCATAGGCTAATGCCAACTGCGGGCCGACGCGCCCGCCCGGCAAAGGCCGATTCTGGGTGCGGCGCATGACCAGATCAATGTCGCGGTCGTACCACATGTTAATGGCACCAGCCGCGCCAGCGCCTGCGGCAATGCACGCAATCGCCATCATGCCGGTCGCTGCCGTGGCGCCACCCGGTGCCATCAGCAAGCCGACCAAACCAGTCAACACCACCAACGACATAATGCGCGGCTTCAGCAAGACTACGAAATCATTGATACGGAAGCGCGGACCCGCGTCGGCCATGTTTACGTCCGCGCCGTCTGGTGCAACATGCTTCGCGTCGTCGACCGCCGCGCCGTTTGGACCGCTTTCGATCATTTTGCTCACATCCGTTTTTGCGTGCCCGGGTTATAGAGGATCGCCCTCATAATTTCCAGCACTTCCGGTTTTCAGGTTTTGCGCGCCAAAAGCTGACGCGCCGTGATCCAAATAAACATGATTCCGCCCAGCACCGCGATCACGCCACCGATGCCGATTCCCACATGACCGATCCAATTGCCCAGCACATCAAGCCCGGGTGCGGTGTCTGCGACTTTGCGCGGTGCGCCATAACCGCCGGCGATAAACAGGCCCATGCTATGCAGGAATTGCCCTGCGCCATATAGCCATAATGACACCGCCGGCCAGCGCCAGCGGACTAGGCCGCGCTCTAGCAAGGGTAAGACAAAGACGTAAAACATCCCCATCAAGGCAACGTTTACGCCGCCAATCACGCCGTGATAGTGCGCCGGTGTGCGAGTGTCCGTGCCGTCGACGAAAATCCCTAAGATGCCGCCCGAGAAAAACACGATCAGCGAGACGATGAGCCCGCCCCGAGCAGCGCGGGCCGGTGCGCCGTCGGCACAGGGGGTTTTCAGCAATGCGAAGGCGGCCAACAGGCCGACCACAATCGGGGCTGGCGCGAGGGCGAATTGGTAGAGCGTAAACAGATTTCGTTCATCAACCGAGAACGGCGGATGAACGAATTGCAGGCTGAGTCCCACGACCGCCAGCAGTGCGGCCAGCCCAAGCGCGGCGATCACAATGCGGGGCTGAACGATGGGGTGCCCCAGTGCGCGACCGCCCAGGATGGTCCATGCACCAATCATGATGACGACGTTCAAAAACTGCAAAATATGCCCACCGGCCCAAAACAGGTCTTCGTTGACCGCAGGGCTCGCAGGGAGGTGGCCTAATCTGTTCCATGAAATTGCAAAGGCGATCAGCGCGGCCAACGCGATCACGGCGGCGGCGAGCCCGGTTGCGCCGACGGGCTCCAGTGGGCCGGAACGGGCGATGCCGTTGGCCAGCGCGCGCACCGCGCCAGCGGCAGCGGCAAACGCCGCGAACAACAGGCCCACGTAATAAACCGGATCGATGATCGCCGGCACATAGTTGTTCAGCGACGGCTGGCCCCGGTCCAACAAGGCCGGGATCGCCAGCAGCGCGAACGCCGCGATCATGGCGCCGACGCCGGTGCGGCCCAAGGTCGGCAGCAGGGGATGCGCGGACGACAATCTAAGCGCGGCAATCTGCATGAAGAGAATGCCGCCGGCCAGAAACCACACCACGAATGAAAACACGACGTGGATGACCAGGCTTTTTTCGTAGAACGCGACCGGCCATGGAAACAGAGAATCGGCACCGGGAATCCGCGAGATCGCGAGCAATAAAGCGAATACACCCGCGACCGCCAGTGCACCGATGGCGATCAGGCTCCAACTGCGCAACTCGCGCATGTGCGCGGGATAGGCGAAGCACGGGCGAAAACCCTCAACCGCATCCCAACGCTGCTGCTCAGACGATCCGATCGTCTGTATGGCCATGTTAGCCTCCGATGTGAGGATACAGGTGCACCGCCATCACATAGACCATGACGCCTGAGATGCCGACATACATCCAAAGCGGCCAAGTAATGCGCGCGATTTTTTTATGCTGATCAAAACGCTGACTGAACGCGCGGAACACGGTGATCGGCACCAAGGGCACGATGGCGATGGCGCCCAACACATGCACAAATAGAAACGAAAAATAAAAGGTACGGATAAAGCCTTCGCCGCCGAATTGGGCGAATCCAGAATTTAGTTTGTAGATCACGTAGGAAATTAAAAACAACCCCGACGCAATCAGCGCACAAATCATCATGGCACGATGTTTTTTCCACTCACCCCGTTTGATGAAATAGAATCCGAGGCTCAGAAAAATGACCGAAATACCGTTCAGCAGCGCGTTGGTATGAACCAGCGACTGAACATCAAACTGTGTGTCCATCGGCGATACCTGACTGTTTTTCGAACGTAACCGTACTTGGCGTCACTTGGTGTCGACTACTCAAGTGGGCTCATGGAGAGCCGGTAGAAGATGCTCGCGTACATGCTGAACGCGCCTAGGGCCAAAACGATGGCCAGCAGAATGTTACGGCGCCGCTTGGCGCCGCTTTTCGGCGACGCGGGGGCTGCGTCTACGAGGGTGGTTGGGGTGATCGCGTCGGTATCGGTCATTTTTTGCTTCTCGTCTGTCATCATCTGATCCGCTGTCGGCACTATCCGATGTGGGCAACCAAGTCGGTACAGGCGCCCATGCGGCCAGGGTTTAGGCCTTTGCATTGGAAAATGCACGGATTTTCTATGGTTTCTACGAACGGAATCTAAAATTGGTTCTGCATATTTTTCAAGAAACGCCCCTTGTCATGAGACTTAAAGCATCCCAAAATCACTACATAAGCATGTAGTTTAAACATGCACCGGGCCGAGGCATGCCGAGGCTACGTTAATGGCGTCAAAAGCTGTGACAGGTTGCTTGCTCAATCTGGGTAGCGCGTTTACAAGACGGTCATAACAATCCTTTGCGTGTCGCGTGAGCGTCATGAAAAAGGCCCGGAAAAACCAGAGCTGGCACCCCTATGGTGGGGGGCCCTTGATCAGGTGAGACGAATGCGAAATAAGCTTATGACTCTCGGGTTGGCGCTGATGGGCGCTATGGTTTCCTTTGGCAGCGCCGTTGCAGGTCCTGCCGGCGAAGTGCGCTCAGCGCCCTGGCAAATGTGGCTACAAGAGCCCGCGTCGCCCACGGCGGACCGAATCGTTGCGTTCAATGCGCAGCTTTTGGTGATCGAAACGCTCATCGTCATTTTTGTGTTGGGCTTGATGGCCTACATCGCGGTGCGCTTTAATGCGAAGCGTAATCCTGTGCCGTCGAAGACGACACATAATACCATGCTGGAAGTCGTGTGGACGGTGGTGCCGATTTTAATCTTGGTCGGGATCGCTGTGCCGTCGCTTAAGCATCTATATTTTGCCGACAGCATCCCCGAAGCCGACATGACCCTAAAAGTCACCGGCAACCAGTGGTACTGGACCTACAATTATCCGGACAACGGCGATTTCACGTTCGATAGCTTGATGATCCCCGAGGATGAACTGAAGGCGGGTCAGCCGCGGTTGTTGACGGTCGACAACAAAGTCGTGCTGCCGGTTGAAACCAACATTCGCCTGTTGCTGACGTCGAACGACGTCAATCACAACTGGGCGCTGCCGTCGTTGTCGGTCAAGCTGGATACGATCCCGGGCCGCATCAACGAGACGTGGACGCGCATTCACGAAAAGTATGTCGGCAAGACGATTTACGGCATGTGTTCTGAGCTGTGCGGCGTGAACCATGGTTTCATGCCGATTGCGATCTTGGCGGTTTCGAAAGAAGAATTCGAAGCTTGGACCAAGCAAGCACAGCAAACTTTCGCATCCGATACGCCGCGGGTTCCTATGACCCGGGACATCGCGGCAACCGATAACGCACAGACGGTGCGCGTGGCTGATGCCACCGCTGCCCGTTAATCGCGACGTAACATTTAAAGTAAGAGGGACGCACTATGGCAAACGCTGCTGACGCCCACGCCCACGACGATCACGGGGATCACTATCCGAGCTTTTTCTCGCGGTGGTTCTGCTCTACCAACCACAAGGACATCGGTACGGTTTATCTGTTTGTCGCGATGTTTGCGGCTTTGATCGGTGGCGGTATGTCTTGGTTCATGCGCCTTGAATTGGCCGAGCCGGGCTTGCAGTACCTGACCGGTGGTGCGCCGGACATGCAGTTCTATAACGTTCTGCTGACCGCGCATGGCTTTCTCATGGTGTTCTTTGTTGTGATGCCGGCGCTGATCGGTGGCTTCGGCAACTGGTTTGTGCCGTTGATGATCGGTGCGCCGGATATGGCGTTCCCGCGGATGAATAACATCAGCCTTTGGCTGTTGATTGCTGGGCTTGCTTTATTGCTGATCTCGGCCTTCGTGGGCTCGGGTGTGGGCACCGGTTGGACCGTATACCCACCATTGTCATCTAGTATTTATCATCCAGGCGCTGCCGTTGATTTCGGTATCTTGTCGCTGCACCTTGCTGGTGCGTCGTCGATCCTGGGTGCAATCAACTTTATCGTGACCATCTTCAACATGCGTGCGCCGGGCATGACAATGCACAAGATGCCGCTGTTCGTTTGGTCGATCCTGGTGACCGCGTTCTTGCTGTTGCTGGCGTTGCCGGTTTTGGCAGGTGCGCTGACGATGCTGCTCACCGACCGTAACTTCGGCACCGGGTTCTTCGATCCGGCCGCCGGTGGCGACCCGGTTTTGTGGCAGCACTTGTTCTGGTTCTTCGGTCATCCGGAAGTTTACATCATCATTCTGCCTGCATTTGGTCTCATTTCGCAGATCGTCTCGACGTTCTCGAAAAAGCCAGTGTTCGGTTATCTCGGCATGGCTTATGCGATGGTCGCGATTGGTGTCGTCGGTTTTGTCGTGTGGGCACACCACATGTACACGGTCGGTCTGGACGTTGATACGCGTGCTTACTTTACAGCAGCGACCTTGGTCATTGCGGTGCCGACGGGGGTCAAAATCTTCTCGTGGCTGGCAACGATGTGGGGGGGGTCGATTGAGTTCAAAACCCCGATGTTGTACGCGTTCGGCTTCATCTTCCTGTTCGTCATGGGCGGGGTTACCGGTGTCACGCTGGCCAACTCGTCGGCGGATCTGGTGTTCCACGATACTTATTTCGTGGTTGCACACTTCCACTATGTGATGGCGATCGCTGCAATCTTTGCAATGTTTGCGGGCTGGTACTATTGGATCGGCAAAATGTCGGGCAAGCAGTACAACGAGACGCTGGGCAAGATTCAATTCTGGCTGTTCTTCATTGGCGTCAACGTCCTGTTCTTCCCGCAGCACTTTGCCGGTCTTGCCGGTATGCCGCGCCGTATTCCGGATTATCCAGATGCCTATGCGGGCTGGAATATGATCAGTTCGATCGGCACGGCCGTCACGGCCGTTGCGACATTGCTGTTCTTCTGGATATTGTTCCGCACCTATGCAGCGGGCGCCAAAGCCGCACAAAATCCGTGGGGCGCAGGTGCGACGACGTTGGAATGGCATGTGCCGAGCCCAGCGCCGTTCCATACCTTCGAAGATCAGCCGGACATGTCCGGTAAGCAGCCGGCTGAATAAGCCATAAAGGTTGGATATAGATTGATGGCGAAACCCCAGCAAAAAGATGCCCGGCGAAATGTGAGGACTGCTTTGGCATGCGCCTCACTCGTCGCCGGTATGGTGGGACTCGCCTATGCGTCGGTGCCGCTTTACAAGTTGTTCTGCCAAGTCACAGGACTTGGCGGCACACCGGGTATCGAAGCTGCGGCACCGGAACAGGCCACGGACATCGACTTCACCGTGCGCTTTGATGCCAATATCAATCCAGCCTTGCCATGGACGTTTAAGCCGGCGCAGCGCGAGGTAAATCTTAAGCTGGGCGAAGAAGGGTTGGCGTTTTATACCGCGACCAACAATTCTGACCATCCGATTACAGGTACGGCAACGTTCAACGTGACGCCGCTGAAGATCGGCCAATACTTCATTAAGATCGACTGCTTCTGCTTTACCGAACAAACGCTACAGCCCGGCGAAACTGTCAACATGCCGGTGACATTCTATGTCGACCCGGAAATTCGCCAAGACCGCAGCACTGAAGAAGTCACAACCATCACGCTGTCCTACACGTTCTATCCAAAAAAGCCGGAAACGGACGGGCAGGTATCGGCGTTAAAACAAAAGTCGACCCCGGTCGACATCGGCGGTTGAGCGCGGGGAGCGCTCAACATGTATTCTAGACTTTGAGAACCCGAGGGGGAATAAATCGATGAGTGCCGTGAAAAGTCATCCCTATCACATCGTCAATCCGAGCCCATGGCCGTTTTTGTCGAGCGTGTTTGCGTTCGCCATGGCGATTTCGGCGATCATGTACATGCACGGCAGCACCTATGTGCCGATGGTTGGATTCCTGATTGCATTGATTGCGTGTTCAATTTTGTGGTGGCGCGACGTTATCATCGAAGCGCGCAATGGTCATGATCACACTGACGAAGTCCGGCACGGCCTGCGTATGGGCATGTTGTTGTTCATCGTTTCCGAAGTCATGTTCTTCTTCGCGTTTTTCTGGGCGTACTTCAACGCCTCTGTCCCGGCGCTCAGCTTCGTCGCTTCGCCGACTTGGCCACCGGCTGGTGTTGTGCCGTTGCCGACGTGGGACCTGCCGTTTCTGAACACGTTGATCTTGCTGACGTCGGGCGCGACGGTGACGTATGCGCACCATGCGATTCGCTTAGGAGACAACAAGCGCGCCGCGACCGGCATCTTGCTGACAGTGATCTTGGGCGTACTGTTCACGGCTTGTCAGGCGTACGAATACGGCCACGCGACGTTCGGCTTTAAGGACGGCATTTATTCGTCGACGTTCTATTTGGCAACCGGTTTCCACGGTTTCCACGTGATTGTCGGCACGATCTTCTTAGCTGTGTGCTATTTCCGCACGCTGAAGGATCATTGGACGCCGGAAAGCCATGTCGGTTTTGAAGCGGCGGCTTGGTACTGGCACTTCGTTGACGTGGTGTGGCTGTTCTTGTTCACCGCTGTCTACTGGTGGGGTGGATCAGGCTACAACTTCGAATAAACTGAATGCGTTCAGAGATGATCAAGGCCGGGATTTTGTCCCGGCCTTTTTCTTTTGAAAGTCATATGTTTATGCATGCGATCATCATCCTGGGTGAAGACTCCGGAAGATCACATAATGCCAAGCCACGACCACCACAGATAATTCAGCGGCACCAGCACCACCAGCGAGACCACAGCGAGGGCCAGTGTCATCTTGGCGCCGTCCCGCATGCTGACGCCGCCCAGCTGCATGGCGACGATCACAGGCGGCACCTGATAGGGCAGAACCACGGTGGAATATGAAATCACCTGGGTCATCATGATGGTGCGAAGCGGAATGCCCGATCCGGTGGCGAGTTCATCGGCAAGTGGGCCTAAGATCGCCGGCACACTGGGGGCGGTCGAGGCCATGTTGACGAGCGCGCCGAGGCCGACCACGGCATAAAACGAGGTGAAGGGCGCGTCGGGGTCGAGCGGCAGGTGATGTAACATCCAGCCGCCTAGAAAATCGCCGGCGCCGGTTTCGACCAGCACGGCGCCTAGGCTCAAGATGCTGGCAACATAGAACGTGGTCGGAAAATTGACTTTGCTGCGCAGGTCGTCGCCGCTGACCAGGCCGATGCCGGGCCACAGGCAAGCGACGGCTGCGGCCAAAGCAATCCATGCTGGCGAGATACCGTGAATAAAGTCGGTGACCCAAAAGCCCAATGTCAGCGCCAAGATCACGGCGAGTTTACGGCCATCGGCGCTGAGCGGCGTTGTGTCCGGTGCCGGTGCGGCGTGACTGCCGCGGCGCCCTGGAAACAACACCATCACCAAACCGATGATCAGCACCAGCTTGGTTAGGCCGTTAACAGGCATGTGCGTCAGCATGTAGTCGCCATAGGTAAACGTCATGCCGAACAAGGTCTCGGCGACACCCACCAGCACCATGTTCGGCACGTTGGATGGCAAAATACCGCTGGATGGCATCCAGGTGCCGCAGGCCATGGCGAGAATGAGACCGGTGCGTTCGCGCGACCCCGCCTCATATTTCAGATGATCGCAAAGCGCGACGACAATCGGCGTCAGCAATACGACACGCCCCATGGTCGACGGCATCACGAACGCGAGCCCAAGACCCACGGCGGCAACACCGATCACCATCGACGGATAGTTGCTGGGCAGACGCGACGTAACGGCGGTCGCCAGCCTGACGCCCAGACCGGTCTTTTGCACAGCGACGCCGACCACAAGCCCACCGAACACCAGCCAAAACGCGCCGGAATGAAAGCCCGAGAACACGACGGGGGCCGGGGCCACGGCAAACACCATGGCGATGGTGAAGAACAACAGTGCCGTCAGATGTTCGGGCACTGCGACCGTGCCGTATAAGCCGACCGCGAACAGGCCCAGCGCCGCGCCTTTCAGCGCATCCGGTGGCACGCCAACGGGTGGCGTGATGATGAACAAAACCGCTGCCGTGATGGTCGTCGCAAGCGCGATCATCCGGTTCGGTTTGGCGAGACTGGTTACAAGCGAGGAAGCCATGCACTTCGTTATAACCGCGTGCTCGTCACGGCAACACTTAAAACATTCATAGATATGGTCTATGATGCGTGCAACATAGGGGAGAGTATCATGGCTGATGACGGCACCGATAAACCGCTAATCGATACGGAGCGCAACGCTGCGCTTTATAAAGACTTCACCGAACGCACCCAGCGCATCATTGCATCGTTCATGGAACGCCAAAGCAGCGGCCAGTCCTACAGTGTCGCGGACCCGGTCGAAATCAGTAAATTGTTTTTGGATGCATCTGCCAAGATGATGGCCGATCCGGCGAAATTTGCCGACGCTCAGGCAGGCCTGATGAAAAGTTACGCCGATCTTTGGCAGGCGACGGCGAAACGCTTGGCCGGCGAAGAGACTGCCCCTGTGATCGAGCCCGCACGCGGCGATAAGCGCTTCAAAGACGACGCCTGGAGTGAGGACGCGGTGTTCGATTTTATCAAGCAGTCGTACCTGTTGACGTCGGACTGGATGACCAAGCAATACGGCGACATCGACGACACCGATCCGAAAACCAAGGAAAAGCTGCAGTTCTATACGCGCCAATGGTTGGACGCTATGTCGCCGTCGAACTTCGCCGCGACCAATCCCAAGGTTATTAAGACAGCGGCAAAAACCAACGGCGAAAACCTAATCAAGGGCCTGGATCATCTGCTCACCGATCTTGAACGCGGCAAGGGCGAATTGCGTATCTCGATGACCGATACCGACGCGTTTGAACTCGGTACCAACGTGGCGACGACGCCGGGCAAGGTTGTTTATCAAAACGAGTTGATGCAGCTTTTACAGTACACGCCGACCACCGAAACCGTGGCCAAGCGTCCGTTGTTGATCGTGCCGCCGTGGATCAACAAGTTTTACATCCTCGATTTGCAACCGAAGAACTCATTCATCAAATGGGCGGTGGATCAGGGCCATACCGTCTTCGTGATCTCATGGGTCAATCCAGGCAAAGAGTTGGCCGACAAAGGGTTTGAGGATTACATGTTGGATGGCCCGTTGGCCGCGCTCGACGCCATCAAGGACGCGACCGGCGAGGTGGACGTCAATCTGATTGGCTATTGCATCGGCGGCACGTTGACGGCGGCAACGCTGGCTTACATGGCGGCGAAAGGCGACACCCGGGTCAAATCCGCGACGTTCTTCACGACCATGGCGGACTTTTCCGAGCCCGGGGAATTGGGCGTGTTCATCGACGAAGAACAACTGACCCGCCTTGAAGCGCACATGGACGAGCAGGGGTACTTGGACGGCCAGTACATGAGCCAGGTTTTCAACATGATGCGGGACAATGACCTGATTTGGTCGTTTGTCGTGAACAACTATCTGATGGGCCGCGAGCCGATGGCGTTCGATCTATTGTACTGGAATTCAGACAATACGCGGATGCCGAAAATGATGCATTCGCTGTATTTGCGGAAAATGTATTTGGAAAACAAACTGGTGGAGCCGGGCGGGATCACGCTGGCCGGTGTGCCGATCGATTTATCCAAGATCAAAGTGCCGGTGTACTGGCTCTCGACTAAAGATGACCACATCGCGCCCTGGACCGCGACGTATAAGGCGACGCAGATCTACAAAGGGCCTAAGCGTTTTGTGTTATCCGCCAGCGGTCACATCGCCGGTGTGATCAACCCGCCGGCGGCGAATAAATATTGCTTCTGGACCAATACTAAACTGCCGGTCGACCCGGACGCATTCTTCGAGACCGCGAAGCAGACCGACGGCTCATGGTGGCCGGACTGGCAGAAATGGGTGAAAAAGTACGCAGGCGCCCAGGTTAAAGCCCGCAAGCCGGGCGGTGGTAAGCTCAAACCCATCGAAGACGCGCCGGGATCGTACGTTCGGGTCAGGGTTTAGTCCGTGCGATTGCCCGACTAGGTGATTCGGGGCATAGTTTCGCCATGACGGCAGAAACGATCAGCAGCGAAGGTTTATCGGGCGGGGCAGCGCTGAGCGTGGCGTCTTCTTCGGTGCATGACCACCTGGAATTGCTGGCCGAGATGGGCCGGGATTTCGCGTCCAATCAAGACCTGGACGTGACCCTTAAAAATGCCGTGCAGCGGATAACCGAATACGTCGACGCCGAAGCTGGCGCCCTGTTTATGCTTTCGCCGTGCGGTCTAAAGCTGCAGTGCAACGCCTGTGTCGGTCCGGTTGAGATCACCGGGCTTGAACTTGCCGCCGACCAAGGCATCGTCGGCTTTTGCGTGCAGAACGACGACGGCAAGATCGTCCGCGACGTTGCCGATGACCCAAACTTCAATGCCGCTGTGGATGGCGAGACCGGCTTTAAGACGCGATCCATCCTTTGTGCGCCGATGAGCGTGAAGGGCGAGCGGGTTGGCGCAATTGAGTTGATCAACAAGCGCGGTGGCGACGGATTGTTCGACAACAATGACCTGTACCTTCTGCAGGCGTTGTCGTCATCGGCGGGACTCGCGGTCTTAAACGCACGCATGTCATTGCAGTTAGTCGAGCAAGAACGGGTTAAGCGCGAGCTTGAGCTGGCCGCAGAAATCCAACGCTCGCTGCTTCCGCCTGCGGGCGAAGCGTCGTTTCCGGTCAGCGGCGTCAACGTGCCGGCGCGGGTCGTGTCCGGCGATTTCTATGATTTTTATCCGCTGGACGACGGGCGCATCGCCTTCACGTTGGGCGACGTTTCCGGTAAGGGCATGAACGCGGCCTTGCTGATGGCCAAGACGGCGAGCTTGTTACGCTGTCTCGGCAAAGCCATCAAAGAGCCTGGGCGCCTGCTGACTTTGGTGAATGCCGAAATCTGCGAAACTGCGACCCGGGGAATGTTCGTCACCTTGGTGCACGGTATTTATGATCCGGAAACCGGGCACGTGCGCTTGGCCAATGCGGGGCACGAGCCGCCGTTGGTGGTCGCACCCGACGGCAGCTTCACGGCGATTGAAGCCGAGGCGCCGCCGCTCGGCATCGCGCCATCGCTGCTGGACGAAGACGGCTTTCCGGAAACCGAATTTAATTTGAACGGCGGGCGTTTGTTTGTTTTCACCGACGGCGTCACCGAGGGCTATGTGGAAAATGGTGAAGAGTTTGGTATTGGTGGCTTGAAAGATTTGATCAGCTCGGCGCGTGACGTCGGCACGGCGGTGGTGTTGGACGCGGTGCGCGCGCGCATCGGCGAGACCGGCGCGCCGTTGCGTGACGATGTGACGATTGTCGCCGTTGACGATACTCTGCGCGCCAATATCGGGGCACCTCAGGATAAGACGACGAAGGCTGCCGAAGCCGGCGCAACCGGGACGCAGGGTGAAAAACTGATGCAGCTTCGCGTATCGGCGCGCGCCAATCGCCTGCGTTTGATCCGCAATACAGTAAAAGAGACGGCCACGTTCTGCGGTTTTTCCGGTAGCGACGTCGGCGACATCGTGCTTGCCGTCGATGAGGCATGTCAGAACGTCATCCGCCATGCTTATGGTAGCGAAGGTGAGGGTGATATCTCAATTGAGTTACGCCGTCGCGCCGACGCGATGATCATCTTGATCCGTGACTTCGCGGACCCCGTGGATATTTCACGCATCAAACCCCGTGATTTGGACGATGTGCGCCCAGGCGGGCTCGGCACATATCTGATCTCGGAAGTGATGGACGAAGTTGATTTCTTGCCGCCGCCCATCGATGGCGGCAATCTGTTAAGACTGGTGAAAAAAATCAAGGGAACGGCGTCTGATGGAACATAACGTACAAGAAAATGGCGGCACACTGGTGATCGCGTTTTCTGGGGACATCGATTTGCAGTCCTCGCCGGATGCCCGCAAGGCATTGCTGGCGCTGGTCGGCAAAGGTGCACCAATCCTGGTCGATCTGTCCGGTGTAGGGTATATTGACTCGTCTGGGGTGGCGTCGTTGGTGGAATGCCTACAAAGCTCAAAAAAATCAGGACAGCAGTTCGTTCTGGTCTCGGTCAGCGAAGGGGCGCTGCGTGTTTTGCAATTGGCGCGCTTGGACCGAGTCTTTAAAATTTGCGCAACCTTGGACGAGGGCATTGCTGCGGTCGGTTGACGACACCGACGTGCAATGAGGGGGGAACGGGTGGCGGAGCGTAAGCTTTCAAAAACGGAACGGGTTGAAGACGTCGGTCGCACGACGGTAGCTTTCGTAGAGGCTGTCGGCAACGGCGGCATACTGGTTGCCGAAAGTATTTATTGGTTGCTATTCGGCGTCCGCGAACGACAGCCCGTCAGGCTTTCCGCTGTGATCCATCAGATGATGGAAATCGGTGTGCGCGCGATCCCGATCATTTTGATGCTGACCGGCACCATTGGCGTGATGCTGGCGATCCAGGGCATTCATACGCTACGTATTTTTGGTGCTGAAAGTCGCGTCACCATCGGCATTGCGTTCTCGGTGGTGCGCGAGTTTGCGCCGTTGATCACCGGCATTTTGGTCGCAGGCCGTTCGGGCTCGGCATTGGCGGCACGCATCGGTACCATGAAGATCAACCAAGAAATTGACGCGCTGAAGGTGATGGGGATCAACCCGACACGATTTTTGGTCGTGCCTGCATTGTTGGCGATGCTGGTGATGGTGCCGGCACTGACGCTGTTTGGCATTTTCATGGGCCTGTTTGCAGCGGGCTTGTATGTGAACGCAGATTTGGGCATTTCTCTCGCCGCTTACGCTCACGACACCATTGATATTTTGTCGTTGGATGACTTGGGTCATGGGCTCGGGAAAAGCGTGATTTTTGCGATATTGATTGCTGTCATCGGTGTCGTGAACGGTGCCGGCGTGCAAGGCGGCGCCGAAGGCGTCGGCACGGCGACGACGCGCGCGGTGGTGCAGTCGATCTCGGCGATCATCGTCACCGATATGCTTTTCGCATTCGTGGCAACACGGTAGGGACTGCATATGTCACGAAATCCTACCACCATCCTCGAAGAACGTAAAAAGCGCCAACGCCCGCAATCCGGTCCAGACGCGGTGATCGAAGTCGAAGACCTGATCACCCACTATGGTGAACGGATGATCTTGCAGGGCGTCAGCATGGAAGTCCGCGAAAAAGAGATCATGGTGATCATGGGTGGCTCCGGCTCGGGCAAGTCGACATTGCTGCGCCACCTAATGGCGCTTGAAAACAAAACGTCCGGCACGATGCGTATCTTGGGCTACGACATTGACAAGATCAGCCGCAAAGAATTTCTGGACGTCCGCAAGAAGCTGGGTGTCGCATTTCAATCAGGCGCACTGTTCAGCTCGATGACGGTCGGCGAGAATATCATGCTGCCGCTCTACGAGCACACCGACCTTGATCCACTGACCATGGAAATCATGGCGCGCATGAAGTTGGAAGTGGTCGAGCTTTCCGGCTTCGAAGATTTAATGCCGTCCGAGCTTTCAGGTGGCATGATCAAGCGCGCCGCATTCGCACGCGCCATCGTCATGGACCCTAGGGTGCTGTTTTGTGATGAGCCGTCGGCGGGACTGGACCCTGTGGTGGCGTCTGCGCTCGACGACCTGATCTTAGATATGCGCGACGCCATGGGCATGAGCATTGTCGTCGTCACCCACGAATTGGACAGTGCCTTTAAGATTGCGGACCGCATCACGATTTTGGATCGCGGTAAAATTTTAATGATCGGTACCGTCGAAGAAGTTTTGAAATCAAAATCCGACCGCGTCCAGGCGCTGTTGAACAGGACCCCTGAAGAAGACGTCATGGACCCGGACGAGTATCTGGATAGATTGGTCGGCGAGCGCAATCCCGGGACCGCACACTTATGAGGACAGAACCGTGAGAACCAGCAAGATCAATTATTTCTTCGTCGGTCTGTTCGTGCTCGGATCGATCATTGCCTTGATCGTCGCGATTGCCGTACTTACCGGACGCACCGGGGCGACGGATAGCTACCACGCGTATTATTCAAATGTGACCGGCGTTAAGTTCGGTACGCAAGTGGTCTACGAAGGCTATCCCATCGGCCAGGTGGTTGAGGTTGTGCCGGAACCCAAAGACGGTCGCATGCGCTTTCGCGTCAACTTCGACGTGACTGAAGGCTGGGCGATCCCGGACGACAGTATTATCGAAATCGCGGCGCCCGGTTTGTTGGCGGCTGTCACATTATCTATTGAAGCAGGCGCCAGTCCGAGCCCGCATGCGCCAGATGCCGAGGTTGTTGCACGTGAACGTTCGGATATGTTTGCTGCGATCGCTAACGTTACCAGTGATTTCGGTGATTTGTCGGAAAACTATTTGAAGCCGCTGCTGCGAAATGTTGACGGCGTCGTCACGCAAATCAATGGCTTCCTGGAAGACGATGGGGAAGGGCGGATGATCGTCGCAGACCTTCGCGATACCATGGGCATGGCGCGAAACGTGATGGCTGACCTGAAAACCCGCATCCCGACGATTGCGGCGCAGACCGAGCAAATGCTGACGGCGGCTAACGTCACCGTGCAGCGCCTGAACACGATTCTGACCGAGGACAATCAAGAAAAGATCATTGGCATGATCGAAAACCTAAACGCCGCGACGCAAAAGTTCGACACCGTGCTGATCACCATGAACTCGATTCTTCACGATGTTGATGATTTGGTGTTGGACGAAGACGGTGACATTGCGCGGACCATGAAAGAAAGCCGTTATATCGTTGAGTCGGTGTCGCGCAACATCGACTCTTTGAACCAGAATATGGACGGCGCGGCGCGGAACCTGTACGAGTTCAGTCGCCAGATCAGGCAAAACCCGGGGCTCTTGCTGGGCGGCTCATCGCCGGAAGATAAAGGGGTCGTGAAATGATCAAATCTTGGTCCATGCGCGTTGCCGGCTTTACGTTGATCGTTGGTGTGTTAACGGCCTGTGCGGCGCAGCCGCCGGTGCCGCAAGATCGCTATTACCGATTGCAGGCGGTTGTCACGACGGCCTCGCTGGGGGCGCCCGCGCTCCCCGGTACGCTTGAGGTTGAACGCTTCAGTGCCGACGGCCTGACGGCTGGACGGCCGATTATTTATATGCAGGCGGATAATCCAAACCAACTGCTCGAATATCATTATCATTTCTGGACGCAGCCGCCGACGGTGATGCTGCGTGACGAGTTGGTGACGTACCTTCGGGGCGCCAACGTCGCCGACAATGTGGTGACGCCGGAAATGCGGATTCCGTCCGATCATGTGCTGACGGGCCGGATTCGTCGGTTGGAGCAGATCATCGGCAGCCCTAATGCGACAGCGATGGAACTCGAAATTTCGTTACGGCGTCAAGTCGACGGCAAGCTGTTGTTCTTAAAATCCTATCGTCACGAAACAGCAACCTCGTCGGAAGGCGTCAATGCGGCCGTTGATGCGTTGAATCAATCGCTCAATATCATCTTTGCGGACATCTTAGCCGATCTTAGATCACGATGAGCCGTCCACGCCGCGGCAAAAAACGCCCACGCCCAGCTCCTTTACGCGCGCCTGAAGTCGTGACCGTGACCAAGGTTGCGCAGCAAGGCGACGGCGAAGCGTTGCTGGCGGACGGCGTGCGCGTGTTCATGCCGTTGACGCTGCCGGGCGATGTTGTGCGCGTGCAACCGGGTGCTAAACGTGGTGACGGTATGGTCGCTAGCGTGCTGGAGTTCATTGAAACCGCACCCAGAGTCGAGCCGATCTGCCCGGTGTTCGGGCAGTGCGGCGGCTGCCAGTTACAGCATATGCCGGCAGATGCCTATGCTGCGTGGAAGCGGGATGCGGTCGCCGCCGGGCTGTCGCGCCAGGGCATCGATATCGAACTAGAGCCGCTCCGCACCGTGCCGTTGGCAAGCCGTCGCCGCGCCAGCTTGGCCGCTGTGATGACGCAGGCCGGGCTTCGGTTCGGATTCAACGAAGCGCATTCTGACCGCATCATCGATATTTCAGGCTGCCCGTTGTTGGTGCCGGCATTGCAAAATTTACTGGCACCTGTGCGTGCAATGCTGGTCGATATTTTAAAGGGCGGCGAACGTGCCGACATCGCCATGACCGCCGTCGGCGTTAGTGGGCAAGACGTGGAATTGGTGATCACCAGCGGGCATAAGGTCGATTTGAAGGCGCGCGAAGCGTTGGCCGGCTTTGCCGAAGCCCAAGACGTGGTCCGCATCGCGTGGTCCGAGCCGGGTTTGCCGCCGGAACAAATCGTGCAGCGGCGCGATTTGATGCTGCATCTGGGCGGCGTTGATATCCAACTGCCGATTAACGGATTCCTGCAGCCGTCTGTCGACGGTGAAGCGCTTTTGCAAGATTTGGTGATCGAAGGTTTGGGAGATGTTGTCACCGCTAAAGGTGGGCGCATCGCCGACCTGTATTGTGGTGTCGGCACGTTTGCCTTGCCGTTGGCGGCGGCGCGTAAACACGTATTGGCCGTGGACGGAATCGCAGCACAGGCCGGTGCGTTGGCAACCGCTGCGGGCCGCGCCGGACTTGGGGGCCGGTTGTCGACAGACGTGCGTGATCTGAAGATGGAACCGTTGATGCCGAATGAACTCAATGAATTTGATGCGGTGATCTTCGATCCACCCCGCGCCGGTGCCAAGGTGCAGGTCGAAGAACTGGCCAACAGCACAGTGCCTTGCATTATTGCGGTGTCGTGTAATCCGGCGACGCTCGGGCGCGATCTGCGCATCTTGATCGATGCCGGCTACCGCTTGGATAAAGTGACGCCGGTCGACCAATTCCCCATGACCCATCATGCCGAAGCCGTTGCGGTGCTGCACCGTCCGAGCTGAGCCCCAAGGACCGTTGTGCAAACTGGTCTCGGGTCGGGGTGGATGCTAGGCTTTCGCAATGACCGTCGACATCCACGCCGCTGACAGCAAGCCCGCCGGCCGTATCGAGGCGATGTGCGGACGCATGATGCGTCTTGATCGTGATCGGGTTGAAAGCCAGCCGGCGTTGGGTGGCGCGGTGTTTGCCGGGGATGTATTCTCGCTGGATCCGGACGCGGCGCTGCACATTGTTTTTCGCGATGGCACGCGGATTTTTACGCTGGGTGGTGCGTTCAGCATCGAAGATTATGTGTTCACGCGTAACGAGGACGATACGGCCACCTTTGCGATCGATAACGCGATGTTTGCGTTGGCGGGCGGGCAGATTGCGTCCGGTATCGATACGCTCAGCGTGCATGCGGGTGATATGAGCCTCAGTGTTCGGGCCGCGCGCTTGATCGCCAAGGCGGGCTTGGGCACAGATGACATGGTGACGTTGCTGCCCACACCGTCCTGCGGGCCGGGTAGCGTGCTGGTGCATAACAAAGTCGGTGTTGAGACGTTGGAAATGCCATTTCATACGGTGCGCCTTAGTGGTGCCGAGGGTTATCTGACGCCGCCGATGACCCTGCCTCAGGGTGTCATGGCTGACATGTATCCGGGCGCTGAATTGGCCTTGTGGCTGGCCCCCGTCGAAGCGACGCCTTCCCCTGATGAGGGGGTCGCCGGTGACAGCTTTGCGCCGTTCGATGTGTTGGCGGATCATCTGTTTGAACGACGCTTCACCGAGCAAAGCGTGTTTCCGCGCGATCAACCCGGCGGGCTCGGCGCCGAGAGCGGGCGGCATAATGGTTTGCTCGAAGATGCTTTCGACGGGCAGCGGTTTCGCTTAAAAGATGACGAGCCGAAGCTTTAGCTTTTCCGTGCCAGCCCACCAGGACGCCCTATGACTGACTTTCCTGCGAACATCACCGCCGTTGCTCATCAGATTGACGCGGAGGCCCGGCGTCACCGGTTCGGCCATCAGGGCGGCGTGGTCTGGTTGACTGGGCTTTCCGGCTCGGGCAAAAGCACCATCGGCGTGGCGTTGGAGGCGCATTTATTTGCTGCCGATATGAACGCCGTGTTGTTGGACGGCGACAACCTACGCCACGGTTTGACGTCGGATTTGGGGTTTTCACCCGAAGACCGCCGCGAAAACCTACGCCGGGTCGGCGAGGTGGCTGCGCTGTTCGCAAAATCCGGTGCGATTGTCATCACCGCGCTGATCTCGCCCTATGCTGAAGACCGTATCCGTGCGCGCAAGGCGGCAAACGGGCAGTTTATCGAGGTCTATGTCGACGCCGACGTGGACGTCTGCAAAGCCCGCGACCCGAAGGGTTTGTATGCCAAAGCCATGCGCGGCGAGATCCTCGAATTCACCGGCGTCAGTGCGCCGTATGAGGTCCCCGAAGCCCCAGACCTTCGCATCGATACCACCATTCTCGATCTCGACTCTTGTGTTACCACCGTCGCCGCCGAGGTTAGGGCACGGTTCGGCGATTAACGCTCTCCGTATACGATCGTCGCAAACGCGGGGCGCAAATTTTTCTCCATCATCGAAAAGATGAAAAAGCTCAATTTGGAGATTGACCCTAAAGTTAACTTTAGGGTGTAGAGTCCTGAGTATGTTGTGGAGATAGAAATGACGAGCATAGGCAAAATCGCTCAAAATAGTGGCGTAACCGTTGAGGCCGTGCGGTATTACGAGAAGCAGGGGCTGATCCTCAAACCAGATCGGGACGCAAACGGGTATCGCCGGTATTCCAAAGGTGCGGCCCGCCAGGTGAGATTCATCAAGAGAGCGCAGGAAGTCGGTTTCACGCTCAAAGATATTAAGGAATTACTTTCCCTCAAAGCCGATCCTGAGGCGTCTTGTTGCGATGTGCGGGCGCGTGCGGAGCGCAAAGTACAGGAAATGGAAGATAGGATTATCACCCTGACTCGCATGAAAGACGTCCTCTCGGAGTGGGTGACGGACTGTGAAGGACAAGGTCCAACAAGCGAGTGCCCGATCCTCGATGCTTTGGACGCCGAGGAAACTTGAGTGATGACAAGCGTAGAGTTCGTATACGAGGAAACCTGTCCCTTTATTGGCGCGACACGAAGTCGTCTGATAGCGGCATTTCAAAAAGCGGAAATGAGGCCGCATTGGATTGAGTGGTCGGTAAACGACCCCGATGCACCCGCATATGTTCGTGCGTACGGGTCACCTACAATTCTAATTGACGGTCAGGATATTGCGAACGTCCCAACTGGTGAGGCAGGGAATTGCTGCCGAATCTATTCTAATGAGAGTAAGATGCAGGGCGTGCCGCCATTGGAAATGATTTTTGATGCTCTAAAAAATCGTATGGATGCGCTGCCCCAAGCCAAAAAGGGTCATCAGGGATTTCCTCTCAAGGCAGCAATGCTACCCTCGATTATGATAGTGCTGCTGCCCAAGCTGACGTGTCCGGCATGTTGGGCGGCCTATGCTGGGTTTTTAAGTGCCGTTGGCGTCGGCTTTGTAAATTACACCCCCTATTTGATGCCGCTTACTGCGCTATTTCTTGCGATATCTGTTTTCGCGATGGCCTACCGCGCAAAGATGCGAAGGGGATATGGCCCTTTCTTTCTCGGGCTGGCAGCGACCATCATCGTTTTAATCGGCAAGTTTGAATACGAGAGCGATACGACAATGTGGCTGGGACTCGTAGTTTTAGTCGCAGCCTCCGTTTGGAATACTTGGCCGGTGAAATCAGGCGAGCCGATTAAAGGATGCGGACTATGTACTGGTGCTGATCGAGTGTCGGCAGACAATTGGGTAAAACTATAACTTTAGAAAGTAAGGAGCACGAAAATGGCAGATAAACGGAAAGTCGAAATCTTCAGCGCGGGCTGTGGCCTTTGTAAGGACACCATCGAATTGGTGAATGAGGTCGCATGCTCTAATTGCGAAGTGATCATTCTAGATATGAATGACGCCGACACGGTGGCCAGGGCGAACGATCTCGGCGTTAAATCGGTTCCGGCAGTGGCCGTCAATGGTGTCCTTGCCGCTTGTTGCACCGGGCGCGGCGTCGATGTCGATACTTTGCGGGCCGCTGGGGTGGGCGCCGGTTAAACATGAATTACGTAAGCGTATAAGCCGTCGCTGCCAGGGTGAAAGCACGTTTCGCTTAAGTCTTTCGGCGGGCGCTCACGCCCATCGCAACACTCTCCTAACAGGGAGCTGCACTTGTCTTGCGAATTTAAGGAATCCACCTAACAAATTCCGCGTCATTCTGAATCAAGTTCAGGATGACGCGGCGAGGCATGATGCGTTGTGGACTGCCACCTTCGCGAGAATGACGGTGGAAGTGAGAGGGGTGAGTCGGGGCGTTAGGCACCGCGCGGCACCGTCTCGGACTTATTCCATTTCGAGTGCGCGTTTGTAGACGTCGATCAGCTCTTCCATTTCGGAGCGGTCACTGGAGTCCATTTTGCGGAGCCGGATGATTTGGCGCAGCACTTTGATATCGAAGCCGGAACCTTTGGCTTCGGAATACACTTCGCGAATATCGCCGGAAAGCGCTTGGCGTTCCTCTTCGAGGCGCTCGATGCGCTCGACAAATGATTTTAAGCGTTCGCTTGCGACGCCGCCGACATCAGCCATGGGTTCACCTCTTGAAATGCGGGTTTAGATAATCTGCGAGACCGTCCGTTGCGCGAAAGGTAGCGCCCAGGCCCGCGCCCGGCAAGGGGCAAGGATTCTATTTATTTGGTTATGTTTCCGTTTTTGGCATACTTCTACTAAGCTCATAAAAAATAAGTGTTATTGCTAAAGGGGAACGCGGTTTGAGCGATTATCAACTCGATCGATTCACGATTCTTTTGGTCGAAGACAACAGCTATATTCGACAAACGATTGAAGATCTACTGCGCTCGTTTCGCATTGGTCGCATCGCAACGGCGGTGAACGGCGAAGATGCCATTGGATATCTTAAGGATATGAAGCGGGCGCAGAATCCTGGCCCTGACATTATTATTTCAGATATGATCATGTCGCCGATCAACGGGCTGTTGCTGTTGCGCTGGGTGCGGACGTCCAAGGAATCGCCGAACCGATTTGTGCCTTACATCATGCTGTCTGGCGCGGCGGACCGGGAATACGTGGCATCGGCCCGTGATCTCGGCATGACCGAGTTTCTCGCGAAACCGTTCTCCGTCAATTCCGTGTTCACGCATCTGGCGCAGGTGATCGAACGCCCACGCGCGGTGATCGCGACGCAAAAGTATTTTGGGCCGTGTCGTCGGCGTAACCGCGATACGGGGCCGCCCGGCACCGAAGAGCGCCGGCGCCCTAGTGACGACCATGTGACATATGTGTACTCGGCCGAAAAAACCGTAAAAGCGAAATCAGCCAGCGATGTATGGAGCTTCAAACTGCCCAACTCGTTAAAAGAAAAGGCAGGCGGCGGCAAGGGCGGCCCGCCTTCGCTGCCGGCAAGCATCATGGAAGAGGCGGAACAAAGTCTGGAGCGTGCGGCCCTCGATTTCACCACGTGGGCAAACGAGTATTTGGCGAACTTGGGTAAACTTTGCGATGAAGCGTCGGCTGTGCCCGCGAAGCGAAGCAATCTGTTTGCCGAGATTAATGAGCTCGCGCACGAATTGCGGGGGCAGGGGGGCACGTTCGGTTATCCGTTGATCTCGGTGTTCGGCAAGATGTTGTACGACTCAACCCGCGAGGGCTGCCCGGAAACAGATAACCAAGTCGAGGTCGTGAAAGCGCACGTGGATTCCATGCGCGCGGTGATCCGCGAGAAGGTATCGGGTGACGGTGGACAGATCGGCAAGGAATTGTTGGCCGGCCTCAAAGCAGCTGTGCAGCGCTATAACGTGGTCGAGTAGAGCGCTTATTCAGCTGCCGTGGGCTGACTGGCTTCGATTTGGCGGCGGGTCGGCAGGATCAGGGCCGTTGCAAACAACACAACAACCGCACTTGAGACCAATACCATAAACAGCGTGTCGAAATTGCCGGTCATGTCGTGCAGGCGGCCGCTCATCTGCACCGCCACCGCACCGATGCCGAGCACCAGCACGGATTTCACGGCATAGACCCGTGATCGATACTCTTTGCTGATCAAGTGCGCGACGATCCAATCGTTAACTGGGATCAGGCCGAACGTCACCAGCATCAACGGCAGCGTGATGGCGACTGAGCCCCAGCCCGCAGCCGGGATGGCGAGGGCGCCAAAGACGATCTGAAGCGCCACCAAGCCCAGATAAATCGGCTTGGTCGGAAAGCGATCCAATAGCTCACCGACGATCAACTGTGCAACGGCGGCACACGCGAACACCAGTGCTGTGATCAGGCCGATCTCGGCCGTGCCTGGGAATAGACCGGCTAGTCGCTCATCCATTATTTTAGGCAGAGAGATGGTGGTGGCTTGAAAGATCAGGCCACCGAACAAAGGTGCGATGATCAGAAAAATGAACGCGCGCCGCTGCAAGGAAATGGAGATCGCGGGTGCGGCTTTCTTTACCTTGGCTTCCGCAGCTACCTTGGCTTTTGCCAAATGCAGTCCATACAGAAGACCAACGAAAATCGACGCGATGCCTGGGATAATGAACGCCCAGCGCCAGCCGTAAAGTTCGGCAATTGCACCGGTGGTTAGCGCCGCCAGTGCCACGCCCATGTTGCCCCAAACCCCGTTGATCGCCAGCGCACGCCCGACGCGGCCCGCTTCTTCGACCACGAGCGCAAGGCCGATCGGATGATAGATAGCGCCGAATACGCCCAGCAAGGCGAGGCCGATTTCGATCTGCGTCGGGGTCTCTGCAAAGCCGGTCATCACCGATGCCGCGCCGATGCCGATGAAAAAAATCAGCATCATGCCGTGTCGCGACCAGCGATCGCCGAGCCAGCCTGCGGGGAGCGAGGCACCGCCGAAAAAGAAAAAGCTCCACGTCGTCAACAACAGTAAATGTCCGTAGGACTCCGCGAACTCACTTTCCATGGTCAACACCGCAGTGGTGAAGATCAGCATGAAGAAATGATCAAGCAGGTGCCCGATATTCAAAAACAGAAAGTTGCGCTTGGCGTCAGTCATGGGAAGACAATATCAGACGCAGGGCGCGCCGTATCGCGGCAATCAGACAAAAAACATCTAAAATAAGACAACATGTAATTGGGGTGCTGCTATGTTGATTTGATGCCGGAAAAGTCTCGTGTTTCGTCGATGAGTTGATCGACAACGGCTTTCAGCGCAAGAGCGTCGTTTTCCGATGGATGCGCTTTGAGCTCGGCTTCAAAAGTTACGATCTGGCGATGTGCGCTGGTTCCACGCTCGATGATGCGGCGAAGATCTTCGAGCTCGGCCGTGCAGTTCAAGGCTTCGGCATCTTCGCTGACAAGCTCGATCAATTCTTCGACCAGGGCTGGGAACGGCACAATTTCACCCTTGCCGAAATCGACCAGCCCCTCGTCGAGCCCATAGCGCTGCGCCCGCCAGCGGTTTTCCGAAATCAGCATCACCGCATACTGTCGCCAGCGCTGATTATGCGTCTTGAGGCGCCAAAGCATCCGCATGATGCAGACATAAAGCGCGGCGACGGCGGCGGCATCATGTACATAGGTGCACACATCGGATATGCGCATTTCCAGCGTCGGGTAACGGGCGCTCGGCCGGATGTCCCACCATAGTTTGGTCGCATCTTGGATGATGCCGGCGCCCACCAACGCATCAACGTGACGCTGGTATTCGCCAAAGCTATCAAAGGCATTGGGCAGGCCGGTGCGGGGCATCTCGTCCCAAACGCTCAGGCGATAGGATTTGAGCCCTGTGTTGTGCCCCTGCCAAAGTGGTGAAGACGTCGTCAGCGCCAAAAGGTGCGGCAGGAAATAGCACATCTGGTTCATCAGATCGATGCGCAGTTCGTCGTCGTCGACGCCGACGTGGACGTGCATCCCACAGATCACAAGGCGTCTGACGACGGCCTGCATATCTTCGGCGATGGTCATGTAACGCTCTTGCTCGGTGAAGCCTTGCTCGGACCAGTGCGAGAACGGGTGTGTCGACGCGGCAATCGGCGCCATATCGTAGGCGTCCGCGATCTCGACGATGACGCTGCGGAGCTCGGTCAGCATTTGTGCGGCTTCGGGCACGGTGCGCGCGACGGCGGTGTTCACCTCGATCTGTGATTTTAGAAACTCGTGCGCGACTTGTGCGCCGAGCCGTTTCTCGCAAGCTTCGAAAAATTCTTTCGGTGGGTCGGAGGCGAGGGCGCGGGTTTCTCTATCGACCAGCAAATACTCTTCTTCAATGCCGACCGTGAATGAAGGACTGCCGCCGACCATCAGAACCTCTCAACCCTATGCAGACCCGGAATGTCCAAAATTGGCAGGATGCTCTCAGACAGAATATCGACCCACTTCAAAATCTCACCGGGTGTGCCCAGTTGATCTTGGTTGATCTCAATCGCGACGTTGGCGATGCCTGCTGCGGCGCCGTGCACATCGATGGTGTACGCTAAGTCATGGCCGGAATACGGTTCATTATCGCCGACCCGAAGATCATAGCGTTCCAGGTGTTCCATCAACGGGATCGCGATGCGTGGGTCGCGATTCCACAGCACGCCGATGTCCCAAGGCCTTGGTTTGTCGCCGAAGCGCGGGCTGAAGCTGTGCACGGACAAGATCGCCGGTGCTGCTGCGCGGTTCCAAAGCCTAGCCAGTGCGCGGTTTACCGCGTCGTGGTAGGGCTCAAAAATATCGCGAATACGCTGGCGCTTCGCGGGCTCGTCCAGGTTTTGGTTGCCGGGCACCGGGATGCCGTCGTTGGCAGGGATAATGTTGTGGGGATGCCCGGGCGGCCGGTTCACGTCGATCACCAGGCGTGAATAGCCAGCGAGTACGGCTTGTGCATCCAAACGCTGCGCCAAGCCTCGTGTCACCGCAGCGGCCCCGATGTCATAGCCGATGTGGTGCTCGAAGGTTTCTGGATCGAGTCCGAGATGGCCGAGCTGATGCGGTACAACATTGCTGGCATGATCGCAGACCAACAAAATATGTGCCCCGCCTTCGCGGTTGATCACCTCGAACGGTGCCGAGTCTTCGTCGCCGAGCAAGCTCGGACCATCATTGGGCAGGTCTCTCATTCCCGTAGTATAGCCACGCACGCCCTGTGTGCCATAGCGGAAACGTGTCAAATTTGCTCAGTCCGCTTGCAATCTGTGGGGTGTGCATTTATCTCGGTCTGCCATTAAGGAGGATCGCATGACCGCAGAGCCGCACATTGAAAGCCCGTGTATCAGTGTTTGTGTCTTGGATGACGCGACCGGGTACTGCAAGGGCTGCCTGCGCACCCGTGATGAGATCGCCGGGTGGGGGCGCGCGGATGCCGCGACGAAACGCGCAATCTTGGCGTCGCTGCATGACCGACGGGTTGTCGGTGGCGGTGGGGCACGCCGTGTCACCCGCCGCACCCATCAGAATCGAAGTTAAGGTAAAACAAGGATACCGACATGAGCGACACCCTGAGCCAGTTGCTGGCAACACGCGAATGGCTGTTGTGCGACGGTGCGATGGGCACGAGCTTGTTTCAGCGTGGCCTGGAAACTGGTGAGGCACCTGATTTATGGTGTATCTCACAGCCTGAAAAAGTCGCTGATGTGCATCAGGGTTTCATCGATGCCGGCGCCGATATCATTCTGACCAATTCGTTCGGTGCCAATGCGATGCGGCTGAAGCTGCATGGGGATCAGAACCGGGTCGCCGAGATCAATCAAGCCGCTGCCGCGCTGGCGCGCGGCGTCGCAGATGCAGCGGATCGCCCTGTGGTGGTCGCGGGCTCAATGGGCCCCACTGGAGAACTCATGGAGCCGATGGGTATCTTGACCATGGACTCCGCGACCGCAGTGTTTGCCGAGCAAGCCGCCGCGCTTAAAGCCGGTGGTGCGGATGTGATCTGGATTGAAACCATGTCGTCCAAAGAAGAATACGCCGCCGCCGTCGCGGGCGCCGCGCAAGCCGGCCTGCCGGTGGTCGCGACCATGACCTTCGACACCAATGGGCGCACCATGATGGGCGTGACCCCGGAAGACGCTGCCGCGTTCGCCGCCACGTTGCCGCTGCACGCGTTCGGATGTAACTGCGGCGTGGGGCCGGCGACGTTGGTTGATACCGTGCTGGGCCTAAAGCGCGGTGCGGCGCCCGGTGGCATCATCGTCGCCAAGGGCAACTGCGGCATTCCGGAATACAAAGACGGCGAGATCGCGTATTCGGGTTCCCCCGAGATCATGGCCGATTACGCGAGGCTCGCCCGCGATGCCGGTGCGCGCATCATCGGGGGCTGCTGTGGGACGACGGACATTCACTTGCGCGCGATGCGCGATGCGCTCGACGGCTATGTGCCGGGTGCCGCCCCTGCGCGAGATGTCATCGAGGCCGCGTTGGGCCCGGTCGACCAAGCCAAGCCGCAGCCCCCAGGCACAGAAACCCGCGCACGCCGTCGGCGCCGCGGGCCTTCTGAGTAGGCTTGTCAATTAAACCGGCTGATTCCGCTTTACCAGCTGCCGGTATTTTCCATGGATGCCCACGGCTCTGCGGGCGACAGGCTTTCGCCCTCTTGCAGCAACTCGATTGAGATGCCGTCCGGCGAGCGTACAAAGGCCATACGTCCGTCGCGAGGCGGGCGGTTGATGGTGACGCCGCCATCCATCAGCCGCTGGCAGCTCTCATAGATATTGTCGACGCGGAACGCCAAATGGCCGAAGTTGCGACCATCGTCATAGGGCTCGACGTCGTAGTTGTAGGTCAACTCGATTTCGGCGTCGGGGGTTGCATCAGCAGAAACGAAAATCAGCATATAGCCGTGTTCCGGGCGGTCGCTGCGGCGGCGTTCCTTGAGGCCTAAAAGATCACAGTAAAATTTCAACGATGCGTCGACATCGGAAATACGGACCATGGTGTGTAGGTATCTCATGCGGGCCTCCTCATAGAGTGATCAATCGGTCACTTAATTTAGGGGCTGCCCGCCGTCGATACCAGTACCGATGAGATGTTAATTCGCGTTCGCGCCCGCGCTTCTGGCCGCTTCCATCCCCAGCAAGGCGGATTTGCGCACCGAGTCCCAGCGATAGCCGCTGATCGCGCCACTGTCGCGGATCACGCGATGACAAGGGATGACATAGCCGATCAGGTTGCCGGCGACGGCCCCGGCGACGGCGCGGGCGGCACTCGGGCGGCCCAGCCGCGTGGCGAAGTCACCGTATGAAATCACGGCGCCTTCAGGAATGCGCAACAGGCCTTCCCAGACTTTGACCCGAAACGGCGAGCCCCTGAGCAGTAAGCGAAGATTTTTGTTCGATGCGGTTGCAGCAGGTCCGCCGAACGCTGCGTCGGCATAGGGGTGGGTGGCTGGTGTATCTTCGACCCAGCGTGCGCACTCCCAGCCAGACTTTTGTTGCGCCAGTGCGTCGGGCCGCGTCTGGGTTACGAATGATAAACCGGTCAACCCACGGTCCGTGATCGCAATCAGGCAGTCTCCGAACGGCGACGGATGAAAGCCATATCGAAACGTCATGCCGTCACCATGGGATTTAAACTCGCCGGGAGTCGCGGCATCGACACTGACGAACAAATCGTGCAGGCGCCCAGGCCCCGATAACCCCGCATCAAATGCTGCGTCCAGCACACTTTCGGATGCCCTCAAACGGGCTTTCGCGTCTTCTAGGGTCAGGGCTTTAAGAAATTTCTTCGGGCTGATCCCTGCCCACTCGGCAAACGTGCGCTGCAGATGATCGGGGCTCATACCGGCATGCCTGGCGATGTCGTTGAGTGACGGCTGACTGAAATGATGCGTTTCGATATAGTCGACGGCGCGTGCGACCTGCGCGTACAGTCGGGCACGAGTGTTTTCTCTGATAGCGGCATTTGGCGTCAAAGATAAGGCTGTTGTGATCATGATGGTGTTTCTCCAAAAATCATCATGGCACGATTTTAACGAGTCCGCATGCGGCGCCCACCCGATTTATGGGAATTTTGCGTGGAGAACGTCAGTTGTTAACGCTGTAATTTTCTGGGATCGTTCGTTCTGGTGGAAAAGTTACGCGGACCGTTGTTCCGACGTCGCATGTACTCTCGATTTCAAGCTGGGCGCCGTGCAATTCTGCCAAGCGAAGGCAAATCGGCAGGCCGAGCCCGGCGCCTTCGTGATCGCGCGTGAATGAGTTCGCAATCTGTCCGAACGGCTCCAACGCCACGGCAATGCTTGCTTCGGGCATGCCGATTCCGGTGTCACGAACCTCGAGTATCAGGCTCTGATCGTCGATTAACCATGCTAAACCGACGGTGTGATCGGGATGCGAGAACTTAATCGCGTTGGTCATCAAGTTCAGTATAATTTGCTTTAGGCGGATCGGGTCTGCGTAGATTTGTTGAGCAGGGAGCGCGCCGATCAAGGCTATGCGCACGCCAGCACGCTGCGCGCGATCTTCGGTCATTCGGAGGCATTCGTCTGACAGCGCACGCAGTGACACGGGCTCTTCGTCCAAATCCATTTCGTCTGCTTCGATTTTCGATATATCGAGGATATCGGAAATCAAACGCAACAAATGCCGACCGGAAAGGTTGATGTCGGTCAAATATTCGATCGCCCGCTCGCTCCCTATATCGCCGCCGACACCGGTCAGTAGCAATTCCGAAAACCCGATGACCGAGTTTAACGGGGTGCGCAATTCGTGCGACATATTGGCGAGAAACTCGGTTTTTGTCCGATTAGCGATCTCGGCGTGTTCCATGGACTCTAAGAGATTCTTTTGGCTTTTTTTAAGTTCGGTAATGTCGGTGGCAAAGATCACGTTGAACCCGTTTTCCAATTTTACATCTTCGATCATCAGCCATACGTCATCGTGTCGTTTGACTTCAATAGGGCCTTCGGGAGCGTTAAATCGCTTCAGACGAGCTGCGATCCAATCGTCCTCGTGGCCTTCAATCCTGGGCATGAGGCCACCATAAACACAGGTGCGGATATAGTCCTCAAATGAAATGCCGAGCTCCAGAGAGGCGGGAACAAGTTTGTTAAATTCTTGCATCTGCGTAGAGAAAAAAATCAACTTTGCGTCAGCGTCAAAAATTATCATGCCGACACGTGTGCGGTTTAACGCCTGCATCAGAATTTCGCTGTTATTCAGAGCATGTTCGCGTTCTGTGATGTCGGTGTAGGTGGTAATGAAGCCTTGGCGCTCGGGCAACGGTGTGCGGACAATTTCGATCACAGTGCCATCGGGGCGGGTGCGCTTGTAACTATGCGGCATGAGCGTTTTTGCATGCTCTAAGGTTTCGCGGACGTACATTTCCGGATCGTCAGGACCGTAGTCGTCACGATTTGCAAATAGACGGATAAAGTCCTCAAAAGGTCGCGGCAAATTGTAAAAATCTGGCGGCATATCAAATAGTTCGGCGGCACGGCGGTTGAGAAAAATGACGATCAATTCGCCCTCAATCAAGCGCACAATGCTGAGCCCTTGTTGCATGGCATCTAAGCTGGTTTGAATAAAAGTTAGGTCGGCAAGGGAAGATGAATCTTCGGCGTTGATTGCAGAGTTGTGCATGTTGAGTCCAAAAATTTTCGTTGACGACAATAGACTAAACTTAAAATAACGCGAACTGTGATCGTCGACATTAACTCGTCCGTTGACCCTACTCTTATCGGTGTATTAGGAAAAGTCTAAGCCGAGTCGCTTCAGCGCCGCACGCAGTTTGTTGCGCGGTCGGGCTGCGAATTTGCTGTCGACTTCGTGGGTCCAGGAGTCAGCGTTGGTCTCTTTGCCGATGGTCTCGTAATGGGCGCGAAGCTGATCATTGTAGACATCAATCCCGGCTTTTGAAGCCGTGTGATCGTAGCTTTCCTGATGCACGATGCCGGGGCGGGGCATGCGCGGTTTTTGTTTTGGCGGCGTGCCGTCCGGGAATCCTAGGCACATACCGAATACCACGTAGGCGCGGGGTGGCAGGTCGAGGAGTTCGGCGACGGCTTCGGGGTCGTTGCGCATTGCCCCGATCATCACCCCTTGGATGCCGAGCGAGTCGGCGGCGACATAGGCCGACATGCCGACAAGCGCCGCGTCGATGGTCGAAACCAAACCCATTTCTAGGTTGTTGTCTTCAAGATCATGGTCGTAGCGCTGCAGCGCTGCATCAATCCGCGATAGATCGGCGCAGAACGCTATAAACACCGGGCATGTGATGACGTGCTTTTGGTTGCCGGCAAGTTCCGATAGGCGTTGTTTGCGCGTCGGATCGCGCACCACGATGACGCTGTACGCCTGAAGGTTCGATGATGTCGGCGCGCGCAATGCGGCGTCCAGAAACGCTTCGATATGTGCATCGGTCACCGGTGTGTCGTTATAGGCACGAATTGAACGTCGGTTATTCAGGACCTCTATGGTCTCGCTGCTGATTTCGATGTCACTGTCTGTCGGCATGGCGCTTGATCCGTCGGTCCGTGTTAGGCGGTGGCTTGGGTGTAGTCGTCTTCGCTCACCGGCTCCAACCATGTGGTCGCGCGGCCTTCGTCATCGGTCTCCGAGAGCGCCAAATGGCACATCATCTGATCCGGGGCGGCGCCGTGCCAGTGGCGGGTGTTGGGCGGGATGATTACAGTGTCGCCTGGGCCGATTTCTTCGACCGCGTCACCTTCGCGTTGATAGCGCCCGACCCCCGATAACACATACAAAATTTGTCCGACCGCATGCGCATGCCAGTTGGTGCGCCCGCCTGGCGTGAAGGTAACGCGGGTGACGCGCAGCCTGGACGGGTCCTCGGGCACGAAGATCTGGTCTTGCAGCACTTGGCCGACAAACATGTCTTCGGGGGCGATTTTTGTCTTGCCGTCATTGGCACGGACGATGCGAGGCTGCATGATGTCTCTCCTTGTTTTGATGATCGTTACGTCACGATATGTCATCACGCACAAGGCTCAAACGATAAATGGCTAAAACGATAATTTGACGCAAAACTTTTGAAGGAGACCACAATGGATAAAGCGCGCTACGAGGCCGGCCTGAAAACCCGTCGTGAAGTTTTGGGTGATGCCCATGTCGACGCATCGATGGCCCAAGTCGACGAGCTTACCAAGCCGTTGCAGGATTTGGTCTGCGAATACGGTTGGGGTGCCACGTGGGCGCGACCCGGCCTGCCGCGCAAAACCCGAAGCATGCTTAACATCGGTATGCTGACCGCTCTCAACCGTCCGCACGAATTGCAAGTGCACCTTAAGGGTGCGATCAACAACGGCTGCACGCGTGAAGAAATCGTCGAAGTCGTTTTGCAAACCGCGATCTATTGCGGCTTACCGGCTGCCCTCGACACCATGCGTCACGTCAAAGCGGCGTTCGAGGCGGCAGACAGCGAGAGCGCATAGGTGACGCGTTTATGTTCAAGAGCCACTCTTTGACCATTAAGGTAGAAAATATTTTAAATATACTACCTTGAATTTGTTCTCTTCATGGGCTTGCTTGAACGCTCTATAATTTAAATTGGACAGATAATTTCCTTGGGGAAACATAATGTACAAAAAGATATTGCTGCCGGTGGATCTGCCTGACTCGGGTCCATTGCAAAAGGCGGTTAAAACCGCCGTTGATTTGGCGCGCACGTATGGGGCCGAGCTTCATGTGGTTTATGTCTTACCGGATTTCGGCGTCGGCATGGTCAGCAGCTATTTTGATGAAGGATTTCAAAAATCCGCGATGGAGGCGGCGAC
Organism: uncultured Rhodospirillales bacterium; assembly: GCA_963974935.1. GTDB lineage: Bacteria > Pseudomonadota > Alphaproteobacteria > Rhodospirillales > Casp-alpha2 > UBA4479. The sequence goes on along the minus strand of CAXBEV010000004.1, from coordinate 66,614 downwards.
ACAGCAGCTCAAAGAATATGCTGCGGCGCATACCAAAGGGGTCGAAACGGTGAAAACCCACGTGCTCTACGGCACCATTTACGACGAGATCATTAAGGCTGCCAAAGAGTGCGGTGCGGACTTGATTGTCATGGGCTCACACCGACCGGCCTTAGAAGATTACCTGATCGGGCCGAATGCGGCGCGGGTGATGCGTCACGCAAAGCAATCGGTTTTCATCGTCCGCGAATAACGTGGGCCTTTGAGATAACGTTAGCGCGGCATTTCGCATTGCATGGTCGGGGGTGACGGATTCCTTAGCCTGACGGACGGACAATTGGCGCGTCGGACGGGTCAACAACAAACCGTCGTGACGGCGTCATCTCGCTGGATGATATAGCCGCTCGATTGATTTCTCTGCTGAGGGGAAAAATGGTGCTGCCGGAGAGATTCGAACTCTCGACCTCCCCCTTACCAAGGGGGTGCTCTACCCCTGAGCCACGGCAGCATCTTAACCGTTGAAAACGTTGAAGTTTTTTCATGCCGCAAAAAAGCAGCACGACAACGGCGCACATTTAGATGCGGGTTGTACTCAACGCTGCACATGAACGCAAGGGAAGCTTGATGCGGCGCCGTGTTTTTTGCTCCAAATTTCGGAATGTTCGCCAATGGTCCGGTTGAGGTTACAAGCTATATCAGACATATTGCTCGCTCGGCTGCGCGCTTGTTTCTATCTTCCATGCGGCCACATAAAATGTAGGTCGTCGATAACATACGGGTGTGCATGACGGTGATCCGACAAAAATTCGCCCGCGGCCATGTGTGGATGATCCGGTGACAGTTCTGGATGTGCGTGCTCAATAATTTCGAGGTCGTCTTTAGGCCAAAACGTTATAGCACAGAGGACACCAATAACGGCAAGTACTGCCAACACAATACCAACTATGGATAGGCCGAACATCGAACCGAGCCACCCAGCAAGCGGATAGGTTATTAACCAGCAAGCATGCGACAGAGCGAACTGCGCAGCGAATATCGCCGGTCGGTCGGTCTCATGAACAGAACGTTTTAGTAATCTACCGGATGGCGTCAAGGCCAACGAGTAACCGCAGCCCAGTGCAAACCATAAGGGCAAAAGCTGCTCGAAGTTACTTATGAGGGCCGTAAGTGCTGTTCCGGCAGCAAGTATCACTCCACCCACAAGCATCACGGCTCGATCTGTATATCTGTCGAGAATTGTGGGCAACGACAGAGCCGCAATCATCGATCCCAATCCAAATGCCGCGAGTGCAAAGGCCGTCTCAGTTTCCGCCAGCCCAAATTGCGCTTGTACAAAGACGACCGTGTTGACGATGACCATGGCACCCGCTGCTGCGACTGCCATATTGATGGAGAGAAGACCGCGAAGGCGAGGCGTAGATAGGTAGATACGCATCCCTCTGGTCATGCGGTCGTATATGCTGCGACGCTTCCCTTGCTTCGGTTTCGGCAACGTAACGCTCACGACGAATGCAGCCGATATGAGGAAACCGATAGCGGTCCCTGCAAACAGATTGTGGAAGGTCATGAGGGTTAACAACAGCCCCGCAATGGCTGGACTGGCAAGGTTTTCCAGATCATATGCAAGTCGAGACAGCGAGAGTGCCTTGGTGTAATCCTGCTCGTCTGGCAACACGTCTGGAATTGTGGCTTGAAAAGTTGGAGTAAACATCGCCGAAGCAGATTGAAGGATAAAAATCAAAACGTAGACCTGCCAAATTTCGGTAACGAATGGAAGAAAAATCACTACCGCAACTCGGACAACATCAAGGGTGACGAGCATCGTTTTTCTTGGCAAAACGTCAGCGAAAGCCCCAACAATGGGGGCTAAGCCGACGTAGGCGAGCATCTTGATGGCAAATGCTGTTCCCAGTACTGCGCCTGCGTGCTCTCCAGCCAAATCGTATGCAAGCAAGCCAAGGGCAACGGTTCCTAGGCCCGTTCCAATCAGGGAGATCACTTGTGCCAAGAAAAGTTTCCGATAAGTCGAATTGGCAAGTACGCTTATCATGGTCAGTCACCCATCAGAGCGGCCTAGAGGTACTTGGCAATGGTCTTGAAATCATCGATTTCTTGCTGATGGTTTCCTTTCGACTTGCCCGCGACAACGTCCAAGCAGTGATCAAGGTGGTCCTCGATCAACACCCTTTTCGCCTGAGCCACGGCCTTCTCTACAGCATGCATCTGTTGGGCGATTTCACGGCAGGAGCGGCCGTCTTCAATCATCGTCACAATGCTCCGCAAGTGTCCCTCCGCCCTCTTCAAGCGTTTAATAATCCCCGGATGACTTGCATGTAATTGGATATCTGGCATATCAATCTCCTATCCTCCCTAGGAGGATATACAAAGAACTTGTCTATGAACAAACGATTACATATATCCATGTAGTGGATTTATAGTTGGTGGCGGTTTTTATGCGTTTAAGCGGCTTCAAAACCTATCGGGGATTGCTCGCTTTGTTGATGCTTCTGGCAACAACATTTAGCCCCCTTGTTCATGCAAAGACCAACGAACCTGTTTATCTTGTTACTTCGGAAGAAGTGGCCACAACTGATCATTTGCATGATCACGGACACAGTCACGACGTCGAGGCCCCGAAAGACCACACGTCCAATCATGCGCACGACCATAATCCGGCGGATCATTCCCACGACGTGCCCGGAATTTCCGCAATTCTGAGCGAGACGCCGCCTTATTCATTTAGTGACCGGCAATCAGTTTCCGTGACGTCTCAAGTGGATCGAATGTCGTTCGATATAGACCGCCCGCCACGTTTTTGATCCTGCCTTCGAGGCAGTTTGTCGCCCGATGAGGGCCACTATCAATTGATCAAAAACGGAAAATTAAAATGTCACAGACATCACCTAAGGGTGACGATTGGTCGCTTTGTGCGGCAGGTCGGTGCCTACTTTTTATTGGGATCACACTAGCGGTCCTATTCACACTAACAGAGCCCGTTTTAGCCCATGCAGTCGCTGAAGGCGATAAAGGCTACATCCAGGAAGTTTATGGTGTCCACTTGATACCCTTCACATACCTGGGCGCAAAGCACATGATGACGGGCTATGACCACATCCTGTTTTTGTTCGGGGTCATTTTCTTTCTCTACCGAATGAAACACATCGCGATTTATGTAACTCTTTTTGCAATCGGTCATTCGAGCACGATGCTCATTGGGGTTATATTCGATTTCGGCATCAATAGTTTCATTATTGATGCGATCATCGGTCTCTCAATTATCTACAAAGCGCTCGATAACATCGGCGCCTACCAGCGTTGGTTTGGTGTGCAGCCAAATACTAAACTGGCAACGTTGATATTTGGTCTCTTCCACGGCTTCGGCTTAGCATCAAAAATCATCGACTATGAAATCGCCGCAGACGGGCTTGTTCCTAACTTATTGGCATTCAACGTAGGTGTTGAAGTCGGGCAATTGCTGGCACTCGGCGCAATCCTCGTGGTCATGGGGTGGTGGCGACGTCATCCCAGTTTTCTGCGTCACGCCTACACGGCCAACGTCATCATGATGGCGGCCGGTTTCACATTGGTTGGGTTTCACCTAACCGGCTATGCCATTTCCTAAGCAAACAAGGATCATAATCATGTACAACGAAGATATTCCGACACGTGCCGAATTGCCGACATCGCGGCAACTCATCCGCTCATCTATCATCGCTTTTGTTTCTGCAATTGCGATTTTGGCAACCGTTATCCTACCCGCCGAATATGCCATTGATCCGACAGGCATAGGTGGTGCTCTGGGCCTTGGTGAAATGGGTGAGATCAAAATGCAACTCGCACAAGAAGCCGAGCAAGATCGATTAAAAGGTCAGCAAAACCAACCGTCACCACAATCAGAACAGAAAATAGAACCTAAACAGCAATCAAATCTCTTTGACTCTGCGATTGCATTCCTCTTTGTCAGTCCAGCAGTTGCCCAATCAGCAATATCTGACTGGCGAGATGAAATCTCAATCTCCCTAGCGCCAGGACAAGGCGCAGAAGTAAAGCTCGTGATGAAAGAGGGTGCGAATGCCCAGTTCTCTTGGAAGGTTGAAGGTGGAAAGGCAAACTTCGATCTTCATGGTGACGGTGGTGGAAAATCCATTAGCTACGAGAAAGGCCGAGGGGTGCCGGAGGACGAAGGAACCTTAAAAGCCTCATTCGACGGAAACCATGGCTGGTTTTGGCGGAACCGGGGCAAGCAAGATATTACGGTGATTCTAAAGGTGAAAGGCGATTACGTCGAAATGAAACGCGTGATTTAGGTCCCATCGTTCGATGGATGGGGGGCGGTTTCTCGTCATAAGAAGCCGTCCCCTTTGACACCGATGTGTAAGGAAATAGCAGGATGTTCCAAAAGTTTAGAAAAGTGAAATGCGACCCTGCACAATTGGCGGGCATTGTTCTGAGTATTTCGATCTTACTCAGCGTCAATACGGCCCACGCAACAGAAAGTATTAACGGTCATCGCTTCATATCGCTTTGTGTTGTCGTGGATAGCGATTATCAGAGTAAGCAAAGGTTCGCAGAGTGTGAAAGCTTTGTTGGAGGGGTCCGTGAAGTGCTTGGCAATCAGACAATTCATGGGCATCGCGCCTGTATTCCCGAGAGCGTACCGGACATTCAACTCTTGGTCGCGGGAATCGTGCGCATGAAGTCCGTCCCCGAACAGCATGATGGGGAAGCGCATGTGATTCTCGCCGAGTTTTTTGCACAGCGGTGGCCGTGCAACGACAGGTAATCAGGTCAGTACCGCCTGCCTTCGTTGCTTTGCACCTTTGAGGGCCTTTCCGGCCCCCTTGTTTCAAAGCATCAAAACTTTAAAGCGTCGCCAATGCCTCGGGTCGGGCCAGGAGTACGTTGTAGACGTACTTCGGGTCGGGAAGGTTTGATGAGATCAGCGCAATCGGTGCGCCACCGTCATTATCGGGCAAGAACGTCACAAAACCGAGGTCGCGCGCCAGATCAAGCATCTGATCGACGGAACTTCCGAGTTGATGCAGGCCGCCGCTGTTGACCTCGGCGAGGATGAAATCCACTGCGCCGTTCGCTAGTCGCTCGCGTCCGCTTTCAAGGATCATACTCTCGGCACCTTCGGTATCAATCTTCATAAGACGAACATGCGCGCAATCGTTTGTGCCGAGCAAATTGTCCAGCGTCATTGAAGGTAATGTGTATGACTGCGGCGCCGCCCGGGTCTGTTCGTTCTGCGGGTGTAATCGTGGGTCCCACAAAGCATGTCCACCGTCGTTGTCTTTGTTGATATGGAACGTGACGTCGCCATCAGTGCCGCTGATCACCGATTTAACCGACGAGACATGCGTAAGATTGTTTTCATCAATGTGTCGCTGCAAGTGTACAAAGTTCTCATCCGTCGGCTCGACGGCAACGACTTTGCCGTCCTCGCCAACGACCGCTGCTGCGAGCATCGAAAAGTAGCCGATATGCGCACCGACATCGACAAATGTATCGCCCCGCCGCAACACCTTACATAAAAACAACTGTGTCGCTCTCTCGTAGGTGCCCGACTGGGCCAATTCGGCCAGCATTGCTTTGTGGACCGGTTGATCATGGTTGAAGAACATCGTCAGCGTGCGGTTCGCGATATTCATGTTCACAGGTGTTTCGGTCATGACAAGATCCTTTAAAGCGTCAATGATTGGATTTTGCCGCCAATTCATTAGGATTAGGTTTAACAGATGGTGCACTTGCGCGCGGATCTAGTGTTTCGACAATGCTTGAGAGAAATCTTTGAAGCGGGTGGCGCATGTCATAGGGTGTTGGGATATGTAACAGCATAGAGGCGTCGATGGCTAAGCTTACCAAATCGCCCTCGGAAACCGCACGTGAAGGCCGCTCGGCCCAAGCGTTGCGGGAGAATCTGAAGCGCCGCAAGGCGCAGTTCAAGGCGCGCGCTGAGCGTAAAGCGGCGTCTGTGTCCGATAATGCTGACCAAAACGCCCCAAAATCCCCTAAATAGTCATACTGATGCCGTATTATCGCCTTCTATGCAGGTAACTCTGTGCCCTCACTTGCAGCGAGAGCGGCGGTCGCCTAAAAGCCTGTAACGCTTGCAATTCGTCATTTTCGACCGGGAGACCTTATGGATCGCATCATCATTACCGGCGGCACACCGCTGCATGGCGAAATTCCCATCGGCGGCGCAAAAAATGCTGCCCTGCCTTTGATGGCTGCGGCATTGCTGAGCGATAAGCCGTTGGTGTTGGACAACTTGCCGGGCGTCGCCGACATCCACGCCATGGGCAATCTTTTGGCCGAGTTGGGTGCGAAGGTCGATTTTGATGCTGCCGCCCGACAGGTGACAATTGATGCGGGTCCCGCCAACGAGACCACGGCGCCTTATGACATTGTGCGTAAAATGCGTGCCTCGGTTTTGGTGCTGGGGCCTTTGCTGGCGAGATTCGGAAAAGCCCGGGTCAGTCTGCCGGGCGGCTGCGCGATCGGTACGCGGCCGGTCGATCTGCACCTGAGCGCGCTCGAAAAAATGGGCGCAGTGATTGAGCTTGAAGGTGGCTATATCAACGCGCATGTCGACGGTCGTCTGAAGGGCGCGCACATTATTTTCCCAAGCGTCACCGTCGGCGGCACGGAAAACCTGATGATGGCGGCTGCGTTAGCGGACGGTGAAACCGTGCTCGCGAACGCGGCGCGCGAGCCCGAGGTCACCGACCTAGCACATTGCCTCAACGCCATGGGCGCGGATATTACCGGCATCGGCACAGATACACTCCGCATTCAAGGGGTGCGCATACTTAACGCCGCAACGCACAACATCGTACCGGATCGGATCGAGACCGGGACCTATGCCATCGCGGCGGCCATCACCGGTGGCGACGTGCTGCTGACCGGTGCGCAATTGGCGACCAACGAGGCCGTGTTCGGCGTGTTGTCCCGAGCCGGTGTCGAGGTCAGCGAAGACCAAGGTGGTGTCCGCGTGGCCCGAAAGAACGGTCGCATCCGCGGCGTTGATTTGATGACCGAGCCTTACCCCGGTTTTCCAACCGACATGCAGGCGCAGTTTATGGCATTGATGAGCTTGGCCGAAGGGGCGTCGATGATCACCGAGTCGATCTTTGAAAACCGTTTTATGCACGTGCCGGAATTGGTCCGCATGGGCGCCGACATCAACGTGCACGGCGCGTCTGCGATTGTGCGCGGTGTGGACGGCCTTTCAGGTGCGCCGGTGATGGCGACGGACTTGCGGGCCTCTGTGTCCTTAGTGCTGGCGGCTCTCGCTGCTGAGGGTGAGACCGAGATCAACCGTGTCTATCACTTGGATCGGGGCTACGAACGGATCGAAGAAAAGCTGGCGGCATGCGGCGCAAATATTCGCCGCGCCTCCGGGTCTGCTTAATTCATTCACCTCTAGGCACCGCTGCACTCAGCTTACGTTAAAAAGCGCCCGTACGATATTCAGCGCGCGCATGTCTGCGCCCGGCCCGGCGATCACCTGCACACCCAGCGGCATATTTTGCTCAAGGCCAAACGGTACGGTCATCGCCGGCAAGCCGGCGAGCGTCCAAAGCCGCTGTGGGGCACGAGATCCGGTACCGTCTTCGAGCTTGGGTGCGATCCCGGTGGCGGCGGGCATCAACAGTACCCCGTTGCCGATCAGGTCGGTGAGCGTATCGGTCATATGTCGGCGCAAGTTTAACGATTCGACATACGCGGACTCGCTGACATCGTGACCCCGCGTGATGTAATCGATGATGCGCGAAGACATCTGTTCCGGTGCGCGTGCGAGGTCGCCGCCGTGATGGCGCGACATGCCATAGGCGAGGATGGTATCCAATGCGAGCTCTTCATTCTCGGCGATCTTGGCCGGCAGCTGGATGTTTTCGACGCTGTGTCCGGCACTGCGGAGCGTGTCGGCGGCGCGCGCGACCGCCGCCATCATGGCATCAGAATGAGTTTCTTCGTACCACGGGATCAACACTTTGACCGGCAACGTCTCGGTATCGTCAATATGCGTGATATCCAGCGCCAATACGGACAGCAGTGCAGACGCTATATCCGGGTCCGCAGCCAAGATGCCGGCGTGATCAATCGCCCCTGAAAGCGGCATCGAGCCTGAAATGTCGATCAGCCCCCAGGTCGGCTTGATGCCGATGCAGCCGCAATACGACGCAGGCCGGATCACCGAGCCGATGGTCTGCGATCCCAATGCCGCCGGCACCAATCCGGCGCCGACCGCCGCCGCAGACCCCTGCGAGGACGCGCCGGGTGAGCGTGTGGCATCATGCGGATTAACGGTGGGGCCGGTGCGTGACATAGCGTATTCCGTCGACACCGTGATCCCGGCGATCAATGCGCCGCCGCTTCGTAGTTTTTTGATGGCGTTGCAATCGTCTTTCGGGACCCGTCCGGCGTGGATCGGCGTGCCCCATCCGCACTCATAGCCGGCCACATCATAGACTTCCTTGACGGCGATCAGCACGCCGTGCAGCGGTCCGCGTGCCGAGACGGGCAGGGCATCAAGGGCGGCGGCTTCACGTTGGAGCCGGTCTGCATCGATGTTGCGAAACGCTTGCAGCGTAGGCTCGATGTCTGCGGCCTTGGTCAGGAAAACCTCGACCGCGTCGGTGCATGGGTTGAGCGCCCCGTCAACGCGCGCCTGTGCCTCAGTCACTGGAATATCCTTGGCCACCTTCGAGGCTGAAGGTTTTGGCTAGTTCTTCGTCCAGTTGGTCGTAGACGAGCTTTTCCAAGGCGCGGAATTCGGGGCTGGTGAAATCGCGTGGGTGATCGAGGTCGATCCGATGGTCGAGTTTGATCCGCCCAGGCCGCGCCGTCATAACGATGACGCGGTTGGCGAGATACACGGCCTCTTGCACCGAATGCGTAACAAACACCACGGTCTTTCGGTTCTTCTGCCAGATTTCCAAAAGCTGATGTTGCAAGAAGCGTCGGGTCAATGCGTCCAACGCACCAAACGGCTCGTCCATTAAGATGATTGAGGGGTCGGTGGCAAACACGCGGGCGATGGCGACACGTTGCTTCATGCCACCAGATAGCTCGGTCACTTTTTTGTAGGCCGAATCTTTAAGCCCGACCATATCGAGGTTTTCCAACGCGCGTGCATAGCGTTCTTGTTTGCCGACACCCTGACGTTCGAGCCCGAACGCCACGTTGTCGATCACGTTTAACCACGGGAACAGGGCATAGTCCTGAAACACCACGCCATGGTCGATGTCGGGCTTGGTGATCGGCTCGTCGCCAACGAATGTAGACCCCGAGGTCGGCTTAATGAAACCGGCTAAGACATTTAGTAACGTCGATTTACCGCAGCCGGATGGCCCCACCAGCGCGATGAAATCCCCGGGTGCAATGTCCAGATCAATTGGGCGCAGTGCTTCGACCGGGGAATCGGTGTCGGTGTTAAATGTGACCGCGGTCCGTTTGATGGTAATGCCCTTGGTGTTGAGGGTCGTATCAGTGGTGTCGGTCATATCAGCTGCCCCACGCAAAACGGTTGTTGAGGATGCGGAACACGGCATCAATGAGTACACCGAGAATACCGATGGTGATCATCCCGACCAGCACCAGATCGGAGCGTAGGATTTCCATGCCGTCTGCGATCAGGTAGCCGAGGCCTACTTGGGCGGCGACAAGCTCGGCTGCGATAATCGCGGCCCAGCCGGTACCGAACGAAATCCGCAAGCCGACGACGATGGTCGGCATGGCGGCGGGCAAAATCACTTTGGTGAACAGTGCGCGGTCGGTGTCGCAGCCAAGCACTTGGCCGGCACGGATCAGCACTGGATCAACGCCCTTAACGCCGGACACCGTGTTCAACAGGATCGGGAAAAACGTTGCGATAAAAATGATGAAAATCTTGCCGGTCTCGCCGATACCGAACCATAGGATTGCAAGCGGGATCCAGGCCAGTGGCGAGATCGGACGGAACAATTCTATCAGCGGGTCCATCACGCGTTCGAACCGCAAGAAACGGCCCATGGCGAGGCCGAGCGGCACCGCGACGATCGCTGACAGTAACCAGGCCGCGACGACGCGGCCTAAGCTCGCACCCGTGTGAATAAATAATTCGCCGGAAATGATGAGTTCGAAAAACGTCTCAGCCGTTAACAGCGGCGGCGGCAGAAGGGCGACGTGTGCATTGGTGAAGGTGACCACCAACTGCCATACCGTGATAATAAATAAACTGGCATAGATAAACGGTACGATTGATGATCCAAACGGCTTTGCGGCGGATTTCATGGGTATCCTCAGGTGTTTGAACGACAGGGCAAAGTGGGCGGCGTCCGGGTGATTTTAGCCACGCTGGGCGCCGCCCGATCTTGGTCAGTGCGGCGTTACTTGACCATCTTCAGCGCGTTTTGCGCAAAGCTGGCGTCGAACTGCGGATTGTCATCCGGCTTCAAGATGCCCGCGTCTTTCAGGAATTTGGTGTAGGCGTCGATGGTCGATGCCTCCGGTGCCACATCCAAGTTGTAGACGGAAATCTTTTCCTTGATTGCAAAGCGGATCACATCTTCCGGAAAGCCGATTTCATCGGCCCACATTTTGATCGCTGTGTCTTCGTTCTTCAAAATGAAGTCGATGGCTTTGACGATCGCGGTGATGATGTCTTGCACCAGCTCAGGGCGCGCTTCGATGAAGTCGATACGCGCATAGACGCCGTTGCCGATGTAGTGACCGGCTTTGATCGGCAGGATTTTCTCGGCCTTGATCAGCACTTTTGCGTTGCCCGATGCGAGTGCGCTTGAGACGTGTGGATCCCACGTGATGCCGGCGTCGACGCTCTTGTTGGCGAGCAATGTCGGTACATCGGAACCTTTGGTCTTGAACAATTCGACGTCGCCGATATCGATGCCGGCGTCGGCCAAGGCTTTGACCAACAGCGGATACTGCTGCGAGCCTTTACCTGGATAGGCGATCTTTTTACCCTTCAACTCGCTGACAGATTTTAGTGGCGAGTCGGCGGGAATGATGATTGCGGTCTGCTCAAGGATCGAGATGGCCAGCAACTTAGCGGGCAAACGGGCGGCGGCAACAATAGCCGGGCCCATGCCGGCCGATGCGATTTGCAGTTCACCGGCGGCAAGCGCTTGGTTTTCCGGTGCGCCGTACGAGAACACTTTGAACTCGATTTTCACGTCGTGCTTTTTCTCGACTTCGTCGAGTGCGCCCATGGCACGTGCAATGTAGATCGGCATGGTTGCCGGCTGGGTGCCGAAGTTGATGGTCTCGGTGGCCATGGCCGGGGTGACGTTCGCGCTCAGCGCTACGACGGCAAGTGCGCCGGCGAACACTGTCTTTAAGGCGGTCTTCTTGAGGAACGTATGCAGCATTTTCGCTCTCCCTGCATGTTATGGGTGAACAGCCGCTGCCGGATATTTTTGTTTTTGGTCATGGCCGGCACGACCGGGTCTGTAAAACCGTCGATAAACTTGAATGACCTTGGATGATAGGATTCCGAGTCTGCGTCGCGCTGTCAACAAAAACCGTGACGTCACGTCACGGTTTTTGTCTATTCAGTTGACGTCTCGAACATGGATTGCCCGATCCGGTCCGCAGCTTTGTGGAACAAGTCCAAGTGTTCGATGGCTTTGGCAATGGGGAAGCGTGGCTCTGGGGCATGAACGGCGAGCCCGGCGACAACATCGCCTTGCGGGTCGCGCACCGGCACCGCCATGGCAATCAGGCCGATAGCGTCTTCTTGTTTGTTAATTGAATAGCCCTGCGCTGCGATCTGCTCCAACTGTGCCTCTAGGTGGGCGGGGTCGGTGATCGTGTACTTGGTATATTTGCGGAGCGGTGCACCGTGCAAAAGCCGACGTCGACCGTCTTCATCCAAATGCGCCAGCATCAGCTTGCCGATTGCCGTGCAGTGCACCGGCACGTGGCTGCCCGCTTTCAACTGCACACGTAACGGCCAGTCGCATTCGACGCGGTCGATGTAGATGATCTCGTGTCCATCCAGCATGCCGACGTTGCAGGTTTCATTCACCTCGTCGACCAGACTTTTTAGGATGGCATGCGTGCCCCGCGTGCTTTGCGACGATGAGATGGTGCGCAGTGCCAGGGTGCGGAGCCGTTCGCCGGCGGTGTAGCGTTCCCGACTCGGGTCTTTGGTCAGCAGATTGAGGTCTTCGAGCTGGCGGATCACCCGATGCACAGTCTGGCGTGGCAGGCCGAGCTCTTCGGAAATGTCGACGACGCTCATCGGGCGTATATCGCCGGTAACGATCTCGAGGACCGCGAGTGCTTTTTGGATCGCCGAATTGGTTTCCGGTTTTTCTGCCATCGTTCCCTCGAAATTCGATTCTGGAGTGAAGCAAAAAACGCGACGTACTGTCACTATAAATATTGTTCTAATAATTGCGGTGTCCGGGTATATGTTGAAAAACTGACATCACCTCCAATATCTGGCCCATGCTGAAAACATCTTTTGACGACACCGAGCCGCTGCAAAGCGCTTATGCCATCCTCAGCGGCGATGACGCGACCGAGCGTGCGTGTAGTGCCATCCCTGATGAACAATGCACGGCAGTCCCGAAGAACTTCGTGCTCAATGTCTTTAACGGCGCCTGCACCAAGCTTGCCGAGCAATTGGTCAGCCCGACGCTCGTGCTGCCGTGGTTGGTCTCGGCGCTCGGGGCACCTGTTGCGGTGGCGGGCTGGTTCGTGCCGATCAAGCAGGCCGGCTCGTTGATCCCGCAAATGCTGGTGGCGGCGCGCATTCGCGGCCTGGCGCAACGCAAATGGGCCTGGGCCGGTGCCGGGGCGTCACAAGCGGCTTGTCTGGTGTTGATGGCGGTGGCGGTGCTGGCGTTGCCGCCGGTCTTTGCGGCGTGGTCGCTGCTGGCGCTGTTCACGGTGTTCAGTATCGCCAGCGGGATCGGCTCGGTCGCGTTCCAAGACGTCACCGGCAAGACCATCCCCAAAGGCGTGCGGGGGCGGATGCTGGCGAACCGGGCGGCGATTGGCGGGGCGTTGACGCTGCTTGCCGCTGCGGGTCTGAAATTCGGGCTCAGTGGCGGCGGTGATGTCGCGGTCTACGCGGCGCTGATCGGGGCTGCGGCGTTGTTATGGTTTGTGGCCGCAGGTGCCTTCGCGGTGATTGATGAAACCCCCGGCGCGTCCGAGGGGGGGCGAAACATGGCCGCCGAGCTCAAAGCAGGTTTACGCCTTTTCCAAGATGACCCGAGCTTCAAACGTTACTTGTTGATGCGGATTGCTCTGGTGATCGGGGTCGAGCTGGCGCCGCCTTATTTCGCGCTTTTGGCGCAGCAAAGCCAGGGCGCCGGGCTCAGCGAACTCGGCATTTTGATTTTTGCCGTCGGCACCGCCAACATGTTGGCCAGTTGGATGTGGGGCGGGCTTGCGGATCGCTCGTCGAGGCGGGTTTGCGTGTATGCGGCAGGCGTGGGTGCGCTGTCCGCCATCGCCGCGCTGATCAGCGCCTACGTGGTGCCTGGCAACTTTGCGATCTGGGCGTTCGCCGGGGTCTTCGTTTTGGCCGGTATCGCCGAAGCGGGCGTGCGGTTGGGACGTAAGACCTATTTGGTGGACGCTGCGCCGAAAGACGAGCGACCGCTTTATACTGCCCTTTCCAATACCTTAGCCGGCGTCAGCGCCTTGATTGCTGGTGGGCTCGGCTTTGTCGCCATGGCGCTGGGGGCGGCTTGGGTGGTGGCATTTCTGGCTGCGATTTCGGTCTTCGGCATCTTAGCGGCATGGCGTATGCCCGAAGCGGACGCGTAAACGCCGCCGAAACACGGATAGTTTCTGGAAAAACCGGGCGAAACCCTCTACATAGGGCGCGATTTAGCATTTGGTGATGAGGCTTGAACCGTGACCGCCAACGAAAAGATCGTACTCGCGCTCCCCAAGGGGCGGATATTGCAAGAAGTTATGCCGCTCGTGCGCGCCGCCGGGATCGAACCCGAAGCCGCGTTCGACGACAAGGACGCACGCCAGCTTCGCTTCACCACCAATCATCCGAACGTCGACATCATCCGTGTGCGCTCGTTCGACGTCGCCACTTTCGTCGCTTTTGGCGCGGCGCATCTCGGCGTTGCCGGCAACGACGTGTTGATGGAATTCGACTATCCGGAAATCTATGCGCCGTTGGATCTGGATGTCGGCCACTGCCGCTTGTCGGTGGCAGAGCCCGTTGACCTAGCCGGTGAGGACGATCCGCGCACGTGGTCGTCGGTGCGCGTCGCCACCAAATATCCGACGCTGACCCGCAAGCACTTTGCCGCCCGCGGCGTGCAGGCGGAATGCATCAAGCTCAACGGTGCCATGGAACTGGCACCGAGCTTGGGGCTATGCCGACGTATCGTCGATCTGGTGTCGACGGGTGCTACGCTAGAAGCTAACGGCTTGGTCGAGATCGAGACGATTTGTCAGATTTCGTCGCGCCTCTGCGTCAACCGGGCCGCCTGGAAAACACGTGCTGACGAGATCGGCGATTGGGTCCAGCGTTTCAAGGAGGCCACCGATGCCGTTGCGGCTTGACCGACGCGATCCGGATTTTGAGGTTCGGTTCACCGCTTTTCTGACGGAAAAGCGCGAGACCGAGGCCGACGTCATTGATGTCGTCAAAGCGATCTTGGTCGACGTGCGTGCACGCGGTGATGCGGCATTGATTGAATATACGTCGAAATTCGACCGCTATCCGCTTACCAACGATACGATCCGAATCAGTGATGAAGAAATCGCCACCAGCCGCGCCAAGTGCGACCCGGCGACGCTGGATGCGTTGGCGATGGCACACGACCGCATCGTATCATTTCACGCCAAGCAAAAACCGGAAGACCTGAGTTATGTCGACGACCAAGGTATCGGTCTTGGCTATCGCTGGACGCCGGTTGGCGCGGCAGGCCTGTATGTGCCGGGCGGCACAGCGGCGTATCCGTCTTCGGTACTGATGAATGCGGTGCCGGCAAAGGTTGCGGGTGTGGAACGCTTAGTGATGGTGGTGCCGACGCCGGACGGGATCATCAACCCGCTAGTGATGGCTGCCGCCGAGCTTGCGGGTGTCGATGAGGTCTATCGTGTCGGCGGCGCGCAAGCGGTCGGCGCGCTGGCCTATGGCACAGATACCATTGCTGCTGTCGATACCATCGTCGGTCCCGGGAATGCGTTTGTCGCTGCTGCCAAACGCGAAGTATTCGGCACTGTCGGCATCGACATGATCGCCGGACCTTCGGAAATTTTGGTGCTGGCTGACGGCAAGAATGATCCGGCCTGGATCGCCGCCGACCTGCTCAGCCAAGCCGAGCACGATACCGCAGCACAGGCGATCTTGATCACCGATGATCGGGATTTTGCGGACGCCGTGGTTACTGCCGTCGATGGTCATCTTAAGACGTTGCCGCGCACCAAGATCGCGCAAGAAAGTTGGGATGCATTCGGCGCTGTGATCACAGTCGACAGTCTTTCAGGTGCCTGCGATCTGGTCGATCGGATCGCGCCCGAGCACTTGGAAATCGCCAGCGATGATGCCGAAGCATTGGCTGCGAAAATCCGCAACGCTGGCGCCATGTTCATCGGTCGGTATGCACCTGAAGCCGTCGGCGATTATGTTGCGGGGCCTAACCACGTGCTGCCGACCGCGCGCTCGGCGCGGTTTTCGAGCGGGCTCGGTGTGCTTGATTTCATGAAGCGCACGACGATGATCCGCTGCGACGCCGAAGGCTTGCGCAAGATCGGCCCCGCCGCAAAAACCCTTGCGGAGGCCGAGGGATTGGGCGCGCACGCACTGTCGGTCGCGATCCGCTTAAACCTTCCGTCCGGCTAGGATTTTTCATGCCCGGCACCCAGCACATCGCCAATATCCATCTCGATGAGCGTTCGGTCGTGCGGCATAGCCCACAGGTTGATCACGAGCGTAAAGTCGCGATCTTTGACTTGCTTGAAGGCAACGAGTTCGACCCGGTGGATGTAACGCCCGGACCGTACAACGTGATCTTGTCGATTGAAGAAAACCGTTTGCTGTTCGATGTCCGCGATATCGCCGACATAAAGTTGACCAAATTCAATCTGCCGGTCGCTGCGTTTCGGCGCATCGTCAAAGACTATTTCATGATCTGCGACAGCTATTACGAGGCGATCAAGACCGCGTCGCCATCGCACATTGAGGCCATCGACATGGGTCGGCGCGGGCTGCACAATGAAGGGGCGCAGATTTTAAAAGACAAGCTTGCCGAAAAAGCCCTCATCGACGAGAACACCGCGCGCCGGTTGTTCACGTTGGTTTGCGTCCTGCATATCCGGGCGTAATCCGAGCATGTCAGACCTGCCCTCTGCCGTATTGTTTTCGTGCACGATGAATTCTGTTCGCTCTCCGATGGCGGAAGCGATCATGAAGTTTTTGCATGGGCACCGGGTGTTTGTCGATTCCGTCGGTGTGCGGCCGGGCCAAATCGACGGCTTCGTGATCACGGTGATGGACGAGATCGGCATTGATATTTCGCGCCACAACTCAAAAACCTTCGATGACCTTGAAGACGATTATTTCGACTTGGTTATCACGCTGTCGCCGGAAGCCCAACACCGGGCCATCGAGTTGACCCGGGTCATGGCCTGCGAGATCGAGTTCTGGAACACCATGGATCCGTCTTTGATCGAAAGCGACAACCGCGAGGTCCGCTTACAAGCGTATCGCGACGTCCGCGATCATTTGATGAAGCGGATTAAAGAACGCTTCCCGGTAAACACCGCGTCGGACACCTAGTCGGCCGCGCGGGGTGCCGCCTTAACGGGTCGGACTTTCTCGCGCAGCGTCTGAATCGCCACGTACAGTGGCGGAATAAAGAAGATACCGATAAACGTGGCCGCGATCATGCCGCCGAACACCACAAAGCCGACCGACACGCGGCTGGCTGCACCCGCGCCCGAGGCGACGATTAACGGTGATACGCCTAAGATGAACGACAGCGCCGTCATCATCACTGCACGGAACCGCAAGCGCGCGGCTTCCGATGCGGCGTCGATGATGCTGAGCCCGTCTTCACGGCGAACTTTGGCAAATTCGACGATCAGAATGGCGCTTTTCGCTGCCAAGCCGATCAGCATCACCATGCCGACCTGCGCATACAAATTGAAGCTCAGGAACGGCAGCAGCGTAATCGGAATCAAGGCGCCGAACGCGGCGATGGTCACCGACACGATGACGGACACCGGGATTGTCCAACTTTCGTATTGTGCCACCAAGAACAAATACGCGAACACCAAGGCGAGCGCGAAGATGATCAGCACCAAGTCGCTGGCTTCCTGTTCTTGCGCGGCGGTGCCGGTCCATGTCAGCCGGTAGCCGGCGGGCAGGGCATCGCGGGCGATGGCTTCGAGTGTCGCAATTGCTGCGCCTGTGGAGACACCTGGGCCTGGCTGCGCGGTGATGTTGGCGCTTTGGAACTGGTTGTAGCGTTTGATGCTGCGGGGCCCTAAAATCGGCTCGATTGAAACCAAAGCGCGCAGCGGCACCATCTCGCCCGAAGCATTGCGTACATGCAGTCGGTTGATGTCGTCGATGGTGTTGCGGAACTGTGGCTCGGCCTGAATGCGCACCTGATAGACTTTGCCGTACAGGTTAAAGTCGTTGATGTATTGGGCGCCTAGGTTGGCTTGCAGGGTATCGAAGATATCGGCGGGCGAGATGCCCAGCACTTTGGCTTTTTCCCGGTCCACATCCAAAAACAATTGCGGCACGCCGGCGGAATAAGTTGAGAACGTGCGATCAAAACTGCCGTCCTGATTGGCGTGCACGACCAGGCTGCGCACCGCTTGTGCGAGTTCCTGTGGTGAGCGGTCTTCCAGGTCCTGCAGTTCAGCTTCAAGGCCGCCTGCGGTGCCGAGCCCCATGATCGGCGGTAGCGGAAACGCGAACGCATTCGCTGTTGCGACCTGAGACAGTTGGCCATTGATCTTGCCCAAAATTTCATACCATTTAAGGCCGGGACCGGTGCGTTCGCTCCATGGGTCTAAGATCGGGATCACCAACGCCGCGTTCGATGCGTCGCCGGCGATGATGCTGAAGCCGACCACCGAGATCACGTCCTGCACGCCGTCGGTGGCGCGCATCTTTTCGACGATGCCGTGCACCACGTCTTCGGTTCGGGTCAGCGATGCACCGTCGGGTAACTGCACGTCTGCGAAGAACACGCCTTTGTCTTCGATCGGCAAAAAGCCGGTCGGCGCTTGCTGAAACAGCATAAATGTAGCGCCTACAAAAATCGCAAACACACCCAGCGACAACACCAAGCGCCGCACCATGACGCCGACCACTTTGACGTAGCCGTTTCTGGATGCATTGACCAAGCCCGCGAACCATTTAAGCGGCCCACGCGGCACGCCCCCACCCTTTTTGAACAAGACCGCACACACCGCAGGCGCAAGGGTCAGCGCATTCAACGATGACAGCGATACGGCGACGCAGATCGTCACCGCAAATTGCCGATATAGCTGTCCGGTCACGCCGGGCATGAAAGCGACCGGCACAAACACGGCCAACAGCACCAACGTGGTGGCGATCACCGGCCCGGTGATTTCATGCATCGCTTTGCGGGTGGCAGCGGGGGCTTCCATGTCGTCTTCGTCCATGATCCGCTGCACGTTTTCGACGACGACAATGCTGTCGTCGACGACCACACCGATGGCCAGAATAAACGCGAACAACGTAATCATGTTGAGCGTAAACCCGGCGGCAAGTAGCACCGCTAGGGTGCCGATCAACGACACCGGGATCGCCAGTGTTGGCACCAACGTTGCGCGCCAGTCGGCCAAGAACAGGAACGTGACCGCGACCACCAGCGCAAACGTGATCATCATCGTGGTGACGACTTCTTTGATGGATGCACGCACGGCGCGCGTCGTGTCATAGATGATTTTGCTTTCGACGCCGGATGGATAGCGTTGGCTCAATGTGTCCAACTCGGCATAGATCGCGTCTGCGACGTCCAACGCATTGGCGCCCGGCGAGAGATACACGCCGATTGCGGTCGCCGGATCGTTGTTCAAATTCGCTTTCGAACTATAGCTTTTTGAGCCGAGCTCGATCTTGGCGATGTCTTTGAGCCGGACAAACGCCCCGTCTTCGGCGGCGCGGATGATGATGTTGCCGAATTCCTCGACCGTCTCGAGCCGGCCTTTGGCTTGGATCGAAAACTGGAATTGTGGCGCGCCGGCGAACGGCGGCGCGCCCAACTCGCCGGCGGTGGCGAGGATGTTTTGTTCGCGGATTGCAGTGGCGACGTCGGCGGAGGTGATTTCAAGCGCTGTCATTCGGTCCGGGTCCATCCACACCCGCATGCCGTAATCCAACGGACCGAATTGCGAAACACTGCCGACGCCATTCAGCCGAGACAGCGCGCCGTGGATGTATATTGAGGCATAGTTGCTGAGAAACAGTGCATCGCGGCTTTTGTCGGGTGACACCAAATTGACTACCAGCAGCATATTGGATGACTGCTTACGCGTGGTCACGCCTTCACGTGTCACGGCGTCCGGTAGTTGCGAACTGGCGATGGCGACGCGGTTTTGCACGTTGACTGCGGCGATGTCGGGATCGGTGCCGACGGCGAAGGTGACGGTCAGGGTATAGCCGCCGTTGTTGCTGCTGGTCGACGACATATACAGCATGTTGTCGACGCCGTTGACTTGTTCTTCAATCGGCGTCGCGACGCTTTGTTTGACGACTTCGGCGTTGGCGCCCGGATACGATGCGGTCACTTGGACCTGCGGCGGCGTAATGTTCGGGTATTCTGAAATCGGCAGCACCTGCAGCGCAATGGCGCCTGCGAGCGTGATGACGAGCGCAATGACGAACGCAAACCGAGGCCGCGTAATGAAAAAATCTGATAGCACGGATTACGATCCCTTCGCCGGGGTGCGTGGCGATGCATTGACCTTGGCACCGGGGGCGGCTTTTTGGATGCCGTCGACGATGACCCGCTCACCACCGGCTAAACCGTCCAAAACCACCCAGTCGCCGCGGATCTGCCGCCCGACGGAAATGCGGCGAAGCTCGGCTGTGTCATCGGTGCCGACCAAAAGTACGAAATAGCCTTTGGCGTCTTGCTGAACCGATGCTTGCGGCACGGCCAGCGCGCGCTCAGGTTGCTTTTGACGGACGATGACGGTGACGAACTGGCCCGGTAACAGGAGTTTTTCCGGGTTCGGGAAGGTGGCG
The DNA here is from genome assembly GCA_963974935.1 of uncultured Rhodospirillales bacterium. GTDB lineage: Bacteria > Pseudomonadota > Alphaproteobacteria > Rhodospirillales > Casp-alpha2 > UBA4479. The sequence continues at coordinate 46,411 of CAXBEV010000004.1, read as the reverse complement.
CGCGCGGTCACCGTATCGGTGCCACGGTCGACTGTGGGCGCTAAGAAATCAAACACGCCTTCGAACGGATACGCCGAGCCATCGGACAGCAGCAACGAGGGCGCGACGGTCGGGTTGTCCAAATCAATGCCGCGTCGGCGCGCGTCGATCAGCTGTTTCTCGCTGACCTGAATGTTGACGTGGATTGGATCAATGGTTGTGACGGTGGCCAAAGGATCACTGGATGGGCCGACCAGGTTGCCGACGCTGTAACGCGCCACGCCTGTGGTGCCGCCAATCGGGCTTTTGATCGTGGTGTAATCCAAATCCAGTTGTGCTGCGCGCAACGAAGCTTTTAACCGTAATACGGCGGCCCGGGCCGATTCGAGATCCGCCCTAGATTGATCAAGCGATGCTTGCGACACGTCATTACGTTTCGCCAACGCGGCTTTGCGTTTGTAGTCTGCCGCCGCGTTCACCAATGTTGCTTCGGCTGCCGCAACTTCGGCGCTGCGTTGATCGACGATGACCTCGTAGGGGGCGCGTTCGATCATGAACAACGTTTCGCCGGCTTTGACGTCAGCGCCTTCACGGAAGGTGCGTTCCTGCAAAAAACCCTCGACCCGGGCGCGAAGCTGGACGGTCTCCAGCGCTTCAGCGCGGCCCGGATATTCGAACTGCGGCGTTACGTCGCGAGTGTCGACCTCTATATAGGTTACAGCCGGGGCAGGGCGCCCGCCGCCGGATTGAGCGAAAGCGGGCGCGATCACCTGAAATGTGATCGCGAGAGCGAGCAGGGCGACGCTGAAACAGCGTGTCGCCTGGGGGTGTGCATGGGGCATTAAGGGGCTCCTTTGTTGCGATGCAACATAGCGCAAATTTGTCTTCAGGGAAATACCCTCAACTGTGACGGATTATTTATATGAGTAGGGCGTGGCGAAGAAACAGCTACATGCAGTGAAACCTTGACCAAACCGGCGGATATGGGCATGGTCCCCTCGATTTTGACAACTTGTATGGATGAGAATGGCCAAAGAAGACCTCCTTGAGTTCACTGGCACCGTGATGGAATTGTTGCCCAATGCAATGTTCCGGGTGAAGCTGGACAACGAACATGAAATCCTTGCGCACACGGCGGGGAAAATGCGTAAGCACCGGATCCGGGTGCTTGCCGGCGACCGCGTCAACGTTGAGATGACGCCGTACGACCTGACCAAAGGTCGGATCACTTTCCGCTTCAAGTAAGCACCGTCATGCGTGACGCTGCCAGAATGCGCTGGGGCTGCCGATGAGTGGCCGGCTTATTTTGGCGTCTGCGTCCCCGCGCAGGCTGGAGCTTCTGGCGCAAGCCGGGATAACCCCCGATGCTGTGGTGCCGGCGGACATTGACGAATCCCCCTTGCCGCATGAGCGCCCACGGTCACTTGCTGAACGTCTCGCGCGCAGCAAAGCCGAAGCCATTGCCGCCCAGTATCCGGATGATTTTGTGCTCGCCGCCGATACGGTCGTCGCGATGGGTATTCGCGTGTTGGAAAAGCCGGCTGATGCGGCCGAGGCCACCAAGTTTCTGCGCAAGCTGTCTGGGCGTCGTCATCGGGTCATCGGCGGCATCTGTGGCATCGCGCCGGGTGGTGTGGTGCGGGCGAAAACGATTGTCACGCAGGTCCGCTTCAAGCGCCTGACGGATGCCGAGATCGCGGCTTATATCGCCAGCGGCGAATGGCAGGGCAAGGCGGGCGGCTATGCGATTCAAGGCGCTGCCGGCGCGCTGATCCCTTGGATCAATGGGTCGTACACCAATGTGGTCGGCCTGGCGTTGACGGAAACGCTGGGGTTGTTGCAGGGGCTCGGGTATGGCGGCGGGCCGGCGTGAGCACCACCGCTAAGATCGTCATCGAGGCCGCGCCCGGTGAGGTCCGCACCGCAACCCTGGATGCCAACGGCACCCCTATCGAATTCCGCCTCGAACGCGCCCATCAACGCAGCCTTAAAGACGGTCTGTACCTGGGTCACGTGCGTGCGCTGCGTGCCGACATCGGGGCGGCGTTTGTCGACATCGGGCAGGCCGACGACGGCTTTCTCAATCTCAAAGAATCCGGTGCTTCCCAGGGGCTACACGAAGGCGATGCGCTGATCGTGCAGGTCACCCGTGACGCCGTGCCGGGCAAGGGGCCCAGGCTCAGCGCGTATCCGACGTTGGCCGGACGGTATTTGGTTTTGACGCCGAGTGACGGCAATCTCGCGATTTCAAAAAAGATCGGCGATACCGAGGCGCGGGCACGGCTGCGCGATGTGCTGGAACCTTTGGCCAATGATGTGGCCGGCTTTGTCGTCCGCACCGACGCGCTGCACGCAGCTGACGATGCGTTGTTGGCCGAAGCGCACGCCTTGCGGGCGGCGTGGACGACAATCGCGGCAACAGCGGAAAGTGCCGAGGCGCCGGTGAACTTATATGCCGCCCCGGACCTTGCAGCGCGGACGCTTTTTAGCGCCTTCAGTGCGGCAACGTCGGACGTTGTGGTCGATGATGCCGACACGTTGGCGGCCTTGGCTGCGTTTGCCGAGACCCATGTGCCTGAGGCGCGGCCAACGCTCAGCCTTGTTCGTGCGCCTGCGTTCCGCGCGCTTGAGATCGAAGACGCGTTTGCAGACGCGCTGGCGCCGATGGTCGCGCTGCCGTCCGGCGGTCGTATCGTGATCGCCGAAACGGCGGCTATGGCCAGTATCGACGTTGACGCCGGTCAGGCCGGTGGCGGCAATCCTGAGCGGGTCGCGCTGCACACCAATCTTGAAGCCGCCGAGGCGCTCGCCCGTCAATTGCGGCTCCGCAACATCGGCGGTGTGATCGCAGTGGATTTTATGCGGCTGAAAGATGATGCCGCCCGCGCCAAGGTGTCGGTGGCGCTCAAACGTGCGCTCGCCGATGATCCGGCGCAGCCCCGCGCGTTGCCGTTCAGCGTGTTCGGCATCGTCGAGATCGAACGCCGCCGCGACGGTATGTCGCTGGCCGAAACCCTGCTCTGCCGCAGCTTGATTGAGACCCCGGAGACCCGGGCGCTGGCTGCGCTTCGTGCCCTGGCACTGACCGGGGGTGGCCCCGCCGCGCTACACGTCACGCCCGTGATCAAGGCGGCCCTTCAAGGTCCACTCAAACCGGCGTTGCAGGCAACGTCGCAGCGCCTAGGATTTGACATCCCGCTCGTCAGCGATTTGCATAGGGGTGCGGACGTGGATTTTGAGATCAAACCGAAAACGCCAAAAATATGAGTGCGACGTGACTTTATCGAATAAAAACGCAAATGTTGTGCCCTTGATGGGCCGTAAGTGCCCGGTCTGCGGCAAGGTCGCCGATATTGAAATGCGCCCGTTCTGCTCGAAACGATGCGCCGATCTGGACCTGGGGAAATGGCTTGATGGGGATTATCGCGTCCCCACCGACGAAGCGCCGTCGGATGGCGCGATCAATGCCGGTGACGAGGAAGACGAACACTTCTAAGCCGCCGCGTGCGCTGGCCAATCGCCGGTTCTGACCAACCGAAAACACCGCAAGACTGGTGCTGGACAGGCCCCTTTCTATATTCTATACACGCCGAACGTTCGCAGCCTGCTGCGACACGGTGCCCAGGTAGCTCAGTTGGTAGAGCATCGCACTGAAAATGCGGGTGTCGGTGGTTCAAATCCGCCCCTGGGCACCATTTCTTTCATAACCCTTTGATATATTTATGTTTTTCCAGTGTGAGGGAAATATTAGATATGTGAGGGGAAAAATGTTCCCTTTTTATCTCTCAATCTTTGCCGTCGCCTCTGCGGCAAGCCATCTACGGTTCGCTGTTCGACATTGGCAGGCATAATTCTGGCAAGCTTTCTGCTAGCGCATTTCGGTGCCGAGATTCATTGCCGCTGTTTGACGATACTTAGTTGCTCGGACTACTAGTCGAACCGGTAGATACACCTGTATCACCGTTATTGGCATCGCTCGTTGTATTCGTATCGTTGACGCCCACTGTTTCTCCAAGGGTAATCGTTGTTTTTTGAATTTCCGCTTTCCAGCCTTCACTGACAGCGCTCAGGGTTTGAACGTACAGCTTCAATGCTTCTTGCTTTGACAGTTGATAGTTGTTTGAGAACTCACACGTTCGGAAAAACATTTCTCGCGCTATGAGAACACCAGGCGTTCTTCCTGACATTTCCGTTTCACCCGAACTCTCTGCGTTGCCTCCACTATCTGAGTTGCTGCTGGTACCCGTTGAAACGAGGGAGATTGAAATGTCAGACGAATCCGATTGGCTAAATGTCGCATCGGACCCTCTGCCTAAGCACGTGCGGAGCGCGGCCTCAGCTTTTGTAATCGTTGTCTGAGACAAGCTTGGCAGTGATGACAAGACACTGTCACTCTCAATGTCAGTGCTTTTAACGGTTGGTTCAAAGGCCGAGGAACATGCTGACAGCGATAGCACAGCAATGCCTAAAGTTAGATTTTTAAGATTTAAAGACATTCGGAAACCCCAAATAAAATTGGATGCGCCAATCATTGAATAAAGTGTATGCCCTGAATTTATTAGCAATAAGTTAGCGCGAAGCATTGGCGGCGCATTAAGCTAAAATATTTACACACTTTGGCCATTTAGTCCCATAAACTTGCCGCAGGCTAATTTAAATTTCGGTCTTGTCTGGTTCCTAAAGTATCTTGATCGGCTGAAAAGCAGACAATACTATTTTTCCACTTCTCATTGGTTTTGGTCGGATTTCGCCTAGGATCAAATTTTAATCGCCAAGGATAGGGAATTCGACGGATATGAAATCTTCTCACATGGCTTTGTTGAGCATTGTTTTCAGCTTTTTTTTAATTTCCCCTGCCAGTTCCGCCGAACGTGAGCTCATAACGTGGAATAACACTGTCGCCAGTAATTTTTCTGCGCAGCAATGCGTAACCATCCACGGAACCCCCGGCACGCCCAAAAAGTGTGCTCCTTCATATACTCAGAAGTACCCGTGCCCATCCTTTAAACACCCAGGAAAGCATTGCCATCATACGATCGCTGGCCCGTGCACGCCCGCAGTCCCTGGGACGCCCGATCTACATCAATGCGCCAACATAAGTCTTGGAAACTTCAGTATTGCGGTCGATGGCGGTGTTTATGCTGGATACTCAGGCGTAGATGATAGCGAAATCGCCGTTCAAACGACGGTTCACCTCGCGTTGTTCGGAAAACATGCGACACTCCCTTTAACCTGCAAGATTTCGATCGGCAAAAAAGCTAGTATTTGCTTAAATCTTATGACGCGTACGTTTAGTGGTTCCGGGTATAGCTGTGAAATTGGGGGCGCTGAAGTCGCCTCCATTACATACCCCGGTGTCACAACAAATCTTTGCATGGATGTTACGGTTAGTGGCAACGCTACAAAACCAGAGGGCTCTGTGACTGCGCGGATTGAGGCAGACGTCGAGTTTGGAAACGCAACGGTTGCTGGACACTCGCTCACAATGGGTTCTAAGGCATGGAAGCCAGCACTTTTTTCTGTAAAGTTTTAGCTTAAGGATACCCAAACCTCTGATAGGGGTGGCCTGCCCGCGACGTGTGGGCGGGCTGCTTTATTGTGGGCAATTTTATATGCAAAGCCTCAAGAACATGATGGCATAGACTTTATCCTCTAATTATTAGCTGCGACTGCTTTGGGAGCAGATCAACCCTATTGATCTCGGGTGCGTCTATTCTCTCCCACACATGACTTTAAAAGCCTGAAAATACTGAGTTATTTGATGGCGCCCTGGGCGCAAGCCTTCGATAAATCATTGGTTTCATTGACACATTAATTTTTAGCGTGTCAGGTTGTCGCGTGGCCCCTGCACACGTCGGTTTTCGTTTGCGCGGCGGTTCAACGTCTTAATGCGAGGACAATCCATGTCAGTGACAGAAATTCGTGCCGAGGTCTTTACGGCGTTGCCGGAAAAGTATCGACAGGTCGGCCAGCCGTCGAGCTGGGTCGATGCCAACAAGCCAGGCGGCGAGGTGCCGTCGTTTTTGGAGGGGCCGTCGTTCGACCGGGACGGCAATCTTTGGGTGGTCGATATTCCATGGGGGCGCATTTTCAAGATTACGCCGGGTGGCCAGTGGTCGCTCGGTGTTGAATACGACGGCTGGCCGAACGGGCTGCGGGTGCATCCGGACGGCACGCTCCGCGTTGCCGACTATCGGCGCGGTATCGTCATCGTCGATCCGCAGTTGGAGCTTCAGGCGGGCGCCGTCCGCGATCAGTTCTCGACCCGTCGGAGTGAGGGGTTCAAGGGCTGCAATGATCTGTTCTTCGGTGCCGACGGCACCCTGTATTTCACCGATCAAGGCACCACCGGCCTGCACGATCCGACCGGCCGCGTGTATCGGGTGCCTGCGGGCTCGGATCGACTGGAACAGCTTATTTCGAACGGCCCGAGCCCGAACGGCTTGGTCACCGGTCTGAACGATCAGGTATTGTATGTCGCCATGACCCGCGCCGCCGCCGTGTGGCGCGTGCCGTTGTTTCCCGAAGGCACGGCGAAAGTGGGCTTGTTCGCGCGGCTACCGGCAGGCGTCATCGGCCCGGACGGTATGGCACTCGATGAACAAGGCACACTGTACGTGTGTCATGCCAGCCGAGGGCGGGTTTATGCGTTCGATGAACACGGCGAAGAAGTGCTGAGCGTCGATTGCCGCCACATTGGCCGCACCACCACCAATCTGGCGTTCGGGGGCCCAGATATGCGCGATCTTTACATCACCGTGTCCGATGCCGGCGTCATCGCGCACGCAAAGATGCCGGTGCCGGGGCGCGCGATGTACAGCCACACCGGTAAAGCAGACTAGGCGTTCGGTACGCGACTTAAATCAACATCATGAAAATTAGGAGACGTTAAATGGCAACCGGCACACGTGCGGCACTCATCACCGGGTCAGGGCGAAATATGGGGCGCGCGTGCGCCAAGGAACTCGCCCTGGCCGGCTTTAACATTGTCGTCAACGGCTCGAAAGACCAAGCTGCCTGCGAACGGGTTGCCGACGAAGTCCGCGCCATTGGCACGGATGCCGTTGTCGTCATGGGCGATGTCGGTGATCACGCTGCGGTTCATACCATGGCGGATGAAGCTTTAAAGGCGTTTGGGCGGGTTGATGTTTTGATCAACAATGCGGCGATTCGTCCGGCATCGGCATTTTTGGATATGACCGACGACGATCTCGCCCATGTCATGAACGTCAATTGCAATGCGGCGGTCTGGTTGTCGCGCGCATTTCTGCCGGGCATGATCGAAGGCGGTTGGGGGCGCATCATCAATTTTTCAGGCATGAATGCGCAGCAGGGCACCGGCGGGCGCCCGCATGTGACCATGGCGAAGCACGCAAGTTGGGGCCTCATCAAAGCCCTTTCGCGTGAATTCGGCCCCAAAGGCGTGACGGCGAACATCATTTCGCCGGGCACTTTTCCCGATGAAGAAGCCGACATCTCGCAGTCGGATCGGTTTCAAAAATTGCTCGCACAAACACCTGTGGGACGTCTTGGCACGTCCGATGATATTGCGGCGGCAGTGGGGCTGCTTTGCTCGGACCGCGGCGGCTTTATCAACGGCCAATTGCTGCAGATAAACGGCGGTGTCGTCGGTTGATACACATCAATGTCCGAGTGCTTGGCGCCTGCGAGTATGAGGCGTGATTTAGAGTGATCGAAGGACTCATGGATGACTGAGCTTCGGCGCGCGTTGTCGCTGCCGCTGGTTGTGCTTTATGGCCTGGGTGTGACAATTGGTGCAGGGATTTATGTGCTTCTGGGCGCAACGACGGCCAAAGCCGGGATTCATGCGCCGGTGTCCTTTGTCTTGGCCGCCGTCGTGATGATGTTTAGCGCAGCGTCTTACGCCGAGTTGTCGACGCGGTTTCCCGTGAGCGCCGGTGAAGCCGCCTATGTCAGGGCTGGTTTTAATTCGATATGGCTTTCGACGACCGTTGGTTTTCTCGTCATTGCTTCGGGTGTCGTCTCATCTTCGGCGATCAGCCTCGGTAGCACGGGCTACATCCGAGAGTTCGTTGATGTCCCTGCAATCTGGCTTGTGATCGTCATCGTGTCGTTGCTGGGCCTTATCGCGGCCTGGGGCATTATGGAATCCGTCCTGTTCGCCAGTCTGTTTACGATTTTTGAAGTTGGCGCCCTGTTGTGGATTGTCGCCATCGGCGTCTCCGACAACCCGTCCATTATGACAGAGATACCGCGCATTCTCCCGTCCATCGGCGACGCCGCGGCATGGACGGCGATCGCGAGCGCCGGGCTGTTGGCTTTCTTCGCCTTCATCGGCTTTGAAGACATCGTTAATCTTGCAGAAGAAATGGAACATCCCGAGAAAACTTTGCCGTGGGCGATCTTTTTGACGTTAGGCCTTGGCACTTTGATTTATTTTATGGTGACGGCGGTTGCGGTTCTATCCGTCCCGCTAGATGAACTCGCGGCATCGGAAGCACCGTTAAGTTTTGTCTTTGGGCATATTTCCGGCGCGTCGCCCGTGGTCATCACGGTGATCGCGATTGCCGCGACGCTGAACGGTGTCATCATTCAAATTATCATGGCGTCGCGGGTGCTGTATGGCCTTGCGAAGCAGGGCAGCGCGCCCGCCATATTTAGCCGCGTCAACCAATGGACACGGACACCGCTTTGGGCGACCGCTGCGGTGTCGGCTGTCGTTCTTACGCTCGCAATTTCGGCGCCCCTTGAAGGCTTGGCCGAGTGGACCTCGCGGATTGTGCTCATCGTTTTTGTGATGGTGAACGGCGCGTTATTTCTCTTAAAGCTGAAGCGTGATGATGCGCAGCCGGGGCGATTCTCAGTTTGGATTGGAATTCCCGTTCTTGGATTTTTTTCCTGCATAGCGCTTCTCGCAGGCCAATTCATAAGTTCGTTCATTTCCGCCGCCTGAACTCATAAGGACATATCCGATGATTACTGTGGAACAAGTTGTAAGGCATCAAGACTATAAGGCGATATCTGTTCTCCCTCATACCACAATCGCTGATGTCGCCCGGATTATGACCGATAATCAATGGGATATGGTCATCGTGTGCTCTGACACGGGGCAAGTATTGGGGGTGGTTTCTTGGCAGGATATCATGCGCGCGATCGCTGAAATTTCAGGCGACATATCAACGATTAAAGTCAGTCAGCTGGTCACCATAGATCCGATCACATGCGCCGTTGAAGACGACGTCCATGACGTTTTGCATGTCATGGAGAAACATCATTTTCATCACATGCCGGTCGTACAAAATGGCCACCTGGCGGGGATGGTGCGGCATTCGGATATATTGATGACCTTGTTGGAAGAAAGTGACTTGGATAAACGCGCCGCGCTTATCGCCAATTTAAAATATCTATAGCGCCGCTTGGCCCCGCAAGAAGATGGCGTTCGCTGTGTATTCCATTTATCATCAAACTTGGGTGCCGAAATTTCGCAAGGAACTACAAAGTGATAGCCTCGGGGTTCAAGCGACAACAATTTGAAATTTTTCGAAGCATCTTTCGCGATGGAGCAACTGTCACGGGTGACGAATTTCTACGCGTGATGGTGCGTGGCCTTGGCAATCTTCTTGATGCGGAAACAACGTTTGTGGCACGGGCGATAGATGCCCCCGCGACCGCCGTACGTGTGCTGGCCGCCTGGAAAGACGGCGCCGAGAAGAAAACCTGGGACTATGAACTTACCGGCAATCCTTGCCAACTCATCTACAATGGTGAGCCCACGTTAATTCCTTGTGATATCGGTGCGCAGTTTCCAAAGAAAGGGGAAAGCGGTTACGAAAGTTTTATCGGTATCCCATTGCGAAACTTAGATGGAAAAATCATCGGGCATATTGCCATATTTTCATCTAAAGCACGGCATGAAGATGATTTTGCGCTCGAAGTCGCTCAGCTTTGGGGTCTCAGAGCAGAGACCGAAGTTCGGCGGATGATTGAGCGCGAAGGTCGAGAAACTGAAATACGCCGACTTCGAGAGACAAAAAAAGAAAGCGATGACATGTTGGCCATAGCCAGCCATGACCTACGTGCGCCATTGTCATCGGTGATTAGTACGTTGGCGGCCCTGCAGACAGGCGTCTTCGGCGAAATCCCGACAAGCGCCGGCGATTACATTTCTAAAGTTCAGGAGGTGTCGGAAAGTCTGTTGAAAATGACCAACGATATCCTCGATCAAGAACGTCTCTCTTCTGGTCATGGAAACATTGCCAGAGAACGCATTCTTTTGGTTGAATTGATCGACGCGGCGATGGCGCCGCTGCAAATTTACGCGAAGGCCTCACATATTGAAATGCGCGTGGGTGTCGATAAAACCGGCATATTCGTCAACGGTGATCGCGTATTGTTGGAACGATTGTTGAATAATCTTCTTTCCAATGCGATTAAGTTTTTACCGCGAAATGACTTTATCTCAATTACGGCAGAAGCTCTTGCTGACAGCATTCGCGTCCTTGTGGCTGACCATGGTCCTGGCGTGCCGCAGTCCTACTGGAATAGAATATTCGAACGTTTTTCCCAGGTGCCGACGGATAAACCAGGAAGAAACCTCGATTCCGGCATCGGATTGAGCATCGCGAAGAGTATCGCGCAGGCCCACGGCGGCGATTTGACGTACGAGCCTAACCCGGGCGGCGGCAGTCAGTTTGTTGTCGATTTGCCGATGTCTGCGAAGGACATATAATCAGCAACGAGCGCGCTGTAGACTTGCCGTCGGACGCTAAGTATCGATTGGCGATTTTGGTGCAAAGCCGCCCTGTGAATATCAGTCCATCCCCTACAAACATTGCAGGCCCCGAGCATTCATGCAGACTGTAGGTGGGGTTCGACATTGGGATGTGTTGAGGGAGAGAAGCCATGCGGGTTGTTGTGCTTGGGGCCGGGATCATCGGCGTCACCACCGCGTATTATCTGGCGCGCCAAGGCGTTGAGGTCGAGGTTTTAGACCGTCAGCGTGAAGCCGGACTAGAGACCAGTTTCGCCAACGCGGGCGAGTTGTCGTACGGCATGACGTCGCCCTGGGCGGCGCCTGGGATTCCGTTGAAAGCCGTGAAGTGGCTGTTTATGCGCCATCGCCCGCTGATGATCTGGCCGCTGATGAGCCCGTCGATGTGGGCGTGGTGCGCGAAGATGGTGTCCAACTGCAACGCCAAATCCTATGCCATCAACAAGGGCCGGATGGTGCGGGTCTCGAACTATAGCCGCGATGCGCTCACCGAATTGTTGGCCGAGGTGCAGATCGATTTTGACCTTCGCGAGCAGGGCACCCTGCAACTGTTTCGTAAGCAAAAGCAGATCGACGGCTCGAAAGCCGACCAAGACGTATTGGCCGCCTACGACTCGCCGTTCGAAGTGTTGGACCGGGACGGCTGCATCGCCGTCGAGCCGGGGCTCGCACCGGTTGCGCATAAATTCGTCGGCGGGCTCAGGTTGACGTCGGACCGCACCGGCGATTGCCGGATGTTCACGCAAGCGCTTGCGAAAAAGGCCGAAGCGCTTGGGGTGACGTTTCACTACAACGTCAATATTGATGGCTTTGCTATGGAACAGGGCCGCATTGTCGGCGTCGACACCAGCGACGGGCGTGTCACCGGCGACAAGTATGTCTGCGCCATGGGGCCGTATGCGCCTATTTTGCTGAAGACCATCGGTATTCGGCTGCCGATCTATCCGATCAAAGGCTATTCGATCACGTTGCCGATCACCGATCCTGATTTTGCACCGCAATCGACGATCATGGACGAAACCTTCAAGGTCGGTGTGACCCGATTGGGCGACCGTATCCGTGTCGCCGGTCAGGCCGAGATCATCGGCTACAATCAAAAGCTCGGACATCATGCCACCGATGCTGTGCGCCACGTGGTCACCGATATGTTTCCCAAGGGCGGTGATGTCAGTAAGGCTGAAGGTTGGACCGGTCTCCGCCCGATGACGCCGGACGGCACCCCGGTGCTCGGGCCGACGCGCTATGACAATCTGTTTTTGAACACCGGGCACGGTACGCTGGGCTGGACCATGTCGTGCGGCTCTGCCCGCGTCGTTGCGGATTTGGTCATGGAAAAGACGCCCGAGATCGATATGGACGGCCTGACCGCCGCGCGCTACGGTCAATAGTGTTTTGATTTTCGGATGAATGACGCGCATTGCGCGTTGGCGCCCTTCGCACTTGCTGACATCATAGACGTCGCATCAAGGAGGGCTCGATGGATTTCAAACTGAAGGATAAAGTCGCCGTGGTCACCGGCGGCAGTCGCGGCATCGGACGCGCAACCGCGCTGATGTTCGCCGATCACGGTGCCCACGTGGCAATTTGTGGCCGCACTCAGGAAAGCCTGGATCAAACGGTCGCAGACATTCAAGCCAAGGGCGTCAACGCCTGGGGTTTTCAATGCGACGTCAGCCGCATGGAAGATATCAACCGTTTTGTCGTCGACGTCGGTGCGACGTGCGGGCGCGTTGATATCTTGGTCAACAATGCGGTGACGTCGACCAGCGCGCCGTTCGACGAGTTGACCGATGACGAGTTCCGCTATCACATCGACGTCAAGCTGATGGCCTATATCCGCATCGCGCGGCTGATGCTGCCGTTCATGAAACAACAAGGTGCGGGCCGCATCGTCAACATTGGCGGGATGACGGCCCGGATCGTTGCGCCGTTGCGGATGACCAATGGGGTGACCAACGCGGGTGTCGCCAACTTCACCAAACAGTTTTCCGGCTACGCTGCGCAATATAACGTCACGGTCAATTGTGTGCACCCGGGCTATACACAGACCGAGCGGGTGCAGCAGATATTTGAGAAAGAATCCAAACAAACCGGCGCCGACATCGACGCCATCATCGAAAAGCGCACCGGAGATATTCCGCTCGGCAAATTGATCCGCCCCGAAGACATCGCGTCGGCTGCGCTGTTTTTTTGTTCGCCGATGGCTGAGATGATCACCGGCCAAAGCATCGCCGTCGATGGTGGCTCCGGGCAATCGGTCAATTACTGAGGCGGCGCGCTGCTCAGCATCTGCCAAAGGGTATGGATGCTGTCGCGCGCATGTTCGCGGTGCGTGCGGTAATACACGTGCGTGTTAGGTGCGCCTTCTGGGTTCAACTCAATTGAAAATAACGCGCTGACGTCGTTTGGTACGAATGAATAGCGCACATCAATGATGCGGTTTTCCTGATCCGGGTCGATCGCGACGAAACCGTCACTGAAGCCGCTGAAGCGTTCGATGTCGCGGGCTTGTTGCGAGGTGGGCGCGAGCCAGGGGAAATCCCGTGCTGTCTCGAGCTTTGGCACAGACGTGCCCTGAAATACTTTCGGCGCGATGCCGGCGCGTACCGCATCGACGTAGAAGCGGTCATCGGTCTCGTAAATGCTTTTCCATACCAAGATATTGCCGAAGCTCGGTTTGACCTCAACGCGGATCGGCGTGTGGCCTCGGCTTGCGGCGATGTCTTCGGCGATACTGTAGGCTGCTTGATGCTGCATCCAGCCGGCACCCAAATACAAAAGCCCCCAAGCTAGACCTACCCGCGCCAACCACGGGTTGCCTTTGATCCCCGCCATAATTACTAAGCCGGCGAGCGGCAGGGTGAACAGCGGGTCGATGATCGACACGATACTCCACGAAATGCGCGTTTCACTGAACGGCCATAATAATTGCGTGCCATAAGAGGTCGCGCTGTCCAGGAGCGCATGCGTCGCGTAGCCCAGCGTACAGATGATCACCGTCTGCCAGAACGACAACTGCCAGCGCCGCGCAAAAATTCCATGCAGCGCGATGGCGGTGATCAGTCCGCCGAGCGGCATGAAGATCAGGGAATGGGTAAATTGCCGGTGGTACGCTAAAAACATCAGCGGGTCGGTGTTGGATCGGATCAGCACATCCAAATCCGCCGCCATGCCGCCAAGCATACCCAGCACGCCTGCGACGGCGACCTGTGTTTTGTTGTGCCGAGTCCACGCTGTCCACGTTGCTTGTGGCAATGCGGCACCGAGTGCGCCTTGTGTCAGTGGATCCATCGTCAATAAACCGTTCTAAAAACCGTGCCGCCTGCGTGAAGAATGCTGATCAGATATTGGGGATACAGGCTTTAAAAACAACGACGGCGCGGCAATTTTTTGCCGCGCCGTCTATAGTTTGTCGTTAGAGCGTCCGCGTTTACGCGGCGGTTTTGCTCTGGAAGCCGGAGCGACGCGAACGGCGACGCTGGCCACCCGGCTTGCCGGCGTTGTCGCCGCCTGGCTTGCCATTGTTTTGGCCATTGCGCTGGCCGCCATTGTTTGGCCGGGGCGCATTGTTCGCACTGCCGGTGCGGTGATAGGCGTGATCTTCGTTGACCGGCACCGGTTGGCGGATGGTTTTTTCGATATCTTTCAGATACACGCGCTCGCTCGGATCGCAGAACGAAAGCGCGCTGCCTGATGCGCCGTTACGTGCCGTGCGACCGATACGGTGCACGTACGAATCCGGCTCGTTTGGCAGATCGAAGTTGATGACGTGGGTCACGCCGTCGACGTCGATGCCGCGCGCTGCAATGTCGGTCGCAACCAACACGCGGATGGCACCGGTCTTGAAGCTCGCAAGCGCACGCTGGCGTGCGTTCTGAGCTTTGTTGCCATGGATGGCGTCGGACGTGATGCCGCTTTGCTGTAGGTGTTTCGACACCCGGTCCGCACCGTGTTTGGTGCGTGTAAACACCAGCACGCGCTTGAAGCCGCTGTCGCCCATCAGGTCGATCAGAAGGTTGCGCTTTAAGTCTTTGGCGACGAACAGCACTTGCTGGCTGACTTTTTCAGCCGTCGTTGCTTGTTGCATCACTTCGACCTTCACCGGGTCATTGAGCAGGCCATTCGCGAGGTGCGAGACGGTCTTCGGCATAGTTGCCGAGAACAGCGCGGTTTGGCGGGCAGCCGGTAGCTTCGCGGTGATCTTCTGCAGGTCACGCTGGAAGCCCATGTCGAGCATGCGGTCGCCTTCGTCGAGGACGAAGAATTCAACTTCGCTCAGCGATACGTGGCCTTGGTTCATTAGGTCGAGCAATCGACCCGGTGTGGCGACCAGAATGTGCACGCCTTTATTCATCTGCATGATCTGCGGGCGGATCGACATGCCGCCGCACACGATCAACGTGCGCAGGTGTAGGTACTTTGCATAGGTGCGGATGTTGTCGGAAATCTGCACGGCAAGTTCGCGCGTCGGCGCCAAGATCAGGCCGCGTGGGCAGCCGCGTGTGGCGCGGGCCGGGTTTTTCGTCAGCCGGTTCAGCATCGGCAGCGCAAACGATGCGGTCTTGCCGGTACCGGTCTGTGCGATGCCCAGAATGTCACGGCCTTCAAGGAGGGCCGGAATGGTTTGTTCTTGGATAGGGGTCGGCTGCGTGTAGTCGATTTCTTTCAACGCACGCAAGATTGGCTGGTTTAATCCCAGGCCTTCAAAGTCGGTCATTTTGTCTCTTTCAAGTCATCAAGTCTTTAAGCGCCCGTTGCGTTTCATCGCAAATCGGACGTGCCAGCACGGCGCAGGCATTTACGACATGACCCATCCGCAACATTGCGTTGGTCTGTCTAACGAAACGCCTGACTGCAACCGGAAACAAAAAGGCCGGGCGGCCCCAATGGGGTCGCTTACCAGTCGAAACTCGACTCTGAAAGGAGGTTCGCTACGCACACAAGGCGCCTTGGCTGCCGAATTGTCAAGAACTACCGCATGTGCGAAATGACTTGCTAAATCTTATTAATGGTATAGGGTCCGCTCACGTTTCGAAGTCGCATCTGCGCTAGTAACCGATCTGGAGCACGCCTTTAGGCACGCTTTGGGGTCGGACGACATAGTTTCTTTTCCGACATTTTAAACGTCTTCAAGGCGCCCCGCGTTGTGCGGTGCGCCACTCAAATGTCCGTGAAAGGATTTTATATCATGGCACAAGGTACGGTTAAGTGGTTTAACGCCACCAAAGGTTTCGGTTTCATCGAGCCAGAAGATGGTTCGAAAGATGCGTTCGTGCACATCAGTGCACTCGAGCGCGCTGGCATTTCGTCGTTGGACGAAGGCGACAAGGTCTCTTTCGACCTGACGCCAGGTCGTGACGGCAAAATGTCTGCCGAGAACATTTCGCGCCTCTAAGCGTGAGTGATGCAGCCGGGGCGGCTTTAGGGCCGCCCCGATTGTTTTTTAAAAGCGGAGATGGCCCATGGCGCGACAGCCGAACTATAGTTTCGAGCGAAAAGAACGCGAACGCATGCAAGCCGAAAAAAAGGCCAAGCGTGCCGCCGCTAAAGAAGAAGCCCGCCTTGCGCGAGATGAGCCGAGCGATCAGCCGTCTGAAAATACAGACGCCGTCGCCGATCCTCAGAATACGGACGAACAAAGCGACGCTTAACCAACGGTTTAAAGCGCGCGACACGTTTTCCAGTTCTTAATCTTTACGCCATAAAATTGACATCACTGCCTGCTTATATGCGGGACGTGCACACGCATTTGCGTGTGTGCAGATTATCAAGACTTAAAAATGAAAAATGAAAAGACAACAGATATGAACAAACAACAAAACTTCCTGGTGAGATACGGTCTGCATGGCTTCGTCCATTTCGTTTCCGAGCGGGGACGTCAGACGTTCCTGATCAAGGACCTGCAGGACAGCAAAATGATCGCCCACGCAAAGTGGCTGATTCAATCGACTTTCGGTGAAAGCACGCAAATCCGCGTGCTGTAACACCGCGTCGCTGATACGCGCAAACGTCCGCCAACAGAGAAACACGGGATACCTTATTTTTCCGGGTTTTTCAGGTTGGGCGCGACGTTGTATATCTGCCCCCGGCTTAGGGGGCATCGATGACAACCAAAGATCTTGTCCATATTGCACTTTTTGCGGCGCTGACCGTCGCACTCGGAATCTTCCCGCCCCTGACGGTGCCGGTGATTGGTGTGCCGGTGACGGCACAATCGATGGGTGTGATGTTGGCGGGCGGTATTTTAGGTGCCCGACGCGGTGCGCTTTCCATGACGTTATTCTTAGTGTTGGTCGCCGTCGGCCTGCCGGTTTTGGCCGGTGGACGCGGCGGCTTCGGCATGTTTGCAGGCCCGAGCGGCGGCTTCTTGCTGGGCTGGGTGCCGGGTGCATACCTGTGCGGCTGGCTGACCGAGCGTTTATGGTTGAGGCTCAATCTGGTGTGGGCGTTCATCATCTCCGCAGCTGGCGGGATCGGCGTGGTGTATCTGGCGGGCGTGCCATGGATTGCGTTTGCGGCTGAGATTCCCTTTTTAAAGGCGCTCAGCGGGGCGGCGATCTTCGTGCCTGGGGACGTCATCAAAGCCGGTGTTGCGGCTGCGATCATTGTCGGTGTGAAGCGGTCGTATCCGCTGGTTCCGGCGGCGCAAAAATGATCACGCTGGACCACGTCGGCTTGGATCGGGACGGTCGCACCGTGCTGGCCGACGTCGACTTGATTTTGACCGAGCGTAGGATCGGCATCATTGGCGCCAACGGATCGGGCAAAAGTTCATTGGTGCGTTTGTTTAATGGCTTATTGATGCCGAGCCGGGGCAAAGTGTGCGTTAACGGCGTCGACACCAGCGACGACGCTAAGGCCGCGCGCCGACGCGTTGGTTTTGTCTTTCAAAACCCGGACAATCAAATCGTCATGCCGACGGTCGCCGAAGACTTGGCGTTCGGCTTGAAGAACGCCGACATGCCGAAGCACGAGATCACCCGATTGGTGGAGAGCGAACTTGACCGGTTCGGCTTGGCGGGCATGGAAAACCGCATGACCCACAGTTTGAGCGCTGGTGAAAAGCAATTGCTGGCGATTGCCGGCGTCACCGCGATGCGGCCCGCCTGCATCGTCTTTGACGAGCCGACGACGCTGCTGGACCTCGGCAATAAAAAGCGCGTCATGGTGGCGATTGACGGTTTGGCTGAAATGGCGATTGTCGTCACCCATGACTTGGACAGCCTAGATGCTTTTGACCGGGTGATCTGTCTGCACCAGGGCCATGTCCACGCCGATGGTGCGCCGGCAGACGTGATCCGCGCCTATCAGGATTTGTTCACGTGTTAGAATCACTTTATTGGGACCGCGATACCTGGGTGCACCGGCTGTCGGCTGGGCTCAAGTTGGCCTGTGTCGTCGTGCTCGGCAGCGTCGTCTTTATGATTGATGACTTTGCCTTGGTCGGGATCGCGTTGGCCTTGGTTGTGTTGCTGTTCATCGCCGCCCAGGTGCCGGCGGATGTCGCGTGGCGGCAGTTCCGGGTCGCGGTGCCGGTGCTTGTGATCATCTTTGCGGCGCAACTTTGGTTGGCCGATTGGCAGTTCGCTGTGATGGTCGTGGTGCGCTTTGCATTATTGATCAGCGCGGCGTCCTTGGTCAGCCTGACGACGCGGACCAGTGCGATGATCGGCGCGCTTGAGATGTTTTTGTCGCCGCTCGGTAAATTCGGCGTCGACGTCGGTAAAATCAGCCTGACCTTGGCGATGGCGATCCGCTTTATTCCCGAAGTCATCCGCATCACCCGCGATGTGCGCGAAGCCCAACGCGTACGTGGGCTCGAAACGAGTCTGTTCGCCGTCGCCATGCCTGTTATCATTCGTCTGTTGCGCACCGCCGACGACGTGGCAGATGCCATTGAGGCCCGGTCACCCTAAGTTGGCAACCGGATGCTTTGTTAAGTCGAAGGATAAAATGACCCGACACATGTCCGCCATCGCTGAGACCATCCTCGCGCACCGGGGCCAAGCCGTGGCGTTGCGGTTGGAGGGTGCGACGCTCAGTTGGGATCAATTACGCACCGCTGTCACCGCCGCCGAAGCTTGGCTCAATGCGCAGGTGGCGGCGCCCGGACCCGTTGCCCTGATACGCACGAACAGTCTTGCCAATATCGTCGCCTTTTTGGCGGCACTCCGCCAAGGGCGCGCGGTGCAGGTGCTTGATCCCGATTGGCCGCACGCGATGTGGCGTGACGTGCTCAAGGCCTTGAAACCGGTCTGCGTCATTGACGATGCAACCGATGTCGCAGCGTGGTTTGACGCCGCGCCCGTGTCTGACCTTGCACCGGGCGTCGAAGACCCGGACAGCACGTTTTATGTCGGCTTCACCTCAGGCTCGCTCGGCACGCCGAAAGGATTTCAGCGCGATCAACGCTCATGGCAGGCAAGCTTTGACGGTGATCAAACGCTGTTCGGCTTCGCCGCTTCGAATACCTTCGTCATTCCCGGCAACCTCGTGCATTCGCTATTTATGTACGCAGCGCTCAGGGGCCTGTATGCGGGCGCCGAGACGATATTGTTCCGAAGCTTCCAGCCGCGCCGTGTGATCGACTGTCTGCGCACCGCTAAAAATGCCGTGGTGTTCGGCACACCGACGCAGTTTGATGCGCTGGTCCGCGCCGTCGATCCGCAGACCTTCGGCGGTGTCCGGCTCGCGTTAGGGGCGGGGTCGGCGATGTCGGATGCGTTGCAGGCGGACTTGGCCCGCGTGTTTAAAAATGCCGAGATCGCCACGTTCTATGGCACCTCCGAACTCAGTTATGTCAGTGTTGCAAAATACGGGGTCGCCCCCGCCGGCTCGGTTGGCACCCCATTCCCAGGCGTTGAGATCGAGATTCGTGATGCTGCCGGTGCATGCGTACCGACCGGTGAGGTTGGGCGCGTTTTTGTACGCTCGAAGTTGCAATTTCAGGGCTACGCTGGGGATACCTACCCAGCGCCCGAACAGATCAATGGCGCATTGTCGGTGGGTGATGCCGGGTATCTGGATGGCCCGGGCAACCTGTACTTGGTCGGGCGCGTGGATCGAATGATCAACAGTGCCGGTAAAAACATTTTTCCAGAGGAGGTTGAGGCCGTGCTCGGTGCCCATCCGCGCGTGCAACGTGCCGCCGTGTTCGGCGTCGAAGACGCGCGCCGCGGCCAGCGGCTTGTCGCTGCCATTAAGTGCGCGGATATGGGGGCGGTCGAAGACTCCACGTTGATCGCGTGGGCGCGCGAACACCTGCCATTGTACAAAGTGCCGATGCGTTATGTGATGCTCGCCGATTGGCCAGTGACGGCCGCCGATAAAACTGATTTCAGCGCACTCCACGCCCGCATGAAGGCGGATACCTGATGGCTGACGCCTGGATCATCGCGGCTAAGCGAACGCCCGTGATGCCGAAGGGCGGCGCGTTCAACGACATCCCGGCGTCAAGCTTGGGCGCTGCCGTGATCAACGCCGTGTGTGGCGACGTTGACCTGCCGCACATTGATCAGGTGATTTTCGGCAATGCGCTCTATGGCGGCGGCAATCCGGCGCGCGTCGCGGCGCTTGAAGCCGGATTAGATGAAGCCACACCGGCATTCAGCCTCGACACGCAATGCTGCAGTGGTTTGGACGCCATCAGCCTCGCTGCGTCACGGGTGCGCGCCGGCGACGCAGATGTGATCATCTGCGGTGGGCTCGAGAGCTATAGCCGAGCACCGATCCGCCAGCACCGACCGTTAAAGGCAGGCGACCCACCTGTTGCCTATGACCGTCCGCCGTTCACCCCTTGGCTGGACCGCGATCCGGACATGCTGGACGCCGCCGCCGCCTTGGCCGAGGCACGTGCCGTCAGCCGTGCCGATCAAGACGCATATGCCGTCGAAAGTCATCGGCGCGCGTCCACCGATACCGAGGTTGCCCGCGAGATCACCCCGGTGGCCGGTCATGACCGGGACGGCTTTACGCGCACGCTCAGCATCAAAGCCTGCGCCCGCCTTCCGGTCTTGGCGGGAACGTCTGCCCATGGGCTCAGCGCCGCGACGACGGCGGTGGAAGCCGACGCCGCTGCGGCGCTGCTCGTGGTCAGCGATCGGATCGCATCGACGTCGGCTGGCCCTCGCATCCAAATTCTCGGCGCCGAGGCTGCCGGGTTTGATCCGAGCCAACCCGCCTTGGCGCCGGTGGTCGCGGTGCGCAATTTGTTGGCGCGCACAGGTGTCTCTGCCGCCGACATCGCGTATGTCGAGATCATGGAAGCGTTCGCGGTGCAGGCGATGGCGTGCATCGATGATCTTGGTTTTGATCCAACGTGCGTCAATCAGCGCGGCGGTGCGTTGGCGCGGGGGCACCCGATTGGCGCGTCCGGCGCGATCTTGGCGGTGCGGCTGTTTCATGACTTGGCGGCACGCGGGGGCGGTGCGCTGGGCTTGGCGGCGATTGCGGCGGCGGGCGGCCTCGGCTCGGCCTTGATGATGCGGGCACAGCCATGATTGATGTGCGCGACGCAAAATCGTTGAAAGCGCATATCGGCGAAGTCATCTCAGCCCCGGCGGTCCAAATGACGGACGCGATGGTGGATGATTTCATCGCGCTATCGGGTGACGGCAACGCGATCCATGCACAAGGTGCCCAGCCCCGCACCGTGCCCGGTAATCTGTTGGTGGTGATGATCCCCAAGACCGTGCAGGCCTGCTTCCGCGTTGCAGGCGCCCGCGCGGTTGCGGCGTCGCTTGAAAAAGTCCGGTTTCCGAATTCGTTGCCGGTCAATGGGACTGTGCACCCATCGGTGTGCATCGAGACCGTTCGCGTCCAAGGCGACGGCGTGTTTGTGACCACAGACGTGGCATTTAAAGATGCAGACGGCCAGACCGTCATGACGGCCCGTACGCTGGATCATTACGCGGACAGGCAGAGGTGAGCGTCTACTTTCCGCGTGCGGATAGCGGGTCTGTTTTACGGTAACGCCGGCCAGCTTGGGCGGTGGTCTTTGACCATGTCGCGGAGCCGTTCAGGTGCCAGCACCTCAACCTTGTCGCCCCACATATACAGGTGCCAGGCCATTTCCAGATCAGACGCGGCATGGAAGCGGACAATCAAGTTGCCGTCATCTTGTGGCTCAAGGACTTGTGTCGGGTGGAATTCGAATTCGCGCGCGGTCTCGGCGGCTTCGGGGGCGAACTTCCAGACTACTTCGTAGGGCTCTTCTTGAAACACGCCGAACGAGCGTGCAGCAAACTCGGCCAGTTGAAAGGCGGGTTGGCGTTCAAAATAGTCCTGGGTCGGGGTGACGCCTTCGACGTTGGCCAAACTGAACAGCGCCACTTTATTGGCCTTTGGGTGTTCATGATAGGCGACCAGATAATTGCGGTGCCCGAATAAAAAGCCGTATGGGTGCACGATACGCTCGTTGACTGTGCCCCGGCTGCGGTTGCGGTACGCCAGCTTGACCTTGGTGCAGGCTTTGACGGCGTCGCGCAGTTCGCCCATCACAACACCGGCTATTTTCGGGCGCGGACCGGCGCGCATGGCAAAGCCCTCGGCTTCCAGCATGGCGTCGATGTCGGGCTCCGTGCGGCGCGCCATATCGGGCGGCATCAAGACCTTGAGCTTGCCGCGTAGATCGCGAAGTCGGTCGGCCTTATCGTGCTGCCCTTGTGCCTGCATCAGCGCCACCGCCCCCTCCAAATCGGCAAGTTCGTCGGCGGTGAAGCTGATCAGCCGGTCTAAGACACCGTGCGGAATCCGCCAGCGCTTGGTTTTCTCGCCGGTCGGCACTTCAATGGCTTGGGGGAAGTTGCGCAGCACAGCGTCGCGCATGCGCATCGCGGTGCGCCTGCCGACGGCAAAGCGCTCTTGGATGTCCTGCAACGACAGGCCATAGCGTGCCGCCTGCATTTCAAGCGCCAGCTGCAAAAGGTTGTCGGCTTTTTCATATCTCATGCTCATGGGCAGGACCTTAACATGCATGGGTGACAAAATCTGGCATATATAAAAACTTTTTGATGCGACGTGACAGGAAGGCGCGAATTGGCCAAGTTGGAGCATCTCAGAAATACAGAAAAGGAGCCGACCGGTGCGACTGCAAATGATGACTTGGCCCGAGGTTGAGGCCTATTTGAAAACGTCGAACGGCATCATTATTCCCATCGGCTCGGCTGAACAGCACGGCCCGACCGGTTTTATCGGCACCGACGCGCTGTGCCCGGAAATCGTCGCCGAAGAACTAGCGAAAGAAACCAAGTCGTTGATCGCGCCGACCATCAGCGTCGGGATGGCGCAGCATCACTTGGGGTTTGCGGGCTCTATTACACTGCGACCCACCACGCTGATTTCGGTGATCGGCGACTACGTGGCGTCGCTGTCGCGGCATGGGTTTGAGCGGTTTTATTTCCTCAACGGCCATGGCGGCAACATTGCGACCGTGAAAGCCGCATTCGACGAGATTTACGCCGAAAGCAGCTTAGGGACCGCGCGCCACAATCGTGCCGGGGTGCGTTGTGTGCTGCGCAATTGGTTTGAATGTCCGTCTGTGCAAGCGATTGAGGCCGAGGCCTTCGGCGCTGCCAACGGCAGTCACGCCACGGCGGGCGAGGTCTCGTTGACGTACTTTGCGTATCCGGATGATGCAGCGCGCATCAAATCCGACGGCAAGTTGTCACCTGAAATAGCGCCGCAGGGCAGTTTTTACGACTGCGAGGATTACCGTCGTCGCTTCCCGGATGGCCGGATTGGTTCGGACCCGACCTTGGCCACCGAGGACATCGGCGCAAAGCTGCGTGCGGCTGCAGTCGGTGACTTGGCGGCGGATTATCAGAAGTTTTTGGCGGCAGACTGAACGGCGGCAACCAGTGCATCCGGTGCGGTGACGAACGGTGAGTGACCGACGTCCAAATCAATGATCGGATCGCAGCCGACCCGTTCTGCCATCCAGCGTTGATGGCCGGGCGAGATCGCGCGGTCTTTGAGACAGATAATTGCTGCCTTGCCGACGCTGCCGAAACCCTTGTCGCTGAGCGTCAACGGGGTCTGAAATGGGTTTGGAGACTGTAATTGCACCCGGTCTTGGGCGAATCCGAGTTGGCTTGCATCCGCATCATTATAAAACGCATCTTCGACCGTGCCGGTCATAAGGGACAGCGCCTCGTCCTCGCCACTGGTCAAGCGTTTGACCTGGACGTGGCTGGCCGGATCGGTTTTGACGACATCGCTGATCTTCTCGCCATGAAGCGGAATATACGCGGTCAGAAAGACGATGCCAGTGACCCGGTCTGGTCTGGCATTTGCTGCCTGTGCGGCAATGGCGCCGCCCATGCTATGGCCGACCAAGGTGATGGGGCTTGCCGCCGCATCAATGGCGTCAATAATCCGCGCTGTGTAGGCGTCTAAGGTTTGGCTGGACAGCCAGCCCGGGTCGCCGCCATGTCCGGGTAGATTAGGCGCGACGGCATTCGGCAAAAGTTGTTGCACCGCCCCCCAGCACCATGCGCCATGATAGGCGCCATGAATAAGTACATACATCTTCCAAACGTAGACCACGCACCCGTGCGCGCCTAGAGTGTTCAGTGAATTTGCAGGAGATCGATATGCACGCCACTTGGTATTTCGACGTTATTTCGCCGTTTGCGTATTTGCAGGCGTGCCGGCTTTCGGCCCTAAACGACAAAGTGGACCTGACCCTCAAGCCGGTGTTGTTCGCCGGTCTGTTGAATGCACACGGTCAAAAAGGCCCGGCCGAGATTCCATCGAAAAAACTTTTCACCTATCGCTATGTCACCTGGGCGGCGGCAAAGCGGGGCGTGCCGTTTACGTTTCCGGACGCACATCCGTTCAATCCGATTCGCGCGCTTCGTTTGATCATCGCACTCGGTAACACACCGGACGCTGTCGCCAAGGTGTTTCATGCGATTTGGGGCGAAGGCTATTTGCCGGATAACAATATGGGTTGGCAGGCGATCCAGGCGGCGTGCGGGATCACCGACGGCGACGCGCTGGTCAGCGATCCCGCCGTGAAGGCCGAGCTTATTCAAAACGGTGAGGATGCGCTGAACGCCGATGTCTTCGGCGTGCCGAGTTTCGTCATCGATGGCGAGGTTTTTTGGGGCGACGATGCGCTCGACTTCTTTACGGATTATCTGGCCGATCCAACGCTTTTTGAGGGGCGAGAAATGGCGCGGCTGTCTGATCTGCCATCAAGTTCGGTGCGGAAATTCTGATGACCATATTCATCGTTGTCCCGGCGTTATCCTCCGCTACTTCCGCCATCTTTCCCGCGTCATCCTGAACTTGATTCAGGATCCATCGCCTTACAAAAGCTAAGCGCAGAGTGTTCGCACCGAAGTGGATCCTGAATCAAGTTCAGGATGACGCCGAGGGGGCGAGGGTGTGGACTAGAGCGCCGGTTTACCCGCAGCGCACGCCCGTGCCGCCGAGCCCGCAATAGCCGCGTGGGTTTTTATGCAGGTATTGCTGATGGTAATCCTCAGCGAAATAGAATTCGGGCGCTTCGATGATCTCGGTGGTGATCTTCGGGTATTTGTAATCGAAGAGCGCTTTTTGGAATTCTTTCTTGGTCTGCTCGGCAATCGCCAATTGGTCGTCGTTGTAGACGTATACGCCGGATCGATACTGCGTCCCGACGTCATTGCCTTGGCGCATGCCTTGGGTTGGGTTGTGGCCCTCCCAGAACGCCTTCATCAGTTGGCGAAACGCGATTTTCTTCGGATCGAAAACAACAAACACGACCTCGTTGTGGCCGGTGCGCCCAGAGCAGACTTCTTCATAGCTCGGGTTCGGTGTCGCGCCGCCGGCGTAGCCGACCGCCGTTACATAGACGCCGTCCAGGTTCCAAAACATTTTTTCGGCGCCCCAAAAACAGCCGAGCCCGAACATCGCGGTCTCCATCCCGTCGGGATAAGGCCCCTTCAGCGGGTTGCCGTTGACCGCGTGATGGCTGGCGGTCGCAAGTGCTGCGTCGCGGCCTGGCAAGGCGTCCTTAGCGGCGGGAATTTCGGTCGGTTTGCTAAAAAGCCCAAACATGGCGGTGTCCTCCAGTTTTCTCTTTTAAGCATATGGGTATTTCATACCGGTGTGCCAGCGCGCCGCGTTCACGATTTGGTGCGCTTGGAGACCTTAGCCACCTTCAATCGGTGGAAACACGACAATCTGGTCGCCATCGCTTAAGGCTTTTGCGGTTCGATTTTCGGGTGCCACGGGCTCGCCGTTGACCATGGTCATGAACGGCTGATCCGGCGGAAGGCCGATCATCTGCATGGCGTCGGCAAGCGTGCCGCCGTCTTTGAC
The DNA here is from genome assembly GCA_963974935.1 of uncultured Rhodospirillales bacterium. Lineage (GTDB taxonomy): Bacteria > Pseudomonadota > Alphaproteobacteria > Rhodospirillales > Casp-alpha2 > UBA4479. The sequence continues at coordinate 20,370 of CAXBEV010000004.1, read as the reverse complement.
CGGGATGTCGCCAAGCCCGTCACGGCCCAGGCCTTTGACCTCGCTGGGGTCAATTGAGACCAGTTGAAAGCTGACCGTGATCACGGGTCAGCCGAGGCCCAGGCGTGCTTGGGTTTCTGATGACGGTTCACCGTCGGTGTTCCAGCCGCGCAGTTCGTAGTATTCGGGCAGCATCTTGCCGATTTCGGCGACATGGCCCTTGCCAGCGCCGGACGTGGCGGGCTCTTCCATGACGCGTTTCGGCAACGTGTCGTCGGCTGCTGTGAAACCGGCACGGTTGTTGAACATCCGCTCCATATTCCAAATCCGCTCACCGGCATCGAAGAAGCGGTCTACGGACCAATCACCCGGCAGCGCGCCGGCCAATTGGGCGACCAGATCGTCGACTTCCCAGGCGTTGCCGGCAAACAGGCACACACCCGTGGAATCCCAAGCTGCATTGCGATCTTGCGACTTTTTGACGATGGCGGCTTTGCCTTCGGTGCGTACGTGTGCGAAATCGTCTTGGAACGGGCTGGCACGTAGATGGCAGGCACCGCGGTTCGATGTCGCATAGGCAAGGCCCATGCCCTGCATGGCGCGTGGGTCGTAACCTGGGAATTCCTGACCTTTGACGACCATTGCCATTTCGGGATGACCGTATTTTTCACATAAACGCTTGGCGCCGAGGCCAATGTCCTTGCCGAACCCGGTTGCGGTGCCGACGACTTCAGCCGCCCAGCAGAGCGCTTCTGCAGAGCCGAATTCCAAAGCCATGCCGCCGGTGTGTTCTTTGGTGATGGCGCCTGCCTTATACAGGTCCATGGCGGCGGCAACGCTGACGCCGAACGAAATAGGGTCCATGCCGTGCTCGTTACAGAGCGCGCTGGCATAGGTCGCAGCGTCGATATCGTCGACGCCGCACATCGGGCCGACCGCATAAATGCTCTCGTATTCAAGCCCGCCCATGGAGGTCTTGTAGCGCGGCTTGTCCTTGATCGAAAAATGCTCCGGATCGATGGTTGCGATGCGCCCGCAGCCGATGGAGCACGCGAAGCACGCTTTGTTGGCTTGCAGGTTGGCGCGGCCATCGCTACGGCGCGGCGTATGCGCAGCTTTGACGTTGACCTTGTCGGCGCCGTCGAATTGCACGGCGTGGCAGTTCAAGGTCGGCAACGAGCCATATGAGTTGGTGACGTCCAGCATGGCGTGGGTGCCGATGGTCGACAGACGTTTGCGTGGTGCGCTCGGGTCGAGCTTGGCGCGGGCGGCTTCGTTCGCGGCGCGGAATGCGGCTGGGTTGGCGACTTTGGTGCCGACCGTGCCGTAGGCGGCAATCGCTTTCAGATTTTTTGAGCCCATCACGGCGCCGACGCCGGAGCGCCCGGCAGCCCGGTCGCGGTCGTTCATGATACACGCAAAGCGGCAGAGGTTTTCGCCTGAGATGCCGATGGAGGCGATCTTCAGATTTGGGTTTTGGTGCTTGGCGTGGATTTTGTCTTCGGTATCCCACACCGTTTCGCCCCAGATAAAGTCGGTTGCCGGCAAAATCCGCACATCGTCGTCTTCGATGACCAGATAGCAGGGCTCGGGCGACTTGCCTTCCAAGATCAGCATGTCCCAACCGGCGAGCTTGAGATACGCACCGAATTGCCCGCCTGAGTTGGAGCATGCAATCGCGCCTGTCAGCGCGCCCTTGGTGATCACCGAGTAGCGGCCGCCGGTCGAGGCGCCGGTTGCGGTCAACGGGCCGGTTGCGAAAATCAGCTTGTTGCCGGGATCAAGCGCATCAAGGGTCGGGTCCATTTCTTCGGACAAGTACTTGGAGCCAAGCCCGCGTTGGCCGATGTAGGTTTCGGCCCATTCCATGTTGAGCGGTTCGGGTTTGATTTCGTGCGTCGAGAGGTCGATCCGAAGTACCTTACCTTGCCACCCCATGAGGCGTCTCCTGTCGTAGAAAAATGATGTTGATGGGCCGGTCAGCCCGTTCCCATGACGCTACGATATTCGACGCCGAATGGGAAGGCTGCCTTATGGCGTTTCTCGCTTTCACCCATGCGCCGGCGATTTTCTATATTTGGAACTTTGGCGTGGCGCCAGCTGACATCAAAGGCCCGTTATCGCAATCCGTGGAAAGTTTCTCACATTACTGAGAAACTTTGAATGTAGCCGGCTATCGCGCCGAAACCTGATGGCTTATCGCGGCATCGCCAATGTCCGCGATAAGCCAATAGCAGACTGGGTTGTCCGATAATCCAAAGCAGCTTTCAGCTTTGGCGTTCACATTAAACCGATGAGACTGGGTTGGTTCATCCATAGACGAACCAACCCTGCCAAACGGATATGCTTCTCACCTATTCTGAGCGAGAGAGCATTACGCTGGAACCGCCGAGACTCTTTTCTGCTTCATGGCTTCAAGCGAGAACAGGTGAAAGGCGATAAAAAGCGGCACGAAGAAAGCGGGGAACAGCGCCAGCGGGTACATATTGATGATGTTAGGCGCATCAAGGGCCATCAGGTGCAGGAACCCTTCCGACGTCATCAAGCCGGTGCTGACCGCCACCGCGAAATCAAGCAGCCCAATAACATTGGCCCGCATGACGAGCGCCTGCGCATCGGGAGCGCGACGGTGAAGCGCGCTCAACGCCTGCATGGCCGCGATCCCAGCCCAGATGTCGCCGATCCCGGCGGGCAGGGCAAACTGCCAGGGGATGTCCCCCATCAGCCAGCCGAACAAGAGGAGCGCGCCCATGACGCGGAACACTTGAAAGCCGATCAGGTGTCGCTGATTGAGCCCGCCGATGATCGTCCGGCCCGTGAGGGTAAACCGGCCAAGCGCCCAAAGAAACAGGGCGCCGCCGATGAGCGGTATCAGGATATAAGGTGGATCAACGAATGTCGCCGGCGGCATAAGGATGCCCATTTTTGCGAGCGGCACCATGCCCGTTGCCCAAGCACCGAGCAGGACCGCAACGGTGCCAATCGCCCAGGCTGCTCGAACAGGTGGGAGTTTGCCCCTAACGGCACCAACGGCAAGCAAGGCCAGCGCAGCGGCAGGAAGGAAAATCATGGAAAAACGAACAAACGCCGTCGCGATCTCAACGAACATTTTCAGGTCTCCTTTCGGTTGAATTTTATAGATGATGATTGTAATCTTAACTATAGATGATATATATAATCTAAATGGTCAAGTGAATTTTAAGGAGACAACGCAATGCCCCGCGTATCCAAAGAAGCTAAGGCCGAGAGCCATGCACGGATATTGAATGCCGCCGCCCGACTTTATCGTGAGCGAGGGATTGAGGCGACGAGCGTCGGCGAGGTCACCAAAGCTGCCGGTATGACCCATGGCGGGTTCTATCGGCACTTCGGCTCAAAAGACGATCTAACGGTGGCAGCCATCGAACATTCGGTCGGCGCTTTGGCGCGAACCTTGGAGGGGCTCATTGCCGAACATGGTGGCGATGCAGGGGTCCGGTCATATGTGGAAATGTACTTGTCGGAAGAGCATATTGCAGATCCAGGCAAGGGATGCCCTATTGCCGCTTTGGCGTCAGAGACGGCAAACGCTTCCGATGTCGTCAGAGAGGCTATGTCTGCTGGGTCGGACCGGATCGTCGGTCTGCTTGGATCAGCGCTCGATCTGTCGCCGCTGGATACCCGCCGCCAGGCCGCTGGACTGTTTGCCAATTTGGTTGGCGCCGTCGTTATGGCGCGGACGACAACTTCGAGGGAAGCTGCGCTGGACATTGTCGAAGGATGCCGACAGTCCATCAACCGTCTTCTCGGTCCTCCTACGGCCAGCAACTAAATTTGGTCACGTCTGGTATGGGTCAAAAGTGGTCGAAGGTCGTTAGCGAGCAACTCGTCCGGAACCAAACCTAAATCAGTCGAATAGATCATGTCGCCAAAGCGCGAAGAATTTATCATTATTTATGAGAATCCTGCTGGTCGAGCCACTTATTGTGAGAACGTTTCTGGCTTTTTCTACGAAATACATCCGCTTCCCGTGCCTATATGCCACGCATTAAGAGAAGCAAACTCAAAGGCGCCGGACCGCTGCGCGTCCGGGAAGTCGCGGATTACGGCAGGGGGCGGGCGAAGGGGAATAGGTGCAAAAAGTTACTGTTGCGGCGGTGGGGCGTTAATGGCGACGGGGGCGCGGGCGACGCGTTTGCGTTGCATCAGCATCAGATCCATCGTCGAGATATGTTTGAAGATCGGCCGAGACCCGTCGCGATATAGCCGTACCAACCCGTGTTCCATATCCGCGAACGAGCGTCGCAGGTCGTCGTAGTTGCGGACTTCGAGAATCATGGTGTCTTTACGATCTGCGCTGAGCGCCTTCCAGCGGAACGTGGTGTTCGGTAATCTCGGAGCTTCCATGACCGGCATCCAGACGATTTCCCGCTCGCTGGGGGCGCCGAAATTGCGCTGCATGTGCTTAACGACATCGGCAAAGTTTTGGCTGTCGAAGATGGCATAGACACGGCTGATGGTGCCGTTCTCGAACCGGATCAGCGCCTCGCCGGGGAGCGTGAACGCTGTATCAACGGCGAATTGCTCAACGATGTCGGCGGGCCAGTGCAGGGTGGCTAAGCAAAAGATGCTGCCGTGCAGCGGGCGTTCGATGCAGTCTTCGGGACCGAACTTTTTGGCGTCATAAGGCGTGCCGATGACGGTGTCTTTGCCGACGTAAAGGTCAATGTTGCCGAGCGCGGTTTCACGCAGCTGCTCGATTGTCGCATCCGGGGCATCGTCCGTACCGGGGGCAAGGTTGGCGAGGTCGGCGTCAGGTGCGGTGTAGCTCAGATCTAAGCGTTCTTCGGCGACGATACGGTGGGAAATCTTATTGGCCAGCGGCTCGGTAGTTTGCTCGGCGTTGACCATCGCGTCGACGTCATCACCGTCGGGGCCGAACATGCGGGCGAAAATATCACCGATTAAGTTCGGTTCGTCCGGGTCGGGGCTGACGGCCTTGTGATTATGACCGAGGCCGACGTGATTGCGCTCACCCGGACGCGAATCCGGCCGCTTTCTGATCTGCGGTGCAGGCGCGGCGAGGGTAGCGGTTTCAACGGCGTGTAGCGGGCGGGTGGCTGGGGCCGGTGCGGCGTTGCCTTCAATATCGAATAACGCAACTTGAGGGTCGAACATGTCGCGCCCGACCGGCTGTTGCCAAGGGGCGGGTGTCAGTATGGGGGCCTGCATTGAGGCTTCAGCGGTTTTGATGATGGTGGTCGGCACGATGGCGAAGCTGTGCGCGTCTGCATGCGCGCCGTGGTAGGGTGAAGACGGCGCCTTAGATGTGTCCGCTGACGTTACCTCAGCGCCGTTTTTGAACAACGCACCGATGTCGGCCAAAAGCCATGAAACGGGATCGCGTGGTGTGCCGGTTTCGAGCGCATCGCGGTTATCAACGACGCGTGCCGGCGGTGCTACGATAGGTTCAGGCTGCGCCGCGACTGCGGGCGGTGCGGGCGCCGGCGCGCTTTCGTTTTCAACAACCATGCTTGGCGGGTTTTCGGCAAAGAATGCGGCGATGGCGTCGAATATGGCGACGAAGGGGTTTTCGGTCTGTGCTGTCGCCGTTTGGGTCGATTCAACCGGCGCCACGTCTACGACAACGGGCTCATCTGACTTTGACGGCTTCGCTGAGGGGGCGGGCATGAGTTGTTCGACAACAGGCACCGATTTCGGGCTGGCGGTCAGGGATTCAGTGCCCAGCGTGACGGCTTTTTCGAATATCGCGCCCAAGTCGTCCAAAAGCCATTCGATGCTGCTGCGAGTCGGCTCTGCAGGCGTCGTGCCCGCAGCAATCGCGGGCGGCGTGCCGATTACAATCATGCTCAGCGCCACGGCGCCGAGAGATACTTTAACCATAGATTGACCTTCACCGAACACCGAATCCACTAATGACAGTATGCGAAGCCTTGCTTCGATACAACATACCGTCTTTTACCACTTATATGGTTAATATTATGTGTCTTTTCCGGTGAGCGGCAGTTCCGGCGCTTCAGTGTGGCCGAGGGTTTGCGAATCCAATACGGCAACGGCGCTCATGTTATAGATACCACGCGATGTCACAGCAGGCGTCAGGATGTGTGCAGGCTGCGCAGCCCCCACCAAAATCGGCCCGACTGAGAGCCCGTTACCGAGTTGCTTCAGCAAGTTGAACGAATTGTTCGCGCTGTCCAAATTCGGGAACACCATCATGTTGGCAGCGCCCTTAAAGCGGCTGTGCGGGAAAATCCGCGTGCGCAGCGCTTCATCAAGGGCCGTGTCGGCCTTCATTTCACCGTCGACTTCGAAGTCCAGGTTGGCCTCTATGATCAACTGCATGGCAGCGCGCATTTTTTCTGCAGACGGGTGCCCGGAACTGCCGAAGTTGGAATGAGACAGTAGGGCGACTTTCGGCTCGACTCCAAATCGGCGCACGGTTTCCGCGCAAAGTTCGGTCATTTCCAAGATTTCAGCAGGCGTCGGGTCGTGGGAGACGTGGGTGTCGCACATAAAATAGGTGCCGTTGTTGAGGATCAGTGCGCTCAACGCGGAAACATCCGACACGCCTTCGCGTTTGCCGATGATGTCGAGTACATATTTGAGGTGCCATTCATACTGGCCATAAGTGCCGCAGATCATCGCGTCGACTTCGCCACGTTTTACCATCATCGCCGCGATCACCGTGGTGTTGGTGCGGATGATGGTTTTCGCGTCGGCAATCGTGACGCCTTTGCGCTCCATCAACAAATGATACTGCGACCAGAATTCTTCGTAGCGGGGATCGTCCAGCGGGTTGGTGATGCTGAAGTGCACATCGGGTTCAATCCGAAGACCCAGCCGTTCGATCCGGCTTTTAATGACGTCGGGCCTGCCGATCAGGTGCGGGCGCGCAAGGCGGTCGTCGATCAGGGCCTGCACAGCACGCAGCACGCGTTCGTCCTCACCCTCAGCAAAGACGATGCTGCGGGGCTCTTGGCGGGCACGCTCTAAAATCGGCTTCATCAGCAGGCCCGACTTAAACACGAAGCTGGCCAGTCGCTCGCGGTATTCATCGAAGTCTTTAATCGGTCGGGTGGCGACGCCGGTGGCCATGGCGGCCTTGGCGACGGCTGGCGCGATTTCTGAAATCAAGCGGGGGTCAAACGGCTTGGGGATTAAGTATTCAGGTCCAAACACCAAGCGCTCGCCTGCATACGCATCGGCGACCCGTTCGGAGCTTTCGGCCATCGCCAGATCGGCAATCGCTTTTACGGCGGCCTGCTTCATTTCTTCGTTCACCGTGGTCGCACCGCAATCCAGCGCACCCCGGAAAATGAACGGGAAACACAGCACGTTGTTGACCTGATTGGGATAGTCGGAACGCCCGGTCGCCATGATCACGTTGGGGTTCGCAGCCTTGGCTTCATCCGGATTGATTTCCGGATTTGGGTTGGCCAGCGCCAGGATGAACGGTTTGTCGTCCATCTTTTTTACCATGTCAGGTGTCAGGATGCCCGCCGCGCTCAGTCCCAAAAACACGTCCGCGTCGTGGATCACGTCGTTCAGGGATTTGAGGTTGGTTTTCTGCGCATAGCGTGATTTGCGATCATTCATGAATTCTGTGCGGCCTTCATAGACGACGCCCAAATGATCACAGAGCCAGATGTTTTCGACTTTGACACCCATGCTGACCAACAGGTCCAAGCACGCGATGCCTGCCGCGCCGCCACCGGTCGAGACCAGTTTAATGTCTTCGAATTTCTTATTCTGCAGTCGAAGACCGTTCAGAATGGCCGCTGCACAGACAATCGCGGTGCCGTGTTGATCGTCGTGGAACACCGGAATGTTCATACGTTCGCGTAATTTTTCTTCGACGATGAAACAATCCGGCGCCTTGATGTCTTCAAGGTTGATGGCGCCGAACGTGGGCTCCAAAGGCGCGATGATCTCGACCAGTTTGTGCGGGTCCAATTCGTCAATTTCGATATCGAAGCAATCGATGTTGGCGAACTTTTTGAACAGCACCGCCTTGCCTTCCATCACCGGCTTAGACGCTAACGCGCCAATCGGCCCTAAACCCAGCACGGCGGTGCCGTTGGTAATGACCGCGACCAAGTTACCTTTGTTGGTCAGTTCGAACGACTGCATCGGGTCTTCGACGATGGCATCGCACGCGGCGGCGACGCCCGGCGAGTACGCCAGCGCCAAGTCGCGCTGCGTCGCCAGAGGCTTGGTCGGCTGAATCTGGAATTTACCCGCGGGCGCTTGGCGGTGATATTCGAGCGCGCGTTCGCGAAGTGATTTGTCTGACGTCGATGTCATAGATATGTCCCCCCAACCGGTTCATCATCGTATTTGTTTTGCATAGGTTGATCGCTCAGCACGGGCGGGGCAACCTGATTCCGAGGATTTTTATAAGGACACCTCTCGTATGATTAAGACGTTATCCGTTCCATTTGTTATCGGGCACCGTGGCGCCGCGGGATTGGCGCCGGAAAACACGCTGGCGTCGGTTCGCCGCGCCAAGGCGGAAGGGGCGACCTGGGTCGAATTCGACGTTATGCTCAGCGCCGACAAAGTGGCGATGCTGTTCCATGACGATAAGCTCGATCGGACCACGAATGGGCGCGGCGTCATGGCGAAGAAGACGGCTGATGCGCTGCAAACTTTGGATGCTGGGGCATCCTTCGACCTCGCTTTCAAAGGTGAGCCGATTCCGACGTTGATTGAGACCTTTGCGGTCTTGGCCGCCGAAGGCTTGGGCGCCAACATCGAGATCAAACCGGCACGTGGTGCAGACATTATAACCGCCGAGGTCACGAGCCGCCTCATCACAGAAGCTTGGCCGAAGACGTTGCCGCCACCCGTGGTCTCCAGCTTCAGCCGCACGGCGATGGAGGTTGCCCGCGATCTTATCCCAGGCACGCCCCGCGCTATGTTGTTCGGCAAGCTCCCAAAGAACTGGCGGGCTGTGGTCGATGCGTTGACATGCGGGGCGGTGCATATGTCGCAAAAGCACATTACCCCTGACTTGGTGGCTGAGGTGCGTACCGCCGGTTTTCCGCTCCGTGTCTACACGGTCAATGATCCGAAACGCGCCGATATGCTGGATGCTATGGGTGTTACGTCCATCTTTACGGATCGCCCGGATTTGTTTCGCGCTTAGGGTGAGGCTGCGACTTTCCGGATAAGTCCTTCGAACTCTCCCCGGGTAAGCGCATCCTTCGAGATGCGGCTTCGCCGCTCCTCAGGATGAGGTGTTCAATGGGTTATCCGCATCCTGAGGAGGCCCGAAGGGCCGTCTCGAAGGATGCGCGGATTGCAAGCCGACCTTTATTGCGTAACCATTCACCATCGATTCGCCGTCCCGTCGGAGATCACCTTTGAACGCTATCTTTTTTGCCATCGTTGCCATCGCGTTTGCCGTTGCGGCGTGGCGGCAGGTGACCTTCGATGCGCCGGTCGGTGCCGATGCCGAGACGCCGATGGAAGTTCTCGGCAAGAATATGATCGGCACGGCAGGCGATGCGGTGTCGTTGGCGATCGGTTTGGTCGGCGTGATGGCGTTGTTTTTAGGACTCATGAAAGTGGCCGAGCGCGCCGGCTTGTTGTTGGTCGTCGCCAAAACCCTGCGCCCGCTGATGACGCGGCTGTTTCCGAACGTGCCCGCCGATCATCCGGCGATGGGCGCGATGATCATGAATTTATCTGCGAACGTGCTGGGCCTCGGCAACGCGGCGACGCCGTTCGGCATCCGGGCGATGGAACACTTAGACAGCCTGAACGCCGAAAAAGGCAAGGCGACCGACGCGATGATCCTGTTTTTGGCGATCAACACATCCAGCGTTACGTTGCTGCCGACTGGTGTGATCGCATTGCGCGCGGCTGCGGGGTCCGCTGATTCGGCTGGTATCGTGCCGACGACGCTGTTTGCGACGTTGGTGTCAACGACGGTGGCGATTGTGACGGCGAAGCTGTGCGCACGACTTTTTGCATCCAGCGCGCCGGCGGCGCTTGCCGACGATCCTTCGAGACGCGGCGTTGCCGCTCCTCAGGATGAGGAGACTTTACACAATCCTCATCCTGAGGAGGCGCGCAGCGCCGTCTCGAAGGATCGGACGGACAATGCGTACCCGGCGTGGATCTCCATCGCTGTGTTGGTTGGCGTGTTGACCTTGGTGCCGTTGACGATTGCGTACGGGCGCAGCTTTGCGCCGTGGATCATACCTGGGCTGATGCTCGGCCTTTTGGGGTTAGGTGTCGCCAAACGCGTACCGGTCTATGAGTGCTTTGTCGAAGGTGCCAAGGATGGTTTCGATGTCGCGCTTCGGATCATTCCGTACTTGGTGGCGATCTTGGTCGCGGTTGGCATGTTCCGGGCATCCGGCGCGTTAGAACTGATGATCTTGCCCCTGGGCGCGGTGACCGAATTGGTGGGTCTGCCCGCCGATGCGCTGCCGATGGCGCTGTTGCGCCCGTTGTCGGGCTCGGGCGCATATGGGATTTTAGCATCAATCATCAATGATCCGGCGGTCGGGCCGGACAGCTATACCGGCTATTTGGTGTCGACCTTCCAAGGCTCGACCGAGACCACGTTTTATGTGATCGCGGTGTATTTCGGCGCGGTGCAAATAAAGCGCCTGCGGTATGCGTTGATTCCGGCGTTGACCGCCGATGCGGCGGGAATCGCGGCGGCGGTGTTTATCGTTGCCGTGTTGTACGGCTGATGGATAAACCCGAGATCCCGCCTGCCGGCAACCCGCTCGGTCATCCCATTGATCCGGTGCCGCCGCTTCGGCCCGGCAGTCGGATCACCGATGCGCCGGGCAAGGCCGTGCTGTGCGCGCTTGCCGGTGGCGCGGTGCTGACGCTCAACGATGGTTTTGTGAAGACCTTGGCGGCCGATTTGCCGGTCGGCCAAGTGTTGGCAATCCGGGGATTGTTTATCTATATCCCGATCCTTTTGTTCGCGCTTCGTGCTGGTGGCATTCATACCATGTGGCAGATCCGCAGTTGGCGCGGCCAGGTGTTACGCGGCGTGTGCGTGATCGGCAGTTCGTTCATGTTCGTGACCGGGCTTTATTATCTGCCGCTCGCCGACGCCATTGCGATTGCGTTTGCAGGCCCGTTGTTTGTCACTGCGCTGGCACCTTTGATGCTGGACGAGCGGGTCGGCTGGCGACGTTGGTCAGCGGTGTCGATCGGCTTTTTAGGCGTGGTGCTGATCGTGCGTCCGGGTTCAAGTGCGTTTCAATGGTTCGCCGTGTTTCCGCTGGTGGCTGCGATGCTGGGCGGGATGCGCGACGTTATCACCCGTAAGATGGCAGCCAGCGAAAGCACGGTGGCTGTGTTGTTCGTGACGACCACATGCGTGGCGCTGGCGGGCGTTGCGTCTTCGGTGGTGGTGCCGTGGCACCCGGTCGAACTGGGCCAACTCAAGTACTTCGTCGCCAGCGGCGTGCTGTTGGGAATCGCACACTATTTGCTGATTGAGGCTTTTCGTTTGGGCGAGGCGGCGCTGGTGTCGCCTTTTAAATACGCCAATGTGATCTGGGCGGTGTTGTTCGGCTATTTGATGTTCGGTGATGTACCAGATACCTACACGCTGGGCGGTGCCATCGTCGTCGCGATCAGCGGTCTCTATATCCTGCATCGCGAGCGGGTACGCGGGCGCGGAAAATAACCGCGCATAGGCAATGCCGTAAATCCCATGCTATGCTCTTCGGAAATATAAAAATATTGGAGGCAACATGGACGGCTTAAATCACGCTGATAAAACGGAAGTTCTCCGCGCGTTTGCGACCAACATTTTGGCGTTCGATGGTGCGCACGTTTCTGCGGGCGCCGCGCGGACAGCGAAAGCGGGCATCGCCGATACCGTCGGCGTGACCTTGGCCGGCCTGCCTGAGCCTTGTACGCAAATCCTTTTGTCTACACCGGGCGTCGGCGATGCGCCGGGTGACAGTCTGATTTTCGCGACCAACAAACGCACCAGCATTTTGGACGCCGCCTTGATCAACGGCACGGCGTCGCACGCGCTCGATTTCGATGATTTCAGCGCGGTGTTGGGCGGGCATCAGTCGGTGCCGTTGGTGGCCCCGTTGTTTGCCATGGCCGAAGATCGTTCACTTTCCGGTGCTGCTTTTCTCGCCGCCTATCAGGTCGGGCATGAGGCCGAGCATCGTTTTGCTCAGGCCGTGCATCCGCATCATTACGACAAAGGCTGGCATCCGACGGCGACGGTGGGGATTTTCGGCACGGTCGCCGCGTTGGCGCGACTGATCGACTTGGACGCCGACCGCACGACCTTGGCGCTGGCGATTGCGGCATCGCTGGCGAGCGGTCTCAAGGCCAACTTCGGCACTATGACCAAGCCGCTACATGTCGGCCATTCGGCGCGGGCCGGCGTGATGGCGGTGTTGTTGGCGGGGCGGGGGTTCGATGCGAACCCGGCTGCACTCGAACATCATCAAGGCTTTCTCAATGTTTTTAACGGTGCAGGCACTTTCGATGTGGCGCCTTTGACGGACGCATGGACCGGGCCGCTGGCGATTGAAGCGCCCAGCATCGGCATCAAGCAGTTCGCGTGCTGCGGGAGCACTCATCACGCGATCCAGGCGGCCATCGATCTTGTGCACCAAGACGGTGTGCGCGCGGACGATATTGATCACGTGCGCATTCGTGTGCATCCACAGCGGTTCCGCCATACCAACACGCCGGCGCCGGAATCGGTGCTCGAGGCAAAATTCAGTGTGCAGTACGCCGTCGCCCGTGCGCTCCTCGATGGCGCCGTGACGCTCAAAGATTTCGAAGGCGAGGCGTTCCGTGCGCCCGAGATCACGTCGCTGCTGGCCCGCATCCAAGCCGAGACGTTTGCAGATGGTGAAGCCCAGCCATGGGACGCCGAGGTCATCGTCACCGATCAGGACGGCAGCACGCACCTGCGGCGCATAGACAATATGGTCGGGCGCAGCGGCGACAATGCAATGTCGGATCAGGAATTGTATGCCAAGTTTGCAGACTGTTGGGCCCGCGCACTGCCGCAAACGTCAGCGACTGAGCAAGCTTTTGCACAGATGATGGCACTTGAGTCTGTTGCCGATATCCGTCGCCTGACGGCATTGTTTGCGGCCACCTAGAAATCGGACGAGCGCTATCGCATTGCCGTCATCACAACGATAATGACCGCCGTCTCTGCATAAAATTTCTATTGCGAGCAGACCCAAACAGGATCATATATCCGCCGCGTTCCCAGCTCGGCGATGATCGACCGTCGGTGACGCTTTTGGAGGCAAGAGCGCCTTGGACAAACAGCATCGCGCACGATTTGGCACGCAGTTGGGCATCGGGCCCGGCAACATCGTCGTCTATTCCAGTGACTATCCGAGCGCCGACAAGGCCGATCTGCCGAACCGCGAAGCATATCGTAGTTACGTCGACGGTGTGTTCATGGGCTACAAGTGGCAATGCGTCGAATTGGCGCGCCGCTGGCTGTATGTGAACAAAGGCTATGTCTTTGACGACATCGCCATGGCCTATGACATTTTTCGCCTGCGCGACGTCACGGTGATCAAAGACGGCAGTAAATTGCCGCTGAAATCGTTTGCCAATGGCGCCAAGCGCCGCCCAGAAATCGGGTGCATGTTGATCTGGAACGAGGGCGGCGAGTTCGACGTTACCGGCCACGTCGCGATTGTCACCGAGGTCTTTGACGACCGCATTCGCGTCATCGAACAAAACGTCGAAGACAAAGTCTGGGCCGACTCCGAGAGCTGGTCGCGCGAGTTATTGGTGAAAATCGATGCGGAAGGTAGCTACTGGATCGATTGTACGTACGACAATGCGGGCATCATGGGTTGGGTCATGCAGACCGACGACGCCACCCATGCCCAGTTGATCGAAGACCCGGACCCGGCGCTGTTTGATCTTAAACTTGGCGAAGTCCCGGCAGACCGCGTGCAGGGCAAAACTTGGATGAACGCGGACGAACCCGACGAGGCCGCCTATATGTCGTGTATGGACGGTAGTCGGCTGACCACCGTCGATGCCGATGCGGGTAAATATTTTCGCCTTAGCGAAGCCGCGATGCGCGAAGTGAAGCGTGCGACCAATGAGCTGCACGCGATGTTCATGCACGCGACGAACTATGTGCTGCGCGACGATGCGCTGCTCAGGCGGTTTAATTTGCCGCCGGCCCTTTGGTCGCGCATTCACCAGTCCTGGGATAACCGTAAAAACGAGATGATCACCGGGCGCTTTGATTTCGCGGTCTCAGCCGACGGCATCAAAGTATATGAGTACAACTGCGACTCCGCATCCTGCCACATGGAGACCGGCAAGGTGCAGGGGCTTTGGGCGGTGGGTGCGAACTGTACGGACGGGCGCTGCCCGGGTGATCCTTTATATCCGGCGCTGGTCGAAGCCTGGCGTGAAGCCGAGGTCGAAGGCGTTTTGCACATCATGCAAGACGATGATCCCGAAGAGACCTACCACGCATTGTTCATGCAGCGTACGATGACCGAAGCGGGCCTTGAGAGTAAGATCATCAAGGAAATGTCCGGTCTGCAGTGGGGCGAGGGCGGTGAGGTATTGGACGCCGACGGTGTGCCGATCCATTACGTCTGGAAAACCTGGGCATGGGAAACCGCACTTGATCAGATACGGGATCAAATCAACGATGACGATGAGAACCTGCGACTCAGGAAAACCATCGACCGCGCCACCATGCCGCCGCGTTTGGTCGACGTGTTGCTGCGCCCGCAGGTCATGGTGTTTGAGCCACTTTGGAGTCTGATCCCCAGCAACAAAGCGATTTTGCCGGTGTTGTGGATGCTGTATCCGAACCACCCATACCTGCTGGAAAGCCAGTTCGAACTGACACCGAGCCTGCAAGCCGGTAGCTATGTCGTAAAACCGATTGTCGGGCGTTGCGGCCACAACATCAGCCTGATCGGTCATAACAACGAGGTGCTTGCCGAAAGTGGCGGTAACTTTGAAGATCGCGATTTGATTTATCAGGCACTCGCACCGCTGCCGGAAATCGACGGAAAGCATGCGCAGGTCTGCACGTTCACCGCCGACGGCATCTATGCCGGTGCATGTGTGCGGGCGGACGCATCAAAAATCATTAAAACGGAAAGTGATATTCTGCCGCTCAGGGTCGTTAAAGACGCAACTTTGCTGGGCTGAGCTTAGAGCCCTTCAGCGATTTTTGCGAGGGCATCGGCATCGACGATCTCGATGGTTTTATCTTTGTTAGCGACGATAAGGTTTTGGCCGCGCAGGCGGGTCATGGTGCGACTGACGGTTTCGGTGGTGAGGCCCAGGAAATCGGCGATGTCGTCACGGCTCATCGGGACGTCGACGGGGTTGGCGACGCTGCCCCGTTCAACGGCGCGCCGAGACAGCGTCAGCAAAAACGAGGCGACGCGTTCTTGGGCTGTTTTGCGACCCAAAAGCAGTAACTGGCCCTGCAATTCTGCCAAAGCTTCCGATGCCAATTCGTGCAGGCGGCGATCCAAGTTCGGGATGGCGCGGCTGAGTTGATCTAGCTCTTTGCGTTGCAATCGGCACAGCGTCGCCGGGGTTACGGCTTCGACGGTGGCGGTGTAGGTGTCGCTGCGCGTCAGCCCCAAAAAATCGCCCGGGAACAAAAAGCCGGTGATTTGGCGTCGGCCATCGGCCAGCAGTTTGTAGCTTTTCAGGCAGCCTTGTGTCACCGAATAGACATTCCGTTCCGGCTCGCCTTCGTCGACCAAGGGCGTGCCGATATCCAGGTAAATACGATGCACTTCGCCGCCGAAGCGGTCGAGCTCAGCCGGTGTTAATGCACCGCAAACGGCAAAGTCGCGCACATGGCATGCTGCACAAGGAGCGCTATCACCGGTACCTGATTTTGGTCTTGCCGGGGTCAGTAAGGTCGGACGATCCGATTTGATCGGCATCACGCAAATCCTCAATTCCGCCACGCGGCATCGTAACCGCCTTAATGCAGTATAAGTTATTCTGGGAGGCGGTCCAAGGATGAACCGATTGTGTCAATGTGACAGGAAAACCGGGACGTCTGCGGTGTTGATGATGTCGCGCGTTACACTGCCGAACGGCGCGTCGGCCATGATATCGTGGCTATCTGCGCCGATCACCAGCATGCTCGACGGGTAATTTCGGGTAATGCCAAGCAACACGTCGGCGATGGTACGATCCGGAACGGAAAGGGTATGCGCAGATGCCTTGATGCCGTGCAGCCGTAAATAGGCGGCAACGTCGCGGGGATTGGCGCGCTCGCGCCCCGTCGCCAAGTGGACGACATCAACGGCGGCGGCGAGTTTAAGCAACGGCAAGGCATTGCGGATGCTGAGCGCCGCCGCACGCGATCCGTCCCAACCGATAACCATACGCCCGCCCGCAGCCGGGCTCGGCACCGGTTTTTCGCCGTGCTGTGTGCCGGGCATCCTGCACCGGTTGTGTGCGAGCAATACCGGCCGTCCCGTATCAAGCAATGCGGTCTCCAACGCGGCGCTTTCGATGCCGCCCGATGCATGCTCAGGCGCTGCGATGACAATTAAATCGGCGAGCCGCCCAAGGCGTGCGATCTCTCGGCACTCGTGGCCGGTCGGCGTGATTTTCCGAACACTGAAACTCGAAGGCTGCCAGCCCGGAATTTCTGCTTCGGCATCAATATTTAAGAACGGTTCAAACGCCGCGACATGGCGTGTATATAGCGACTCAAAGTATTCTTGGCGCTGGGTGATCTGCGCCTCAATGCCCTGTAAAATGGTACTTGCCTGCGCACTCATGGCGCCTGCCTGCCCGACTTCGGGCCCCATCATCAAGACGTCACTGTTGGGCGGCAATACGTGCAGCAACAGGGTTTCCGCTTGAAACCGTTTTCCCAACTCCAAAGCTGTGAAGATAACTTGATCGTTGCTGTTTTGACTGCCGATATCGATGTCTTTTGGGCCTTGCGGCTCGACAACAGCCATTACTGATGCAAATTGCATATGCGCCACCTAGTTTCGGGATCAGCGTACCCTTCGCCGATCACGTGAATTCGCACTTATAGTGATTGGCTGCTCCGTGCCCATCATTGATCTAAATCAAGTGGTATGGCATCGGCGATTCAAAATGCGCGTATGTTTAGAATTCGGCCCTGAGACCGGCTTTGAATTCGTGCGCATGTAGGTCATCGAAATTCGTTGCTGCTGCATTGAGCCCACTGGAAAAACGGCTATCCTGCTCAAACTCGCCCAGGTTGATGAACCGATATCCGACGTCGATCGAATTTTTTTCGCTGAGCATCGTGGTAATGCCGGCCATCAGCGCGTAGCTCGCATTGACGACGTGTTTGCCGCCTTCGCTGGGGCCACCGCTGGTGGTTAGCGAGCCGATGTCCAAGCTTGAGGCACCGACGCCCACGCCGCCATTACGGGCGTGCTGAAATAAATAAGGGCGCCGATCAGCATCGGCCGAAGGTGGAAGTATTTTGGCATAATGCTGACGTGTCTCAGTGCGTATGTGGTTTTGAACCCAGAAGCCGCCAGCATGCCGTCGCGATGTAAAAACATATACGACTTCACCCGAGTGTGCATTGACCCATAACTTGAGAAAAAATACCTTTATCGAGTTCCTCGTCGAGCTTCCGCTTTTAACTGCGTTCAGACACATTCCGACTGAGGCAACTTATCCGATTTTGGGCCAGATTCCCGACATTAAGGCATACGTGTTTGAATGGTAGAAAGCAGCCAATCTTTGAAATCCTTGATGCTCTTTTAGAATGCATTTAATGAAGCGTTACTCGACAATGCGAAATTGTTCTTTTTAAACGAATATCTTTCCAAACAAGCTTTAGCTTATTGTCGTAAGAACACTAAAGGAATGAACTGAATGTTCAGGCTTCTTCGTTATTTCTCTCTTGCCAGCGCTGCCGTCATCGTCATCGTCATTGCAGTTCTCATGTTCTTCTTTCAGCACCTTTCTGTCGAGGATTTGGTCAGATTAGGTGAGCGTCAGAATGAAATCCTGGCACGTTCAATCGGTAACAATTTGTCGGACGACTTTGGCCCCTATTTTCAGTCGGTCAAAGAGGCGGACATTGAGACGGCTGAAACCAAATCAAAAGCCGGAGAAATATCAGAAAGTATAGCGCTCCAGATTGAAGGGCTTCCCGTGTTAAAGGTTGAGTTTCTCAATCTTAAGGGCATCGTGATTTTTTCGACGAGAAGCGAACAAGCGGGTCGAGACATGAGCCGTGATCCGGACTTTATCGCAGCACGAAAAGGCCAGCGCACATCCAAGATAAAACTGCTGAACAGCGACAGCAAATCAGCACAGAAAGCGGAACAAGTGAAAAGCCTCGCCAGCTATCAGCCCTTCTATGACGATGAAGGAAAGGTGGTGGGTGTGTTGCAAGTGTACTCAGACACCACGTCGCTTTTTGCAGATATTGATAAGCATGTATTTTATGTATTTCTAGCACTCTCAACCGCGTTGGGGCTGCTTTATCTGGTTCTTCATCAAATCGTTCGGCGGGCGGATAAAATAATAAAAGCGCAGCACACTGAACTGCAATTAAGTACCGAGAAACTCGTCAAAAGCGAGGCGATGCACCGAAAATTCACAGCTGATGTTTCTCACGAACTGCGAACACCTCTATCCGTGTTGCTGCTACAAATAGATACGTTAGACGATACGAAGGCCGCACAGGATTTGCGCCAGGACGTCATCGCCATGTCTCGCCTTGTTAACCAGATTCTCTCTCTCGCACAGGTGGATGCGTTGGACCTTGAAAAGATGGATAAGGTCGACTTGAGCGTTGTGTGTAAGAACGTGGCCACCCGGCTTTTCCCGCTTGCTATCAAGGAGGAGATGTCTATCGAGGTTATCGGTGTGGACGCACCCGTGGAAGTCCTTGGCTATTCACATGTCTTAGAGCAGGCGATATATAATCTAGTGGAGAACGCCATCAAATACGCCGCAACGGGGGGCGTCATTACTGTCGAGCTTGGAAAAGACCCGTACATCAAGGTTATTGACCATGGTCCCGGCGTGCCAAAAGAGAAGCGCAAGGAGATTTTCCAGCGCTTTCTGCGCTCCGACAGTAGAGGAGACGGCGCTGGCTTAGGCTTATCCATCGTGAAACAAATCGTGGAAGCGCATAAAGCCAGTATCGATGTAGGCGACACCCCAGGTGGTGGTGCTACATTTACCATAAGGTTTGGGGATGGGATTTGATAGCGGGCCCGGTTCGGAGAATTTTCAGCTCAACCAATACTGACATAGCGACATCCGCTTAGTCGATCCGAAAGAAGTTATGTCATCAGGCGTGGTGTTTGAACGTTCTTGGCTAAGGGTAAACGTCTCCAAGATTATTGGAGTTTGTCTACTTCAAAAGTTCACGGCTTTGTCGAGGTTTTCATTGTCGGCATCTCGAGTGACGGCAGGGCGTACTTCGATGCGCTTTGGAAGACGGACCGTTATCGTTGTTCCATTTCCTAGCTGACTTTTGATTGTGAACTGTCCGTGAAGGAGTTCGGTTAGCGACTTCGCGAGGGGAAGGCCCAGCCCCGTGCCCTCTTCCGGCGTGGTGAACGCAGTCTTAACCTGCCCAAACGGTTTAAGAGCGACCCTGATGCCTTCTTCTGACATGCCGATTCCCGTATCGAATATTTCGATTTCGACATCGTTATTTTTTGAGCGCACCGAAATCCCAACTGTCCCGTTTCTGGGTGTATATTTCACAGCGTTTGAAACGAGATTGATTATGATTTGGTATAACTTAGTTTGGTCGGTGGTGATGGTGTCCGGAAGGTCGTCGTCGTAATCGACGGGAAGATCGATATTCTTGCTGCGAGCGTGATCGGCGACCAAGCGGATGGTATCGGCTATCGTTTTATGTATTGAAACTTGGTCGATCGTGAGGTCCGCCATGTTCCGTTCGATTTTAGAGAGATCAAGCAGTGAATTTATCAGTCCGAGTAGGTGCTGACCGGAATCGTTTATATCTTTCGCGTAGCTGCGGTAGTGTGGTGACAGCTCGCCGAATAACTGATCCTCCATCACTTTTGAAAAGCCGATAATCGCGTTCAGCGGCGTCCGCATTTCATGACTCATGTTCGACAGGAAGTCCGACTTGATGCGGCTGGCATCGTTTGCGCGCCGCGCTTCGATTTCCTTAAGATTGATTTCTTTAGCTAGTCTCTTCCGCGAAGCTTCCAATGCTGACGTCGACTGCCTAAGAAGCCTCATGGGGACACGGTGTAATATGAAAAATAAGAACAGGCCGATTATGGAGGTGATTGCGGTAACCACCGCAATTTGGTTCACAATCGGTCGCATGCTTTGGGTCAATTCGACAAACCCGATAGTCTCACCCCCAACCGAGATCGCATCCCGCACCGTCAAGACTGGATG